>CANLUH010000003.1 GCA_947494205.1 uncultured Flavobacteriaceae bacterium | reverse complement strand
CACAACAAAAAACCAGAGCTGTTAAATGCTCTGGTTTAATTTATTTTAAATCTGTCAACCTATTTTAGGACGACTCAATTTTAACACTTAGTCTCTATCAGCAACAGGCGCTTTTATTTCCCATTCGCTAACACTAGCTATAGCATTATTGTTATAATCTACTTCTTTAAGAGTGGTCTCTTTCCAGAAAAACCACTTGCCGACTTTTTTACCATTATCATAATTTGCAGAAACTTGTTTCTTGCCTTCTGTGCTATAACTAAGCCATTCCCCTTGTAGTTTACCATCTAAAGTGTAAGTTCCAGTTTGGCTTACAACTCCATTGTCATGATAATAAACAACTTCTATTAGGTTTGTGTCTTTGTTAAGTTTTAAATCTCGCTCTTCTTGAGCATAAGATACCACAGCAATTAAAAAGGCAATAGAAAATAAAATTGATTTCTTCATAATTATGGGTTTAACATTATAACTCAAAGATATAAATTAGATAACATTTAAGCAACTATTACGTAACATTAATTTAACATTGAAAAATTATTCACCTGACTTATAATAACTTAACAACTTAAAAGCATTGAGAAAAGCCTTAATAATTCCTTAATATTAGCATTACATTTAGTTTAACTTCATTAATCATCTTTGCAATGTCTTAAGACAAAACAATTAGTATTTCATATAATCTATTAGTTTTTGTCGACTACATTATTATGATTTCTAATGAGACTGCCAAGGCCAAGGCAGTCTTTTTTTGTATATTAAAAACTACTCAAAATTAATCATTTGGAAACATTAAGTTAACATTAGAGTTAGTTATTTGCAGCGACAAAAAACTAATAATTATAATGAAACTTAAAATTACCCTTACGGCATTTTTATTATGTGCATTTTTATCTACAAGTGCACAAGAAATTAGTGATACTACTTTCGGAAAAGGATTAATTAACTTTACAGCTAAAGACAGTTCTTTTAGTGTAAAATTTGCACCACGTTTTCAAGTTCGTTCTATGTCCTCGTGGGATCATGATGGAAACCAATATGGTAGCCCAGATCATAATTTTATTGTTCGTAGAGCTCGTTTAAAGTTTGATGGTTTTGCTTACAGTCCAAAATTAAAATATAAAATAGAGTTAGGATTATCTAATAGAGATATATCTGGTGCTAATCAATTTAACAGAAATACACCGCGTTATATTCTTGACGCTGTATTAATGTGGAATTTTGCTAAAAACTGGGAGCTTTGGGCTGGACAGACTAAACTTCCTGGTAACGTAGAACGTGTGGTGTCTTCTGCAAACCTTCAACTAATTGATCGTTCTTTATTAAACAGTCGTTTTAATATCGACCGTGATTTAGGAGTGCAATTACGCCACAAGTCTAACTTAGGTGGTAATTTTTTAATGCGTGAAAAATTTGCAATCTCACAAGGTGAAGGTCGTAATGTAACAGAAGGAAACGAAGGTGGTTTACAGTATACTGCTCGTGTAGAGTTTTTACCTTTCGGAAAATTTAAATCTAAAGGAGATTATGTACAATCTGCAATTAAAAAAGAAGAAACACCAAAATTAATGGTTGGTTTTACATATAACTATAATCAAGATGCTGTAAGAGAGCGTGGATTTGCAGGAGATTATATGATTAGAGCTGATGGTTCTATTTATGAAACAGATCAGACTACTATTTTTGCAGACGCCATGTTTAAATATAAAGGTTTTTCTTTTATGGGTGAGTATGCTAAACGTACTGCAGATGAAGAAATTGCAACAGAAATAGATGGCATAACTCCAACTGGAGATGTTGTATTAACAGGAAATGCTTTAAATTTACAAGCAGGTTATTTATTTAAAAATAATTATGAAATAGCTGGACGTTATACAACTGTAGATTATGAAACTGTTACTGGGCAATTACCAACTGACCAATACACTTTAGGTGTAAACAAATTTATTGTAGGTCATAAATTAAAAATACAGAGTGATTTAAGTTACACAACAGTAGATGGTAACGACGATAATATTACTTTTAGATTAGGATTTGACATTCACTTCTAAACAAGTTAGTTAAAACATAACATTGAGATAACATTACACTCAATAACACTACAGATATTTGCAAACTTATTTTAATTAAAAATTATGGATAATATTTATTTATTTATGTTAATTGCCATTACAATTTTAGCGGTAGCTGATATTGTAGTTGGTGTTAGTAATGATGCCATTAATTTCTTAAACTCAGCTATTGGTTCTAAGACACTTTCTATGCGAACTATAATGATAGTTGCTAGTTTAGGTATTTTTATTGGAGCCGTTTTTTCTAGCGGTATGATGGAAGTGGCACGTAAAGGTATTTTTGTACCTGCGATGTTCTCTTTTGAAGAGATTATGTACATTTTTATGGCGGTAATGATTACAGATATCTTATTATTAGATTTCTTTAATACTATAGGTTTACCAACCTCAACCACAGTATCTATTGTATTTAATTTATTAGGCGCAGCTGTTGTCATGTCGTTAATAAAAATTACAGACTCAGATTCACAAACATTATCAGATTTAGGAAGTTATATTAATACAGAAAAAGCCATTACAATTATTACTGGTATTGTTATGTCTGTATTTATTGCTTTTACTGTTGGTGCAATAGTACAATGGGTTTCGCGTTTAATATTTACGTTTCAATACGAGAATAAAATTAAAAACTTCGGAACTATATTTGGGGCCGTTTGTTTAACAGCTATTACTTATTTTATTTTCTTAAAAGGATTAAAAGGGACACCTTATTATAAAGATTTAAAAGGTCTTGTTGAAGGCAATGAAATATTTATTATCCTTGGAAGTTTTGTATTATGGTTAGGCGTTTCTTATGCCTTTCAAGCCATTACTAAAAAAACAATATTACTAGTTGTAATCGCAGTTGGTACTTTTGGTTTAGCATTAGCCTTTTCTGGTAACGATTTAGTAAATTTCATTGGTGTACCAATGGCAGCATATCACTCTTATGAAGCATGGATAGCTAGCGGAATGGACTCAGCAATGTCTATGTCTGTTTTAGATAAAAAAGTGCCCGCAGAACCATTATTATTATTCATAGCTGGGGCTATAATGGTATTAACTCTATGGTTTTCTAAAAAAGCAAAAACAGTTGCTGAAACAGAATTAAGTTTATCTCGTCAAGGCGATACACACGAAAAATTTGAGCCTAACATGTTATCTAGAAGTGTTGTAAAAGGAACGTCATGGTTATCTGATGTTATGAGTGCTATTATACCAAAATCTATGCAACAAAGCATAGGAAGAAGCTTTGAAAAACCAGATACTCTTGCATTAACAAAAGATCAAAGTATAGATGCTCCTGCCTTTGACATGATTAGAGCTTCTGTTAACTTAATGGTGGCTGGTGTATTAATTGCTATAGCAACATCTATGAAATTACCATTATCTACAACTTATGTAACTTTTATGGTAGCCATGGGTACATCTTTCGCAGATCGTGCTTGGGGTAGAGAAAGTGCTGTATATAGAGTTGCTGGTGTATTAAATGTTATTGGCGGTTGGTTTGGTACAGCTTTAGGTGCTTTTATTGCTGCTGGTTTTGTTGTATTCTTAGTACAAGCTAACCCAACGGTAATGACTCCAATATTATTACTATTAACAGTTATTTTATTAGTTAGAAATTACTTATCACATAAAAACAAATCTAACAAAGCAATCGATGAAGATAGTTTAACAACATCTGAAGAAAGTAGCTCTGTACAAGGTGTTATTCATGAAAGTGCAAAAAACATAGCAAGTGTTGTAAAACGTGGAAATAGAATTTACACCAACGCAATTAAAGGTTTAGCTAAGCAAGATTTAGCTTCTCTTAAAAAGAATAAAAAGCAAGTAGTTAAGCTCTCTGAGGAAGTAGATAATTTAAGAGACAACATTTTCTATTTTATTAAAAACTTAGATGAATCTAGTGTTGGCGCAAGTAATTTCTACATCAATATTTTAGGTTACTTACAAGACATGACGCAATCTTTAGAATACATTTCTAAAGCCAGCCATAAGCATATTAACAACAATCATAAAAAACTTAAATTTAGCCAAGTTAAAGAGTTAAAAGAAGTTGATGATGTATTAGAAGCTTTATTTAATGATATAAAAGGCGCTTTCGATTCTCGTTCTTTTGAAGAGATTGGAGCTATTTTAAATCGCAAAAAAGAAGTATTAGATATAGTAACTTCAAAAATTGTAAAGCAAGTAGCAAGAACTAGAACAGAAGAATCTAGTCCTAAAAACACAACACTTTACTTTGGGTTATTATTAGAAACTAAAGATTTATTAAACGCAACAATGAATCTATTAGAGGAATACCATAATGCTCACGATAGCGATGTTACTCCTGCAACAGTAAAAGAAGAAGAATAGTTAAATAACTATTTACAATAACAAATCCTCCTAATGTAATATTAGGAGGATTTTCTGTTTTATGGAATAGCTAATTAATAAAACACATTTCGTAATTGATAGAATAAACGTTCTAATAATCTTAAGTCTTCTGTAACAGCAGTATTATAAAGCTTATTTTTTTTGGTAAATTCATTAATAGCGTTGTTGTCTAAATAAATTTAATTGATGTTAACTATAGTCCATTTATAAAAATTGCGTCAACTATATTACAACATAAATACGCATTTTTAGGTAACATTTCGTTAAAACTTTTATAGGGTTAAGTTTGTTAGGTAATTAAAGAAAACTAAAAACATATCCTAATACAGCCCCTATAATGATAGTCCAAATAGGACCTACTTTAGTTTTAAAAACTAAAAAGGAAGCGCCTATTGCTATAATTATAGTTTTCCAATCTAGTAGGGTTTCTTTAGCCATTATTATAAGTACTGCTAACATTACTGCAACTGCTGCAACATTAACTGCATCTAAAAAGTAACGTAGTACTTTAGATTTCCTCATTTTTGGTATAAATGGATTCAGCATCAATACAAATAGAAAAGACGGTAAAAAAATGCCTGTAGTAGCTGCTATTGCGCCCCATACACCAGATAATTGATAACCTATAAAAGTAGAAGTAGATAATACTGGCCCCGGTGTAAATTGCCCTACGGCAATAGCGTCTATTAACTCCACTCGTGTTAGCCATCCTTTAGTTACTAATTCGGCATCTAAGTATGCAAAAAGCACATAACCGCTTCCATACAAAATAGCACCAACTTTTAAGAAGACTAAAAATACATTAAGAGCAGAAATCTTAGCTAATGAGGTTCCAAGTCCTAATGATAAAAATAGAGGCGAAACACTCTTTAAATTAGAGGTCGCTTTATCTTTAATATAAAAATATAATGTTCCTAAAACGCCTGCAGATAATAGTGCCAGCACTTCATTAGCGCCTAATAAACTAGCTATTAGTACTAAACTTCCAATAATTATAAGTTCTTTAGTTTTTATTGCTTTTTTACCTAACTTAATTACTGCTGCTGCTATGATAGCCAGTACTGCTGGTTTTATACCTAAAACAAAAGGTTCTACTTGTGGTAAAGTACCATATTCTACATATAAATAGGCTAATAATCCGGTAATTATAACTGCAGGAAAAATGAATGCTATTCCAGCTACAAATAGCCCAGCTTTACCTGCGCGTTCATGTCCGCAATGCATTGTCATTTCTGTAGAATTAGGACCAGGAATTAAATTGGTGGCACCAATAAGGTCTAAAAAATAATCTCTAGTCATCCATTTGCGTTTTACTACAACTTCATTTTCCATCATAGCAATATGGGCAGCTGGTCCTCCAAAGGCAAAGCATCCTAATTTAAAAAAGACCAGTGCTACTTCTTTAAGTCTGTTATTCATTTTTAATATTTAATAGCATGAATATAACTAAAACTATTCTAGACTCATTACTGTTAAAGTTATTTTAAAATAAAATCTTCTAAAAGTCCATAATTGAATTTGTTTCGTACTTATAGAAAACCAAAAACAAATTATATGAGATTTTTTTCAGTAGCATTAGTATCCCTTTTAGTATTGTCTTCATGTGTTTCTAAAAAGAAATACTTAGCGTTAGAACAAGAAAAAGGTGAATTGACGAGTGAACTTACCAAGACTAGAGTAGAAAAAGAAGATTTAGAACATAAATTTGCAGTCATTGAGGCAAGAGTAGACCAATACAATTCTAAAATTAATTCGTTAACAGATAATGTAGAAGGCTTAAAATTAGAAAACGATACTAAGATTGGTGTTTCTGCCGATGGTGCTGTAGCTTCTAATATTACTAAGCAAAAAATGCGAGAAACCCTTACTAAAGTGAATCCTGAAGCATTAAACAATGCAAAAACATTAAAGGATTCTATGAATTTAGCCGTAGACTACCATCTTAATCGTACTATAGATACAAGTACTTTAAATGAAGACGAAGACATTAGTGTAGATATTAACGAAACTGTTGTTATGATTTCTATTTCCGATAAAATGCTGTTTAACAGTGGAAGTTATAGATTAAGCTCTAAAGCAAACAATATCTTACAAAAATTAGCAGACGTTATTAATTCTGAACCGAGTATAGACGTTATGGTTGAAGGCCATACAGATTCTAGAAGCATTAACACAGAACGCGTTGCAGACAATTGGGATTTAAGTGTCCTTAGAGCAACATCTGTAGTAAGAAAATTACAAGACTCTTATGGTGTAGCTCCTGAAAAATTAATTGCTTCGGGACGTAGTAGTTACCAACCTTTAACAGATAACGATACTAGAGATGGGCGTTCTAAAAACAGACGTACACGTATTATAATCCTCCCTAATATTAATAAGTTTTTTGCCTTAATGGTATCAACAGATTAGTATTAGTCTATATATATTTACAAAAAAAGCATCCTAAATTTAGGATGCTTTTTTATTATTCTTAAATGGCTTGACCAATTTGATCTATACTATCATTTGATTTCTTTTTAGCTTCATATTTAGCTATATCGACAACATAAGTTTTAGATATAGAATCATGCCAACCCCTACCGTTTTCACCTAAAAAAGAAAAGGTATCAAAAGGTATCAGTCTACACAAACTCCTTATAAAAATTTTCCATTCTGTTAGCCTATTACCTTCTTGACTAATAACCTTTGTTTTTGTAATATACTTACCTACCGTTTTATTCGTTAAGCTTTCCATAATAAAAAAATAGGCTGTATGTATAATATAACCAATTAAATAGTCTTCAAAAGTAGACATTGCATTCCAATAGTCATGCATGCCATAATAGCCCGTATACTCACCTATATAAAAGAATAAGTAAGCAAGTCCATAACTAAAAGCTTGTAATAATATAACATCTATTACATTGTTTGTAAATCGTTGTCCTTTTGTTGCTAAAATGTCGGGGGTTATTTTGATATACTCTTTATTCATCTATTAAATATGGCTTTATTTCAAAAAAAAAGCATCCTAAATTTAGGATGCTTTTATAACACTTAATTAATTTTTAAAAAGCTATTCGCTTAAGAACCGCACATTAAGCAATCGTCTCCTTCAGCTTCTTTTGCTTGCGCTATTAACGCTTTCATTTCTTCTGGAGTCATTGGCTCAACCTCTGTAGTTTCTTTAGCAAATTTAGCTGCTGTATTTGCTGCTTTTTGCTGTTTTTGTTCTACAACTGTTTGTTGCACTTCTACAGTTTGTGCTACTGGTTCCGCTTTCTTAGCTTTCTCTACAGTAAACTTAATAGCATCTACTGCACTCTTAGTTCGTAAATAGTACATTCCTGTTTTTAAGCCACTCTTCCATGCATAGAAATGCATAGAGGTTAACTTAGCCATAGTTGCACCTTCTAAGAATAGGTTTAGGGATTGTGATTGATCTATAAAGTATCCTCTTTGACGAGACATATCTATAATATCTTTCATACTTAATTCCCAAACTGTTTTATATAAATCTTTAATGTCCTGAGGAATCCCTTCTACACCTTGAACAGAACCATTAGCTCTCATGATTTCATTCTTTAAGCTATCATTCCAAAGACCTAATTCTACTAAATCTTCTAATAAATGTTTATTTACAACAATAAACTCACCAGATAATACACGACGTGTATAAATGTTAGAGGTGTAAGGCTCAAAACATTCGTTATTTCCTAATATTTGAGAGGTAGATGCAGTTGGCATTGGCGCTACTAATAATGAGTTACGCACGCCATTTTTAAGCACTTGCTTACGTAATTTATCCCAATCCCAAAGTCCGCTTAATTCATCGTCTTTTACTCCCCAAAGGTTATACTGAAATTCTCCTTTACTTATTGGAGACCCTTCATATGTTTCGTAAGGCCCATCAGCTTTTGCTTCTTCCATAGAAGCTGTAACTGCTGCAAAGTATAAGGTTTCAAAAATATCTTTGTTTAACTTCTTCGCTTCATCACTTGTAAAAGGTAAACGTAATTTAATAAAAGTATCTGCTAAACCTTGTACTCCTAAACCAATTGGTCTATGTTTAAGGTTAGAATATTCTGCTTCAATTACAGGATAATAGTTTCTATCGATTACTCTGTTTAAGTTTTTAGTTACGCGTTTAGTAATACGGAATAACTCTTTATGATCAAACGCTCCATTTTTAACAAACATTGGTAATGCTATAGACGCTAAATTACATACAGCTACTTCATCTGGAGAGGTATACTCCATAATTTCTGTACATAAGTTAGATGAGCGAATGGTTCCTAAGTTTTTTTGATTAGACTTACGGTTTGCTGCATCTTTATATAACATGTAAGGTGTTCCCGTTTCTATTTGAGATTCTAATATTTTCTCCCAAAGTTCACGTGCCTTAATTGTTTTACGTCCTTTTCCAGCTTCTTCGTAACCTGTATAAAGCGCTTCAAATTCTTCACTATGTACGTCGCACAATCCAGGACATTCGTTAGGACACATTAACGTCCAAGTACCATCCTCTTGTACACGTTTCATAAATAAATCTGGCATCCACATGGCATAGAATAAATCTCTTGCACGCATTTCTTCTTTTCCGTGGTTCTTTTTAAGATCTAAGAAATCGAAAATATCTGCATGCCAAGGTTCAATATACATTGCGAAACTTCCTTTACGCTTTCCTCCTCCTTGATCTACATAACGTGCTGTATCGTTAAATACTTGTAGCATTGGTACAATACCGTTACTAGTTCCATTTGTTCCTGCGATATAACTTCCCGTTGCACGAATATTGTGTATAGATAAACCTATCCCTCCTGCAGATTGAGATATTCTTGCTGTTTGCTTTAATGTATCGTATATACCATCGATACTATCTTCTTTCATTGTTAATAAGAAACAAGATGACATCTGTGGTTTTGGCGTTCCTGAGTTAAATAATGTTGGCGTAGCGTGTGTAAAATACTTTTTAGACATTAATTCGTACGTTTCTATGGCTGCATCTAAGTCATTTAAATGTATTCCTATAGAAACACGCATTAACATGTGTTGTGGTCTTTCGGCTATTTTACCGTTTAATTTTAAAAGGTAAGAGCGCTCTAATGTTTTAAATCCAAAGTAATCGTAACCAAAATCTCTATTATAGATAATTGTAGAATCTAATCTATCTTTATTTTCCATAATAACATTGTATACGTCGTCTGCTAAAAGTGGTGCATCTTTACCAGTTCTAGGGTTCACGTAAGTATACAAATCTTGCATTACTTCGCTAAAGGTTTTCTTGGTGTTTTTATGTAAGTTAGAAACAGATATACGCGCTGCCAAACGAGCATAATCTGGGTGAGCTGTCGTCATTGTCGCTGCTACTTCTGCTGCTAAATTATCTAACTCACTAGTTGTTACTCCATCATATAATCCTTCAATTACACGCATAGCAACTTTTAATGGATCTACAAGTTCATTTAAACCATAACATAGTTTACGAATTCTCGCAGTGATTTTGTCGAACATTATTTGTTCTTTTCTTCCGTCTCTTTTAATTACAAACATACTTTACACTTTTTTTAGTTTTTCTGAATCGCCCATTCAGAAAAAGGGTTAGTTGGTTATTCTAAATTTATAACGTGCCATTTGATGGCAAATTATAATCTCAGTTAATGAATTATTTTAATTACGCTAGTTCGTTTCCATTTAGCACATTTATTTAATGGAAGCTACTTCGCTTTATTTAATGTGGTGTTTTTGTTAGGTTACCTAAATTAATAGGCAGAAGACTCACACTTGTCTAAAAATCAGCATCAAAACTGAATTTATCTTCTTCCTCTTCTTTGTTAAGCACTCCAGCTTTTTGATATTCGGATACACGTTTCTCGAAAAAGTTTGTTTTTCCTTGAAGCGAAATCATATCCATAAAATCGAAAGGGTTTGCTGTATTATATTCTTTTTCGCAACCTAGTTCTCCTAAAAGTCTATCGGTTACAAATTCTAAATATTGCTCCATCAGTTTGGCATTCATACCAATTAAACTTGCAGGAAGAGATTCTGTAATAAATTCTCTTTCAATATTTAAAGCGTCTACAATAATTTCTCTTATTCTTTCTTTTGGCACTTTGTTTACTAAATGCTTTTCGTGCAGGTGTACTGCAAAATCACAGTGCACACCTTCATCTCTAGAAATTAATTCGTTAGAGAATGTTAAACCTGGCATTAATCCTCTTTTCTTCAACCAGAAAATAGAACAAAATGCGCCTGAAAAGAATATACCTTCTACTGCTGCAAATGCTATTAAACGTTCTGCAAAACTTGGAGATTCAATCCATTTAAGAGCCCAATCTGCTTTTTTCTTAATTGCAGGAAAGGTTTCTATAGCATTAAATAGACCGTTTTTCTCTTTTTCATCTTTTACATAGGTATCTATTAATAGCGAATAGGTTTCACTATGAATATTTTCCATCATGATTTGAAATCCGTAAAAGAATTTTGCCTCACTATATTGTACTTCATTTACAAAGTTTTCTGCTAAATTTTCATTTACAATACCATCACTAGCTGCGAAAAACGCTAGAATGTGTTTTATAAAATAACGCTCGTCGTCATTTAACTTGTCTTTCCAATCCGTAAGATCTTGGTGTAAGTCAATCTCTTCCGCAGTCCAAAAACTTGCTTCAGATTTCTTATACCATTCCCAAATATCGTGATGCTGAATAGGGAATATTACAAATCTATCTTTATTTTCTTGTAAAATTGGCTCGACGCTCTGAGACATAATTTAGTATTATTTTTTATGAAAAATTGAAATGAAATTTTAACTCTTTTAGAGACAAACAAAGATTGGAAATTACATCTAATTCTGAAAGGCAATATCTTCAAAAACTTCGTAAAGTTTTTAACACTAAATGTTGAAATGTGACCCTACTAGCGTGTTTTATTGAGGTTCAAAGTGTTTTCACTTTTTTAATAATTATTTTCTTAGCTATGTTAAAGTTTTTAAGCTTTAATTTGTATATGGGAAAATTTAACATCTAAAAACATCTTCCTCTAGTAAGCTAATCATGAGTATTTTAGCGCACCTACTATAAGCTTAATAGCATATTACAATGACAAGACACACTGTTTAGCGGAATTATATTAAGTGGATTTTTTTTATTGATTTAGCTTTTGTTCTGCTACTTTTTCTAGTTCGCTATACCAATCTTCTCCAAATTTTCTAACGAGTGCTTCTTTTACAAATTTGTATATAGGTACTTGTAGTTCTTTACCTAATGTACAGGCATCATCACAGATGCTCCATTTATCGTAATTAACTGCCGAAAATTCACTGTATTCTTTTACTCGAACTGGGTATAAATGACAGGATACTGGTTTTTTCCAGGATATTAAACCTTGGTTATAGGCTTCTTCTATTCCACAAAGTGCAGTTTTTTTATCATCGAAAATAACATAGGCGCAGTCTGCTCCATTTATTAATGGTGTTTCTAATTCACCAAACCCGTTTGTAATAAATGTGCCTTGTTCTTCGATTGCTTTTATACCTTCTTCTCGTAAAAAAGGCTTTACTTTTGGATAAATATCTTTAAGTATCTGTGTTTCTTCTTCTGTAAGTGGCGCTCCTGCATCTCCGTCTATACAACAAGCTCCTTTACAAGCAGAAAGGTTACACATAAAATCGTTTTCTATAATTTCTTCTGAAACTATTGTTTTTCCTATTTGAAACATAAATACTAACTCTAATAGAGTACAAATATAGTTGTTATTACTAGAATAAATAACTGCTGTAAAACAACTTCTATTTATTCTTTTTTAAGTTAAAGAAAATATCTGAACAATAGAGTTACTTTTTATTAATCAAACAATTAAACTTTACATTAGTTTAATGTACTATATGATTATAAAGCACTATTTTTGCCGAAAATTTTAAAACGTACAAGTCATGCAACTTAATTTTAAAGAAATAGTTACTGCCTTTATGGTTCTTTTTGCTGTAATAGACATTATAGGAAACATACCTATTATTATAGATTTACGTAAAAAAGTTGGGCATATACAAAGTGAAAAAGCTTCCATTATTGCGGGTGTTATTATGGTTGTTTTCTTATTTCTAGGAAAAAGTTTATTATCTCTTATAGGAATAGACGTTAACTCTTTTGCTGTAGCTGGTGCTTTTATTTTATTTTTTATTGCTTTAGAGATGATTCTTGGTATTACGCTTTATAAAGATGATGAGGATGGAGATTCTATTACAGCTTCTGTTTTCCCTCTTGCATTTCCTTTAATTGCTGGACCTGGTAGTTTAACTACATTATTATCGCTACGTGCAGAATTTAGAATAGAAAACATCATTATTGCTGTTATATTAAATGTTATCCTTATTTATATTGTATTAAAAACCTCTAGTCGTATAGAGCGTTTTATTGGTCCGAACGGTATTAAGATTATACGTAAAGTTTTTGGGGTAATATTGTTAGCTATTGCTGTAAAACTATTTGCTCAAAATATTAAAGCTTTATTGGTTTAGTTCTGTATCTTTAAAGCGTTTATGAAGATTTAATATTAAGGTTTATGAAATTATTTACATACATATTTACAATTATCGCCATTGGTCTCATTATATATAATGCCACAAAAATAGATTGGAATACTCCTTTTGAAGGACAAAGTGTTGTGGGGTTAATTACCATTTTAGCGGCTCTTTGTGGTATTATTTTATTACAAATTTTACGTGTTTCTAAAAAAATAGAAACGCAATCTAAAAAACGATGATAGATACTTTAATTATTGGTGGCGGTGCTGCTGGTTTATCTTGCGCTCTTGTTTTAGGTTCTGGATTAAGTAAGCCTTTTGCTAAGGACAAACATGTTGCTATTATTACTCACCAGAAAACATCGCATCTTCAAAATGCATTATTTAATAATGCTCTGGGTCTTGCTCCTGGCACTTTAGGAAAAGATATATTATCTCAAGGAAAACAACAATTGGCTGACTTATATCCTAAAGTACAACAAATTGAAAAAGAAAAAGCAAAAAAAATAGAGAAGCATACTGAAGGTTTTAAAGTTACTACCAACAAAAATGAATATATAACAAAGCAATTGGTTATTGCTGTTGGCTACACTAATCTATTAACTATAAAAGGTCTAGAATCTTACATAGAACCTCATCCTAGAGCCGCTATCGAGAAAGACCGTATTTGGTTAAAAAATACAGATCACTGTATTGATAATGGTCTATATGTTGCTGGAACACTTGCGGGATGGAGAAGTCAATTTTCTATAGCTGCTGGAAGTGGCGCGCAGGTTGCTACAGATATTTTAACAACTTGGAACAATGGGAAACATACTAAAGTTCACGATAAGGTAAAACTATAATTTAGTACTCCTTTTCTTCGCTTAGCGTTATCACTTCGTTAATCATAACGTCTTTTTTATTAACGACTTCTTCGAAAGCTCCAGAGCCGAAAAGCTGATCTGCCAAAGCTGCTTTTAAGTATTGCTTAACCTCATCTTTATAAGCAACAAACACCATATTTGTTCTTCGCTTTATCTTTAAGTAGTCTTGGAAATCTGTAACTATACTATCTCCCACTTTATAATTTTCTATAAAGTCTCGTCTTGTTTCTCCTTCAAAAACTGTACGATCTTTTTCCAAAACTTCGAATGCAAAACTATTAATATAACCTCTACGTTGTAAAAACGTAATGGTTTCGTTTTGCATACTTGTGTCTAAAGCCACAAAAACATCTGGAATAATACCTCCTCCTCCATAAACTACTTTTCCGTTAGGTGTTGTAAATTTTAAAGAATCGGCTACTTCAATTTTTTCTGGGTCTAATAATTCACCATTATCTACTCTTGAGTAATAATCATCGAAATAATCGGCATTTCCTTTTTTGTAAGAACGTTGTATCGAGCGTCCAGTTGGCGTGTAATATCTAGACACTGTTAAGCGAACAGCACTTCCATCTCCCAACTTCATTTCTCGTTGCACTAATCCTTTTCCGTAAGAGCGTCTTCCTACTATGGTTCCTTTATCGTTATCTTGTAAGGCACCTGCTACTATCTCACTTGCCGAAGCTGAGTTTTCATCAATTAAAACATACACATGCCCATCTTCGAACGCTCCGCGTCTTGTTGCAAAACTTTTTTCTATTTTACCACGCTTATTTTTAGTAAATAGCATTAACTTATCGTCTTCTAAAAACTCATCTGTTATTTGTTCTGCTATATTTAAAAAGCCTCCTGGGTTTCCTCTTAAATCTAAAACTAATTCTGTGGCACCATCTTTTTGCAGGTTATTAAGTGCTTTTTTAAACTCTTTATAAGTCGACTCAGCAAATCTATTTACCTTAATATATCCAAGTTTTTGGGTTAACATGTAAGAGGCATCCACACTCTTAATAGGTATATGGTCTCGTTTTATTTTAAATTTTAATAAATCTGGTTCTCCCTTTCTATATACTTCTAATAAGATTTCGGTATCTACTGGTCCTTTTAATCGTTTTAATAGGTCTCCGTTATTTACATCTCTTCCGTATAGTGTATCTCCATTTGCAAATACAATTCTATCGCCTCCTTTTATTCCTGCTTTTGCACTTGGACCGCCTTCTATAGCTCTTATTACTGCAATAGAATCGTTGTATGGATAAAAACTAACACCTATCCCCACAAAATCACCTTTCATGTTTTCTGTTACACTTTCCATATCCTCTTTCGGAATGTATACAGAATGCGGGTCTAAATTGTCTAATATTCCGTTTACAGTAACATCTACGATGCTGTCTGTATTAATATAGTCTACATACTCGTAGTCTATATAATCTATCAATCTATTTAGTTTGTCTTTTTTACTGTTAGATGTAAATAACCGATCTGAACTATCATTAAAATTTAATTTTCCTCCAATAAAAATACCTACTGCTATTGCAGCTCCTATAATAAGTGGCAAGTATTTTTTATAAGTATTCATTATGCTTTGGAGTCTTCAATTTGTTCTAATAATATCCCTGCTTTTTCTAAAAACTTCAATCCTGAATCATCTTTATAGCCTTGCTTATAAACGACTCTTACTATGCCTGCTTGATGTATTAATTTACTACATTCTTTACAAGGTGACATTGTTATGTATAAAGTTGCGCCTTTACAAGATTGCGTAGAAGATGCCACTTTTAAAATAGCATTAGCTTCTGCATGTAATACATACCATTTTGTATAGCCCTCTTCATCTTCACAGAAGTTCTCAAATCCAGTAGGTGTTCCGTTAAATCCGTCTGAAATAATCATTCGGTCTTTTACTATCAGCGCGCCTACTTGTCTTCTACTACAAAAGGATAACTTACCCCATTCTTCAGCGATTCGTAAATATGCTTTATCGTATCTGTGTTGTTTATGTTTTGGCATGTATTAAAATACGGTCTATTTAATCTTATAAAAGCTTTTATAATTCTATTAAGAACTAATATAACGAAGATAAGTGGATTGTATTTTAATTACAATTTAAATATTGAAGTTTTATGAAAACTTTATACTATTATTAAAATATGTGTCTGTTTAAAAGCATAGGTATTACTAACCCAACAACTATAGCAGATACTACCATAATCCAATCGCGTTTGGTAAATCTAAATACAGTTTGTGTTAAATAACCTAAAAATAAAACTACAAATACAATAATTATTTGCGCAATTTCTATACCTAGTGCAAATTCTAGAAGTGTCACTATTTTATTATCGTTTCTACCAACCAAAATAGATAATTCTCTCGCAAAGCCTAAACCATGTACTAAGCCAAAGAATAAGGTAGAAAAAAACAAAATACCTATTTTTTCTTTCTGCGCACCTTTCCCTGCGGTAAACACATTAAATAAGGCAACTACAAAGATGGTAACTGGTATTAAAAATTCGACAAGACTTCCAGAAACACTTACTTTTCCATAGGTTGCTAAAATTAAAGACAGTGTATGTCCTACTGTAAACACAGTTACTAAGAGAAAAACGCGTTTCCAATCCTTAAATAAATATGGCACTGTTAAAACCATTAAAAACAAAACATGATCGTAACCATTAATGTCCAGCACATGGTTAATACCATATTGTACATTAAACCAAAGTTCCTCTAACATAGATATAAAATTTAGGGTGACTCAAATATACATTAAAATAGAATATGTACACTAGTATTTAACATGTGGGACGTTAAGATTTTTTTCATAAAATAAAATTTTAGTCGGAAGGTTTTATATTACATATATTTAGAATTTAATTAATTCTAATCATCAATGGCTTTAAATTTACTTGTAATTAATACCAAAAACCCTGAATTACTTAAATCTCAATATGAATTGTTAGGGCTAGATTTTAAACATCATAAACATGGTAACGGTCCTTATCATTATGCTAGCGAGCAAGACCGTTTTACATTTGAAATTTATCCACTAACAAAATCAATGACTAAGGCAGATGATTCAATACGATTAGGGTTTTCAGTAAAAAATGTATTTGAAACCATAAATAACATTAAAAATTCATCATGGATAATACAGTCTAATCCTGCAAATACGGAATGGGGCTTAACTGCTATTATACAGGATTTAGATGGTAGAAAAGTGGAATTAAAAAACGAATAAACTTATTTGGGTATAGTTATTAAAACAGTATTATATATCTTTATGTTAATTAATCGCATTTAAAATTGTAATAATGAATCCAATAATTAGAAATATTTTAGCTGTTATAGCTGGATGGTTTTGTGGTAGTATTATTAATATGGGACTAATACAATTAGGTCATGTATTATTTCCTATTGAAGGGTTAGACCCTGAAAATATGGAATCACTAGCTGAGATTATGCCTGGTTTAGATTTTCAATATTTCATCTTTCCATTTTTAGCACATGCATTAGGTACTCTAATCGGAGCTTTCATTGCTGGCATAATAGCTGCTAACCATAAAATGAAATTTGCATTAGCTATTGGTGTTTTATTTTTAATTGGGGGTATTTATATGAGTTATTTAATTTCTGGTCCTATTTGGTTTAGTATACTTGATATCGCTTTAGCTTATATACCTATGGCATGGTTAGGTGGTAAAATAGCCTTAGGCTTTTCTAAAAAATAACATTCTTAAAATTAAGTTTCGCTTATTAAACTTTCTATGGCATAATACAATCTGTTTTGCGCTCCAGACTGCGAACCAAAAATAGACCGATGTAATATACCTTGTTTTGTAATTAATAACCAATGTGGTGTGCCTTCACATTTAAAAGTATCGTATAGGTCGTGGCTTTCATCTAAATATATAGGAAATGGCAATTCGTCTAGGGTAAAAATGCTTTTAATATCTTGCTCTGTTGTTTTTACAGTACTAAAATTAACATGTATTGCTATAACTCGAATATTGTTATAGTCTTGCTGAAATTGATAAGCTAGAGGAATCGCTCTACCTGTGCAACCTAAGCATTTGTTATTGTAAAAAAGTAATATTAAATTTTCATTAGCGTATTTAACTAATAAATCTACAGTTTCATTATTGAAATTTTTAACAAATATTGACGCTATACTTTTATAGTTATTCATATTAAAATAATGTGTGATTTAGTGCATATAAACAGAAACCTTTAATCAGAAAACAAGATTAAAGGTTTAGTTAGTACTCAAGGTGGGAATCGAACCCACACTTCCGAAGAAATCGGATTTTGAATCCGACGCGTCTACCAATTCCGCCACTTGAGCAATTGGAGGTGCAAAAATATATCTTTTTTCTTTAAATAGTTTAAAAATAGTAGGCATATATGTTATGATAGATGAAAAAAAACTCTAAATTTGCACGCAATTAAAAATCACGTAGTGTTATACACTGCTAAACAACATTTTAACTATGTCTACTACACAGCCAGAAGCTAAGATTTTTTCTATAACGCAAAGTAAAACTTTAGCTGAGAAAATTGCAGCATCATACGGCACCTCTTTAGGGAATGTTATTACCTCTACTTATAGTGATGGAGAATTTCAACCGTCTTATGAAGAGTCTATTCGTGGTAAACGTATTTTTATTATTGGATCTACCAATCCAAGTTCAGAGAATTTAATGGAAATGTTGTTAATGATAGACGCTGCAAAGCGTGCTTCTGCAAGACATATTACTGCTGTTTTACCTTACTTTGGTTGGGCAAGACAAGACAGAAAAGATAAACCAAGAGTACCAATTGCAGCAAAATTAGTAGCTAAAATGTTAGAAGCTGCTGGAGCAACTCGTATTATTACAATGGATTTGCATGCTGATCAAATACAAGGATTCTTTGAAAAACCTGTAGATCATTTATTTGCATCAACTATATTTTTACCTTATTTAAAAAGTCTAAATCTAGATAACTTAACAATAGCGTCTCCAGATATGGGAGGTTCTAAAAGAGCCTATGCATATTCTAAAGCACTAGAAAGCGATGTTGTTATCTGTTATAAACAACGTGCAAAAGCTAATGTAATATCTCACATGGAATTAATTGGAGATGTTACAGGTAAAAATGTTGTACTAGTAGACGATATGGTAGATACTGCTGGAACACTAACAAAAGCTGCCGATTTAATGATAGAGAGAGGCGCACTTAGTGTAAGAGCAATATGTACGCACCCTATTTTATCTGGTAATGCATACGAAAGACTAGAAAACTCTAAATTAGAGGAATTAATAGTTACAGACTCTATTCCTTTAAAGCAACAAAGCAGTAAAATAAAAGTATTGAGTTGTGCAAATTTATTTGCAGAAGTAATGCATAACGTACATTACAACAAGTCAATAAGTTCTAAATTTTTAATGTAATTAATAATTAAATATAAATAACAAAAATGAAATCGATTACAATCAACGGATCTCTAAGAGAAAGCGTAGGCAGAAAATCAACAAAAGCCTTACGTAATGCTGACCAGGTTCCTTGCGTATTATACGGAGGAGACAAGACAGTTCATTTCTCAGCAGCTGAATTAGCATTCTCTAAATTGGTTTACACACCTAATGCGCATACAGTTGTAATTAGTTTAGCTAGTGGAGAAAGCTTCAATGCTATTTTACAAGACATTCAATTTCACCCAGTAACAGACAGAATTTTACACGTAGATTTCTATCAATTATTTGATGACAAAGAAATTACTATGGACATCCCTGTTGCATTTACAGGAAACTCTAGAGGAGTAAGAGCTGGTGGTGTTTTACGTAAAAACAAACGTAGCTTAAGAATTAAAGCTTTACCTGGAAACTTACCAGACTTTATTGAAGCTGATATTTCAGAACTTAAAATTGGAAATAAATTATACATCACTGCTTTAGAAAGTGAAGGTTATAAGTTTATGCACCCAGAAAACACTGTTGTGTGTTTAGTTAAACGTTCTAGAACATCTGTAGCAGATGATGCGGATGATGAGGAAGAAGGAGAAGAAGAAACTGCAGCTGCAGAATAAACCTTATAATTCTTTATAATATTAAAAGCATTCTGTTTATTCAGAATGCTTTTTTATTTTTGAGCTATTAACCATTTTTTTAACTTCTATGCTTAAAAAGCTTATAGACATTTTTATTAGAAGTAAAACTGCATTTACTATTGAAGAACAAGACCCTATGAAAAAATTTCTTATCGTAGGTTTAGGGAATATTGGTCCTAAATACGAAAACACACGCCATAATATTGGTTTTAAAATCCTAGACTACTTTGCTAAAAAAGAAGATTTAACTTTCGAAACTCAGAAGTTAGGAGATGTAACAACTTATAAATTAAAAGGAAGAACTTTTCTTTTCTTAAAACCAAACACCTTTATGAACCTTAGCGGGAAAGCTATTTCATACTGGTTAACTAAAGAAAAAATTCCTTTAGAACATTTACTTGTTATTACAGATGATTTGAACCTGCCTTTTGGAAGTATTAGAGTTAAAATGAAAGGAAGTGACGGAGGGCATAATGGATTAAAGGACACACAAAACAGCTTAAATACTACTAAATATAATCGTTATAGATTTGGAATAAGTGATGCTTTTAGTAAAGGAAGACAAGTTGATTATGTATTAGGTGAATGGACCGAAGAGGAACAAGAAAAATTACCTGAAAGACTTGATAAAAGCATTGAAATTATTAAATCTTTTGCATTAGCTGGTATTAGTAATACCATGAATACTTTTAACGGTAAATAATCCTACTAAAAGAATAAAGACATAAAAAAAGGAAGCTCTAGGGCTTCCTTTTTTATTTAAATTTTTGTTATAAAATTAGTTTACAACAATTTTCTTACTTTGTTTTTTAACACCATCTGAAACTTCTAAAATATACATACCAGCTTGTACATTATTTAAGTTTACTGTTTCGTTAAATGTAGGGCTACTTTCATAAAGTTTATCAAATACACGTCTTCCGCTTATATCGTAAACAGTCATATTAATACCATTAGTAGAAGATGTGTTTAACTTAACATTAAATGTTCCATTATTTGGATTAGGATACACTACAAAATCTGAAAGCGTATTACTAAACTCGTCAACAGATAAAGAACCTTGTACACATAAAAATAAATCAAAACTATTAAATGTACCACCATCTTGGTTAGCATCATCAACAATAGTTAAAATCCAGTCTCCTTGGGCATTTTCTCCATATATAGTAGATAAATCTCCTTCTGGCACAAAACTACCAGTAAAAGGTGCAGAACCTCCTGTTATAGGCCCATCTGTTCCTTCTTGATCAAAAGTAGTATTTGTATAGTTATCTCCGTTACCTCCGTTATCTGAAGTTAACTCGACAACAGTACCTTCTGGACTTGTTAACGTAATATCTAAATCGGCATCCCAACTATGTGTAATATCTATAGTTACATTAACATCTGTAACAATCACATCTGCGTCTACAGTAACAGTAGATGTTACAGTATTACCTGCCCCAGATGCTGATATTACTTGAGAAGCATCATCTAAATAATTACCACAAGTTATATTAGCAGTTGTAAAAGTATAAGTAGTAGATGCCGCAGCAGTTGCACACTGGTTAGAAGCTGTAACTCTCCAGTAATATTGAGTGTTTGCTGCTAAAGCAGTTGCCATATAAGCATTTGTTTGTACTGTATTAGATTCTACTATAGTTGCAAATGTATTATCTGTTGCAATCTCAACTAAATAATCTTCAGCATTCATATCCGCATCCCATGTTAAAGTAACATCATCTGCAACATCAACAGCACCATCTGCTGGCGCTACCAATGTTGAAGCGTTAATTGTACCACTAAACACGTTTAGTGTTACACTTGCAGATTTCGTTATTGCTCCAGAAACACCTTCAATAGTAAAAGGGTAACTTCCTACAGCTAATGCTCCTGTTCCAGAAACAGTAACTGTAAACGTTGTTCCATCTGCAGATGCAGACGTTGGGTTTATTGTAGCAGTCGCTCCAGCTGGTAAACCAGAAGTTGAGAAGTTTGTTACATCCGAGAAGCCTAAAAATGTATTATAAGTACAGTTATAAACAGCATCATCTGGAGAACATACATCTACAACTGGATTATCTACAGCAATTACAAATTCTGATTCTTGTATTGTGAAATTCGTTGAATTAACAGCATAAAATATATTATTATTTCCTTCTACAATAACTCTAGCCATAGAAGTATCTCCTCCTGTTACAGGAACAGTTGCATCATGTGAACCATCGTTTGGCACATCTGAAGCTATTGTAAATGGAAATGTTAACCCACCATCTACAGATAACAAAATATTTACTGTTGGCGTATTTACTGCTCCAGCATCTGTTCCTGCAACATCCCATGTTATAGTTTGTGTTGAACCTGCATCCCAAGTTACATTTGTTGTTTGCGATGTTACTGCAAAAGGACCAGAAGCACCATCAACGGTTACTGTCATTTGACTAAAATCTGTTTGCGGCATTTGCCCTAATCCTCCAGCTTCAGAACGGTCTCTAACCGTTAAAGCAAAAGTCATATCTCTGGCTACAGTAGATACTGTTTCCCAAGATGTATTGTCTACAGTTTCAACAGGATTCGTTTCTGTTAATTGACCTGCCAATACGCGTTCTAAAAATGGCATGTAACGATTAGGATTTGTGCTTGGAGGTCTCGATCTAAACATTGCTCCACTTGTATTTGTTGGTCCAAAAGAAGTGTTTGGCACAACACCATCATCTATTTGTTCCCATGTATATGTTAATACATCTCCTCCATCTGCATCTGTTGCAGACCCTCTAAGTACAAAAGCTGTCCCCATAGGAATTGTGTAATCGCTCCCTGCATCTGCCACTGGAGGTGCATTAGTAATTGCCGTAGTCGTAGCACATTGGTTTCCTCCCGTTGTTACAGTGTTAAGGATTTGGTTGATACTATGGTAATGGAAATATGGATCACTATGATCTTGTACATCACTTCCTCCAGTAATACCTGCATATCCCATAATAGTTGTTCCACTTCCTGGTTCTGCATTAACACCTGTTCCTTCAGAGTTAAATGACCATGTATGGTTAGCTCCCATTTGGTGACCTATTTCATGTGGCACATAATCGATATCAAAAAAGTCAGACATATATGGTCCGCCATCATTATCTAAAAAATTGTGAGAAGAAAAGGCACTCCCTTTTCCATTTTGACAAACACAACCTATACATCCTGCGTTACCATTACTAGCATCATTGTGTAACAGGTGCCCAATATCATAATCTGCTTCTCCTACATTTGCTGTTAAATTTGTTTGTAAATCACCATTTAAATTTCCTCCATAAGGATCTGTTCCTTCGTAAACTAAATCCAATGCAGGGTCATCTGCAGTGTCAACTAAAACAAAAGTAATAGCCATATCCACTTCAAAAACTTCATTATTCCTATTTAACGTAGAAACCATTTCTGCAAAAGCATCATCCTGTGCTCCTCCGTTTCCTGCATTACCATCATCCCAAAAAGCGGTATATTCTGAAGTTGTAGATACTGCAATTCTAAACGTTCTTAATAATTGATCATCGGCATCTCTGTTGGTAAACGTCATGGCCTCTTTCTTAACCATTTCACCAATTGTAGAACACTCAAAATCACTTGAGTAATCTGGTCTTGCATCTCTATTATAAACTAAATATTGTCCGTTAGACACTTTAGTTGCTGGCTGAATAAAAATAGTTTCTTCACCAGGTGTAGACAACATAGCTTTTAAACCAAGTGGTGTTACACTAAATCGTACTCTAGTTCCTTTACCATCTACACTAGAACCTAAATACGTTTTAATGTTTGGGTGTGCAATAGCAGCATATTCTGGGTCTGAAAATATTGATGTTTCAACGATACGATACTGATCCATTTTCCCATTTATACTAGGAAAATTAACAATAGTATTAGACTTACCGTTAGAAACACTTCTTAAAGGCGCTCCAACTAATTGCTGCTTAAACCCTTCAATATTTAATTGAAAAACGGCATAGTTTTCTTTGTCTAATTTTTTCATAGACACACCTTGTGTCCCGTCTCTAAATGTACTTGATGACCATACTCCTTGCTGAGCAGAAACGCCTCCTACTAACAACGAAAATATCATGACAAATACATAGTGTAGTTTTGTTCTCATGAATGAAGATTTTTTTTAATTCACTCAAATTTAACATTTATTTTCATTAATTACACATGAAAACACATTAAAAACGCTGTTTTTAACACCTTTAACCCCTATAAAACGACAAATCATTAATTTTAACATTTACAAATAATTCTATCGATTTAATAGGATAAAACTCTCAAAAAAACGATTCTTTAATTAATATTGGAGGCTATGAGACGTTATTCGAATAGCTTTTATATTTTTGTATTCTAATATTTTCATTTTTTGGAATCTACACATAAACCAAAACAACATACAGTAATTACAATTGGTACTTTTGACGGCGTGCACATCGGTCATCAAAAAATAATACAACGTTTAATTACTGTTGGTAAAGAGAAGGATTTAGAGCCTGCTATTCTAACGTTTTTTCCACACCCAAGAATGGTTTTACAAAAAGATGCTAATATTAAACTCATTAATACTATAGATGAGAAAAAAGATATTTTAAGCAATTTTGGTTTAGAGTCTTTAATTATAAAAAAGTTTACTCAAGAGTTTTCAAGACTTACAGCAAAAGAGTTTGTGGAAAAGATACTGGTAAGTGAACTTAAAGCAAAATATATAATTATTGGTTATGATCACCATTTTGGAAGAAACAGAGCAGCTAATATTGAGGACTTAAAAGCTTTTGGTGAGATTTACGATTTTGAAGTGGAAGAAATAACAGCGCAAGACATTAACGATGTTGCAGTAAGTTCTACCAAAATTAGAAATGCGCTTTTAGAAGGAAACATTATAACTGCTAATCAGTTTTTAGGCTACAATTTTATATTAACTGGTGAGGTTGTAAAAGGAAAAGGCTTAGGTCGTACTATCGATTTTCCTACAGCAAATTTACAAATAGAAGAAGATTATAAACTGATACCTAAACAAGGCGTTTATATTGTAAAAGCAATGTACAAAAACAAGCCTTATTTTGGTATGATGAATATTGGCACAAACCCAACCGTTAATGGAGACAAACAAACTATAGAAGTTCATTTTTTCGATTTAAATGAGTCACTTTATGGGGCTCATTTACAAGTTGAAATTTTAAAACGTTTACGTGACGAACAAAAATTTGAATCTGTAGAAGCATTAAAAAAACAATTATCTTTAGATCAGCAAAATGCATTAAGATTTATAATAGACAATGTTGAATAAGTTTTTATTTAAAAAAATAGATAATAGCTCCTTAGTAGTCTTCAGGATTATTTTTGGGTTGCTTTGTTTTTTAGAATCTGTAGGCGCTATTTTTACTGGGTGGATTAAACGAACTCTAGTTGAACCCGAATTTACATTTTCTTTTATTGGTTTAGAATGGTTACAACCCTTACCAGGAGACTGGATGTACGTTTATTATTGTATAATGGGGTGTTTTGGCCTACTCATAATGCTAGGTTACAAGTATAGAATGAGTATGATTACATTTACTATTATGTGGTCGTGCACTTATTTTATGCAAAAGGCTTCTTATAATAATCATTACTATCTATTAATACTTTTAAGTGCATTAATGGTATTTCTACCTGCCAACAAATATGCTTCAATAGATGCTAAACAAAACCCCGAAATTAAAAGCAATGCTATGCCTAGTTGGTGTAAATGGGTATTTGTGGTGCAGCTATTTATTTTATACACTTATGCTTCTATTGCTAAAACATATCCAGACTGGTTAGACTTAACATTTCCTAAAATATTAATGGCAGGAAAAATAAACTACCCTATTATTGGTGGTTTTCTACAGAATGACTTTATGCCTTATTTGGTAGGCTACGGCGGGTTATTATTCGATGGGTTAATTATTCCTTTATTATTATTTAAACGCACTAGGAAATATGCATTTTTTGCATCTATATTCTTTCATTTGTTTAATGCTGTAGTGTTTCAAGTAGGTGTATTTCCGTTTCTATCCCTAGCTTTTTCATTATTCTTTTTTGAACCAAAGACTATTAAAAATATATTCTTAAAAAAGAAAACCTTTTATGAAGCTGAAGAAATTGTAGTACCATCATACAAAAAACCAATGCTGACAATTTTTAGCATTTATTTCATTATTCAAATTGCATTACCATTGCGTCATCATTTTATAGAAGACAATGTATTATTTACAGAAGAAGGCCATAGAATGTCTTGGCGAATGATGTTACGCTCTAAACAAGGTATAGCTGTTTATACAATTCAAGATAAAGCTACTAAGGAAACTCAGGTTATAAATTTAGATCATTATTTATCAACCAAGCAAAAACGAATGGTTAGTACTAAACCAGATGTTATATGGCAATTTGCACAACGTTTAAAAGACGATTTTAAAGCTAAAGGTCAAGACATTGCAGTTTATGTTAATTGTAGAATTAGTATAAATGGTAGACCTTACAAACAGTTGGTAGACCCCAAAATAGATATTGCGAATGTAAAATGGGATCCTTTTAGGCATAGCGATTGGTTATTACCTTCAAAATAGACTTACAAATTATTTCTTAGCATCTAAAAACTTACTACTTTTACGCTTTTAAAATTGAAACTATAATTTGCGTTAAGGATTGAGCAATATGTTTGAGCTCTTTTTATTTAAATAAAAATAAGAAAGCGAGTTGCTAAAGCCTGACCCGAAAGGGAACGCCCAAACAAAACACCATGTTACAAGTACCATTTATTAGAGACAATAAGGAACTCGTGATCGAGCGTTTAGCAAAACGAAATATTGATGCTACACAAATGATTAACGATGTTATTCTTTTTGATGAAGAACGCCGAGCGTTACAAGCTGAATTAGACAACACTTTAGCCGAATCTAATAAATTATCCAAAGAAATTGGTGCGTTGTACAAATCTGGTGAGGCTGAGAAAGCAACTATTTTAAAAGCAAAAACTACAGATTTAAAAACGCTTACTGAAACATTAAAAGAACAGTTAAGTACTAAGGCAGAAGATTTAAATCAGTTATTATATAAAATTCCTAACGTACCTAATGCTATTGTACCAACTGGAAATACAGATGAAGATAACGAAGAAACCTTTAGAGAAGGTGATGTTCCTGTATTACATGACGGCGCTTTACCACATTGGGAACTAGCTAAAAAGTATGATATTATAGATTTTGAACTAGGCACAAAAATTACTGGTGCTGGTTTCCCTGTATACAAAGGAAAAGGAGCCCGTTTACAACGTGCTTTAATTGCTTATTTTTTAGATAAAAATACAGAAGCTGGTTACAAAGAAGTGCAAGTACCACATTTGGTAAATGAAGCTTCTGCTTTTGGAACTGGACAATTACCAGATAAAGATGGGCAAATGTATCATGCAACAAATGTACAGCCCGATTTATTTTTAATTCCTACTGGAGAAGTACCAGCTACTAATATATTTAGAGGCGATTTATTAGACGAAAAGCAGTTACCACAAGCGTTAACAACATACACACCTTGTTTTAGAGTAGAAGCTGGTAGTTACGGCGCTCATGTGCGTGGACTAAATAGGTTACACCAATTTGATAAAGTAGAAATTTTACGAGTAGAACACCCAACGCAATCTTACAAAGCTTTAGATGGTATGGTAGAACACGTAAAAGGTATTCTTAGAGAATTAAAATTACCATACCGTATTTTACGTCTATGTGGTGGTGATCTTGGTTTCACCTCTGCTTTAACGTACGATTTCGAGTTATTCTCTACCGCGCAAGACCGCTGGTTAGAAATATCTTCTGTCTCTAATTTTGAAACCTTTCAAGCCAATCGTTTAAGGTTACGTTTTAAAAATAGTGAAGGTAAAAACGAACTAGCGCATACTTTAAACGGAAGCTCTTTGGCCTTACCTCGTGTTTTAGCAGGTATTTTAGAGAATTGCCAAACTGAAGACGGTATTGTTATACCAGACGTTTTAGTACCATATACTGGGTTTAAAATTATAGATTAACTAAAGCTTAAAAGCAGCTATTTTCACTAATTTTATCGTTTAAGTGTTAATTTTATCGTTGTTTAACGTATTTTAAGTCATTTTATTTGGTTAAATGGATTTTTATTCTCACTTTTAAAATCCCAAATCTAATTAAGGTCATGAAAAACATTAAACGTCTACTTTTACTAGCTACGTTAATTGTTATTGCTTTTAAAGTATTTTCATCGGATATCGAAAAAATAAATACCCCTAAGCAAAGCAATATAGCTATAGTAAATAACTAAAACAGTTTTTAAAAACATCTTAAAACCATACGCAAAACCTGATTAATTTCAGGTTTTTGCATTTATTTCACAATATCTACATAGTACTTTTGTTATATTTACACAAAGTAACAACACTATGCGTTTTTTAATACTATTCTTTTTTCTATTATCTCTCAATACGTTTGCTCAAGACGATATTGTAGCTAGAGAGTATTTTAAAAATGGAGAGTTTGAAAAAGCCTTAATATCTTACAAAAGTCTAGCTAAAAAGAATAAAAACAATTCTAGTTATGTTATTCAACTTATAAAAACACACCAACAGCTAGAACAATATGCAGAAGCACAAACATTAATTGAAGACCAATTAGCAAAAAGAGCCTATGGTCCATATATTATTGAGTTAGGTTATAACTATGCATTACAAAAAGACACTGTAAATGCGAAGTTAAACTATGACAAAGCTATACAAAAAATAGAAACTAATGCGAACTATGCTTATGGTGTAGGAAGACGTTTTGAAAGTTTATCCTTATTAGATGAAGCCATTACAACCTATAAAAAAGCAATGGAATTAAAACCAGAGCTTAACTTTAATATGCAATTGGCTCGTATTTATGGAGAACAAGGGAATATTGAAAAAATGTTTAATAGTTATATTAACTTTTCTGAAGTTAACGAATCTTACATTAACAATATAAAACGAGAATTTAGCACTTTTATTAGCGAGAATGGCACTAATGAAAACAATGTTATTTTAAGAAAAATTCTACTTAAAAAAATACAAACCAACCCCAGTTTAATATGGAACGAGATGTTAAGTTGGTTATTTATTCAACAAAAAGATTATAAAAAAGCATTTATACAAGAAAAAGCTATTTACAAAAGAGAATTAGCCTCTTTAGATCGTGTTGAAGAATTAGCGTTAATTACTTACAATAATAAAAAGAACAACTTAGCAAAACAGATGTTTCAGTTTATTATAGAAAACACTCAAGATATAGACACAAAAATTAATGCACATTATAATAATCTTAAAATTGAAACAGAATTAGCAACCAAAAAAGAGTATCCAGAACTTAACAAGAAATATCTAAATACAATTAACGAATTTGGTCGCTTTGCAAACACCATAGATTTACAAATTGCTTACGCTCATTTTTTAGCTTTTAATGAAAATAAAACCAAAGAAGCCATCTCTTTTTTAAAAGAAAGTTTAAAGCTAAAATTAACAACGTTTAATCTTGCTAAACTAAAATTAGAATTAGGCGATATTCTAGTATTAGAAGAAAAGTTTAATGAAGCCTTAATCTATTACACACAAATTCAACGTAGTCTAAAAAACAGCACGCTATCTCAAGAAGCACGCTTTAAAGTAGCAAAAACAAGTTATTTTAAAGGCGATTTTAAATGGGCAGAGTCACAATTAAAAATATTAAAATCGTCTACCTCTCAGCTTACAGCCAACGATGCATTAGATTTAAAATTACTAATATCAGACAACAAACTAGACGATTCGCTTCAAGTCGCTTTAAAAAGTTATGCTAAAGCCGATTTATTAGCCTTTCAAAATAGAAAAGATGAAGCGATTACCATTTTAGGTTCTATTTTAAAAAACCACAAAACTGAAGCTATTATTCCGCAAACGCTTTTAAAGCAAGCCCAATTATTTGAAGACAAACAAGAATTCGAAAAAGCTAAAGATAACTACGAAGCATTAATTAAAAACTACAAAGAAGGCATCCTTATAGACGATGCTATATTTGCACTTGCCGAAATTTATGCCGACAAGCTAGCACTACCAGAAAAAGCTAAAGAATTATACGAAATTATAATTTTTAATCATGCCGACAGTATATACTTTGTAGAAGCACGTAAAAAATTTAGAGCCTTACGTGGCGACTCTATAAACTAAAACAATATGATAATAGCAGAAACCGACAGACTTGTTATTTCTGAATTTACCATAGCAGATGCACCATTCTATTTAGAACTAGTAAATACCCCGCATTGGATAAAATATATAGGCGACCGCAACATAAAAACTATAGAACAAGCAGAAAATGCTTTGAAAAACAATAACATTAAAAGCTATAACGATAACGGATATGGCTTTTATAAATTATTACTAAAAAGCGAAAACTTAAAACCCGTTGGTACCTGTGGACTAGTAAAACGGGAGTCGCTAGACGATATAGATATAGGTTTTGCTATGCTTCCTGAATACGAAAGAAAAGGGCTGGGTTACGAATCGGCAGCAAAAATAATAGAACTAGCAAAACAGCAATTTAAAATAAAACGTATAGTAGCCATTACATTACCAAGTAATAAAGGCTCAATAGCATTATTAGAAAAATTAGGATTAAACTACGAAAAAACTGTAATTCCTTTTGATGATGATGAAGAACTTCTGTTATTTGCAAAAAATTTATAATAACGAAAGATTTCTTGTTATTTAAAACGGACTCGTAATTCAATAAAAAACCACAACTCAGGATGTATATATATAATGTAACTGTAAATATAGACGACAGCGCTCACGATGAGTGGCTTAAATGGATAAAAGAACATATTCCACAAGTACTAGCAACAGGCAAATTTAAAGAAGCCAAACTAACTAAAGTATTAGTAGAAGAAGAAATGGGAGGGCAAACCTACTCTATTCAATACCGTTCGTATTCGCGAGAAGCCTTAGATGCCTATTATAAAGAGGATGCAGATAAATTACAAGCAGACGGATTAAAACGTTTTGCAGATAAGATGTTAGCCTTTAGAACAGAATTACAAATTATCGATGAATACACGGTAAACTTTAAATAATACCTTATCTTTTCTAAAATTCTATTATTTCATTCTTTTAACATCCAATCTATGGCTCAAAAACCAAATAATCACCAAGTAAAAGCAAAAAAGTTTTTAGGTCAGCATTTTTTAGAAGATGAAACCATTGCAGAGCAAATTGCAGATACATTACAACTAAACGGTTATAAAAACGTATTAGAAATAGGTCCAGGAATGGGTGTACTCACAAAATACCTATTAAAAAAACCAATAACAACCTATGTAGTAGAAATAGACACAGAAAGTGTAGACTACCTAAAGAACAATTACCTCAATTTAGCGCCAAGAATATTAGAACAAGATTTTTTAAAATACGATTTAAGCAAAACGTTTAAAGACGAACCTTTTGCTATTATTGGAAACTTCCCCTATAACATCTCAACACAAATTGTTTTTAAAACATTAGAATTACGCGACCAAATTCCAGAATTCTCAGGCATGTTTCAAAAAGAAGTTGCTGCGCGTATATGTTCTAAAGAAGGCAGTAAGGTTTACGGTATTTTATCTGTACTAACACAAGCCTTCTATAATGCAGAATATTTATTCACAGTACCACCAACGGTTTTTAATCCACCACCAAAAGTAGACTCAGGGGTATTAAGATTGACTAGAAAAGAAGACTATAGTTTACCTTGCGACGAAAAACTATTTTTTAGAGTTGTAAAAACCGCATTTCAACAACGCAGAAAAACACTTCGTAACAGTTTAAAAACATTCAATCTAAGCGATAATTTAAAAGCAAATGTTATATTTGGCAAACGTCCAGAGCAATTAAACGTTTCCCAGTTTATAGAACTTACCAGTTTTATAGAAAACGATACGCCCAAGGTCGATTAAAATATAATTTTAAAACTGCTTTTTCAAGAATTCTACTTTTTCAGAATCAATAGATTAAGCCCTATACAAACTTAAGTTTGGTGGAAGAGACTAACGAAAATATTCAGTTTAAAATAAGCAAAGCGCTTATAAAAAATGTAGAACAATTAATAGAATCAAGAAATAACTCAGAAATTCTTGAACTATTAAATGATTTGCACCACGCTGATATTGCCGAAATTCTCGAAGAATTAAAAATAGATCAAGCCACATACGTCATTAAACTATTAGATAGTGAAAAGACATCAGAAATCCTGATGGAATTAGATGATGATGATCGTGAAAAAATTCTATCCTCTTTATCTGCAAAAGAAATTGCAGAAGAAATTGAAGAATTAGACACCGATGATGCGGCAGATATTATAAACGAACTTCCCGAAGAACGTCAAGAAGCCGTTATTTCGCAAATAGAAGACGAAGAACATAAAGCCGAAATACAAGAACTTCTTACTTACGATGAAGACACCGCTGGAGCCTTAATGGCAAAAGAACTTGTAAGAGTAAACGAAAACTGGACCGTTACACAATGTGTTAAAGAAATGCGAGCACAAGCTGAAGAAGTAACACGTGTGCATTCTATATATGTAGTAGACGAAAACGAAAAACTAATAGGTCGTCTCTCTTTAAAAGACCTACTAATGGCCTCGCCACGAGCACATATTTCTACGGTATACATTCCAAAAGTAGATTATGTAAAAGTAAACGAAGATATAGACGAAGTAGCAAGAATCATGCAAAAGTATGATTTAGAAGCTATACCAGTAGTAGACGAAAACAAAGTACTTTTAGGACGCATTACCATAGACGATATAGTAGATGTTATAAAAGAAGAAGCCGAAAAAGATTACCAATTAGCAGCAGGTATTATACAAGATGTAGAAGCTAGTGATAGTATTCTAGAACTAACAAGAGCCAGGCTGCCTTGGTTATTTTTAGGACTTATTGGAGGTATAGGAGCCGCAGGAATCATGGGAGGTTTCGAAGAGTTAATTGGTACTAATCCTATATTATTCTACTTTACACCTCTAATTGCCGCAATGGCAGGAAATGTAGGCGTACAATCTAGCGCCATTATTGTACAAGGTTTAGCAAACGATGATATAAAAGGAAGTATAAATAATCGCTTAATTAAAGAAATGCTATTGGCTATGCTAAATGGTGTCATTTTAGCATTCTGTCTATTTCTATTCGTTTGGAGTTGGGAAGGTGACGTAAAAACAGCACTAGCTATTTCTATATCTTTAGTTCTCGTTATTATTGTAGCAGGTATTATCGGCACATTTATTCCACTATTTTTAAACAAAAGAGGTATCGATCCAGCTATAGCAACAGGTCCTTTTATTACAACAAGTAACGATATTTTTGGAATTTTAATATACTTCTGGATAGCAAAATTAATTCTTAATATTTAAGTCTACTCAACTTGATAAAGAATATGGATTGGGAAAAACTAAAAAAAGTTTCAGAAAAAAAATTCCAAGAAGCAACTATTGGAGAATATTGGGGGTTTCAAATACAGAAAGGAACAAAGTGGAATAATGGATTAAACCATAAAGAAATTGAGAAATTAGAGGCTTTATTTGGGTTCAAATTTCCAAACGATTATCTGGAAATGTTACGACAGCTTAATGGTTTCGATACACCAAATATATCTATTGACCCTGAAGGAAATGAATCTCCTGAATACCATAGAAATTGCTATAAATACCCTGATGATTTTTATAATTTAAAAGAATTCATAAATCAAATAAATAACGATATTTCTTTTGTCGAAAAAGCCTTAAAAGATAGTGGTATTAATTATAATAAGATAGAAGGATTCATTCCTTTATATGGCCATAGGCTTCTTGTTGTATTTAATGACAAATTACTATCTCCTGTAATATCTGCATGGGGGAATGATATTATCATCTATGGAGGCTCATTATTAGAGTACTGGTGTAAAGAATTATATATAGATTTTGAAAGCATAAAATAATTTATTAAAGTGTTACATATCTACTATTGTACATAAATTTTAAATTTAACTTCGTAAATTTAAATTATGAAAGCAATTAACATAAAAGCCAAACACGCAGAGTTCACTAAACAATGGCACCCACATAGAATTGCAACGGTAGACGATATGCAAGTACTTTTAGCCAAAATACAAGGTGAATTTGTTTGGCATAGTCATGAACATGAAGATGAATTATTTCAAGTTGTAAAAGGCACATTATACATGCAATTTAGAGACAGAACCGAAGTGGTAAATGCAGGAGAACTTATTGTTGTACCAAAAGGTGTAGAACACAACCCTATGACCAAAAACGGAGAAGAAGTACATTTGTTATTATTCGAAAAACTAACAACTGCACATACAGGAACTGTAAAAGACGAAAAAACGCAAACCGAATACCCTTCCATTTAAAAAAAAACAATAGACCATTATAGTCTCTAAAAAAATATGAAAATTCTACATATAGATACTAATCATCCCCTTTTAATTAATCAATTAAACAATTTAGGATTTACAAATGAGGAAGATTATACAGCATCCAAAGATGATATTCAAAAGCGAATTCACCAATACGACGGTTTTATTATTAGAAGTCGTTTTAGTATAGATGCTAATTTTATAGATGCTGCAACCAACCTAAAATTTATAGGTCGTGTCGGTGCAGGTTTAGAAAATATAGATTGTGATTATGCAGAAAGCAAAGGCATTACACTTATTGCAGCTCCAGAAGGTAATAGAAATGCTGTAGGAGAACACAGTTTAGCCATGCTATTATCGCTCTTTAATAAATTAAACAAAGCAGATAAAGAAGTACGACAAGGCAAATGGCTACGAGAAGCTAACAGAGGTCTAGAATTAGACGGAAAAACAGTGGGTTTAATAGGCTATGGCAATATGGGAAAAGCATTTGCTAAAAAATTGCGCGGTTTCGATGTTACTGTTCTATGTTACGACCTAAAACCAAACGTAGCAGACCATAATGCAACACAAGTTTCTTTACAAGAATTACAAGAACGTTCAGATGTTTTAAGTCTACATACGCCAGAAACACCTTTAACAATAGGTATGGTTAATGAAACTTTTATAAACGGATTTAAAAAATCGTTTTGGTTAATTAATACTGCTAGAGGAAAAAGCGTAGTAACCTCTCATTTAATGAGTGCATTACAATCTGGTAAAATTCTTGGTGCTGGCTTAGATGTTTTGGAATACGAAAAATCATCATTCGAAAACTTATTTACAAATAACGATATGCCAGAAGCCTTTAAATATTTAATAACCTCAGAAAATGTTATTTTATCACCACACGTTGCTGGTTGGACTATTGAAAGTAAAGAAAAACTCTCGCAAACTATAGTCGATAAAATTAAAGCAAAATTTTGTTAGTTTTAAAAGTATAAAACACACGCTTTTCATAATATGAAAAAAACAATTTTAATTTTTGGAACGCTCATTTTAGCACTACTCCTACTCTTCCAAATTAGTAGTTATGCTTTAATTTCTAATAATTTAAAAATAGAGATTGTTATTGCCATTATTGCTATTATCTTTTTTGTAGTTGGCATCTACATAAATAAAAAAAGCTTACACAAGCCTGTAGATAATACCACTACTATAGATTATAAAAAAATCGAAGAACTTAACATAAGTAAAAGAGAATACGAAGTACTTCAAAATATTTCAGAAGGATTATCTAATAAAGAAATTGCAGAGAAATTATTCCTTTCAGAAAGTACTATAAAAACACACGTCTCTAATTTATTGGTTAAATTAGATGCTAAACGCCGTACACAAGCGGTTACAATAGCTAAATCTCATCAAATACTATAAAAGTAGTAAAATAAAAATGCGCCCAGAACTAACTAAGGCGCAAAATATCAATCTTAATAAGGTAAAGGTTGTTATTAATAGTTTTTTATACTACTGATAAATTTCAGGCAAACACTGCATTCTTCTAATTTCTGTTCTTCTCATTGAAAGGGGACCGTGAATCCCCATCCATGTATATTCAACTACAACTTCTCGAGATGTATATGACCATCCATTAGGAAGCATATTCTCGTAACAGGGCCCATACGATATTATAGTTTCTGAATACATTCCTGATAGTTGAGCTTCAACTTTAGATGATGAAAACATGCAGAAAATAAAAGTGAATGCTAAAAATAATTTCTTCATAATAAATAATTTTAAGGTTAATAATATACCTGTTCACCAAAAATTGAAAATGTTACCCAAACAAATAAAAAATAGTACTTTTAAACTAAAGTATGAGGCTTTTGGTACTTTAGTATGAGTACTAAAACACGCACTTAAATTACTTTTGAATCATAATTTTTAAATACAATACTTATGAAAAACACAGTAATTAAATTTGGTAGTTATGGTCTATTAGTCGCCATTATTTTTTTCTTATTAGCACTTTGGTTAGGTAAAGGCATGAGTTATTCTTCTCAAGAGATACTTGGTTATGTTACCATGATTGCCTCTCTCTCTTTTATTTTCTTAGGCATAAAACATTATAGAGACAAAGTAAATAATGGCATTATCTCTTTAGGTAAAGCTTTTTTAATAGGCGTATTAATTTCTGCATTTGTAGGATTAGGAATTGCAATTGCCGATTACCTTTATACTACAGTTATTAACCCTGATTTTGCAACAGAGTATTTAGAAACTAGTCTAGAAACGATGAAAAGTACATTACCTCCTGAAGATTTTGAAGCTAAAAAGGTCGAGTTAATGCAACAAATGGAAGATTATGGAGGCTCAGGGTTTATGGCTTTCATTATGTTTGTTACTGTCGTATTAATTGGATTAATTATATCTTTAGTCTCTGGATTAATTTTACAACGTAAATAAAACCTAACATTATGCAATACAAAGCAACCTCACCCGAAGATTATATAAGTCAAGTACCTGAAGAACGTCAAGACACTTTAAATAAGTTAAGAAAAGTAATAAAGAACAATCTATCTCATGGTTTTGAAGAAGGTATACAATATGGCATGATTGGATATTATGTACCGCACTCGGTTTATCCAGATGGCTACCATTGTGATCCAAAAACACCACTTCCGTTTATGAGTTTTGCCTCGCAAAAAAACTCAGTAAATTTATATCATAGTGGTATTTATGCAAAAAAAGAACTACACGACTGGTTCGTTAACGAATACCCTAAACATTGTAAACGTAAGCTAGATATGGGTAAAAGTTGTATCCGCTTTAAAAAACTAGAAGACATTCCTTATGAATTAATTGGAGAATTAACAGCAAAAATGACTTCGGAAGAATGGATAAACGTTTACGAAACAAACTTAAAAAAGAAGTAATATTTCGTCATGCTGAACTTGTTTCGGCATCTCACATCAAATTTAAAACAAACTACAATTAATAAGATTCCTGCCTTCGTGGGAATCAAGAAAATAATAAAGATTCCCTTTTTCAAGGGAGTAAAAAACACTTTTTCAATGAAAAAACGAGTTACAGGAATAGGTGGTCTATTTTTTAAAACTAAAGACCCAAAAGAAACTAAAGACTGGTACAAAAAACATCTAGGGTTTAATACCGATGATTATGGTTGCACCTTTTGGTGGAAAGACAAAGAAGGAAACGATTGCTCCACACAGTGGAGTCCATTTGCAGAAGACACAAAATATTATGAGCCTTCTAAAAAGGACTTTATGTTTAATTACCGTGTAGAAAACTTAAAAGAACTCTTAGTCACGCTAAAAGAAGAGGGTGTTACCGTTGTAGGAGATATGGAAGAATATGACTACGGAAAGTTTGGTTGGATATTAGATAACGATGGAAATAAGATAGAACTTTGGGAACCAGTTGATAAAGCTTTTTTATAAGTCAATTATTTTATTAACTTTAGACCATAATCTATAATCAATTAATTACATGTCTGACGAAAAAAATTTAAGCGATGACCTTAACGATATGTTAGGAGACGCAAAAGAAGGTGCAAAAAAAGCTGCTGACAAAGCAAGTGAATTAGCTGGAGAAGCAAAAGAGAAAGCTTCAGAATTTGCAGAAGATGCCAAAGAAACGGCTTCAGAGTTTGCAGAAAGTGCTAAAGAAACTTTTAACGATATGACTTCTGGTGAAAACAAAAAAGTACTTGCTGGCATTTTAGCTATTTTATTAGGAACCTTTGGAGTTCATAAATTCATATTAGGCTACACTAAAGAAGGTATTATTCAAATTTTACTTTCTGTTTTATGTGGTCTTGGCGGTATACTAGGACTAATTGAAGGTATTATTTACTTAACTAAATCTGACGAAGAGTTTTATAACACCTACCAAGTGGGTAAAAAACCTTGGTTCTAAAAATAAAATAAAAGCCTAAATAATTACTTAAGCTTTTTTAATACAATAAATTATCGTAATATTGCAATATACAAATATAAACTATGGGGTTTTCAAAAAAACATATTTTCGACGAGCATCAAAATCAAGCGGCTCTTATCACTAAAGTATTAGGGCATCCTGCTCGTATTTCTATTATACAACACATTAGTAAAAACAAGAATTGTAATTGTAATGAGTTAGTTAAAAATGTAGGATTAGCACAACCTACCATTTCTCAACATTTAAATGAGATTAAAAAAATAGGATTATTAGACCAAGATGCTAAGGGTAAAAATTTGTTTTACTCTATTAACGTTGATAAGTTGAATGATTGTAGACGTATTATCAATGACTTTTTTGTAAAAACCCAAATAAATTGCTGTAAATAATGACTACACAAGAATTTTTAACTGTATTAGCAGAGCACCAAAACAAAGCCTTATTATTTGAATATGCTCCCAATCTATTAGTAGGCGCAAATTATCATATAACAGAAGTTAAACACCTTACTATAGATTCTGTAGACTGTGGCGCACAAACTGATGCTTGGAAAGAAACCATTATTCAACTATGGGAAAGCCCTAGCGAATTGGGTAAAACAGAATATATGAGTGCTTATAAAGCCTTAGCCATATTGAAAAAAGTAGGCACTATGAGGTCTTATACCCTTGATGCCGAAGTTAAGTTTGAATATAGTAACGCTAATTTTCATACTGCACAACTATTTGTTAACGATTACGAAATACGTAACAACAATCTTTTAGTTAAGTTAGCCATACAGAAAACAGACTGTAAAGCTAAAGAACTTTGCGGTGTTCCAGAAACTGAAACAACAACAACACAATCTTCTTGTACACCAGGAAGCGGCTGCTGTTAAATTAAAAAAGATTAAAATTTTCTCCTACAGGGAATAACTTATTGTTTAATTAAAAAAGATTTCCGTTTTCACGGAAAATAAATATGAAAAACATATTAGTACTTTGCACAGGAAACTCTTGTAGAAGCCAAATGGCACATGGTTATTTAAATACATTTGCAAAGGATAAAGCAACTATATATAGTGCAGGCATAGAAACTCATGGACTTAACCCTGGCGCTTTAGCCATTATGAAAGAAGACGGTTTAGATATATCTCATCATACTTCTAACAACGTTACGGAGTATAACTCTGTAGATTTCGATTATATTCTAACGGTTTGTGATCACGCTAACGAAAATTGCCCATTTATACCTAGTAAAAATGCAGTTCGTTTGCATCATAATTTCTTCGACCCATCAAAAGTAAAAGGTACAGATGAAGAAAAGCATGCTGCATTTTTAAAAGCTAGAGAGGAGATTAAAGCGTATTGTAAAGAGTTTATTGAAAAGCATTTCATTTAAACTCAAAATATTCTTTTTATAAATCTCTTATAAATGAACTAAGCTTTTCATTTTTAGGCAAGTTAAATTTATGTCTAATTTTAGATCTATATGTATCTATGCTTACCACAGATAAGTTTAGTTGAGATGCTATTTCTTTAGACGTCATATCCAACCTTAATAGCTGAACAATTTGTTTTTCTCTAATTGTAAATTTAGGATAATCTTTTTCAATTTTCTCAAAAAAATTATTATTACTTTCACTTAATTGTATGTATAAACTGATTTGTTTTTTATTAGACTGAATATCGTTATTTATAGATGCTCTAATTTTTGAAAGTATAGATTGCAAATTTTTCCCGTTGGTGTTTATTTTTTTTATTTGCCCCTTAATGGATTCTAACAGTATATTTTTTTCTTTAATATGTGCAGAAAAATCCAATATTTGTGATTTTTTAAACTCCAATTCTTGTTCTAAAGCCTTAGCTTCTGCTTTTAAAATTCTATATTCTAATTTACGCAACTTATGTTGTCTAGCAAGAGCATAATAAACGAATAGTAAAAGTAATACTAAAGCAGAGAATAATAGAATATTCAGCGTTTGCTCCATTTTTCTTTTTTCCTTTATGTAACCTAGTTCCAAGTTTGTTGTATTTAACTTAGCATTTGCTCTTTCAAGGTTTACCTCTGTTTTATAAAAATTAGCATTACGTTTTTTTTCTATTTTGAATAAACTATCCTGAATTACCATATGCTCTTTTTGATACTTATAGGACCGCTCAAAATCTCTAATTTTTATACTGTAGTTTGTTAGTTCTTCATAAGTTTGATTTAAACAACTTAACATTCCTTTGGCTTTAAACTGTTCTATATAAGATTCTAAAATTAATATGGCTTTTTCAGGCTCTCCTAATTTATCATAAATAGCAGCTTTTTGATGATATACAGCATCATAATAAGGCCCTATATTATTACTCTCCTTAATAGCTATTGCTATATCATTATATTTTATAGCATTTATAATATCACTCGATTTAAGAAATAATTTAGCTTTATATACATTAAGATAATATAAATACAATGGCTTATCGATAACTTCATTTAATCTTTCTAAAATTGCATTAGCACCTCTAAAATTATCAGTATCTACATAGAGTCGTAACATATTTAATTTGGTTATTAAAACTCTATCTTTATTTCCAATAAATTTATACAACTCTAAAGTTTTTGATAAATATAATAATGATGCATCATAATTATTTTGAAACATATGAAACTCAGATAGAGCACTAAAAACTGGAGCTTCTAACGCTACATTTCCATCTGCTAATTTCTCAGCCTTGCCTATAAAAAACCTAGACTTATTATACCTTGATTTAAGAATATATAACCGAGACAGATTTAAGAGATTTCTAATCTTTTCTTTTGAAACCTCTGAGGTCTTATCATAAACTTGTTCAGCAATTTTATGGTATTTTAGAGCTAAATCTAATTGTGTAAGATTAAGGTAATTATCTCCTATTAAATAGTATACATAACCTAAATTTAAAAACATTTCATTATTTTCTAAATCAGGAAGAGCAGTTATAAGAACTTTGTTTGATGCTTCATAATCTCCTTCATTTTGATAATACTTAGCTTGAGATAATATTTTTGAAAAATCACCTTTTTTTTGAAGTAAAACAATACTATAAACATCTTTATAGTTTTTTGTGTTAGCATTTACTTTTCCTACAAAAGAAAAAAAGAGAAAGACACAAATTACAATATTACTCTCAAAAACCTTAAATACTATTCCATTAGAATTCCTTAGCATAAATCTATTTAATATAAGTTTACAAAATAACTCCTTGATAAAAACTATTACAATACCAAGGTATCAATAATAAAAGTCCATATACATTTTTTAAGGTGTTTTATAAAAACACAAAAAAATTAAACAACTCTTTATTAGACACTTAAAATTAAGTACTATAGTTTTTATCAATATAAAAATAAACTGAATATAGTTTTTATATAGTACCTAAAAATCTTTTCACTTTGATAAAAATTTAAATTTGATTATGAAAATTAAATTACATCATTATTAAATAATTTTAAACATTAATTAAACTAACAAACATATTATCATAATCGATTTAATCAAATAACTACTAGAATGAAAAATGTACTTTTCTTATTTTTAATAACTAGCTTTATAGCGAACTCGCAAGTAGGTATAGGAACCACATCTCCAACAGCTGACTTAGATGTCGATGGAACTTTCAGGGTTAGAAACTTGCCAAGTAATAGTACTAATTCAGAATTTTTAACAACTGATATCGACGGCAATGTATATAAAACTAACAATTTTGTTTTCGCGGAAACTGAAGCCATAGTAGCCTCTTCAAATGTAGATCAAGATGTGTTTTTAAACACAATTATAAACAATTTAAATTTAGGTCTATCGCTAACTGTAAACATCCCAGCCAATAAAGAAGGATTTGTTATTATATCGTATTCTGTACCTGTAGGTATTAGTTCTTTTACAAATGTACAAGACTCTTATTATGGTATACGATTTTTGGTTGATGGTGTAGAAGACCAAGCTGGTTCTAGAAAATCTTCTGTTTTACAAAATGCCGCTAGTAATATGACTTCTATTAGCTGTATTTACACAAAGACATATCCTGCGCAAACAACAGACCAGTCCATAACTATAACTTTAAATGGTTATATAGAGCAAACTATAGATGGTTTTGCTACTTATAGATTTAATATGTGGACCCCTTTTGGTGATAATTTTAATTGGGGAAGAGCAACTATGGTAAAACAAATATTTTTAAAGTAACAACTATAACTAAATCTTCAGAAAAATAAAGTTCATTTACTTTATACTAAATTTAAATAGTATAAAAGAGTTATTTTTAATAGATGTAATATGTACATCTATTTTCATGTAATTATGTTAGATTTATTCTAATCCATAATCTAAAAGTATAATCTCACCTATTCTTTAATCTCCTATTGCATCACCAAAAGTACTTGAGAGATGTTGCTATGGTTTCCAAAAGTATCAGCTATAGAAAGGAAATTATCTAGTTTACTTTCTATAACCAGGCTGTTGTTTGTATAAAACATTTAATTTATACTTAGTTAATAAACCAATCATTCTAGTAACCTAACGTTTTAAAGTAAAATGCCCTGTATAGCGTTTTCCGTTTTCTCTGTTTATTACAAACCAATAGTCTGAAGCAGATAAAGCGTTTCCATTTAAAGTACCATCCCAACCATTACCACTTGGTTTTAGTTGGGTAATCAGTTTACCATATCTATCGAAGATATAAACACTGTTTTTTGGCTCTTTATTAGCGTTATAAATATTCCAAGTGTCGTTTACACCATCTCCATTTGGCGTAAAATAACTAGGGTAATATAATAGAAAAACGTCTTGAGTTACAATATCACAACCGTTCAAATCACGAACATGCACCGTATAATCGTCGATACTTAAATTAGTAAATAGATTACTCTCTTGATAAGTAATACCATCTAACGAGTATTCGTAATCTCCACTACCATCTACAGTTATAGTTATTGTATTATCATTTTGTGTCCAGTCTACAGTTTCGATTTCTGTTATTGTTGCAATACTAGATGCTGTAACTGTAACTTCTTTTGTAGTTTCACAGATTAAACTATTATAAATATTGCTAGCGGTTACGGTATAAGTTCCTGTTTCAAAAACAGTAATACTTTGTGTTGATTCTCCCGTAGACCATGCATAACTATCGTAACCTGAATCTGCTATTATATCTACAGATCCGTCTCCGCAAATAGTCCATTGCAACGGCATATTTAAAACAGGTGCTTCTTTAACCATTAATGTAAATAAAGTCATTGCATAGCAATTGGTATTATTTATATTTCTAACAACTGCTATGATATTTTGTCCTGAATTAGATGATTCTATTATAAACTCTTCAGGGTTTACTATTGAATTACCACTATTAAAGTCTTCAACAGAAGCATAATATAAAACTTCAAATATAGAAGTAGATTGTCCATTTAATATGGCTTCATTTTGACTTGTTAAATCAAAAGTATACAAACCATTATCCTCATTAGTATTACATATTAATAAATCTCCTGGTTGAAAAGCTTCAGGTTGGTCGTAGACTGTTATGACCTTAGTCCCAGTGGAGACATTTCCAGAAATAGTAACAGTTAAAGAAACATTATAATCTCCCGAATTACTATATACATGCGATGGATTTGTTAAACTAGACGTTTGTCCGTCTCCAAAATCCCATAAAACACTATCGTAGGGAATGGATAGTGTTTCTGTAAAGTTTGTATTATCACCAACACATACATTAGAAACTTGAAATGCTCCTTTAAAAAAAGAGGAAATAAATGGCGGGAGATTACCTCTACATATTTTCCCTCCTAAAAACACGCCATTAAATTGATAATTGCTATCTGCTCCTAACGCATTAGGTTTATCTATATAATCCACATAGGTTGTATGTGGTCTAGCAACATATATTTTACCGTTTGAGGCTATTTGGAGCCCACCAATAGAGGGATTGGAAATAAAAAATTCTGATTGTTTAATGTCCTCAAGAGAATTTAATCCTAGGTTATATTGATAAATACCATTGAAGCTTACCGTTACATAAAGCACTTTACTGTTTGAAGAAAATTCGATACCATAAATAGGTTTAGCACTTGAAAATTCTAGAATAGTTAATGGGTTGGAAACAATACCAGTGTTAATATCGAAATCAAATAATTGTGCATTATTATCATAATTTGCAACAGCCAATTTTGTTCCATCGGGTGAAATCTTAATTTGCCCTATCACTTTTGAACTACTATCTCCCTCTACATAAGTCCCTATAGAACTAATTACAGGAATAGTATTCAAACCATTTTCAGAAATATTATAAGCTAAAAACGCATCACTATTCCATTTATGACTAATTATCCAATATTCGTTTGTTACTTCATTATAAGTGGCCGCTACTTTTTCTGTAATTGGTGTTTCTAATATTATATTTTTATTAGTTGTTATGGCTCCAAGTCCTCCATCTAAAGTTATATCTACTTCAGAATATTGTAGTCCCTTTGGTCCAGCTATGGCATCTACAGTAAAAATATAATATATATTCGAGCTATTGGGTTTAGGTACTATTATCGCAGAACTAGTACTAGAGGTATTTCCATTTAATCCATTACCATTTAACATGACGTCATGGTTTTTATTCCATACTGTAATACCATCTGTATAAAATAATAGGTTTCCAACGGCAGTAGAAATAGTTGCGCAGCCTTCAAATGTATTTAAAGCGCCGTCTAATGCTGGGGAGGGAATTCCAGCATTAAAATCTAACCCAGCATGTTCTCCAAAATACCATCTATTAGCTTCATTTTGCGCATACGCAAATGTGGCCGTTAGAAGACAAATTGTAAGATATAATGTATTTAATATTTTAATGATTTTCATGCTGGTTTCATTAAAAACATAATGTACTGTACGTATAGTCTTAAAAAATCAGTAGAACTAACAACACCCTTAAATATAATTTAACGAATGGGTTAGCATAACCACATAAAAAACTTAAATATGGCGGTTTAGAAATTACTCCAACCCGTAATCTAAAGGTAAAGTCTCACCTATTCTTTGATCTCCCATTGCACCACCAAAAAGTACTTGAGAAATATTACTATGGTTTCCAAAAGTATCTACTGTAAAAGTATCTACTTTACTTTCTATAGCAGATTGTTGTTGTTTGTATAAAATATTTAATCTATACCTTACTTTAACTTTAGTTAAATTTTGCTCTTCTAGATTTTCTGTAAGAATATATAAACCAGGATACACTTGACTACTCCCTTTAAATATTTTATAACCGTCTTCTTCTAATGTGTTATTAACTATAGATCGCATAAAATGTGGTACAGAACCTTTATAGGCTTTTTCTCTTTTACGTAATGCTCTTTTATGATTTTTAGACTTTACCGTTTTAAAAAATGCAGCACCTGCATAATACACTGATTTTAAATAATATCTATTATCCTTATTATCTTCCTCAGGCTCTCTTTGTTTTTCTACTGTTCGATCATTTTTTTTACGAAACACAGATACTTTAGACGCTTTATCTTTATTACCTTCTAGGCTGTTTTTAACTAAATTACTAGAGCCATATTGCACCATGAATTCTTTTAAATCATAACTAATTTCATAATCTAAAGCATCGTTTTTAATGATTATAGATTGCTTTGCATATGCTGTTAATTGCTTATCCTTAGAATCGAAACGTAAAATTATATCGTCCTCATTTAAAATTCTACAGGCCTTAGAAAGTCTAGAAGTTCCTAAAAATTCTTTTTTAAATTGCTTTAATTTATAAGCACGAGACCATTCGTCTTTATATTCTACATACACTTCTTCAAGCGCATTAATATCCTCTTCTAATAGAATGGTATATTTTTCGTAGTACTTGAAATCGGGAATAATTTTAGTTTTATAACCTAAAAAGGAGATTACTAAAGAGGCATTAATTTTATTATCTAAATTAAACGCAAACTCTCCTTCAAAATTAGTAATTGTTCCAACTGTAGTATTATCGAAATATACAGAGGCACCAGCAATTGGTTCTTTTGTTTTCTTATCTAATACAACACCATATACTTCATCTTGCTTTGTAGACAAAGTAATATCTTGCGCAAAGGAGTTATTAATACAAAATAGCAAAAATAGACTTATGAGTTGTATTGTTTTTTTCATTGATATAGCATTTTTTCACTCCCTCGTAGAAGGGCGTCTTTTTATTCTCATTCCCGCATAAAGCAGAAATCTCATTAATTATAGTTTCTTTTAAAGTTACTTACCGTCGTTATTACTAGAAAATTTACGTTCTAGTTCTTCTTGAAACTCTTCCATTACTGGTCTAACGGTGCTATCTGGTAAGTCTGAAATTTTTATATACATTAAACCATCTACTGCATTGTTAAATAGAGGATCTACATTAAATCCAATTAGTCTACAGTTTTGCTTAATATATTTTTTAAGCAAGACTGGTAAACGTAATGCTCCTGGTTCTATTTCGTCAATTACTTTATCAAATTTATTTAAATCGGCAGCTGTAGAATCGAACACGAAATCTTTATCTGCATCGTTTAACTTTACTTTAAATGCTTTTTTAGGATGCACATATTGTGCCACATATGGATCATAGTAATGAGATTTCATAAATTCTATCATTAACGATTTAGAGAAATTAGAAAACTGATTACTTATACTTACCCCACCTATTAGATATTTATGTTCAGGAAAACGTAGCGTCGTATGTACAATCCCTTTCCATAATAAGAATAAAGGCATTGGTTTTTGTTGGTATTCTTTAATGATAAAAGCACGTCCTAACTCTAAGGATTCGCTCATCATTTTATGAAGCTCTGGTTCGAAACGAAATAAATCTTGAAGATAGAATCCGTCCATTCCATATTTTTCAAAAATTTTAGCTCCTAATCCCATTCTGTAGGCTCCAGCCATAACGTTGGCTTCGCAATCCCAAAGAAACATATGGTGATAGTAACTATCAAACTCATCTAAATCTATAGCTTCATTAGTACCTTCCCCAACAGCTCTAAAGGTTATCTCTCTTAAACGCCCTATTTCTCTTAAGATATTTGGTATTTTTTTAGCTGGAGACAGGTATACTTCGTAGTTTTTACTTTTTAACAACCTATTATCGTCTTCTCTAAGTAACTCAACCTCTTTAAGCATTAACTCCTTTTTTACAGGGGTTACAATTTTTTTAGGTGGCTTTGTTGGTTTTGTCTGCTTTAAAGTAGAAGAAATAGTTTCTCTGAAATTCTCTTTAGGTTCGAAAGCATTGGAAAGCATATAGGTTTTCTTTCTTATAAATGCTGAAAAACTTTCTAAGGTTTCATGTTCATTTTGATTTTTAGTAGAAATAGGCCTTCCTATTCTTACCTTTATAGTTCTTCGTTTTTGGGTTAGCAATTCCGAAGGTAATTTTGCTGTTCTAAACGTGTCGCTAATTTTAGATAGTTTATAAAATAGTTTACTATTTTGAGCATGGAAATAAATAGGTACAATAGGCACATTTGCTTTCTGCGCTAACTTCATCGCTGCTTCCTCCCAAGGTTTATCGACTACTAATTTACCATCTCTATATGTAGAAACTTCTCCTGCTGGAAAAATACCAAGAGGATGCCCCTCTTTTAAATGCATGATAGCATTTTTAAACCCTGCGATACTGGATTTAACATCTTTCCTATCTTCAAAAGGATTAACAGGCATAATATAAGGCTTCATCGGCTCTATACGATGCAATAAAAAATTAGCTATTATTTTAAAATCTGGTCGCTTCTCAAGCATTAATTTTAATAACAAAATACCATCTATTCCACCTAATGGATGATTAGAGATTGTTATGTATGCACCATCTTTAGGTAATCGTTTTAAATCTTCTTCTGGGATTTCAAATTTAATTTGAAATTCTTCCAATATAGCATCTAAAAATTCTGTATTACTTAAATGTTTATTACGATTATATATTTTATTAAGTGTAGATATTTTTAATACCTTCATTAAAAGCCAACCAATAAAAGTGCCTATAAATCCGTATTTATTCAGATTTATTGCTTTTGAAACTTCTTTAGCTGTTACTAACCCCATTCTTTATTTTTAGTTTAGTTGATTTTTTACAAATGTAACAAATAGATTAATTAGTTACTATTTGAACTGTTTCTTGAAATAACTGCTTTAATAGTACTGTTTTACCTTTTTCTAAAGCCTTAATAGCAGCCTCATCATAATGTCTTATAGTATACAGAGAGACATTATTATGATATGTTACTTTAAATTTTGCTTTTAAATGTAACAATAGTTTTTCTAAATTATTATATGTATTGTCAAAACAAACAGAAAAACTTATTGCCGAATTTTGAATAACGTCTACTTTCATTTTATACAATGCCAATAGATTAAAAATTTCGCTAATATTTTCTTCTACTACATAAGAAAAATCTAAAGTGGATAATGATAACAGCACTTGATTTTTCTTTAAAATAAAGCAAGGTACTTTAGGGACTATACCTTCTGTTTTATTAACTGTTGTCCCAGAATTTTCTGGGTTTAAAAAGGACTTTACATGTAATGGTATTTCTTTTTGTTGTAAGGGCTGTAACGTCTTTGGGTGAATAACTGAAGCGCCATAAAACGCTAACTCTATAGCTTCTGTGTACGAGATAGTATGCAGTAACTCTGTATTTTTAAAAACTCTAGGGTCTCCATTTAATACGCCAGGAACATCTTTCCATATGGTAACACTATCTGCATTTAAACAATAGGCAAAAATGGCTGCTGTATAATCACTCCCTTCCCGCCCTAAAGTTGTTGTAAAGTTATTACTATCGCTTCCTAAAAATCCCTGTGTTATATATAACGTGCTTTTATCTACTGCTTTAGTAATTTGCTCTTGTGTTGCTTCCCAATTTACATTAGCACGCCTGTAATAGTTGTCTGTTTTAATACAATTTCTAACATCTAACCAATTATTTTTAAACCCTTTTTCGTTTAAATAATAACTTATAATGGTTGTAGAGATTAATTCTCCAAATCCAATAACTTGATCGTAAACAAAATTATAATCTGGTGATTTATTGGTTTTAAAAAAGGTATTTAAATCCTCAAACAAAACCATTACAGACTTAAAAACAGGATGTTGTTCTGTTTCAAATAAATCTAACAGAATTGTTTTATGAAATATTTTAATATCGTCTAACTTAGATTGCAATTGTCCTGTATCATTAAAATAGTAATCCACAACAACTTCAAAAGCATTAGTCATTTTACCCATTGCAGAGACTACAATAAGTGTATTCTCGTACCCTACTTTTTCTAATACTTTAATAACATTTCTTACACCATTAGCGTCTTTTACAGAGGCGCCTCCAAACTTAAATACTTTCATTACATATTATCTATATAGTTTTTAATAGCAGTTTCATCTAATTGTACCACATCCCAATCCCTCATAACATTAGCCCCTTTTTTCTCATAAAATGTAATAGCTGGCTCATTCCAATCTAGAACTTCCCAACCTACTCGTTTAACATTTAAATCTTTACCATACTTAACCACTTGGTTTAATAACGCTGTTCCTAATCCGCTACCACGCATACTATCACTTACAATTAAGTCTTCTAAATGTAAAGTAGGACCTTTCCATGTAGAATAACGCATATAAACTAAAGCTATACCTACTATTTTAGAGTTAGACTCTGCTACAAAACACTTAAATTTGGGATGTTCTCCAAAACCATCGTTTTGTAATTGTTCTACACTAACTTCTACAGCATCTGGTTCTTTTTCAAAAACGGCTAATTCAATAATTAAATCGAGTACCTGCTGCATGTCTTCTTTAACAGCCCAACGAATAGAAAAATCCATAATTATATATTTTACACCAAATATAGTTTAAAGTTACATAAGCTTGATATATTATTATAATACGAAAACGATGTAGTTTATTAAAAAATACGATATTTGCAAAAATATAAATCTATAATACTATAGGTTTACAACTAAATAACAGCACTACATTTTATGTCTCGAAAAAATCAAACTTTAGGAGAGTTTATTATCGAAAACCAATCGTCTTTTAAATATACTTCTGGCGAATTATCAAGACTTATAAATTCTATTCGATTGGCCGCTAAGGTTGTAAATCACGAAGTAAATAAAGCAGGTTTAGTAGATATTATTGGCGCAGCTGGAGACACCAATATACAAGGTGAAGACCAGCAAAAACTAGATGTTTATGCTAACGATAAGTTTATACAAACCCTAACCAATAGAAATATTGTTTGTGGTATTGCTAGTGAAGAGGAAGATCATTTTATTTCTATTAACAGTCAAGACGAGAATAACCAAAATAAATATGTAGTGTTAATGGATCCTTTAGATGGATCATCTAACATAGATGTTAACGTATCTGTAGGTACAATTTTTTCTATTTATAGACGTGTTACTCCAGTGGGGACACCTGTGACTATGGAAGATTTTCTACAGAAAGGTAACCAACAAGTTGCAGCTGGCTATATTGTTTATGGCACGTCTACCATGCTTGTATATACTACTGGAGATGGTGTAAATGGTTTTACATTAAACCCAGCTATTGGAACATTCTACCTATCGCACCCAAATATGGAGTTTCCAGAAGATGGAAATATCTATTCTGTAAACGAAGGAAACTATATACATTTCCCACAAGGTGTAAAAGATTATATTAAGTATTGCCAAATGGAAGAGGACAATAGACCTTATACTTCTAGATATATTGGGTCATTAGTTTCAGATTTTCATAGAAACATGATAAAAGGCGGTATTTACATGTACCCAAAAAGCTCTAAAAATTCTAACGGTAAATTACGATTATTATACGAGTGTAACCCTATGGCATACTTAGCTGAGCAAGCTAAAGGGAAGGCTAGTGATGGCTTTACGAGGATACTAGATATAGAGCCTACAGAGTTGCACCAACGTGTTCCATTTTTCTGCGGCAGTAAAAAAATGGTAGAAAAAGTGGAGTATTTTATACAGAGAAGCTAATAGTACTTCATTTATTCTAGTAATTTCCCTATTTTTACCTTTCACAACCAATATACAATGGCTAAGCAGGAAAAAACTAATATGGATAATACCAATGCATCGGATCCATCTTCGAAAATTGATGCGATCAAGCAACTTATTTTTGGAGAAAACATTCAAGAGTATAACTCAGAATTTGAAGCTGTTAAACAAGATATCCTTAACAAGAAACAGGAACTTGAAAATTTAATAGATGATGTAAAGGCAGAGTTACTTCAAAATATAGATAACTTAAGTACCGATATTAATATTCGAATTACTGAGTTAGAGAATACATTAGACGATAAGGCTGATGCTTTAGATGATAAAAAACTAGATCGCAGACTGTTTGGCGACTTATTAATAAAGCTTGGTGAGAAAATAAGTCAGTAACTGATTTTTAAATCTCATTATGAATCAAGAAGACAAACTTAAAATACTTAAAGACATCTTACTTACAGATGAACGTGAGTATGCGTCTAATATTCAAAAAAAAATAGAGCTACTAGAAGAGACCATTAATAAACAAAAAATGCTCTCTCAAAAAGTAGATCCTATAATAGATGAAAAATTAGATGAGTTTGTTGCCGAAATCCCTAAAACGCTTGGCCCAACGATAACAGAAACATTAAAGTCTGAAATTAAAAACTCTCAAGACGCTGTTGTAGAAGCATTATTTCCTATAATAGGAAAAATGATAAAAAAATACATTCAGACTGAAATGCAAATATTATCTGAGCAAATAAACTCTAAAGTAAATAATACCTTTTCTTTCGAAAACCTGAAGCGAAAATTTAAAGCAAAATTTAGCGGGGTAAGTGAAGGCGATTTAATTATACAAAAAGCATTAAAACCAAAAATCGAACAGTTACTGGTTATAGAAAAAGGATCGGGATTAATTATTTCTGATTATTCTAAAACCCAAGCTATAGAAGAAGATATGGTAGCAGGAATGCTAACTGCTATAAAAAGTTTTGTAGAAGATGCTTTTATAAAAGGCGACCAAGAATTACAATACATAGAATATGAAGCTTACCATATACATCTTCAAAATTTTACCTCTTATTATATAGCTGTAATGATTTCTGGCCCGTTTAATGTTATATACAAAAGTGAACTAGAAGATAAGCTTCTAGATTTCGCGAAAAATTATATTAATAAAGACGATTTAGATGATAAAGCATCTTTTTCTAAAAAACTAAAAGCATATTTCGATAATGAAGATCTCTAAAAAAATAGTATTACTAGGTCATTTTGGTGTTGGTAAATCTTCCCTTATAAGACGTTTTGTAGAGAATACCTTTTCAGAAGATTATAAAGTAACTATAGGTGTACATATTTTAAAAAAATCTGTAGAGATACCTGAAGAAGGAAAAGATGTATCCCTTATTATATGGGATTTGGAAGGTAATGACGATATTACTGCCACCAGGCTATCTTATCTTCTAGGCACCAATGGATTTATATATGTTTTCGATGTTACACGACCTTCAACCTATAAAAACCTAAAAAATGACCTTCAATTTATTAAGGATAAGCATAAAAACATCCCCGTAAAAGTTGTTGGAAATAAAAATGATTTGGTAACTAAGGAGTTTTTAAAGCAGAATAACGATGAATTTGGTCGTTTAACGAATTACTATACCAGTGCAAAGACAGGAAATAATGTTGAAGATCTTTTTAATACATTAGCTATAGAGCTAATTAAATAACGATTCAACATGTTACAAGCGTATAAAGAAAAACATGCAAAAGCAGTCATTCAATACTCTATAATAGACTTTAATGGTATTGTTTTAGAATCTGACAATGTTTTATTTTCTCCAATAGAAACTAAAAACATTGCAGACGTTCATCCTTTTTTCGAATCTTTAATACCGCTTTTAACAGTTGAAAACGAAACATTCACTTTTTCTTGTATTCATCTAGAATATAACAATTGTAAAATCACGTCGGATGTTATTTTACAAACCTTTAATAGTAAAAAATCACCACTTTTAATAATACACGATTTAACAACACACTATAACAATTATCAAACTACAGCTCAAGTTAGAAATGAGTCTGTAATACATTCTCAAATTTTAGAGTTAAAAAACGATTATTTAAAAGAAAAAGAAGAATTTAAAAATGCGTTTATTGCTAATTTTAGTCATGAACTAAGGGATCCTTTAACTGGAATTATTACATTCTCGGATATTTTAGAACAATCGGGATTAAACCACCAACAGCTAGATTATTTAAACGTATTAAAATCATCTTCTAGTTTCTTAAAAGATATGATAGACGACATTTTAGATTTATCTAAAATAGAAGTTGGTAAATTAGATTTGGTTATAGACCCTTTTAATTTACATGCACTTTTAGATGATTTAAAACTAAATTGTATTGTTAAAGCGAAACAAAAAGGATTAACATTTCACTATAATTTTGACGAAAAATTACCTAAAATAGTAGGAGGAGATGCTTTAAGACTTCGCCAAGTTTTAACAAATTTAATTAATAACGCTTTTAAATTTACAAACGAAGGCAGTGTTACTTTTAATGTTTCTTTAAACCAAATAAGAGCACAAAAAGCAAGTATTCATTTTGAAGTTATAGATACTGGTATTGGTATTAAAGAAGAAGATGTAGATCGTATTTTTAATAGTTTTACTCAAGTAAACAATGAAGACTCCTACAAAGGTGCAGGTTTAGGCTTATCTATATCTAAGTATCTAGTAGAATTAACAAAAAGTAAAATAACAGTAGATTCTACCTATGGTGAAGGTTCTAAATTTTCTACTAATATTAATTTTAGAGCAACACCTAGCTTAAAACTACCTAGACAGAAACCAGCAAGCTTTAGTAACATAAAAAAAGACAAGAAGTATAATATACTATTAGTAGAAGATTCTGAAATAACACAATTATCTGTACTTAAAATATTAGCTTCTAAAGGACAATTTTTCTTAGATATTGTGTTTACACCAGAAGATGTTATCTCTAAAATAACAAACTTCGACAATGAGTTCGACCTAGTACTAATGGATATTAAATTAAAGGAAAACTCTGGAGACGAAATAGCACAGCTTATTAGAAAATTACCAGAAAAACAACACAGACGTATCCCCATTATTGCTTTAACTGCCAAAGTTTTTAAAGAAGACTTAAAACGCTACAAAAAGGCTGGCATAAACGATGTTATAAAAAAACCTTTTAACGAAGCATCGTTATTAGAAAAAATGGCAATGTATCTTAAATAAAAAGTTAGCAACATTAGAATATGTTAAAATTTTAATCTGTAGAAAAATAGCCGTATCTTTATATTGCATGCCTCGTATAGATTAAAAAACAACAATACTTAATGTTAAATGATTACAACACAGATTATAGAGATTCTGTAAACCAAATAATAGTTATTAATGAAACTGGGATTATTTTAGATAATAACAGTACGCTTTTTAGCAATACTAACGAAAAACACGTTAGTGAGTTACATCCTTTTTTCGAAACTATTCCAGCGCTACTTACTAACAAGAATGCAACACATGAATTTAACTGTGTTAATTTAAATATAGACTCTAGAAACTATACTGTAGATATTACTTTAAAAACTTTTAAAGAGGACAACAATTCCATTGTAATATTACATGATTTAACCAAACAGTATGATGCATACCAAAAAGTTGCACAGTTAAGAAATGAGTCTAAAATACAATCAGAAATTCTTGCCTTTAAAAATGAATTGTTAGAAAAAAAAGAAGCCTTTAAAAATAGTTTTATAGCCAATTTTAGTCATGAAATTAGAATGCCTATAAACACCATTAGCGGTTCTACGATAATATTAGAAAACTCAAACCTATCGCAATCTCAACTTTATAATCTAAAAGTTATAAAAAGCACTAACGAGAAACTAAAATATATGATTAACGATATTTTAGACCTCTCTAAAATTGAAACAGGCTTTCTTTCGATTGTAGAAAACGAATTAAGTCTTGTAGATGAGTTACAAACGATAATAGATATATATGCTAAAAAATGCGAATATAAAGGCCTTACTTTAAAAACAGAAATAGACAAAAAATGCCCTAAATATGTTATATCAGATAAGTTTAGGCTAGCGCAAATTTCCGGAAACCTTATAGGCAATGCCATAAAATTTACTAATTCAGGTAGTGTATCTTTAACAGTTAAACTAATCTCTAAAACTAAAAAAATAGCTAAACTAGAATTTACGGTTAAAGACACAGGGATTGGTATAGAAGAAGATAAAATAGATTTTATTTTCGACAGTTTTTACCAAATAAACAACAAACAAGCAAATAAAGGTGCTGGCCTAGGCTTAGCCATTGTAAAGCGTTTAGTAGAAGCCTTAGGCGGAACCATAAAAGTAACAAGCACACTTAATAAAGGGACAGAATTCACTGTTATTTTACCGCTTAAAATAGCCGAAAATCAAGTTAAAAAATCTACAGTAATACAACCAAAAACTAAAAAAACTTACGATTATAGAGTGCTTGTTGGAGAAACCGTAAAAAAAGACCAAGTTGCCATAGCTACATTATTAAACGATGCAGGGTACGATTGTGTTATTGTAGACAATGGAGATGATGTAATTAATCAATTACATAAATCTAAATTCGATATTGTATTAACAAATCTTAGGCTACCAAAAATGGACGGGTTCGATGTTACACGCTACATTCGTTTTTCAGAATTTATTCAATTTTCTAACATTCCTATAATAGCAATAGCCGATAAACCAAATAAAAAAGAAGAAGCAAGCTGTCTAGACAAGCAAATAAATAGTTACATAGGGAAACCATTTACAAAGGATAGCTTGTTAAATAGTATAAAAGAGAACCTATAAAAAAAGCGAACGTATTACGTTCGCTTTTTTTATAGGTTATAGAATCGAATATTATCTATTCATTAATTTAATCTCATCAATAAAAGTATCTAAATCTACACCATTACTAACTAAAGTTAATGCTTTATCGCAAACATACTTTACATTTTCTGGAGTAAACCCTAAACCAATAGCAATTTTTCTAAGTAAAATCTCTTCATGATCTCCTTTAATATGATCTACATAAACCATACGTGCTAAATCATATAAACGCTCTAAACGCTTATCGTAAGATGTTGGTGGGTTAATTGGGTGCGATTGGTAATCCTTTAAAATGGTTTTATAATCCCCTTCAGAAATATCTAGACTACGCGCTAATCTGTCTAAAAACGCTTTCTCGTCGTCTGTAATAATTCCATCGTCCATTGCTACTCTAACAATCGCTGCAAAGTGATCTTCATTACGCTTTTTAAATCCGCTATCAAATAAATCTGAAAATGACATATATTTTATTTTTTGTGCTGCAAATATAAGTAAACTAAACCCTTTTTAAAATTAAAAATTTCTTTTTTTGGGCATTCCATTTTGCACACAAAATGTCGTGTCTTCGGCAGTCGCTTTTTTAATTAAAAAATTAAAAAGAGCTTCAACAAATGCCTCAACCACTAATGCACGTTCTTAGCAACACTTAGTTTCCTTTTATAAATAAATAAACTAATTTGAAAACTCAAGTCTTTCAACTTATAAATTATAACTCAAAAAACAATCCTTTCCAATTTCCACATATAAACTTATATTTGTGTAAAATAAAAAATACGTGAGCAAATCTACAATCTCGCAAACCTATTTAAAGTCTTTGCAACTGCAAAAACTTCAAGATGCTATTGCCCAATCCGAACATAAAACACATATAAAAGGTCTGGTAGGCTCTGCCCTATCCTTTGCCATAAGCGAAAGTTTTAAAAATGCTGCAAAGCCTTTTTTACTCATTTTTAATGATAAAGAAGAAGCTGCATTTTACCTTAACGATTTAGAACAATTACTCAATACAAAAGATGTATTATTCTATCCAGGAAGTTACAGAAGACCCTACCAAATAGAAGAAACAGATAATGCTAATGTATTATTAAGAGCAGAAGTTTTAAACCGCATTAACTCGCAAAAAAAGCCAGCATTAATAGTTACCTACCCAGATGCATTATTCGAGAAAGTAGTAACACGAAAAGAATTAGAACGTAATACGTTAAAAATTTCGGTAGGCGACGAATTATCTATAGACTTTGTAAACGAAGTACTGTTTGAGTACAAGTTTAAACGCGTGGATTTTGTTACAGAACCTGGAGAATTTTCTGTTCGTGGCGGTATTGTAGATGTCTTCTCTTTTTCGCATGATGAACCTTATCGTATTGAGTTTTTTGGAGACGAAGTAGATAGTATTCGTACATTCGATGTAGAAACACAACTCTCTAATAATCAAATAAAAAAAATAGGAATTATTCCTAATGTAGAAAACAAGTTTCTAGATGAAAGCAGAGCTAGTTTTTTAAAATACATTGCTGCAAAAACAGTTATATTTACTAAAAACGTAGATGTACTATTTTCTAGAATAGACAGTTTTTTTGGTAAGGCAGAAGAGGCTTTTAAAACACTTTCAACAGAAGTAAAACATGCAGAACCAGAAGAATTATTCTGTAACTCACAATTATTAAAAAAGCAGCTTTTAAATTTCACATTAGTAGAATTTGGAACAGATGCATGGTTAAACCCATCTACCGAAGTCGTTTGTAATACCACACCTCAACCAGCATTTAATAAACAATTCAATCTATTAATAGACGATTTAAACAGAAATCATAATAACGGCTATACCAATTATATAGCTTGTGTAAGCGAACAACAAGCCAAGCGTTTTAAAGATATTTTCGACGATGTAGAGCAAGATGTCCATTACCAAACCATCACCTTATCGCTTTACCAAGGCTTTGTAGATCACACCAATAAAATAGTGTGCTATACAGATCATCAAATCTTTGAACGTTACCATAAATTCCATCTTAAAAACGGGTATGCTAAAAAACAAGCCATAACCTTAAAAGAATTAACTAATCTAGATATTGGTGATTATGTAACGCACATAGACCATGGTATAGGTAAATTCGGAGGCCTCCAGAAAATAGATGTAGAAGGCAAAAAACAAGAAGCCATAAAACTAGTATATGGCGAACGCGATGTATTATACTTAAGCATACACTCATTACATAAAATCACAAAGTTTAATGGTAAAGATGGCAAACCACCCAAAGTATACAAACTAGGTAGTAAAGCTTGGAAAACTTTAAAACAGAAAACAAAAGCACGTGTAAAACATGTTGCTTTTAACCTTATAAAATTATATGCAAAACGTAAACTAGAAAAAGGGTACCAATACAAACAAGACAGTTACTTACAACACGAACTAGAAGCCTCATTTATTTACGAAGACACACCCGATCAAATAACAGCAACAGCAGATATTAAAGCAGACATGGAAAGCGAACGACCAATGGATCGCTTAATATGTGGAGATGTAGGTTTTGGTAAAACCGAAGTCGCTATTCGTGCAGCATTTAAAGCTGTAGATAACGGTAAGCAAGTTGCTATTTTAGTACCAACAACTATATTAGCCTTTCAGCATAATAAAACTTTTAGCGAGCGTTTAAAAGAATTTCCTGTAACTGTAGATTATGTAAACCGTTTTCGCACTGCAAAACAAAAAAGAGAAACCCTAGAACGTTTAGAAAAAGGACACGTAGATATTATTGTTGGCACACACCAACTCGTAAATAAAAACGTGAAATTTAAAGACTTAGGACTACTTATTGTAGACGAAGAGCAAAAATTTGGAGTCGCCGTAAAAGAGAAATTAAAAACGTTAAAAGATAATGTAGACGTATTAACACTAACAGCAACACCAATACCAAGAACGCTTCAGTTTAGTTTAATGGCTGCCCGAGATTTATCGGTAATAACCACACCACCACCAAACCGTTATCCTATAGAAAGCAATGTTATTAGATTTAACGAAGAAAGTATTCGCGATGCAGTTAGTTACGAGATACAACGTGGCGGACAAGTCTTTTTTATTCATAATCGTATAGAAAACATAAAAGAAGTAGCGGGTATGATTCAGCGTTTAGTACCCGATGCTAAAATAGGTATTGGTCACGGACAAATGGACGGTAAAAAGTTAGAAGAATTAATGCTTGGGTTTATGAATGGTGCTTTCGATGTTTTAGTAAGTACTACCATAATAGAAAGTGGCCTAGATGTACCAAATGCCAATACTATTTTTATAAACAATGCTAATAATTTTGGATTAAGCGACCTACACCAAATGCGTGGTCGTGTGGGTAGAAGTAATAAAAAAGCATTCTGTTATTTCATTACGCCAGAATATTCGGCTATGACTAACGATGCCCGAAAACGAATACAAGCCTTAGAGCAATTTACAGCATTAGGTAGCGGATTTAATATTGCCATGAAAGATTTAGAAATACGAGGTGCAGGAGATTTATTAGGTGGAGAACAAAGTGGATTTATTAACGAAATTGGTTTCGATACCTACCAAAAAATATTAAACGAAGCTATTGAAGAATTAAAAGAAAACGAATTTAAAGATCTATACGAAGACGAAGCAGAAAACAAAGACTATGTTAAGGACATGACCATAGACACAGATTTCGAACTACTTTTCCCAGACGATTACGTTAATAATATTGCCGAGCGTTTAAATCTTTATACCCAATTAAACAACTTTAAAACCGAAGCCGAATTAGCAACCTTTGAAACAGAACTTGTAGACCGTTTTGGAGAACTACCAACGCAAGTAGTCGATTTACTAAACAGTGTAAAACTTAAATGGATTGCTACCAAATTAGGCATAGAAAAAGTAATATTAAAACAAGGACGACTTATAGGCTATTTTATAAACGATCAACAAAGCCGTTTTTACCAAAGCCCTAATTTTACTAGGTTATTGCAATACGTACAACAAAATCCAAGAGCCTGTAAAATGAAAGAAAAACAAACACGTAATGGCTTGCGTTTATTACTTACTTTTGAAAACATAAAAACTGTAGAACAAGCCTTAAATGTATTGCATCCAATTTTGGAATAATTATTGTCTTGAATAAAGAAAACCATTATAGAAATGACTAAAAAAATACTATTTGTACTTACGCTATTACCAAGCCTGTTATTAGCCCAACATACCATAAAAGGAACGTTTACACCTCCAGAAGAGTTTAAATTCGCTTTTTTGTATAAAGTAACAGCAGAAACATCGGTATTTATAAATAATGCTAATATTGGAGAAGATGGTAGTTTTGAAATTACTCTAGACGAAAAAGAAAAACCGGGTACTTACCGTATTGTATACGCGCAACCGCAAGACGAATATAATTTCGATTTATTATATAACGGAAAAGAAGATATTGTTTTAGAATTCGATTTAGAAAAAGGGCTAACCTTTATAGAATCTTCCGAAAATAAAATGCTAACCGCATACAATAAAAGTATGAGTATGGTAGGTGCAAGTATTAACAACTACTATTCTCAAGACACAAAAGACATAGAAGGTTTTAACAGCGTATTTAAGATACTAAACGATACACAAAACGAATTCGAGAAAGCTACAGAAGGCACACTAGCGTATAACTTTATAAAAGCGGGCAAACCATATATTCCTAGTGAATATGAAGATGTTTTAACTTTTTCAAAACATGTAAAAGACACTTATTTTACACCTATCGATTTTGGTAACGAAATGCTACAAAACTCAAATTTTTTAATTGAGTCTAGCTTAAATTATGTGTTTGGTTTTGCAAACCCAGATAATGGAAATAATGATTTTAAAAGTAATGTAGACGATGTGGCAAAAGCCTCTAAAAATCATCCTAAAATACAGAAAATCTTATTAGAAATATTATGGAATCAATTTGCACAAGAGGAAAACGAAATCGTAGCTAACCATATTGCAACACGTTATTTAATACAATTGGCAAATGAAACTAATGATACTGAATTAAGTGAAAAAATGATATACTTTAGAAATGCATCCATTGGTAATATCGCACCAGATTTCGAAATAAAAACAACAAACAATAAAGGCGTAACTAGCTCTAAAAAACTAAACGAATTAGACACAGCTAATAACTATTTAATATTCTTTTGGAGCACAACTTGCTCGCATTGTTTAGATGAAATTCCTAAACTAAAATCGTATGCAGCTGGAATTGACAAAGACCGTTTACAAGTTATTGCTATTGCACTAGATAACGATTTATACCGTTGGAAAAATAAAACTTACGATTATCCAGAGTTTCTTCATGTATTTGGAGAAGGTAAATGGGACAATCCAATAGGAAATAATTATAATGTAAGCGCAACACCAAGCTATTTTATGTTAGATAAAAACAAAAAAATAATAGGTAAACCTTACGACTTTGAAGCCTTTAAAATTGACTTCGAAAAACTACCTGTTCCAGAGAAAGTAACGCAAACAATAGAACCGTCTAGCTTAATTGGCTCTTGGACAGATTCTAGAGAAGAGCAAGAGCTCAATCCAGAGGGTATGGTATTTCGTCCAACAGACTATAAAACCTTTCCACCTAGCCGTTTTCGCTTTAAAATGGAACTGGCTAAAGATGGCACCTGTGAGTACATGAGTTTATCTGCTACCGACAGACACGGTATGGCCGACGGCACTTGGAATTTTAATGCTGCAACCATGCTACTAACTTTAATGGATAACAAAGGGGAAACCGTTAAATCCTATACAATAAAAAAGGTAGAGAAAGAATTGTTGTTATTAAAGAACTAATCTATAATAAGAATTTACAAAGCACCTAAAAAGTATAGCTGTATGTTATATATTAAGCTTGCCGAAATATTTTATTGTATTAATAGTAGTTTCGACAAGCTTAACTTAACAAAGTAAATTACAATTCTTTTTAAGCAATCGCTTATATTTAGAATAACCTTAAAGATGTTTCTTTATAAACTTTTTAAATGCTAAAATTACATCTTCCATAATTTCATCTTTCGCTATAAATGGCTTTCCATCTGCAAACCTTGGAGGTGTTGAATTACCGTCTGGACTACAATGATCAACATCTATAGATTTACGCCAAATCTTAGCATGATTTTTCCATTCTTTTGGGTTGGCTTTCATAGGCGCATCAAACCATACATTCCATGCTAAAATATTACCCTCTTTAAGCATATTCCCAGAAAACAAGTTAAATGCATCCATTACCAATAAATTAAATTCTGTAACCATATCATGTTTACTTGTATCTATAGGCCCTATTTCTACTTCAAGATTAGCATGATTCCAAGACTCTGTGCTGTGATCTGTAAATGCAGGGATATTATCACCTAAAAACAAACCATCCCTTATAGAAATAACACGTGTTTTTTGCTTATCTGTTTTGTACGTATTTATTTGTATCGCTTTATTCTTTTCTGAAGGAAAACTAAACCCAAGATGATTCATCTCGAAAACAGACCATAACATCTTCCCTATTGGAGATTGGTGTGCACTTTTACTAAACCAAACTTTAGGTTTAACCGACAAATCTATAGCTTGTGTTTTATTAGACTCGTCTACCCAACCTTTTTGTCCTGTTACAGTTACTTCAACATTTAAAGTACCTACACCAGGAATAAAAGTGCCTTGTTGTGGGCAAATAATAGACCAAGAACGCCCAGAATCATCATAACCCATTCGCGATATATCTGGTGCAAACATTTGAAAACATCGTTTAGGATCTTTAGCTCCTTTTTCTGTTTCCCAAGTAAACTCTGGCCATAAAACACGCTGTTGTCGTGTTATCTTACCTATATTATCTAAGTTTCCTGTTGTATCCAGATTACTAAGGTCTGGATTAGGATAGTTAGCTTCTGGATGTTTTTTAAGAAATCCACCTTTCCAACCTTTGGCTGGTATGTGATTAGGCTCGAGTGTTTTCATAAATCTTTGTTTTTAAATAGTTAGTATATCATGAGATAAATTATAACAAATAATTAGATTATACTACTAATCAGCTGAATATTAACTTCACAAAATAAAAAAGCAAAGAATTTAATCGAGATACTTAAAATAATGCAATAGCCAACGATATAAATTAATTGACTAGCTAAGCTTACTTACAAACCTTGCAGGGTTTTCTATTTGGTATTTATTTGCTAAATTACCTGCTAAACTATACAACAAAGCATATACAAAATCGTTGGAGTTAACACAAAAAATGAACTAAATTGATATTTAGACCTCTTAAATACGATAAATACGCCAATAAGATTTGTCAAAAACTGACTGAATTCCAAAATGATTTCAGACAAGAATATGGCATTGACAATTATGACAATTGGTTTTACAATCAATCGTGTGAAATATTAAGGCTTTACTCTGAGAATAAAGAAATTTATTTCAGATACATCCCTATAGGAACATTTTCCCAAAAGACAAATACTTGGATGTGGGCTTGGGCAAATGAAGACTCTGTTGAAACTAGAAAATTTCAAACTTTAAAAGTCAAAGAATTCGGAGAAAAAAAGAAATACGACAATCTGACTAATGCATACTTTGATGGAGATAAATACACTGGTTGGGAATTGACTTCTGTCGCATTTGACATAATTGGAGGAATTGGAACTTATCGAGTAATTTCTGAACATTTAGAAGTATATTTCCTTTTGACAGAACAAATAACAAAAAAAGAAGCTGAAAAAATAGAAAGTGGATTAATTAAATGTGGAGTTCACGGAAAATTAAGAAAAGCATTTATATGTCAACATTTGGATACAGAATCAAAAATCGGATTCGAAGAAGCATTTGAAACCTATCGAGGCATGGAATTAGACGAAAATGATGACTTTCAAGCCTGGTGTTCTGAATGCGAAAAAGAACGAATAAAAACAAATGGTTGGAATGATAAATCTATGGAATTCGCGAAAATCAAATTAGTCTGTGAAAGATGTTATTTTGAGATAAAAGAATTGAATTAAAACTACAACCAACATAGCATGAAATTTAAACTTAGATTTTAGTAGTTTTAAACAGAAACAAAATTTGACTAAATTTTAATGACGGAAAATAATATAAATTCACATAAAGGATTCAAACACGGAGTTTTAGGAATTGGACTAATTCTACTATTGATAGTTCTCACTCAAATAACGCACCTATTCAAATCTGATTTCGGTTCTCTTTTAATCGGACTGCTAACTTTCGCTGTTGGAATTATTAGTATTATTGGATTTATTAAATCACTAAAAGGAATCAAAGAACCGAATACAGCTAAAAAAATAATTGGGATTGTAATTAACTTCGGAATTATTATGCTATTCCTATCAGCTATAGTTGCTAATATTTATGACATATATATGGCATTAACATAAACAAATTAAAAATGGACATAGAATACATACCATATAAAGGCTTCATTCTTAACTCTGTTAAAATAGAATGGAATACTGAACGAAATTCTGTCAGAGAAAAAATCGGAAATGAGCATAAAGAAGATGATAGAATAATTGATGTTGCCCAATTTTTTGACGGAGACGAAAGTATGAATATTCATCAAAGAAGAGATATTTACGAAAATCTAATCTCTAAAAATGATATGTTGTTTTTAAATTACGATAAAGACAATAAATTAAGTGAATTAGAAGTACATTCTGGTTATGAAATTTTAATTGGAAATATTAGACTTAATTTTGGAAATGACATCTCGGACTTTATAAGACAATTTAAAAAGAACGAAATTGAATACTCCGAAATAGAGAAAGGAAATTATCTTTTACCCAAATTGAACATAACAATTGCGAATAGTGAATCAATGGGAGGAAATGGCACCGGATTAACTTATTTTTATGCAGCCTCTAAAATTAGCCATTTAACGGAATAAAAAAACGTATATAATTCATTAATCACTACTTGCCTACTCCTAAAAATCCTCATGGATTTTCTATTCAGTTTGTATTTGCTAAATTAGTTGCTGAAAACACATAAGAGTCATACAAAAACGTTAGTAACAATAACAAAAAACCAAATGCAAAATATTAAATCAATCATTTTATTAATAATCATCGTAACATTTAGTTCTTGTCAATTTAATCAATCAGTAAATACAGATGCAACAACTGGTGCATATTCAAGAGGTAATGGCATTGGAATTGATGAAATTATTATAGAGATTAGTGGAGAAACCGAGAATAGAAGTGAATTTGTCTATGGCGAAAAAGTAAATATTGTATTTAATAACGTTACTGGATTAACCAATTCAGACGGGAAAACATTTCCTGAACTTTCAATGCATATTGTAAAAAACGAGAAAGATACTGTTCTTTCTAACCCAAACTTACTTAAAAGTTTAAATAACGGAACAGACCTCTCACCTCTTCAGTTGCATGCAAATTTCAGAACTGCTTTACCAAACAAGAATAATGAAAAATACAAGGTTTTTATTGAAATTACAGATAAAAAAGGAGATGGAACGTTTAATTATGAATTACCTTTTACAGTAATAGAAAATGACTTATTAGACATAAAAAGTAATGGAATTGAATACTCAACTATCTATTTGTGGGATGAAACATTAAAGCAACCCGTTTTTAAAAACAATATTAGCTCGGAACATTTATTTATCCTAATTCTTAATGATGTAGAAGGTCTAGAATTAACTAACGAAAAGGTTTATCCAATTTTCTCACTTGATTTAACAAATAATAATGGGAATACAATTCTCTCCAATCCAAATCTTTTGAGTGCTTATGAAGAAGTAGGAGTCAATCCAAAAGACTTGAAAAGTCAAGTAACCGCTAAACTTAGTTTCACAGAAGGAAAGATACATAACCCTTGTACATTGAATGCAAAGCTGAAAGATAAAAACTCATCAAAAGAAATTAATATCTCGACTCAATTAAACATAAATTAAAAGTTATTAATAATGGTTATAATTAATATAAGGTTTGGAGTTTAATCCAAAAGTTTTATGCTTTAGCCTATTCTGTCAAACCCATCAATTGGGGTCCGTAAAGAAAAATGTTTTATATGTATTAATAAACATTTTTAGTTCCCACCTCATTTACAAATAGACATTATTCTCAATAAAAATATTCAGCATATTCACCTGTTAAAACACATAATAAACAAACAGCTATGAAACATCTATTACTAACATTTCTAACGGTTACAACTATTGCAACAACGCAAGCTCAAGATTTCGATTTAATAGGTTATATAGAAATTGATGCAAAACGTATTAAAGCAACAAAAATTAAAAGTATTAAAGAGGAATCTGACTGTTATGTAGAGCAAGAAAATCCACCTTATAAGTATGAGGATTGCGAACAGACCTACTTAGAGAAATATGATAAAGATGGTAATCTCATTCTACTAAAAACGTATGATGACGATGGTGAATTAGAAAGCACTTCTACCTATACTTATAAAAACAATAAAATAGTAAATTATACTAATGATGATGGTGAGGATATCGAAACTCAAATCTTTACATATAACAACACAGGGCTTCTATCAGAAAAAAAAGAATACGACAATAAAACTCTAGAAGAAAAAACTACTTATAGTTATAATACAAAAGGTTTATTAATAGAAGAAATACGTGTACGACCAAAATCTGAAGGATTTGGTGGCTCACCTTATAAAAAAACAATTTATAAATACAATGCCAACGGCAAGTGTACCCATGAAACGTCTTATAATAAAAGTGGTTATGAAACTAATGCATTAATGTATGAATACAATAATAATGGATTAACAGTAATAGAAAAAGAAAAATATGATGGTGCTTTTGTAAAAATGTATGAAAAAACAACAGATTCTAGAGGAAACGTTATAGAAAGTATACTATATGATTTTAACGGGAAACAAGAAAAAAGAATGGTTGAAACTTATGATTCAAGTAATAACCGCCTTACATACGAAGCATACGATAAAAATAATATGTTCTTTGAAAGAATAACTGAAACCTATAATGCAAAAAATGATCCTATAGATTATACGCTATTCATACCAAAAGAAAGATATAATAGAACAAAAGACTCTAAAAGTGTAACAAAATATTGGTACAAATACGATAGTAAAGGAAACTGGATTGAAAAAGCGTCTTATGAAGAAGGAGAGGATTACCCTACTAATCACGTTAAACGTACAATAAAATATTAATAATTTAAAAAATAGTATAAAATTTATACTAGGACTCATGGGCTCTGGAGGCCTTTTTATTGTTTCAATTTATCTTACCGATATATTGAATAATAGATTAATGCTATATATTGGCTCTATTGTTATTGCAATTCTAGGGTTTATAGTTCAACGAAAAAAAATTAAACCATTAACATTTGGTTTCTGGATTGGATGTATCCCAATATTAATAATTATAATAGGTTTTATAATTGTAAGTTCTATTCATTAAATAAAAAAACTATTTTCTTACCATAAGGTTACTTTCTGTTTAAATTCTATAAAAATTAAACACATAATAGATTTGGAAAAGACAACAGTAGATTTGGAAAAATAATAATCGCTAAATACACTCAACTTTGTATTGTAATTTAAAAACAATATAAAATGAGCACAAAAACAGCAATTATTACAGGAGGAAGCCGCGGTCTTGGTAAAGACATGGCAATTAATCTAGCCAAAGGCGGCGTAGACATTATATTTTCTTACTACAAAAATGAAAATAAAGCCAAAGAGGTCATTTCAGAAATAGAAGTATTAGGGCAAAAAGCAATAGCTTTTCCTTTTGATGCAAATAATTATAAAAGTGGACAACAATTTATTAATAAGGCCATAAACTATTTACAAAAAGAAAATAGTAATCCTAATTTCGATTTCTTAATTAATAATGCTGGGACAGGAACCTACAATTTAGTAGCAGACACAACAGAAGTACAATTTAATGAAATGATGAATGTACACCTTAAAAGTGTATACTTCCTTACCCAAAGTGCATTACCTTATCTCAACACAAATGGTAGAATTATAAATATCTCTAGCGGATTAGCTCGCTTTAGTTTACCCGGCATGTCTGCTTATGCCATGATGAAAGGTGGTATAGAAGTTTTTACACGCTATTTGGCAAAAGAACTAGGGTCACGTAAAATTACAGCTAATGTAATTGCACCGGGTGCCATAGCTACAGACTTTGCTGGTGGTAGCAATAAAAATCAACAAAAAGCTACTTTAATTGCTAACATTACAGCACTTGGTCGCGTAGGAAAAGCCGAAGATATTGGAGGCACGGTAGCCTTTTTATGCTCAGAAAAAGCAGGTTGGATTAACGGACAGTGCATAGAAGTCTCTGGCGGTATGGTTGTTTAAAACCTTTTCCATAAATTTATAATGATGAAAAATCTAAAGCATTTTAAAAAGGTAAGCGATTATCATAAATTAGCCAATATTGCCGCGCCGCAACATCCATTAATAAGTATAATAGATTATAGTTTAGTAAACTATCCTTCAGCTGTTAATGAGTTAAAATGGAGGCAGGATTACTACACTATTGGGTTAAAAAGAAATGTAGTACATAAACTTTTTTATGGACAACAAGAATATGATTTCGATGAGGGTATTATGACATTTATTGCGCAAAATCAAACTATAAGTCTAGCAGACAACCCTAATATAAATACAAAAACACCATCTGGTTGGTTATTACTAATTCATCCAGATTTTTTATGGAACTCCTCTTTAGGTAAACAAATAATACATTATGGTTTTTTTGAATACACTGTAAATGAAGCACTCTTTCTTTCTGAAAAAGAAGAACTAATGCTATTAGATATTTTAAAGACTATTAAACGCGAATACGAATCTAACATAGATAAGTTTAGTCAGAAAATTGTAATATCGCATATAGAACTACTCCTTAACTATGCAGAACGCTTTTACGAACGGCAGTTTATTACTCGTAAAATATCTAATCATCAAGTTTTAAGTCAGCTAGAACAACTTTTATCTCACTATTTTAAAGACGATAATTTAATTAACAAAGGGCTTCCAACAGTGCAATGGGTTGCCAATAATTTAAACTTATCTCCAAATTATTTAAGTGGTGTGCTTAAATCCTTAACAGGGCAAAGTACACAACAACACATTCATAATAAATTACTAGAAAAAGCAAAAGATCAACTATCCACAACATTACTTTCAGTAAGTGAAATTGCTTATAATTTAGGGTTTGAACATCCTGCATCTTTTACAAAGCTTTTCAAAAATAAAACAGAACTATCGCCAACGGAATTTAGAAAAAATTATAATTAAAAAATAGCTATGAAGAAAGTACAAGAAGAGCAAACTAAAATAACCGAGGCTGATAATATATTACTATCTAAAATTGATTTTTCTGATACTTTTTCTACAACTAACCATATAAACACCATTGAAGATGTAACCAACATGGTATTTAACACAACACCGAAATGGGTTGACACATTATTTAAAATAAGAAATAGTGCAGTCAAATTTATTGGTTTAAAAACAGGAAAACCTAGTGATTATTCAGAAGTATTTAGAGTTGGAGGTTACATTCATTTTTTTAAAATATACGCTATAGAGCATAATAAAGTTATTCTAGGCGCTAACGATTCACATTTAAATTTTAGAGCAATTGTTATAAATGATAACACAACATATTATAACATAAAAGTAAAAACACTAGTAGAGTATAATAATTTAAAAGGTCGTATTTATATGGCCATTGTAAAACCGTTTCACAGACTTGTAGTAAAACGCATGGTAGCAAATGCCTTTAACAATTAAAAATAGTAAACTGTAGCTCCTTAAACTTTTAATACGCTTTATAAAAACACTATATAATGGTGTATAAAAATACCCTCTAAAAATGATAAAACGCATTTTCTAAATGTTCTATAGTAAACGACTTGCCGTTTTTAACAATAGCAATAATATCGAAACGTACTTCTACATCTAAGGCATTTACGGTTACATATTCGTCTACAGCTTTTACTAAACGTTGAATTTGTTTTGGCTTTACAAAATCTTGTGGATTCCCAAAATCTACAGTAGAACGTGTTTTAACCTCAACAATGGCTAATATATCTTTTAACTGAGCGATAATATCAACTTCGGCTTTATCAAAACGGTAATTTCGTTCTACAACATCGTAGCCTTTTTTCAATAAAAAATCTACCGCTAATTGTTCCCCTTTTTTACCTAATTCATTATGTTGCGCCATAAATTCCTGCAAAAGCAGGAATCTTACCTGCTTAATTTTTGGGTTAAATTAATTAGTCTTCAAAAACAATAGTAGATGTATCTTTTCCAACTTTTAATGCTACTGTTCTTCCTAAAATTAAAGCACGGTTATCATCTTCATGTCCTGCAGGCATATTAAAAACAATAGGAAAATCGTAATCTTCTAAAACATCTAAAATTAATTGTTGTACGGGTTTTCCCCAAGGTGTCGTATTCTTTCTAACTCTAGAAATATCTCCAACAATAACGCCTTTACAGTTATCAAAATATCCTGCGCGTTTTAAACTTTGTAACATACGATCTATATGGTAAGCGTATTCCCCTATCTCTTCAAAAAACAGAATTTTACCATCCATATTTAAACTGGTATTAGACCCTAACATGGTATGTAAAATGGTTAAATTTCCTCCTACTAATTGTCCAGAAGTTTCACCTATTTTATTGTATTTAGAACCTTCAATAGTATAAGCTATTGGTTCTCCAAAAATAGTAGATTTAAAAGTAGAAACACTCTCTTTTATTTCTTCTAAATCTTCGGTTAAACTTACACACATTAAAGCATGAATAGATTCAACACCTTTGGTATGCACTTGATTATGCAATGCAGTAATATCCGAATAGCCAATAATCCATTTAGGATGCTCTTTAAACTTAGAGTAATCTAACTTGTCTAAAATTCTCACTGTTCCATAGCCGCCTCTAGCACTCCAAATAGCTTTTATATTTGGGTCGTCTAAAGCCTTCTGAAAATCTTCACAGCGCTCATCATCGGTTCCAGCAAAATGATTATCCTTACCAAACACATGTGCGCCTACAACAACGTGAAGTCCCCAACTTTTTAATAAAGCTTTGGCTTGTTCTACTTCTCTATTTCTATTTTTTAAAATCCCAGACGGAGCAACAATAGCAACAGTATCTCCTGCTTTTAAATAAGGTGGTTGTATCAAGGTATTAGTCGTTTTTATGGTGTTATGCTCTTGAGCAGAAGTTGTTATTATTCCAACAAAAAAAACAAGAGTGAACAGATTTAAAAGTAATGTATTTTTAAGCATACGTAAATGTACAAGATTTTTAAATTATAGATGTCATTTTAATATTTTAGGTAAAAAAATGAAAGGTCTATTTTAGTAATTAATAAAGAAAAATGAATTAAAATTAAACTTTTTTAAAAACTCAAAGTCCTAAATACAAGATTAATACGTATATTATTTGTCTTAAAGTTTACAGCGTACTTTAAACCTCACCATAATAGCATTATACATTAGCCTATGGAAATCTCTACATCTTGTAACACTAGCAGCCTTTCAGCCTATGTTCCAACTACAACCAACCCATGGAATGAAGAAAAAGTAAACCATATATACAGGCGTCTTCATTATGGCGCTTCTAAAGCTGAAGTTTTAGCTGCTTTACAACAAACACCAGAAGCATTAATAGATAGTATTGTAGACGCTGCATTAGCAACAGCAAATACACCTACACCGTCTTGGGCCAATTTATCCTATCAAGATTTTACGGATATGGGATTGGATCCCGACGAACAAATACAGAATAATCATGACGAACTAGGACTAGATACCTTTAATCGGTTTTTAAACGATGGATTAAAAGGCAGACTTGTACTGTTTTGGAGCAATCATTTTGTTACAGAATTAGACTCTTATTACTGCTCTAATTATCTATTTGAATATTACAACCTTTTACAAACACATGCTTTAGGAAACTTTAGAGATTTTGTATCCGACATAGGAAAATGTAACGCTATGTTAGTTTACCTAAATGGTTATGAAAATACAGCCGATAGTCCTAACGAAAACTATGCAAGAGAATTATACGAACTTTTTACTTTAGGCGTTAACAATGGTTATACGCAAATGGATATTGTTGAAACCGCCAAAGCATTAACAGGATTTAACGCTGCCAGTGGGTTTTGCGAACCTATAACGTTGAACAATGCTACTTTTAATAACGACATTAAAACTATTTTTGAGCAAGAAGGGAATTGGGATTACGATGATGTTATAGAGATACTATTTACACAAAAAGCCTCTTTAATTGCTAACTTTATCTGCGAAAAACTATACAAATACTTTATAGGACCTAACGTTAATGAAACTATTATATCTGAAATGGCAGATATTTTCGTTATCGATTTTAATATTGCAAACGTATTACGAGCATTATTTAAAAGTGAACACTTTTTCGACACCCTAACTTTAGGAACCCAAATTAAAAGCCCTTACGATTTATCTGTTAACTTTTTAAAAGTAACAGGGTTTAGCATCTCAGACGAATTTAAAGGAGGATTAATCTATTTAAACGGTGTTGCAGGACAACGCTTATTTAATCCTGTAGATGTCGCTGGCTGGCAAGGCAATCATGATTGGATTAACTCCAGTACGCTAGTTGGCCGCTGGGAAGCCATGCAATATTTAATATGGGAAATGTGGAATACCAACCCGGAAGCACTAAGAACTTTTGCTATGGAAACTTCTAATAACAGTAACGACCCTTATGTTGTTTCTAAAAGTATTATAGATAGTTTTGTCCCTAAAGAATTGCACACAATTACAGATTACGACATCGCAACAGATATTTTTAAATATAATATTCCTGAAAATTATTATGAAGCTGGTATATGGAATTTATATTCAGAAGCGGCTCCTTTTCAAGTCGTTTTATTGCTACTTCATCTTGTAAAAATGCCTGAATTTCAACTTAAATAAATACTGCTATGTGCGATACTCATAAAACACCCCAAAACAAGTCCGATCTTCATGCTCAAGAACATAAGAAATGGAACAGACGCTCTTTTTTACAAATATTAGGCTTAGCCGGAGGCGGAACAATGATGCTTGGTAGTACGGCTGTTACCGCATCTAACCCTTCTACATTAGCAAAAGCTTTAAGTGAATCGGAGAGTGATAGAATTTTAGTACTTATACGATTAAAAGGAGGTAACGATGGTCTCAATACTATTGTGCCTTTAGATCAATATGGCGCATACGAATCTCTTAGACCAACATTAAAACATAATCTCAACGATTTATATAATTTATCTGCTAACGTAGGTATGCCTAATTATATGAGCGATTTACAGAGCCTTTGGGGTAATGGCGCAATGAAAGTAGTACACGGTGTAGGTTACGAAAACAGTAGTTTATCTCACTTTAGTGGATCAGATATTTGGGCAAGTACAGATGCCAACGACGCTACAGACACAGGTTGGTTTGGTCGTTATTTTGAAGGTTTATATCCAGATTATTTAGTAAATCCACCTGCTATACCTGCTGCTATACAAATAGGAAGTATAGGAAATCTTATATTCGATGGAGCAGATAATAATTACGCCTTTACAGTAGCAAACCCTAATCAATTAGAATCTATTGCAGAAAACGGTACCCTACACGATATGAACAACTTACCAGGTTGTAGCTATGGAGAACAACTATCGTTTATGCGAGGCACTACAAATACAACTTTTAATTATGCCGACACCATACACTCTGCTTATAACAGTTCTACAAATGCAGTAGAATATTTACCAGGTAGACTAGGACAGCAATTAGCTAATGTTGCACGAATGATAAAAGGTAACTTGGGCACAAAAGTATATATGGTAACATTAGGTGGTTTCGATACGCATGCTAATCAAGCTAATGATCACGAAGAACTATTAACAATCCTTTCCAACTCTGTTAAATTATTTTTTGACGATTTAGCAGCCACTGGTCATGATCAAGATGTATTGGCTATGACGATAAGTGAATTTGGTAGACGCCCAGACGAAAATGGCTCTGAAGGCACAGATCATGGTGCTGCTGCGCCATTATTACTATTTGGTCCAGGATTACAAGGCAATGGTTTTATAGGCAATCATCCTAGTTTAACAACTTTAGACGGTAACGGTAATTTAGTTTATAATGTAGATTTTAGAGAAGTCTATGCTACAGTAATGCAAGAATGGTTATGTATTAGTCCAACAGTAGTTAATCAAGCCTTATTAGGGCAAAACTACAACACTATAGATTTAGGCTTTGCATGTTCCGCTTTATCAGTAGACGAATTCGACTTAGCCGAAGGATTTACACACCTTGTACAAATGAGTGAAAACAATACTTTCATTAAAATAAAAAACCCAAACACACAGCACATAGACATTAAACTCTACGACATTATTGGTCGAGAAATAGCCACATTAAAAAACGAAGTGTTATTTCCTGGAGATTATGATATAGATGTTAAAAAAGAAGCGCAAACACGATTAAGTACAGGGCAATATATTTATAGAATTTCGGTGGGTAATAAAAACTACAGCCGATCCATTATTTTACGTTAAAAAATCGCCTTTAATAATGATACAAAAGCCTTTAATAATACTAAAGGCTTTTTTGTTGCCCAAACTCAATCAAAATTATTAATTTTGCCACTTATTTTAACCTCAATAAGGTATTATGCCTTATTATGTAGTAATACCATTTTTAATTATAGTATGGTTTAGACTACACTAACTATATATTTAAAAATGAGTACAGCAAAAAGATATACAATTACAGCGGCACTACCCTACACCAATGGACCAATACATATTGGACATTTAGCAGGTGTATACGTACCCGCAGATATTTATGCACGTTATAAAAGATTAACAGGACATGACGTTGCCTTTATTTGTGGAAGCGACGAACACGGTGTACCAATTACTATTAAAGCAAAAAAAGAAGGCGTAACACCACAAGATATTGTAGATAAATATCATGCCATTATAAAGCAATCTTTTGAAGATTTCGGAATTACTTTCGATAACTACTCTCGTACCTCTGCTAAAATTCATCATGATACAGCATCAGAGTTTTTTAAGACCTTGTATGATAAAAATGAATTTGTTGAAGAAGTACGTGAACAATTATACGATGCAGATGCTAAACAGTTTTTAGCAGATAGATTCGTTGTAGGAACCTGTCCAAAATGTGGTAACGAAGAAAGTTACGGTGATCAATGTGAAAATTGCGGAACGAGCCATAATGCAACCGATTTAATAAACCCTAAATCGGCAATTACAGGTAATGCCCCATCTTTAAAAGAAACAAAGCACTGGTATTTACCGCTTAATAAGCATGAAGAATTCCTAAAAGAGTGGATTTTAAAAGGTCATGAAAAAGATTGGAAACCTAATGTTTACGGGCAAGTAAAATCTTGGATTACCGATGGTTTACGTCCGCGCGCAGTAACCAGAGATTTAGATTGGGGAATTCCAGTACCAGTAGAAGGTGGAGAAGGCAAAGTACTTTACGTTTGGTTCGATGCCCCTATAGGTTATATTTCTGCAACAAAAGAATGGGCAGCTAGAGAAAATAAAGACTGGGAACCGTATTGGAAAAATAAAGACACGAAGCTAGTACACTTTATAGGAAAGGATAATATTGTATTTCACTGTATTATTTTCCCTTCTATGCTAAAAGCGGAAGGATCATATATATTACCAGATAATGTGCCTGCAAACGAATTTTTAAATTTAGAAGGCAATAAGCTATCTACGTCTAAAAATTGGGCTGTTTGGTTACCAGAATATTTACAAGACTTCCCAGATAAACAAGATGTTTTACGTTACGCTTTAACAGCAAATGCTCCAGAAACAAAGGATAACGATTTTACTTGGAAAGATTTCCAAGCAAGAAACAATAATGAGTTAGTTGCCATTTTCGGAAACTTTATTAATCGCGTAGCGGTATTAACCAACAAGTATTACGATGGTATTGTACCAGAGCCAAATACATTAACTACTGTAGACGAAGAAACGCTAGCAGCTATAAAAGCATACCCTTCAGTTATTTCTAGTTCTCTAGAACGTTACCGTTTTAGAGAAGCGAGCCAAGAGTTAATGAATTTAGCTAGATTAGGAAATAAGTACTTAGCTGATGAAGAACCATGGAAAGTTATTAAAGTAGACGAAGCACGTACACAAACTATTATGTATGTAGCTTTACAAATCGCATCAGCATTAGCTACTTTAAGTGAACCATTTTTACCGTTTACTTCTGCGAAATTAAAAACTATATTAAATACTGAGGAGAATAGCTGGGAAGATATCTCAACTAAAACCGTTTTATTACCCGCAGGACATCAATTAGGAAAATCTGAGTTACTATTTTCTAAGATTGAAGATAGCGAGATACAAATACAATTAGACAAGTTAGAAGCCAGTAAAAAAGCAAATGAAGCAGCAAATAAAGTAGTAGAACCACAAAAAGATACGATTGCATTTGAAGACTTTACGAAGTTAGATATTCGCGTAGGGACTATTTTAGAAGCTGAAAAAATGCCAAAAACAAAAAAGCTTTTAGTATTAAAAGTAGATACTGGTATAGATACACGAACTATTGTTTCTGGTATTGCTGAAAGTTTTAAACCAGAAGATATTATTGGTAAAAAAGTAACCGTATTAGTAAACTTAGCACCAAGAAAATTACGTGGTGTGGAAAGCCAAGGTATGATTTTAATGACAGAAACACCAGAAGGCAAATTAGTATTTGTAAATCCCGATGATACCAATGTTAGCAATGGACTACATATAAGTTAAGTTTACAAAAAACATTATGTTTATTTCAAGTAATTTTTATGTTCAAGTAATATTTAGTTAAAATACTGTAACTATTTTCGAATGCAATGGACACATTAAGCAAACCTTAGTATCGCTATGAAAAAATCAAAATTAATTATTGTCCTTTGTCTTTTTTTAAGTACAATGGTCTATAGTCAAAAAGAAGTTTTAAGAATAAACAACAAATTAAAGACAACAAATTCTTCTATAAAAAAATCATTTTCAATTGTAGATTCAAAAACAAGTAATCTTTCTGTTTTCTTGCAAGACAAGAAGAATATGTATGGGTATTTATACAATGAAAACCTGGAATTAATTAGTGAACTAAAATCTGATAATTTAGCAAGAAAATATAAACATTTTATAGGGAGTAGTATAAGCGATGACAATCATAATTTATTCCTCTCTAATAAACAAAGTAATGCTTTTGGGATGATTACTTTTTCATTTAAAGACCATAAAGCATCAATAAAAGAGATTGATTTAGACCTAGAAACACAAACATTCCTTCAGTCTCTATCTTATGACAATACATTTTATATTTTTACTGTTAATGATTATTCATCCATCCTAAATGTTTTTATTTTCGATGAAAAAGGGGCTTACATTAAAAAAAGGTTTGATTTTTCTGATAAAAAATTTTTAGATAAAAAAAACAGACCTATTTCTCTTTATAAAAGTTTATCTAAAAGTGCTGGCCTTTCTTCTAATATATCAATAGAAAAGATTGATTCTAATAATCCAAATTCAATAGAGAGTACTTCAGAAAAATCAAAAATGTATCTAAAAGAAAACAATGTTTTAATAACTATAGATAATTCAAATAATTATACGCACGTTCTAGAAATTAATTTAGACAATTTTTCTTCAAAAGTTAATAATATAAAAAAACCGTTTTTAAATACTTATGGTATTACTGGAGAAAGTAACTCTTTCATTTATAATGATATTATTTTTCAATTAGTTTCAACTAGCGATAATTTAATTTTTTCTGCTACTAACTTGAATACAGAGGAGGTATTAAAAGAGTATAAACTAAATAAAAAAGATTCTATAACTTTTAAAAATTCTCCTATTATTCAAGACGGTGGTATGTATGCAAGTTATCGTGAAATGGAGAAAACTAAAAAATTTTTACGAAAAATAACAAGTGGAAATGTTGGTATTGCTGTTCAAAAAACAGAAACTAAATATCAAATTACATTAGGAGGAAAAAAAGAGGTTAGCTCTGGCTCCTCTCCTTTTGGTGGTTTTGCAATAGGTAGTTTTGGGAACGCAAATATGTTTTTCTCTCCAACTGCATTTGCTTTTAGCGCATACACTAATACCGTTTCTACATATATAGATTGTCTATTCGATGAAAACCTAAACCATATTGAAGGAGAAATAAGTGAGAACGTATTTGATAAAATTTCTTCATTTAGAAAAAAGAAAAAGCAACATATAAGTGCCGAAACTGTTTTTAAATATAATGATAAATATCTGTTTGGAACTTGTCTAGGTATTTCTAAAGAATATATAATAGTAGAGTTTGACAATTAATTTCATTAATAAACCTATTATCAGTAGGCTATTAAAAACAGTAATAGTTCCAGTATCGTTAATTTTACTATAGAATAAACCATATTAAATAATCATCTTACTAATGAAATCTACAATTATTTGTTTTCTTATTATATGTTTTAATATTCTTAATCTAAATAGCCAAGAACAAGTCCTTTCATTTAAAAATGAAACACTTTCTAAAAGAATGTCTAAAGATTCTTATACGTTGTCTAATACAACAAACAGTGACTTAGCAATTGTTATTTTAGAGAGAAAAGAAGTATTTGTATATCTTTTTGATTCCAGTTTCAACCAAAAAAATGTTATTAAAACTAAAAATATAAAAGCGAAGTACAATGAAGCTTTAGGTTATAGTATAGATAATAACCTATACAGTATTTTATATACTAACGAAAACAGAAATAAATTTTCCATTTTATCTTTAGATTTTAATACCTTAAATGGAGCTTCAAAAGAAATTGATATTGATTTTGGTAATGATTTGTTTTTAGATACTATTAATTACGACAACAAACTTTATCTTTTATCTGCAAATAGTGATTCTGAAATAACCATTAGACTATTTGATAATGTTTCCAACTTTAAAATCCTTAAAACATTTACTTTAGATGAGATTAGTAACGACACTAATCTTTTAAGTTCAAAAATGAGTTTTGGTCCATTTTTATTTGCTGGAAAAGAAGTAAGTAACATTACTAAAATAGACCGAAGAGTTCCTAGTGCTATAGAACATACCTCTAACGAAAATAAAATATACCAAGACGGTAAATCTATATACCTTACTTTCGATATTAATGAGAAGAGCACACTTGTTTATACGATAGATTTAGAATCTTTAAGTTTATCTCTTAACTCCATTCCATACCCAAAAGCAAATAGTAAACCTTTTAAAAAATTCAACTCTTTTCTATATAAAGACAAATTATATCAAATAGTGAGTTCTAAAGAAGATATGAAGTTTGCAATTAATACTTTAAATGGTAAACTAATAAAAGAATTTTATATTAATAAAGAACAACCTATTACAATAAAAAACTCTCCTATAATTCAAGAAGGCGCTACAGCATTACCCTTTGTTACAAAACGAGAACTAGAAGAAACTAAAAAATATTTAAGAAAGATTAGTTCTGGACAGTTAGGACTAACCGTAATAGAGCAAGACAATGCTTATTATATTACTTTAGGTGGATTTAAAATAACCTCCAATAGTAGCCCAATGATGGCTACTACTGCAAATGGACATTTTGTAGGCTTTAATACAACTTATGCCAATTACAGTGGATATGCCATAACAAAGTCTACTTATTTTAATTCTATTTTCGATTTAGATTTCAATCATAGAAAAGGAGCTTTTAAAGAGAATGTTTTCGATAAAATAAAAACGTACAAAGAAACACTTAAATATAGTACTGCAGAAGATGTTTTTTTTCACAATAACATACTCTATTTAGGTTATTTTAATCAAAAAGAAAGCGAATATAATCTTGTTAAATTTTAACGTTTATCATTTTAAAGCGTTTACTACGGTTCCTAAATAGAAGTTACTACTAGATTTCCCTAAACGCACAATAATAATGTTTTCTTTAGGGGACACGAATATAATTTGACCTAAAATGCCTAACGCATAAAAATCTTCACCACAACCATTACTATACCATTGGTATTGGTAACAATCGTTATTTGCATTTCCAATAATAGATTTTTCTATCCATTGCTTAGAAACAATTTGCTTACCATTAAACATCCCTTTGTTTAAGTATAATCTGGCTATTTTAGCCAAATCTATTGCAGTAGTATTTAAACAACAGAAGGCTTTGGTATTACGCCTTTTATTATCATCTACACTCCAAGTTGCAGGGTTCTCCATTTGTAGTGGTTTCCATATTTTTTCTTCAAGATATTTACCTAATTCTTTATTAGTTACACGTTCTATTGCTATACCTAACAATGTAGTACAGACACTCTGGTAATTATGTACCGTGCCTGGTTCATGCTCAAATCTCATTTTTTTAATTTGGTTTATTTGGTTTCTTCCATAGTATAATTTACTTACCTCATCAAAAGGACTACTATAAGTTTCTTCAAACTTTAAACCTGAACGCATATTCAATAAGTGTTCTAATGTTAATTGGTTAAATGTTGTATTCGCTTCAGATAACTCAGGAATATATTTAGTGATTGGGTCGTTAACACTTTCAATTTCACCTTCATCTATTGCAATTCCTAATAATAAAGAAGTAACAGATTTAGATACAGAAAAAATATTAGAAATAGAATCTCTTTTATAACCTTCAAAATAGTTTTCATAAATAATACTATCATTCTTTATAATTAAATATGCAGTAGTTTCACTTTGTTTATCCAAAATATCTTTAAACAACATTTCTTTTTTATTCTTAAATACAATGGTAAGTGTATCTATCCTTTTAGCATATTTAGACTGTGTTCCATCTTTAAAATAGAAGGTTTCTTCTCCTGTATTTACTTCTGTGTATGGAAAAATTTTATGATCATCTATATCTGCTTTATAATATTTAATCATACGGCCTACATGACAAGATTGAAAGGATAAAACAAAAAGAGAAATTGCTATAATAAGAAGAATAAACAATGATTTTTTAAGCATTTTTATGTGTTTTTAGTTTTTTAATACTTCAAAAGTATCAAGCAAACCTCTTTTACATACACTAAAAATACTAGTTGTGGCGAAATGTTACTTATATGTGGTTGGTAGCAACTTACTTTTTACGAATGATTGCAAATTTCTAGAAACTGGAATAGTGTTTCCAAAACCAAGATCGATATAAAGCTTTTTATTTTCTGTTTTAAACTGAATAAAATGCAATGTATTTATTAGAAAAGAACGATGCGTTTTTAACAGTTCGGGAAAAGAAGCTTCAACATCTGAAATCGTGCTTCTTATTATTTTTTTAAGGATTTTATCATTCTGAATAAAATTAACTTCGACATAATTATCAGACGATTTAATAAACAATACCGCTTCTAATTTTAAAGTTATAAAGTCGTATTTTCCTTTACCTCTAATAGTAATCTTACCATTTTCAATTTTTTGATTAAATAATTTCCCTAGCATAACACGTGTAATAATGACAAAAGGCGATATAATAGCAACTGCAGGAAGATAAATCCATTTAAAATATTGAAAAAACGAATAGGTATTAGGGTCATTCCTAACAATAACTACTTTATAAAATAAGAAGTTTAAAATGGTACCAATACTTAATAATAGTATTAAAAAAATAGCTTCATTTTTAAACCACCATTGTTTTTGTTTCCTATAAATAACAGATTGATATACTAGCGAAATACCATAACAAAAACCTTGTATTAAAGCATATATGGGTATTAAAACTGTTTTTTCATCATTAGAAAATCTATTAATATCAAAAGGCTCTGAAAAATACAAAAACAAAAACACCCATAGTATTAAGCCTAGAGTAACCCATAAATGATTTTGCAATTTAGAATGAAAAGGATATAGTTTATTCATTTTTTCCTGTATTCAAAACTAATAAATAGATTCAATTAAACTAAAATTAATTTTTTTTATTTAATATAGCATTCTAAATATTTAATTTAAATAATGAAAAAACTAGCCCCTTTATTTCTATTATTAATTGTTTTAACGAACGCTTGTAAGCCTGCAAAAAATATCGTTTCTCCTAAAGTAATTACTGGACTATGGAAATTAGAACGTATTGAACATAGTGTCTCTAAAAACACACATAAAAATGTTTTTTTAAATGATGCTTTAGAGAGTTGTTTTACTCAAAGCCATTGGGATTTTAAAACAGGAAGTAATACTGGTATTTATTTTATTAATGATTTATACTGTAAGTTTGGAGAACGAGGATTTATCATAACGCCATTAGAAGCAGATAAATCTACTGGCTTGTATAATTTTATCTTTACACTTAAAACAAGAAAAGGCAAGCCTTTAAACGAAACTAATATTACAATGAAGCTTCTAAGCATAACGGAAACAGCTATGCAATGGCAACTTATTAATCCAGACAATACTTCTACAAATACTACACTTATAAACTTTAAGAAGGAATTAGAAAAACAAGACGCTTCTTAAAGTTTAATTTGGCTCATTTAAAACAGTTTCTATAAGCTCTAATACATGTGGTTTTATTAATTCTGGTCTTCCCCAAGCAATTTCATGACCAGTCTCTGGAGTGGTAACAATTTTAATATTGCTAAACTGCGCTTTAGTATAGTTTATATTTCCGTAGGGCACAATATCATCAACATCGCCATGAATATGAATAACAGGGACGGTTACCAATTTCCAATCGTCTTCTAAAAGTGCTAATTCTTTAGCATGTGTTGTTTTCTCATCTCCAGCAACACGATAACCTGTAGGCACTAACCAGCGTGTTATCCACCATTGTGTAAAACGTGCACCCCAAATCTTTTTTTCTTGTTTTGGATCTATAGCTGGTGAAATCATAACAACACCTTTTACATTTTTATTTACTACAGCTAATCTTGCTGCTAAAGGCCCACCATAAGAAGACCCAACTGCTATAACATTTTGTAATTTGTAATGATTAATTAAATCGCTCATAATATCGGCTTGTAATTTTATAGAAGTCATTTCGTCTCCAAAATTAGAATACCCATAACCAGGTCTATCTATAGCATATAAATTAGCTTGCTTAACAAATGTAGAATCATTTAAATACCCATTCCAAGCAGATAAAGAACTAGGAGACCCATGAAAGAACACTAAGTTTACATTTCGTTTTGCTTTTGTTACTTCTAGTACTCTTATGTTTAAGTCTAAACTATCTATAGTATAATAAGAGACTGTTGTGGGAATCTGTTTTTTATTAAAATAGGTTTTAATTTCTGCATCTGTAGAGCGCCATTGTAAAACAGTACAAGAGGTATTTAAAATAGCAAAAACAATTATTAACATGGGTTTTATTATCGCTTTAGCAAAGTCTTTCATATAACATTAAATCATCTATTTATAGCATTCAAAATACTAAAAAAAGAAACCTTATTCTATTTTGCATTACTAATTAACAATTATTTTTTTAACCTGTCTTCTATCATTTACATCAACAACTTGAATAAGATAGATTCCGTTTTTTAATTCAGAAATATTTAGCTTAACAACACTTTTATTTCCTTGATGGGATAATACAAGTTTACCATAAGTATTTAAAATATTAATAGTTTTAATATCATGAGTTCCCATTATAAAGACATTACTATTTGCAGGATTGGGATGAAACTTAAACACATCGGTAGTATTTACTTCATTTATAGTTTTAGATATTTCACAACCATGTGGCGTTTTAACTGCAATGCTATTAATTGCTATTATGTTTTCAAAAACTGAAGACTCTACCCAATCTTCGTTATTTATCCTGTATTGATAGTCTCCTATATCGTTAACATTTATTGTTAATTTGTCCTGTTCCAATTCGTAAGACACTTCTATTGGGTCTGGCATTTCTATATAGGTATATACTGTTACTTCACAACCGTTACTGTCTTTAACTGTAATATCGTAATTATCAGATAAAACACCATTAATAATATTCGATTTAGAAAATTTACTAGTATTAGTTTTATATAAGTATGGCGATTTACCTCCAGATACAATAATTTTTATTTTGCCATCTTCATTATCGTTACAATGTATGGGAATAATATCCTTAATTTCTAAATCACAAGTAGCTGTTATAGTTATGGTATTCGAAAATGCTGCTCCATAAAACAATACACAAATAAAAGTACTCCATATTCTTATCATATACGTTCCTTTTAAATTAGTGTAACTGTTATGCTTATAGGCGTAGTTTTTTTAGGTGTATGTATAAAACCTTTTAAAGAGCAAAAACCCTAATTTTAATCAATTTTATTACACTAATTTTTTAGTAATAGAAGATATTTACAGCTTTTTATTGCTTATTAATGACCTAGTAATTACATTGCTGTTTTTAAAATTTACGCCTTAATGACTCAATTAATAGCATTTGTTACTTCTAAAACACAACTCTCCGAAACGTCAGTTAAAAACACCATTGCATTATTAAATGAAGACTGTACCATTCCTTTTATTTCGCGTTATCGTAAAGAACGCACTGGTAATTTAGATGAAGTAGAGGTTGGTGCCATTGTTAAATATAAAGAAGAATTTGAAGCTTTAGAAAAACGTAAAACAGCTATTTTAAAAGCACTTGAAGAGCAAGGTGTTTTATCTGACGAATTACAGCAAAAAATTAATGCAACTACCAATCTAGTCGCTCTTGAAGATTTGTATTTACCCTACAAGAAAAAGCGAAAAACCAAAGCGGAAACAGCTAGAAAGAATGGTTTAGAGCCTTTGGCAAAAATTATTATGAGCCAAAATGCGAATGCTATAGAATCTATTGCATTTAAATATGTAAAAGGAGAAGTTACGACTGTAGATGATGCTTTGGAAGGTGCTAGACATATTATTGCAGAATGGATTAACGAACGTACCGACATTAGAACCAATCTTAGGAATCAATTAGAGCGTTATGCCATGATTGCTACTAAAGTGGTAAAAGCGAAAGTAGACGATGAAAAAGCACAAAAATTTAGAGATTATTTCGATTGGGAAGAATCTCTAAACAGGATTCCTTCGCACAGATTGCTTGCTATTTTAAGGGCAGAAAACGAAGGTTTTATTCGTGTAAAAATTACTGTAGACGACGTACGTGCTTTAGAGCGTATTGATAATAAAATAATACGTAGTAATAATGTCTGTGCTGATCAAATAGAGTTAGCCATATCTGATGCTTATAAACGTTTATTATTCCCGTCTTTAAGTAATGAAGCCTTACAAAATGCAAAAAACAAAGCAGACGAATCTGCCATTAACGTGTTTGCAAAAAACTTAAAACAATTATTATTAGGGTCGCCTATTGGCGAAAAACGTGTTTTAGCAATAGATCCTGGGTTTAGAACTGGTTGCAAAGTCGTCTGTTTAGATGCACAAGGAAATTTAAAATATAACGAAACCATATATCCACATCCTCCAAAAAATGATAGTATTGGTGCGATGAAAAAAATAAGTTCTTTAGCAGAAGCGCATAATATTGAAGCGATTGCTATTGGAAACGGAACGGCTTCTAGAGAAACAGAAGCGTTAATTAGAAAAATTCGTTTTAAAAACGATATTCAAGTATTTGTGGTTAGCGAAGCGGGTGCAAGTATTTATTCTGCTTCTAAAATTGCACGAGAAGAATTTCCTAACTACGATGTTACCGTTCGTGGTTCGGTTTCTATTGGTAGACGCTTACAGGATCCTCTTGCCGAATTAGTAAAAATTGATGCAAAGTCTATTGGTGTGGGGCAATACCAACATGACGTAGACCAAAGTAAACTTCAAAAATCTCTAGATTTAGTAGTTGAGAATTGTGTTAATGCTGTTGGGGTTAACGTTAATACTGCTAGTAAATCGCTATTAAGTTATGTGTCTGGAATAGGCCCAAAATTAGCCGAAAACATTTTTAATTACAGAACGGAGCATGGTGCTTTTAATTCGCGAACAGACATAAAAAAAGTACCGCGTTTAGGTAATAAAGCTTACGAGCAGGGTGCGGCATTTTTAAGAATAAAGGCACCTAAAAACCCTTTAGACGATTCTGCTGTACATCCAGAAAGTTATAAGATTGTTGAAAAAATGGCGAAAGATGTAAACCTTTCTGTCTCTCAACTTATAGGAAATAAAACAACGCTTAATAGTATTAACTTAAAACAGTATTGTACAAATACTATAGGCTTACCTACACTTGAAGATATTGTAAAAGAATTAGAAAAACCGGGATTAGATATCCGTGAGCAAGCCAAAGTATTTACATTTAATCAGAATATAAAAACCATTACCGATTTGCATGCCGGACAATTATTACCTGGTATTGTAAATAATATTACCAACTTTGGTTGTTTTGTAGATATTGGTATTAAAGAAAGTGGCTTAATACATGTTTCTAATTTATCTGACAGTTTTGTGAAAGATGTTAACGAACATGTGCATTTACACCAACAGATTATTGTTAAGGTTCTGGAAGTTGATGTGGCCAGAAAACGAATTCAGTTGAAGTTGAATAAATGAGTTATAAGTTGCTTATTCAAACGCGAATTAAAATCGTCTGTTCGAGTGATTCTGAGGAACGAGGAATTGTATCGAGAACACATATAAATTGAAACTAAAATTAAACTAAAACCGTCATTGCGAGGACAAAGGACGTAGCAATCTGTAGATTGATTAACGAATGATGAATAACGAGTAACGATTTTTGAAGTGCTTACTCGTACGATGTTGAAGTTGAATATAATAATAAAACCGTCAGTTCGAGTGATTCCGAAGTATGAGGAATTGTATCGAGAACCTTTTGTAGGTTATAAATAAATAAGTTATAAGTTGCTTACTCAAACGGAACAATTAAATTTGAATATTAAATAACACAAAACCGTCATTGCGAGGACAAAAGACGTGGCAATCTGTAGATTGATTAACGAATGATGAATAACGAGTAACGATTTTTGAAGTGCTTACTCGTACGATGTTGAAGTTGAATATAATAATAAAACCGTCAGTTCGAGTGATTCCGAAGTATGAGGAATTGTATCGAGAACCTTTTGTAGGTTATAAATAAATAAGTTATAAGTTGCTTACTCAAATGGAACAATTAAATAACACAAAACCGTCATTGCGAGGACAAAGGATGTGATAATTCGTATAATGAGTAACGATTTTTGAAATACTTACTCAAATGTTGTCATTCTTGTGCAGACAGGAATCCAAATTATAATAAAAAAGACTAATCAATTGCTAAAAATAGCCTTTCATCCTATTTACAGACATCCTTTACCAGAAGGACATCGCTTTCCTATGCTTAAGTACGAATTGCTACCTGAACAGTTATTACACGAAGGTACATGCACAAAAGCTAATTTTTTTGAGCCTGAACGTATGCTAAATGAAAACCCTATTTTGGCTGTTCACGACCCTGATTATTTTTACGATTTATTAAATATTACTTTAGATCAACGTGCGGCTAGAAAAATAGGTTTCCCGTTAAGTGAAGTTTTAGTAGAACGCGAAATCGTTATTGCAGACGGTACTATAAAGGCTAGCAAATTTGCTCTAGAACATGGTATTGCAATGAATATAGCTGGCGGTACACATCATGCTTATACTAATCGTGGTGAAGCGTTTTGTATGTTAAATGACCAAGCTATTGGCGCAAGACATCTTCAAAATAAAGGATTAGCAAAACAGATTCTAATTGTAGATTTAGATGTACACCAAGGCAATGGCACTGCCGAAATTTTTGCTAATGATACTTCTGTGTTTACCTTCTCTATGCATGGTAAGCATAACTATCCTTTTAAAAAGGAAGTTAGCGATTTAGATGTTGCTTTAGAGAATGATATAAGTGATACCGAATATCTTAGTATTTTAAAACAAACACTTCCTAAATTAATACAGGAACAACAACCCGATTTTATTTACTATTTATCTGGTGTAGATGTTATTAAAACCGATAAACTAGGCAAATTAGGTTTAACTGTTGAAGGTTGTAAACAACGTGATCAGTTTGTTTTAGAAACTTGTAAAGCACTTAACATTCCTGTTATGTGTAGTATGGGTGGTGGGTATTCTCCAGATATTAAAACGATTGTAGACGCTCATGCTAATACGTTTAGGTTAGCTCAGGATATTTTCTTTTAACGCTACAAAGCTTCTATAAATGCCATTAGTTTTATTTTAGCCTCTGCTTTTGCTTTTGCGTCTCCTTCTTTTGTGCCTCCATAATCAAACTCATAGTCTTTTCCTTTAATACGCATTGTTCCTTTTCTATAGTCTGAATTTATATCTGGATGACTAGAAATTAAATGTCCAGAGTTATCATATTTTATAGATTGAAATCCGTGCTTAAAATTATTTTCGCCTAATCTAGCTTCTATTTTATCTGCCATTAAAGTCGATGGCCAAACTTTATCATCCTTTCCTGAAAAAAGAAGTATTGGACCGTTTATATCTTCTACTTTAATACTCGCTTTTTCTACTGCTTCAATTTTTGCTAAACCATTATTCCAATAGTCTAGCGTTTCAATACTATTTGTATCGTTTCCAGAAAACTTTTCCATGGGTACATACGGTATATCTTCTCCTTTGTATACCCAACTAGATTTTAATTCATCCGAATTATAAGGTAAAACGGTATTAGACCAAGATACCGAACTCGGTGCATAGGCAATAACACCACTAATATGTTCTGGTAATGTTGATGCCAATACTAATGCTAGTTCTGCATTTTTTGAAGCACCCATAACCACTATTTTATTAGGGTTAACTTCTGGCTGTTCTTTTAACCACTTTATAGCATTTTCGAAATACCCTAAATCGATAGCTTCTGGTAATTTGGGTAACCCTTCTACCCCTATATAAGGCAGAGACAACCCTACATAACCTTTTTTAGCAAACTCTTGTGCCCAGAAATCGCCCCACTGCCCACCACCTAATAGAATAATAGTGGTTTCATTTTTTACATTCGCTTTTGTAAAATAGTTAGCTTGTATACCATTTGTATTTATTTGTCTGGGCTTAACACCATCGAACAGTATACTGTCTGTAACAAAATAACCAACTATTAAAAATACTATTATAGATAATCCAATACCATATTTTTTCATTGCTTCGGTTTATTGGTTTACTTTTAGTCTAACAAGTATTGGTTTTGTTACATGATTAAATTGTAATACTTCTATAAATCTAATATTGACTTTTTAACTTCCAATTATTAGTTTCCAAATCTAAGACAACAGTTAAAGCATTATCATTCAAGGGTAAATACAAAAATGATACTTTCTCTTTTATTTTTCTATAGTTATTTGCGTGAGATACTTCTTTATTATCATTTGTAAATAAACAAAGAAGTTGAAAAGATTCATCATAATCTTTACTCATTTCAACTTCACTTATAGACACTTCATAAATATTAGAACTCATAGCACTAGCGCATGTGTGAAACAATCTATATACTGTATTCTCTTTTTCTATAAGTATTCCAGCATTTTCAATAATTCCTATATATTTTTTATGAGGTTCATTATTTGTAATTTTAAAATTAACAATGCTCTTTTCCTTTTTAAGTCTTTTTTTAGGTATATATACATCGGAAACATAAAAATCACCACAACATGTATTAAATCCTATGTTATACTTAACAGATTTAGATATGTTACATAATATTGTATCTGATTTAGAGCTCGCATTTTTTTTGAATATAATAGTATCTAATTTAAAACGGTTTGGTTTTATAAATACCGTTTTAGAACCATAGGATAATTCCTTTCCGTTTATAATCCATGTCATAGCTAATGCTCTTTCACGCAAGTCTTCAAAACCACCTTCAAGAGTTTCATTTAATGTATTTATATTGGCATTAAACTCTGCATTTTGGGTAAATACATTTGTAGAAATTAGAAAGAAAATAATAATTATATATTTCATTTTAATCTTTGTATGTTTAAAGAAGCAGATTCCTGCCTTCGCAGGACTATTAAAGCGCTTGCAAAAACAAGAAACCAAAGCCAACACATATAAACGGTAAAGCCAAAAGCATTTTAATATTGTATTGTTGCGTTTTCTTTTTATTCAATTTTGCATTTAAAATTTTACGTGTTTTACCATTGTACTTTAACCAATTGGTAAAATACACGCCTATAGAAAGCAATATAAAGGCAATCCAAGCCTTTTCACTAGACATAGCATTATAATTCATCTGGCTAAAAAAAGCAGCAAAGAAACAGCCTAAAAGAAAGAGTAAAGTTATTTGTAATACAGAGGTATACGCTAAAGCTATGGTATTTGCTTTTTTCTTGTAACGGGTTTTGTATTGCGAAAAAACACTAAAGAATAATTTATCGAAAATTGTCATGAGGTAAAAATAAAAAAACCTGCTAGATGGACTAGCAGGTTTTAAATAATAATATTACAAAACAGTTATTTAGTGCTATTCTATAATTTATATACTTAATCTAATAACCTAGTTTTGGTTATATTATATTTAGATTGTATCAACCAATAGTTTAGTCTTGTTATTTTATCGAAATAAATCCTTTGTTCTGCTTTAGTTCCATTTTCTAAATACTTGATAGAAAGTCCTATTAGATAAATAGCTCTTGAAGATTTTAATTTAATTGAATAAAACACCACATAACTGGTTTTATAAGCTATTAAATCATTGGAAATAAAAAGTAATGAGTATAGAGTTCTTTTTTTTAAAGCTTCTAATTTACTGTAATTAAACATCTTTAAAACTCTTATCTCTTCAATATCATCTATAGACAGAGAATCTTCAATATGTAATTTTAAAAAACCTAATTCCTTTTCAAACAAATTCTTCATAAATACACAATGTGTCTTGAATATTAAAATTCTAAACTAAAAAAACCTGCTAGAAGCTCTAGCAGGTTTTTATATATAATATTATAAAACAGTTATTAGTTCTGTCCAGTTACTTTAATATCATCTATATGGTATCTTGTTTCTGCTCCACCGTCTGCTCCTAAATATTTAAAGGCAACGTGAACATCTCCACTTAAACAAGAGATATTAATGTTAGAGGCTACGAAAGAACCAAATCCTCCTCCACCAACTGGGATGTTAGCTTCTAATTCTATCCACTCTGTTGTAGTTACATCTCCTGTAAAGTTTTCTGTAATAAGTGCTGTTAATACAGTTCCTGTTTCGAAGTTAGCAGAAATTTCGAATGTTAATTCTTCTCCGGTTGTACTATCTAAGTTAATTGCTGGTGTTACTAACCAAGCTTCTAATGGGTTTTCTCCTGTACCAAATGCAGATATTTTCATGTATCTATCTCCACTAAATGAACTGTCTTCGTAACGCTCGCTACCTCCAGATACATTAATGTTTGTCCATCCCATAGTATCTAATTGTGCTTCGTTAGTAATTGATTGAAAATCTTCTTCGAATACTGTAAATGCAGTAGATACTGGGTCGTCACATTCTAAAACAATAGGATCACATCTATCTGGGCTCGTAAAGCTAATAGAGTTTGTATTGTTAACAATTAATACATCGAAATCATCTCCGAAATCTCTACTGTAAATTCCTGTTATAGAACCTACACCTTGAGCTACTGGAAATGATTTAAAATCTGCAAACGTACTTGTTTGTAATGTAATTGTTGCACTATCATCACAGCTTTCTATAGTTCTAAAACCATCAAACTGATCAGATACTTCTCCTGCATAAGTTAAGTCCATCTCATTTTTAACAACTTGACTGTTTTCAAATCTTACTAATGTATTTTCATCTTGTGCTGTTAAATCTCCAATAGCTAACGTTTTTGGAGTTAATGTTGCTACTTCTGGATCTCTAATAACAAAATTTTGATACTCAAATGGCTCTAATTGCTCTAAACTTGTTCCATCTGCTCTACCTAAAGTGTATACTCCATTAGAAAGTCCTACTGCTAAACCATTTAATCTTACATAAACTTTACGTCCGTAGTTGTAAAAATTAGCTAAATCTCTTTGGTTAATTTCAACTTTTAAACCTGTTCTTGCATCTCCAGCAGCATCGTTTTCGTCTGTCGAGTTTTGTATAATAATTTCTTCGAAGAAGTTTCCACTTGCATCACTAGAAATCACATAACCTTCTATGTATAATGGTGCATCAAACTCCCATGTTCCAACATCGTCTCCATCGGCAACAGCATCATTATATCTTGCAATTACAGCAGCAAATGTAGTTTTAGTTCCAAAATCTGCTGGGTTAACAGTTGGTACTAAAACTTCTGGTACTGTATAATCGTCATCTTCAACACATGAATTTACAAATAGCATAGTTACTAATCCTAGTGCTAACGCTAAAAATTTATTTGTTTTACTCATAATTTATTGTTTTATATAATATTTTTCTTTTCTTTTTTTAAAATCTGTAATAAACGTTTACAAAGTAGTTAGCACCACGACCATACCAGTATTTAGATCCAAATACGCGTTTTGGGTTACTTCTATCATCTCTTAGCTCTCTATAATTAGCATTTCTACCTTGTTCAAAACCACCAGTTCTGTATTCTTTATCTAATAAGTTACCTACACTAGCAAAGAAACCTACAAAGTTTTTACCAACTTTCCAAGATTTTCCTCCTATTAAATTGATAACCATGTAGTCATCAAACTCTTCTTGTTTTAATAGCTCACGAGCTAACTCTGGGTCGTAGTCTGAAAAAGGTAAATTATCTACATCTCTATAAAAATTTTCAGTTCTTGTAATTGGACTAACGTCTACATAAGTATTAGAAAAGAAATTGGCTGTAGCACCAACCCACCAATAATCGGGATCTCTGTATTCAAATCCAACTGAATAAGCACGTTGTGGACCTCCAGCTAACTTATAGTCTTTTAAGTTTGCTTCACCAAATGCTACCGTTTGTCTATCTGCCGACAAATATAAATTAGGGTTATTATCATAAGTATATTGACCAAAAGAAGCCGCTCCTTTTAATTTAATAGTTGGAGTAACTTGTGCTTCAATACCTAATTCGGCTCCTATATGTTTTTTATTAACACCTTGTAAAACTTCTGATATAAATTCACTTTGTACAGCCGTATTATTATCAACATTTGTAAAACCTTGAATTCCATCTGCGAAATAAAACGACACCTCATTTGCATCTTCTATTTTTGTATAAAAACCAGTTAACCTTGCATTTACTATTGGAGAACGGAAGATATAACTAATATCTGCAGAGCTGATTTTTTCTTCCGTAATGCTAGCTACATTGTCTATTCTTTCTAAATTACTTACACCTACATAATCATGATTAGCTCTTGAATTAGTATACGTATTTCTAATAGAAGGTGCCTGAGTTAAATATCCTGCATTAACATCTATTAAATGTTTACCAGATATCTTATAAGTAAAACCTAGTTTAGCACCAATACCAGTAAATTCTAATTTATCACCTTTACCAGAAGAGTTATCTAAAGTAATATCCCTATTAGTATTAAAAGTTACATTTGCCTCATTTTGAAATATACCTTCTCTTTGGTAATCTGTTTTTGTTACACTTGCGCCTAAATAGAAATCTATTTTACTATACTTAAATTGTGCTTGTGCAAAACTAGATAATTCATTAGCATCTATTTTAAAGTGGTATCTATATTTATCTCCTTCTTGTACTACTCTATTAGGGTTTAATAAATCAAATTGAAATCCATCAAAATTATCTACATTAGACGCTCCTACTTGGCTACCTAATAAATCAATGACTTCAGCAAAGTTATCCGAGCGTAAACGTCTGTAATTAACAGCTGCATTTAAAACGATATTTTCGTTTATTTCTGTATTAAAAATGGTATTAACTGTTAACGTTTTATCGTCTGTTCTATCTTCATAAAATACATAAGCCGCAGTATCTCCAGAAAGGTTTCTAGAATCGTTGGCTATAAATAAGTTATTCCAGTTTAATTGTCCATCATTTACAAATTGCTGTTGTGCTCCAAAAGCTCCTGAAAAGTCTGGTCCATCGTCATCTGCTAAATAAAAACTTGGTAAATTTTGGTAGTATGCAGGACTTGGGTTTGCTCCAGAAGCATTGTCTATACGACTACTTCCTCTTTTCCCAAATTGGTATGATACATTTGTATTTAAAGCTGTTTTAGAAGAGATATCCCAAGTATGATTTAACATTAATACTGGTTCTATTACTTCTCTTATTCTTGAATTTCTTTTCTCTCCATCTAAATACCCCCAAAATTCGTTGTATTTAATACCTTTTAAGTCGTAAACTTCTTGTGTACTTGCAGAAGAACGCCCTCTTCTATTTGGCGCATATATAGAAGTGAAGTTTAAACTATGTTTATCGTTAAATTTCTTTTCTACAGAAGCAAAGAATGAGTTAGCATCGTAAAGTGTTCCGTCTTGAAATCCTTCGTTACCCCAACGTCTACTTGCCATAATTGTATATGCCCAACCATCTTCCATTAAACCAGAAGAATACTTAGCCATTAAACGGTTAGTGTAACTTCTATTAGAAGATGAGTACGTTACTTGTCCTCCTTCTCTGTAAGCAGAAGCTTTTGTATTAATGTTAGTAGAACCTAAAACGCCTCCAAAAGTATATGCAGATGGTTTTAATCCCATGGTGAACTCTTGGTTTCTTACAGCATCATTTAATCCTCCCCAGTTGCTCCATTGTGGTCTTCCTGTGTCGAATTTGTTCATTTCTATACCATTAATTAAAACAGTACCGTTATCTGAATCTAGTCCTCTTACTCTAAAAAATGATGAACTAAATTCAAATGCTGCTGTTCTTTGATATACGTCTCTAGACGCTGATAATAATCCTGAGATATTATCTGAACCAGCAGAATCATCACTTAACTCGTCATCGGATAGTGTAATAGTAAACAAATCTGGCTGACTTCCTAAATCTGCTTCAAGTGTCATGTCTTGAATGTCTACTGTTTGTCCCTCGTTAACAACAATAGGATATCTTTTAGTAAGAAATCCTGTTTTAGAGATTTTAAGCACTTGTTCTCCAAAAGGTACAGCTTCTTTGAACATAAATTGTCCTAAGCCGTCTGTTGTTTCTGTTTGTCCTGTTTCTTCAACAGTAATCGTAACATTTGGAATGGGTTCGTCTGTCACCGCATCTTTAACGCTTCCTTTAACAACCGTACTTTGCGCAAGTGCTGTTAACGTTGAAAACATTCCGAATAAAAAAATAAAAATACTTTTTTTCATATTAGAATTTATAGTTAATAAATTGGGGTTTTACGTTAAATATTAATTATTTAAGGCGGGCAAAGGTACATTTTTTCTGAGAATTATTTACTTTTGGCAGACATTTTGTATGCTTGCATAACAATAACATAACATTTACCCTAATGAAAAACCTAAAAAACTGGCTCTCAGTTGCTTTAATAACGGCAGTTGTGAGTTTAAATGCTCAAGAAGCAAAAAAGTATAAAATTCATACTGTTGCTTTTTATAATCTTGAAAATCTGTTCGATCCTATAAATGATCCAGATAAAAACGATGAAGCTAGCCCAATTATGGAGATGAAAGCCAATCGTGAAGAGGTTTATAAAAAGAAAGTACATAATATGGCTCGCGTAATTGCAGATATTGGTGCTAAGGATACTAAAAATACACCTGCTTTAGTTGGTGTAGCCGAAGTTGAAAACATTGATGTTTTAGAACATGTTGTTAATGACCCTTTACTTTTAGCTAAAGATTACGGTATTATTCATTTTAACTCCCCTGATCATCGTGGTATTGATGTTGGTTTATTATACCAAAAGAATTTATTTCAACCTATTTCTAAGAGTTCTCACACTTTAAAAATATTTAATGATAGTTCTGGAAAACGTATTTACACTAGAGATCAACTTTTAGTTACTGGTAATTTAGATGGTGAAAAAATTCACGTCATTGTTAACCACTGGCCATCTAGACGTGGAGGTGAAGCTAAAAGTAGAGCTAAGCGTGTAGCTGCGGCTAAACTAAATAAACGTATTATAGATTCTTTACAAGTTATAGATCCTTATGCTAAAATTATTACTATGGGCGATTTAAACGATAACCCTAATAATGCTAGTGTAAAAGAAACGCTTAACGCGAAACGTAAAAAGAAGAATGTAGAGTTTAAAGGGATTTATAACCCAATGATGAATTTTTACAAAAAGGGATTAGGTTCTAATGCCTATAGAGATAGCTGGAGTTTATTTGACCAAATAATGGTGACTAAACCTTTAATTGAAGAGGGTTACGATTCTTTTAAGTTATACAAAGCAGGGATTTTTAACAAGAACTATTTAATAAGTAAAAAAGGACGTTACAAGGGGTACCCTAAACGTAGCTTCTCTAACGGAAGTTTTACCGGTGGTTTTAGTGATCACTTTCCTGTTTATATTTATTTAATTAAGGAGGTCAAGTAATTCATCCATATTTCCAAATAAAAAAAGCGATTCTTATAAATAAGAATCGCTTTTTTTATGATTTCAATTTAAGATTAAAACCAAGTCTTCCAAGGAATTTTCGCTAAAATTAGTACTAAAGCTATAGTATAAAATATAGCTAAAGGTTTTAACTTCCCTGCTGAGGTTAATTTCTTTTTATGTTTAGAGTAACCAATAGTAATAAAAGCTACAGCTAAAATCATTGTTATTGGGTGTTCTATGATGTTTGAACGCAATGCTGCATTTTTCATTACTGCTCCCATTCCCGTCTCACTTATTATTCCTATGTAATCTGCAGCAAAGAATAACACAACTCCTATTAATAACATAATATGAGATACTATTAACGTAAATAAGGCAATCCTGAAGTCTTTAGCTTCATATTCTTTTTTACCAAAGTGTTTTATTAAGGCATTAAATGTTGCAATAACTATCATAAATAGTACTACATAAGCCCAATATGAGTGTAGTGTTTTTACTGTTGAATACATAGATTTAGTTTTTTTGGTTTTTGTTTGTAACAAATGTAGTTAATTATTACCCATAAAAAAACCGCTTCATTTAAGAAGCGGTTTTTAAATATATTTGTAATATTATGTCTTATTGGTATACCCAAACACCGCCTTCTTTAATAACAGCAAATGCTTCTGTTCCAACTGAACCATCGTAGATAGCTACAGTTGCAACGTACTTTTGTGCTTCTTCAGCAGAAGGGTTAATATTATCTAAAACGACATTTAAAGCTTCTAAAACCATATCGTTAGTCCATTCGTTAGCATTACCTGGTCTTCTTTCAAAGTTACCAAAGTTACTCATACTATCTGTTGGTCCTGGGTATGTTGCTGCTAAAGCAGAAACAATAGCATCGTAATCAGCTTGTACAAATGAATACGCAATAGTATTGTCTGGTTCCCACAATCCTTCGTTAAATCCGAACTGTAAAGATGTTGCAATAATATCTGTATCTCCTACCCATTCTCCGTTTGTAAATGTGTAAAGGTTTCCTTGTCTGCTAACGCCTCCTGAAAAGAAATTATAAACAATATAGATTTCATCTTCTTCTTGTGCAAAAGGATATTTAATATCTAAAAACTGAGGTAAATAATCTTCTGGTGCAACACTACCACTAAAGTTATCGAAACGTCCAGGTTGACCAAAATCTTCTCCCATAGAATCGTAATCTGCAGAACTTAAGTAATACACGTCATCTGTTAATTCCCACTCAGATCCAGAATACGTATAGTATTCTCCTAAGTTCTCTGTATCTCCTTCTACTCCTGTTGTTTTAATAGCAAACGATTGTATTCTCCAACGTGGCGCTACCATATCTGTAGATGTGAAATGGAAGGCAACAAAAATTGTTTGACCATCGTAAGCAGAGAAATCATAGTTTTCTGAAGTTACAAAATCACCTGATTCAGTTTTGTCAATATCAAAAATCTCCCAAGTTGCAGATGAAGGTGCAGTACCTGGTGTGTAATCTGTAGAAATTTTAACATTGAATAATTCTGGCATTCCGTTTACAAAGTTAATACGTTGTGTAATCTGGAATTTTAAATCTGTTTCTCCTGTTAAATCTATTGCTGGAGATACAAACCAGTCGTTATTAGCAACTGCTCCACCAGAGAAACCTGATCCTTGTACATTATCTGGTCCTTCTGTCCATCCTTGCGCTCCTAATAAGTCTACATTTTCAAAATCAGCAAAGTTTGTTGGAAATGTTGCTTCATATAAGTTACTTAATCCTACAACAGGCGTTTCTGTGTATTGCTTAAATGTTGCTAATACTATTTGATCTGCAACTGGAGATGCTACTTGAGCATCTAATATTGCTGGTATAAAATCCTCTGGAGTTTCCTCTGGATAAAAACCGAAAGCATCACTTCCAAAAGAAGCATAATCTGAGTTTTGTAAGTTATAAGTATCTGAATTAATAAACTCACTTACACCTTCAGCGTCTCCTACAAATAAGTTATATCCAACATTTACAGTTGACCCTTGTCCAAAATTAGGATATTTTCCTGATAAGAATCCAGGTAAAGCTAATTTAGCAGCATCTACAGACTCAAAATATGTTTCGTCAAGGTTTAATAAATCCTCATCTGTATAATCTTCTTCAACTAAGGTGTATTCTAAATTACCAACTATCGGGTTTGCTTCTGCATCAATACTATTATTGATGTCTTCTAAAGGGTTACAACCTGTAAAGATTGCCCCTAAGACGATTAATAAATAAACTACTTTTTTCATTTTCTTTTTTTTTAAAATTTAAGTTTCAATCCAACACTAAATGTTCTTCCGAAACCATAGTATACTAAAGCTGTTCTTTCATTAGAACCAGCACCATCTAAAGCATCTGCGATATATTCCGTATCGAAAATGTTATTCATTCTTCCTGTTAACACAGCATCGAAAGACCCAAAAGAGAATCCGTGAGAGAATGCTGTATCAAAGATACCGTAAGCTGGTACTTTCCACGCATCTCCTGCACCTTCTGTACCTCTATCACTCGGATCAAAATCTGCATACAAGTTATCAAAATAGTTATAATCTATAGTTAATCTTGTTTTTGGTGCAAGCTTATAGTTCATTCCTAATGCCATAGTTGTTTGTGCTGCATCACCTACTCGTAAATCTTCAATAAATAAATTTACTGTATCTACTAAATTTTGTTCTTCATCAAAAATCTGAACATCTGTTAAGTTATTTTCCCATCTCCAGTCTCCTAAAGACACCATACCTGTTATATTAAGCTTATCTGTTGGCTTGTAAACAAAATCAACTTCAATACCTTGGTGAATTGCATTAACCCCTAAAATGTTAGCTGTTGCACGTGTACCATCTGGTTGTTGGAAACTTTGTGTTTCTGTTCTATCATTCCAAGCTGTTCTGTATATATTTACATTTGCAGATAGCTTTTCGGCTCTATATCCGTATCCTAATTCGAAACTAGAGATTTTTTGGTTTTCTGCATCTGCATTAATGTTATCGTTACTAAAGTTTAAGAATACAGCATCGAAATTTGCAGCTTTCTCAAAGTATCCTAAGTTAGCAAATACATTATGGTTATCGTCTAGACGATAGTTAGCTCCACCTTTAGCACTAAAACCAAAGAAATTGTAACGATCTGTTTCTTGTAATGGATCACTATCTAAATAATTAAAGTAATCAATTCTTTTGTATGATGTATTAGATGCTGCTAATGAAAGGAATGTGTTGAAATTCTCATTTACATCGTATTCTACTTGAGCAAAAGCTCCTAACCATCCTACTAAACCATCATTATGGTAGTTAATTTTATCTCCTACTTGAGAAATTCCTAACGGATTATTTTCGTTAGATCCTGCATCTGCATAATACTGTCCTCCTAATAAGTCTGTTACTTCTTGGAAGTGAATACCTTTGTAGTTTCTGTAATCTAAACCTCCTAAAAACACTAAATCGTCTGTTAAGTCAGTTTTTAAAGTAGATAACACTCCATACCAGTTATGATCGTTACGAGAAGCACGTAATATTGTTTCAGAACCATTAGCTCCTAATGCTTCATTTTCGTCTACAATTTTATCGAAATTGATTGGACCATATAATCCGTCTCTGTAATCACTTGTTCCATCAGGGTTAATTAAAAATTTATTAACACCTCGGAATCCTCCTCCTCCTCCAGAACCGAAAGAAACGTAAGCTGCTGTAGATAATGATGTTCTATCACTAATATCCCAATAATGGTTTAAAGAGATTTGTGGTTTATGGTAGAAGTTATCTTCTTGAAATGTTACTTGTCCGTTTTTGTAACCCCAATCTGAATTAAACTTTCTTCCTCTTTCACTTTGTCTGTAAGTATCTATTGAGTGTCTATTTTGTCTTTGTCCGTGACGTTGTTTAGCACCAAAAGCAGTAAATGAAATTTTATGATTTTCGTTAATTTGTTTAGAAAGATTTAAAAAGTAAGATACTGCATTAAAATCTGTTCCATCTATAAAAAGAGCTCCGTCTGTTTTTGAAGCAGAAACTGTTGCTGCAAAACCATTATCCATTAAACCTGTAGAATATGTAAAACCAAACTTTTTATAACCATCGTTAGCTAAAGTTGTGTAAATATTACCACCTTCTTCAATATCTGTAGTTTTAGAAAGAATGTTAATTGTTCCACCTACAGATGGCACAGCCACTTTAGATGCACCTAAACCTCTTTGTACTTGCATAGAGCTTGTTACGTCTCCTAAACCTGCCCAGTTACTCCAGAATACACGACCATTTTCCATATCGTTTACTGGAACACCGTTAATCATTACCGCAACATTTTCTGAGTTAAAACCACGTAGGTTAATACGTCCGTCTCCAAAACCACCACCTGCTTTAGTAGCATACACACCTGGTGTAGACTTTAAAACTTCAGGGAATTCTTGTGTTCCTAATTTTAATTCAATGTCTGCAGTTCTAATAGTAGAAACCGCTACTGGCGTTTTTCTATCTACTGCAACAGAAGCAATAATTGCTACCTCTTCTAAACCAAATTCACTTGGGTCTAGTACAATCTCACCTAAATTAGTGTCTCCAGTAATTGTAAATTCTTTTGTTAGGTACCCAACATAAGATAAAGTTACCGTTGCATTGGTAGACTCTGTTGTTATTGAGAAATTTCCATCAAAATCACTAGACATTCCGTTAGATGTGCCTACTTCAATAACATTTACTCCTGGTAAAGGTTCATTAGTTTCTGGATCTAATACAGTTCCTGTTACTGTACTTTGAGCCATTGTAATCGCAGAAAACATAAGTGTTACTGCAAAAAACAAAAATTTGAATGTGTTCTTCATTTTGTTTAGTTAAAAAAGTTGATTAATTTAAATTTTGTGCAAAAATACATATAAACTTATGTTTATTATTAACTTATTGTTAACATTTTTACAGCATGGCAAGATAACTTAATTCCTACTTTTTATAAGATTTTAAAAAACAAAACTATACACAAGTTTTTAACAACAATTATCTTAATTGTTTATAGTATTCTAAAAGATTTTGCGTGGATGCATCATGATTCGTAATTGTGTTAATTTCGAATTCTGATAGTATAGTATTAGCCAATTGCTTTCCTAATTCTACTCCAAATTGATCATAACTAAAAATATTCCATATAATACCTTGTACAAATATTTTATGCTCGTACATTGCTATTAACTCTCCTAAACTTTCTGGTGTAAGTTTTGTAATAAATATGGAGTTTGTTGGTTTATTTCCTTCAAATACTTTAAACGGTAAGAGTTTCTGTATTTGTTCTTCTGAAAGGTTCTGCGTTTTCAATTCACCAACTACTTCTGCTTCTGTCTTTCCATTTAATAACGCTTCTGTTTGTGCTATATAATTAGACATTAACTTATCTTGATGGTCTTTATTACCATGCAGGCTTGTCGCAAAACCTATAAAGTCTGCTGGTATTAATTTTGTACCTTGGTGTATTAACTGAAAAAAGGCATGTTGTGAATTCGTTCCTGGTTCTCCCCAAATAAGTGTTCCTGTTTCGTAGTTAACACGCTTACCATTTCTATCTACACTTTTACCATTGCTTTCCATTATACCTTGTTGAAGGTAGGTTGCAAATTGGTTTAAATATTGAGAATACGCAATTACAGCTTCACTTTCTGCTTTAAAGAAGTTATTATACCAAACACTTAATAAGGCTAAGATTACTGGTATATTTTTATCGAAATCCTCTGTTTTAAAATGAGTATCCATTTTATTGGCTCCATTTAAAAGACTTTCAAAATTTGAATAGCCAACTGTTAAACTTATTGTTAAACCTACTGCACTCCATAAAGAAAAACGACCGCCTACCCAATTCCACATTGGAAAGATATTAACTTCATCTATACCAAAATCTTTTACCTTTTCGATATTTGTAGATACTGCAACAAAGTGTTTGGCTACTTGTTCGCTATCGGTATGCTTTAAAAACCATTCTCTAATAGTATTCGCATTAGATAATGTTTCTTGTGTTGTAAAGGTTTTAGAGACTATTACAAATAATGTTGTTTCTGGATTTAACTTTTTAATAACTTCATTTACATGATCTCCATCTACATTACTAACAAAATGCGTAGTTAAATGGTTTTTGTAATACTGTAGAGAGTCTACAACCATTGCTGGCCCTAAGTCTGAGCCTCCAATACCTATATTAACTATATCTGTAAAGGATTTATTAGTATAGCCTTTTCTTTCTCCATTGACTACTTGATTGGTAAAGCTTTCTATTTTAGCCTTAACCTTTGTTATTTCTGGTATTACATTTTCTCCATTTACCAAAACAGAATCTATTGCTTTAGCACGTAATGCTGTATGTAAAACAGCTCTTTCTTCTGTTTGATTAATAATAGCTCCTGAATAATAACTATTAATAGCGTCTTTAAGTTTTACTTCTTCTGCTAAATCTTGTAGTAATTTAAAAGTCTCTTTTGTGATTCGATTTTTAGAAAAATCAACATAAAAATCTTCCCATTTTACTGTAAAATCATTTGCTCTGTTTGAATTTTGAGCAAATAAATCTTTCATTTTAACATCTTTTACTGCTGTAAAATGTTCTTGTAATGCTTTCCAAGCATTAGTTTCTGTTGGGTTGATATTAGGTAATGCCATTATTTTGATAGCGTGATTAGTTGGTTTTCTTTTAATTCTGTATTTAAATCTTGTTCTTGAGCACCTTCCTCTTTATTTAATTCTGGATACTCAATTGCATCTAATTGCGTTTTTACAGGTTTTATAAATTCTAAATACTTTACTTTTAAGCTATCGGAAATAGGTTCTGCTTCTGGTAGTTTTTGTTTAAATGGATCGACTTGTTTCCCATTTTTCCAAAAACGGTAACATACATGTGGACCAGAGGTATTTCCCGTCATACCGACCCAACCTATAACATCTCCTTGTTTAACATAATCTCCTACTTTAACTTTACGTTTTTTCATGTGTAGGTATTGTGTTGTGTAAGTAGCATTATGTCGTATTTTAACATAATTTCCATTACCGCCGCGTTTTGCAGATTCTATTACAGTTCCATTTGCTGTAGCCATAATCTCAGTTCCCCTTTTAGCAGCAAAATCGGTTCCTTTGTGTGCACGTACTCTATTACCATACAATGCTATACGTCTGTTTAAATTATATCTTGAAGAGATACGGCTAAAACTAACTGGTGCTTTTAAAAAGGCGCGACGTAAGTTCTTAGCATCTTCACTAAAGTAATCTGTTATTCCTTTTACAGAGTCTGTTTCAAACTCAAAAGCATATATAGATTTCTTATTATGTTCAAAATAAGCCGCTTTAATATTATCGATTCCGGCATAAATACTATCATCTATATACTTTTCGGTGTAAATAACTTTGAATTTATCGTTTTTCTGTAGCCTTGTAAAATCTATAGTCCAGGCATAAATATCAGACATTTTAAGTGCGATATTGAAACTTTTTCCTTGTTCGTCTAAAGCTTCAGAAATACTTGATTTTATAATTCCAGACACTTCTTTTTCAACAAACTTAATGGGCTTAGAGTCTGAATATGCATGTATGGAATCTTGAAAGTTTACAACAATATAATCTTCCTTGTTTGGTTGATAGATAAAACATTTAGGGCGTTGTAAAGAATCTGTTGAACATAATAGCGTATATGGCTTACCTGGTCGCAAGCGTCTAATATCGAAACTATCTTTTGTTTGTTCTGCAATCTTAAAGATTTCGGAATAGCCTATTTGATTTCGTTCTAAAATTGCACCAAAGGTATCTCCTTTTCTTATGGTGTCTCTTTTTACAACAAATTCATTTAGGTTAAAACCAAATTCGTAAACATCTTCTGGTTCTACAACAGCTATAGGTTCTGCTATTTCTTGTACTTCTGGCTCTTTTTTACAGCTATACAGACTTAATAATAGTACGAATACTATTAAACATCTTTCCCCCAGTTTTCTATTTCGTCCTTGCTCCATAAATCTGGAAAAAATATTCTTTTTTGATATTTTGGATGCATGTATTTTACCCATTCACTTCCTCCTGTTGCTTCTGCTGTTTTACCACCAATATTAAGATAATGGTTAGCAGTATTATAGTGTGCCATTACCCATGTTATATTCACGGTGTAGTCATAATGACGCATTGCTTTTATTAAATCTTCGTCTTCTTTTACATCTTGTGGTAATGTTTTAAAGATAGTCCACAAGTTATGTGTGTTATAGAATTCCGCAAATCTAATAAATTCGTCTTTGTATTTCTCTTCAAATATTGTTAATAAATAACTTTTTTTACCAGTTTTGTAATCTTTTCCTGCTGCTTGCCAATATAAATGCTCGAAAGCATGCTCAAAAGAGGTATTTCTATCTATTGTAGCTCTAAATCGATTATCTATTAAATTAATAAGTTCTGTAGAAGCAAATTCAATTTTTCTGTATTGTGCACTCTGGAATCCACTTGCTGGAGTAAGTGTATTTCTAAATTTATTGTATTGCTCTACATCCATACCATCTTTCATAACGGTGAAAGAAGATGTTAGTATATCGAAATAACGACTAATTCGCATTAGTTTCGTTTCGAAAAAAGCTGCCGTAATATCTTTTTCATTGGCTACTTGGTCTATTTCCCAAAGTATCATTTTAAACAACAACTCATTAACTTGATGGTACATTAAAAAGACCATCTCGTCCGGTAATGTTGTGCGTTGCGTTTGTAGATTTAGCAGCGCATCTGTTTGTATATAATCCCAATATGTTATGGGTTTTGAATGCAACAATCCTTCTAAATGTGTTTCTACATTTTGGTCTATTGCTTCGTATTTTTTTTTGAGGTCGTTAGTTATTTTAGATTCTAATTCCATTAGTCTTCTACTACTGTTTTAAAAGAATGTTTTAGTCCTTTAAAAGCTTCTAAATCCGCCCTTAAAGATCCTACTGCTAAATCTGCCTTTATACGTAAAGGCACTTTATTTTTATCGTTAGACACCCAAAGTGTTAAGCTTTCTTCTTCTTTAAACACTCTGCCTGCCATTACATATGGTCTAAATTTTAAAGCATTTACTTTGCAACTAGATCCATTAAGTTTTGCTTTTATAGTTTCTTCTCCTAGATACTTAAGTTTAAATCCGTAGTTTTCTTCATCGAAAAACATATCTAATGTAATTTCATCTCCTGCTTTTAATGAAGACACATCTAACTTATTTCTTAAGTAATAAAATGTGGATACCATATCTTGCACATTAGGCTTCGTTTCTATGGTACGCTTTCTATTGTATTTTTTATTAAATACTAACGCTGTTTTATTTTCTTGATCAAAATCTATTTCAATGTTTTTCTTATGACCACCTTCATTTATATTTCTTATAAATTTATATGGCAAATTCGATTTTGTATCAAAATAACTTTCATACTTATCTTTTACTTTAAAAAACCATTTAATAGCTCCTGTTGTCCAGCCTTTACCAACGACATGAAATACAGGTTTACCGTTTAATGTTGTTTCATCTACAGATAATGTTGCATTTCCTGCTTTTAAAAATCCGCTATAACTCATTTTAAAACGAAACCATTCACCGTCTTTAAAGGAATCTTCTTGTGCAAAGCTTGCTTGTAAAGCAAAAACTGCTAATAGTATAAGTAATGTCTTTTTCATATGCCTAATGTCGTTGTAAATAACTTCTTTAAAGTTATTTTATTGTTATCTAATACATAGATTACAATTACTATTCCAAAAGTATGAAACTAAAAAATGCCGTCGCAATTTGCAATGGCATTTTTTTATTAAATTTTTGTTATAATGTCCCTCTTTTTGCTTGTTCCCTTTCTATAGACTCAAAAAGCGCCTTGAAATTTCCTGCTCCAAAACCTTTTGCTCCCATTCTTTGAATGATTTCAAAAAACAATGTTGGTCTGTCTTCTACTGGTTTTGTAAAAATTTGAAGCAAATACCCTTCTTCATCTGCATCTATCATGATAGATAGTTTTTGAAGTTCGTTTATATCTTCTTTCATCATATCTCTATGTTCTCCTAAACGATTAGGAATATCATCGTAATAGGCTTGTGGTGGTGGTGGTAAAAATTCTACGCCTCTAGCTTTTAATTGAGATACCGTTTTAATAATATCGTCTGTTGCTACTGCTATATGCTGTACTCCAGAGTCTTCATAAAAATCTAAATATTCTTCTATTTGCGATTTTTTAGCTGCTTTTGCAGGTTCGTTAATAGGGAATTTAATACGTCCGTTTCCATTACTCATCACTTTACTCATTAAAGCTGAGTATTCTGTATGAATTTGCTTATCATCGAAAGATAAAAAGTTAACAAAACCCATAACATCTTCGTACCATTTTACCCATGTATTCATTTGTCCCCATCCTACATTTCCTACCATGTGATCTATATATTTTAATCCTACTGGCTCTGGGTTGTAATCCGATTTCCACTCTACAAATCCTGGCATAAATGTTCCTTTGTAGTTTTTACGCTCTACAAACATGTGTACTGTTTCACCGTAAGTATAAATCCCTGCTTTTACTACTTCTCCAAATTCGTCTTGTTCTACAACAGGTTCCATATAAGATTTGGCTCCTCTTTTTGTTGTTTCTTCGTACGATTTTCTAGCATCGTCTACCCATAACGCTACTACTTTTACACCATCTCCATGTTTTACAATATGGTTATTTATTGGTGATTTACTGTTAAGTGGTGTTGTTAATACTAAGCGTATTTTATCTTGTTTTAATACGTAGCTAACAGAATCTTTAGAACCTGTTTCTAGTCCTTTATATGCATACGACTGAAATCCGAATGCTGTTTTATAAAAGTGTGCTGCTTGTTTTGCATTCCCTACATAAAATTCAACGTAGTCTGTTCCTAATAATGGCAAGAAATCTTGCGCATCTTCAAATATTTTTTCTAAACCGTAGTTTACCGATTGTACTTCTTTTTTACTCATAATAGTATAGAATAGAGAAGTTAGAATAGAGAGGTAGAGACTAATTAAAGTTTATTTTCTTTTAAACTCCTCTACTATTTTCTTCTAATTTATTTAATTGTATTTTTAATAAGAGAGAATTATGAAGCTTTTACAATTAAGCTATTTTTACTTCATCGTTATTTATTCTCTTTCTTTATCTTAATGTTTTTAGTGTTCTAACCAAGATTTATAATAATCTTCGTCTGCAATTTTCATTGCTTCTTCTGTTACCATTAATGGTTTAAAAGTATCTACCATTACCGCTAATTCTTCGGTCTTTGTTTTACCAATACTTCTTTCTGTTGCTCCTGGGTGTGGTCCGTGTGGTATTCCTGCTGGATGCAAAGAAATATGTCCTGCATCGATATCATTTCTACTCATAAAATCTCCATCTACATAATACAACACCTCATCACTGTCTATATTACTATGATTGTATGGTGCTGGAATACTTTCTGGATGATAATCGTATAAACGCGGTACGAAACTACATACTACAAAGGCATCTGTTTCGAATGTTTGATGTACTGGTGGTGGTTGGTGTATACGACCGGTAATAGGTTCAAAATCGTGAATAGAAAACGCATAAGGATAATTATACCCATCGTAACCTACTACATCGAACGGATGTGAGGCATAAACCATCTCGAACATATCGTCTTGTTTTTTAACTTTCATTAAAAACTCTCCAGATTCGTTATTGGTTTCAAGCTCATAAGGCCTTCTTAAATCTCTTTCGCAAAACGGTGAATGCTCTAACAACTGTCCAAACCAGTTTCTATAGCGTTTAGGTGTATAAATTGGTCTACGAGATTCTACAATAAATAAACGATTATCTTCTGTATCGAAGTCAATTTTATAGATAATACCTCTTGGTATTACTAGATAATCTCCATATTTAAAGTCTAAATTTCCTAAATGTGTTCTCAGCTTCCCTGATCCTTTGTGGATAAAAAGAAGTTCATCTGCATCAGAGTTTTTATAAAAATAATCTGTGGTAGATTGTTTTGGTGCAGCTAAAATAATAGTACAATCACTATTTGTAAGCACTGCTTTTCTGCTTTCTAAATAATCGTTTTCTGGTTTTACTTGAAACCCTCTAAAACGATAGGATTGGATATGGTTTTTCTTAGCTATTTTTGGCGCAACACTATATTGCTTTTTAATAGCTTTTACTTGTGTTGGTCTTTGCTCGTGGTACGAATTTGTAGACATACCGTCGAAACCTATAGTGCCAAACAGTTGCTCGTAATAAAGAGAACCGTCTTGTTTTCTAAATTGAATGTGTCTTTTATGAGGGATTTCCCCTAATTTGTGATAAAATGGCATAATGATTTGTATTACTAATTAAACAATGGTTTTATTGTAAATACATTAAAAATCATTCTGGGTTTCTTTTAATAAGAAACTTTAAAAAAGTTAATATGTCTTGCCAATAGTATTTCATTATGAAACAAATATCGTGATTTTTTTGGATTTTATAAAATTTGAATCATTTTGAAAACCAGATTACTTGATATTTAGAACCAAAATCCTAAATTAAAAAACCAATAACTTTTTTTAACCTCTGGCGACCATGAGTATTTTGCTTCCACAGGGCCTAAAAATGTTTCTATTCCGTAACCTAATGCATAACCCGAATATTGTGGCAAAGAAAACCAATCTATATCTGTAGAGCTAAATAAATCGTCTTGTATGTTTGCATAATTTGCAGAAAGTGTGATATGATTTTTAGGAAAAACTTCATAGTCTAGATTAAAAGTAGCTTTAGTAAACCCTCTCCCTCCTAATGATAAATAATCGTAGCCATAAAAAGAATCGAAATTATTAATAAAATTTCGAGCATAACCTCCTAAAACGAAATCTAAAGAGGTATCATTTTGCGCATTAATTGTGGTTCCTGCTTGCGCTAATACATTAGCACTAAACTTAGGGAAAAATTCATAAGCATAACCTATATCTGCTTTTACTATTGAAAACTCTGAAAAATCGTTATTATAATCGGAAGAATACAGGTATAAATTAAAGTCTCCATTAAAATAAAACCCTTCTGTAGGGTAATATCTATCATCGAAAGAATCGAATCTAAAATTAGCAAAAGCACTTACGTAATCGCTATTATCGAAGATTGTTTTGTCTTGATTTTCTGATGAAATAATAGTTTCTGTCGTTATTTTATATTTTTTATGTTCTGCTCCTAGTGTTAAGGTTAAATCATTTCTATACTGTGTTTGTACAAAAACCTGATTGGTTAAATCTGCTAATTTTACATCTATTTTGTTAACTCCCAAACTATTTTCTCCTAAATCTAGTAAAGCACCTGCTGCTACATTTTTATCAAATTCGTTATAACGAGAACGTACACCAAAACTCCAATAAAACCCTTTATCTATATAATACTCGAAATTATAACGCACATTATCTCCTGCTATTAAATCTATTGAAGCAACATCGTTTTTAAACAATAATTGCTTCTTTGTTATATTGGCTAATAATGCACTTTTGTACAAACCATCGTAGTGCAAACCAAAACGCAATGAAGTTGTTTTTTTAGACTCTCTAAGTTCTATATATAAATCGTAACCTTCTACACCATTATGTTTAGAAGGTTTTAATTGATATACAAAACTATCGAAGTTATTGGTTACTATTAAGTTGTTAGTACCACTAATAAAACGTTTATAACTCACTTTCTGAAATGGCTTTAACTTCAGTTTTCCTAAAACATAGGATATGGTATAATTGTTTAGTCCTTCAAAATATACTTGATTAATTTGAAGACTATCTGGTGTTTTTATAACTTGAGTTTCTCTTGCTTTTTTTACTTGTTTTTTTGCAAGACCCTTTAATTCAAGCATCTTAAGTTTAGCTGCAATTTCTCCGTTTTCAACTATTTGTTGACCATAATCGAAAGACACAACATTATATTTAGTAATATCTGGTTTAATGTAAATATCTGTTTTTTTCGATTTTGTTTTCATGTCATTAATCGTACGGAAATTATTAATCTGAAATAATATCTCTGGGGCCGACGATAAATCCAATCTATTAGATAGGCCATCTTGTACGTCTACACCAATAATAATATCCATACCTCGTTCTTTAAGCTCATCTATAGGATAATTATTAGTAACTCCACCATCTATTAATAATTGATTATTTATTACTACTGGCTGAAACAAAGAAGGAAATGCGCCACTCGCTTTTATAGCCTGAGCTAAACTGCCTTTATCTAAAAGCACAGGTTGCCCTGTTTCTATATCTGTTGCAATACATAAAAATGGAATAGACAAGTCTTTAAATTCTTCAATATGGTTTACATGTAATGTTAACTTAGACAGTAAATTAAATGTATTCTGACCTCTAGATAGTGCCGATGGTAATTTGACTTTAAAATCGTCGAAAGGCAAAGTAATCGCATACTTTTCGTCATTTTCCCTTTCGTATAATGTTTTTGCAGCTCTTGGTGCGTAATCGCTTATAATGTCATCGAAGTTTACACGTTTAAAGATAGAGTCTATTTGCTTACCGGAATATCCTGAAGAATATAGGGATCCTATTATTGCTCCCATACTAGTTCCTGCCACGTAATCTATACGAATGCCCAAACTATCTATTACTTTTAATGCACCAATGTGTGCCAAACCTTTAGCACCTCCACCACTTAACACTAAACCCACTTTGGGCTCTTTTAAGTTGTTGTCTTGAGCATTAACTGTAGTGTTTAATACTAAAACGAGTAAAATAGCGACAATTACTGGTTTCATTTAATCGATTTCGTTTTTATGATAATAATTATATATTTTTTCTGCTCTAGAAACACCTACTACTGCTTCTAATTCATCTAATTTAGCATTTGCTATCCGTTTTACAGACTTAAATGTTTTAAGTAAATCTACAATAGTTTTTTCACCTACACCTGGAATGGTTTCTAATTCTGTATTTAACGCTTGTTTACTACGCCTGTTTCTATGATGTTCTATACCAAAACGGTGCGCTTCGTTTCTAAGCTGTTGGATGATTTTTAATGTTTCACTTTTCTTATCTAGATATAAAGGTATTGAATCTCCCGGATAAAATAATTCTTCTAAACGTTTTGCAATACCTATAATTGCTATTTTTCCTCTTAAGTTTAAAGCATCTAAACTTTTTAAGGCAGAGGATAATTGACCTTTCCCTCCATCTATTATTATTAATTGTGGTAGTGACTGTTCTTCATCTAGCAGACGTTTGTAACGTCTGTAAACCACTTCTTCCATAGATGCAAAATCATCTGGACCAACTACTGTTTTTATATTAAAATGACGATAATCTTTTTTACTTGGTTTTCCATTTTTAAAGACTACGCAAGCTGCTACTGGGTTTGTACCTTGAATGTTTGAATTATCGAAACACTCTATGTGTCTCGGCTCTTCACTTAAGCGTAAATCTTTTTCCATTTGTGCCATAATACGCTTAACATGTCGGTCTGGATCTGTAATTTTAACTTGTTTAAAACGTTCCATTCTGTAATACTTTGCATTACGTATGGATAGGTCTAGAATTCGTTTTTTATCTCCTAATTGTGGCAATGATACTTTAATACCTTCACCTACTTCTACTTTAAAGGGTACATAAATTTCTTTAGAATTAGAATTAAAGCGCGCTCTAATTTCTACAATGGCTAACTCTAATAACTCTTTATCGGTTTCATCTAATTTCTTTTTAATTTCTAAAGTGTGCGAACGTATTATAGAACCATACGATATTTGAAGAAAATTTATATAACCATAACTTTCATCACTTACAATAGAGAAAACATCTACATTACTAATTTTTGGATTTATAATGGTAGATTTTGCTTGATAGCCTTCTAAAACTTCTATCTTTTCTTTTATTTTCTGTGCTTCTTCAAATTGCATCTCTTCAGCAAAGTCTTTCATTTGCTGTTTAAACTGATCTAGAGAATCTTTAAAGTTTCCTTTTAAAATTTCTCTTATGGATGTTATGTTTTCGTGATAACTGTTTTCAGTTTCTCTGCCTTCGCATGCGCCTTTACAATTTCCTAAATGGTATTCTAAACAGACTTTATATTTGCCTTCGCTTATTTTATCTTGAGATAAATGATAATTACACGTTCGTAATTTATAGAGTCCTTTTATTAAATCTAAAAGTGTTTTAACGGTTTTCATACTTGTGTATGGACCAAAATATTCACTTCCATCCTTTATAACGCGTCGTGTTGGGAAAATTCTAGGAAAGCGTTCTTTTTTCACACAAATCCAAGGATATGTTTTATCATCTTTTAATAAAACATTATAGCGTGGTTTGTGTTTTTTAATCAGATTATTTTCTAGTAGCAACGCATCTGTTTCTGTTTCTACTACAATATGCTTTATGTTTACTATTTTCCTTACTAAAACTCTAGTTTTACCATTATCATGCTTTTTAGTAAAATAGGAACTTACTCGTTTCTTTAAATTTTTAGCCTTACCAACGTATATTATGTTTCCGTCAACATCGAAATATTGGTATACTCCTGGCGAATTTGGTAGGGTTTTTAATTGTATGTCTAAGGCAGGCGTACTCATTACTTCAAAGGTAATTATTTAAATGATTTATTAGAATATAGAATGCATTTTAAACGTTAAATTTTCACCTTAATACTAATCGTTTATTTAATGAGGTTTATCTTGATTATTTTTAATGATTAAAATCTAAAATTATTTTTTGGTAAAACATAATAGATTAGCTTAACTTTAACCACAAGAGAAAGTACAGTTCCCTATACTTATTGTCTAATTCTATTACACAACATCTATGATAGCTAAACATTACATCTATCATGTAACAACATTATAAAATGAATATAGTTATATTATCTAGGAATGCACAATTGTATTCTACAGATAGATTAGTTGAAGAAGCGCAAAAAAGAGGACACAAGGTTGAAGTTATTGACCCTTTACAATGTGACATTATTATTGAGAAGGAAAAACCTACTATTTATTATAAAGACCGCTACTTAGATTATGTAGATGCAATAATTCCTAGAATTGGAGCCTCGGTTACTTTTTATGGTTGTGCTGTTGTAAGACAGTTTGAAATGATGAATACTTTTACCATTGTTACCTCGGAAGCCATACTTAAATCTAGAGATAAGCTAAAAAGTTTACAACGCTTAAGTAAAGCAGGTATAGGAATGCCAAAAACAGTATTTACCAACTATTCTCGTGATGCAGAAGAAGTAATTAAACATGTTGGCGGTGCTCCTGTAATTATTAAATTACTGGAAGGCACACAAGGTTTGGGTGTTGTTTTAGCCGAAACTAAAAGTGCAGCCGAGTCGGTTTTAGAAGCTTTTAATGGTTTACAAGCTAGAGTAATTGTACAAGAGTTTATTAAAGAAGCTAATGGTGCAGATATTCGCGCACTTGTTGTAGACGGTTATGTTGTAGGCGCTATGAAACGCCAAGGAAAGGAAGGCGAATTCCGTTCTAATTTACATCGTGGTGGTACTGCAAAAATTATTAAATTAAATCATGATGAATTAAAATTAGCGACTCAAGCTGCAAAAGCCTTAAAGTTGCCAGTTTGCGGAGTAGACATGTTACAATCCTCAAGAGGGCCTTTACTTTTAGAAGTAAACTCTACCCCTGGATTAGAAGGTATAGAATCTGCTACTGGGAGAAATATTGCAAAAAGCATTATTGCTTTTATTGAAAAAAACACTAAATAAATGACAAAAAAAAACGAGACTACTTTACATATTTTAGGAGAAGACATAAAGCCAGGAGAGCGTAAAGAGGTTAGTTTTAATCTTGCTAAACTACATACACATACACCCGTAACTGTTCCTGTAATTATAGAACGCTCTAAAAAACCTGGGCCAACCATTTTAATGACAGCTGGCATACACGGTGACGAAGTTAATGGCGTTGAAATAGTGCGACAAATAATATCTAAAGGTATTAATAAGCCCAAAATAGGCACAACCATCTGTATTCCTGTACTTAATGTTTTTGGTTTTATAAATATGGAACGTGAGTTTCCTGATGGTAGAGACTTAAACCGTATGTTTCCGGGTAGCAAATCTGGCGCTTTGGCTTCTAGAGTGGCACACCAATTAATTACAGATGTTGTGCCACATGCCGATTTTGTATTAGATTTTCATACTGGTGGTGCTTTACGTTTTAATGCACCGCAAATAAGAGTAGAAAAAGGTAATGAAGACTTAGATATTGCTGCAGAGATTTTTGGAGCTCCTTTTATTTTATATTCTAGAAATACCAATAAAACGTTTAGAAGTGCTTGTAATAAAATGGGAATTCCTATTTTATTATTCGAAGGTGGTAAATCGTTTCATATAGATACCAATGTTACCAATACTGGTGTTAATGGTGCTAAGCGTATTTTAAATCATTATGGCATGTTGAAGAAACAGTTTACTATTTCGAAACCTAAAAAACGTTGTATTTATATAGACGAAAGTAAATGGGTTCGTGCAAAATATTCTGGAATGTTTAAACCTTCTGTAAGTATTAACGATTATATAGAAAAACATCAAAATATTGGGAATATTACGGATCCTTACGGCAAATTTAATCACTTTGTAAAAGCACCAAATTCTGGTTATATTATTAATGTTAACCAGTCCCCTATTATTTACCAAGGTGACGCTTTATTTCATGTTTCTACTGCTTTAATTGATTAAGAAGTTATTTAAATAAAAAACGAATGACCAAGCAAGAACTGCGAAAAAAATATAAAAATCTTCGCAATACTCTAACTGAAGATGCTATTGAGGATTTAAGCCTTTCTATAGCCAATCTATTATTAACTTTAGATATTTGGAACTTTAGTTTTTATCATATTTTTTTATCTATCGAAGCGCAGAAAGAAATTAATACAGATTATATTCTGAATATATTATCTGGGAAAGATAAAAATATAGTTATTTCTAAAAGCGACTTTAGTACCTCCGAGTTAACCAACTTCTTATTAACTGATGCTACTACTATAAAATTAAACGCTTATAATATTCCCGAACCTATAGATGGTATAGAAATTAACGACTCTAAAATTGACGTCGTTTTTATTCCGCTTTTAGCTTTCGATACTAAAGGCAATAGAGTAGGTTATGGCAAAGGATTTTACGATAAATTCTTAGCTAAGTGCAAACCTGAAACTTTAAAAATAGGACTTTCTTTTTTTGAAGCTGAAGCTGAAATACAAGGTGTTTTCGATGGTGATATCCCTTTAGATTATTGTGTAACTCCTAAGAAAATCTATCGTTTTTAGCACACAAAACATCGATTAAAGTCATTTTTCATCGATTAATTGTAAAAAAGTTCTTATATTTGATTTCTAGAGAATCCCTAATTTTCGTTGCCCCCATGATAAAAAACGAACTTTTCCAGAATGTTATAGATGACCTCGATATTGGCTATTGGGAGTTAAAAGACAATACAAGCTATTGGTCTTCGGCTTTTATATCCAGTTTAGAGTATTCACAAAATGAAATAGCAACGAAATTAGATTACTTTCTAGAACAATTAATACACAAAGACCACAGAGCTTTATTTAGAGACAATTTTTACAGTTTAGTAGAGAATAATGTAGATTTTAAGCAAACTATTCAAATTAGAAAAAAGAATGGAGATTTTAAAGAATATACTTGCAAAACGAACTCTAAATTGCCTGTAAATGTACACGAGCATTCTAAGGTTATTTTCTTCTTCGAAAGTAAAATTAAAACAAGCACTAAGGTTAAAGACGATAATTTCTACTACCGCGAAAGTGCAGAAATGACATCTACCGGAAGTTGGTATGTCGACTTTATAGAGCAAAAAAGTTATTGGGACAAAGAGACCAGGCGTATTATGGAATATCCTGAAGACTATATTCCATCTCTAAAAAACTCATCTAATTATTACGCAGAAGAACATCACCAACGTGCTGCAGATGCCTTTTTTAAATGTGCAATGGCAGGTACACCTTTTAATACAGAAATTAAAATGGTTACTGCTAACAAACGTATATTTTGGGCCAAGGCTATAGGCAAACCCGTTTATAATGATGATAAAGATATTATAGGTATTAGAGGGGTTTTCCAAGATATAGATGAAGAAAAATTAAAGACATTACATCTTCAAAAAACATCAGAGATTATTGCTTCTCAAAATTCTAGGTTATTCAATTTCGCACACATTGTTTCTCATAATTTAAGATCGCACACGAGTAACTTATCGCTTATTGTACAACTTATTGACGATTTACAATCTGTAGACGAAAAACTAGAGCTTATAGACAGCATAAAAGATATTTCTGAAAGTTTAAATACTACTATAGAACACTTAAATGATGTAGTAACTATACAGACTAAAACAGATCAAAATAAGATTGATGTCTCTTTTAAAGAGACGCTTCAAATCGTTTCGAAATCTATTAAACATATTATAATGGAGGGTCATGTTGTAATAGAATCTGATTTTTCCGAAGCGCAATCTATTCAATACATTCCTGCTTATATGGAAAGTATTTTACTTAATTTAATTACTAATGCAATAAAATACAAGCACGAAGAACGCAATGCTATTATTAAACTAAAAACGTATATAGAAAATGATAAAACAATTTTAGAGGTTACAGACAATGGTCGAGGTATAGATATGGAGAGATTTGGCAAAAAATTATTTGGTATGTACAAAACGTTTCATTATAATGAGGATGCCGTAGGTATTGGACTATTTATAACTAAAAACCAAGTCGAGTCCTTGAATGGAGAAATTTTTGTTGAAAGTGAAGTAGAAAAAGGAACAACTTTTAAAATCCAATTTTAATTTATGAAAAACGCACCTGTAGAATTGGCTTGTATTATAGATGATGATAGCATCTATGTAAATCTTGTTAAACGTATTATTAATACAAGAAAACTATGCAAGAACCTACTTATTTTTAATGATGGTAAAGAAAGTATAGATTACTTTGAAGCCTTATTACAAAATTTAACTGCAAATAAAATTCCAGATATTATTTTCTTAGACTTAAACATGCCAATCATGGATGGATGGGAGTTTTTAGAACTGTTTACAAAAATAAAACCTCGCTTTAATAAAGTAATTACTCTGTATGTTGTAAGTTCTTCTATTAACCCTGTAGATGTAGATCGGGCAAAATCTTTATCTAGTGTTACAGATTACTTAATAAAACCTGTAAATATTAATGACTTTGAGAGTATTTTTAGAAACAGTGCCTAGTTTTAGGCTTTAGAATAGGGAAAAAATTATTGTATACTTACAACCATAGAATACAAAATATATTCTATACTTATTAAAAACAGCGCATATTTTAATACAGCGCGTTTAAAACTGAATACTTAACTACTATATAAACCAATTAAGCGTTTTCTATTGTTTTAGGAAACGCTTTTTTATTAAAGAAGATTAAGACACCAAATCCTATGCTTATTGCTACATCAGCAATATTAAATACGGGCTCAAAGAAATTAAAACGTTTACCACCATATACAGGTAACCAATCTGGTAAATTACCCTCCCAAATAGGCATATACAACATATCTACTACTTTACCATGCAATAGAGAATCGTAACCTTCTTCGGGTAAAAATGTTGCTACTTGCGCTACACTATCGTTAAATATTACGCCATAGAAAACAGAATCTATAATATTACCTAACGCACCAGCAAAAATAAATATTAAAGCAATTATTAATACTTTAGATTTTTGTTTTATAATAATAGTGTATAGCCAATAACCAATACCCATAATAGCGAATATTCTAAATACTGTTAAACTTAGCTTTGCAGTTCTATCGCTTATAAACGGAATAATATCGCTTAGTTTAGTGCCCCAAGCCATACCATCGTTTTCTATAAAGTAAATTTTAAACCAGTTAAAAACTTCAACATCTTCTCCTAATTGAAAGTGTAGCTTTACATATATTTTACTTATTTGATCTATAAGTAATAACAGAATAATAAATATTGAGGCTTTTTTTATTGACATATAATCTTTAAATAATCTATGCTAAAATATAAGTTTATTTTTTAGTATTGGTAACACTTATATTTCCATTAACAGAATTTAATTTAATTTTATTATTTCCAGAAGTTATTTCTTCTCTAGTTATAGTTCCTGTTCTAGTATATGTTTCTATAGTAGCGTAGTTGGTATTTAGTATAATTTGCCCATCTATAGTATTCACGAGAGCATTACCTCTAAAAGATATTAAACTACAATTACCTTGAGACAGTTCTATAGTTAACGTTTTATATGCTCCTGCAACCTCAGCACTTGCTATTTTGCTTTTAAGATAAACTGTACAATTTTCAGGAATAATTAGCTCTGTTTCTATAGACAACACCTTATGTGCACTCAATTTATCGTTATAACTTACAAACAATGGCTGAAAGACACTAGAGATTATTAAGGAATCTTCTTTTACAGACGATAAAACAACAACATCTTCGCTGTACTCGCCTTCACTTTTTGTTTTTAGAGTAATCGTTTTAACTGGTTTCGATGTTAACTTAATACGAAACATATCGTCTCCTTCTATAACAACCGTGGATATATTTTTAGCATCAATAGTATTCTCAACTACTTTTTGGGCGTTTATTCCTATTGAAAAAATCATTAAAACGAAATAAAAAATATACTTCATTATTCTTTTATTACAACAACTTAATTTAAAAACGAGAAAAGCGTTTCAATACAATTATCGAAACGCTTTTTATAGTTTACAAGTACACAATAAAGCTTAATCTCAGCGTTTAAATTGTATACTAGAATATATTATTTATTCCAGAGAAAATATTACTTCTGCATATTTTTAGCCTCAATACTTAAGGTAGCATGTGGCACTAATTCTAAGCGTTTTGCATTAATTAGTTTTCCTGTTACACGACAAATACCGTATGTTTTATTCTCAATTCTAATAATAGCATTTTTAAGATCTCTAATAAATTTCTCTTGTCTAATTGCTAATTGAGAATTCGACTCTTTACTCATTACTGCACTACCTTCATCGAAAGCCTTAAAAGTTGGAGACGTATCGTCTGTACCATTATTATGGTCATTCATATACGCACTTTTAATAAGTTCTAAATCGTGCTGTGCTTTTTCTATTTTATCTAATATAAGCGTTTTAAATTCCGCTAATTGTTCGTCTGAGTATCTTGCTGTATTTTCTACTGGCATAATCTTTAATGTTTTTGAATAAATAACTTTGTTTCTATTGCATCGAAAGCAATATCTATACCATTATTTATTTGGTCCTTAATTTCAAGAGTTTCTGTTAATGTTTCAGTCTTGATATATTCTAAATTATTCTGAACCGCTTGTACAATTTCCTTTGTCTCTAATAGTTGTACGTTTATTTTATCTGTTACTTCAAATCCTGAATCTTTACGTAAGTTTTGAATACGGTTTACGAGCTCACGTGCAATACCTTCTTCTCTTAAATCTTCAGAAATTGTAACATCTAATGCAACTGTTAAAGCACCTTCATTTGCAACAAGCCATCCCTCAATGTCTTGCGATGTAATTTCAACATCATTGAGTTCTAAAGTAATATTTTTTCCGTTACATTCGACATCAAGCGCACCTTTTTGTTCAATTATTTTTATGTCTTCCGATGTAAGTTTCTGAATTTCAGAAGCAATCGCTTTCATATCTTTACCAAAACGAGGGCCTAACGCTTTAAAATTAGGTTTTATTTGCTTAACTAAAATATCTGAAGCATCATCTAAAAGCTCTACTTCCTTAACATTTACTTCATGCTTTATTAAGTTAGACACTGCTAAAATTTCTTCTTTCTGTTGCGCATTGTCAACAGGAATCATAATTTTCTGTAATGGCTGACGTACTTTTATCTTCTCTTTAGCTCTTAACGACAAAACTAATGATGATATTGTTTGCGCACTCTCCATTTTACGTTCTAAAGACTTATCTATAAGGTTTACGTTCGCTTTTGGGAACTCTGCCAAATGTACACTTTCGAATGTTTCCGACTGTGTGGTTTTCGTTAAGTCTAGGTAAAGTTTATCCATAAAAAATGGTGCAATTGGCGCTCCCAATTTTGCTATGGTTAACATACATGTATATAATGTTTGGTATGCCGATATTTTATCTTGCTGGTAATCGCCTTTCCAGAATCGTCTTCTACTTAAACGTACATACCAGTTACTTAAATAATCTTGTGTAAAGTTAGAAATAGCACGTGCCGCTTTTGTTGGCTCGTATTCTGCGTAGTACTCGTCTACTTTTTGAATTAAGGTATTTAATTCAGACAGTATCCAACGATCTATTTCTGGACGTTCTTCTATTGCTATATCCGCTTCTGCATACGTAAACTTATCCAAGTTAGTGTATAACTGAAAAAACGAATAGGTATTATACAATGTCCCGAAGAACTTACGTTTTACTTCTTCTATCCCTTCTAAATCAAACTTTAAATTATCCCAAGGGTTTGCATTCGCAATCATGTACCAACGCGTAGCATCTGCTCCGTAGGTATCTAAGGTTTCAAAAGGATCTGTTGCATTCCCCAAACGCTTGGACATTTTCTGTCCGTTTTTATCTAAAACCAGTCCGTTAGAAACTACATTCTTATAGGCTACAGAATCGAAAACCATAGTTCCTATAGCATGTAATGTATAGAACCATCCTCTGGTTTGATCTACTCCTTCTGCAATAAAATCTGCTGGATAGGCTTTATTATCGTCTATTAATTCTTTATTTTCAAATGGATAATGCCATTGTGCATAAGGCATTGATCCAGAATCGAACCAAACATCTATTAAATCACTTTCTCTACACATTGGTTGCCCAGATGGTGATACTAATGTTATTTGGTCTACTATATTTTTATGTAAATCTAATTTTGCATAGTTTTCTTCGGAGTTGTTACCAACTTCAAAATCTTCAAAAATATCTGCTTTCAACACACCTGCTGTAACAGCTTTTGCCATTTCTGCTTTTAATTCTTCAACAGAACCGATACAGATTTCTTCTTTCCCGTCTTCTGTTCTCCAAATTGGCAAAGGAATTCCCCAATAGCGTGAACGCGATAAATTCCAATCGTTTGCATTTGCTAACCAATTACCAAAACGTCCAGTCCCTGTAGATTCTGGCTTCCAGTTAATAGTTGTATTTAGCTCATGCATGCGACCTTTTACATCTGTAATTTTTATAAACCAAGAATCTAACGGGTAGTATAGTATTGGTTTATCTGTACGCCAACAATGCGGATAGTTGTGCTTATATTTCTCAACCTTAAAGGCTTTATTTTCTTCTTTTAATTTAATAGCAAGCTCTACGTCTATTGATCGCTCTGGTGCTTCACCATCATTGTAATATTCGTTTTTAACATACTTACCGCCAAACTCTTTCATTTCTGGTCTAAAACGACCTTGTAAATCTACCAGTGGCACTAAATTATCATTCTCGTCTTTTACTAAAAGCGGCGGAATTTCTGGTGATGCTTGTTTAGCTACCAAAGCATCATCTGCACCAAATGTTGGTGCTGTGTGTACTATTCCTGTTCCGTCTTCTGTGGTTACAAAATCTCCAGAAATAACTCTAAAGGCATGTTCTGGATTATCATTTGGTAATGCGTAAGGTAATAATTGCTCGTACTTTATACCAACAAGGTCTTTTCCTTTAAACTCTTTTACTACGTAAAACGGTATTTTTTTATCACCACTTTTGTATTCTAAAAGTGCTGGTTTTTCTTCTACTTGTACGTTGTTTTTTCCACCAAATTGCTTACCTAACAATGCTTTTGCCAAAATCACATTCATTGGTTTAAACGTGTATTGGTTGTAGGTTTCTACTAAAACATAATCGATTTTAGGACCAACGGTTAATGCGGTATTACTTGGCAAGGTCCAAGGTGTCGTCGTCCAAGCTAGGAAATGAATATCACCTTCGTTTTGTAAAAACTCTGGTAATGTACTTTCTATAGCTTTAAATTGAGCTACTATTGTCGTGTCTGTTACATCTTGGTATGCGCCAGGTTGATTAACTTCGTGAGAACTTAAACCTGTTCCTGCTTTTGGTGAATAAGGCTGTATTGTGTAGCCTTTGTACATTAATTTCTTAGTATAAATCTCTTTTAATAGCCACCATACACTTTCCATGTATTTTGGTTGGTAGGTAATATATGGGTCTTCCATATCTACCCAGTATCCCATTTTTTGGGTTAAGTTATTCCAGATGTCTGTATAACGCATTACTGCTTTACGACATGCTGCATTATAATCTTCTACAGAAATCGTTTTCCCTATATCTTCTTTTGTAATCCCCAATTCCTTCTCTACACCAAGTTCTATTGGTAAACCATGTGTATCCCAACCTGCTTTACGCTTTACTTGAAACCCTTTCATGGTTTTGTAACGCGGAAAAATATCTTTAATAGCTCGTGCTAAAACGTGGTGTACTCCTGGTAATCCGTTTGCAGATGGAGGGCCTTCGAAAAACACATAAGGTGCTGCGCCTTCTCTAGTCGTTACACTTTTTTCGAAGATATTATTGTCCTTCCAATACTCTAGTATTTCACTTGCTACGTTTGGTAAGTTAAGTCCTTTATATTCAGGGAATCCTGCACTCATTTTTTCTGATTTATTATAAGAAATGCGAAATTAAGGAATTTTGCGAAAAAAGTGTGTGTTATTGAGGGGAAATGGTATGAGATTGAAATTTTGAAAAGTTATTATTCAAAATTTCTATTCATTTTTACTTTGCCATGTCCATAATCCCAAATTATCGTAGGCTTACTGTGTTAATTCTAGAGTTTTAACTTCTTGTGGGTTTTTATTAGTCCTCTCCAATAATTTCATCATCACATAAGTCATTGTAGTAATACACCAAATCTAAAGCGTTAGATTTAGTATACTTTTTGCTTTTCATATTTTCTATTAATGAAGGGCAATCTTTAAAATACTCTTTAGCTTTTTTGTAATAAAACTTGTTATTTATTTTAATCACTAAGTCTTCATTCTTTTTTTTGATGTAATATTTATTTATTTTGATATCAGAATGGTACCCTTCTATAGTATTTACATTAAAATCATCTTCTCCAATTTGATTATAATTATAGAAGATTACCCTATGAGAATCCACATACAAATTGACATTTCCTTCTTCTACTACTTCTAATAATAAAGGATAGGACTTATCAAACTTTTCATATTGGTATTCATATCTAACCTCTTTATCAAACCCGTAGAATGTAATACCTTTAGCCATAATATCTGTCCAAACATCTCCTTCATCGTCTTCATCTAGGGTTAACCTAAATTTAATTTTATAATCTTCTTCAATTGCTCCATAACCTTTTAATGAGGTCCCATCATTGAAAAATAATGTTGCTTCTTGATTTTGAGCATTAATAGTATTAAAAAGTAAACAAAGTAAAAGTGAAATGTATATTTTCATAATATATGTTAATCTAATTTATCCGTCAATTTAGCAAATACCTTTTTAGCATCTTTACCTTCGTATAAAATACCATAAACAGCTTTTATAATAGGCATCTGTGTTTTTTTAGCATTTTTCTGGTTGATTAAAAACGCACTTTTAGTAGCATAGTAACCTTCTGCTACCATATTCATTTCCATTTGCGCAGATTTTACGGTATAACCTTTACCAATCATATTACCAAACATTCTATTTCTTGAAAATACGGAATAGCCTGTTACCAACAAATCGCCTAAATAGGCAGAATTATTAATATTACGTTTCATTTTATGCACTTTTTTAATAAAACGCTTCATTTCTCGAATGGCATTACTCATAAGTACACTCTGGAAGTTATCTCCATACCCTAATCCATGCGCTATTCCTGCTGCAATAGCGTAAATGTTTTTAAGCATTACCGCGTATTCTGTACCAATAATATCGTCGCTAATTTTTGTTTTAATATAACTACTAGACAAAGCATCGGCTATCATTTTTGCTTTCACTTGATCTGCACAGGAAATGGTTAGGTACGATAAACGCTCTAGCGCTACTTCTTCTGCATGGCAAGGTCCTGCGATAACACCTATATTTTCGAAAGGAATATTATAATGGTCATGAAAGTGTTCTCCTAGCAGTAATCCTGTTTCTGGTAAGATTCCTTTTACGGCAGACACCACTATTTTATTAGTAATATCTACGGTTAGTTTTTGCAATTCGGAATAAATAAATGCAGAGGGAATGACAAAAATAAGCACCTCGGCTTTGCTAGCCATTTCATTTATATCGTTACTTATTTCTAATTGCTCTAAATGAAATTCTACAGAACTTAAATAACTAGGATTATGCTGTTCTTTTAGTAAGTGTTCTTTGGTATATACACTACGCATATACCAACCTATTTTTGTTTCGTTTTCACATAACATTTTCACAATGGCTGTCGCCCAACTTCCTGAACCAAAAACGGCATATTTTAATGCTTTACTCATAAGATAGTTTCTATAGATAGAGTTTCAAAAGTACATAAAATATTAGTCTTCTGTAGTGTGTTAAAAATCAATTGTTTTAATTTTTGGCACGCGTTTTGAAATACTACTTATATCAATCCTTAAAACGAAACGATTATGAAAACGATAAAATTACTCTCGGTATTTGCCTTAGTCGCCACTTTATTTACTTCTTGTTATACAGAAGTTATTGTAGAAGACCCAATTGTTGCTACTCCAGCTCCAGGACTTACTTTAAATCAGCTTTTAAATACGCACGAATTATGGTATGTAGATATTAATGAAACGCTTGGCTCTGGAGAAACACCTTTTTTACAAATCGCTTTTACAATGTCTTTTAGAAATGGCACTTTATATGCTAATAATAATTTAGTTGGTATTGGTAGTCAAGGTAATGGTTATGGTATTCCTGTTGGAAATTATAATGCTTACGATATGATTTTAGACATTAACCATGATATAGACGGTTACGAAACGTTTGATGTTTACCAAATAGATAGTAATACTATAGAATTGTACAATCCATACAACGACACATCGTACTTTTTAAATGGTTACCAACGTTCTAATTTCGATTACGACTTTGTTTTCTATGATAACATTCATTATTTCATGCAAGAATATGAAGCTTGGGAAAAAACATACACTAGCGAGTATGGTGTTATAAATGAATTTGATAACGAAAACTTTTTACAGTTTTTATCTGGCGGAAACGACTCTACTTTTAGAAGTTCGCAAGATGCAATAGGAACTCATCCAGATGATTTATTCTGGGATTATACCGGAATTTATGGTGTAAATAATGTACCTGGAAATATGTACTTGAAAACTTTAACTTTAGATTATGATTTCTTTGACAATGAATTCTTTGAATTGAGCGTTATAGATGATGAAACGGTTGAGTTATTACACCCTTTATCGGGGACTGTGTACGAGTTTAGAGGTAGAGGATACATCCAGTACTTAAAAACAGGAACAACTATTGATAAGTCTAAATCGTCTGCACTTAAAAAGCGTAAGCAAAGAAGTGCCAAAAAAGAAAATCCACGTGAGAATACACGTAATAAATAAAACAATGAATGTTTAAAAGCATCATTAACAATTTGGTTGGTTAGTTAGTAAAAACACCGCAATAAAGAGACTTCTTTAAGCGGTGTTTTTTAGTTTTATATCATTCGGTAAAAATACAATAAATGCATTTTAACGATTAAAATAGTCGTTTAAAAGATGTTTATTTGTATATTTGCGCACTAACCCAAATCAAACATATTATGAAAACCACAAAATTAACAGTACTTGTTATGCTTTTGGCATTAATTTTTACTGGCTGCAGTACAGAGCAGCAAGACATTGAATTAGCAACTGCTAAAACCCCAAATTTTAGAGTAATAGAATTCTCTAAATCTAATTTTCATAGTCGAGCATCTTACGACGAACCCTGTATGACAACGAATTTAATTGCAGGACAGCATCATGTTGCTGGTATTGTTTCTGTAGATTCTGATGGCGTAAATCTTATTATTACATATAATGTATCTAAAGATTGGACTATTGATGCAACTCATTTAAGTATTGGAGATTGTAACAGTCAAGACATCCCAACAACTGGATCCGGAAACCCTAAAATTGGTCATTTTGAACATAGTACAAATCACAGCACTGGTGTTACCGAAGTCGTTTATTATTTAGATTTAAGCGTTTTGGATGAGAGTTATTGCTTTGCAGCTCATGCAGAAGTTTCTGGGCCAGATGGAGAGGAAACTGCCTGGGCAGAAGGCACTAGTTTTGAAGGCAATAGCTGGGCCATGTACGTTGAGGCTTACCTTTCAGATTGTGATATAGATGAACAAGAAGAACAAGAAGAACAAGAAGAACAAGATCCAGACGGAGAAGTTAAATAAACAAAAAAAGCTTCAGTAATAGCAACACTGAAGCTTTTAAAATAATTATGGCATTTAATTATTTATTGACTACTAACCTCTTAATAGTTTCTTGACTACTTGTATTTAGTTTCACAAAGTACATACCACTTTGCAAATTCTCTATATCTAATTGCAGTTGTAATGTGTTTTTTGCTAATATTTTATTAATTAATAGTTTACCTTGAATATCGTAAACACCTACTGTTACTACTTCATTTAAAGCAGAATTTAATATAATATTTACGTTGCTCATTGCCGGATTAGGAAATACAGTAAAAGCATTCTCTATATTAAATTCTTCTACAGATAATACTGGCGCTATAAATTCTGTATTAAACGTATTAGTAATTACTGGCGCATTAAAATCGAAATAAATTTCGGCAGTATTTGGTATTATTGTTCCTATTGCATAACCTACTGTTGGTTTTATTCTGAAATACACATACCCGTTACTTCCTTCTGCATCTTGAGATTCTGCTGGTAGATTAATATCATCGAATGTCCACGTTAATTGATTATTTGTTTGTGTCATCACTACATCATGGCTAGATTTTAATAATTGTAATACACTTACATCTAACAAAGCATCTACTGTATTTTCTATTCTTACATTTATAGCTTCGGCTGTACCAACATTCTGAAATCTAATAGTATAATATAAGTACTCATCTGTTGTTATAAAATCTTCGTATACAACTTCTGGACCATGAGATTCTGTTATATCATTAGGATCGTAAGACCCAATAACTTCCTGACTCAAACTAGATTCATTATTACTTGAATTTACATCATTAGTTGCGGTTATATACGTTGCGTTATTAGTTAATAACTCTCCTAAATTAACTGTTGCAGGAATATACATTTGAATGTTAAGCTCTATACTATCACCAGATTCTAGATTTGTAAAATCTGCCGTAAATCCTGTTGTAGTAGAAGTTATAATAACACCAGCTGGGAGATTATTTATTCCTACATAATTAGAGAGAGTATCTTTAACAAATTCTACTGTACCAGATACTATATCTACATTTCCAATGTTTTCAACAATTAGTGTATTATAATAATTAAACCCCGGTCTTGGAGAGGTATTTGGTATTATATAAACAGCTAAATCTTCACAAGGAGCTGCAACAGTCACAGGAAAGTCTACCGTTACTATGTTTCCGCTAGTTACATTTACATTTTCGAAAATAGAAGGACTAACATTATAACATGTATTGTAATCTGTATCTAATGAAAATGTAATATCATAAGTATTGGTATCATTCACGTAAGGAATTAAAAACTCTCCTGTACTTGTATTTACAGTATTAATGGTACTATTATTATTCACTTCGTAAGTGAAGTAGCCATTATTTGTATAGTACTCTTCGTTAGCGTTAAATATACCATCGTTATTACTATCTAAAAAGGCGTTGACTTGAATACCTTCACATGGAGAGACTATTAATTCTAATGTAACAATAGAAAGACACCCATTAGTAAGACTTTCTACACGCACCCATACGATTTGCGCACTCATTGTTATATTAATAAAATTATCTGGATTAGCTAAAGGGTTATTTCCAGCAGTAGCATCTGCCTGTGTTAAATGATATGTAATACTATGTTGATTTGGATCTAATCCATTTAATATCTCTGCATTTTTAGTGGGTAAATTAAAAGTTTCAAAACCATCTGCATTATCATCACAAATTTCATATGGTGTCGGATTTGCTCCTACTGGGGAAGGATTAACTAAAAGTAGTAACTCTGTAAAACTAGCACACCCAGTATTAGCATTCTCTACACGCACAAATAACGTTTGCATATTTGGCACAATATTACCATAAGGAGATCCCAAAACGCCTACATAATTCTGCGCATCTGCAAGAGTCTCATGATAAGTAACTATTAAATTCGCCATTCCATTAACAATCTCAAAATCAGCATTTGTTAAGTCAAAAAAAGCAAAACCATCATTATCGAAATCGCATATTTGTAAAGGACTTGGGGGATTTATAACTGGTGCGGGCAACACCAACAAATCTAATGTTGTAGTATCAAAATTACTAGAACCTAACTCTTCAACTCTAATAAAAATGATTTGAGGATTAGTAATATTCGTATAGTTTATAGATAAAGGATTACTCCCTGTATCTGCATCTGTTTGAGATTCGTGATACGTAACAACGAAATCTGTTGAAGATTGACTTCCTAATACCTCAGCATCTTTACTAGCTAAATAGAATGTAGTATAGCTATCTGCAGTGTCATCATCACAAATTTCGAATGCCGTAACTGGATTAGCTACTTGTGCGTAGCTTAAAAAAGTAAGTAATAAGGTTAGTAAGGGTAATAATTTTCTCATAATAGCAAATAATTAATATGTTAGTAGCATTTTCTATTCTTTAGATAGAAAAAAACAAAAAAGGTTGCGTTAAAATTAAAGTTATATGTTTTTAATTGGTTTTAATCTGATTAAAACCAATAAATAAAAATGTTAGTTAAAAACAAGTTTTTAGAAATAAGTAGAAAAAAAAAGCTTCAGTAAAGGCAAACACTGAAGCTTTTAAAAAATAATTATGGCATGTAATTATTTAACTACTAACCTCTTAATAGTTTCGCTTGTATTCGTTTTTAGTTTCACAAAGTACATACCGCTTTGTAAGCTCTCTACATTTAACTGTAAGTCTAATGTATTTTTCTCGAATACTTTATTCATTAATCGTTTACCTTGAATATCGTAAATCGTAACATTGGCATTTATATTTAAAACTGAAGGCAATGTTATATTTACAGTATTGTCTGCTGGGTTTGGAGACAATGTAAACGTTGTGTTATTTAAATTAAATTCTTCTACAGATAACACAGGTGCTATAAATTCTGTAGTAAACGTATTGGTGATTACTGCCGCATTGAAATCGAAATAAATTTCGGCTGTATTTGGTATTATTGTTCCTATTGCATAACCTGCCGTTGGCTTTATTTTATAGTAAACATAACCATTACTACCATCTGCGTCTTGAGATTCTGCTGGTAAGTTAATATCATCAAAATACCATGTTAATTGATTATCAATAACTTTTAATACTTCGCTATGGCTAGATTGTAACACTTCTAATGTGCTTATATCTAATAATGGGTCTATTGTATTTTCAATTCTTACGTTTATAGCTTCCGCTGTTCCCACATTTTGAAATCTTACAGTGTAGTACAAGTATTCGTTTGTAGTTACAAAGTCTTCGTACACTATTTCTGGTCCATGCGATTCTGCAATATCATTAGGATCGTAAGACCCAATGACTTCTTGACTTAATACTGAAGTATTATTATCTACCACAATATCATCTGCCGCCGTTGTGTAGGTTGCTGTATTAGTAAGAAACTCTCCAAGATTTATAGTTGCTGGCACATTCATTTCTATCCAAACACTTTTAGTTTCACCAGGCTCTAAGTCTACAAAATCTAAAGTTAATCCGTTTGCATTTGGTGTTATTACTATATCAGATGAAGGATAGAACACACCTAAATAGTTTACTTGAGGGTCATTTATAAAAGTAACTGTTCCTGAATCTATTGTTGAGAACCCTTCATTTTCTATCACTAAATAATTATAGTAATCGAAACCTGGTCTTGGCGAAGCCGATGGTATTAAATACACTCCTAAATCTTCACATTGTGATTGTTCTATTACCGGAATATCAATAATAACAGTATTTCCTACCGCTACCGAAACATCATCGAAAGTAGACGTTGATATAGTATAACAACTTTCGTACCCTTCGTTAGTACTTAAAGTAATATCGTAAGTGTTAGCATCATCATAAGAGAAAATATTAAATCCACCATAAGTTGCATTTACAGTTGTTGGACTTCCATCGTTATTCATCTCGTAAGTAAAAAAGCCGTTTGTAAATGGTGTATCTGCACCATTAAAAACACCATCGTTATTTAAATCTAAAAAGGCATTAACCTCTATAACTCCTACCGTATCACCAGAACAAAATACATCGAAATTTATAGGAGCTTCATCTGTACAGCCAATGATTATAAAATCGGATTGTACGTAAACCGTAATCGTATCTCCTGAAGACTGAAACATTAAACCAGATAAATCTCCATCGTTGCCATAAGGTGTTGCTGCATTAAGATTAGTTACACCATCTGAGTCTAATACAATTAATTCATCCCAGTTATTTTCTACCATTCCAGAATTAAATGCTACTATTAACGAACTACCATCACTACTAGTAAATGTATATTGTTGCGTCTCGTTATTTTCGTAACAAGTTTCTACTGTTTCTGTAGTACCACAAGTAACAATTGTAGGACAGTTTTGCGAAATTAAATTGAAATCTGTTACTACACTACAACCACCATCATTAGTATACACATTTACATATATTGTTTCTAATGCAAAATTTACCGCATAACTACTAGGGTTTGCTAATGGATTCATTCCGGTTTCTGCATCTGCTAACGTTAAATGAAATAATACTGTTACCGAATTTGGATCTATTCCGTTTAACATTTGTGGTATTACCGATGTTAAATCGAATGTTCCTAAAGTATCACATGTTGTTAAATCTATTGGTTGAACAATAGCGGGAAAACTACCTAATTCTACAGTAACCGACCCAGAATTTTCACACCCTGTAATTGCATCTATTACTGTTACAGAATACTCTCCAGGATTTGTTATTTCAATATATGGTGTTGTTTCATCTGTAGACCACAAATAGATATCATTAGGATTGCCATTGGGGTTTAATATTAACGATTGCTCATCGCACAATACTAGAGAACTATCTAAATTTAGGTAAGGAACTGAACCAAAAACTAAATTTATTGTTGTTATTACATAATTTGTAGTCCCAATTTCTTGCACGCCAACATAAATTAGTTGCGGACTAACTATATTAGTATAATTATTTGGGTTTGGTATTGCATTCATTTGTGCAGATGCATAAGCACTAGTTTCATAATAAGTAACACTATAATCTACTGCATTTAAACCATCTAAAATAGTAGTTTCTGCACTTATTAAATCGAAAGTTTCAAAACCATTCTGATCATTATCGCATAATTCCAATGTGGCTTCGTTTACAATAAAAGGTGCATATTCTGTTTGTAGCACCAATTCTTCGAAAGCTACACAGCTATATAATAAATGTGCTACTCTAACAAATACAGTTTGAGTATTTGGTGTAGTATTAGTGTAAGGAGATGGTAGTGAATTAATAGCTGCATTAGCATCAGAAAAAGTCTCGTAATAAGATACTATTAATTCTGTATTTCCTCCAGTAATCTCATTATCCTTATCTACTAGATTAAAATCTGCAAATCCGTCGTTATCTGTATCTGGAGAAACTAAAGGCGTTGGCGCTATACTTTGTATGTCTGTAACATTTAAATACAATTCTGTAAAACTACTACAACCTGTAGTTGCATCTTCAACCTTTACATACAATACTTGAGTATAGGCAACAATATTATTATAGATACTAACAACAGGATTCGCATCGTTTTGAGCATCTACCAATGTTTCATAATAGTTTACAACATAATTGGCATTGTTTTGTGAAAACTCAATATCGTATAATGTTAAATCGAAAGTTCCAAAACCACCTCCTGTTTCATCGCAAGCAAAAGCCTCACTTGGGTATACTATTGGAGTAGGATTAGCAATAATATCGAACGCTACAACATTAGACATACAATTATCTGCAACAGATACAATAATTGCGTAAATAGTCTCTGGATTTGCAGTAGTTGTATACGGATCTGCTAAAGCATTTATTTGATTTAACGCATCTTGTTCCGTTTGGTGGTAAGTAATATAATAATCAGTTTGTGGTAAAGTGCCCAAAATTTCGACATCTTTAACAGATAACTGTACTGTAACATTCCCGTTTCCATTAAAATCACACAGCACTATGTCTGTTGGCACATTTGCTACTGGGGTGTCTAAAAAATTAACTGTTATAGAATCGTTATAATCTGTACCGTCTATGGTTACGGTTAATGTGTATTCTCCTGTCTGTGTAACTATTAGGTAAGGTTGTGTTTCTCCTACTAGTACAGCTCCATCTATAGACCAAACATAATTAGTTCCTGATCCATCTGTTTCAATAATATATTCGCTAGCACAAGTTTCTACATTAGGTCCCAAATCAATTTGAGAAAATCCCAATACAGAAAAAAGTAGCGTAAAAAATAATAGTAATGTTTTTTTCATGATAGTTTTATAAGGGTTTTTAATAAACAATTCTTAATACTGCAGTTGTTTTAAATTAAGAGTATGTTTACTATTGATTAATTACTACTAAAACAACCGCTTTTAAAAAACTCCTACCCTTGATTTTTAATTAATTAAAGTAATTACCTCAAATAACCTGTATAATTATCTTAAATTTGTTCGCACATTATAATGACACGTATTGCCCAAAAATAGTATGGTTAACAAGCAAATCTCTAGCACACAAAATGCATTAATAAAGCAAATTATTTTATTAAAAGAAAAATCTCGCGAACGTAAAAAAACAGGATTATTTGTAATAGAAGGATTACGTGAAATTGAATTAGCTATCAAGGGTAATTACACAATTGAGACTATTTTATTTTACCCTGAATTAATTTCTGAAGACAAAATAAATAGTATCCAAAATGCTAGTATTATTGAGATTAGCAAAGAAGTCTATCAAAAAATAGCATATAGAGAAACTACCGAAGGAATTATTGCGATTGCCAAACATAAAACTAATACTATTGAGAGCCTAAGTTTTAAAACTGAAACGCCTTTAATTTTAGTGGCAGAAGCTCCAGAAAAACCAGGAAATATCGGCGCTATTTTACGTACTGCAGATGCTGCAAATGTAGATGCTGTAATAATAGCAAACCCAAAAACAGATTTATACAATCCTAATATTATACGTTCTAGTGTGGGGTGTTTGTTTACCAACCAAATTGCAACGGGAACTACTGAAGCTATTATTAGCTTTTTAAAAGCAAACAACATTAATATTTATGCAGCTATTCTACAAGAATCTGTAGCGTATCACACTCAAGATTTCACTAAACCAACGGCTATAGTCGTTGGTACAGAAGCAACAGGACTAAGCCAAGAATGGCGAAATCATGCTACCCAAAACATCATTATCCCCATGCAAGGTGCTATCGATTCTATGAACGTTTCTGTAGCTGCTGGTATTCTTATTTTTGAAGCCAAAAGACAACGGAATTTTAATTAACTTTTATTGTAACACTTCGGCTGTACTCAGTGTAACATTAAGTTGTTATTTTTGTTTTAGTTGAAAACATCTTAATGTATACTATCATGACCTCACAAACTTTATTCTATATATTAATTGCTATTCTTGTTATTAGTTTTGCTGTAGATACTATTCTAGATGCATTAAATGCAAAACGTTATAACGATAGTATTCCACAAGAACTACAGGATGTTTATGATGCTACAGAATATAAAAAATCGCAATCCTATAAAACAACAAATTATAAGTTTGGTCTTTTAACCTCAACGTTTTCTTTACTATTAACATTAGGGTTTTTCTTATTAGATGGTTTTGCCTTTGTAGATCATTTAGTAAGACAATACTCTAGTAACACTATTATAATAACCTTAGCCTTTTTTGGTATTATTATGATTGGTAGCGATATTTTAAACACCCCTTTATCATACTACAAAACCTTTGTTATAGAAGCTCGTTTTGGATTTAATAAAACCACTAAAAAAACCTTTATTCTAGATAAAATAAAAGGCTGGTTAATGCTAATTATTCTTGGAGGTGGCCTACTAGCTTTATTAACCTGGTTTTACCAATCTACTGGAGCTTATTTCTGGTTGTACGCTTGGGGATTAATTACACTATTCACAGTAATTATGAATGTGTTTTACTCTAAATTAATTGTCCCTTTATTTAATAAACAAACACCTTTGGAAGACGGTTCTTTAAGAACTGCCATTTCCGATTACGCCAAAACTGTTGGTTTTAGTTTAGAAAATATTTTTGTAATCGATGGCTCTAAACGTAGTACAAAAGCCAACGCTTATTTTTCGGGTTTTGGTAGCGAAAAAAGAGTAACCCTATACGATACTTTAATTAATGATTTAGATGAAGAAGAAATTGTAGCGGTTCTAGCTCACGAAGTCGGACATTATAAGCGCAAGCATATTATTTATAATTTATGTATTTCGGTAGTTATTACTGGGTTAACCTTATATATATTATCGCTTTTTATCGGTAACCCATTACTCTCTGAAGCTTTGGGCGTTAGTATTCCTAGTTTTCATATTGGATTAATTGCTTTTGGTATTTTATACAGTCCGTTATCTGAAATCACAGGGTTATTGATGAATCTACTTTCGCGTAAATTTGAATATCAAGCAGATGATTATGCTAAAAACACCTACAAAACAGAACCTTTAATTGGCGCCTTAAAAAAGCTTACCAAAAATAGTTTAAGCAATTTAACGCCGCATCCTGCGTATGTTTTTATGCATTATTCGCATCCTACGTTATTGGAGCGTATTAGGAATATGAGAGGGTAACAACTAAACTTTTGTTTTTTGAATTTCCAATCTTTGTATTGTATTTAAAAATCCCTATTAACAGGTATTTCTTTTAATACCTACATGAGCTAGTTTAGCTATTAATTAATAATTTCAATTCTAAATACTCATAAAATGGGAAAGCAACAACAACAAAGACAAAATGCTCAGCAAGCTCAACAAGCCCAACAACAGAAAGAGCAGCAGCAAAGACAAAATGCTCAGCAGTCTCAATAGTATAAATAATATAAGTTGAAGAGTTTTAAATTCTTCAACTTATATTATACCATAATCACTATTAAACTACATTACAGCACATTATATAAATAACAATTTATAATCTACTCCACCACAAAATCAAAATACTGATTTCTAAACGGCTCGCCACGTAATGTAAAATGCCACCATTCTTGGGCATAATTTCTAAAGCCACTGTTCTTCATTACTTTTTGCAATAAGCTTCTATTTTTTCGTTGTTCGCGATTTAAATTGCTATTTTTTATCCAAGATTCACTTCCAAAGAAATCGTAAGGAGATCCCATATCTAGTTCTTCACCTGTTTTCATATTTACAATAGTAATATCTAATGTACTCCCGCTACTGTGTCTAGATTTAGAGGCAATATAACCGGCTTTAAATAGGTTTTTCTTTTTTACATTGGGGTAAAAATCGGCTTTCATTAGGGTATCATTTACCTGTTTTGCCCAACGCACAAAATGATTTACAGCACGTTGTGGTCTGTATGAGTCGTATATTTTAATAGATAAATTTTGTTTATTTAATTCTGTCTGCGCTTTTTTTAAACTATTAGCAGCTTGGATAGTTAATATAGCTTTATTTTCCTTGTAACCGTCTATTACTTCCCCAACAAAATTATAATCGGTACAATACCGTAGCTCTACTTGAATATTTGGGATAACATCTTTTACATACACAAATCCTTTCGGCAATTGTGCAAAACAGAAGCTTACTATAAAAGTTAGTAAAAAGGCTAATTTAAATCGCATAGTTTTAGGTTTATGTGCTAATTTAGAGAAATAAAATTTTAATTATGGCATATCCTTGGCATCTTTACGTAATGGCTGCTCTCTATACCTTTGCAGGTATTATGCATTTTATAAAGCCTAAAATTTATTTACGGGTTATGCCTAAGTACATTTCTAACCCTAAATTAATGGTTGCGTTAAGTGGTATTGCCGAAATTGTTTTAGGCATAGCGCTATGTATTCCGCAATTAAAAACACTATCTGTTTACGGCATTATCGCAATGCTAGTTGTGTTTTTAACGGTTCACTTTTATATGTTATCTGGAGAAAAAGCTTCAGCAGGGATTCCTAAATGGATTTTAATATTACGCATTCCGTTACAGTTTGGTTTAATGTATTGGGCGTTTTATTATTTACAATTATAGCTTATGTTTCCTTCAGAAGAAATACAACTTAATTTACCAGATGCAAAGATTAGTTATTTCCCTAATTTCTTTAACGAAGCTGAAGCTCATTTTTATTATGAAACGTTTTTAAAAACTCTGCCTTGGCAACAGGATGATATTACTGTTTTTGGGAAGACGTATGCTCAACCAAGATTAACGGCATTGTTTGCCAACAATAATAAATCGTATAGTTACTCTAATATTACCATGCAACCACATAATTTTAGTAATGATTTATTGGCTATTAAACATAGAATAGAGACTAAAACAGATGCCATTTTTACAACCTGTTTAGCTAATTTATATAGAGACGGACAGGATAGTAATGGTTGGCATGCTGATAATGAAAAAGAATTAGGTAAAAACCCCGTAATCGCTTCTGTAACTTTTGGGGAAGCACGGCATTTTCATTTAAAGCATAGAAGAGACAAAACACTTCGCGAAAAACTATTATTAGCACATGGTAGCTTATTGTTAATGCAAGGCGAAACACAACACCATTGGCTACACCAGATAGCTAAAACAAAACGACAAATACAACCGAGAATAAATTTAACTTTTAGAGTTATTAAGTAATAATAAGGCCTCTCTTTAAGTTATTAGAAACGTATAAAACCTAAAAAGCTGAGGTCCCTCAACCTCAGCTTTCAGTTATTTGCAAAATATGTATATTGTTAGATTTAGTATTGCTATATCAACAAATAGCGATGCAAATATTAATTAATTAATCCATTGAACTAAAAGTATGTATTTTAGTACATTTCAAAAATAAAACTATAATCTGTACAAACCGTCAAAACGTGTTAATATTCGATGAAATACACTTAATTTTAACAAAAATTAGTTATTAATAACAAATAATCGATGAAATGCATGTTTTGTTAAGAATTATTTTTTCAATTTCCATCCAATAAATAAGTGTAAATTTGCGTTGTAGATGTTATAATTGGCATTTGTTTTGCATAACAATTGAAATAAAACCCTTAGAAATGAAATTAAAACTGTCCATTCTTTTTATTGCAATAAGTACCTTACTCTTCGCACAAGATAAAACATACGCAAGCCAAGAGCTTTCAATAAATAAATTAATAGATGGCACATTGTTAACCCCTAACGCTGTAACAAAACCTAATTTGGTAATTATTATTGCTGGATCCGGACCAACAGATAGAGACGGCAATCAAAACTTTTTAAAGAGTAATAATTTAAAAAAATTAGCTCAAGGCCTTACTGCAAAAAACATTGCTACGTTTAGATACGATAAGCGTATTGTAAAACAAATACGACGTGGAAATGTAGATCCTAATATGTTATTTGATGATTTTGTAACCGATGCCGTTTCTGTTATCGACTATTTTAAAAAGACCCAACAATACAATGCTATATATGTAGCTGGACATAGCCAAGGAAGTTTAGTCGGTTTATTGGCTGCTAAAGATAAAGCCGATGGTTTTATTTCTCTAGCTGGAGCTGGCCAATCTATAGATAATGTTATTATAGAGCAAGTAACAAAAACTGCACCTATGTTTACAGAAGATGCTAAACGTGTGTTTGCTATTTTAAAAGAGGGTAAAACGACTACCGATTACCCACAAGCATTAGCTTCTATGTTTAATAAAGATGTACAACCTTTTATCGCGAATTGGATGTCTTACGATCCAAAAGAAGAAATTAAAAAACTAGACATGCCTATTCTTATTATTAATGGCACTAAAGATTTACAAGTTTCTGAAAATGAAGCGAAGCTTTTACATGAAGCTGTTCCAAAATCGACTTTAATGATTATTGAAAAAATGAATCATATTCTAGTTCCTATTGAAGGCGGTAACTTAGAAAATTCTAAATCGTATAATGAAACGTTTAGAACACTTTCTCCAGAACTTTTGGAAGCTATTGTAAGTTTTGTTGAGAAGCGTTAAGTTATTTTTGTGGAATATAGTTTAGAGGATTTAAAGCTGTTTCGTCTATTTATGAGTGTTAATGTTTTATGAATAATACCACATAAATATCTTATTAGGTTATTTATATAATCCTTCTTGATGTAATTCCATATATAGCTCAGGTTTCTTAAGTTTACTAAACCCATATTTTTCATACAGCCATTCTGCCGTTGAAGTTAATAGAATCCATCGTCTTAAACCTTGAAGGTTTGGATGTGTCATTATAAATGACATCAGTTTTTTAGACAGTCCTTTACCTCTGTAAGCTTCTATTATATAGATATCGCCTAGATAGGCTATTGTAGAGAAATCCGAAATTACTCTTGCAAATCCAATTTGTTGTTGCTTATAAAAGAGACCAAAGTTCAAGGAATTACCTATAGAAGTTTTAACTATTTCCAAAGGAATATTCTTACTCCAATCCGAATGGTTTGATAAGAAATCATGTATCGCAACACTATCCATTTTAGACCTATCTGTAGTCAGTAAATAGTTTTCAAATTTTGCTTCTACTATTTCCATTTAGAATATTGATTTTTGCTATCTAATAAGCTCTAATTTTATTACAGCGAATAGGTTTTTACCTGTAAAAATTCATATCATCTAAATACTGCCAAACATTTTCGGGAAGTAATGGTTTTACATTTTTACCTTCTTTTATAGCTTTACGTATCATTGTAGACGATATTTCCATAATTGGCGCTTCTACTCTGTGTATTTTTTCGTGCCCGTTAAATCTGGTTTCTATAATACCTTCAGAAATTCTAGGATACACATAGATATTATAATGTTCTAAAATGAGCTCATAGTTTTTCCATTTATGAAACCCTTTTAAATTATCCTCTCCCATAATTAATGAAAACTCATGGTTGGGATGTTTTTCTTTTAAATAGGTTAGTGTATTTATAGTATAGTTAGGCTGTGGCAAATTAAACTCTATATCGCTAGGCTTTAATTTCATATAATCCTTAGTTGCCAAATACACCATTTCCAAGCGTTGAAAATTATCTAAAAGCGTATTTTTCTTTTTAAACGGATTATGGGGTGTTACAACAAACCAAACTTGATCTAAATCGCTGTTTTCTACCATTTGGTTAGCGATAACCATGTGCCCGATGTGTATAGGGTTGAAAGAACCAAAATAGAGTCCTACCTTCATTGTATTATTGTTTTAAAAAATCGCCTACAATAGTTTCTGCCTCTTTTAAAGCTTTATCTAAATTATCATTAACAATAATAACATCGAACGATCTAGCTGTAGCTAATTCGGCAGGTGCTTTGGCTACACGCATACTTATTTTTTCTTCTGTTTCTTCTCCTCTATTTTTTAAACGTCTTATTAATTCGTTTAAATCTGGTGGTTTCACAAAAATAGCGAGTGTTTTTTCAGGGAATTTATCTTTAATTCTAAGTCCGCCAGAGACATCAATATCGAAAATAACATGTTTTCCTTTTGCCCAAATACGCTCTACTTCTGCCTTTAGTGTACCATAAAAATTATCTCTATAGACTTCTTCCCACTCTAAGAATTCATCAGCTTTAATTTTATTTTTAAACTCTTGAAAGGATAAAAAATAGTAGTCTTTACCATCTACTTCTTTCCCTCTAGGTTCACGAGATGCTGCAGAAATAGAAAATTCTAAATTAAGTTCATCTTGTTTTAATAAATGCCTTACTAAAGTTGTTTTACCCGAACCAGATGGTGCAGAGAACACAATAAGTTTTCCGTTATGTTTATTTGGTTTATCTAACACTGTCTTTCTTCACTTTTAATTTTATAAAACAACTTAGGTTATTAAAGTACATTTAATAATTGTTCTTTAATTTTCTCTAATTCGTCTTTCATTTGCACTACTAATTGTTGCATTGGTGCGTAATTACTTTTAGAGCCAATGGTATTTATTTCTCGTCCCATTTCTTGACCAATAAAACCTAATTTTTTTCCATTAGAATCTTTAGAATCTAAAGACTCTACAAAGTAGTTTAAGTGGTTTTTTAAACGTACTTTCTCTTCGGTAATATCATATTTCTCAATATAATACACAAGTTCTTGCTCAAAACGGTTTTCGTCGTATTTCTCACGTAATTCTTCTACACCTTTTCTTAATCGCTCTCGCACACCTTCAATACGTTCTGGATCTATTGCAATTACTTTTTCAAGTAAATCCTCTATAGTAGCTACACGCTCTTTAAAGTCAGACTCTAGAAATTTACCCTCATCTAATCGGTAGTTTTTAATACTTTTAATCGCATTATGTATTTCTGCTTCTATTGCTTTCCACTCGTTTTCGTCTATCTCTTCACGTTCTGTGTTTAACGCATCTGGAAAACGAACTGCCATTTTTAGTAACTCTATATCTTCTCCAGCAGTAACTTCTTTTAACTGCTTCATGTATTGCTTAACTACTGGTGTATTTATTTTAGTAGATGTATCTTCTGCAGTTGTTTCTACATAGATAGAAAAATCCACTTTACCGCGAATCAATTCTTTAGCTATTACTTTTCTTAGAGACAATTCTTTTTCTCTGTAAATGGAAGGCATTCTTGCATTTAAATCCAGGTTTTTACTATTAAGAGATTTTAGCTCTATTGTTATCTTTTTTGTTGGTAACTGCACTACAGATTTACCATAACCTGTCATTGAATGTATCATAAACTATTTTATAAAGTTGAGCAAAGGTAATGAAAACAGATTCTTTAGAAAAGACTAAGATTTTATGTCATAAAAAACTCTAAATTTGCACCCTGATAATTTAAGATTTATGTACACTAAAGAATTCGAAATACGTTGGAGTGATATTGATGCAAACAGACATTTAGCAAACTCTGCATATATTAATTTTATGAGCCATACCAGAATGGGGTTTTTGGTAGAAAAGGGATTTACTATGCAAGAAATGGTGAAATTTGGTGTTAGCCCAGTGGTTTTTCATGAGCACGTACATTATTTTAAAGAAGCGTTTCACGGACAACCTATAACGGTTAGTTTAGAGGTTGCTGGCTTAAGTGAAGATGGTATGTTTTTTAAATTCGACCATAATTTCTACAATCATAAGGGAGAAAATTTAGCGTATTGCGAAATATTTGGTGCTTGGATAGACTTAAAAACTAGAAAATTATCTGGTTTACCTGAAACGTTGTTAGCGTTAACTGAAACGTTCCCAAAGTCTAAAAGCTACAAAACATTAACTAAAGAAGACACAAGGCTACACGGAAGAAAACCTGTAAACCTAAATTCAATTTAAGCCTGTAACTTCGGTTTTTTAGTTACTAAATACACGCCCGAAAATATTAAAACTGCTGCAATAAGCTTAACAGCCGTTACACTATCGCTTCCCATTATAATAGCAAATATACCTGCTATTACTGGTTGCATGTATATAAAAATACTTACAGTAGAGGCTTTTAAATGTTGTAATGCTAACGGGTTTAATATATATGTTCCAAAAGTGGCACCAATAACTACAAAGGCTACTGCAAAGTAAGCATAAGGTGTAAATTTGGTAAAGTCTGTAGCTATTAATTCGCTATACCCAAACGGAATTACTAATAGTAAACCAAAAAGAAATAGCCATTTTATAAAGGTAAACGGATGGTACTTATAGGTTAGTTTTTTAATAAGAATAATATAAATACTGTAAGCCGTTACGTTTATTAATATTAGTGAATTTCCTAACGTTATATTATCGCCTTCTAAAGACGATTTACCATAAACCGTTAATACAATTGCGCCTATAAATGCTAATAGGATACCTACTATTTTTAAAGCGGTTATTTTCTCTTTCAAATAAATAGCCGACATTATTAATACTAAAATAGGTGTAATGGTAACGATTACTGAAGCATGAATTGGCGAAGTATATTGTAATCCTTTAATAAAGAGTAGCATATTAATAGCAACCCCGAAAAGGCCTGCAAAAAAGAATTTTATATAATCCTTTTTATCTATTTTTTCTTTTGGCCCTATAAAACTGAAAATCCAAAATAACAATGCAGCTCCACCTACACGTATTACCACAAATGCGGAAGGGTTTAAAAAACCACCGGCCATTACATCTTTAGCAAACGTATAATTTAAACCATATAATAATTGTACTGCCAAAGCAGCTAATAGTGCTAAAATTCTAACTTGTGCTTGTTTCATGAGGCTTTATAATACGCTAGTGAAGATTTAAACTATATTATTTATCCTTGTAAAGCTTGTTTTGCAGCTTCTACATTTTTCTTAGAGTTTCCTACAAAAATATCCCCGTTTATAATCATAACTGGGCGACTTAAAAATGTATAATGCTCTAAAATGTAGTTTTTATAATCCGTTTCGGTTAAGTCTTTATTTTTTAAATCCATAGATTTATACAACGTAGCTCGTCTGCTAAATAATGCTTCGTAGCTTCCTGCTAAATCTTTCATTTCTTCTAATTGTGTTTCGGTAATTGCTTCGGTTTTTATGTCTTGTAAAACAAAATTAGAAGGCACATTTAATTCTTTTAAAATACGAACACAAGTACTACATGTTTTTAGATGGTATATTTTATTCATGTTTAGTTGTTATTTTCTTAGTTTTAATTCAATATTTTAAATTAAGACCTTTCGACGGCACTCAAGGTGATAAAATGATATTGAATATATTGTTTACAAAGTAAATTCATTTTTAGGGAATTTTACCAACTTAATTTTCTTTTTAATTATAGCTCAATTAATTTATTCTATATATTTTTATCAAAAAATAAACACTCATGGATTTCGCTTTCGATGTTACTATAAAAAACCGCATGCTTTTTAAATCGTTCTTAGAACATTTCACTTTAGAACAGTTAAACAAAGTTCCAGAAGGATTTTCTAATAATATATTTTGGAATATTGCGCATACTGTTGTCACACAACAATTATTAGTCTACAGCTTATCGGAAATTCCAATGCTTGTGTCTAATGAACTTGTTCTTAAATATAAAAAAGGAACCAAAACAGAACATGCTGCAACGCAAGAAGAAGTTGATGAAATAAAAGCCTTATTGTTTTCTACTGTAGAGCAAACAAAAGCGGATTATGCTGCTAACATTTTTAAACATTATAATTCGTATACTGTTTCTACTAAAAGTACATTAACTAACGTAGAGGATGCTATTACGTTTAATAATTTTCATGAAGGCATACACTTAGGTTATATCCTAGCACTTAAAAAATCGCTTTAAATTTTTAAAAACCGATTCGCTATTTCGTAAGGAATAGTAAATTCCATTGGCTCGTCAGACGGTGTTAATGTGTCATAAAAAATAATAACACCATCTTCGCTAAACCCAATTGTTTTTGGTAATTGAAAGGGCTTACCTTTAAAATCTACATTTGGATTTACATAACCTGTTAGTAGTTCTTTATCGTAATACCTTTTTACTATAGTTTTAAACCCTTCTACATCATTAAATAGCTCTTTAGCACCTAGAGATTTTCCTGAGTTTACATCGAAATTAAAAAATTGAGTCACAATATTACTATGTGCGCCTCCAGTGTTTATTGTCGCATTCATAGCTATACATACCATAGCTTCATTTTTATAAAGTACTTCACCATCTACTATAGCTTCCCAAACAGGTAAATCTGTTATAGACAATTCTTCTAATTGTTTTTTAAATACGCTATACGATTCGCTAAAGGCAGATATATTCTCTTTCACGCTAGCTTTTGCCGTTTTAGCTGCATCTATAGTTAAAGCATTATTAACAAAAGTTTCTAGAGTGCTATTTATATTTTTTGAAGTAGTTGTCTCACCATCAACTTTTGGTATATTAATTTCTACAACTGTTTCATTTTCTACCAAAATATTGGTTTCTGAAAAATTAAGGACAACTTCCTCTTTACAGGAATATACATACAAAATACAGCATAAAAGGCTTATAACTTGTACTCTTTTAAAAGCGGAATTGTTAAACATAGATTAAAGGCATAGTTTACATTTGAATACAACGAATTAAAAACTATTTTTGTTGTATTCAAAACATTTTAAGGCAAAAACCAACTAATGGTTTTTAATGTCATCAAAAATACAAATAAAAGCATGAAGTTTGGTACAAAAGCAATACATGGTAAACAACATCACGATCCAGCGTATGGTGCTGTAATGCCTCCAATATATCAAACCTCTACTTATGCGCAATCTACGCCTGGTGGGCATAAAGGTTTTGAATATTCTAGAACACACAATCCAACGCGACAGGCTTTAGAAAACGCTTTTGCTAGTATAGAAAATGGTGAATTTGGTTTAGCATTCGGTTCTGGTTTAGCGGCCATAGATGCTATAATGAAATTACTAAAACCTGGAGACGAGGTTATTTCTACAAACGATTTGTATGGTGGATCTTACCGACTATTTACTAAAATATTTAAAGGGTTTGGTATTAAGTTTCATTTTGTAGGCATGGAGAATGCAGCAAATATAGAATCGTACATAAACGATAATACAAAACTAATTTGGGTAGAAACACCAACAAACCCAATGATGCGTATTATAGATATTAAGGCAACTGCTGCTATTGCAAAAAAACACTCTATTTTGTTTGCAGTAGATAACACATTTGCAACACCATATTTACAACAACCTCTAGATTTAGGCGCAGATATTGTTATGCACTCTGCTACAAAATACATTGGTGGACATAGCGACTTAGTTATGGGTGCTTTAATTGTAAAAGATAAAGCACTGGCAGATAAACTGTATTTTATTCAAAATGCTAGTGGTGCTATATGCGGACCGCAAGATGCCTTTTTAGCTTTACGAGGTATTAAAACGTTGCATGTAAGAATGCAACGCCATTGTGAAAACGGAAAAGCTATTGCCGAATATTTAGCGTCTCATCCTAAAATTGAAAATGTATACTGGCCAGGTTTTGAAAATCATCCTAATCATGCGATTGCAAAAGCACAGATGACTGATTTTGGTGGTATGATTTCTTTTACTACTAAAGGAAACAACTATGAAGAGGCTATTAAAACAGTAGAACGTTTAAAGATTTTTACGCTTGCAGAATCTTTAGGCGGCGTAGAATCTCTTGCTGGACATCCTGCAAGTATGACGCATGCCAGTATTCCAAAAGAAGCACGTGAAAAAACCGGTGTCGTAGATTCTTTAATTAGATTAAGTGTTGGTATAGAGGATATAGACGACTTAATTAACGATTTAAAACAAGCCTTAGGCTAACCTTGATAAATATAAAAAAATCAAAATAATATTATGATTCGTAAATCCGCTTTAGTTTTTTTATTAGCATCTGTTTTAACTTTTAGCTGTAAAGGACAAGTAACACAAACTACAAGCAAACAAGCTATTAAGAGTTATACTTTTAATACAGATTCGCTATTGCACCATATAAAAACCTTGTCTTCAGATGCTTTTGAAGGTCGAAGAACAGGAACTGAGGGTGCTAAAAAGGCAAAAGATTATATTATTAATCAATACAAATCTTTGGGTGTTCTACCTGTAAAAGGATCTTACGAACAAGATTTTAACTTTAGTAGACGCGGAAATACATATAATGCTACTAATGTTTTAGGGCTTATTAAAGGCACTGACAAAACTGAAGCGTATGTAGTTATTAGTGCTCATTATGATCATGAAGGTATTAAAAGAGATCAAATATACAATGGAGCAGATGATGATGCTTCTGGTATAAGTGCTTTATTTGCTTTTGCTGAATATTTTAAACAAAACCCACCAAAACATAATGTTGTTTTAGCGGCTTTTGATGCTGAAGAGCTAGGTTTAAAAGGCGCCTATCATTTTGTGAAAAGTAATATTATTCCAATTAATAAAATAAAACTAAATCTTAATATAGACATGGTTAGTCGTAGCGATAATAACGAATTATTTGCTGTTGGCACTCGTTACTATACACAGTTTATTCCTGTTGTAGACCGTTTTAAAGATTTAGGTTACTTAAAATTAACAAGAGGTCATGATGGAAAAGATGGAAAGGAAAACTGGACTAATTCTGGCGACCATGCCCCTTTCCATAAAGCAAAGATTCCTTTTATTTATTTTGGTGTTGCAGATCATAAGGATTACCACCAACCAACAGACGACTTTGAGAACATTCATCCTGAATTTTATAAGGACGCTGTACAAACCATTATTACTGTTTTTAAAACTTTAGACGCTATGTCTCTATAATGATAAATCCAAACGTATATTACAAAGAGCAATTAGAACAGCATATTCATACTGTTTCTCAATTAAAAAAACAATTAACAACACTTAGCTTACTTAGACTACTTGTTTTTGTAGCTACTGGGTTTGCTATCTATCTTTCTTTTAATACTTGGCAAGTTGCAACTGTTATTGGAATTTTAGGATTAGTACTATTTTTAGTATTATTATCTAAATATACCGATGTAAAAGCTAAACGAAATTTACACCAAGCATTAGTAAGTATAAACGAGGAAGAATTAAAAATTGCTTCTGGTGATTTTCATGATAGAGCAGATGGTACTTCTTTTCAAGACCCTTTACATTTTTATAGCTTAGATATTGATTTATTTGGAAGAGGATCTTTCTTTCAGTTTACCAATAGAACAGCCACAAAAGAAGGCGCTTCTGTTTTTGCAAAAGCATTGACTGCAAATAACACAGAAGCTATTGTTAACAGACAAAATGCTATAATAGATTTATCGAAAAAACCAGAATGGCGACAACAGTTCTCTGCTATTGCTTCTCTTATTAAAGTAGAAACGCCTGCTCGTGTTATTACAAAATGGTTACAATCTCATAACTCTTTTTTACCAACTTTTATTAAATGGTTACCGTTAGCGTTTACTTTAGTGTCTGTATTAGTATTTACTCTTATTATTTTTAGTGTAGTGTCTCCATTTGTGTTATTATGCTGGCTTCTTTTAGGTTTAGGTATTACGGGGCGTTATGTAAAAAAAATAAACACACTTGCTACAAACACAAGTGATATTAAGGATACGTTTAAGCAATATTCGCAATTATTAAATGAAATTGAAAAGGAAGCGTTTACTTCGGAAGTACTAAAAAACAAACAGAAACAAATTCAATCGGAACAAAAAACAGCATCATCTATATTTAAATTATTCTCACAACATATTGATGCTTTAGATAATAGAAACAATGTACTTTCTGCTATTTTTGGAAATGGTTTATTTCTTTGGGATATAAAACAAGCCTATAACATTGAACGTTGGATTGAAACATATAAAGACACTGTTAACGATTGGTTTGAAGTCGTTTCTTTTTTCGACGCTTACAATTCTTTAGGAAATTATGCTTTTAATCACCCTCAGTTTGTATTTCCAGAAATTAGTACTGAAAAGGCTATTATAAAAGCTGATGATTTAGGACATCCACTATTAAATGCGACTAAACGTGTGGATAGCGATTTATTAATTAACAATCAGGAATTCTTTATTGTTACTGGCGCTAACATGGCTGGTAAAAGTACTTTTTTACGTACGGTTTCTCTACATATAGTTATGTCTAATGTTGGTTTACCTGTTTGTGCTAAAAAGAGTACTTACTCTCCGGTAAAGTTAATTACAAGTATGCGTACTAGCGATTCGTTAACAGATGACAGCTCATATTTCTTTTCAGAATTAACACGTTTAAAGTTCATTGTAGACACCATACAGAAAGAACCCTATTTTATTATTCTAGATGAAATTTTAAAAGGTACTAATAGTACAGATAAAGCCATTGGCTCTCGTAAGTTTGTAGAGAAATTAGTAGCTTCTAATGCTACAGGAATTATTGCTACTCACGATTTAAGTCTTTGCGAAATTGAACAAGAACTAGAGGATGTTAAAAACTATTATTTTGATGCTGAAATTATAAACGACGAATTACATTTCGATTACACATTGAAGCATGGTATTTGCCAGAATATGAATGCGAGTTTCTTACTTAAAAAGATGGAGATTGTTTAGTCTAAGATTGAGGTATCCTTAAAGCTTCATTTAAAATCCACTTTTTAACAAGGTTTTTGTTTGTGGTTATCTCTGCAAACACATAAATATTAGATTTAAAACATGGAGATGTTTCAGCTAATTCAATAAGTACTTTATTGTCGTAGTAACTAGAATGTAAAAAGTATAGTGTTTTATCATGTATTAAAATATAACCTACATGATTATCTAAACCTACAAAGTAAATACCATTATTGTAAACGGCGTTTACTTTCTTATTTAAAGTTTTAAATTCTAAATTTCTATATATTTTAAGGTCTGCTTTAGGCTGTAATGCTATCGCTTCATTTAATCCAGCTTGTTGCGCCATTTTATAACGATTAACATTAAAGCCTAAATGCTTTAATGTTGTAGACACAAAATAACCACAGGCTATTTCTCCTTCGTTTGGTGTATTTGTATGTCCGTTAAAATCCCAAGGGGTATTATACCAATGTGGCACAATGTTGTTTACTAGTTTTGTGTAGAGGTATTTTGATGCGGAATCTATTGCTTTACTTGGATTACTAGCATATCTATTTTTAAAGTTATTTTTATCTCTTTTAATATCACTTTTAAGTGTTAGATAATTGCCTTTAGGTTTAAAATTGATATTTAGCTTTGTACTGTCTAGCTTCAGTAATTCTTCTTTATAAACTACTTTCGCTAAAGTCTCCACAGGTTCTATTGTTGATGATAGTTCTTCTTTTTCAGAAGTTCTACATCCCATTAACAATAATACTAAAAAGAATAAATAAAGTGATTTAATAATAATCTATATTAAATTAATAAAATTAACGTGTGCTATATATAAACTCCTATATATTTAATGAACTTATCATGCTTCATTTTTTCAGGCTTTTAGCTTTCTTCAAACTTAAAGAGAAACTCAACCTAACCTATTGCACACGTTAATTAATAACTCTATTTTTCATTGTTTATTTTATTGTCTTATAAATAAGTGTAGTCTCATTTATATTTTAACAATTATGCTCTATCATCCATTGACGTAAATCGCTAGCTGCTTTAGAAAGTCTCCGGTAGATGTAAGCGAGCGTTACCGCAGAAGCAGCAGTAATACCTATCGCGGCTAATGTTCCTAATACTGTTGCAGTTAATCCTAGCGAAAGGATTCCTACTATGCCTCCTACTAGGAAACTTAATACCCAAAATAAATCTATTGCTCTTTCTAGGTTTCTTAATTGGCGTCTTGCCTCATTACAATTTCTTGGTGCCATAATACTTATATTTTAAATTAATAAGTACAAAGAACTCATTTAAACGAACTTCAATCAAGAGGATTAAAACGCTTTATATCAGAGACTAAACACCTTTTGCATTACAGTTTTTTTCTTATTTCACCTAACATTGCTAACGCATTTTCATCTTCTGGTTTTAATTCTAAAACGGTGTTGTAATACTTTAATGCTTTGGCAAACTCATTATTCTTAAAATAGGCTTCGCCCAAGCTATCGTAGACATTGTATTTGTATGGGAATATCTTTGTGTTTAAATCGAAAATATATAATGCTTTATCTATTTCATTACTTCTTAAATGTAAATAACCTAGGGTATTTAGTTCCCTACTTCCTTTTACAAACTCTGCTAATCTAGGCACTAGTTCTTTTTCCATTTCGGTTAATTCAGCAATCGTCTTACTTTCAAATAATCCTCCTAAATAATTAGCGGCTCTGTAATTTGATGTATATCGTTTTCCAGTCACTATGTTCAACATATCGCGTTCTAGGGTCTCTTTTGGTGTTTCTACTATTCTATTGACTTCTTTACCGTCTTTATAAAAAATAAAGGTTGGTACACGATGAACATTTAATCCTTTTTCTTCTCCTGTAGGGCTTTGCTTGTAGGCGTCTTCTGTTCTATCTAAAGCAATAACTTCTAATTGTGACTCTGGAAATTTTACAGCATCTAGAATGTTATAAAAACGAGGTACCTGGCGTTTACTATCACCACACCAAGTCCCTAAAAAAACTTTTATAGTATATTGGTTTATGGAGTCTTTTAATTGATTTGTAACTTTATCATTAACTAAATAACTTTCATAATTAGTGTTAAACCATTTAGCATAGTTATCTTTACGTAATCCTTCTTTATTAATTACTCCTAAAAGTTTTGATTTCCCTTTTGCATCTGTAACTTCTTTATTGACGGTTTGAGAAAAACCAAGTGAAATACTTAAAATAGCAACTAAAAAAACAACTGTTCGTTTCATAATAGATTGATTTATTGATGAATTCAAATCTATTATTATTCTAATCTAGAATCTAATTAACTTAACAATCTACAGTAATAAGGTTACCAATGAGCGTTTTTAAGATATAAAGTGTACTAGCTCTTTTTATTTCTTGTCCATTTTATTGCAAAAATGAAGAATACAGTAGCCATTATAAACAGAATAACTAGTGTAGGCATATTGTTTATTTTACTTGCTGGAACATTTAAGTTATTATTAGGAGACATCTCCATAATATTACCTAACAGGCTCATCGTTGAAAGTATTCCTAATACATAAAATAGATAGCCTAATACTTTTTTCATTTTCTTAAAAGTTTTCTAACTTACTGTTTATTTTATTTATATAGGTATCATAAACCTAATAAACTACCTCGTTAAACACATGTATGTCCAAATAATATTAAGCATCTATAGATTTCATAGTTATTAGAGCTCCTTCATTCTTAAATATATTTAGTAGTAACTGCATAATACTATTTTATAAGGCTCTTTATTTCTATAACAACTATTGTTTTATTTTGGATATGCTATGAGAATTCTACAGATTTAAATACTTTTCTATATTTAAAGCTCTCTCTAACTCAATGATTTCGATTCTATTATCAAAACTATTAATAAGCAAATTTAATTCGATGTCTAAGTTGCGGAGAAATCGGCTTCGTTTATCTATTTCATACTTATACGTTTCTTGAAATTCTGCGCTATTTTTATTTGCATAAACGTCTAGCTTCTTATACATTGCTTTTTCATATTCTTTTCGCTGCTTTAGTATTTCTTTATTAAACTCTAGCACTTTATTATTTTTTTCAATTAGAATTTTATTAATCTTCTCATTAGCTGTGGTCTTTATTATTGCTATCTTTTTTTGTTGCTCATTTGTTGTGGTTTGAGCTTGTACGAAACACACACTAAATATTAATAATACGAATACAAATCTTAATTTCATTTAATTTATTTAAAGGGTTATTATTTAAAAGTTTTCTAGTTTACTGTGTACTTTATCTATTTCTTTATCTACATAGGCTTGTGCGTAATGTACATATCGGTTAAAGGAATTACTAGCGTGACTATGCCCACTAATTTTACGCACTAAATGTTCTGGCATACCTAATATTAATAGTGTTGTTATTGCAGTTCTACGCATCATGTGGGAACTCATTTTGTCGCAAAAGCGCAATGCCTTTTTTGTAGTTGCCTTGGTTTTACCTTGGCGTTCTCTTGTCATTTCTATAGCATTGGTAAATCCTGCTTTTTCTCCTATTTGTTTTAAGCTTCTGTTAAAGATAAATAAACTTATACTTCCAAATACTGCTGTTTTAGCCGATTTTGGTTTATAGTGTTTATAAATCGCTATAGCGTAGCTTGGCAATTTTACAAAACTATAGGTTTTTGTTTTCTGCGATTTAATTTTTAAGTACCAATCGTTGTCTTGTTTTTCAAAGTTTTTATTGGTTAAATTAAAAATATCCGAAAATCGTAAACCTGTTGTACACCCAAATACAAAAACGTCTTTTATACGGCGCATTGCTGGTGTTAATGACTTATTAAAATCCTCGTCGTGTATTAAAAATTTTAATTGTTCTGGTGAGAGTACTAAAATCTCTACTTCTTCTTTTCTAATATAAAATAGTCTTTGGAAATCTCCTGTTGGGAAATCTTTATCATTTTTTAAATAGTTAAAAAAGGTTCTTATTATTTTAATGTTTGCACCTACATAATTATCGAAACAGCCTTTTTTATATAAATACTCAGTAAACTTTTTATAGAATTTTTTCCAATAATTTTTTTCTGAGCCTAATTCTCGAGTATTTAACTTATTGGCATTACATATACGTAACTCGAAACCTGTATCGGTAGTAAAACCTATTAAATTGGCTAAAGCGTACCTATAATTATCTATAGAGCCTTTTGTAATGCGTTCTCCATTTTTTTTTAAACGCTTTCCTGTTTCGCTATCTTTTATAAATTGCTTAAATAAATCTATTACTGGCGTTTTAATTTTCATAGGGATAATTTGTCAACATCTAATTCTAAAATTAATAGAATATATCTCAACTAAAAATAGTTGATTCATATTAGTAACTATTAAATACATATCTGTAGTTAACTATTACAATTTATAAAAGAAACCGTCTGTTTTACAGCTCCATTTTAGGCTAAAAAAGACATAATTACGCATTTTATTACTTTTTTTAAAACTTTATATCTCTTTATTTATATAATCTAAGCACTAATTTAATTACTATCCTTTTGGGATGCTACTGCCTAATCGTAATGGAAGTAACGATAGCTATAGGTATGGGTTTAATGGGATGGAAAAAGATGATGAAGTTAAGGGAAGTGGTAATAGTTATACGACTTATTTTAGACAATATGACCCAAGATTAGGAACCTGGTTAACAAGAGATCCAGAATCTAGCAGTTTTGCTCATTTAACTCCTTACAACGCTTTTGCAAATAACCCTATACTTTTTATTGATGGTAAAGGAGATAAATTTGTAATTCCTGAAAATCTATCAAAAAGTGAGAAAATACTTATACAATATGCTTTAGAAATTTTGAAAGCAGCTAGCCCTAAAGTATATAAAGAACTTGAAGATCATGAAACAATAATAAAATTTGCCTTCGAAGATATACCAGATTCCGCTGCAGATAAATTTTCTAAAGGAAATACAAGGTTAACTTGGGTTTATACAGGAGGGCTTAAAGCAGCAGCGGTAAAAAGAACTAGGCCATCAGGAGGAACATTTAAAGATTTAGATTTTGAAGCTACTTTAGATGTTGTTATGAAAAAAACAGGAGATTCAAAATATGAAGAAATGTGGAACGAATATTATGATGACCCTAATAAAGGTATTAGAGATTTGATTAAAATTGATGAATCTATCGCTGAAAAACTTCTTAGAATAGAAAACAATGAAGTCACAATTGTTTTTGACGAAAAATTAAAAAATGATTTAGAAGAACTAGCAAAAACAAGCGGACATGAAAATGGACATACATACTATTCACTATTTAATAAACCTTTCGCTGCATTTAGTAAGCTTTTGCACCCTAAAGAAGTGGCCGGTCATAATACAAATAAAAAGAATGAAGAGACTCACCCAGATGGCAATACTGCATTTTTAATTCAAAAGCAGATAGAGGTTTTTAAAAATTTAAAACCTGCAGAATATAAAGCAATATTAAAAAAATATAAAGAACTCTTAAAAGAGGCAAAAAAGGAAGAAAAAGCAGACGCTAAGAAAAATAAAGGTTAAAAAGGAAATCTAGATAGTTTATGGGGTCGTGCTTATAAAATAGACTATCTAGATTAAACTGTTTTATCTTGTAATATTTAGATTAGTACTAATCGAGCTGTCATAACTATACTCTATTATATATTTAAAGTCTAAAGATACAAGCCATGTTTGAAAACTTACAGCTAAAACATCATCTAAATATTTGATTACTGAATTTATATTAGTTTGTAAAACTGGAAGAGACATTTCATCCCAGAATATAAGTATCTTTATGTTCTCAAGGTTTAGTTCTTCTAATGAATTTGCTTTTATATAGCTTATTCCTTCAAAATCCACTTTACCATATTCTGTAAATTTGATATTCTTTTGAAGAGTTTCAAATAACTCTTCACTTTTCAACTCATCATATTCTAAAAAATCTTTTTCTTTTTTTAACACGTCAATACATTCCTCTAATAAAATCATAATTATTTATTTAATACTTTTAATAATGCTCTAAAAGTTTCTTCATTTCCTTCAAATTTAATTGCGAATTTTAATGCTTTTTTTCCTTTCCCTCCCCTAAAATCTTCTACATTGATATGAACTCCTTTCTCAGGGTCAAAATCCAATCTCCATCTGACAAGTCCATCTTTACTTTGTCTACCTACAGTTTTTCCATTTCCAATACTTTTTTGTAGTCTTCCAATTACTTTTTTGCCTTTATCTCCTGATAAATCTCCTACCAATTCTAAAGCTATATTTCTTGCTTGTTCATATGATTTAGCATCATCAACAATAAGCTCTTTTCCATTTAATAGTTTAGCTTTTTTTACTAAAGTACTACAAGGATCTCCATTATGAGTTAAAATTGTTTGATTAGAAACAAAGTAATTACTATTATCCTTAACTGTTAAGTTATATACAGGAATATCTTCATCATAATTTAAAACCTCAATTTTTTCAATTGCAGAATAACTTCCATCTTCTCTTCTTAAATTATGTCCTACTTTTAGCTCTTCAGCTTTTAACCATATTCCATCTACAAAGAATGGATGCTCATGAGTAGCCTCAATTATTTCTCCTTTCAAGTAAATCTTAAATGTTTGGGAAAAATAAGTGGTATATGTATATAAAACACTTTTTAATTCAACTCTTCCTGTCTCTGTATTATATGACCAAACTTTATCACCAATAGAAATTGAATTTATATCAATATACCCATCCTCAGCTAATACTTTGGTTCCAGAAACAAAACAGCCACAAGGTTTGTGTTTCATATTTTTTAAGACATATTGAGCTACATCTTCAGAGATTTCAATAAATTTATCACCATGTTTTACTACTACTTTACCTCCCTTTAATAATTTAGCAAAAGGTATAATGGTTAGAACATTAAATGCAATTTCTCCAGGAGTTGCTTCTGTTCCATCTAAATTTTTACCTGTAGTAATTTGCTCATATAATTCAACAGGTAAAACAAAATCTCCTATTTCTTTAGATGTTTGAGTAACTTTTTCAATTTTTGCAGCATATACAGCAACTTTTTTTCGTTTTTCAAAATTACGATCATTTCTATCTCTTCCTTCTTGAGTCCTTTCTTTTTCAGATATCCCATCAATAGTATCATATCCAAACGCCCATTCTAACCAATCTCTCAAACTAAAGTTACTAAAATTATCAGCTTGTTCTAAGCCGTCTAAATCTATAAATCTAATTGGAGAATTTCCTGCAAATTGATAAGGAGTATAAAAAGGATATGTTTTAAATAAAGGGTCTTGAGATAGAAACTTTCCTAACCTAGCATCATAAATTCTAAACCCATAATCGTATTGAACACCTACTCCTTTAACTTCATTATCTACTTCTTTCCCATTAAACCCATACCTATAGCTATCGTTACTTCCATTACGATTAGGCAGTAGCATCCCAAAAGGATAGTAATCATTATAAACAATTGCGTCTGGTTTAAAATATGTAAAAGAACCTGAGACTAAGTTAGGTAATTTTTTATCATTAATTACTTCTAACACGTTACCTAGGTGATTGCTTAATTCGTAACGCTTATCACCTACAATACGGTTAAATGTATTTCCTTTTTCTACAGTTGTAGCTCCTATTCCTACTAAACTTAATTCTGGCTGTTGTAATCCTACTCTAGAACTTCCGTAGATATGTTGTTCCTTTAATATATAAGGCGCTGATCTAGATGGTAATTGGTTGTACACACTTAGCACATTACCTTGCGCATCTCTAAAGTAATAGGTTGTTTTTTGCTCAGTTAAGTTGTGTTTAGATAATCTATTACCTAATCCGTCGTAAGTAAATGTAATTTCCTGTCCATCAGTTTTTATTATGCTCTTAACTTTACCATCTACTCGCCAGTTTATTTTCTTAATGTTCTCGTCTACATCGCTTGTTAATTGTCCTATTTGATCATAGGTGTAATCTTTTTGATGGTTGTCTATGTCTACAGCTTCGAAAGTGTTATCTGGCACGTCATCATTAACTATTTGTAATCTATTGCTTGGTTGCCCCGCAATATCATAATACTTATAGGTTAACTCATCCATAGATTTAATAATACCAGCATCCGTTTTCGCAGAGCGGTGGAGCGTTTGTAAATTACCATTTCTATCGTATGAGTATTTAGCTTCTACGCCATTAATACTTGGAGTTCCTCCTAATGGTGTACTTTCCATATTTTGCATGGATACAATTCGGTTTAACTGATCGTAACCATAGGTATTAAATGCTATGTTTAATGGATTTTCATCTGTATCCATAATAGCGGTAGTCATCCCGCGAATATTTCCGTTTTTAAGCCCTGGATTAGCTGAATTATGAGTTTCGCTATTAGTAAATGGGTTTGTTGCTAAACGTGCAGTATAGTCGTTATTAAAATAAGATAATGTGTAAGCAAAAGCATCTCTTGCTGTTACTAAACCTGTATCGTTTCCTACATCATTTCCATTTAATTGTTCGCCATTTACACCTTTAAGCCAACCTTGTAAAGTGTACACATAATCCATTGCTTGTACTTCTTTATCTCCGGTAAGCACTCTTGCTAATGGGCCATGCTCATAGTATTGGTATTTAGCATCGGTTTCCCAAATTTCACCATCGTTAGAGGTTTGCGCATTAACTATACGGTTATCGTCATCATATTCATAACGGTGAATAAATTGATCTCTTTGTTTTTTCTGATAAGTAACTTGGTTTACATTACCACTTATTAAATCGTATTCGTATTGTACTTTCTTGTAGTGTTGGTTCCAATCTCTTAGTTGTTTGTCATTAATTTCTGTAATTAACTCTTTTACATTTCCATGAATGTCATAATCGTAATAAATAGCGTTATTAAAATTAAATTTTGAAGGCTCAAATGGTACTTTCTCTTCTAGATATAAAACGGCTGTTACTCTATTTCTATCATTATAAGCGTAGTCTTCGAAAAGGGTTTCTTTTCCAGAAATCATTTTATCGTAAATAGTATTGGTTATTTCTACTTTTTTGATAAAAATGCTCCCAAAATAATTCACTTTACTTTCAATAGGACCGCTAAAACCATTAGTTTTATTTATTAACCTTCCATCATCACTTATATAGTAACTTCCTCCATTAAGTATATACGATTCATTTGTATATATTTCTCCTGCTTCTACAATTCGTCCTAAACCATCATAGTTTGTATAACTAAACGCTTCTCCTTGTTCTTCTATTTCGTTTATTAATTGTATATCATATATTTTAGTTCCTAATCTATACATACCTAACTCCAGTCGCATTGCTGGGCTGTTGGCTACGAATTCATTTACAGAACGGACTTCTATATCATTTTTATAATACTTAATAGTACTTCCTATTCGTTCTATTTTAAGTACATCATCAATTGCGTAGCTTTCATTAGAGCCAGTAATTAACTGAAGTTGACCATTATAGTAAGTATACAGTCTTCTAATACCTTGTCTTGAATTATAATATGCATAAAATCCGTAAGCACTTTTTGCAGCATGATTATAATCACTGTTAGAATAACTTAACCCCAATGCTGTATAATAATTAGTTTCAATAGGGCCTTTTATAGTTCTTTGCACAGACACGTTACCTTGCACAATGTCTGTTCCATTAGCACCCCTCCAACCAGAGTTATTTATTCTGGTTACATTTTTACCGTTAGAACCAAAATCGAATGTGTTAAGAATGTCTTCCTGAAAATTAAGTACAGGATAGTTATTAGACATTGTAAATGTACTTTCTTCTTTCTGCTTAGCATTTTGAGATGCTATTATTCTTCCTAAATCATCGTAAGCAAATCGTGTTTCTCCTCCGTCTGGTGTATTTTGCCATACTAATTGATTTAGTGTATTATACTTATAATTTGTTTTATAAGTATGTTCTGGCAGTGCTGCTACTGGTGGTAATTCTGGATTTTCTTTATCTATATTTATTTGGTTATTTAATGCTTCTTTTTCAGCCAGTTCTAACCCATCTCCTAATCGTTTAGCACCTTCTGGTGGTACCGTTTGTGTTAAGTTACCAGCTTGATCGTAATAATATAACGTGTATTGGTATTGTTTATCTGCATAAACAGATTTATAGGTTTCTTGCACCGTTTCTATAGCTCCTGTTATGTAGGCTTGTTCAAAATCTGCTTTTAATTGTGCTAAATACTCATTATAACTGTCTTGTGCATACGCTTGGGTAATAGATTCTATAATCTCGTTACATGGTGTTGGGTCTACCTCTACATTAATTTCAACTTCTGGAAACATTGGTGCTGGGATACATGGACTGTTTTCCATAATATAGTTGTCTACATAATCTTTCCATTGAGGAGATGGCAAACCATCTACTAATGGTGTCCCTACAAATCCATTAATAACAAGTTCCATCTCATGTTCTGCTGTTAATGGGTCATCGAATCCATAATTTAAGTTTGTATCTCCAAAGGCGCCTATGGTTAGGTAAAATGGGTGCGAAACAGAATCTACTCCTAGGGTTTCTAAATAATGAATATAAGTATCGGTAATGTGCGCATAATTCATTCCGCAGAAAAATTCTTTTGTAAACGGTTCTGGTAATTGAACTCCAGATACGTTTTGTGTTGATTCTACAACGGTATAAGTTGCTGGAGAATCAGCAGGACCATTATTATAGGTTACCTCCTCAAAACCAAAGTATTGTGTAAATGTTTCCCATTTATCATCGCAGCTTACTGGTTTTACAGTTTGTACTACACATGGACAAGTTTCTCCTGTAGGCTCTTCAAAATCTATAGATGTTTGTGCGCCTACTATTAGTGAATATAGGACATCATTGTTACTTGGATCTAAATAGTTTAGTCTTGCTATATTTCCAAAGTAAAAAGCATCTCCTTGATTAGGCTGATTCTCAATTAAGTTTAGCTCTCCATTTAATCTAAGCTTCGCACCAAAGTCAATATTTACTCCATCATCAAAACTCATTGTAAAGGTATCTTGCCATCTTGGGTTTTTCTGACTACAGGTAAAGAAAGGAGAATTAACGGTAATGGAAAGCGCTTTATTATCTACATCATTAAAAGGACTTATCCAGTTAATAAAAGGCTGCGGATTAGCCATTGTTCCTATAGCGTTAATACTTTGCATTATGGTAGGCTCTTCGCCATTCGTAGGGTCTTCGACAATTGCAGCAGGTAACCCCATTCCTTCGTTAAAAGGGAATATTTTATTATGACCGTTAATAGTATAGTCTAGATGACTTATATCAAAACTAGCAGGGTATTTCCCTTGATGAGACAAATCGTTTTCTAAAGGTCTGTTTATAGGTGAATCGGTATCAAAACAATGAAATTCTTGATTTACTCCTCCCAATCCACTTATGGCTTCTATTTCCAAGTTATTTAATGTTTGGTTAAATAATTCTCCATTTAAATTTATACTTAAATTAGTATTAGCTATATTAAAATCAACAGGATTTAAATCCCCATTATCTATATAATCACTATTTCCAAATGCAACACTGAAATCTAAATCTATAAGTTCGTATTTTGCGTAAGTTTTATTAGGTATTGAGAAGACGATATCTTTACTTAGTAATCTACTAGATGGGTTGGATGTTTCTGAAATCTCTTTTCTTAAGATAAAGGTTAAAAAGTATTCTGGATCTTCTAAACAAACGTCTAGCAATACATGTTGTGTATACTCTAAAACACCTTGATCTTCAATAACATTACCGCTTAATGTTCTGTATACCAAAACAATATTATGAGCAGGTCCGTTAGTAGACATTGTTTCCAATTCGAATCTAACATCCAGAAACTCATCTATAAAGGAATTAGCATTACTATAATCACCATTCATTTTAAATATTAACGAGCCTGTTGATGGATTATGGAATGAAAAATGAAGTTGTCCTTCTGAATTAAATCGATATAAAGGGTTTGGAGGAACATTATAAAATTGAGGTATAAAACTACCTGTATATTCATTATAACTTCCTATGTTAATGTTACTCGTGGTATTAAGATTATTGTCGTTATGTATCCTGTTTAAAAGGTTTACAAGATCATTCTTTGCGGCTATAGTATATGGTCTATCGCAATCGTCTCCACAAGTTTCTAAACAATCATTTAATTTTGCACATGTATTACCTTTAAACACATATTCTTTAGTTGTACCTCCTTGATTTATTGTGCCTAAAACTTCAAAATGATAACGTTCTACTTCTTCTATTGTAGGATCAAAATACAATTCGGTAATCCCTACATTATCTACAAATTGCCATGAGCTTCCATAACTTCCCCATGTTAATCCTGAGCCAGCAGGCAGCTCTATTGTAATGGGTGTATTACATTTTAAATTAGCGACACCACTAATAAGAATATTTAATTTTGAACCTATTATTTCTCCACTCAAAGTAGGTGTTTCTTCTTCTACTCCTCCAAGATTTTCAAATAAATCGATTGTAAAATAGGTGCTTCCATATTCTAAACTTGAAGTTATTGAGCCTAATCCATTACGTTCATCGAAAAAGCCTCTTAAAAAGATTTCTAAATCGGCTTGCGATTTACACTTTCCTGTTATATCGTAGTAATTTTCATCATTACTATTTATAGTTTCAGAATCTTCATTTAAAATAGTTGCATTGTATAGGTATGTTGATAATGGGAATCGCTTTACCTTCTCTGCATATAACTCTGAAGAGCTAGAATTACATAATGTCACATTTGGCGGATTTAATTCATTTTGTATTACAGTTGCGACATCTGAAGTACTGAAAAGCACATCTAAATAACTAACTAAAGGATCTGTAAATGAGCCTGAACCTGATGCAATATCTATATTATAGTCTTCTCCTAACTCTATAACATCTTGATCTATAATATCTGCTAACAAACATTCATTATAACATCCGCTATTACTAGCGTGTATTGAGATAAAAGCATCGTATATTTTTGCTCTTAACCCTATATAATTATTCATATACTGAATCCATAAACTATCTTTTTCTTCTGTAGTTAAACTACCTATTGCGGCAGAACCATACAAAGCAGATGCTGAATCTGGTAATGAGGCTATATTGTCTTGATTCATTAAACTTCCAAAGGCTTCTACGGCATAACTGTAAGAGAGCATTCCAAATACCTCATCATTATCATTATCTATTATATAATCGCCTAACCCATCGTAATTTTTAGATAACGCTTCATTCATTATAGCATATCTTAACTGTGCATAATTTATTGACGAATCATTCTCGGATGCATATTGGTTATTAAAATAAGGATCAGCATTTAATATTTGTAAGAAACCACTCCCTATTAAACCTTCACTTTGAGCAAAACTATAGGTAGTAACGCTTCTTAAGTAATCTTCAAAACCATATACACTTTGCTCATTTTCAGCTACGTTACACATAGCTTGTGAATATTCTAAATAGCAATATTCTGGGTGATATTCTAGTAATGAATGTGCCCAATATGGGTTCCATGCCGCAATGAAATCGGCAACATTTGCTAGATATTGTGGTAGTATTTCATGCTCTCCTGTTACTGGGTTTGGTAATGGCTGAATATCATTATTTCCATCTCCATCTTCATCTACAAACAATACTTCTGGATTCCATATTGTATTGCCTTCATCATCATTCCCTGTATTTGTTACTATTATTTTTGCATCTGCACTGTCTTCTGAATCCTTATAATTAAAAATAGGCTTCCTCCAATTGTTTCCTGTTGTAGATTGATTTTGGTTATGATACAAACCGTTTGGAGTTCCTCCTGAACCATCATTAAAAATACTTAAAGCCGTACTTATGGTAGACAATGTAAATTCCTCTCCATTTAATTCTCCATCTCCGTTTGTGTCTTCAAAATCGAAACTAACATCTCCATACTGGCCATGCGGACTCATATCTGCCAATAATGTTTGTTCGTTAATGTAACAGCGTGTTTTTTCTTCACAGAATTCTTCAACAATTTCAAATGAACCTTCTAATCCTGTTATGTAGGCTTCCATTTCTGCTGCAATTTCCGAGTCTGTTTCGGTTACTGTAATTACATCTCCAGAAACTGTAAATCCTCCTGTACCATATACTGTTGTTAATCTGTCTACAATATAGCTTGTCATGCCTTGGGACACTACCTCACAATCTATTGTAGCACAATCGAATGTTACTAGGGCAAAATCTTCAATAGTTAATAAACATTCAGATTGCGCATTCACTAAAAAGGTATTCCAATGTTCTTCTAATGCTTCTTGGCTAACTATTAAATCTTTAACTGAAGTATATTCTCCTTCTGAAAATGTTATAGGAAATGAAAAATTGACGCCAGTTATTAAGCGGTCATTAGTGGATCTCGCTATATCTCCACAATCGTCTCCTACTGCTAATGTTAAATCGTACTCGTATGGAAATGTTTGCGGGCATTCTAAAAATGTAAATTCTTCAGCATTATTTAAAGTATATGTAGATGTTACTTGTGTAAAATTATCTTCTATAGTAAATTGTCTATAGTGCCTAAATCCATCTTGGGTTGTTCCATATCTTCCTGTAGCATAAGCGTCATTATTCTCTAATAAATTAGAACTTATTAATCCATGTAATTCATTATTAATATCCTCTTCATCTTCTAATCCTTCTAGTATTGCTGTGCCATCTGCTTCTTGCGGATTTCCTCCCGCTAAAGCTGTTGCAATAGTTCTTCCTTGTGGATCTATGTAACTAACACTGGCTTGCCCGTTAGGATCTAATACTACATTTTTTTTATAATGGTTTAGTTTTCCTACTTCTCGTCCAAATAGTCTATTAATTTCGAAAGAAGATCCTGGTTGTGAGTAATAGTATTTCATCTCACTACCAGTACCTAATTGGTGCTGTACTCCAACGCCTCCTTTTCTTCTAATTCTTCCTGTATTATCTGGTGTATATTCTATTTGACTAAATGGAAAGTTTAATGCATCTGGCACATAATCTTGAAAGTTATTTTGTACTGTATTATTTCCTGAATAGTATTTACTAGCTCCAGAGGTATTATTAGACATTCCTGAAAGATCTATCTCACAATCATCTGCTTTATCCCAATCGAAATCGTTGTGTGTGTATTTAACATCTTCTTCATTTCTATTAAAATCGTTATAGAATTTTATTTTATCGTCTCCAGCTGGTACTGGTAACACTTCTACTGCTGGTCGTCCTTGATTATCGTAGATTACCTCGCCAACGATAGCATTATCATCGCTATTAATTTTTGTTACGGTTTGCCTGTTTCTTAACGTACCATCAAAGTAACTTACAACTTCTTTCTTTTTGCCTTCTTCTGCATAACTAGCTTGAAATTGCCAGTTTTTTTCCTTTTCGTGTGTCTCTTGTATTTTATATCTATCTCCCCAGTTCTGAATTGTTGAATTCTCTGTCCCTACTTGAGACCATTCTCCATAATACGGAATACTAGTATCATCTAAAAAACGACCTACCGCTCTTACTCTATATACTAAATACCCTCTAGCATATACTAACGGAATTTCGTATTGCATTTGTACAGATACGAAACCACTGTCTTCGTCTTTTAATTGAACTCTTGTATTGTTTAATTGAAAATCCCTTTCAGATAAATCTATGGCATTAGCAGCCAATTCTAATGTTGCATCTCCATAGTTATCTATCCAAGTCCATTCTAACTCATACTCTTTTGCTCCTGTTACTTTATTCCATTTTAATAGTAAATCGCATGGATTAGTAGCTGGTATTTCTTCCTCACTTACTGTAATGGCATTTGTTGATAGTTCGTAATACTTATCTGCTGTATAATCTAGAGATAATGTTACATTCTCTGGCGTCACTGTTGTCGTTGTACCAGATTCTACATATTCTGTTGTAATATTTAACACAGCTACAGTTGCTCCATAGCGTCCTGCTAATTTTTTTAAAGAGAGATCTATGAAATTCCCTGTATTTCCTTCTGGATTATACTCTACACTCATTTTTACAGTAGATGCAGTTGCCTCACTTCCGTCTTCAAGAATTGGAGCTACTTTTAACTCTACTGTATATCTATACCATACAAAAGGCGCACTATTACTATCCACTTCTAACCGAATAAATGTTGCCGGATTTTCGGTAACTAAATTAGTGGCATTTAGTGTAGGATCTATTTTATAAATTTCTGCTCCAACAACAATCTCTGCTCCTGTTATAGCGTTTGGCGGGGCGATACTATTAGCTCCACTTACAATACTACAACTCATGAGCATTAATAAAATAAAAAACACCTTTTTTATAGATTGCATGGCTGGCGTGTATGGTTGTAAATTCATAACTGTGACTTTTGTGTATATTATTTTTTAATCTGTATGCGACTTAATTTATTGGTATAATCTCAAAACCTTTATAAGTTGATGCAGCACTTAGTTTATTATTCTTATAAGAGAAATAGTGTGTACTTTTAAATACTTCTGAATCTATCTTAACTGTATTTGAATAATTTTTATAGGTAATTTCTAATCTCGGATTATTAAGATCTTGTTCTGTTTTACTTGTATCGTATTGTGAAAAATCTGAAACAGCACTATAATTAAAAATCTGCTTTACTAATGTATAATTAGACTTGTCTAATAGTAGCTCCACACTTGAAAACTGACTTAATTCTGAAGTGTTAGAGGTTAATATTAGTTTCCAAAAACCACCTTCATCTTTTAAAATTTTTTCTTCGAAAAGCTGTAATATTTTAGTGTTGTCTATTTGGTTTAACTGCGGTACAATAGGTTTTGAAGAATAGCCTACTAACATTGCTTTTTCTTCTTTATTCAACTTAACAATAAAGTTTTTACCTTGAATCAATTCCATATCTCCAAGTTTTTGATACACCGCATCATTGCTTCCAGCTTGCACACCTTTGTATGACTCATAAGCTTTTTTACCCTCTTTTCCTTTATATAAGGCATACGTTATATCTACTTGAAAATTGCTTTCTTTTTTCTTTTGCTCTAAGTAATTTTCAAAAACATCTGTAGCGTTTTGCGCTACTGCTACTCCAGAAATTAAAAAGGCAATGATATATAGTGCTATTGTTTTCATAATTATTAGTCTAGTCTTTAATGCTTGATTTTGAACGTGTTTCCTGAATGGTATACACACCTTTTTGAGTTTCTTTTTTAACTCTAATTAAACCGCCTTCGCTATCGTATTCGTAAAATGTACTATAATTGTTTTCGTCTAACTCAGCCATTAATCGTTGCGTAATTGGATCGTACACAAACGATTTCATGTTACCATTAAATGGGTGGATCCTTATATCGTCGAAATATGTAGGAACTGTATTTCTATTTTGTAATACCAATTCTACTGTTACTGTATTTTCTGGTATTGTAAATTCTTTATAAATACGTTGCCAACCTTCTATTATTCTTCCTTTTGGCCAAAATAATTGCTCACTTACAGTAACCTCATCTCCATTTAAATACTTTATTTTTATACTTGAATTTTCATAAGTTTTCACTTGACCTGGTGTCTCTTCTTTTACCCAAGCACTTATAACATATTGTGTATCTGGTTTTGGTTTAAACGAATAACAATCATTACACGCATCATTAGAGGATGCACAGTCTTCTATTTCTACTAAAATTGAAGGGTTATTTTCTGGGCAATTTGCAGTTGTTCCCGTATTAGGCAAGCCATATGTTACTATATAAAACCCTGGCTCGCTGTAAGTAAATGTGGGACTTGTATCCATAGAAACATCTAGTACAGTTTCCCCATCTAAATCGTAAAAAGTCCAGATAAAATCTTCAACTATTTCTGAGGGTGAAAAAGTAATCGTTTCATTAATACACTTAGGAGTTGGAGCCGCTGTGATTTCCACTTCATTAATATTAGCTGTTCCACAAGAAGCTTCAAAATAAGCATATCCAGAGTGAAGAGTTTGACCACAATCTGCTACTTCTGCCACTATAGTTACTTCATCATTAAGATTAACATAATCTAATAAATTAATACTATTTTGTCTCCAATCTCTAATTAAAAAATCTCCTCCTGGAACTCCAGGAATATCCATTTTTTTATCGAAACTAAATATTCTATCATCTGCAAAAATTAAAAATTCTGAGCATTCAATTTTGTCACCATCTGCATCTTCAAGGAATACCCTAAAAAACGGCTTCTCATGTTTAGTAATTACTGTTCCTACTGGTGGAGGGTTATTAACATCACAACTAGATGGAGGTATACCTTCATAATTAATATGACCACAAACACCTCCTGCATCTTGTAAAGCTATAGCATAATTATAATCTATAACAGTATTAGAAGATGTTACTGTAAACGTATTCTGAATTCTATCTAGTCTTCCATTATTACATGAATTACCTAATTTCATAGCAAAATCTCCTTCAATAACAGAAGTGAAATCTGCAAATAGGATATCATTTTCTATATCAGTTTGAGTTACTATTTCAAGACGGTTCTCATCATTACACGTGGATGAATCTGATGGGATATTCCCTGGAGAACAAATAAGATTCCCAGAATAATTAATATCATATCCATCTGTTGGATTATACTCAATGAAAAGACCTTCCATATGGCACCACCCATCAAAATTTCCTTGTTCTATCCCTAAATTGAGACAGCCATCGATGTTAGTATTTACTGAACTAACTAAGTCTTTTTTATTTAAAAAATACTCTAAATATTTCGCTCTAATTTCTATTACAAATTGTTCTATTTCTTTTCTATTTAGACCTTCTTCTAAATACCCCTCAACATAAGATTTCTCATCAAAACCAATTTCTTCATCGGTATACTTTTCTTGAGCATTTAACTGAAGTCCAAATACTAATACTATTACTGTAATTATAATTTTTTTCAACATGACTTCTTAGTTTTTTTCACAGATTATAATATTCACTGTAGCGGTATCACAATCTCCGTTTGCATCACATATTTGATAAACTAGAGATGTGTTTTGTATAACCACCGTAGCATACATAATTCTATCATCGGTTGGATCTAAAGGGGTATTATTATTATTTATTGATGCTGAACCTACAGATGGTGGAGAGAGTATTGTTATACTTCCACTGTTTGGTCCATCTGAACCAAAAGAATCATTTTGGAGCACATCTATTACAGCTGTAGCTCCCAATCCTCCTCCTTGTATACAAGCAGTGTCGTCTTCTGCTACTGGCACTCCAACTTCGTTACCTGCCTCATCACACTCTATAACTCTATGCGCTATTTTAGCTGTTGCGCCTGCTTCTAACCTTATACTATTTCTTCCTGAATGGGATTGTAAGCTTGTAATTGAAGCATTATTATTTTCTAGCACTTCATCTTGATATCCAAAATGTGGATTAACCGCTGTAGCAGAGTCTCCATTTAATGGCGTGTAATCGTAATCTTCGAATCCATCGAAAGCTAATTCTTGATATTGCGTATTTGACCCTACAGCTGTTGGTAATGTATATCTGTATCCGTATTGTGCTGATGAAAAACGACCTAGTGCATCTCTATTTTCTAATTCTGCTCCATAAGGACTATAAGTAGTAACTTCACTTGCAAAAGTCCAGTTATTGTAATCTACTGTCCACTGATTTCCTACATATTTATAGAATGGTGTGAATTTTTTATAAAACCCTTCGTTTCTAGGACTAAAAGCTTCTTCTCCATTATTTCTTCCTGCTAAATAAGCATAGGATTTAATGGCTCTCCAGTCCCCTTTCGCATTAAATACATAAGGGTTAAACCCTAATGACTCTAAGTTAGCTATATCACCATTTTCATCTAAGGTTAATCCTTTAGGATTTGGTAACCTAAACTCACACTGCGTATTCCAAGCATCGCTATATTCTACTGCACTTGAGTTAACAACATTTAAATTTACCCAATCTGATGCACTTGTAATTGTATTACCAACTATTGGGTTTTGTTGTAAGGTTACCGAAGCCATATTGGCAGCTTGTAAATTCCTGTATCCTGAACGGTATACTTGAAATAGTGCCGGCCCTATTACGATACCTAATTGATATGGTTCTCCTTCTTTATCTATTAATTGTATTTGATTTCCATTAAACCCTGCTACCCAAGCTCTATCAATTTCGTATTTAAAAGAAAGTGGAGGATTAAGAACTAATCGTCTTACCAATAACTCATCTCCTTCTGTTAAAAACTCCTGTGCTGGTTGCGTTGTACTATAATCTGTTATTTCATGTATACTAAAATCATTACTTCCAGCGACATTTTTAATAAATCCGAAGGCATTTATATTATTACTTGCAGCCCCCATATTTTTGTAATACCAATTGGCGGGGTAATTAAAGTTAAAATAATGATCATCGTACTCGTTTATTGTTTTGGTTAATAAAACGTTTCCTGTTTGTGCATCCCAAGCCACATTTTTAGTAGATACTTTTGATCCTAAATCGTAGGCTATTTTTTCTTTTAAAATACCTACAGAATTAATCACTTTTGTTGTGGTTACTGTTTTTAATTCTTGTTCATGAAACTGTATTACTGGTAATAATGTTGGTACTGGTAAAATCCCTATAAATACTAAAATCCCTGCTAAATTACCGTCTACCCCTAACACTTCAGAGCTGTTATAATTAGATCTAAAATCTTGTACCATATCGTAGGTTTCGCCTAATACTTTTGTACTTACCTCTCCATTTGGCAATATCACATCTAAGTTATTATTTAAAGTACCATCTTCATTAAGGTTATATTTATATTCTACACTAGATATAAATTCATTCCCTGTTTGCCCCTCAGTTTGCACTTTTTGGCTTCTCATTTTCCCATTCATATCATTTGTTCTAATAACAAATCCTTGAGAATAGGTTAAACTTTTGTTTGTTCTTACTTTTAATATGCTTCCTAAAATTCCTGTTATATCTACTTTAGGAGTTAAGTCTGTGTAGTCTGATATGGTTGGAAAATCTTTTGATGTATAAAACTCATTAATTACTCTTCCTGTAGCATGTTTTGCTAAGGTTTCTGTGCTTGTATTTCCTGAGGCATCTGTAACGTCACGTTCCCTTTTAAGATTTGCCGTTACAACTCTTCCATAAGTTACTGTTGGCGATGGATATAACGATTGTCCTATTGGTTTTTCCACATAATTATACTCTTTAGGCGCTTGTAATTTCTGTGGATTATCGTAAAATGGTTGTACTAATGGGTTTTCTTTACTTCCATTAGGTTCGAAAGTTGCTACGCCACTTGTAGTACCTTCGGTATTTAAATAAGAATATTCTTGTCCATAGAAATTTTTATATAGTGGATTATCTATATTAGAAGTCATAGAATCCCAATTATCATGTAATTCTATTTTTTTTACACGAATACCTCCTCCTAATTTAGTTTCATCACCATGATATAATCTTACCCATGATTTTTCTGGTTTAAACGCTCTAGCACAATTTAAATTTCTTAACGTTTGGTTTGGACCAAAAAAGATATCAGAAACCGAACCTATTGCACCTACAAATGATTGCCCTAATGCTAACAAATCACCTGGCTCATCAATTTCTGGTGCAGAAATACCATAAACTAATCTGTTTAAGTTTGTTCTACCAAAATACCATCCTGCTTTTGCTATAGGATTTACCATTTGACCAGAGTTGATTAAACCACCCTCTTTTTCTACTCTTCTTAATCTTATTGCTCCATAGGTTTTTCCACCTTGTGTAAAAATTTGCGAACCTTCTCTATCTATTAATGCATAACCAGTTACATAGTCAAACTTACTATTGGTCATATTCAATAGAAACCTGAAATACATTGGATTAGCATCAGAAACACCTATATCTTTTAAATAGTTATTTCTAAAGTCTTCTGCATTAGCTGTAGCATTGTCAATCTCTACATATAAAAAATCGAAATCGTCTCCGCCTTGATATAAATTTGTTCCACCTAAACTTGTTGTACTATCACCAGCTCCAACAACTTTAAACATTTGCATCGCTTCTTTATCTTGCACATGGCTATAATCGTCAGATTCATACTCTAATGCCAACTCTCCACCAGATGGTAGGTTTATAGAAGTCATAGTCCAGGCAGAGGCATAACTATCTTGTAATTCTTTTTCATCTTGCTGTACAAATGGGAACTCAGGTGTGGTTGTTTCTCCATTAACGCCACAACTTCCTGTAATTGGCTTGTAATTCCCCCAAACATCGTATGCTTTTAAATGATAATCAGGGTTAAGTCCATTGTAATTAAATTCATAGGGTGTATATTTTCCCATATTAGATTTTCTATAGGTGAAATACACTTTTTTTAAAGTTAATTTCCCAGGACCAACGCCATTACTATATGAAACGTGATTAGGTATATTTTTACATAAATCGTAGCCATACTCAAAATGTGCTACTTTAATTGGTTCTGGAGTTACGCCTTCTTCTAAAGCCTTTTTATATTCTGGCTTAGAATACAATGAAATTTTATCTATCTTTTTTAATCGTCTACTATTATCTATACCTCCATCTTCATTACCTGCACTTACTGCATCATCTCTGTTAGATAAATTAAAAATGGCTATGTGTGTTTTCGTTTCTATTTCTTGCACATATTTTAATTCTTTTTCTCCATAAACATAGTTTCCTTTATCATCTCTTGTATCTGCAAATAATCCTTGACTGTATGTTCCGACATTTAGTGTTCTACTAAATGGCACTCTCCAGTTATATTGCTGCGGTGCTGTGTAAGTGAATTTAGTGTAAGCTCCTAAATCGTCGTCTGTAGGTCCATCTTGTGTTAAATCTTCGTAATCTGAAGATAACACTGATGATAGCAAATAAGAATGTGCATACGCTGGTGTATGTATTTTATTGAAAAAATGATCTACTCCACTACTATTGTCTCTAGAATCTTCCTGATTACTATAACTTACTAAACCCGTTAAACAGTTTCCGTTATTACTTCCTAATGCAAATGTTGCTTCTACTTTTCTAGTGTTGTATGCTGCTTCACCAAAGACATAAGTACTACCATCTGGCTTTAAAACTTTAGCAGCTATTTGGTGACTATTAGGCACTAAATTGTCACTATCTGGATCATTAATAACATCTGGTAATTTATCTATACGTATTTGCCCATCGTTACCTGCTTTTGCATCTCCGTAAGTAACCATTTGTATGGATTGTGTTCTTATATCTCTTTGACTACGTCTTACTGGGTTTATATTAGCTTCTCCATAACTAATACCATTATTAGCATCGTATTGCTTTACATCATACTTAACACCTGTTCTTCGGTTGTACTCTCCTCCATCAATTTTCATTTTAATAGGATTTTTTTCTCCTATTATGCTTCCTGTATAATCTGTATCTAAATCTGCTGTTAATTCCCCTACTGTTTTGTAATAAACAGGCTCATAATCTATTTCTAAATCACTGTTATTTAAAGAGAAGTCATTTAATCTCGGATTTGTTAAACCTTCCCATCGGCCAGACCTTGTAAAAGAAGGGTTTACTTTTACATTAGCTCCTAGATGTACGGCTGTTCCTGTACCTAATTCAAACCCTGCGTTACCACCTATTCCAAAATAAGTAACGGTTTGATCGTATACATGTCCAACTTGGCTTCTGTGCGGTCTAAACATACCACCTATTCCTTGTCCTTTTATAGAGTAAACATCGTAAGTTTGATTTACAAAAGGTAACATTGTAGTATTTTTAGTAACCGTACGATCATTTTCTCTATTAAAATCTAATATAGAATTTAATGGTGATGCGTTTTCAGAATACTTATACCCAAAACCTTTAACTGTTTTTAATTTATCATCACCCCTTAATGCTTGAAGAGAACCAAAACCTGTAATTTGTCCTTGTGGCCCTTCTGGTCCAAAAATCTCAAAACCTAATCCAAAATCTAAGGTTAAATTGGCATTTATAAAGCTTAATTTACTTGTTGGATTAAAAGTTAAGTTATCGTTGAATGACAAATGACTTGAAGTTGACCCTGAATAGTCTCTTATAGTTGCTAAACCTTTTTTCTTATCATAATCTATATATTCACCAGATGTAGAAGCTGACAAATTTAACCCCATTAAACCTTGTCTAGAATTAAAGGGAACTCCAATATTAGTTTTTAAAGTATTATCTTTAAGTATTCCATCTTTTTTTGCCTTAATACCAACTGTAGGTGTTACTGTAGCTCCTTCTCCTTGAGTATTAGAGATACTTAATCCTGCAGACACTTGATCTGAGATATCGAAACTTATTCCATAATTGGTGTTAAAAGTGATACCATTGTAGTTATTGTATTTCATACCTACTCCTAAACTAATATTAGGACCAATTGCCTCACCTAATTCGTTAAAACCGAATATAGGAAAGTCTATTCCTGTATTAATTCCTGCAGTGAAATTAGTTCTTAAGTTATTTTCGTAGGTTATTTCATCTCCATTAAAATCGTCTGGCAAGCCTCTTAATTGCCTATTTATTTGTCCAACGTTTAGGTTCCAACCTAAACCTACCCAAGATGCTTCCTGATCCATTGTTATACCAGAATCGTATGCTAGATTTAATGGATACCCACCAACATCCATTATTGGAATATTATAATTAAAGTCTCCAGAAGATAGGTTTACCATATCTGAAGTTCCAATTGGTGTAAATGAATTAAATTCTGGCTGCGATGGGCCTCCTGTTAATGCGAAAAGAAAAGTGGGCTGTACCGTAGTAATAATAAGCTGTAATGCTAAGTAACTAGCTATTATTTTTGATATTTTACTGGTTCTTATTTTGTGCGTCATAACGTTAAAATTGGTATACTAAAATTAAAATTAGAACATCTTTAGCTTTTAAAATAGTACCATTTCATATCCGTCCTCATTTAATTCATAAGTGTTTTATTTCTTTTAAAATCAAAAAAAAACTCAAGACCATAAATCTTGAGTTTTCCTGAATTAAAAATTGCTTTTCTTCACAAAAACAATACTTTACTGGCTAATGGATAGCCTTTTAACTGTTGTGTTTTTATTTACATCTGTATGTTTTACAAAATAAATACCTTCTCTTAATTTCGAAATGTTTAATTGCATCTCTTCTTTAGAAACTTTTACTTCTAAAACTTTCACACCATAAATGTTAACGACTTCTATAGTTCCGTTTACAGCATCTTCTCCTTCAATAGCAACTGTAACATTACTTTTTGCTGGATTAGGATATAAACTTAATTCTCTTTTTATTGGTCCTCGGCATGGAATAAATGCTGTTTCTTTATCTAATTCTATACACGTTTGAAATCCTATTGCATATTTTACTCTTAATTTTGCCGTTAAGTTCCCTCCATTTGGCCAATTATATTGTGGTGGTGGATTTTGACCATTAAAAGTATTTCCATTTGAAAACTCCCATTCGAATTGTATAAAATCAACGTTTTCACAATTCTGCATTGAAACTTCTGGTATTACCGAACAGCCTTCAACTGTTAACGTTATTTCTGGATTTAAATCACCACAACTGCAAGTTAATGGGCAAGTGTCTATTATAATATCTGCTTCTCTATCGCAACCATTTTGATCTGTAATATTAACTTTATATAATCCAGATGATATAACATTTAGTTGTTGAGATTCTCCTATTATTATAGAATCACCATTTTTAGTCCATCTATATTCTGAATTTGGGTTTTGCGTTTCAAAAGGCCCTAAAGCTGTTAATACTAATGGGGCATTTGTAGATGCACATGTTTCCCCTGTTGGTGTTGCAATCCATGCAGATTCATAATCTTCAATTTGATCATTATAATCTTCATAATTAACACAGAATACACCTGAATCTAAAAAAACATCAGCAATATTAGATCCACTAGTAATTTTCATATTCATTACAGACACTGTTGTACAATCTTGTAAATCTTGACTAAATTCTAATAAAATAGATAGTGGTTTATATGCATTACTCGTAGAAATATTAAATGTTGCAAAAGGATTAGTTGGATTTTCTATTACAAAATGTCTTACGCCATTACTATCCGGGGCATCTAATACCACTGTAAATCCACTGTTAGCTATAGATGGAATAAGTTCTATTGTTGGTGCATTAAATTGATCAAATTCATATACAATATCACCTTCCATTTTTCTAACACTGAAAAAAGATACATGTCCATTCATAGGAACTTCTAACATATCTCCTTCTTGCATATTTTCAGCAGCTAAACAAAAGCCATCAGCTAATCCCATAGGGCATCCATACCTTAAACATACAGAACTCTCTACAACACCACTCCCTTCAGTAGGGACATCGGTATTTAAACTTGTTTTTCCTGGATTAATAAAGAAATCGTAACCAAACTTATTTGTGTAAGGCAAACAATTACCTTCATCATCTGTTTGATTTGCACAAGCAGCATTATTATTAGCTCTAGTGATATAACTAATTGTTGTTGTTCCTGGATCAACAGTTATAAAATCGGACATTGTAGTAATAACTGTAGTCACACCACCTTGCGTCATCGTTATCTCTTCTGTAGTAAAAGCACAACCTGGTACGTTAGGAAATTCGTCATTATAGAAAAAACTGTAACTTGCAGCTGCAGTAGTGTTTTCTATGACCACTCTCCACTCGAATAATTGTCCTTTATAAACTGTACCACCAACATCATTACCTTCTGCATCATCTACACCTAATCGTACATTTGTTATCCCTCCATCATATCTATATGCTCTTTTAGTTATGGTTACATCTCCATCATCATTAAAACTACAAGTAACATCATTAAAAGTAGTAGAATTGCTTACCTTAGAACAAATGGTATAACCACTTTGTGATACTCTTGCTTCTACTAATACTTTTACTTCTCCTAAATCACCAAAATCCTCGAAAGTTACCGATGGATTATTTGCTACTACCGTTTCTTCTCCATTAGCTCTATACCATTTATAAATTAGGTAATAGTTATCTATACATGGGCTATCTCCCGGATTAGCCACTAATGTTGCTGTACATGCATCTGCATTAAATTCTGTTAACTCGAATGTCGGGTTTAATACTGTTTCGCAATTACATGAACTTCCTCCTGAAGACAATTGAGCATTCCCCAGTAAAGTAAACAGACATATAATAAACAGACTAAGTAATTTGTTTTTCATAATACTATGTTTTTAATTTAAAACATAAATGTATTGTGAAAATAAAGGCTACACCATAGCTATCTCATAAGTGCATTAATCTTTTTCATATGTGCACGTTATTATTATATATGCGGTTTATTAATAAAAAAATATGATTGTCCGTTTTGTGTTATAATGCTATTTATGACGTCATGCTGAACTTGTTTCAGCATCACAGTAACAACTAAAAACATAGATGTTTCATAGTGAAAGCCTGAAACAAGTTCAGGTTGACGGTAGACTTTATGATTGAATGGATATTAAAATAAAAAAACCTGCACTTTTAAACGGCATAATTTAAACAATAAGCCCTACTAAATCTTCAACTTTAGATAAGAGTTGTATTTTAATTGTAGTATTTTTTAATGTAATAGTATTGTACTTAGAAACAAATATCGTGGAGAATCCTAATTTTTCGGCTTCTAAGATACGTTGTTCTACACGTTGTACAGGTCTTACTTCTCCAGACAGCCCAACTTCTGCTGCAAAACAAAAATCACGTTGTAATGCCATATCTTCATTAGAAGACAAAATAGCTGCTACAACAGCTAAATCTATTGCGGGATCATCTACAGAAATTCCACCTGTAATATTTAAAAACACATCTTTAGCTCCAAGCCTAAAACCTGCTCGTTTTTCTAAAACTGCCAAAAGCATATTTAGTCGTTTAGCATTAAATCCTGTAGCGCTTCGTTGTGGTGTTCCATATACGGCTGTACTAACTAATGCTTGCACTTCTACCATTAAAGAGCGTATACCTTCTATAGTTGCTGCTATAGCATTACCAGATAGTTCTTCATCTTTTTCAGACACTAATATTTCACTAGGATTGCTTACTTCTCTTAATCCAGTACCTTGCATTTCGTAAATACCAAGTTCTCGGGTTGATCCAAATCGATTTTTCTGTGCTCTTAATATTCTAAATACATGATTACGATCACCTTCAAATTGCAATACAGTGTCTACCATGTGTTCTAATATTTTTGGCCCAGCAATGTGTCCATCTTTGGTAATATGCCCTATTAAAATAACTGGCGTTGCTGTTTCTTTAGCAAATTTTATAAGTTCGGTTGTACATTCTTTTATTTGCGAAATACTTCCACTAGAAGATTCTATGTAGTCACTGTGTAAGGTTTGTATAGAATCTATAATAACAATATCTGGCTCTAAAGCTTCAATTTGTTTGAAGATATTTTGTGTCTTTGTTTCAGTTAAAATATAACAGCTGTCATTCTCTGGGTTAATACGATCGGCTCGCATTTTTATTTGTTTCTGGCTTTCTTCTCCTGAAACATATAATGTTTTATAAGGTAGTTTTAAAGAAATTTGAAGCAATAAAGTACTTTTTCCTATACCTGGTTCTCCACCTAGAAGTGTTAAAGAACCTGGTACAATTCCGCCACCTAATACGCGATTAAATTCTTCATCTAAAGTATCTAATCGTGCTTCTTTCGATCCATCTATTTCTTTCAATTTTAATGGTTTCGAAGCACGTTTTACAGTATTGGCCGGTGTTTTCCAATCGCTCTTTTCTGGCTTTTGTATTACCTCTTCAACAATTGTATTCCATTCTTTACAAGCGGTACATTGTCCTTGCCATTTAGAGTATTGTGTACCGCAACTCTGACAAAAAAAAGTAGTTTTTACTTTTGCCATATTTATCACCCTATAACAGGTATTGTTTTAATATTCTTTTAGTAACCGAAATCTACTTTAATTTGTTCAGACAGTTCTAAAACTTGATCTTTAGTAATCCCACCTATTTCTTCTAAAATATAAGCAGACTGATACGTCTTCATTGCTTTTTTAGGTTTTCCTGTTTTTTCATAAAACTTCCCTAAATAATAATGTCCTAATAACGTATCTGGGTATTCTTTTCTAGCTAACTTTCCTAATGCTTCGTAATGCTCAAACTTTTCTGTTTTTTTAATTGCTGCTGCAATGGCTCTAAAGTCATTTATAGAAATCGTTTTATCTATTCCAAATAAATCTTTTATAGTCGCGTATTTTTCTTTTAAATAATCTACAGGAGAGGTGTCTAATTTAAGAATAGTCTCTTTATATTCTTTTTTAGAAATTGGCCTAAATACAAAAAAGATACTTTCTAAAGCTTTAGGAATAGCGTGCGCTGGTAATGAATAATGAGAAGGACCTTCAAAACTATCGAAACTACGTAATAGGTTTTTATTATCTAATCCAGATAATGCTGTATTTAATTCGTCTGTTCCTTTTTTTATGTGTTTTACATCTTTATCGGATGTTGCCAGATAGTAAAATGTTTTTGTTTCTACTCCAGATAATCTTTCTTTTAAAAAGTTAGTCATATCTGGTGCTAAATCTGGACTGATAGCAACGTAAGACTGAAATAATGGTACTGCTTTTAATAAAAAGTAATTTATAAAGTTTGCTGTTAATCCGTGCCCTACAGCTACTTTAAATTTTTCGGTGCGGTACACTTTTTCTATGTAAGGCAATAACTCCATACCTACAAACTCGAAAAATTTGGCACCGTCATCTATTGGTAATGAATTTTGTTCTGAATAATAAGTATCACTGTCTCTAGATTCTACTTGATTAACACCAACTACTATAGCTTCAGGAATATCTTCCCAATAGGAATAATAATCTACATTTCCAGCTACGATTTCGAATAAATAATCTCCATCGAAAACTACGACAATTGGATAACTCTTATCTGTATCATCGTACCCTCTAGGCACTTGTATTTTTAACTGTCGTGTTTCACCTAAAATTGCAGATTCAAACTCTTTATATAAAGTTTGAGCCGAAATTTGCTGAAACGAAAAAATGAAAACGAAAACATAAAATAATCTTTGCATTGTAGGCTAATTTTAATTAGAAATGCAATGTACAAATTATTTCTTTCTATTGTATATTGGTAAGTACAGGAGTGAGAATCCACCTAATATAATAATCATTGCAGTTTGCGAGGCCCACATAATCCAACCAAAAGCATAACTAGGGTCTTTAGTTATACCAAAAATAGAAAATGCAGCAAAGACGGCTACTGGATAAGACCCAATACCTCCATTAGTTGCAGCAATACTGAAACTAGCTGATATAAAACCTATTAAAACAGCTCCAAAGGGCACATTGTTTAATTCGGGGATAGATAAACTTGTTACATAAAACATTAAAATGTACATACCCCATATAAAGAAAGTGTGAAAAATAAAGGCCCATTTCTTCTTCATTTTAAAGATACTTAAAACGCCTTCAATTAAACCATTTACAAAGTTTTTAATCTTTAAAGCAATTCCTGCTGTACTTTTCTTAATATAAAACACAAAAAACGTACCCACTAGTATTAATACCACTAGTCCAACAATTACTTTCACTGGATTAAATTTCTCTATTAAAAAACTATAGATAAAATCAAACTCTAGAAATAGGGTTATAGTAATAATAATTAGCATAACCAACAAGTCTGCAACTCGCTCTGCCACAATAGTACCAAAACCTTTTTCAAAAGGGACACCTTCGTAATTTGTAAGAATAGATGCTCTTGCAACTTCACCTGCTCTGGGAATAGTATAATTTATTAAATAAGTAGCAAAAACAGCCATTATACTGTTTCCAAATTTTACTTTAAACCCTAAAGGTTCTAATTGAAATAACCAACGATAAGCTCTAGATAAATGACTTAACAATCCAATTAATACACCAAGAATAATCCAACTTTTATCAGCCGCCTTCCAATACTTAAAAATCGTTGACAAGGGCACATCTTGTAAAGAATACCATATTAAAAAAACTCCCAATAAAATTGGGAGTCCTATTTTTAATATTTTAAGTACTGTTTTATTCAAAATTTATTTTAATAAATTCGTCGCTTCATCTGGAAAAACTAACGAGGGCTTAAATACTTTAGCCTCTTCTATATCCATAAAAGCATATGTAATTAATATAAGAGTGTCTCCAACTGCCACTTTACGGGCTGCTGCTCCATTTAATGTAATTTCGCCACTGTTTCTAGGACCAGGAATAGCATAAGTTTCTAAACGCTCTCCGTTATCATTATTCACAATTTGAACTTTTTCTCCTTGTATAACATTTGCTGCATCCATTAAGTCTTCATCGATAGTTATACTACCAATATAATTAAGCTCAGCGCCTGTAACTTTTACTCTGTGAATTTTCGATTTTACTACTTGTATTTGCATGGGGCAAAGGTAATTAATTTAGTGCTAAATTGTCTATTAATCTTATATCATCTGCATAAGCTGCAACAAAAGCACGATAGGTTTTAGATTTAGATTTTCGTTTTACTGGTTTTAGGGTTTCTATATCTGCAATTATAAAATATTCTAGCTCTAATAATTTATGTTTTGCAAACTGTCTTTCAACCCATTCCGTAACTTCTTTAGCACTTTTTGTGCCAAACTTTTCTTTAGCTTCTTTTAGTGTTTTGTATATAAAAGGAGCAGCAATTTTATATTCTGGCTTTAAACGCTCGTTACGTGAACTCATAGCCAAGCCATTTGCTTCTCTATGAATTTTGCAACCAACTATAGTTACTGGAATATGATATTTTTCCACTAGTTTTTTTACAATAGCTAATTGTTGAAAATCTTTTTCCCCAAAATAAGCATTATTAGGCGTTACAATTTCGAATAAACGTTTTACAATGGTTCCTACACCATCAAAATGTCCTTCTCGAAAACGCCCTTCCATTTCAAACTCTAAACCATCAAAGCTAAATTGCTCAGATTTAGTGTTACCTTCATAAATATCATCAACACTTGGAGCATAGACTAATATAGAATCTGAAACTGTTTTTAAAAGCGCTACATCTCTTTCTAGAGTTCGCGGGTACTTTTCAAGATCCTCTTCATTATCAAACTGTGTAGGATTAACAAAAATACTAACTACAGCATAATTGTTATTTGAAAGCGCTTCTTTAACTAAAGATAAGTGTCCTTCATGTAATGCTCCCATAGTTGGCACAAAGCCAAAAGTAGAACCATTACTTTTTTCTTCACTTATATAACTCTGAATTTCTATTTTATCTGAAAAGACCTTCATTATTTAATAACATTAACGTGTGCAAACTTAAGATATTTAGTAGCAATCTGCATAAATTTTTGTACTTTTGCGTGTTTTTTATTTTAGAATTCTCTAAAGCTTAACTAAAAATTATGATTGTGGATAAAACAAGTTTCAAAAAAAGGAGCGATTTTTGTCCGCAACGTTAACATTAAAACTATCGTATGAAAGATAAAAAGATATTATATGTGTCGTCTGAAGTTGTTCCTTACCTTCCTGAAACGGAGATTTCTTCAATGTCGTTTGAAACCCCAAGAATGGTAAACCAACAAGGCGGACAAATAAGAATTTTTATGCCAAGATATGGTAATATAAACGAAAGAAGACATCAATTACACGAAGTAATACGTTTATCTGGTATTAATTTAGTAATTAATGACTTGGATATGCCGCTTATTATAAAAGTAGCTTCTATACCTAAAGAACGTATTCAAGTTTATTTTATAGATAATGATGAATACTTTAAAAGAAAAGCAACACTAACTGATGAGGATGGAAAATTATTTCCCGACAACGATGAGCGTGCTATATTCTTTGCAAAAGGTGTAATAGAAACTGTAAAGAAGTTAAACTGGTCTCCAGATATTATTCATGTACATGGATGGTTAGCTTCTTTATTACCACTATACTTAAAACAATTTTATAAAGATGAACCTTTATTTAACGAAAGTAAAATTGTAACTTCAATATATAACCAAAGTTTTGAAGATACACTAAATAAAGACATGATTAATAAAATAGCTTTCGACAATATTGATACCGAAGCTATAAAAGTATTAGAGCAACCGTCTTACAATAACATAATGAAAGTTGCAATAGATCATTCTGATGCATTGATTATAGGTTCGCAAGACATCCCAGAAGAATTAGACAGTTATTTAAAAGCTTCAGAAAAACCAGTTTTAGACTTTAAAGAAAAAGACGAATTCGCCGAAGCTTATACAGAATTCTACAATACTAGCGTTTTATAGCTAAAAGAGCATACAAAATACATTTATGAAGAAGATATCGAACACCCTAAAATCGTTAGCTTTACTTACACTTATACTGTTTGTAACCATAGCATGCGACAAAGATTTCACTAATATTGATAGTGATATTCAAGGGATTAAAAATTTTACAACTGCTAGCCAAAAATTCCCTGTACTTTCTTATTCCAATAAAATTACAGATAATACTAGTGGTATACAAACTAGAGATTTACCTGGTAATTTATTTGGTGTTTATAACGATCCAAATTCTACTTTCGGTTCTACAACTGCAAGTATTATTACACAGGTTAGGCCAACAAATTTCGATCCTGATTTTGGTGAAGCACCAACAGATACCTCTATCCCAAGAATAAATTCTGTTACACTAACAGTTCCTTATTTTAGCTCAATAGAATCTACAGATGAAGATGGAAACAATACTTATAAATTTGATTCTATCTTTGGAGGATTTAATCCTACAGCAACTTATAAGTTATCGATATATAAAAGTAATTACTTATTAAGAGACTTAGATCCAAATACAAATTTTGAAGAAACTCAATTGTATTATTCTAATCAAGAAGATTTGTTTTGCTCGCAAATAGGAGAATTATTGTATGAAGATGAGTTTTTCACACCAAGTATTGAAGAAATTAAAATTCAAGAAGTTGATGAAGACGGTGCCCCTGTATTTGAAGACGACGGTATGACTCCTGTTATTGCAGAACGTATTCCTCCATCATTAAGAGTAGAATTATTAAGTCCTACAGCAACGTTTTGGGAAGACTTATTTATCGCTAACGAAGAGAACGATGTTTTAAGTAGCGTGAATAATTTTAACGAATTTTTTAGAGGATTAATTTTTAAAGTTGAGAACACAGGGAATGGTGGAAACATGCAAATGTTAGACCTATCGAATTCCTTAGCAAGTATAGTTATAGACTACAATAATCAAGAAGAAATTGATGAAGGAGAAAGTGTAAGAAACATTACTGCTTATAGATTAGCCTTTGCAGGGGGAATTAGAGTAAATACTATAAATAACGACTTTATGCTCCCAACTGCTCCAAATCCATTTTTAGGAGACGACAACCTTTATTTAAAAGGAGGAGATGGTTCTATGGGTGTTATTGAATTATTTAATGGAACTGTAGATGACGAAGGTGTACCTGTAGACGCTTTTGCATATTTTAAAAACAAAGAAGGCAAATGGTTAATTAATGAAGCAAATCTAATATTTCATGTCAACCAAAATGAGGTTAATGGAAATGAACCTAACAGATTATTATTATACGATTTAAAAAATAACACACCTATTTTAGATTACTATTTAGATGGCTCTACAAATACAGCAGCACCAACACTATCTAAAATAGATCACTCAGAAGTATTAGAGAGAGATGCAGATGACAATGGAATTCGATATAAATTTAGACTTACCGAACATATTAACAGTCTATTAATTAGAGACTCAACAAATGTAAAATTAGGACTATACGTTGCTAATAACGTAAATAACGCACCTACTTCTCCTCTAGATGTAAGATCAGCCACAAATGCTAGAGTACAAGGTGTTATATATGATCAAGATGACTCAACAATAAATAGCTTTTTTCCTTCAACAAGTTTACTATCGCCAAAAAGTACTGTATTATACGGAAGTAAGTCGGATATTCCTGAAGGGAATCGTGTTGAATTTGAAATATTTTATACAGAAACAGAAAACTAAGAAATTATGTGTGGAATTGTCGGATATATTGGAGAAAGAGAAGCTTACCCTGTAATACTAGAAGGCCTTAAACGACTAGAATATCGTGGTTATGATAGTGCAGGAATAGCTTTATATGATGGGCAAGATATAAAACTCTCTAAAACTAAAGGAAAAGTTGCAGATTTAGAAAAACGTGTTAGTAGCGAAATAGACGCTAGTGGTACTGTAGGAATAGGACATACAAGATGGGCTACACATGGTGTTCCTAATGACGTTAATTCTCACCCACATTATTCTAATTCTGGAAACTTAGTAATAATCCATAATGGGATTATAGAAAATTACGAGTCTTTAAAACAAGAATTAATAAAAAGAGGCTACACTTTTACATCAGATACAGATACAGAAGTTTTAATTAACTTAATTGAAGATGTTAAAAAGAACGAAAACGTAAAACTAGGAAAAGCAGTACAAATAGCTTTAAATCAAGTAGTGGGAGCCTATGCCATTGCTGTATTCGACAAAAATAAGCCAAACGAAATAGTTGTTGCTAAACTAGGAAGTCCGTTAGCAATAGGTATTGGAGATGATGAGTTTTTTATAGCTAGTGACGCCACTCCTTTTCTAGAATATACTAAAAAAGCCATTTATCTAGAAGATGAAGAAATGGCAATTGTAAGACGTAAAAAAGGCGTAAAAATTAGAAAAATCAAAAACGATTCTTTAGTAGCACCATACGTTCAAGAGCTACAAATGAATCTAGAGCAAATTGTAAAAGGTGGTTACGAGCATTTCATGTTAAAAGAAATTCATGAACAACCAAATGCAATAAAAGATACTTACAGAGGTCGATTAAGAGCTAAAGAAGGTATTATAAAAATGTCTGGAATAGACGATAATATCGAAAAGTTCTTAAACACAAATAGAATTATAGTTATAGCTTGTGGTACATCATGGCACGCAGGTTTAGTAGCAGAATATATTTTTGAAGATTTAGCAAGAATACCAGTAGAAGTGGAATACGCTTCAGAATTCAGATACAGAAACCCAATAATTACAGAAAATGATGTTGTTATTGCTATTTCACAATCTGGAGAAACAGCAGATACACTTGCTGCTATAAAATTAGCCAAATCTAAAGGCGCTTTTGTATTCGGTGTATGTAATGTTGTTGGATCATCTATTGCTAGAGAAACACATGCAGGAGCTTATACACATGCAGGACCAGAAATTGGTGTTGCTTCTACAAAAGCATTTACAACGCAAATAACAGTATTAACTTTAATTGCTTTAAAATTAGCTAAAGAAAAAGGAAGTATTTCTAATTCAAACTTCCATTTACACTTACAAGAATTAGAGTTAATTCCTGGAAAAGTAGAACAAGCTTTAAAATCGGACGCACATATAAAACAAGTTGCTGAAACATATAAAGATGCAAAAAACTGCTTGTATTTAGGAAGAGGATTTAATTTCCCTGTAGCTTTAGAAGGCGCATTAAAATTAAAAGAGATTTCATATATACACGCAGAAGGATATCCAGCTGCAGAAATGAAACATGGTCCTATTGCATTAATCGATGAGCAAATGCCTGTTTTTGTAATAGCAACTAAAAAAGGACATTACGAAAAAGTAGTAAGCAACATACAAGAAATAAAATCTAGAAAAGGTAAAATAATCGGTATTGTAACCGAAGGAGATGTAGATGTCAAAAACTTAGCAGACCATACGATAGAAGTGCCTGAAACACTAGAAGTTTTAACACCTCTTTTAACAACAATTCCATTACAATTACTATCCTACCATATTGCAGTTTTATTAAATAAAAATGTAGATCAACCTAGAAATTTAGCAAAATCTGTAACAGTAGAGTAAAAATACAAATATTATCAAATCATTAAAAAAGGCACTATTTATTAAGGATAGTGCTTTTTTTACATCTATATTTTGCTTATTTTTTGTTATGCACGCATAATTTTGTTAACTTTTTTTTATGATTACCCTAAAAAACGTATATTGGTCTTTCCAAATTTAACTAATAAAGAAAATGAGAACAATCTTATCAATTTTATTGTTGCTTTTTTGCGGTGTAACATTCGCACAAACAACAATTACTGGAACAGTTGTAGACGATAATAGTCAACCTGTACCAGGAGCCAACGTTTTTGCTGTTGGTACATCTTCAGGAACTGTAAGTGATTTCGATGGAAACTTTACATTAACTGTAAGTCAAGACCCACCATTTACTATACAAGTAAGTAGTGTAGGCTTCACAACAGAATCTATGGAAGTTACTACTAATAATCAAAAATTAAATTTCATAGTAAAAGAAGGTAGTATTCTAGATGAAGTTGTTATATCTGCTTCTAGAACACCTGAAAGAATTTTTGAATCCCCTGTAACAGTAGAACGTTTTGGGCTTAAAGAGATAAAAAATACAGCCTCTGCAGATTTCTACGATGGTTTAGAAAATTTAAAAGGTGTAGATGTAAATACAAACAGTTTAACATTTAAATCTATTAACACTCGTGGTTTCGCAACCTTTGCAAACACACGTTTCATGCAGTTAGTAGATGGTATGGACAATTCTGCTCCAGCCGTAAACTTCCCACTTGGTAACCTTGTAGGTATGATTGAAACAGATGTTAAAAGTGTAGAGCTTTTACCTGGTGCTTCTTCTGCATTATACGGGGCCAATGCCTTTAACGGAATTTTATTTATGAGAAGTAAAAGTCCTTTCGATCACCAAGGTATAAGTGGTTTTATTAAAAGAGGTATCACTTCGCAAGAAGCTGCTGGAGACAATGATTATACTGATTTAGGTATAAGAATGGCTCATAAATTCAATGATAAATTTGCTGCTAAAGTAAACTTTGGATATTTAAAAGGAACGGATTGGGCTGCGACAAGTGAGGTTGACAAAACGATTCCTGGAGGAACAAGAGGTACTAACACTAATTATGATGGTATTAACGTATATGGAGATGAAGTATCAACAAATATACGTTCAGCTTCTGGTTTAGGAGTTATTCCAGATGTTGTAGTAAGTAGAACTGGTTATAACGAAAGAGATTTAACTAATTATGATGCAAAAAGTGTAAAAGCTGATTGGGGATTATACTTTAGACCAATAACTGATAACAGTTTAGAAATTTCTTATGTTGGAAAAGTTGGAACAGGTACTACAATTTACCAAGGAACTAACAGATATAACATTAGAAACTTCTCTCAACAACAACACAAAATAGAAGTTAAAAACGACAACTTCTTTGTAAGAGCTTACGAAGTTTCAGATAGAGCAGGAGATTCTTATGATATGGTTTTCACAGGAATTAACATAAATAGAGCATGGAAAAGTGATGCAGACTGGTTTGGAGATTATATTCAAACATTTGCGGGAATCAACTTAAGTGGTAACCCACAAGGTTTAACAGAGCAACAAAAACACGCAGCCGCTAGAGCAGCAGCAGATACTGGACGTTTCTTACCTGGTACGCCTCAATTTCAAGCAGCATTTAATAGATCTGTAAATGACCCTGATTTAAGTACTGGTTCTAAATTCCAAGATGCTTCTAAATACTTCCATAGTGATGCTAATTATAACTTTAGCCATTTAGTAGATTTTGCTGAAATACAAGTTGGTGGTTCTTACAGAAAATACACTTTAAACTCAGGAGGAACAATTTATACAGACGGAAACGGAGAAATAGAATATTCTGAAGCAGGTATATACACACAAATTCAGAAAAACTTTGAATTAAACGGAGAAAAAGAATTAAAAATTACAGCTTCTGGTCGTTATGACAAATCAGAATTATTTGATGGTTTCTTCTCTCCAAGATTATCAGCAGGATTAACATTAAACAGAGATCACAATGTTAGAGCATCTGTACAGACAGGATTTAGAAACCCTACAACTCAAGATTTATTTATTGGTTTAGATGCTGGTAGAGCAATCTTAGTAGGTTCTGCACCTAACAACTTAGAAAGATATGTAAGAACATTCCCAGTAAGTACAGTAGCACAAAACACACTTGGACAACCAAGTACTGTAACACAAACTGGAGCTGTTGCATATAACAATTCATACTCAGCAAGTGCAGTACAAGCTTTTGCAGACTCTGGAAACCCAGCAATATTAGCTTCACCAGATGCTATTGCTAATCCAGACATTATTAAGCCAGAAAGAGTAACATCTGTAGAACTAGGATATAGAGGTAAATACGATAAACTTATTGTAGATTTTAGTACATACTACAACTCCTACCAAGATTTCATTTCTCAAGAGGTAGTAATTTCTCCTTTCTACGGAACCGTTGGAGATAACTCTTTATCTATTGCAGCGATAGCAAATAGCGATTTCCAAACATATAGTACTTATACAAACTCTGCTGCAACCATTAATTCTTATGGTGCTTCTTTAGGGTTATCTACTAAAGTATTTGGAGATTTCGATTTAGGAGGAAGTTATACATATACTAAATTAGATTTCGATCAATCTTCAGATCCAGATTTAATGACAAACTTTAACACACCAGAACACAAGTTTAAAGCGACTTTTGGTAACACAGAATTATTTAAAAACTTTGGATTTAATATAGCTTACAGATTTAGCGATGACTATTTCTGGGAAGCAACTTTTGGAGAAGGTGTTGTACCTGAATTCCATGTTCTAGATGCACAAATTAACTATAGAGTTCCTTCTATTAAAACAACAATTAAAGCAGGAGCTACTAATATTACTGGTAAAGAATACTTTACTGCATTTGGTACAGGATTCATTGGTTCACAATACTACGTTTCATTAACAATTAACAATCTATAATAATGAAAAAGATAAAATATATATACCTATTAGCAATTGCTTTAGGATTTACAGCATGTAGCGACGAAGAAGATTTTATAGATGCACCAGAACCAGCAGCAACTTATCCTGCTTTAACCGCTGGTAATGCAACCCTTTCTAATTATGTAGCTGTAGGAGCTTCTTTTACAGCAGGTTTTACAGATGGCGCTTTATTTAATGCAGCCCAAGGAAACTCGTTTCCAAATTTATTATCACAAAAATTTTCAGCAATAGGTGGAGGTGCTTTCACACAGCCATTAATGAATGATAATACAGGAGGAATGGTAGTAGGTACTACACCTATTATCCCTTACAGATTAGTATTTAATGGATCTGGACCACAGCGATTAAACGATTTTTTTGCAGATTTAGGAGCTCCAGCACCACCAATTACAACAGATGCTACTGTAAATCTAGGTAGTACTTTTAATAATACTGGTGTTCCAGGAGCAAAAAGTTTTCATTTAGTAACTCCAGGATATGGAGCATTAAACCCTTATTTTGGACGTTTTGCTACATCAGCAGGCGCGACAATTCTAGGAGAAGCAGCTGTACAACTTCCAACATTTTTCACGTTATCTGAAATTGGAGGAAACGATGTATTATCTTATGCAACCTCTGGAGGTATTGGAGAAGACCAAACAGGTAACTTTAACCCAGCCTCTTATGGTAATAATGATATTACAGACCCAACAGTTTTTGGTCAAACATTTAATGCAATCGTTGCACAATTAACTGCAAATGGATCTCAAGGTGTTTTAGCTAACATTCCTTACATTACAGATTTACCATATTTTACAACAGTACCGCACAACCCAGTACCTTTAAATGCTGCAACAGCTGCACAATTAAATGCTGGATATGCACTTTATAATGGTGGAATTGCACAAGCGTATGCTTTTTTAGTTGCAAATACACCATTAACACAAGAAATGGCAGATGCTGAGATTGCGAAAAGAACGATTACATTTAGTGCAGGAGACAATAACGCTCTAGTAATTATAGATGAAGATTTAAGAGACTTAACGGCTTTAAATCCTCAATTAATTAATTTAAGACAAGCAACTGCAGACGATTTAATTACATTACCAACATCTTCTGCTATACCAGCAGGAGCAGGAACAGCCGCTCCTTTAGGAGACCAATCTGTATTAACTCCTGAAGAACAATTAGCAGTAATAACAGCAACAGATGCTTATAACCAAACTATTGATGATACAGTTCAAGCTACTGGTTTAGCATTTGTAGATTTTAAAGCTATTTTACAACAAGCTGCAACTGTAGGTATTGAAAACGGAGACTTTATTTTAACTACAGATTTAGTAACTGGTGGTTTAGTAAGTTTAGATGGTATTCACTTAACAGCACAAGGTTATGCTATTATGGCTAATGAGTTTATGAAAGCTATAGATAAAACATATGGTTCTAACTTTGAAGCTTCTAATTCATTATTTGAAGTTGTTAATTACCCAACAAATTATTCGCCTTTATTACCATAAGGTTACCCAATAAATAACAGTATAAAACGCCTTCAAATTGAAGGCGTTTTTTTATGCTTAAAAATGCTTTAAAAAACCCCTTTAATATTAAATTAAAACTACTATCTTTGCACGCGAAAACAAATTGCGTTTTCAATCAATTAAATTGCATAATATTAAATAGATAAGTAATGTCAAAAGTTACAGGTAAAGTTGCACAAATAGTAGGTCCAGTTATCGATGTTGAATTCGGAGCAGGTGCTGAACTTCCAAAAATTTACGATTCATTAGAAATAAATAGACCTGATGGTTCTACTCTAGTACTAGAAGTACAATCTCACATTGGTGAGGATACTGTACGTACTATAGCAATGGATTCGTCTGATGGTTTAAGTAGAGGTACAGAAGTTAACGCTACTGGTGCTCCAATACAAATGCCTATAGGTGGAGACGTTTACGGACGTTTATTTAATGTAATTGGTGATGCTATCGATGGTTTAGGTGATTTACCTAAAGCTGGTGATGCTGGACTTCCAATTCACAGAAGCGCACCTAAATTTGAAGATTTATCAACTTCTACAGAAGTTTTATTTACAGGTATTAAAGTAATCGACTTAATTGAGCCTTATGCAAAAGGAGGTAAAATTGGATTATTTGGTGGTGCCGGAGTAGGTAAAACAGTATTAATTCAGGAGTTAATTAACAATATCGCAAAAGGACACGGTGGACTTTCTGTATTCGCAGGAGTAGGAGAAAGAACTCGTGAAGGAAACGATTTACTTCGTGAGATGTTAGAGTCTGGAATTATCAAATATGGTGATGACTTTATGCATTCTATGGAAGACGGTGGTTGGGATCTACAAAAAGTAGATAAAGCTGCTATGAAAGATTCTAAAGCAACATTCGTATTCGGACAAATGAATGAGCCACCTGGAGCACGTGCACGTGTTGCCTTATCTGGTTTAACAATTGCTGAGTATTTCCGTGATGGCGCTGGAGATGGACAAGGAAAAGATGTACTTTTCTTCGTAGATAACATTTTCCGTTTTACACAAGCTGGATCTGAAGTATCTGCCTTATTAGGACGTATGCCATCTGCAGTAGGTTACCAACCTACATTAGCAACAGAGATGGGTGCAATGCAAGAGCGTATTACTTCAACTAAAAAAGGTTCTATTACATCTGTACAAGCGGTATACGTACCTGCAGATGATTTAACGGATCCTGCACCAGCAACAACGTTTGCTCACTTAGATGCAACAACAGTATTATCTCGTAAAATTGCTGAGCTTGGTATTTACCCAGCGGTAGATCCATTAGATTCTACATCTAGAATTTTAACTGCAGATATTTTAGGAGATGAGCACTACGACTGTGCACAGAGAGTAAAAGAGTTATTACAACGTTATAAAGAATTACAAGATATTATCGCCATCTTAGGTATGGAGGAATTATCTGAAGAAGATAAAATGGCTGTAGGTAGAGCAAGACGTGTACAACGTTTCTTATCTCAACCATTCCACGTAGCGGAGCAGTTTACAGGTATCCCAGGTGTTTTAGTAGACATTAAAGAAACTATTAAAGGATTTAATATGATTATGGATGGTGAGTTAGATCACTTACCAGAAGCAGCATTTAACCTTAAAGGTTCTATTGAAGAAGCTATCGAGTCTGGAGAGAAAATGCTTGCGGAGGCTTAAGCCAAAGCAAGTGCTGAATTTATTTCAGCATCTGTTTAATAAAAATGAGACTTCCGATTTCTCGGAAGTTTTTAAATAAAATTTAAAAGATGTATTTAGAAATTGTATCACCAGAAGCAACTTTATTTAGTGGAGAAGTAACTAGCGTTGCTGTTCCTGGTATTAATGGTGAGTTCGAGATGTTAAACAATCACGCTCCTATTGTCTCTATATTACAAGCAGGTAATGTTAAAATCTCTGGTAATATAGAACTAAATGAAGAGGTACAAGATAAATTTACTAAAGGCGACAAAAACACGACTTTATTAAAAATCAACTCTGGCACTTTAGAAATGAACGGAAATAAAGTAATTATATTAGCTGACTAGTACAATTACTTCCAATAATAATAAAAACGCAAAACTATTAAGTTTTGCGTTTTTTTATACTCTATTTTTTACCTGCACTATTCCAAATATCTAGATACATCTTCCAATCATTATCAACTTTTTTCCATACAATTACATATTTACCTCTCCAAGATTGTTCTCCTTGCTCACTTTTGGTTATGCCTTCGTAATACCCATAATCATAAGCTGTATCTCCAGTAACTGTTACTTCTTCTTGAAAAATTTTATGATAAGAAATACTTACGCCTTCGGGCAGAGTCCAATACTTTAAAATATCATCTCCTGTCAATATTTCAGAATTATTAGGAAAAATTTTAGCATCTTTAGTATAAGAAGCTTCAATTAGTTTATAATTAGAAGCCATAACATACTTAGAAAAATCTTTGGTGTTTTTTAATATTATCTCTATATCCTTTTCATTTCCGTTGAATGTCTGGCTAGCAACTTGTTTAAAACTTAACAGCGCAACGACTATAATTACTATTCTTCTCATTAATTTTATTATTTAGTTTATTTATAAAAATAGTTTAAAACAGGCGTATAACCTTCTATATATACCTATGGATTTATAATTATAAAAGGAAAATAATACTTTTTTCTATAAATCTAATCTGTAATTCATTTTAAAGGCCACTCCCCAATTTGTTCTATTAAAACCACTAGTATTATTATAATTATCGGTTAACACCAAATAAACGTACGATAATGGCTTATACTCCCATTGCAAGCGACTATTTACATTAAAATTATTACGTTGTGTGTTATATTGAAGATAAGTGGTCCAGTTTAATCTATTATTAAAAAACACTTCTCCTGTAAAACGTGTTAAATGAAACGTTTCGCTACCCAATTCGTTAAGGTCTATTCTATTTATATCGTAACTGGCTTCTAAATTAGCAAATGGCAGTAATTGATAATTTAAATACACCCCTCCAGAGGTTCGTTTACCACTATAATACTGTCCTTTTTGAATATTAAAACGGTATCTAAACTTTTGGTTATTTGCAGAGTTATAGCCTACTTTTAAAAGTCCATACTTATAAGTGTCAGGCTGCAATGCATTACCGTTTCCTAAGGGGTCGAATCCATATTTTAAGTCTACAAAATCGTAAGTAAATACATAGTATAACGCCGACAAATCTTTAAAGAATAGTGCCGAATTTATAAAATGTGACGTTTGATTTAGTTGTCCGTCTGTGTCGAAATAGGTGTTATTTCTATAATTTACTATTCTAAAAGAATTTAAGGTTTTAGACGTTTCGTAAAATTTTTCATATTCAATACCCGAATTCACTTCTGTATACCCTTCTCTAATGGTTACATTATTTATAGCATCATAATTGTACAATCTTGGTGTAAAACCAATATCGGTAATAAAATTATTTCCTATGGTTTTTATACCTACATTCCATTCTAGCCCTCTTTTATTAAACCAGATGCCCGCATTGTAAAATGTATTTTTATTAGAGATTCCGTCGTTAAAACTCTTTCCAAAATTGGCTAAACCTATCCATTTATTATTGTTAGACTTGTAATTAAGATTTACTCCTGTAACCCGATTATAATCGTCTACAAATTCAAATTTATTGGTTTGCTGTCTGTTTATTAAATAACCTGTAGCTGCAATGTTTTTAGAAAGTTGCTGCTCCCCTACTAGAACGCCATAATTTTGAGACGCTACACCATCACTTTTATCTGACTGCACATTTAAAAGACCTATTCTTGTTTTTGAAGCTATATTTCCAGATAGTTTTAATCCGAATTGAATATCTGAACTTGCACCAATGCGTCTTGAATAAAACGGATTAATACCGCTAACTCCTAGATTAGAAAACAAATCGGAATTTTCTAAAAAGAAATTTCTTTGTTCAGGAAAAAATATAGAAAACCGCGTTAGGTTAGTGACTTGTTGATCTACATCTATTTGAGAAAAATCTGGATTTACTGTGGCATCTAATTTTAAGGAAGAAGTAACATTATATTGCACGTCTAAACTTGGTTTATAAGTCGTTTCTTCAAGGTTATCTAATACATTGTTTTGATAATTTGTAGTTAAAGACGGGGTTATTGTAAACCGCGAATTTGATTTATTTGGTAAATTTTCGACTGCAAATTTCTCAGTAAAACGTAAATCTAGATTAGCATAGTTTCGTTTTACATTTTTAAAAATAGTCCACGAATTATTTTTTATATCTCTTACATAAAACTGAACCCCGAAAACAGCATTGTCTTTATTAAAATTCAACGCTTTTAAAGGGATTGCAATTTCGTATTGTTTTTTATTTCCATTTAAAAGGGCTTTCGCTTGCCAAGTCGCATTCCAACTAAAACTTAAATTATAACCACTATTACTTCTTCCTACTAAACCATCGGTTAGATTACCTAAGGCATTTACAGCAAAGAAGTAACCGTTTTGTTCTTGATTTTGAGTATCTAAAATAAGAACAAAAGCATCGCTAAATGCTATAGAAACATCTCTTTTTAGTGTACTTACTTGTGCTTTTGGAGTTGTATCATTGTAAATAGCGCTTACATACAAATGTGTTCCGTTATGAAATAGTTTTACAGAGGTTTGGTTTTTAGCCAGACCAATGTCTGTTGGTAAATAGTTATAGAACCCTGTATATTCTGGTAAGTTTTCCCAAACAGATTCTGTAAAATTACCATCTATTGCTATTGTAGTATCTACAAATTTAATTTTAGAATCTTGCGCTGTTACTACAAAGCTATAAAAACTAATAATTAGTATTAAAAAGTATCTCATATTAGTTATTTGCAGCGTTATCTACTCGTGTTGCTGTTTTGCTAATAATTTTCCAACCATTTTCTAATTTTTTCAATAGAAACAAATCCATATAAACCATATCGCGTTCTGGAAATGCTATTTTAACTTTTGCTGTTGCTATATCTTTTACCACTTCAATAGCTAATACTTCTGCTTCTCGACCATTAAACTTTCCTGCTTCTCCATTTTTAAAAAAACCTACATAGTCTTTTGGCGTTATAGATTTAAAGCTACCGTCTCTGAGTGTTAAATACAATGTTGCATCTTCTGTAAAAGCACTTTCTAATAGTTCTAATTTATTATAGGAACTGCCTTCCATGTATTTTTGTAATGTTTCTTCAATTTTTGCACATTCGGATTGTGCATTTGTAAATTGAAAAGCTAATAATGCTGTAAATAATAGGATGTAATGTTTCATGATGAATTTGTATTAATGTTTTTATTTCATTTAATACAAACATGAAAAAACAAGCTAAAATTAGCGTGTTAGCTTATAATTGAAGTGTCCAGAATTATAATTTTGGAGTAATTTACTTAGGCATATTGCTTTTTAAACTCGGAAGGCGTTTGACCTACCACTTTTTTAAACGTAGCATAAAAACTTGATTTTGAAGAGAATCCTGCTTCAAAACCAATAGCTTCTAATGTAAATTGATTATTTTCTATTAATAATTGTTTGGCATCTTCTATACGTTGTTCATTTATAAACGCTGCAAAGCTTTTGCCAAGGTTATCATTTAATAATTGAGATAATTTATGTGGGGAGATATGTAATGCTTCAGCAATATCTTTCAATTTAACATCTGTGTTTTTATGAAACTGCTCATCTTGCATGGCTTTATATAATTGTACTTTTAATTGTTCAGCTTCATTATTTTCAATCTTTTTTAAGGCATATTTTTCTGGAATATCTTGAAATATACTCTCTCTGTTTTTCTTAAATAATAAGAAAATTAGCAAAGCATAAAACACAATAGAAAACGTAACGGTTCCTATTAAATATAGATAGAAGTAACCTATTATATAGGCAGAATATATTAATAAGTTCCCTATAAAAACGGCAACTAACCACAACTCCGAAGTCGTGCATTGTTGACCTTTGCTAACTGCTTTTTTAAAAATCGTTTTTAGTAATACTCCCGAAGCGAGTATATAAACTCCCCAAACGGTATAAATTGAATACACAATATAGTTACTCCATACTTCTGGATAAATACGATAGGGTTTTATAATACCTACTGTTATTATTAAAATAGCCGCTACTGCAAAATGTATTTTCCATGCACGCGGAATAACTTTAGTGTTTTCTATAGACGATTTTATATAGTAAAATAATGCACTACCAATTAAAAAACAGGCAGATAATCCTATTTGAAGTATTAATAAATCGCGTGCGTCTCGTGCTGTAAATATAGAATAGACAGATTTCCCTATGCGTAGACTTAAAAATAGTAATAACAGTCCTAAAAATAAATTCTGTACACGTTTTTGCTTACTAAAAAACAGGAAATAGAAACTGGCTAAAAAGCCATTAAAGACGCCGATAGCGGAAATAAAAAATACCAGCGGGTTATTAAACTCCATGACAATTATACTTTTTTAATCACATTAGTAACGATGCCCCAAATAAGGAAGTTATTGTCTTCGGTAATTTTAATAATGGGATAGTTAGGGTTTTCTGGTTGTAACCACACCTCTTCATTATCTACTCGTAATCGTTTTACTGTAAATTCTCCATCTAAAAAGCAAACAGCTATTTTGTTATTACTAGGTTCTAGGCTACGATCTATTACTAATAGGTCGTTATCTTCTAGTCCAGCACCAATCATAGATTGTCCGCTAACTCTAGCATAAAACGTGGCTTCTTTATTTTTTACTAGTTCTTCGTCTAAAGATAAACGTTGCTCTTTAAAATCGTCTGCTGGCGATGGAAACCCAGCCGAGATTCCTGTATCGAAAAACTGTGCTGCTGCATCGTCTACTGTTTCTGGTGTAAAGAAGGTTAAACTTCCTGATTTATGTACTATCATTTCACAACTATAATATCGTTAATATTAGTGGTATATCTTGGCGATAAACGCTCTTGCCGCATTTTCCAGGTGCGCTGTAAATCTTGGCTTCCTAATTTTATTTTATTGCTTCCATATTTAGTGTTTAAACTATCTATAGAGGCCATTAAGGGTTTATGTTTCGGGTTTTCTTCGTGAAACATATTTAATTGATAATTATCTGTTGGTACCAATCCTGTTACAATAACACCTGCCCGCTTATATTTTATTCCTTCTTTAAATATAGACATTACTGCGCTAATAGCATAATTACTTATAATTAACGAGGAGTTTGTAGGATAGGTTAAATTAACACTAGTACTTACCCTGTGTTGCTCTGCTCCTTTTTTATGTCTATCGCTACGTAATGTTACTATAATAACGTAGCAACTAGAATTTTGTTTTCTAAGTTTTTCGGCACAACTAGAGGCAAATGTAGAAATGCGTTCTTTTATATTATCGATATCGGAATAGGTGTACTCAAAACTTCGCGTAGTGGCAATCATTTTACGATCTTTATGCTCGTCTAATTGCAATGTGGGGATACCTTCTAAATCGCGTTTTAATCGTGCTTCTATAACCGAGAAGTTTTGTTTTACCCAAGCATCAGGTAACGCTGTAAAATCGAAAGCTGTTTTACAACCTTTCATCTTTAAACGTTCTGCCAAACGTCTACCAATACCCCAAACATCTTCAATTTTAATCCATTTTAAAGCTTTTATGCGTTTCTCTTCAGAATCTATAACATATACGCCTTTGGTTTCATTGGGGAACTTTCGTGCTATCTTGTTGGCTACTTTAGACAGTGCTTTGGTTGGTGCAATCCCAACCGATGTTGGTATGCCTGTCCATTTTAAAACTCGTGTTCTTATTTGAAAGCCGTAGTCGTTGTAATTAAAATCGGTTTTAAAGTTTTTAAATTCTATAAATGACTCGTCTATACTGTATAACTCTACGTCTGGTGTAAACTGCGATAGTATAGACATGACCCGACTACTCATATCTCCATATAAAGGATAATTAGAAGACAGCACATGTATATTATTGGTCTTGCAAAAGGCTTCCCATTTAAAAATAGGTGCGCCCATTGGCAAGCCAATAGCTTTTGCTTCATCGCTTCGTGATATTACGCAACCATCGTTATTACTTAAAATAGCTACTGGTTTTCCTTGTAAGTTTGGGTTAAAAGCACGTTCGCATGAAGCATAAAAATTATTACAATCAACTAATGCAAACATAGACTGTAAAGATACGAGAAAATGATTTTGGTTATTTAGTTTTTAAAATAATTAATTCCCAAAGTCTATTGTTTGCTTCATGCGCTTTCAGTAGCTCAAAACCAACGGCTTTATGTGCGTTAGATGATCTTGTATTTGCCGCATCGACTTCTGTTATAATCGCATCGAAATTGGTTTTAAGCTCTTGAGCCATGTAATTGTACAAGCCTCTAAAAACACCTTGACCTCTCATACTTTTAGCGACACAAATTTGTCCCATTACTATATAACGGGTCGATTTTGGCACTATACTTTCCACCTCATCAAACATTGAGATTAGTAAAGGTAATTCGTTTTTAAAACTAGGCAACATAGATAATGCATAACCTACAACTTCATCTCCATGTTTAGCAATGCAATGCGCACAGGCTACATTCATTCGCTTTAATAACTCAAAATCATGCTGTACAGTTAAAAATCCTTCTTTCTTTTTTTCATGTTCTGTAAGTGCATTGGGTAAATTGTTTTTTTGAAGTTTTAAAATAGCTTTTAAATCTTCAGTAGTTTCTGCTCTATGGTATGTAATGTTAGTCTTCAACATATTCTAAAATATCACTTGGTTGACATTCTAAGGCTTTACAAATAGCTTCTAATGTAGAAAATCGTACTGCTTTTGCCTTACCTGACTTTAGTATAGACAAATTAGCTGTAGTAATGCCAATAATCTCTGCTAGATCTTTGCTTTTCATCTTGCGTTTGGCAAGCATGACATCTAAGTTCACAATTATTGACATGATTATATTGTTAGTTCGTTTTCTTGTTGAATCTGAAAACCTTGTTTAAAAATGGCTGCAATAAATGCAGAAAATATACCTAAAATAACAAAAGGAAATATGGGAATCATTTCTTTAACCCAATAGATATCTAATTTTGTAGATACAATAATTAGTAATGCTATTATAAAATTAATGCCTGCAAATAAATGTAAATAATTAATCGTTTTTTTTGTAAATATCGTTTCTGTTTTAAAAGACTTAAATATTAAAATTAGCAAATAAAAGAAAATCACTTTAGGGGTAAAAAAAAGTGCAATTTGAGCAAACGACAATAACCCAAAAAATGCTCTTAAAAGCCCCGAAAAAGGCATTGCTATAAATAATGGAGTTGTTAATATAAAGCATAAAATAAAACTCCAAAAAAATAGTGATGATACAGAATACTTACCAAACATTCTTAATTTTATAGTTTTCATACTTATATTGTTAGTTCGTTTTCTTGTTTTAAAACACTTCCGTTCTGTATTAATTCTGCAACTACAAATAGCCCAAAAGCTATTACAATTAAAATAAATGCCTTTTCTATTCCAGTAAAAAAGTATTCATTTTTTAGATTCGTTTCCTTAATTAAAACAGCACTATTAAATACTATTTGTCCTAACCCAACCATAAAAAGAAATAGACCAGCTATTTTAAATCGTTTAGTAGCTATAGTCACAAAGAAATCTTTCTTTATAACTGCGTTTAAGGCAAAAACTAAAAAGAACAAACCCGCAATTGTACATAATGACAAGATTGAATGAATAACAAAATTAAACTTGCCAAAAATTAGTGTTTCATGTAATTGTTCAAACTCATTATATTGTACAAACCCCATGACAAAGCTTAATAATTGTAATGTTAATAATACTAAAATAATAGCTCTTAATATTTTTATTTTTTTCATAATTATATTGTTAATTCGTTTTCTTCTTTTACCATTTTAGCTACTTTAAAAACTTCACTCAATACGATAAAGAATAGCCCCATACAGATCGTTATTAAATTCGAACCAAATTCAACAAAAAATTCAACATCAGATATAGGAAATAAACTAAGTACAAAGAAAAATAGTCCAGGAACAATCCCAACAACTATTAATAGTTTTCCAATTTTGTTAAAATTTGCCACTACTATATTACTAAATGGATTCTGTTTTTGAAAAGCCTCTAATGCTTTTTTAAATAAATAAAGTACATGTGCAATTGTTAATGATATTAGAAAGAAAAATGATAAAGTTATAACTTTAACTATAGAAACATTCCCTATTTGAAGTTCAGCTCTTTCAATAAGAAACCCAACAATAGAATCTCCAAAAACTAGATAAGCAATAGTAAATAAAAATAGAGCAAATGATAAAATGCAAAGCATAATCCAGAAGACATCTATTAGTCTTTTTAAAATATTAAGTTTTTTCATAATTATATTGTTAATTCGTTTTCTTGTTTAAGACTTCTTGCTTGAGTAAAAAGGTAACTTATAAGTATAAAAAATAAACCTATAATAACTACAAATAACCCCAAAGTTACTACTGATTCTATTTGAAAAAACTCTAAACGAAACTGTAAGACATTGTGTATTCTTAATAAACCTACTATAAAAACTGTTATATATCCTGCTCCAACAGCAACGAAAATATGTCCAGCTTTTTTTAAGTTTTTAGTAACCTGAATCGAAAAATATTCTTTAATTAAAATAGCTTTAATAGCCTTACGCAAATATAAAATACCAAATATAGTTAGAATGCTTTTTAGTATAAGGAATACATATATTAAAGTAAAGCTAAACACGGGAGTGTGTTTTAAAGCATTCCAATTATAAGCTTTAAAAAAGAAGGGATAATTACTTGTAAGCATTCCTACAAGTATTATAATAAATAGTATACTAAAAACATCTATTAGTAACTTTAACCTATTGGCTGTTTTCATATCTAAAAAATTATTTTATTATTGTTTAACGATAACAAATATATTAAAATTATTGAAAAACAATAATTTTTTATTGAAAAAAGTAAATTAAAAATCTTTTAGGCTTATAAAAGCATTAGTTATATTTGAATAATGAAAGACACCAATATTATCGTTTCTGAGACTAATCGCCCGTATTGGCAATTACCTATCGCTGCCGTTCTTTTCACTACTGCAATTTTCTTGTTAATTGTAGATATGAGCAATTTTAATTGGACTAATGAATACTTAAGAAATTTATCTGTAAATTTTCAAACCTTAGCAGTCTTAATCCTTTTAGGAACCTATTTTTCATCTCAAAAACGAATTTATATAGATTTAGAAAACTCTCGATTTAAGCCGAGTACCGAAATTGGTTTTTTAAAATTCGGTAAGTGGAAAACCATTCATAATTACGAATACGTTTCTATATTCTATGACGCTTCCAAGGCTACAGATGAACAATTTGAAGTTAATCTTTGGTACGATAAAAACAAACATTTTGAATTGTACACAAGAAATAACTTCGAAGACGCTATTACCGTAGCTTATGATTTATCTGAAGCATTAAATATAGATTTATTAGATGCAACCATTCGCGATGATTTTAAGTGGATAGATAAAGAGGCTCTAAAAGCCGAACAGACTAAATGAAAAACCAACACCTTAAACAATTATTAGAGTTAAGTTTAGCCACCATATTTATTAGCACTTCTGGTGTGTTAGGTAAATTTATAGCTATGCCTCCACCTGTTACCGTTTGGTGGCGCGCTGCTTTAGCAATGTTAATTTTATTAGGGTACTGTAAATACAAGAACATTAGCTTAAAATTACATTCTAAAAAAGATACGTTTAGTTTTATACTTAGCGCTTTATTTTTAGCAGCACACTGGGTTACGTATTTCTATGCATTAAAACTCTCTAATGTTGCACTAGGTATTTTATCGCTTTATACATTCCCTATTATAACAGCATTATTAGAACCTTTATTTATTAAAACGAAGCTAAATCCTATTCATATAGTATTAGGGGTATTAGTATTATTAGGTATTTATATATTAGTCCCCGAGTTAAATTACCAGAATACATATGTAAAAGGTATTCTTTTTGGTTTGCTCTCTGCTGTATTGTATGCTTTAAGAACGTTAATTTTAAAACAACAAATTCCTCATTATAATGGTACTATGCTTATGTTTTATCAATTAGTATTTGTAACCATTGCCTTAACTCCTTTTTTATTTTATTACGGTAGTGCAAACATAGAAACACAGTTTCCTTATGTTATACTATTGGCGTTACTAACCACAGCTATTGGCCATACTTTATTTGTAAAAAGTCTAAAATACTTCTCGGCGAGTACTGCTAGTATTATAAGTAGTATGCAGCCTATTTATGCTATAATACTCGCTTATTTATTTTTAAAAGAAATTCCCACTTGGAATACTTTTTTCGGCGGTTTATTAATTATTAGTACAGTTATCATTGAAAGTATACGGAGTAAAAAAAACACTTAGTAATTGTATATTTGCTCTATGAAGAGTTTTCCAAAAAAACTACAACAAAAACTAGACAAGCGTAAAACAGATAATGTATTACGACAACTAGGTACGCCAAGTGGTTTGGTAGACTTCTCTTCTAACGATTACATTGGTTTTTCTAAAAACGAAACACTTTTTAAAGACACCCACAAGTATTTAGTAGCACAAAAACTAACGCAAAATGGTGCAACCGGTTCACGTTTATTAACAGGAAACCACACCTTATACAATACAGTAGAAAAACAGATTTCTAACTTTCATAATAGTGAAAATGCGCTGTTATTTAACTCTGGGTACGATGCCAATTTAGGCTTCTTTTCTAGTGTGCCACAACGTGGTGATATTATATTTTACGACGAATATATTCATGCCTCTATTAGAGATGGCATAACCATGAGTAATGCTAAAAGTTATAAATTTAAACATAACGATTTAGACCATTTAAATACAAAATGTCAGGCGGAGCGCAGTCGAAGTCCAGAAGGTGCTACCATTTACATCGTCACAGAATCTGTATTCTCAATGGATGGAGATACACCAAACCTAAAAGCTTTGGCCAATTTCTGCACCTCCAACAATTACTATTTAATTGTAGACGAAGCGCATGCCATTGGCGTTTTTGGAGATTATGGTGTGGGTTTAACGCAACAACTAAATATAGAAACACAAGTTTTTGCCAGAATTATAACCTTCGGAAAAGCGCTAGGTTGCCACGGTGCAGCAATTTTAAGTAGTACACTTTTAAAAGATTATTTAACCAATTTTTCACGGTCTTTAATTTACACCTCAGGATTGCCACCACATTCTGTAGCAACCATAAAATTAGCGTACAATTTACTTTTAGAAACCGATGCTATTGCGACATTACAACGCAATATTTCGTTTTTTAAATCGCAATTACAAACACTACAATTACAACAGCATTTTATAGACAGTGACTCTGCCATACAATGTTGTATTATTCCAGGTAATATTACTGTTAAAACAATAGCAAGGAATATTCAAAATGCAGGCTTTAATGTAAAGCCTATACTATCGCCAACGGTACCAAAAGAACAAGAACGCCTACGTTTTTGTTTACACAGTTATAATTCTGAAGCAGAAATTACTACCGTTTTAAGCATACTTAGTACCTTTGTTTAAAAATCAATTGTATTTATGGTAGACCATTATACTGTTTTAGCAACATTTCCGTATTCTACAGAAGCACACATTACGAAATCTAAATTAGAGGAAGAATACATACGTGTTATGCTGGCCGATGAAAAAACAGTAGATTCCGATCCATTAATAAGCCAAGCCATTGGAGGCGTTAAATTATTAGTACATAACGACGATTTAAATAAAGCTATTACCATTTATAATAGAATTAGAGCTTACGAAACAGACGATAACGGCAATGCCATAGTCTGTGGTAATTGCGAGTCTACCAAAATATTAATAGCAGAACCCTCAAGAAAAAATATTTTTTACATGCTATTTCCGTTTTTCGAAAAAACGAAATACCGCTGTAATGTTTGTAACACCATTTTTTAAATGAACACCTATTTTATAACAGGCATATCTACCGAAGTTGGTAAAACAGTAGCTTCGGCCATTATAACAGAAGCGCTTAAAGCCGATTATTGGAAACCCGTACAAGCTGGAGAATTAGAGTATTGCGATACTAAAAAAGTAAAACAATTAATATCTAATAATAAATCGCAATTTCACGATAATGCATACGCATTAAATACACCGATGAGTCCGCATGCAGCAGCAGACATTGATAATGTTACTATTGATGCCAAAACAATACACCCACCAAAAACTAAAAACACTTTAGTTATTGAAGGCGCAGGCGGTATATTAGTACCCTTAAATACTACTGAAACCATATTAGATTTAATACAACCCAACTACAAAGTTATTGTAGTCTCTAGACATTATTTAGGCAGTATAAACCATACATTATTAACTGTAAATGTATTACAATCTAAAGGATTCGACGTTGCTATTGTATTTAGTGGAAACGAACATAAAACCACCGAGGCTATTATTAAAACAAAAACCAATGCGCCTGTTATTGGACGTATAGATGAAGAACCGTATTTTGACAAAAACGTTATAAAGGATTACGCCGAACAATTCCTAAATAATAAGGAAGCACAAGCGTTTTTTGAAATAAGTTAATTTACGTCACCCTGAACTTGATTCAGGGTCACACTTATAAATCAATTAGGATGAGATTTTGAAACATTTTCAGATATAAATCAAGCAATAGCTAGAGAAAAACAGCTTAAAAATTGGCATAAGGAGTGGAAACTAAATTTAATTAAAACAAAAAACCCAACTTTAAAAACGTTGGATTATTAGTAAAGTAAATTTGCTATTGTTGCCCCCTTTCATCCAGATATATAACAAGAGTACAGAATATTATAAGTACTAATTAAAAATAGCATTCTAAAATTGTTTTAGAAAAGCATTAAAAAGATTCCCGTTGGAATTTATCCTGAGCCTCTCGAATTTGCTCGAGACAGGCTATAGTCGAAGGGCGGGAATAACATAAGATTATGAATTTAAAAGAAAGAGATCAAAAACATATATGGCACCCATTAACGCAACATAAATTGCACCCAGAAGCCATTGCTATAACAAAAGCCAAAGGCTGTGTATTACATGATGAAAACGGTAACGAATATATAGATGCTATTGCGTCTTGGTACACTTGTATGTATGGGCATTGTAACGAATATGTTACCAGTCGCGTCACCACACAAATGCAAGTACTCGATCAAGTTGTTTTTAGTGGTTTTACACATGAACCTGCCGTAAAACTATCAGAAGCATTAATAAGTATTTTACCAGATAATCAAAATAAAATATTCTTTAGCGATAATGGCTCGTCGTCTGTAGAAATAGGCATTAAAATGGCATTACAATATCATTTTAATACAGGCGAAAAACGTAATACTTTAATTGCTTTCGAAGATGGTTTTCATGGCGATACTTTTGGTGCCATGAGCGTGTCTGGTTTATCGGTTTATAATGGCCCTTTCGAGGATTTCTTTTTAGACGTAAAACGTATTCCAGTACCAAACGGCGATAATCACGAGGCTATTTTAAACACACTTCAAACTATTGTAGATAATAATAAAGTTGCAGGTTTTGTTTACGAACCTTTAGTACAAGGTGCTGCAGCAATGAAAATGCATAATGCAGACGGTTTAAACCAGGTTCTAAAATTCTGTAAAGCTAACAACATTATTACTGTTGCCGATGAAGTTATGACGGGGTTTGGTAAAACAGGACAACATTTTGCGTCCTTGTATATGGAGCAAAAACCAGATGTTATTTGCTTAAGTAAAGCCTTAACCGCTGGCTTATTACCTATGGCGATTACCTCATGCTCGCAAGCCATTTACGATGCGTTTTATAGCGACGATATTGGTAAAGGGTTGTTTCATGGGCACACCTATTCTGCAAATCCGTTAGCCTGTACTGCTGCTTTAGCGGGTATAGAATTATTGCAATCTAAAACCATACAAGACAATATACAAATGGTAATTGCGGCTCATAACACCTTTAATGACCGTATTAAAACCCATCCTAAAGTAAAATCGACACGACAAACAGGTGTTATTTTTGCTTTAGATTTAAACATAGAAATGGATCGCTATGGCGATTTACGAGACAAATTGTTTCATTTTTTCATGGATAATGGCGTCTTTTTACGTCCGTTAGGAAGCACCATTTATATACAAGCGCCTTATGTGATTACAGAAACACAATTGGAAAACATTTATACTGTTATTGAGGCGGCGCTAGAGATTGTTTAAAAAAACAAGTATTAATACTTATTGTATACTATTTCAAGTTTATTAAATTTAACCTCTAGTTACGTTCATTTAATAAATACATACTACATGTCTACTTATTATCCTTTTGGATTGCCAAACAATAACAATTTTGCAGAATATATCTATTACGAAGGTTTTATTATGCCTCATGAAGTCGATAGAATTATTAATTTCTGGGAAGAAGATAAAATAGAAAAGGCTACCCTTTCTGGTGCTGAAAAGTATAAAGACGAGTTACGAAAAAGCTCGGTGATGTTTATTGAAAAAACACCAGAGAACGATTGGCTATATCGTAAACTAGCAGAATTAGCCATAATGACAAATAACCAACGGTATCTTTTCGATATTTTAGGCTTTCAACAAGAATTGCAATTAACACGCTATTCTGAAGGTGATTTTTTCGACTGGCATTTAGATTTTGGTCCAGGTGGCATTTCTACAAGAAAACTAAGTGTTACGGTACAATTATCGGATCCTGATGATTACGAAGGTGGCGATTTAGAGTTTATGATTAATCAAAACATAGTAAAAGCTCCACGAAAGAAAGGCACCGTTATTATTTTTCCGTCGTTTATTTTACATCGTGTAACGCCTATTACCAAAGGGACTAGACAATCTATTGTAGGTTGGGTGGCTGGGCCGCCTTATCGTTAATAGATTTTGATGTATTTACGGATTTCCGTAGAGAACTAAAACAAACGTTACTTAGGTTTGTTTTTATAAAAGAAGGTGTGGCATTAGTCGTTTGTAAACCATTAAAAACCGCTTAATAAGCTTAACCAATGAAAACACTTGTTTTTATTGGGTTTAACAGAAAAATGATTTAATTTTAAGTCATTATATATGAAAGAAAATAAACGCAACTTATTGAGTTTATACAATAGTTAGGTGCAAGCTGAAAAAAAAGCCAGGCACCTAACAATGTATAAAAAAACATAGGGCGTTTGTGCTAAATCGAAAAGTCTGTGCATATTAATAAAGTCCGCTAAATATAAAATTTGGCGTTTATAGAAGTAAAAATAAAAGCAAAATATTTATATTTAGCTAAGTAATAAACCGAAACGAAAGTGCTTATCACCTGCCCTACGTTTCTTATACGAGACGTTGGCAATAATTCCACATAAAAAAACTCTATTAATTCCTTTTGACAACCAGTCAATTTTTTGTATAACAATTTTATAGTAAATTTAACCGTTAGTCAGAATTAGGTACATAATGAAAATATTTGGATTAAATTTTAGAGGTAAAAAAAATAGTTTTGAAGATGAAAGCAGAGCTAGGCAAGAAGAACAGCAAAAACTATATGGAAGTCATAATATTGATTTTAGATTAAAGATAAAAGATGATAAGAAAGCAATAGTAAAGTATTTTATTGAAACCGAAGAAGTTGCTAAAAAGTATCATTTTCAAGGGGCGATTCATCCAAGCTTTACAAAGGAGTTGAAAAAAATTGCTGAATCAGAAATGTCTAATTATTCTAAGGATGAATCTTTTAAAATATTTTATCACCTAATAAGACTTAGTACATTATTCAAACCATCGCAAAAGAAATACCCACTATACCAAAAGGCATATAAAGAATTAATTCCTGATATAGGCTCTTTAAACTATTATGAATGTTCAGTTAGTAAATTTGAAGCGTATTTATTTTTTGAATTACAAAAGGGTAAGACCACCTTTGGTAAAACGAACTATCAAGAATTTATTCAGATTAGAAAATTTATCTTTAAAACACATGCCTATCAAACCTATCCTGCTTTTAGGGAAAATAAAGAAAAGTTTAGACCCTTCCTAGATTGTCTTATACTAATCAAAAGAATTCAAAGTGGTTTGGGTAGTTTTATTACTAACAATCGCTTATGTGCTGGAGCAGTTACATTATTACTTCTAGATGAAAATAAAGATTCTAAAATAACACTCAAAAGTTTGCATACAAAGGACCAAGATGAGGAAATTATTGACTTTATAGCTCAATTTTATAAAGCTCATCAAAATAGTAAAGCCAATATCGATTTACTGAATGACCTTTATCAAAAATATCCTAAAGAATGGATTGATTGGGAATAAAATACAATATAAACAATAAAAACTATTGCCAACAAAGAACTGAGGTAAAAAACAAATAAAAATTATTAATTTATTACCAATGCACTTCTATATTCATTGTTATAAGGTATTCCATTTTTAACTATAGCAAAAGCTTGCTTTAATAGTTTATTACATACAGCTATTAAAGCCAGTTTTTTACTTTTCCCTTTGGCTACTATTCTATCAAAAAGCGATTTACAAGCTCGATTATATTTACAGGCATTAAAACTACACATAAATAGTAAATTTCTAAGTTTAGGATTACCCATTTTACTTATTCGTGGTCTTCCTTTTATGCTACTTCCAGACTGTCTTATTACAGGAGTTAACCCCGCATAACTACAAAGTTCACTCCGTTCTTTTTAAATTTAGTCATAAAATAACTATGATGCTAATCTAAAGGCTAGCGCTCGTCTGTGACGAGTGACTACACAATTTAATAATAGATTTTCTATTCGGTTTCTATTTGCTAAATTAGCTCTTAGCCAACGTAAAAAAATCATACATAAGACTATTATCCAATATTAAAAAAATGCACTCTACCATTAATAGTAAAAATTTTCAAGAAAAAATTAAAGGGAAATATTCTGTAGAGTTTATTGAGTCTATTATAGAAGAATTATCTGCTAACCCCAAACTAGGAAAGAAATTTTTGGCAGTAAATAACATATATAAATTAGATATTGGTTTAACTATTAATAAAAAAACTGAATATAATTTAGTCTACCACTATGAGAATAAAAATGAACCTATTTTTATTATAAATATTTTTAAGAAAAAAGAAAAAGATGTTCTATCCAAGGTAATTAATACTTTAATTTCAGAATAATAACCTTTTTAGTCCACAGCTAAAATAGCCTGTGACAAGTGACTGTACAACTATCTCGTCCTAAATAAAGCTTCTATCTATTAAAAACAAGATTTCTTCTAAACTAAAACCACGTAAAACTACGTGCTTTTTTATGTACTAAGTTTAATAGTTTTGAAAAGAAAGCAAGACAATTAAACAAAAGCGGTTCTAGGTATAATATTTAACACTATACTTAAGCTAAATATTTCGCATTCAGAATACAAACTTTTAAACTAACAATAACCCATTTATTATGAGCAAACCCTTACTTTACCTAGACCTTCTTAACTTAACTGTTGGTAGCGATGGTACAACGGCGACTGGCTATAAACCATCGGAAATTTATTTAGTAATACAAGGTCTTATAGGATCTGGGGATGGGCCTTATGCGCATTTCGATTGGGCAACAGGTCAATTAAAAAAGATGGCAATAGCAGACAATACCGTAAAAGTACCCGTTTTAGGCGGAGACCCAACCATTAAATATGCTAAATATTGGATTACTTTAGAGGATTTGCTAACCAAAAGTTATTACGATGCTACAAACGGATTACAAATCCCAATACCTATTTATAGTGGTAGACTTTATATTTCTTTTTCTGCACCTGTATACCTTAACGTTGTAACAAGTAGTACTGGCGTAATAAGTCCTGCAGAACCAGACGAAGGGAATCCTACAGACCCCAATTTTAATACTATTTTCGATAAATTCGAGTTTACTTCTAATACAGATAATGTATTATTTTCTAACACAACAGCTGTAGATTTTGTAGGCATACCAATGGCTTATAGTATTAATGGAAGTAATACACCACAAGAAGGCTTTGCTATAGATGCAACCGCACAAAAAGACCCCTTTGCCTTTTTAACAAAGAAGTTTAAAGCTGATAACGAATTTTCTGTATTGGTTGAAAATTCACGATTACTAGCACCTAAAGTTAATAGCCCTAATTTTGCACCTTTTGGAAATGATGCTACATATATGGATGCTTATATTAAGTATTGCTGGAATAAGTATTTTACATCTAAAGATGTTATTACCATTTGGAATTATGTAGATATCACTACAGCAGAAAATTCATCTTTATCTAGTGATGCAGATGGAAAAGGTTGTAAATGGACTGCAGAAGGTACCATAACAGATAGTGCAACGGGAACTTTAAAATTTAAAGTCACATCTCTTGTAGATAAAAATAATAAAGCATTAACAGTGCCAAAAAACACCTTTATAATAACACTTCCTAGTTCATGGGATGTATTGCGGCAAGGTGGTATTTTTGCGCCATTAACCAGCTTAACTGGTTATCTGTTTTCTATAGATGGCGATATAAAAAACCAAGTATCTACCGCTATAAACAGAAATGTAATGCATGGAGAATACAAAGGAGATTACGATGAAACTAATCCAGCTAAAGGCACTATACGTTGGGCAGACAGATGTGCTTATTATGAAGATAACAATGTACCAGCGGCTTCACTTTCTATTAATAAATACGGGAAATTTTTACACGAATTAAGTCTTAAAAATTTATGTTACGCTTTGGCTTATGACGATAAGTATAGCCAAAACGTAAACCTTTCTGGTCCGTTAAGTACTAGCGCTCCTACTGTAATGAAATTATCTATTTATTATAAAAAACCTAAAAGTAATACAGGTGTTTTCCCTACTGGTACTACTACTATAAAAGACTTACTAAAAAACGACTATACTATAGATGTAAAACAAGATCCAGGTGCAGATGGTGTTATTATTAGTATAAGCCCTAAAAATAACGCAACTTTAACGCATTGTGATTTAATGTTCTCTTCTAAAGAGAAAGACAATGAGTCGTTTAATTTATATGTTCCAGGAGTAGCCACTAATAACCAAATACATATTCCGGCAAGTAATCTAAGCAGTCCTTTTAGATTTGTATTTAGATTTGAAATTAAAGGAGATTCAGTTGTGGGAAGACAATTTCTATTACCGCAAGATGCGGCTGTTGCTAATGGACATGTATTAGTATATGATCCAACAAATACAACTACGCCTCTTACATTAACAGGTATTACGAATCCGAATGTTAAATAACATTACATTATAAATAAAATACCTCTTCTAAAATTATAAACTAAAAAAACACGTAGTCTTACGTGTTTTTTTTAGTTTAAAGGCTCTAAATGATAGTATGCATTTTATTAGTGTAGACCGTTTTAATTTTAAAATGTCTTAATCCTCTAATGCATCTTTAATAATGCTACGCTTGTTTTTGCGTTCCTTTTTTATGCGTTCTGATTTATCTTTTGCAGCATATTCATTTTTATCCGTTTCAAAATGTATATGTGTTTCTTTTAACCATGAATTTTGTTTTACCATAAGCCCGTTGTAAGGGCAATCGTCGTATCCGCAATTATGTTTAGAGTAGTCGCCGAAGTTTCGGTGTTTAATCTTTTTTTCCTTTATTATGTTTTGCTGGGTTTCTCTAATATTTTCCCAAATTTGCTTTTCGTCTGCTACAGTTAGTTCTTCCCCTAGTGTTGTTAAATCGAAATAGGTTTTTGGGTCTTTTAACTGATAAAAATGAAACGTTTTCCCGAAAATGATATTGGCATAATCTCTTATTTCTATACGGTCGTTTAACTCTAATTTTTTATTCTCACAAATAGAACGATACAACCCTAAAGTATTAAAATCGGTGTATTTTTTATGGTTATCTATATAGTAGATATAATCCTTTTTAGCTAATTGATTAAATGGTTTTCCTATAGTCATGTTCTAGTTTAGCTTTGTCTCTATTACTGTTACAATGTAATAACTTTAACTATTAATACGCAAGTTATCCATAATAGTCTATGCTTCTCTTTTACAGAAATACTATTTCGTTAAAAAATAATATTACCACTTTAATGTAAAGTGACCAACCTTTTCTATTCCTGTAGTTGTGTTAAATGTATACCAATAATCGGATGCAGGAAGACGTTTACCATTATAAGTACCGTCCCAACCTAACCTAGACGACGGTCTAAACGAAATGAGTTCTTTGCCATATCTATCAAAAATTCTTATTATAGATTGGTTTTGCAGGTCTTTAGAAGCACCTTTAACATTCCAATAATCGTTAAAACCATCTCCATTTGGCGTAACAAATTGCGGAAAATAAAAATTAGTATTCTCTACACAATTACTATCTAAAAAGAAATTTGATATCGCAAAGCACTCTAATTCATTTTCTACTCTAATGTAAATTTCTTGAAGTAAAGATTCTAAATAATAAATATTTGGTATTTCATTATTAGCATTTAAAGCATCTAAATAGCTTAAATGAAATGAAGTTTCATGATTTCCATCGTCTAATATTAAAGTATTTTCAATATCGTTTAAATCAAAATATTTGTCATCATTAGAATCAAAATAACAAAATTCAAGTGTTGTAGGTTCTTGTAAATTAGAAATAGGTAATATATTAGGTTTTTCTTTATTTATTACTTGAAAATTGTGCACTATAATACATTCATCACTATTGTCGTCGTTTACACTTACAAACAGAGTTTCGATTTCCATTATACTTTGATACGAAATTGCTAATGGAACAGCGTTAACATTCGTTTCAGGATCTATATTATAAAATGTGAATACTAGATTATCTGTTTCGTCTATTTGCATTTGGTTAGCTACTAAAGATAAATCGAATACATTAAATTCACCATAAAAACAAGACACTAAATCTTCTGGTACATTCACATTAGGAAAATTAGAAATAATAATATTTAATAAAACGATTTCATATTCTCCTGTTAATGAGTTTTCTACTCTAATATAAATAGTTTGCCCACCTTGAATAGTATTTGTCCAGTCTCCATTAATACTATCATTTCCGTTTTCTGCATCACTTAATGTTAAATGTGTTGAAAGATTAAATGACACAGCTTCATGTAAACCAGCAGCGCCGAACCAACTATCATTAGAATCTGGGTTTTGAATAATATCTGTAAACGTCATATCTGGTAAGTTAATTTGGTATAATTTGTTGGGTGTAACTCCGTAAAGTTTACCTAGCTCAGAAGCTAAACCAAAAGTATTATCAGGTAACACTCCTAAATCTATGTGTGAGATGTAATCTCTATTACTATTTATTGTTACTTCATACAATCTATAGCTATCATTATTTAATAACCAGGCAACATACATTTTATCGTTTAACAACACAAAGTCCCCTCCAGAAGATCCAAATTGAAAGTCATGCCATAATTCTAAATTAATTATTTCTGTTTCTGAAATATTAAACCTGTATACCATAGAAATACTTCCAAACCCTCCATAAGCATTATCTAAATCGTCAAAAGATAGAGCATTAAAAGAAAGGTAATCAATAGGATTATCAAACTCTAATACACTACAATCATTTTCGACCGAGTATACATAGGTAGAACTACAAACAAATATTTCTTGATTTGAATTAATTGCTATATCTGCAAAAAAAGAATAATCATTAAGTATACAAACCTCTGAAATAGAAGAGTTATTAGAAGGTGAGTCCACAGAATACACATTACCATTTGAAGTAGAAATTAATACTTGTTCTTGGATATTACCCTCTTCTTCTCCAATATTTTGAAGAACATAACTCTCAATATCTTCTATATTAAAAACACTATACCCATCATTGTCTTCATCGCAGATAGTAATTTCTAAGTCTTGAGCCGCACCCGTTAATGTTACGAAGAGTGCTAAAAATATTAGTACTATAACATTGTAGTGGTTTCTTTTCATTGATTAATTTTAATACAAAAACAAATATTTATAACAAGATAATTAATGCTTTTTACAATAGATGCCAAAAGATTCTAAAAGGTTTTGCCAAATTAACTTTTTAGTTAATTTAATCCTTTAAAAACACATCTCACTTATATCATTTGTTTCATTCATAAATCAAGACCAAAACTATCTAATCCTTTAATTATTTCGAGATATAATTTTGAATCATCTGCATTCCATTTGTTTATATAAGATAGTCCCATTCATAAACAATTAATGAATCTTGATAAAATTCAAACTCATTTAGACCATTCATAGTACTCCAATTACCAATAAGTTTTTCTTTGTTTAGGTTGGTGTACACGATTGTAGTATTAGTGTAAATATGACTATTTTAAGTGTCTTTTTCATAATATACTATTAAAAAGTATTTGGCATTAAAAAACTTAATCCATAAAAATAAATGGCTCCAATAATTATAATAAAAAGTATATTTACTTTCAGTTTTTTAGTTCTAAAATCTATCCAAATCGATTTTAAGTGTTCTTTCTTAGAAGAAACTACTTTTGTATTGGCTATATCTCCAATGCGTCTTTGCGGGTTAATATATCCAACAATAACCTCTAGAGGCCACGCAATGGCTATAGTTAAATTCCTAATAAAACATTGTAGCTCTGTCGCTGGTTGTTCTGTTTTTGCATTAACTACCTGATACCCTAAAAGTCTTTTCGCTGGGCTTTTTCCTTTAAAAAAATCTTTATTAAGATAAATAAACATTAGTGGAAAGAAAACTAAAGATCTGGATGCATCATTAAACCTTAAAACTTGTTGAGATAATAAAATGATAACAAGTATCATTGGAGGAACCATAACCATAGTCATAATGAAATGATCTAAAAGCATACTCGAAATGCGATGAAACCTAAAATTTATATTAGATATTTTTATTATTTCATCTACAAAAACTCCTTTTGTCTCATTTTCAGATGCTTTCATTTTATAAATCTGATTCTCCCTCTATTTCAATAACATCTTCTAATAAATTAATATCTTCATTACTATTGTTAACATCCACATACAATTTAGAATACGTCCATTCATCATTAACTTTAGTTCCTATAAGGTATATAAAACCATTGTTTATAGAACCGTTTAAAGGAATAGTCATATCTACATTAGTTTCGCCATTATTGTAATTATACTTTGTATTAGATCCTACAAGTCCTGTTTCTATAGGTTCTCCTAAAGCTGCTTTAACTGCTTCATTTTGTATTGCTTTTTCAAAAGCATAAGTATGAGGTACAGACTCGGTTACAGCTTTTGTAACCCCCCAAATGGCTCCGCCAATTACCAATACTACTATAACAATAGATAGTAAACAGCCACCACCTAGTAACCATCCCCAATTACGACTCATCCAACTTTTTTGTCTTACTTCTTCCATAGAAAACTCTTTTTGTTATTCCCTTGAAGAAGGGAATCTCTTTTTTATTAATTAATACTTATAATATTCTATACTCTTGTAAAGGTATTGTTTTTGCATAAAGCTATAAATTACATAGTATCTGCATGGTATAATACTTCTAAAAACAGCTTTGTTTCTGCATTTTTAGATTGCTCTTTTTTTAATTCTTTAATAATACCAGCTACTCTTATCTTATCTTCTGGCAACTTAGTGTTACTTTTATTGTGTGCTATTACAACCGTTTCCGAGGAAACCTCATCACGCAACTCATACACATCGTATTGCTCGTAAATAGGAATCATGGTAAACGTAGTTATGTTTCCTGTAGTAATAGGCATCATAATAAAAGTAGTCATTTCTGTTTTAGAATCTACTAGTTTTGGTATTCCTGTAACAATGGCTCCAGAGGCTAAAACACCTTCTGTTTTTACTTGAGAGGCTAATAACTTTTGTGGTTTGTATTTTTTATAGCTTGTTTGCATTGTTGTTTCCATTTTAGACAACAAACTATGTTTAGCATTTTCGTCTAATTGAGACATAGCTAATTCTAAAAATAAAACTGCTCCTTGTTTATTATTAAACAAACCGCCTACTTTTCCTATTTCGGCTTGTGTAATAACACCATCGCCAGCTTTGGTAAATATATTATAAAAACGTCCGCCATTATCTAAAGCAGTTAACGCTTCATTACTGGACTTATAGGGTATAATTTTTTTCATATTTATTTTCCACGAAAGTGGAAATCTATTTAAGGTTAGTAAATAACAATTATAACTTTAATTATAATCGCTTGGTAAAATATTGGTAACAAAACATAAAACTTTGTTACACATTTCTGTATAAATAATTAAATTTATTATGTTTTATAACACTAAAATTAAATCGAATTATTTTCTAGAATAAAAAAGGATAACTCGTACTTTTGCTTCAAAATTATTTTTGTGTTACAACCAATCTCCATAACAGCAATAGCGTCGATTTCTCCTTTAGGTATATCGGCAGAACAGGTATGGAATAATTATAGAACCAACCAACATCATATTACTTTAAAAAATGATGCATTGGTTTCTGAATTACCAGAAGAAGCAAAAGCGGAAATTTTAAAATTAAAAGCTTCAGATTTAAAATATAAAGCTTTAGACGATTCTGTTTTATTTGCAATATATTCTGCTAGGCAAGCTGTAAAACAAGCGAATTGGCCTTCTAAAAACAACTTTGGAATTAACATTGGGTCGTCTCGTGGTGCTACACAATTATTTGAAAGTTATTACGATAGTTTTTTAAATAGAGATAAAGCAGAAACCTTAAGCTCTCCGACTACCACATTAGGAAATATTTCCTCTTGGGTAGCACATGATTTACAAACACAAGGCCCTGAAATATCGCATTCTATTACCTGCTCTACTGCTTTACATGCATTATTAAATGGTGTAGCATGGTTACAGGCTGGGTTATGTAAAACCTTTTTAGTTGGTGGTAGCGAAGCCCCTTTAACACCATTTACTATTGCACAAATGCAAGCCTTAAAAATATATGCTAAAACAAAAACTGATTACCCGTGTTTAGCTTTAGATTTAAACAAATCTAAAAACACTATGATTCTTGGTGAAGGTGCTGCTATGGCTTGTCTAGAACAAGGGCTACAATCTAATACTTTAGCTGTAATTACTGGTATTGGTTATGCCACAGAAGTATTACAACACAATGTCTCTTTATCTACTAATGGCGACTGTTTTGTAAAATCTATGACTATGGCTTTAGGCAAGTTAAACCCAGACGATATAGATGTTATTGTTACACATACACCAGGTACTATTAAAGGTGATCTTTCTGAAATTAATGCAATTAACACTGTTTTTTGTGACAAAACGCCTGCATTAACTACAAACAAGTGGAAGTTTGGACATACCTTAGGAGCTTCGGGTATGCTAAGTGTTGAATTAGCTGTATTAATGTTACAGCATCAAACCTTTATTTCAACGCCTTACTTAAATACAAAACAACCTGAAAAATTACAACACATTTTAGTTAACGCCGTAGGTTTTGGCGGTAATGCGGTAAGCATTTTACTTTCTAAATAAAATTACCAGAGTATTTAAAAGGTAAAGATCTAGCTTCTGGAAACGATACTTCTAGTAAGTTATAGCAAAAAGCGATGCCAAATAATATATTATAACACTCTATTTATTGTGTGAAAAAGACCGTCCACACACTAGAACGGTCTTTTTATTAATTACTTCATCTTTTTATCTCCTTATTTTTTATATTAGGAGCTCCTAACTCCTAACTCCTATACTTATGAAGTCTCTACTGAAATTAATTTTCGTGCTTTTATTAATAAGCACTTCGCTTTATGCACAACAAGACCCTAATATTTTTAATAAATTTGAATCTAAATTCTATACCATAGATGGCTATAAAATTAATGTAGAACTAAAAGGTTCTGGAGACCCTATCTTCTTTTTACCAGGAGGACCTGGAAACTCTCACGATTATATGCAAGGTAATTTTGGACAGTATTATAAAACAAATACTGTTGTTTTTTTCGATTTTTTAGGTCGCGGAAAAAGTGATGATGCTAAAGATGCTTCTGAATATTCTGTAGAGAATGATGTGGAGCTTATAGAGAAGTTACGTGTTCTTTTAAAATTCGATAAAATATCTATTGTTGGGCATTCTTACGGGACAGTACCAGCGCAAGCCTACAGTATAAAATATCCTGATAATGTAGATAAAATGGTACTTATAAATGGATTCCATAGCGGTGCTATGTGGCAAGCCAATTGCGACAGTTATAATCATTATGCAAAAACACATTTTCCTGAGAAATGGAAAAAAGTAGATTCATTGCGTGCTTTAGGTTATGTCTCTAGCGATAAAGAATTGGCTAAAGTCTATGGCAATTTCCCTACCAAGTATATTTATTATCATAATACTAAACTGAAGCAAAATTCGCCAAAATATAAACATAGAGGCTGGGCAAACGATGTTTATGTAGCTATTATAGGAAGAGATGGCGATTTCGATGTTTCTGGAAGCATGATAAAACAAGATTACAGAAAACAGCTTAAAGACGTAAAAGCGAAAACATTAATTATTGCTGGACGTTACGATGGTGTTTCAACACCAGAATTTGCTGTACAATACAAAACATTTATGCCACAAGCGCAATTTGTAATGTTCGAGCAAAGTGCTCATAACCCTTATTTAGAAGAACCTGAAAAGTTCTATAAACTATTTGATACGTTTATAAAAGAGTAAAATCGTTTACTATAAAATAAGAAGATAACCGTACAATCTATACATAGACTCTATTACCTAAGGACCATTCTTTAACTAGAATGGTCTTTTTATATGCTACAGTTACTTATTGTTAATCTAGAATCATAAAAACATGTTAACTAATTGATTATCAATTATTTTTATTAACTTAGGTATATTATTAATCTTTTAAAAATTGTTACCATGTTAAAAACCATTTCAAACTTAGGAAAACCCTTAAACAAGTCAGAACAAAAATCTATTAACGGAGGCGGAGGATGTCCAGATGGTGAATGTGTAAACACCAGTGGAGGTTGCACAAACCCTGAAATCTCTCTTAATTACGATTGTGCTTAACATAACATTTGCCCTCTTAATTGAGGGCATTTTTGTTTAATAGCATAACCTAGGTATAAACCTATTATGGATTTTAAAACCAAAAAATAAACTCATAACATTTCATTAAATCATCTACAATAATCTATTCTAAAATAGAATAAGCTATTTTAAAATAGCTAAAGCAATTACAAAAACATTAAATGTTGATATTTTAGATCCAACAACACCAAATTCTAAATGGATATAGTTATTTTTGTCTCCAAATAGTATTATTTTATGAGTGAGATAAGGCACAATTGGACTAAGGAACAGATTCTAGATATTTATAATAAACCATTAATGGACCTGCTTTACGAAGCAGCAACGACACATCGTTTACACCATGATCCAAATACGGTTCAAGTAAGTACGTTATTGTCTATTAAAACTGGAGGCTGTCCAGAAGATTGCGGGTATTGTCCACAAGCAGCACGTTATCACACAGACATAGAAGGCAACGATTTAATGAATGTGCAACAAGTAAAAGCACAAGCATTAAGAGCAAAATCATCGGGAAGTTCTCGTGTTTGTATGGGAGCAGCTTGGCGTAACGTAAAAGATGGAGAAGAGTTTGATCAGGTTTTAGAAATGGTACGTACCATTAATAAACTAGATATGGAAGTATGTTGTACCTTAGGTATGATTACCGAAAACCAAGCACAACGTTTAGCAGAAGCTGGTTTATATGCATACAACCATAACTTAGATTCTTCCGAAGAATACTATAAAGAAGTTATTTCTACTCGTGGTTACGAAGACCGTTTAAACACTATAGATAATGTACGTAAAACTAACGTAACTGTTTGTTCTGGTGGTATTATTGGTATGGGAGAAAAAATAGAAGACAGAGCAGGTATGTTAGTGGCTTTATCTACTTTAGATCCACAACCAGAATCTACACCAATTAACGCTTTAGTAGCTGTAGAAGGTACGCCTTTAGAGGAGCAACAACCAGTATCTATCTGGGAAATGGTACGTATGGTAGCAACTACACGTATTGTTATGCCAGAAACACAAGTACGTTTAAGTGCGGGTCGTACACAAATGAGTAGAGAAGGACAAGCTATGTGTTTCTTTGCTGGAGCTAACTCTATTTTTGCTGGAGACAAACTATTAACAACACCAAATCCTGATGTGAATGAGGATATGAAAATGTTTGAGTTATTAGGTTTAAATCCGCAAAAGCCATTTACAAAAAAGACACAACCGCAAACTGTTGAAGCAACAGATTCTAAATTTGAAGCACTAGGAGAAAAACCAAAATGGTCTCGCCCTGAACACAAAATTGAAAGAAACGAAGTTGCAAAACAAAAAGCTAAAGCTGTTAAATAAAGCCAAAAAACACTTTACTTTTTTGAAAATTACAGCGTTTTTTTAACTTTATACGCTAAACTTTCATCTTTTGGAATTAAACCTTCAAGACATCCCTCGTGTAAAAACTATACGTAAGGAAGATTTTATAAAGCATTACTTTAAACCGCAGAAACCTGTGGTAATAGAACGCTGTATAGAAGATTGGCCTGCGTACTCTAAATGGAGTTTAGATTACATGAAATCTATTGCGGGAGATAAAACGGTTCCGCTTTACGATGATAGACCTGTAGACTATAAAGACGGATTTAATGAGCCACATGCCACAATGAAAATGAGTGAGTATGTCGATTTATTAAAACGTGAACCTACAAAATACCGTATTTTTCTTTGGAATATTTTAAAGGAGATTCCTAAGCTTCAAAAAGATTTTTCGTTTCCAGATTTTGGATTGCGTTTAATGAAAGGGTTACCAATGCTTTTCTTTGGCGGAAGAGATTCGCATACGTTTATGCATTACGATATTGATTTGGCAAACATCTTTCATTTTCATTTTGAAGGCAAGAAGCAATGTATTCTTTTTGATCAAAAACAAAACAAGTACTTATATAAAATTCCACATTCTTTAATTGTTCGTGAAGACATCGATTTCTCTAACCCAGATTTTAAAAAATGGCCTGCTTTAAAAAATGCTAAAGGTTGGGTTTGCGAATTAAATCATGGTGAAGTATTATATATGCCCGAAGGCTATTGGCATTATATGAAATATATTACCCCTGGCTTTTCTATGAGTCTTCGTGCTATTGCTAGACACCCTAAAACTTTAGGAAAAGCAATTTACAATGTATTTGTAATGCGAAATCTAGACAATGTTATGCGTAGAATAAAAGGACAAAAATGGATTGATTGGAAAAACGAACAAGCCATTACAAGAACTAACAAGTAGCACATTAGACTACTTAATCAATTCGTTAGCTTTTTCAAATACGAGATACGATTCCCAACCTCTGTATAACAAATAATCTATCAATTTTTTCTTTTTCTTATACTTATCTGTTTCTTTTATACTTGCTATTCGTTTTTCTGCTAATGCATTAAACGTTTCTATGTAATCGTTATCGCTAATTTCTTTAAAGGCAATATCTATATTGGCTTTAGAAATTGCTTTTCTTTTTAATTCTGTAAGTAAACGACCTCTACCCCATTTTTTAGTATTAAACTTCCCTCTAACAAAGGCTTTAGCAAAACGTTCTTCATTTAAAAAATTATGTTGTAATAGGTGTACAATAATCTCATCGATAGCTTCAGGAATCATGCTCATGCCCCTTAGTTTTTCTTGTACTTCTTTATGGCAACGCTCTTGGTAAGCACAATAATGCTCCAATTTCCTCTTTGCTTGCTCTACTGTATAGGTTTTACTTGTTTGATACATTTAAATTCTACTTATAAGCCGAAAAACGAAGATACAATTCAACATATAATTTAAAAATTAAATGCACAAATTATATCACTTCATCGAAAACTAATTGATTTAATTTTGAATACTCACTAATCTTTATATATTTGAAAATCAGCTTTTACTAAGGAACATTCTGATTGTGATTAAATAAATGTGCAATTAATTAATAACAATTCTCCCCTTTTATTCTGTTTCCCGTAATAGATTAACACCCCAAATACTATGCTTAATAATAAAACCCTACTTTTTATTATCACCTTTTTGTGTGCTATAAATTTTGGCTATTCGCAATGTTTAACAGACGATTTTAATTCTGGTTATGGTAACTGGACAGGGACAGGCACATATCAAAACGGGACGGCCGGACGCACAGGAAATGGGACAGGTTTTAATACACTGGGCGATGAAATTATTACTAATAGTGTAATAACCAACCCGCAAACCTCAACCCTTTGGTTAGCTAGAACATCTTCTACTGCTAATAAAACATTAAGTATAGAATATTCTACTAGTAATACAGGGCCTTGGACATCGGCAAGAGATATTCTAGTTGGAGAGGTTACAACAACACATCAAGAGTTTACTATTAATTTAAATTTAGTTGGAGATTATTATATACGAATTGCAATGACGCAAAGAGACGGTGGCTCTTATTATTTAGATGATGTTAATGTTATTTGTGGCATCTCCTGTACACCAACACATACAATAACTAGTTTTTCACCTACTTCTGGCCCAGAACTAACACAGGTTACCATTACGGGAACTGGTTTTACCGGAAGCTCTACTGTACAATTTAATGGCGTTTCTGCTAGTGTTACTTTTGTTGATAGTACTACCTTAATAGCTGAAGCTCCAACAGGAACAACAACTGGAGCCATTACCGTGACTGAAACTTGCGACGCAGTTAGTGCTACAAACTTCACTACTCTATTAGATAATTGTGGTTCTGGAGGTATTTCGGGTTCTTTTACTGGTTTAATGTTTTCTGGAGTATATGATGACCAAACAGATTCTTGTCATTATATAGAATTATTAAATCCAACTGCATCTGATATCGATTTATCAACCTATACAGTAGGCGTAGATAATAATTTTACTTTAGGTTCTACACCTCCAACTACGGGATTTAATTTAAGTATGCCTTTAACAGGTACTGTATTAGCAGGAGAAACTGTTATGATTAGGTTAAGTTCTTCTGGCGCTTGTACAAGTTGCGCAACAATAACTCCAGACTTATCTTTTACTGGAGGTGGCCTTAATGACGATGACCGTTTAGTGCTAGTTAATGGCAGTACAGCAGAAGATGTTTGGCAAAACCACTCTAATCCAGGAGCTGGATTTAATGTAGGTTATGTATACACTAGAAGTAATACAGCTACTGCACCTTCTACAACTTTTAATTTAGCTGATTGGGACTCTGATGGTAATGAAGACTGTTTTGGTTTCGAAATTACTACTGTTGTTTCCCCAACAATAACATTACACCCTGTGGATATTAATAATTGTAACACAGCAGCTCTAGACATCTCTGTTACAGCAGGTAATGGTGGTGCACTTTCATATCAATGGAAATATAATGACGGAAATTCTACTGGTTGGTCGGACGTTACTAGTGCAGCATTCTCGCCGGGTACTGTAACTGGAGAAAATGCTATAAATCTATCTATTTTAAATTTTAATCTAGATGGCTACCAGTTTTATTGCGAAATTACAGAAGCGGGTGCTTGTAGTATTGCTACAGACGCTGTGCAAATAAGTATGGCAAATACTATATGGGATGGCGCTACATGGTCTAATGGTACTCCAGATATTAATACTATGGCTATTATAGATGGTTTATACGACACGAGTACTAATGGTAATTTTACGGCGTGTTCATTAATTGTAAATACCAATACTGGAGCAGGCTCTGAGTATAGGTTAAACATTGCAAATAATACTTTTGTTGCTATAGAAAACAACACTACCGTAGCTGGAGAACTATATGTACAACCGCAAGGTGCTTTTGTACAAAATAATGATGATTCATTATTTTCTGTTGCTGGAGGAACTGCCTTGGTTAATAAAACTACGACAGCTTTGAATACTATTCACGATTATACGTATTGGAGTTCACCTATTCAAAACGCAATGATTCAAGACGCTTTAGCTTTTGCAAATCCTAATAGACGCTATTGGTTTAACGCTGCAAACTTTCTAGATGTATTAATAGAAATAGACAATACTAATACTTACATGTCTGGATCAGATGGTACTGATGATGATGGTAATGCATGGACTTTAATTACCGATGGTACAACTATAATGTCTCCTGGTTTAGGATACGCTTCTATGCACAGTCCTGTTGGTTTTATTCCTGGAACACAATATACTTATACCTTTACTGGACCTTTTAATACAGGGGTTGTAAACACTTTAATTTCCTATAATGGTGCAAACGGTGACGAAGACTGGAATCTTATAGGAAACCCTTATCCTTGTGCTATAAATGCTACTACATTTTTAAACTTAAATAATACGGTTATTGGTGGAGCGGCTTATTTATGGTCTCATAATACGGCAGCTAATACGAACACAAGTGGTAATCAGAATGCTAATTTCTCGCAAGACGATTATGCCATAATAACAAATGGTAGTGGTAACACAGCCGGTGGAGACATGATTATTCCAACCGATTACATTCCCTCTGGGCAAAGTTTTTTTGTTCAAGGCTTATCTAATGCCAATGTCGTTTTTAATAACAGCATGAGAATGGCAGATGGAACCAGTAATAGTCAGTTTTTTAAATCTAATACTAGTGCAAATAGACTTTGGGTTAATTTAACTTCAGATAATGGTGTTTTTAATCAAGCATTAATAGCTTATGTTGGTGGTGCTACTAATGGTAGAGATAATGTGTCTTACGATGTAAGAAGAAGTATTTATAATATAAGTGCGGCGGTAATTTATACCTTAATTGAAGATGATACTGATAGATTTGCTATACAAGGTAAAGCCCCAGAAAGTTTAACTTTAGAAGAAACCATTCCTTTAGGTTTTGAAACCGCTATTACTGTTCCTACTATATACTCATTATCTATAGCGCAATTTGAAGGTGACTTTTTTGACAATACTACTGTCTATTTAAAAGATTACGACTTAGATGTTATACATAATCTTTCAGCTTCGGAATATACATTTACTTCTAACGAAGGTGATTTTAGTAATCGCTTCGAAATTATTTTTAATCCAGAAAGTCTTTCTGTAGAAACCTTTGAAACAGATTCTAGTTCAATATCTATTATAACATTAAACTCTAATACTATTCAATTTACAGTACCTAATCCATTAGCTATTAAAAGTATTAAACTATATGATATTATTGGGAAAGAGTTGTACCATTTAAACGGCAGTAATAATAGCAATGTAGAGACCTACACATTGGCTAACTTAAGCCAAGCAACTTATATTGCACAAATAGAATTATCTAACGGAAATACAGTAAGTAAAAAAGTAATTATTAGATAATATTTAAATAAAATAAAATTCCTATTCTGTTTTTTCGGTTAAACTATCAAAAAAACTCGATGTAATCAGCTTTTTATTATTTCATAAACAACTGATTTTCACTAACTTTATATATAACAAGATGTCTCCCCGTTATATACTAAACTAACTTTTTAACAAAGTTTAAATAAACATAGCTTATTAATAAGTATATGTAACATTTTCTCTTCGCTTAATTATAATAATGTCTTGTTATTTAATATAAAAAAAGGTTAGATTATGAAAAGGATAACGTTAGGTATAATTAGCATTTGTTTTGCTATTACTTTTGGAGCTTCACAAACAACTTTAACTGCCGGAGATATAGCCATAACTGGTTTTAATTCTGATAATCCAGATGAGTTTACATTTGTACTGTTAACAGATGTAGTAACAAATACACAAATTAGGTTTACAGATCGAGGTTGGATTAGTTCTGGAAGTTTCAGAACTAGTGGAGAAGGCGTAATTGTTTGGACAGCAACTTCTAATTTATCGTGTGGTACAGAAATCACCGTTACAGACAATACTCCTTTTAGCGTGTCTTCTGGGTCTATAACAGATAGTAATCAATTTGGACTAGCAACAAATGGAGATCAAATTTTGGCTTATCAAGGTACAGATGCTGCTCCTTCTTTTATTTATGCTATTCACTTTGGTAATGGTGGTGGATGGACAAATGCTACCAATGCACAATCTACAGCATTACCTATAGGTTTAACAGATGCCGTAAATGCTGTTTATGTTGGCTTTATTGATAATGGAACTTACGATTGTTCTACTACTACTAATCAGCTATTGGTTTTAGCAGCAGTTTCTAATAGCACAAATTGGACTTTAAATAATACGAGAATTACTACACTAGCAGGTTGCACCTATACTTGTGTTACTTGCCCTAGTACTGTAACATGGGATGGTTCTTGGATGCCAGCAGCCCCAACTAGCGCAAATGCCGTAATAATTGATGCAGACTATAACACCGGAACTCATGGTAATATTACTGCTTGTTCTCTAACTATTATTTCTGGAAACACATTAGCTGTAACCGATAATAATTATATAGATATTGAAGAGGATATTACTGTAAACGGTACTGGAGAAATTACTGTATCTAGATACGGATCCGTAGTACAAAATAATAATACAGCAACAACTACTATCTCTGACCCTACTAATGGACGTATTGCCGTTACTAAAGAAACAGCTCCAATTAATGCATGGTATGAATATACTTATTGGAGTTCTCCCGTATCTGGAGAAACTATAGGCGATACTTTTTTTGCTACTAATGCAGATAGACGCTACCTTTTTAATGCAGAAAACTATAAAGATTCTTTTGCTGAAACTAATAATGATAATACAGCCGTTGCTGGCCAAGACGACGTAGACGATAATTTTAACGATTGGCAACTAACTGCTGCTGTAGATGTAATGCAACCTGGTGTTGGTTATGCTGCAACATTATCTCCTGCTAGTTTTGTATTTGCAGGCGTTGGTTATGCTCATGTTTTTGAAGGCCCCTTTAATAACGGAACTTATAATGTTCCCGTATATAGAAATGATGCAGAGACTGCTGATACAAATTGGAACTTTGTAGGAAACCCTTATCCTTCTACTATAGATGTGGATTTATTTTTTTCTGAAAATAATTACGATGCTATGGCCGGTTCTGGTACTACAGATGGTGCTATTTATTTATGGTCTCAAAACACGATTGCTAGTGGTACAAATAATGGTAATTCTGGTCAAAATTTTAACACATCAGACTATGCTACCATTAATGGTTCTGGAGAAGTTGCTGGTGGAGATGGGATTACTCCTAACAGATATATTCCTTCTGGACAAGGTTTCTTTTTAAGCTATAATAATAACGGAGATGTTATATCTAGTACTACAAATGCTGACGGAGACACCATTTCTGAAGGAGAAGTTACTTTTACAAATAATATGCGTGTAACGGGCAATAACAATCAGTTTTTTAGAAATACTAATACTTCTGTAAATAACAACAAAATTTGGCTTAATTTAACTTCAGACAATGGTGTTTTTAGTCAAATTCTTATTGCTTATTTAAATGGCGCAACCAATGGTAATGATGGTGCTTTTTACGATGCTAGAAGAAATATATCAACTGGCATGGCTGCTTTTATGTATTCTGCAATAAATGGAGACGATACTGCCTTTTCTATACAAGGTAAAGCTTCTGAAAGTATTACAATTAACGAAGTTATTCATTTAGGCTTATACACAACAATTACAGACCCTACATTATATACTATTTCTATTGCTCAGTTTGAAGGAGAGTTCTTCAATAATAATACAGTGTATTTAATAGATAATGTTATAAACACAACTCATAATTTATCTAACGCCGATTATACTTTTACTAGCGATACTGGTAATTTTAATAATCGTTTTCAAATCGTATTTAATACTAATACGCTATCTACAGATACTTTTGATTTGGACACTAACTCAGTATCGATTATTGAGCTCGAAAATGATACTATACAATTTACTGTTCCGCAACAGTTAACTATTGCTTCTATAAAAATTTACGATACTTTAGGTAGACAGTTGTACAATGGTAATGGAGTAAATAATACTAATATTGAAACTATTAATTTATCTCTTTTAAAATCTAATATATTTATTGCTAAAGTAGAATTATCTAATGGGCAAACTATAAGTAAAAAGGCTATTAAAAAATAGCATCTATTTTTATAAATTATATTTTAAAGACACTATTAAATTACGTCCTGGCGCCGAAATACCTGAAGAATAGGCTCTATAACGTTGGTCTGTAATATTCTCTAAACTCGCCGTTAAAGATGTAGACTCACTAAATTGATATTGCGTTCTTAAATTTAAAGTATACCATGATGGTGAATAAGGATTTCCATTCTCATCTAAAGCATATATATAATCTTTTTCTCTTTCGGAAGGTGCTAATTGATTAAACGATAATGCATTATTATAATTAATAAAAGCGTCTGTTTTAAATTTACTCTGTTGCCAAATTAAATGCGTATTCCCAAAATTTGGTGCTACATGCCTTACCGGTAATTCTACTCCATTATTATCTTCGGTCCCTCCTATAATATTATATTGAGAGGTTAATTTAAACTGTTCAGAAAAATTAACTCTAACACCAGCTTCAAAACCATAAATCCATTCTTTCGATGCGTTTTGAATAGATTGTACATTACTTACCTCTCCATCATACAAAATAGTTGTTTCTCCATTTAAATCACCATCCTTTCTTACTAAAGCATTATTTAAATAGGTATAATAAGTAGCAGTATCAAAAACAACAACATCATCAAAATTTAATGTTAACCCTAATTCTCCACCATAAGCATACTCATGTTTTAAGGTTTCATTAGGTACAACTACAGAGCCAGGTTCAGAATCGAATACTTTACCTATATCGTCTATATTTGGGGCTCTAAATGCAGATGAAAAATTTAATCGCCATTGCAATGTTTTACTTGGCAACCAACTTACTCCTGCTGTTCCTGTTAAAGCTCCGGATGTGTTTTTTGAAGCACTAAAAGGCAAGTCTAAAAATCTATTATTCTCTGTGAAATCTGCTCTAGAATCTACATTGTTAAATCGCAACCCAGATTGAAATATAAACTTAGGATTTGGTTTATATTTTATATTAGCATAAATCGCTGCAGATTGCCATGTAGAGCCATTTGGATATCTTGTTACAACTTCTGTAGTCTCATTTGTTATGATATCTTCTGTTCTAGCACTCGATGAAATTTTATTGTAAACGTACTCTAACCCGTAGAATAGTTTTGTTTTTGGGCTTAATTCTTTTTCTAAATCTAAATTAAACGAAAAGGCATCTACCGACTCTTCTCTTATTCTTCTATCTACAGATTGAAAATCTCGATCTACTCTACTTTCTTTAAAGTTCTGGTATGCAGCTGTTGCTTGTATTTTATCATATAAGTTAGAGTCGCTACTTAATTTGGTAACGTTTAAATTAGTCATAAACCATTTTTGCGGTCCATAAAACCATTCTGCAGAACGCAATTGATCGCCTCGATATCTAATTAAACGGTCGTATCTTGGGTTATCTGATGTTGCGGTATAATACATACCTAAGTCGAAACTAAGATTGCTTTCTGGCTCAAACCGTACTTTCTGCATAAGGTTTATTTGATTGTACCCTGAAAAACGCTGTACCAAAGGATTATTATTTTCTACAACAGTATCTTCTCCGTTATTAGTTACTACAAACTCTGGTCTTAAATAATCATCCGGACCATTTTTCCCCATTCGTAAATCATTGAACGAGGTATAACTTACATTTGTTAAAAACGCCCATTTTTTCAATCCATAATTCAATGCAAAATGTCCTGTTTTTTCTTCGCTAGCTGTAGCATATCGTAATACAGCATTAGCTTTTACATATGTAGAATCTGAATAGGATAATTGTGGTTTCTCTGTATAAAAGCTCATAACACCACCTATGGCATCACTTCCATAGATAACAGAACTTGGCCCTAATATAACTTCGGTGTTTTTAATAGAAAATGGATCTATAGAAATAACATTTTGTAAGTTTCCGCTTCTAAAAATAGCGTTATTCATTCTTACCCCATCTACAGTAATTAATAATCTATTGGTCGAGAACCCTCTAATCATGGGGCTTCCACCTCCTAATTGACTTTTTTGAATATAGACTTGCCCAGTTGCTTCTAGTAAATCTGCACTGGTTTGCGGATTATTAAAGGCTATGGCTTTTGCATTTATACTAGAAATACTTTTAGGAATGTCTCTTTTACTTTGTTCAAATTTAGAAGCCGACACCACTACTTCATTTAAATCTTGCGTGTTAGATTCTAAATAAATAACACCTTTATTTATTTTAGATTTAACAATTATTCGTTCTCTGTATGTAATATGTGTAATGTATAGTATTTCTTTGGCATCGAAACCAGATAAAGATAATTCTCCATTAATATCACTAACAACACTTTTAGTTTGATCTGTATTAAAAATAGCTGCTCCAATTACAGGTTCTTTTGTTATTTTATTTAAAACCTTAATATTTTGCGCTTGAGCTACTGTTATTGCTAATACAAACAACAAAAGATTAAAGAAATATATTTTATTTTTAATTAAAAACTTCATTAAATATCTGTAAAGATTTGGGCTTTTTAAAACTCCCCAAATGTAATTCAAAATAAAGTAAAATTAAACTTAAAAAGGATTGTCTTTGTTTAGCGTTTATTTTCACTTCTTCTAGAGTATCAAATGTTATGCCTAACAGACGTTTTAGCAGTGTTAAATTTTCCCCAAAAACGCTATATCTACTGTCTTTTACTAATTGAAATTCTCCATCTTTTAAATTAAAATATGGGGCTTCAATTTTTGATTTATCTGGGTAGAATCCAAGATGTTTAGAAAGGTTTAATAGAAATAACAAATGAAAGTTTGCAAAACTTTCATTTACATCTAACCATTGTAACGTTGCTTCTAAGTAATTATACAGTGTATCGTTTTGTTCTTCTTCTTGAAGTGATGTAGATAATACTTCGGCTAAAAACATAACAATAGCACTTTTTAATATATTAGTATGTAAACTCGTATATAAATAGTTGTTTTTAACTTCCTTTATGTATTGTAGTGAGCGCTTACTTTTATGGTCTGTAGTAATTTGTAACTGAGATAATAACTGGTAGTACGCTATTTTTGAATAGCCTTTTTTAGATTTAAAAACACCTTTTAATAAATAACTTACTATACCATCTTTTTGGGTATAGCATTTTACTATTAAATCGTTGTCTCTGTATCTTATTTTAGAAAGAACAATGGCATTTGTAGTGGTAAACATTACCTAACTATCATTACTTTTAAGACTTTGGTTTCAAATGAATCTAGGTCTGAAATCATAATAAGGTATACTCCTGAAGCTACAATTCTATCGGCTAAATTTTTTCCATTCCATAGCGCTGTTCCTCCATCTACCTCTAAATTATAGCCTTTAAATTTTGAATTTGTTCTAGACTCTGCTTCTGTTACTAAATTACCTTCTATATCTGTGATTTTTATATTTACATTATCTGTAATCCCTTTTATTTTAACTTTATCTTGAGAGATATTGAATGTTGGACGTACAGGGTTTGGATACACATACGCATTAGTAAGTGTTTCTTCTGGTTTTGAAGTGTCTGAGCTAAATGCAACTAACCCTTTTTCTGTTGCAAAATACACCACTCCATTAGTATCGTCTATTGCAACATCTAGTACATCATTTGATGGTAAAGGGGAATTGTTTTTTGTAAAGTGAAATATGGTTTCTTGTCCGTCTGAAGACAAATAATATACGCCTGTATCTAAAGTAGAAATCCACTTATTATTAGAGCCATCCACTTCTATATCTGTTATATATTGTTGAAATAAAAGCTCTCTAGGAATACCATCGTCTAAAATAATAATATCTGATGGTTGGTATGCATTATCATCAAAAAATTCTGTTGGATTATTAATAACTCTTAATCCACTTGAAGTTCCTATCCATACTTGGTTTTGCTTATCTACCTCTACTGCCCATACTTTTTGAGATGGCATGTTAAGCTCTATATCCTCTATAAATTTCAAATCTCCACTCTCTTTGTCGTAACCTATAATTCCGTAGTTAAGACTTCCTATAAAAATCTTTTCGTCATTTGTAAACGTTAAATCGGAAAATCCTGCATTACTAGTAGCTGGACTAATAATACTTTCTAAACTAAAGTCTTGCCACTGCCCATCTTTAAATCTATTTAGAGCATTATTTGTTCTTCCATTTAATACCCAATATGCGCCTTCTTCATCATAATTACTTGCAAAAACAAAATGATTTTGTCCAACAAATGGAACTATAGTACTGTTTTCTGCATTATACCATGTATCTGGAACACCTTCTGTAATTGATATCACTCCAGAAATTGAAGAACTTAACAAAACATCATTAGAATTAAAAGGGTTTATTGATAAGTAAGAAAACGCCCATGGTTTTGCTAAGACATCTAAAAACTCGCTATATACAATATTATCCCAATCATTATCTATAAAATGACTTATTCCTGTTCTTCTTAAACCTGAATATGGGTTAAATGTTACAGAATGCCCTCCATGTGTTCCCCAAATTTGACCGCCTTGAGTCCTTACTTGAAAAAATCTATTTAATAATGGACTTGCCGGGTGTATTTCTTCAAAAGTAGACGTATCAGAAATTGTAGTTTTTAATATTCCATAGCCAAATAATCCACTTGCATTATTTTCTACTTGAGTTCCTATATAAAGTTCTCCTTCCGAATTAAAAGAGGCACTAGAAAATACAGCTTCATAATCTTCATTAGTAGTCGCTAATGCTACTAAACTAAAATCCTCTGGATTGTATACATAGGCTTCTTCTTTAGTTGTAATTATTAACCTATCGCTATTAGCTCTAGTATCGACAATTATATCATCGTAAGTTTCAATTACTGCTACAATATTATTAATAACACTATATAGTTTTTTATCGAATCTAGAGGCAAACAATTTATCTCCTATACTTACAATACCTACCCAATTAGCTCCAAAAATTCGAGTCCATTGATTAAAGTCTATAAGGTTTGTATTTTCTACAACAGCCCTACTAATACCTACAGCAGTTGCTGCATATATATTATCTTCAAAAATAGTGGTTTGATTCACTTTTATTTGAGCACCGCCATCTCCTATAAAATAAGTGTCTCCAAATTCTAAATTATTAATATCATAAAGAGAAATTCCATAATTCGTTGATATATAAGCTATTTCATTATATATCATAAAATGATTTATCCTTTTATCGTTAGGCGGTATTGTTGGTTTATCTATAATATCTACAACGGTAACAAAACTTCCATCGGACTCGTTATAGACCTGCATTAAACCGTTATCGAAACCAACTAACAAAATACCTTGTTCTTCTATATATTTTATAGCAGAAATGGTCTCCCCAGATAAACCATGAATAGTTGATAGTTTATCTATTTCTAGTGTTTGTTTATCGTAAATAAATATAGCATTCTCTGCAGCACCAAACACCTTATTTTCACCTTGAGAAATATCCTCTATACTTAAATAAGAGAAATGTCCTGTCCAAGAATTAGTAAAATCCTGTGAATAAAAAAGTTTTGGTATTAAGAATACTATGATTAGTAAAATTCTAATTTTCATAACTGCAATTTAATCGCTTTTAGTTATAACGCTATTTTGAACAAAAATATATACAAAAAATGGAAAACTTATTGTTTTATACCTTTTTATGTTTATTAACATAATTGTAAAATTTGTATTAGTACTCTTAAAACAGGTGGTTAAATCTATATTAGCAAGAAATATTGATTGCTATCAATAAAAAAAATCCCCCAAAATGCATTTAACATTTTGAGGGATTATATAATTAATAAACTATTTAATTACACAACACCTTGCGCTAGCATAGCATCTGCAACTTTTACAAAACCAGCAATATTTGCTCCTTTTACATAGTCTACATTTCCATCTTTATCTGTACCGTAAGTAACACAAGATTCATGAATATCATTCATGATTTGGTTTAACTTAGTATCTACTTCTTCTCTTGTCCAGTTGTAACGTAATGAGTTTTGGCTCATTTCTAATCCAGAAGTAGCAACACCTCCAGCATTAGATGCTTTTCCTGGTGCAAATAATACTTTAGCATTTTGCAACACTTCAATAGCTTCTGGTGTAGTTGGCATATTTGCGCCTTCTGCTACAGCTAAAACATTGTTACTAACTAAAGCTTCTGCTTCTTCTTTATTTAATTCGTTTTGTGTTGCACATGGCATTGCAACATCGCAATCTACACTCCATGGTCTTTCGCCTTTGTGGAATGTTGCAGAAGAATATGTATCTACATACTCACTAATTCTACCTCTTTTTACATTTTTAAGGTCCATAATAAAGGCTAATTTATCTGCATCTATTCCGTCCTTATCATGTATGTAACCAGAAGAATCTGACATTGTTACAACCTTACCTCCTAGTTCTGTTGCTTTTTGGCAAGCATATTGTGCAACGTTTCCTGATCCAGAAATAACTACTGTTTTTCCTTCAAATGAATCGTTTTTAGTTGCTAACATATTTTTTGCAAAATACACACAACCATAACCTGTAGCTTCAGGACGAATTAAAGAGCCTCCATAAGACATTCCTTTACCCGTTAAAACACCAGTAAATTCATTACGTAACCTTTTGTACTGCCCAAACATGTAACCTATTTCACGACCTCCTACTCCTATATCTCCTGCAGGTACATCTGTATTTGCACCAATATGCCTGAATAGCTCACTCATAAATGACTGACAGAAACGCATTACTTCATTATCACTTTTCCCTTTAGGGTTAAAGTCACTTCCTCCTTTTCCTCCACCCATAGGTAAAGTCGTTAAGCTGTTTTTAAATACTTGCTCAAACCCTAAAAACTTAAGAATACTTAAATTTACAGAAGGGTGAAAACGTAACCCTCCTTTATAAGGACCTATTGCAGAGTTAAACTCTACTCTAAAAGCTCTGTTTACTTGTGTATTACCATTATCGTCTATCCAAGGTACTCTAAATATTATTGTACGTTCTGGCTCTACCATACGCTCTAATAACATCTTATTTTGATACTGTGGATTATCTTCAATAAATGGGATTACAGTTTCTGCAACCTCATGAACTGCTTGTAAGAATTCTGGTTCGTGTCCATTTTTTTCTTTAACAAGATCTAAAAATGATTCTATCTTATTTTTCATTTACTTATATAATTATAAATACGACGTATATTATTTAGTACAAATATACATTATCTTTAAAAATTACATTCTTTTTTTTTTAAATTCGCAAAAATTTTAATTAGTTGACCAAATAAAATAAAACCAAGTAATTGATGCATTTTATCTATAAAATTTGTTAGTTAATCGGGTTTTTATATATTTGTTTAATTATAAGCCTCTAAATTTGAACCATATCATGCTTAAAGCAAAACAATTAGCATTGCTATTTTTAGTATTCTTAGCCTCCCAAGCTGCTTTTTCTCAGTTAGGTTTCTCTCACGAAATAGGGGTTATCTCAGGTCCTGTTGCATTTCAATCGGATTTTGGTGTACGTAACGACTTTGAAACTAATAAAGGAAACACTGGTTTCGGAATCGGTCTAGTACATTACATAAACTTTGCATACAGAGCAGATTGTAACTGTTACACTACAGACAATTATTTTAATGACCACTTTAAACTAAGAACAGAATTGTCTTGGAATAAAACAACATTAAATCATTTTGGAAAATGGGTTGATGAATCTAGACAAACTCCTGGAGCCAATAAATTAAGAGGTCACGCAGGTGAAGCTAATAACTTTGATATTGGTATGCAATTAGAATATTTTCCATTAAGTATTCGTTCATTTCAAGCCTTTGGTTACAAGTTTGCTCCTTTTGTTAGCTTAGGTGCACATTATGTATCTTACAACCCTAAGGTGAGCACATCTTATATTAATCCTGATCCATTATTAAACGATCCTGGTAACATATCCAACCCTAACAACTTTTACCCTGGCTGGGAGCCTGGTTCTGTTTCAGATGAAGCAGGCAGTACTTGGTCTATAGTATCTAGTGTAGGTGTTAGATATAAGATTGCACCTCTTGCCGATGTTATGGTGGATTTAAGATGGCAATATTATTTTAGCAACTGGGTAGATGGGTTAAATCACCAGTTAGAATCTAACAAAAATAATGACTGGTTAGTTTGGTTTAATGTTGGATACATTTACTACTTAGATTAGAAAAAAGCCTTTTATAAAAATACAACAAAGCCCCAAAATTATTTTTTGGGGCTTTGTTGTATTAGAATTTTTTAATTTAAAATACCATACTTATTTTAATTAGTTTTATTCTTTATAGTAATTTAGTATAAACAGAAAACCGTTAGCATCATCTAAGTAAGCTAATACCAATAAAAAAACCTAAGTATATCAAGATACACTTAGGTTTAAAATATTTTGAAGATTTGAAAACTTATACTAGCCTTTTAAAGATGCTGTTAAGTATTCACGATTCATTCTAGCAATATTCTCTAACGAGATACCTTTTGGACATTCAACTTCGCAAGCACCTGTATTTGTACAATTACCAAAGCCTTCTTCATCCATTTGCTTTACCATATTTAATACACGGTCTGTAGCTTCCACTTTTCCTTGTGGTAATAATGCAAACTGAGACACCTTAGCTCCAACAAATAGCATGGCACTAGAGTTTTTACAAGAGGCAACACAAGCACCACAACCAATACAAGTAGCCGCTTCAAAAGCTTTATCTGCATCTGCTTTTTCAACAGGTATAGCGTTTGCATCTATTGTATTTCCAGAGGTGTTTACAGAAATAAAACCTCCTGCATGTTGAATACGATCGAAAGCACCTCTATCTACAACTAAATCTTTTATTACAGGAAATGCTTTTGCTCTAAATGGCTCTATAAATATAGTATCGCCATCTTTAAACATACGCATATGTAATTGACATGTTGTAACACCTCTATCTGGTCCGTGTGCTTCCCCATTTATGTATAAAGAACACATACCACAAATTCCTTCACGACAATCGTGATCGAATGCTACTGGCTCGTCTCCTTCATTTATAAGTTGTTCGTTTAAAACATCTAACATTTCAAGGAAAGACATATCTGGAGATACATCGCTGATTTTATAATCAACCATTTTCCCTTTATCGTTAGCGTTTTTCTGACGCCATATTTTTAACGTTAAATTCATAGTCTTCCTTTTATTTATAACTTCTTTGTTTTAATTCAATATCATTAAATTCTAACTCCTCTTTATGTAAAACAGCCTCACTAGGTTCTCCTTTGTATTCCCAAGCTGCTACATAAGCAAAGTCTTTATCATTACGTAAAGCCTCTCCTTTTTGCTCACCGTCTAACTCTACAGAGTCTTCCCTAAAGTGTCCTCCACAAGATTCTTCTCTGTTTAATGCATCTTTAGCAAATAACTCTCCTAATTCTAAGAAATCTGCTACACGTCCTGCTTTTGCTAATTCTTCGTTTAACTCATCACTAGAACCAGGAACTTTTACTTCTTTCCAGAATTGATCTCTTAATGCTTTTATTTCCTGAATTGCTTCAGTTAATCCTTTTACATTTCTAGACATCCCTACTTTATTCCACATGATTTTCCCTAATTTCTTATGGAAATAATCTACAGAGTGAGACCCTTCATTATTAATAAAGAACTCTATTTTTTCTCTAACTTCTTTTTCTGCTTCTTCAAATTCTTTCGAATCTGTTGAGATTGGTCCTGTTCTAATATCATCTGATAAATAATCACCTATTGTATAAGGTAATACAAAATAACCATCTGCAAGACCTTGCATTAAGGCAGAAGCTCCAAGTCTATTTGCTCCGTGATCAGAGAAGTTTGCTTCTCCAATACAATATAATCCAGGAACAGTAGTCATTAAGTTATAATCTACCCATACACCACCCATTGTGTAGTGCACAGCTGGATATATCATCATTGGTGTTTCGTATGGATTCTCATCTACGATTTTCTCGTACATTTGAAATAAGTTTCCATATTTATTTTTAACAACTTCTTGTCCTAATTTTTTAATTAAGGCTGCATCGTTTAAATCTAAACCTTTTATAGTTGCTTGTTCTTTTCCGTAACGTGTAATTGCCGAAGCAAAATCTAAATAAACTGCTTCCCCAGTTGCGTTAACACCATAACCTGCATCACATCTTTCTTTTGCAGCACGAGAGGCTACATCACGAGGTACTAAGTTTCCAAAGGCTGGATAACGACGCTCTAAGTAGTAATCTCTATCGCCTTCTGCTATTTGTGTTGGTTTTAATGTTTTGTTACGAATAGCCTCAACATCTTTTATGTTTTTAGGCACCCAAATACGTCCATCATTTCTAAGAGACTCAGACATCAATGTTAATTTAGACTGATGGTCTCCAGACACTGGAATACATGTTGGGTGGATTTGTGTATAACATGGGTTTGCAAAGTAAGCACCTCTTTTGTGAGCTTTCCAACCTGCTGTAACATTACTTCCCATAGCATTCGTAGATAAGAAGAATACGTTACCATAACCTCCCGTTCCAAGAACAACTGCATGCGCAGAATGACGCTCAATTTCTCCAGTGATTAGGTTACGTGTTATAATTCCTCGAGCTTTTCCATCTACCTTTACAACGTCTAACATTTCGTGACGGTTGTACATTTTTATTTTACCACGACCGATTTGACGGTTCATGGCAGAATAAGCTCCTAATAATAATTGTTGTCCTGTTTGTCCTGCTGCGTAGAATGTTCTAGAAACTAAAACCCCTCCAAACGAACGGTTATCTAGTAACCCTCCATATTCACGAGCAAAAGGAACACCTTGCGCCACACATTGATCAATAATGTTTGCAGATACCTCAGCTAAACGGTATACGTTTGCTTCACGAGAACGATAATCCCCTCCTTTTACAGTATCGTAAAACAATCTGTAAGTAGAATCTCCATCTCCTTGGTAATTTTTTGCTGCATTAATTCCTCCTTGTGCTGCAATAGAGTGCGCACGTCTTGGGGAATCTTGAAAACAAAATGCTTTTACATTATATCCTAATTCTGCTAACGTTGCTGCTGCAGAACCTCCTGCTAATCCTGTACCAACAACAATAACATCTATGTTACGTTTGTTCGCAGGGTTTACAAGATCTATTTTATTTTTATAATTAGTCCATTTATCTGCTATTGGACCTTTTGGTGTTTTTGAATCTAAAGCCATATTGAACTTAATTATTAGTGATTAAAATGATGAACTAATGCAATAATTATAAATCCTACAGGAATTCCAATTGCATATATTTTACTAAATCGTTTTAATCCTTTAGTATATTTATTATTTGCTCCAACCGACTGAAATGCCGAATCAAAACCGTGTAATAAGTGTAGTGCTAAGAATACAAATGCTAACACATAAACACCAACTCTAATCGGGTTTTCAAACATGTGCACTACGTGAGCATAAAAATCCTTGCCAACTTGACTTTTACCTTCAACATATTTTTCAACTATTTCTGGAACCCAAAAATCGTTAAAGTGAAAAATCATAAATAATAAAATAGCTGCTCCACTCCAAATCATGTTTCTACTCATCCATGTAGAATTAGCCCCTCCATTATTTTTAGCATAACTAATTTGTCTCGCTTTTCTGTTTTTAATTTCTAAAACAAATCCCATAATAAAGTGAAACAAAACACCAATAAGTAAAACCGGTTGTAAGCCGTATTGTACTAATGGATTGTTTCCCATAAAATATGACACTTCATTAAAAGTCTCAGGACTAGTAACCGAAAGTAAGTTTATAGAAAAATGTTGAAGTAAAAAAAACATTAGAAAGAGTGCCGAAAGTGCCATGGCAAACTTTCTTCCTATTGAAGAATTTAAAATTCCGCTCATTATTTTTGTTATTAAGAATAGTGTTTTACAAAGATAACGCTCGTTAGTTAGTATCACAAATTTATACTATGCTTTTGCTCGCTATTTAGAATGGGTTTAAGTTAGAGATGCATTTGTTTAACCTTCATAGGTCTTTAATTTTACATTAAACTCTTAAACATAACTAAAGCATCAACTTATATAATAAATTGATGCTTCAAAAAAACAACGCTACTTAAACTTCAACATCATTATTCAATTCCCATAGAAACACACTTATCTGGGTTTTCTTTACAAACCGTTTCTATCCATTTTCTAAGACCATCTATTAATGTTTTCTTATAATACTTCATTAATTTTTCTGCTTTTGTTTTCTTAAACAATTTTAATGCTTTCAATGATTTCCCTGGAGACATCTTAAAGTTTACAAACTTAACTTCGGAGTCACTACCTAGTTCAATTTCTAACTTTAAAGGTTGAGGCATTACTTTGTATTCTTTCATGTAAGGCTGTGGAAATACCCAACTAGCATTACTATTTATGCATTTACCAATTGGCCCTGTAAAATCTATTCCTATTTTATCAAAATATTCACCTTCTCCACTGTCTTGATATTCTTCAAGAATTGACGAATCTTCTGAAATATAATTATATGGGTGCTTATTATAAACGCCATCGTTTTTAGTATACCAAACAAACCTATTGGCTTTTACAATTCTTAATCCACAAAAATTATCTGGAAAAATGATTTCTCCTTTATAACTAGGAAGGTTTTTTAAAAACTGTTTTGGGATAGTTATTTCTGGCTTACCATCGATTAATTTTGTAAAATCTACCGTTACTCTATACTTATTATTTCCTTGCGTTCCACTTAACAGCTTAACATAATTAGGCGTTTTTGCAAAACTAGAGATATTAGGCAATGTATTTGAATTAGGATTTGGAGTATTATTTTGGTCAGGTGTTGTTTTAGCTTTAAAAACCTCAAAATCAACCAATCTATAACCATCTTGTGTCATCTTTTTTCCTTTTTCTAAAAAAGCATTCCACTTTAACCCTTTTGTTATAATATTTCCACCTGTTCCACTTTTCCATGCACCAACATAGCGTTTTGTATTACCTACTTTAATAATCTCTACATCATATAATCGAAGTCCTTTTCCAGTAAGTTCTTCACCTTTGTCTAAAAAAGCGTTCCATTTAAGGCCTTTAGTAATAAGATTACTTCCTGAACCAGACCTCCAATTTCCTACATAAAAATAACTACTACCTTTTTTAAAGGTTTCAAAATCTGTAAGTCTGTACCCCTTTTTAGTTAGATCTTCTCCTTTATCTAAAAACGCTTTCCATTTCAATCCTTTAGTTATAATATTATTTCCTGAACCTTTTTTCCAAAACCCTACATAATATTGCTTTCCTGCTTTTTTAAAAATCTCAAAATCGACTAAACGATATCCTTTTTCAGTTAAATTTTCACCTTTTTTCAAAAAGTCTTTCCATATAAGCGCTTTAGATAATTTGGTTTTCCCCGAACCACTTCGCCACGACCCAGTATATTTTACTAAAGGTCCTTTTTTAGTAATTTCTAAATCATTAAGTCGTAACCCTTTGTTTTCCATCGCTTCGTTTTTATTTACAAAAGCGTTCCATAATAATGGTTTATGCACAATATTAGATTTACTTGCACTCTCCCACACCCCTACATATTTGTTTTGCGTTTCTCCGTATTTAATTCCTATTAAACACAGTAGAATTAATATTTTTGTTTTCATGATTATTGTTTTTATTTTAAAATAAATCTAGATTTGGCCATGTGCCTATAGCATTTATACCTTGCTCAATTGCTGCTTTTAAAGCACTACCTTGTCCACTTCCATTTCCTGTTGAATTAGACAGAATAGCGTAACTAATACTATTATTCATTTTCTTTAGTGTTGTACTTGTTCCAGACATTCCGCCGCCATGAGACATTGTTGATGCAGAACTATTAACACCCCATCCTTTGGCGTAGCCATTATTTAAAGACGATGTTGTCATCGTTTTAAATGTAGACGCTTTAATAATATCCTTTTTTGAAGCTTGCCCATCTACACGAACCATAAAGCGCATTAAATCTACCGAAGAAGCAATCCATCCGCCGTGAGCATCCATTTTTTGCATTTTTAAATTGTATGGACTCCAATCTGAATTATAATAGGCAACTTCTTTATAAGCACGTTTTTTCTTATCGCTTGGTCCTATTTGCATTCTACTAATGCCACTCGGTTTTAAAACATATTTCTTTACATAATTCTCGTAAGACATTCCAGATTTTTTAGCGATAATACGCCCTAAAACACAGTAACCAAAATTAGAATACTCATAAAACGTCCCTGGTGTATGCGTTGGGTTTCTACCATCTAAAATTCTTTTAAATAAAGCAGAGAAACTTTCTTTTGTGCCCAGTTTCATAGCAGCAGCCCAAGTATCTACATTATCTGGCTTTGAGTTATTATCCCATGCATGTCCACCCGCAGTGTGCTCTAATAAATGTTCTACAGTTATTGCTTTTTCTCTACTGCTATAGGCTTTAGTCCCATAAGTGGTTCCTAATATTTTTCCGGGTCCAAATACTTTATCGGTTAATTTTAGTTTTCCTTGTTCTACTAACTTCATAATAGCAACACTAGTAAATGATTTAGAAATACTTGCTTGACGAAAAAGACTTGATGCCGAAGCAATTTCCTTTTTATCTTTCTCCCCATAACCATAGCCTTTTGCATAGACTAGCTTCCCATCTTTTACAATAGCTATAGACACTCCAGGAATTTTAAATTGCTTTTGTACTGCTTTTATTTTTGCATCTAGTTGTTTTACGTCTGCATATTTCCAACCACCTACAGCTTTAAAAGATGCTGCATAGCCAGCTCTTTTACCGCCGTCGTGTCCACTTACACTTACTGGAATAAAACCTTGATAGTAATGGTTATCGTATTGCAATTGGTAGTTTGTACTATTCATACCATGGCGCGCACTGTAACGTCCGTTTACTTTTTCCATAATACAAGCGTAGTATACTTTGTTTTTAGCATCGTAACTGTCTATATGCGTTAACTTATATCCTTTTTTTGCATACTTTGTAAAGACGTCTTGGTATTGTTTGCTCGATAAACCATGCCTAGCAATGTAATCGTTGTTTTTTCCTTTTTTCCAAATAGCAGCGTAGTATAATTTTCCCTTTACTCCATAACCGCTAACATGTACTAACCTGTATCCTGCTTTATGATATTTGGTAAATTCTGCTTGATACTGTTTTCCTGTTAATCCATGTCTAGCTTTAAGTCCCGCTTGGCTTCCTTTTTGCCAAATGGCCGCATATCTTGCCCTTTTACCATCAGAATAGCCATCTACATGTATTAACCTGTAACCTTTGCTACTCCATTTACTAAATTCTGCTTGGTATTGTTTTCCTGTTAATCCATGCCTAGCAACCAACCCAGAGGTGTTACCTTTTTCCCATAATGCAGCATAGTATATTTTACCATTTACTAAATAGCCATCTACCGCTGTTAATCGGAAACCTTTTTTACTAAACTTCGTAAAATTATCTTGGTATGCTTTTGAAGACATACCATGTCTTGCTGCCCAATTTTTTAATGTTTTCGCAGCTCGTAATGGTTCTGTTTCTAAAACAGGTTCATTACTTTTCTCGTTAGCATATGAGAAACTGAATGCTAATAAAAGTCCCCATATTGCCATTTTAATTTTTGTTTTCATCGTTTTCTTGTTTTTTATTAATAACGATGCAAACCTAGTAGACACGGGAGGTTTCAATGTCCTATAGTATTGATACTAAAAGAATCAGGACGGTTAAAGGTGTTTTTCCTTAAAATCGGTGGGGGACATCCCCGTATGTTTTTTGAAAGCATTATAGAATGCTGATTTAGAATTAAAGCCAGACTCTAAACCTATAGAGAGCATTGGGTAGCCAATAAATGAAGTATCCTTTAATTTTTGCTTTACTTCTTCTACACGGTAATTATTTACAAAATCTGAAAAATTATAACCACTAAGTGTATTAATTAATTGAGAGAGGTAATTTGTACTTATTTTTATTTTTTCTGAAATAGTAATCAGTTTAATTTCTGGATTTCGATAGAGTTTTTCGGTCTCCATTAAATGACATACTTCTTTATAATATCCATTATCTTCTGTAATATTTAAACCTTTTTTTTGATCTAATTGAAGTAGTTTTTTCTCGGTTAGTTTTGCAATCAATTGAAACAGATACAAATGATTCTCTGTAAAAAATAGTTTTTTTGAATGTTCTGCATCTAGTACGCCTATTAAATGCGCGTCCATATAAATAGGGACCGCTAATTCCGATTGTCGCTTTTTATCATCAATTATATAACGATTATCTTTACTTGTATCTGCAATCAATTCATATTTACCAGTTTTTGCAACACTCCCCACAATACCTTTACCAACTGGTATTTGTTTTGGTAATAGTATTTCTTTATCTCCTTTCTGTTTATTACCAAAAGCTGCTACTTGACATAACTCTTGCTGTTTCTCATCTAAAAGATAGAGCACACAATCTTCTAATCCTAACTTAGAAATACAGTTCTCTATAATATCCCAAAGTACTTCTTTTGTTTTATTTTTATCGAATAACGTTGTTGCGAAATAGCCTAATATTGCAGTAACTTGATATTGATTTTTTTGTAACACAGATAATCCGTGCGCATCAAAAAAACTATTAAGGCTAGATAAATTAATATCTTGCTGTTTATGTTTACTTTTTAAAACTATAATTCTATACAGCAGCAGTGTTATAAGCACTACAACGGCAATAAACATAGAAACGTTAAATAAACTGAAACGTAGCATTATCGAGGGATTTTATATAAAAATACGATTAAAATAAACGTTTTAGCTTACTTTAATCGTATTTTAATAGTGGCTGTATTAATCAACCTTTTTTATTTATGCTATATAAATTATTACTTTAAAAGTTAAATCTTGGGTTTACTACAGTATTATATATCGATCCAAACGAGTAACTAAAACCAACACTTACAAAGTAATTATAACCAGATTGAAGTTGCTGTTGTTGTAATAATAATTCTTCTAAAGAAACGTCACCTGCTGGTAAACTAATTTGGTTTCTTGTAATTCTATAATTACCGCTCACATCGAAATTAAAGCCTTTAAATATTCTAATATTTGCACCTAAAAAGAATCCAAGAGAGTTTAATGTAGTGTCATGTAAATATTGATTAAAAGAAGCTTCTCCATTAATATTCCCCCATTCCTGCCTTACAGATCCTCCCAGTAAAACATTATGTTCCCATAAATGCTCTTCGTTTTGTCCAAAAATAGAACGTTCTATATATTTATTATATACTACGCCATTTCTGTACGATAATGTTAATTGCTTTTTTGCAGATTCTTCATATTTAAAGAAATTATACTCTATGGCTGGTTTAAAAGACCAATACGAATCTCTATTAGAGAACGTAGAAGACCCAAGGCTTCCAAAAGCTCCAGCCGACCAATGATCACTTATACTAATAACATCTTCAACATCTAGAAACTTATTATTATTAATTGCTATAATATCTTCTCCATCGAAGGTAAATACCGATTTGTTTTCTCCGAAACCTACTCGTAATGAAAACTTATTTTTCTCCGTTACTCTCCTTGCCGAAACATTAAAGTTCAAGTTACTTCTTCTATTCGATTCTTGTCCATTGAAAAATCCTCTAGCTCCTACTCTAAATAACCAGTAATTCCAAGGATCCTTTTCTTCCTCTTTAGCTTCTGTTTCTTCTGTCTCTGCGTTAGGAATTGGAACATCTATAGTAACATCGTCGGTTATCCCTTTTGCTATCCAAAAGCGCACTAAACCTAGTTTAATATTTTTAAGAATTCGTTTTCTAACATCGTCATCCGTCATGTTAGTGTCTGTAGAGAATTCAATTTTGTAGTTTATAGTTGCTAATTCTTCTTTTCCTATAAAATCGATTTCATAGCTTCTACCTCCACTACCATTTCTTTGCGATACAAAAAACAAATGTACGTCTCCAAGGTTTTGATCTCTTACAAACTCTACATTCCCTAAGTTTTGCCTAATGTAGGTATTGTCACAGATGTTACAGTCTAAAAATATTTTTAATTCTTTGTTTGTGTTTTCTTGAGCAAAACTTTGAAACACAGAAAAAAGGGCAAGTAAAATAATTGCGAACTTGTGCATAATTGATTTTGATTGATGAATTTAGTTTAGGGGACCAATGTAGTCATCATCAAAACGCAAATTTCATGCCTTTAGTTTATTTTAACAGTATATGCTATAGATTTAGAACTACTCTAAATAAGTTACTTTATCTCAAAACCTTTAGTTACACCATCTAAATAAACAACATAGTTGCCTTTTGGTATGTAGTATTTATCGTTTTTAGCTTTATTAATATCTATACTTGTATTTTCTTTTAACAACTTTTTTCTTCCTTTTTTAGAAATTGTTAAATCGTAATCTACATAATTAAAACCTTTAGTTACATCGACCACAATAGTTTGTATTACTGTGTTTTTATCTGTTCGTATTTCTAAGGTTTTCTTACCAGCTTGCTTTGCATAAAACTTTAAGACTGTAGATGGTTCGTATGGTTCTAACCATTTACTCCAAGAGCTTCCCCAACGCGATGAATAACGTATTTTATCTATATCGAAAAACACAATATCATTTGCTTCTGTAAATAAGTCTTTAGTTTGTAATGGTGCTACATTTGCGGTATAAATACTTCGTCCATGTGTGCCTATTAATAAATCGTTAGTCTCACTTTGCACTACTATATCGTGTACTGCTACTGCAGGTAATCCGTTAGAAAAAGCACTCCATGTATTACCATTATTAAACGATACATAGGCACCGTTATCCGTTCCTAAATACAATACAGCATCGTTTACTGGATCTTCTCTAATAACATTTACTGGCGAATGTGGTATGTTACTATTAATTGCTTTCCAGTTTTTTCCTTGGTCTTCACTCATATAAACGTATGTGCCAAAATCGTCCCAACGGTAGCCGTTTAAAGCAACATAAACTCTATTTTCGTCATGCTTAGATGCAATAACTCGGGTTACCCATAAATCCTTCGGAAGGGATTGCGATACAGTCTCCCAACTTCCTCCTGCATTTTTAGTAACTTGCACCATACCATCATCTGTACCTACATAAATAAGTCCGAATTCAAAAGGCGATTCGCTAATACTAGAAATGGTTCCATAAGCGACATTTCCTTTTTTACCACCTTTGGTTAAATCTGGGGAAATAGCTTTCCAATCGTCTCCTTTATTCATAGAACGCATTAGTTTATTACCTCCTAAATATAAAATGTCTTGATTGTGTGTAGATAATTGTATTGGTGTTTGCCAATTGAAACGGTATGGACTCTCACCTAATTCGTGTTTTGGCTGAATGTATTTTTGCTCCCCTGTCCCTCTATTTATTCTAAAATAATTTCCAAACTGATAGCCTGTATATACAATATTTGCGTCTCTATTATCTATTTCTATTTGCATACCATCACCTCCCATAATACTTTCCCAAGGATATTGCCCTGTTTGGTGCCATGCTTTATTTTCTCTCGCATTATGTGAGCCAACCCAAACGCCATTATCTTGTAAACCACCATACACATTATATGGTTTTTCGTTATCTACATTAATAGCATAAAACTGTCCTACTGATGGTGAATTGTTTTTAATCCAGTTTTCGCCATCATCGTAAGAAATATTAACGCCACCATCGTTACCATTTATTAAATGATTAGGATTTTTAGGGTTTATCCAAAGTGCATGATGATCGGCATGTACGTTTTCTTTACTTATAGATTTAAATGTTTTCCCACCATCTTTAGATTTTAAAATAGGCACACCATAAACATAAATATTGTCTTTATTATTAGGTGCTACATGGATGTGCCCAAAATAATAACCATAACTATAATACAAACCGTCTAAATGATCTTCATGTGTTTTCCCCCATGTTATTCCGCCATCTGTACTTTTATATATTTCAGCTCCAATTACTGGTGTATCAAATAACATAGAATTAGCATCTTCAAGATAATTTGCTAAATCAACTGGCTTTACATTACCGCTTCTTACCATTTGCTTTACATTCTCTGCACGATACTTTTCTTGAAAACCATTTTGCTTTAAAAAGCCATTCAGTTTTTTATCTTCTAACTCTAAAAATGCAGCAACCGTCATCGATTTAAAATCATCTTTAGTTAGTCCTCTTGTTTCTTCTTTATCTGTTTCTGAAGCTCTTCTAAATTGACTGTCGTGTATCGCATAAATTGTATTTTCATCGTAAATAGCAACACCTATTCTACCAACACCATCTCCCGTTGGGAAACCACTTTTTTTAGTAGATACACGCGTCCAAGTTTCTCCAGCATCTGTACTTTTAAAAATGGCCGAGTTATTTCCGCTTCCATTAAAATTCCATGCTTTTCTATCTTTAGTCCAAGAGGATGCAAACATGACGTTATAATTATTAGGAGCGTATTGTAAATCTATAACACCGCTAACATTATCTACAAATAAGGTTTGCGACCATGTTTTCCCACCATCTTTTGTTTTATAAACACCACGTGCCTTATTTGGGGAATATAAATGTCCTGTAACTCCAACAACCAACTCATTAGCATTATTTGGGTTTAATAAAATACGCCCAATATGGTGAGAATCTGGCAAACCCATATTCTCCCATGTCTTACCATTATCTGTAGATTTTAAAAGTCCAATACCTGCATACGATGATCGCGAACTGTTATTTTCTCCTGTACCAACCCAAATAGTTCTCGTATTCCAATTTACAGCTATATCTCCAACGTTTTGTGTTGGCGCAGTATCTAAAATTGGTGTAAACGTTGTCCCATTATTTATAGTATGCCAAACACCACCAGAAGCATAACCGACATAAAATTCGGTTTCGTTTTCTGGATTTACAGCTAAATCTGTAACACGACCGCTCATTACGGTTGGACCAATGTTTTTAAACGGAATGTTTTTTACTATCGATTGTTCTTGCAATGTCGCTTTTTGCTGTAACGCTTCGGTTACTGTGTTTGCTGTCGATGCGGGTTGCTGTGCGTTAGACAATACTGCAATAGAAAATAGAAGTGTAAATAGGTTGGTTTTCATTAGTTATGGTATTAGTTTTATCTGTTTGAAGTGGTGTTTAATATGTTTATCTATTCAATTTAAAATAGTTCTCGATACGATTTTTCGTTCACCCTGTACTGAGCGCAGACGAAGTATCAAAATCACTCGAACTGAAGGTTTCTATAATAAATATGTTTGAAAACACATTACTATTTATATCCATTTAAATTCAATTAAAAACCCTTCATATTTCAGATTCATACTATTAAGGTATGAAAGGTAATTAAAAGTTATTTTAGTAACAAAGTTCCCAAACGAAAAGACCGTTATTATTCTAATAATTAACATTTATTGAATTTATCTTTTTAAATTCGATGTGAGAAATCATAGCATCTTTAATGAATATTTCAAAAACACATTTAGCACTTTATTTAAAACAGGTTATTAAAGACGCTGCTTTACAAGAGCGCATTCCATCTATTTTAGACCATTTCTCTTTTTTAGAATTAAATAAAAATGATTTTTTTGTTGAAGAAGGACAGATTTGTAACTACTTCTGCTATATAGAAACTGGTATTTTACAACACGCTATTAAGGTTTCAAACGAAGAAAAAACAACGTATTTAGCTTTAAAAAACTCATTAACTTCAGCTTTAAACAGTTTTAAAAATCAGGTGCCGTCTCGAAAAAGCATCCGTGCTTTAAGCGATTGCAAACTTTGGGTTATTGACTTAGCAACCTTTAATGATTTAATTAAAAACAACCCTGCGTTTTATACATTCTACTACAATTTAATTGAAAATCAGATTTTTCTAATCGACGATTATCGTATCGATTTACTTACGTTAACTCCTGAAGAGCGCTATAAAAAACTACTATTTAACGAGCCCGAATTACTTCAAAAAGTGCCATTACATTATTTAGCTTCTTTTTTAGGTATTTCCTCAAGACACATGAGCCGAATTCGTAAAAACATAAAATAGTGCCAAATGGCTACTAGATTACACAGCGTATTTATTTATTTTTGGGTAAACCTTTTATAAATCTAAGATTTCCTCCTTCGAGGAAATGACTAAAATAACTTATCTATGAAATACCACAGAATAGACAGTAGCCTCTTTGTTAAAAACCGTAAAAACTTTGCTGCAAAAATGCAACCGAGTAGTATCGCTGTTTTTAACTCTAACGATATTTACCCAGTAAGCGCAGATAGTACCTTACCGTTTGAGCAGCACAGAGACATCTTTTTCTTAAGCGGTGTAGACCAAGAAGAAAGTATATTAGTATTATTTCCAGATTGTCCCAATCCGAAAAATCGTGAACTATTGTTTCTAAAAGAAACTAACGAACATATTGCTGTTTGGGAAGGCGAAAAACTAACTAAAGATGCGGCTTTTACTACAAGTGGTATAAAAACCGTGTATTGGTTACAGGATTTGCATAAGGTTATGGCAGAAATTATGTCGCAATGCGAAACCGTATATATTAATACTAACGAGCATTACCGTGCTAATGTGGAAACTGAAACTCGCGAAGACCGTTTTACAAAATGGTTAAAAGATAAATATCCTGCGCATCGTGTAGCAAAAAGTAATCCTATTTTACAACGTTTACGCTCTGTAAAGGATCCAATTGAATTAGATTTAATACAAAAGGCTTGTGATATTACTGAAAAAGGCTTCCGTCGCATTTTAAACTTTGTAAAACCTGATGTTTGGGAGTTTGAAATTGAAGCAGAGTTTATGCACGAGTTTTTAAGAAATCGTTCTAAAAAATTCGCTTACACACCCATTGTAGCTTCTGGTAATAACGCTAATGTATTGCATTATATAGAAAATAATCAGCAGTGTAAAGCCGGTGATTTAATACTATTAGATGTTGGTGCAGAGTATGCTAATTATTCTAGCGATATGTCGCGTACTATTCCTGTATCTGGAACATTTACTGCCAGACAAAAAGAGGTTTATAATGCTGTTAATAGAGTAAAAAATGCTGCAACAAAACTATTAACTCCTGGAACTATTTGGGCAGATTACCACGTAGAGGTAGGTAAATTAATGACGAGTGAATTACTTGGTTTAGGTTTAATTGATAAAGCCGATGTACAAAATGAAGATCCAAACTGGCCAGCTTATAAAAAATATTTTATGCATGGTACGTCTCACCACATGGGATTAGACACGCATGATTATGGTATTTTAACCGAACCGATGCAAGCCAATATGGTATTTACTGTAGAACCTGGTATTTATATTCCTGATGAAGGGTTTGGTATTCGTTTAGAGGACGATGTGGTAATACAAGAAAACGGAGATCCTTTTAATTTAATGCGTAATATTCCTATTGAAGCCGATGAGATTGAGGATATTATGAATTCTTAATAATAATAATAAAAGAGGCTACCTAAAAAGTAATTTTAGGTAGCTTCTTTATTTTTATAGTTATACAAAGCTAAACTTAGTTAAAATTCAAACTTTGTATTTAAAGCTTCTACAATCTTTTCTGTTTTTTTATTTTTTGCTGCTTTTTCCAAAACAACCGCTGGTGCTTGCCTTATACTACAATCTTTAATAGCACAACGTTCGCAAGTTACACCAACGTTTTTTACAGTAATATTTTTATCTTTTAAAAATTTAATTTTTCGCTCTAATTGTTTATTTATTAGCAAGCCTACACTTATACTGCGATATTGATTGTCTTTAAAAGGGTCTTTAGTTGCAGAAGACAATACTAAATACTTAGTATTATCACTATCGTAATTAGAAATTTGTACATCGAACTCATGTGTCTTTTTACTTTTACTAATATCTTTTAAAACTTTTAAAGACACCCAACGCCTACAGTAATGTTCATTAGTTTCATTAGCGTGCGGTGAATGTTGATGCGATAAATGCAATTCTTTTTTTAAATAAAACCTTTCGCTACCTGCCTTATGGGTAAATCTCAAAAAGAATAAATTCTGAAGATTAAAGGCTTTGGGTAAAATATTAGTTAGCCGCTGGTAAAACGATTCAGGAGAAGCATTAAAAGATTCTAAAATAGCAACAAATTGGGCTTTATTAAACACTTCTTTTTCGAAAACAGTTTCTAATTTTAATGTTAACTTCTGTTTAGGTATAATTAAAGCTCCTGCAAAATATGATGCATAAAAATTATTAAGCACCTGCTCAAATACTTCAAACTTTATCCATGGAAAAGTATATAATCGATCTGTAATCTCTAAAAAATTATAAGCAATCTCCTTAGCATAAATAAAAACTCGCTGTGCCTCATCTATTCCGCTTGCCAGTAATAATGTTTTCGTTTTAGGTACAAAAACAGAACGCAAATTCTCTAAAGCCTCATGCTTATCTAATTCATTTTCTTTAATACTATATCCGTATTCTTCAACTAAAATATCTTCTATCTCTTTAGATGTTATTGGCTTAGATAAATCTACTTGATAAGCTTTCGAAAACTTTAAAACCTGCTGCTCTAAATCGTCAAAATAATTATTATTTGCTTCTTGGTATGAGCGTACAGATGCAAGAAAGAAACTTTCTCTACTAAAGCTATAATGCTGCGCTATTTCTATAATAGTACTAATAAATGCATTTACTTTTGCTGGTGCATTAGCAATAATATCTATTAAATTACTTTCTTTAATACCAAATAATTCTAGAGGGATTTCCTTTAAAATTTTAGATTGTAGCAATTCTCCTATTGGTGCTAGATTTTTATCCAGTTTTAGAGACACCATTTGATCATAAGGCACGTCTAATTTCTCAGAAAGAATAGCAATTTTATCTGGCTTCGGGTATTTCTTCCCTTTTTCTATTTCGTTTAAATACGATTTTGATAAACCCGAAAGTTTAGACAAACCAAATAACGATAAATTTTTATCGGTACGTATTTGTTTAAGTTTTAAACCAAATATGAGTTTTATATAGTCTTGTTCCATAATTATTAAAAGCAAAAATAATCATTTTTGCGAATGTAAAACAAAAAGCGAAAAAAAACTTTTAGCGAACGTTCGCTTGTTTTTTTAAAATCTTTGTTTTAATATTGTGGTGTAAAAAAATTAAGACCATGGAACATACTCTTTTAAAACAACCTAAAGTTCAGTTCGCTAGTTCTGTAAAAAACTATTATCCAGAAATTTTAACTGATGAAGCTTTAGAATTTATTACTGCTCTTCATGAAAACTTCAATGCAAAACGGTTAACCTTATTAAAAAATCGTGAGACACAGCAAAAGATTTTCGATAGCGGAAAGTTTCCTCAATTTCCAGAAGAAACAAAAACGATTAGAGAAGGAGACTGGACCGCTGGTAATATCCCTCACGATCTTATAGATAGACGTGTAGAAATTACTGGACCGGTAGACAGAAAAATGATTATAAATGCTCTAAACTCTGGAGCAAAAACCTTTATGGCAGACTTAGAAGATAGCAATGCGCCTTCTTGGGAAAACTGCATTCAAGGACAACAAAACCTTATAGATGCTAATAAAAAAACAATTGCATTAGTAGATACAAAAAGACAAAAGACATATCAATTAAAGGACAATATAGCGACGCTTCTGGTAAGACCTAGAGGATTACACCTTAACGAAAAACATATTATAATAAATAATGAAGAAGCTTCTGGTAGCTTAGTAGATTTTGGCCTCTACGTGTTTCACAATACAAAAGTGATGCTAGAAAATGGTACGGCTCCATACTTTTATCTTCCTAAATTGGAACATTATACAGAAGCCCGTTGGTGGAATGCTGTTTTTGTATTTGCGCAAAACTACCTTAATATTCCTGAAGGCACTTTTAAAGCAACGGTTTTAGTTGAAACTATTACTGCTAGTTTTCAATTAGATGAAATTATTTTCGAACTTAAAGATCATATTGTAGGTTTAAATTGTGGACGTTGGGATTATATATTTTCATATATCAAAAAATTTAGAAATCATAAAAATTTCGTTGTGCCCAATCGTGACCAAGTTACAATGACTACACCTTTTATGGATGCCTATTCCAAACTTGTTATTCAACGATGCCATAAAAGAGGTATCCTAGCTATTGGAGGCATGGCTGCACAAATTCCTATTAAAAACAATGAAAAAGCTAACACCGCTGCTTTAGAAAAAGTAAGGTTAGATAAAGAACGTGAAGTTAAAAACGGGCACGACGGTACTTGGGTAGCTCACCCAGCATTAGTTTCTGTAGCTATGACTGAGTTTAATAAACACATGCCAACGCCAAACCAATTACATGTTACTAGAGATGATATAAAAATAACAGAGCAAGATTTAGTTAAACTTCCTGAAGGTACTATTACAGAAGCAGGAATTAGAAAAAATATTAATGTTGGTATTTTATATACCGAAGCTTGGTTACGTGGCCATGGTGCTGTAGCACTTTATAATTTAATGGAAGACGCTGCTACTGCCGAAATATCTAGAACACAAGTATGGCAATGGTTAAAAAATGAAGTTACACTTGAAGACGGAAGACAACTAAACACGCAACTTTACTTAGAATTATTCGATGATGAAGTTGAAAAGATTATCACCGAATATGGAGAAGAAAACATAAAAAACAGCAAATTTAAATTGGCTTTCGAACTGTTTAACACGCTCGTTTTAGCAAAAACATTTAATGAGTTTTTAACACTACCTGCATATAACCACATATAAAAAAAATGTCTCGCAACTACGGCAATAGTTAACGAGACGTCATTATCAAAATCTTAGAAAAACCTTAATAATTAAAAGCGAAATTATGAAAAATTTAGCACAAAGTAATTATCAATCTGCATTACAAGCTTTAACATCACTTAAAGAAAAGTATGGCAATACATGGCATGCTATAAACCCTAAAAATGCAGCAAGAATGGCTACCCAAAATCGTTTTAAAACAGGACTAGACATTGCTAAATATACTGCATCTATCATGAGAAAAGACATGAAGGAGTATGATGCAGACTCATCTAAATACACACAATCTCTTGGTTGCTGGCATGGTTTTGTGGCTCAGCAAAAAATGATTGCTGTTAAAAAACACCATAAAACTACCGATAAAAAGTACTTATACCTTTCTGGGTGGATGGTTGCAGCATTACGATCGGAATTTGGACCACTACCAGATCAATCTATCCATGAAAAAACAGTTGTTCCAGGATTAATTAAAGAAATTTATGATTTTTTACGTCAAGCAGATGCCATAGAATTAAACGACTTGTTTAGAAGATTAGATAATGGTGAAGATGTACAACATGAGATTGATAATTTCGAAACCCATATCGTTCCTATTATTGCAGATATAGATGCTGGTTTTGGTAATGAGGAGGCAACTTATCTATTAGCAAAACAGATGATACAGGCTGGAGCATGTGCTATCCAGATAGAAAATCAAGTTTCAGATGCCAAGCAATGTGGCCATCAAGATGGAAAAGTAACGGTACCGCATGAAGATTTTATTGCAAAACTAAACGCTATTAGATATGCTTTTTTAGAATTAGGTGTAGAAGATGGTATTATAGTAGCTAGAACAGACTCGGAAGGCGCTGGTTTAACTCAAAAACTACCTGTAAGTGAAAAATCTGGGGATTTAGCCTCTCAGTATTTAGCCTTTGTAGAAGCAGAAGAGATTGCTATACACGAGGCTAAAGAAGACGATGTACTCCTTAAAAGAGATGATAAATTAGTGCGTCCAGTACGATTAGCTAACGGCTTATATAAATTTAAAAAAGGCTCTAATATAGATCGCGTGGTTTTAGACTGTATTACAAGCTTGCAAAACGGAGCAGATTTATTATGGATTGAAACCCCAACGCCAAACGTGAAGCAAATTGCAAACATGGTGAACCGTATTAAAAGCGTTGTACCAAATGCTAAATTGGTATATAATAATTCTCCTTCTTTTAATTGGACTTTAAACTTTAGAAATCAAGCGTATGATGAGATGTTAGAAGAAGGTGAAAACATGACTGCTTACGACAGAAATAATTTAATGGATGCGCAATACGACGGTTCTGAATTATGTTTTAGAGCTGACCAAAAAATAAAAACATTCCAAGTAGATGGCGCAAGAGAAGCAGGCATTTTTCACCACTTAATTACACTGCCAACTTATCATACCACAGCATTACATATGAATGATTTAACAGAGCACTATTTTGGAAACGATGGCATGTTAGCTTATGTAAAAGAGGTACAAAGGCAAGAAATCCGAAAAGGTGTAGCTTGTGTAAAACACCAAAGAATGGCTGGTTCTGATCTTGGCGATGACCATAAAACATTTTTTGCTGGGGAAAATGCTTTAAAAGCTGGAGGTACAAAAAACACTTCAAATCAATTTGAAGAGAAAACGGTAATAAAAACCGTAGCTAACGATTTTGTTCCTGCTTATTAAAATAAGGGTAAAGCAAAAAAAGCTGCAAGTTTAATTTCGAAACTTGCAGCTTTTTAGTTCATTATAAATATTAAAGAAAAAGATACTACTTATAATATAATTTAATCTTTACCTCTAATGTTTTTAATAGTTGGAAATTTTTTATCTTTTATAGCATCAATTATGACTAAATATTCAGTTCTAATTTTCTTTTCCAACGCTTCTTTTTGCTCATCATTTTTAGGAGAAAAAATATATAAACAGCTGTAATTTGTATCATACTTTTTATTCTTAGGCTCATAAGAATAATCCACTTGGCAACCATTCCTTTCCCATCTAGATATTAATCTACATTCTAAAAAATAATTTAAATCAACTCCTTCTGGAAAGTAAACAATCAATTGCGCAGCAATTTCTTTTGCAAAAGGGCAATTAATAATAAAACTTGTTAATGTGGGTTTTAACTCATTAAACTTTATTCCAAATAAAACATATGAGTCTTTAAAACCCTGTTTCATGATTGAATAATCTTTAAAGTAGAAACTAGAATCATTTATCCATTGAGTAATCAAATTTAAAAATGCATAGCGTGTTTCAATAAGCCTTCTATTTAATTCATATTTATTTATTTGTGAATAGATATTAGCATAAAGTAAATCACGATAATCATTTGAATTTAAATTTTCATATACCTTTACCCTATTCTTTATTGATGGAGTTTTATCAAATAATAGTTTGTTTCTTATATCAGCCAACGTAGTTTGCCATTTTATTATAATAGTCTTCATTTGATACTGCTCATTTGCATCAATAAACCTTTTCTGTTCCTCTTCTACATCAACAATAAAAGATTCTATAAGAGAATATGCCTCACTAGCGATTGGAAGATCCTTTATAAATAAATCTGTTAGTTCATCTTTAACTTTTGCTGCTATATTCTTAATAAAGATTTCTCCTGCGGATTTCTGAATTAACTCGTTTATATTAGGAATAGTGATAGTTGTTTTAAAAATATCTAAAGCTTCCAATTGTGCACCAATAAAAGACATTTTTTTATTAAAAAGATCTTCTAATAATTCTTCGTATGATTTATTTTTTCTAATATTTTCTAAAAAATAACTCAAGTCACCTTCAATATGACTCATAGCAGCAATTTCAAATTCTTTAGTATAAGGAATCTTTATTTTTTCACCAGCCCGAATTATCTTTTTGTCTATATCTATATCACTATTTAATTCTAAAATTTGTTGTACACTGCATTTAAAAAAACCTGCCAAATAGTATAAAGTTTCACCTTGTTGGACTTCATATTCTATAAATTCCGTAGGCTCAATTTGTAACCCTAAATCATTTATGTTTCCAAAATGCGAGAAGTTAAACTTCTCGCTTTCTGTTTCTATTTCATTTTTTCCATAATAACCTTGTGGTTCTTGAATTTGTTCTCCATACATAACTACTCGCATTTAGGTTGAGGAAAACACGGCAAACAATCTTCTGTTACATAAGCACCTGCTTCTTTTTTATTTTTTAGGTATACTAAATTAGTAGGTACGGTTATTAAGAATTCTGAACCAACAAATAAGGCGCCAGTAGACCATTTTAAATTCGTTTGGTTTTCACCTTCGTAAGCACGCTCTATAAAAATCTTCCAAGTTTCGTGTGTTGCATCGGTATCATCTTCTTGTATATCTATAATACGATACGTTATACAATCTAGAATAATTTCTCTATCGATGTCATTTTCTATTTTTAATTCATCTATTGCATCTTCAGTAAAGTTCCAATAGTTAGCCGAACCAGTAAGCGTTACTTCTGTTAATCCGTTTGTAACTTCTAGTACACCTTCTCTATCCGTATAAAAAACACCTTTTTGTTCTTTAATTTCTTGAGCCATCGAAATATAATAAGGACTTCCTGGAACTGGTGGCTGGTTTGCACCTTGCCATATCTCTCCAAAAGTAATCCAATGCATTGCCAATGGTTCATGACCTAATTTTACTGGTACTTGCACTCGTCCTGCACCTGCCATTAAAGCTTTATCGAATAGAGGATCTCCAGAGTCTTCTTGTACTTTATCTGCCCATTCACATTTTTGCCCCCAGAAGTATGGGTAAAATAAATAGGTCATTAAATTCCAGTCGAACAACTGCTCAAAAAACTGAATAAATTTCCCGTCTTTTTCTGCCTGTTCTATATCCATTTGTGGATATCCACAGGGTTTTACGTTTTTCTTTAATGCCGTAAATTGATCATAAAATTGACTAGAAATATAAGAAATAGCCATTCTTTTTAATTCTGTTCTTTCTATTTCTCTGTTTAAAAATGGGTTACGACCAAATTCTGTTTTTTGATTTTTTGTTGCATTATATCTGGCTAACTCTGCTTTGTATGCATTAAGTTCTTCTTCATATTTTTGCATAATTTTACTATACACTTCTAACTTCCAATTGTTATACACACCTACATTTCGCTCACATCTAACTAAACCAGCACCTGATACGGAAACGGTTCCTACAGAGAGAAGTGAACCAGAAATTTGTTCACCTTCAGAAAACGCTAGACTTCCAGTTTGATAACCTTGTGGAATTTCAAGTCCTGCGATATATAAATGAGCACTTCCTACGCCTCCTGTATCTGTAGCATTATCAATAATCCTAAAATCTACGTCAATAACCTTAGCAGTATAGCCATCGGGAACCGTTCCAATCGTCACCGTTTCGCTTGAAGCTGTCCCTTCGTTATCTTTATTAAGAATAGTGGAATTTCCTAATGAAAATGACAGGGTTTTGAATTTTTCTGCTGGTGCTGGAATGCCTGTCACATTATACGTTTCAGCTAAAGTTATATAGTTATTTTCATCTATATCATTAGGTGAAATGGCTGGTTTTTTAGGCTCTATTAATCCAAATGGAGCAATCTCCTTGCTCATTAACGCTTTATACATTTGTAACGGCTCTGGCAATACAAATTCGAACATTAAGCGCTTTCCATAATTCATTACTTGCCCTTTATACTCTGCATTAATAAATTGATACATACCGTTAATATGTTTTGTACCATCTGCATTTTTAAAAGAATGTGTATTAGTCTCTTCTGTTTCAACAATTCTTTTTTCGGTATTTAATTCTCTAACCGTTTCTTGAATTTTTCTAACCGTTCGGTCTGTAATATCTACTGCCTGCTCTCTTGCTACACGTTGCGATTCTGATTTAGAGTTTTGATAACTTGCATTTAATGAGGTGGACACTTCATAACTTGGTCCCCACGTACTAGCTGTTACTCCTGCATCTATACTTAAATCGGACTCTATTGTTTTTTGCGTCTCGGTTTGTAAACTAAATCTTTCGGAAACCTGATGGTCTTTAGTTTCAGATTTTGAAACTGTTGTTTCTGTTTCTGAATAATTTTCTGTTCTTTCTAAATTACGGTGCACTCTTTCTCTATCTTCACCTAGCATAATAGTTTCTACATAGGCTAAATGTTTAGATTTATAACAATGTAACTCTTCACGTACTACCATTAAGTCTGTAATGAATGGTTTAATTGTTGCTCCGCAAGGGTTTTGGTTCTTGCAAGATTCATCACAATTACACTCACAAGTTCTACTTTGCCCACCTATTGGAGTTGCATGATAATTATCTCCTGTAGCATTTAAGTCTACAGTTTTACCTCTTACATTTAGTATTTGAGTTCCACTAAAATCTAAGGTTCCTAAATGACTAAACGGACTCTGAATTTGTACTGAATCTAATGTTTTACTACACGGATTTACTTTAAAGAAGCAAGCAGGTAATGTTGTCGTTCTATCGAATAATTGTGTGATTTCTGATAATGATACATTTTTCCTCTTATCGAATACTAGTTTCGTTAGGTGAAACACTTTAAAAAGTAACTCGTAGTTAATATTCTCCTTATGCCCTAACTTTCCTAAGATTGCTAGGGATAATTTGGTGTCTTCTATTTTCTGAAGATCCAAGCTAAATTTACTAGTAGAACCGTTTGTTTGCTGAATTTTAAAATAATTTTGTAATCCATTTAAGTCAATAAGAGCCAACAATTTGTCTCTATCTTTTTTTGTTTTAATACGCCCTTTACTTTCAACAAAATCAAAAATTGGTTTGATTTGTCTATCTAACTGACTTATTGAATGAATTGCATTTGAGCTTTTTAAAAAGGTTAATGTTGAGGAAATCATTCCTTTAAAATCTTTCGATTTACAGAATGCTTCTAAACTTGTAAACCATTGCGACCTATTTGAATTAGCATGTGTTGTAATTGAAATCTTGTCTAATTCTGCTTTTGGGAGTTCTTCTACTCCACGCAGAGTGTGAAATCTAAAAATGTCTGACATAATGTTACGTTTTTTTAATTGATGACCTACTCTTTTTCATGGATTTTCGGCTACCTCCATCTAGATTAAAAACTTTAATTAATCTATATATATGGTGCTCAATTAAAAGTTCATTACCCTAGAGAAATGTTAAATATATGTTTATATTTAAGTAATACTAGTTACTTATATAACACAAAAAAACAGGAGCAAAATGCTCCTGTTTCTAAACTTCCTTTTTCATATTTAAACTTTACACAACTATAGGTTCCGCTTCAAAAACATAACGCTGTAGTTTTTGTAGTGTCTCTAACTTATCACTCGTATTTACCAGTAACGAAATATTGTTATTACTGCCGCCATAGGCAATCATTCTTACATTCACGTCTTGTAATACTTGAAATAAATTTGGTGTGTCTGGATGATAAATAATAGTGTTTCCTACTAAACAGATAATACTCATATAATTGTCGATTTCAACAGTAGCAAACCTTTCAAGCTCCTCTGTAATAGCATCTAAATATGTTGTATTATCTATGGTTAAAGACACAGCAATTTCCGAAGTTGTTATCATATCTATAGACGTTTCGTAACGTTCAAAAATTTCGAATATTTTTTTCAGAAAACCATGTGCTAAAAGCATTCTTGCCGATTTAATTTTAATGGCTGTTATATTATCTTTAGCAGCTATAGCTTTTATACCCTCACCATGAATAGTATTGGTAATTAAAGTCCCATGAGCTTCCGGTGCCATTGTATTTTTTAAACGCACAGGAATATCTAAAGCGCGTACTGGCATTACCGTTTGCGGATGCAAAATTTTAGCACCAAAATAAGCTAGCTCTGCCGCTTCGTCGAATGATAAATTTGAAATCGCTTTGGTGTTATTTACAAATCTTGGGTCGTTATTATGGAAACCGTCTATATCCGTCCAAATTTGTACTTCTTCAGCTTCTAAAACAGCACCAATAATAGTTGCAGTATAATCGCTTCCACCACGGTTTAGATTAGAAATTTCACCTTCAGCATCTAGACAAATAAAACCTTGTGTAATATAAATATCTGCTTCAGGATTCGCATTAAATAATCGATTTAAATTTTGTTTTATATAGAAATTATCTGGTTCGTTATTTTTATCTATTCGCATAAAATCTAACGCTGGTAACAGCCTTGCATTTAAGCCTTCTTGTTGCAAAAATCGACTAAATATAAACGTTGATAATAATTCGCCTTGTGCTACAATAGTATTATGTAATACCAAAGTATGTTTGGTATTTACCGCTGTCTCTAAAGTTTTAAATACAGTACCTACATAAGCAATTACTTCCGTTTTTAATATATGGTTACTAAATAACTGCTGTATGGTTTCACTGTACAGTGCCTGTAATGTAGTAATACATTGCAATGCTTTTTCACTTTCTGTTTCCGCAATATATTCTGAAAATGTAACGAGTGCGTTTGTTGTTCCAGACATAGCAGAAAGTACTACAACTTTTCTATTACCGTCGTTGATAATGTGTTTTACAGTAATTATATTTTCTACTGATCCAACCGATGTCCCTCCAAATTTTAATACTAACATTGCATATTTTTTTGTCATCCCCGCCTTTAGTATTTAACTTGTCTCGAGCGAAGTCGAGAGACCCAGGATAAACTCGAGTGGGAATACCTATTCTGTTTCCAATACGAGAATCTGAACTTGCTACAGCACTTCATTACCAATATTAACCAAAATGAGAGTTATGAGACTTTGTTTTTTAAAACAGTAATGCAAAACAAGTTCAGATTAATGTATTGCCTTTTTTATGATGTAAAAGTATAGTTAGTTCATGCCTTAACCTTAAAAATGAAAAAAATAGTCTAATTTTATACATGTTGTTAAATAATTAACAATAGATGTATATAACTATTAGTGAGATTCCCGTCTTCACGGGAATGAAAAAAACTTTTTTCATGAAAACAATAGCCTCTTGTGTTGAAGATATTTTAATAACACAACCCTTTTTAGAAGAAGCTTTATCTAGAAGTATTATTAACTTTTCTGCTTTAGCAGAAGAATTACAAACTCCTGTTAGCAAAATGCTAAGAAAACCTGTAAAAACTGGCGCTATTATGATGGCACTTCGACGTTACAGTCCGCCAAAATATTTACGACATTCTAAACAGCTAAAGTCGGTTTTAAAAGACTTGGGAGATATTACCGTGCGTTCTAACCTTATCGATTTTACCTTCGAGAATTCTAAAACATTAATACATAGTCACGCTAAAATATTAGAAAGCATTAATACCGAAGTCTTTTACGGGTTTTCTCGTGGTATTTACGAAAGCAACTTAGTTATTTCTAGTTCAGAAAAACAAACCGTTGTTGACGCTTTTAAAAACGAAACACAAATTGGTTTACAAGAACAATTGTCTGCCATTAGTATTCGCTTACCTAAGGATAATTCTAAAATCTCTGGGTTGTATTATCAAATTTTTAAGCGTTTTGCATGGGAAGGCATTGCCTTATACGAAGTCATTTCTACAACTAACGAGTTTACCGTTTTAGTAGAAGACCATTTGGTAGACCAAGCATTTTCTACTTTAAAACGGTTAAATTGATTTTGCAAGCATTAAGAAGAACTGTGTTAAAAACCAACAACCAAATAAAGTAAATGAATTTTTCAAAGCATTGCGATTTATGTGAAAATGAAATAACTAGTTTAAAAAATGGAGTGACTTGTAAATTAACCAAAAGGAAGCCCGATTTTAAAAACACATGTTCTACAATTGCATTGGATGGAAAGTTTCAAGAAAAATTAGAACGGATAAATATAGAAATGGAAGGTATAAAAAGAAATAAAAACTCTATTTATAGTAAATTTTATACTCAACTACTATTTGGCTTTGTATTAATAGTAATTTCTATTGGATTCTTAAAAGGTTACTTTGGTGCTCTTCTCTATTATCTTGTTTATTTAACAATAACAGCTGGAATCTCATTATGTACTTCTGCTTTCGTAATACTAAATGGATATAGAAAAGAAAGAAAAAATATTGAATTTGATAAAAATAAAATAGATGAGTTGCTTCAATTATATGATATAGAATACACAAGTAACATTATTATTAAAGATCAAACTCATGGAATATTGGAGTTAGATATAGAATTAAAATATACTAATTGGATAAAAAAAAGGACCATAAGCTCTTATAAGATTAATGGTTAACTCTAAATACACTAATTAAACAATAACACTTTTGAGTATAAAGTACAACATAAACAAATATTTAAAAACTCCATTTTTCTTTTCAACTCATTTTCTTTTATTAACTTAGGTCTTAAATGTTTTAGCTAAACATAGACAGCATTCCGACACATTTAGTAACATAAAATGAAAGTAGTTTTAAAATGGTTTTGTTTAATATTCCCAATACTCTTATTGTGTTGTAAAGAAGAAGTCCCTAATCAAAAAACAGAGACTACAGATATACCAGTAGAAATAAAGAAACAAGATACAACCTCTACAGATTTAGTTAACATACCTAAAAATACTACTACTCCAAAACACTACGAACATCTATTTGTTATTGCAAAATCTGGTTTAAATTATAGAGCGTCACCTAAAGGCACTATTTTGGGTAAATATCCATTAAACACACAACTAAAAGTTATTGAATACACAAAAATCACTGACCAAGTAAAAGATACAGAGAAAACAATAACTGGAGAATGGGTTGGTATTGAAAAAGACAAAGACACTGTTTATGTTTTTAACGGATTTCTATCATCAGACCCCATTGTTTCAGATACACAATTATACTATGCGTCTTCCTATTTTAAAGAAAATAATGGTGCTACACGAACAGCATTTTTAAACGTATCTGAGACTTATTTTGAGAATACCACTCTAGAAAATGGCGACAGAGAAGAAAATATTATTTTAAGTAGCGATAATATATCGCAAGACACTATAAGACTAAACCTAAACCAACGAAAGAAATTCCTTGAAAAAACGAAGATATCTGAATTAGACAACATTTATATTTATGGGATAGGCAGTGATACTATTAAAACATATAGCATTAAGGATTTACAAGCAATTGCCTGTATAAACATCTATTTTTCGGGAGACAATTATGAAAAAAGTGAATTTGATTATGAGTTCGGATTTGACTTAGGTAAACATTATAATGCTGGAGATAATCTTGTATTTATTGGAAAAAAGAATCCGTTTCAAACTGGTAAGTTAAAAGCAATGCTTTGGGAAAAAATAGAAACTAAAAACTTTCCTAAAACATTTAATGCAGAGATTATAAATAACGATAGAAGAAGATGGTTTACAGGCTTTGAACCAGCTGAATCTTATAAATTTTCAACTGAGAATCTAGATTATTATATTCAAAACCTAGCAAAAGATGGTGTATTTAAACATCGTTATATGTTAGTAATTAACCCAAAAACAGGAACTATTATCTTCGAAAATGTGCAAATAGATTCTGAAAGCGCTTATTTAGTACCGTTAAGAACTAAAAACACAACCGAGCGTTACGAAAGCCAATGGACCGGAGAACTATTTAAAAACAAACCCACTGTTCTTTTTGGCTTTTTAAGCTATAGTTTTGGTTGCTCATCTATTACTGTTTTAGATAAAACAGAACCTTCTATACCAATACTTTGTGATAATAGACATTAAAGTCAGTCTAGGAAAGGGTTATAGTTTTTATAAAATAACGCTTCACATAAAATCCTATACAATGTTTTCGAGATAACATTTAAGTTTAAATAAGAAATAAATACCAATCATATTAAGCACTATAAATAATAACTTCATATATTTAACTATTAGACGATAATACCTTTTAGCTTTTATTACAATACAAACAAAAAAGAGATGAAACCTATTTTATATTTAATGCTATTATTAATTTTAGCATCTTGTAAAACCGAACAAAAAGAAATTAGTATCAAAGAACCTACAGCAGAACAAAAAGCAAAATATCTAGAACTTAAAAAAGAAGCTTTTGATCTTTATAAGAATAAAAATTATTTAAAATCTGCAGAGAAATACTCTGAAGCCTTTAAAACTACTGGAGATAAAAGTAACACTACAGATCGTTATAATGCCGCATGCTCATGGGCTCTTGCTAACGAAATTGATTCTTCATACTCACAATTATTTAGAGTAGCAGAAAAAGGTGCATATTCTAGCTATAATCACATAACCACTGATACCGATTTATCTAGCTTACATTCAGATAAAAGATGGAACAAACTTCTTGAGATTGTTAAAAAAAATAAAGAAAAAAGAGAAGCTAAACTAGACAAATCGTTAGTAGCAATTTTAGACACTATTTTTGAGGAAGACCAAGGATTAAGAAAACAAATCTCGGATGTAGAAGCTAAATTTGGAAGAGAGTCTAACGAAATGAAAAATCATTGGAAAACAATAGCTACGAAAGACTCTATTAATCTTTTAAAAATTCAAAAAATCCTTGATGAAGAAGGTTGGTTAGGTCAAGATGTTATTGGAGGAAGAGGTAACATGACTTTATTTTTAGTTATACAGCACTCGCCTATAGAAATACAAGAAAAATACTTACCAATGATGAGAGAAGCTGTTAAAAAAAATAATGCACAGCCAAGTAGTTTAGCTCTGCTGGAAGACAGAGTTGCTTTAAGAACTGGTAAACGACAAATATATGGCAGTCAAATTGCTAGAGATGAAAAGACTGGAGAATACTATGTCTCCCCTATTGAAGACCCAAAAAATGTAGACAAACGCCGTGCTGAAGTTGGATTAGGGACTCTGGCCGATTATATTTCTAATTGGGACATAACTTGGGATGTAGAACAACATATAGCCAAGACCAAAAAAATAGAATTAGAAAAAGAATAACAACTTCACATACCTCTTTTACAAGTTTATTAATTCTACAAATAATTAAACTTTTTAAAATAAAAATTTGCGTAACCAAATAGTTACACATATATTTGTAACCGAATAGTTACATAAAATATGAGAAGAGACGTTTTTCAAGCAATAGCAGACCCTATTAGAAGAGACATTATACAACTACTATCTACTAAAGCATTGACTGTAAACGAAGTTGCTAATGAGTTTGAAATTAGTAGACCTGCCATTTCAAAGCATTTAAAAATTTTACAAGAATGTGAAATAATTAAATACAATCAAGTAGGAAGAGAACGCTTATGCCTAATACAGCCGCAAAAACTTATTCCTGCTTTTTTATGGATTAAACAATACAATAAACTCTGGGAAGACAGAATAGACTCTTTTGAAAATTATATTAATGAATTACAAACCAAAAAAGATAAAAAATGAGTGATTTAGCAAACAGAACATTAACCATTGAAAAAGTATTTAATGCACCTATTCAACTTGTCTGGGAAGCTTGGACACAAACGGAACATATACTAAAATGGTGGGCTCTAAATGGTATGGATATTAAAGTTATTACACACGAATTTAAAATAGGTGGACAATGGAAATATGCCATGCCAATGCCAGATGGAAACGAATTTATATCTGAAGGAACTTACAAAGAAATTACACCATTAAAAAAAATTATTACCTCAGCAGATTTTAAACCTATGACAGAGGGTGTTGAACTGCAAGCCTATTTTGAAGCAGATGGAGACAAAACGAAGTTTACATTTAGTGTTATTCATGCCACAGCAGAATACTGTAAACAACAAGAAGAAATGGGGTTTTATAATGGTTGGGGTTCTACATTAGAAAGGTTAGAGAAAACTTTAGATGCTTTAACTAATAAATAAAATACCACTATATCCAAATACTAAAAAAGTGAGCCTCTTAACATAGGCTCACTTTTTATTAATAAACTAAATAACTAACTATTTACTCCACAGTTAAAGTATACTGAGGTGTCTTGTTAAAAGGACAGAAATACTTATACGTTCCTTTTTTAAGTGTTACTGCTTTTGATGATTCTGTTTTACCATGCTTTACCATTTGAGATACATAAGCATCTGCAATGTGGTTTTTTGCATTAGATCCATCTTTTCCTTCTGGAATTAACACTAAACCAACTTCTGGTGCTGCGTTATTGTTTGTTACATCGAATACATAAGTACCTTCAGATAATGTAATTGCTTTTTGAGTAAATTCTCCTTTTGTTTGCTCTAATGAAACTGTTTTCACAGCTTTTTTCATACTATCTTGTGCTTGTGCCACGAATGTGAATGCTACTAAAAATACTCCTAATACTAAATTTTTCATTGTTTTGTGTTTGTTTTATTATTTCCTAAATTGGTTGGAAATGTCTTGATTATTATTATTTGTTTTACTCTTTTAATTTTTGAAATCTTGGTGCTAAAAGCGTCAATTCAAGTAAATACTATTCTGTATTCTCATTTTTATTTCTAAAAACCTCTAGAATTGACGTTTTTTACACTTTTATGAACTTATCTAAATTTCTATTGTGCTACAGTAAATTTCCCTACTTCTACAGATGGAAAATCTACTTCTGTTTCTGCAATATGGTTTACATAGTTAGTTAATGTATTAGACACTACGTTTAATACTATTTCTAAAATGTCACCATCGTTAAATCCTGCTGCTTTTACTTCTGCTATTGCTTCAGAAGATACTTGTCCTCTGCTTTCTGTTACTGCTTTTGCAAATTGTAATCCAGCTTGTGCTTTATCTTCGTTTGCAAATCCTTGGCGACTTTGTTGTGTTTGCTCTTCAGTTAAACCATTCATTTTACCTATGGCGGTGTGCGCAGATAAACAGTAGTTACATGCATTACTTTCTGCTATTGCTAGTGCTAATTGCTCTCTGTACTTATTAGAGAAGTTTCCACTTGCCGTTAATTCTCCTAAACTTAAATACGTTTGTAATGTTGCTGGAGAATTACCAAATACCTTAATTAAGTTTGGAATAAAACCTAATTTGTTTTGTACTGCGTTAAATAATTCTTTTGATTTACCTGTTGTAGTTTCTGGGTTTAATGTTTTAATTCTTGTACTCATAATATTGTTTCTTTGTGCTCGTTTTAGCAAGCTTTTGTTAATTTTTGTTTTAACGGCTTTCGAGTTATATTTTTAAAAACTCTAAGTAGCGTTACACTTTTTATTTTTTACTTATTATCTTTTGGGCATTCACATAGTGTTTGCTCCGGTTGTTTCTCATCGTATACTTGATAACCCCAACAATTCGGACACTGATTACTTTCTATTGCTTTCATATTTTGTTGTGTTTTAATTGTTACTATTTAATTACACTGCAAAGATGCGACACTAATACACCTTAAAAAATGGACAAAAGTTCCTTATGCTTGGACTTGCCTAATTTTACTGATGTTTTTTCGCGTGAAGGATGGAAATGGCATCCTTTTTATCCCTAAAAAAGGGATAAAAAGATATAATGGACAGCCTGACCCTTGTGGTCACGCCCTAACTATTAGTATGAAGTTGAAAATTATTAAATGTAAAAGCTACTTTATAGACCACAACTATAAGTGCTTATTAATAGTCTTTTCTAAACTGAAGTGGTGATTTTGAAGCTGCTTTGGTAAAAAACCGTGTAAAATAGGCCGAATCGTTAAAACCTAAACTGTATGCTATTTGCTTTACGGGTTCGTCTGTGTAGATTAATTGACGCTTGGCTTCTAATACTATTCTACTTTTAATGAAATCGCTAGGGGTTTGCGCCCCTACTTTTTGAAAGTTTTTGGTAAGCGATTTTGGAGATACTCCTAACCGGTTAGCGTAATCGGTTACAGAATGTAGTGTTTTATAATTTTGTTCTACCAGCACACTAAAATCCTTAAAGAGTTTAGTTTCTATAGCATCTTTTATAGGGTAATTCTCTTTTTTTATACGTACTGAGTGGATAATAAACTGCTTTAAATAGGTTTGCAACATATCGTATTGGGCAGTATCGTCACTTTTAAATTCGTCTACTAAGCTTTCTAAAATAAAATTTAATTTTTTAGTATCGTTCTCGCAAGGTTTTACAAATGGGGTTTCGTAAACGTTATTAAACAACACGCCATTACAAGCGACTGCTTTATCATGGGTTTGTATGCAGTAAAAATCGCGCACAAAGGTGAGTTTGTAGGCTTCTTTTATTTTTTCGGAATCTACAGAAAACACTTGCCCTGGAGAGAGGAAGAATAATACATTCTCGTTAAAGGTGTAACTTTTAAAATCTATATTATAAGTCCCTTTGCCTTCTTTTATCCAATATATACTATAGGCATCTATTTGCTCTGGTTTATTAACAACACAAGCTTTTTCGAATTGAACAACGCTTAACGTAAATATATCTTTAAAGGTGTAAGTTGTAATATCTTGAACTGCCATTGGTTTATTAAATAGTATAGTATTTTAGTCGTAAAAAATTAAAAAATCTTAACCTTTATTTATATGGTCTTGTAACTTAAAAATCAATACATAATAGAGTTGACTCGGTCTAATATTTAACAATCGTGTCTGCAATTGTATTGGAGAATCAAATCGTTTATAGTTTTCTTCTGCTATTCTTCTTTTTAAAGATCCTTTTTTATAGTTATCAATATAATCTTCTGGGTTGTCTAATATTAATTTAATCGATTTTTGATTAAACCTTAAGGTTCTTACTTCAATAGTTTTCACCTCTGACCACGCTATGAATCCTACTGCTAATCCTGAAGCGTAGTCTGTAATACCGTGTTCATTTATTATTAATCCAAATTTACTTTTAAAAACTTTAACTATTGTTCTTAATGCAAAAAAACCAAAAAGTAATAATATTACACTAAATACAATTATAGACATCCAATCAGAACCGGAAAGGTCCTCGCTATTTATACTTAATACTTTATAAATATTCCAGCCATAATATATTATTAACGTAAAAAAAATACTTAATATACCCAATAATTTTAACCAACTATATTTAATTTTAACTGCTTCTTTTTTGTTTAATTGCCGTTGCAGCACATGTTTTTTACCACTTTCTAAATAGCCTGCATAAAAGGGAAGCACAAAACCTAAAAGGCATCCAAAAAGTGCAACAGTTAATATAGGAAACTCTATGGTAAAAAAACAAACCATAATAATAGCAAAGACTATTAGTGGTATTACAGAAAGGTGTTTTTCTTTAGCTTCTTGAAACCAATTCGATTTAAAGCTTTCTAATGCCTCTTCAACTGATGTTATTTTAAGAGGTTCTGACTGTATTTTACTAAAATCGTAATCTAATGCTTTTAAAATAGCCTTTAGTGTATAGCTTCTTGGTGTTACTTCTCCAGCTTCAATACGTTGTATTGTTCTAACACTTACGTTACATTTTTCTATTAATTCTTCTTGGGTTAATCCTTTTTGTTTTCTTAACGCTGTGATTTTCTCTCCTAACTTAGGTTGTTTCATTGTATAAATATTTTGATACAAATCTATCATCAACACCTATTGTTTTTAAAATTTAAAGATTGTTTTTAACCCGACATTTACACGCCAAACCCCACTAAAACTAGTGTTTCACTGTTTTTGAAGCTATTATATTTACTATAAAAAAGGTAATCAAAGCTGGCAATACCCAACCTAAACGGTATTTAGCTAATGGAATTATAGCTACAGCATCTCCTAAAATACCTTTTAAAGGCGTAAAACTTAAAAAATCTGGTATACTAAATATGAATGTAGCAATAACAACGCCTCTAAAAACCAATTTAGAAGCAAAACGTTCTGGGACTACATTTAATAGAATTAAAATAATAGTTATTGGGTAAATAAACATAAGTACTGGTAAAGCAATAACAATTATGGAATGAAAATCTAATTGCCCAATAATTACGCCTACAAGACAAGCAACGACAGAAGTAATAGTATAGACCATTTGCGAATGACCTAATAAGCCTTTAAAGTAATCTGCAGTTCCCGCAATAATACCAACTGCTGTTGTAAAGCATGCTAAAGAGATTAAAATACTTAATACGGTGTTTCCAAAAGTTCCTAAGGATGCAATACTAATACCTCTTAATAAATTAGCACGTTGCATATCGCCACTTAATGCGGTATCTACATTTATTTCTGATCCGTAAAACGCACCTACCGATATTAAGCCTGCATAGATAATAAACAAACCTAAGCCTGCAATAAATCCAGACTTTTTTATAAGTGTTTTTCGATCTTCGAAAGTATCTTCTTTTTTAAAGTTTAAGGAAATAATGATAACTGCGCCCACAACAACTGCTCCAATAGCATCGAAGGTTTGGTAACCTTCTAAAATCCCATCAACTATTGGGGTTTTAAATGTTGCTGGATTCATTTCCATAGCACTAGAGAATAAACCTATGCCAATAACCATTAGTAAAGCTATTACAATTAATGGTGTTAAAAATTTACCGATAAGATTTAAAATTTTAGATCGGTTTAATACAAAAACTAACACTAAAGCAAAGTAAATTGTACTTGTTAATAACGGACTTGTTCCAAATACGGGATGAATAGCAATCTCATGTGTTGCAGATGCTGTTCGTGGCGAGGGTATAGCTACCGAAATAATATATACGATTACACAATAGACTAAACTGAATGCTGGCGATACTTTTTTACCAAAATCGAACATTGTACCTTGCAGTTTTGCATGTGCTAAGATTCCAAAAATAGGAATAACAACAGCTGTTATCATAAACCCAATGGTAACCCAAAACCAATCTTCTCCTGCATTATAGCCTAAAAGCGGTGGCAATAATAAATTACCAGCACCAAAAAACATTGAAAATAAAGCAAAACTTGTTACAAACAGTTCTTTCCTTTTACCCATAAAAAATAATTTTAGTAAAAATGTTCTACTAGAGACTTAAACTTATATTTGCCTAATATACTTTAAAAATGATTTTAGAATACAAAGGAATTAATATTTTTTATAATGTAGCAGGCCAAGGTAAGCCTGTTGTTTTATTACATGGTTTTTTAGAAGATTACTCTATGTGGAACGATGCTGAAACTATTTTGTCTAAAAACCATAAAGTGATTTCTATAGATTTGCTAGGCCATGGCAAAACAGGTTGCATTGGTTATGTACATACTATGTCTCAAATGGCCGATGCTGTAAAAGCAGTTTTAGATTATTTAAAAGTTACTAAATCTAGTTTTATTGGGCATTCTATGGGTGGTTATGTTGCTTTAGATTTTGCTAAACGCTTTACTAAAAACATAGAAGGTTTATGTCTATTAAACTCTACTTATGAAGCTGATGACGAAGAAAGAAAACGATTAAGAACTCGTGCTAACAAAATGATACAAACCAATTTTAAGAATATGGTACGTATGTCGTTTGCCAATCTTTTTAGTGCTGAAAGTAAAATAACGTATCAAACTGAATATGAAGCAGCTTTACAAATTGCACTCAACACTTCTTTACAAGGTTATATGGCTGGACAAGAAGGTATGAAATTACGAGAAGATTTATCTACTTTTTTTGCTGAAGCTCCTTTTAAAAAAATCATTCTATTAGGAAAAAAAGATCCTGTTTTAGACTCTAAAAAAATGGTTCAGTTTACTGAGAAACACAATATTAAAACACATGTGTTTTCGCAGGGACATATGTCGCACATCGAAAATAAAGCACAATATTTACAAGAAATAGTGCATTTTATCGAATAAACACAACTTTTAGTCGGAGATTGATTTTTTTTTATTACGTTTAACAACCTTTAACTAAAATCATGATTATCATTACCTTATAACTCTCCCACTAACTATGCGATTAAAATGCAATTTATTTGGACACAATTTTGAAGTTTCAAGAAATGTGACCTACCACGTAAAAGAGTATAAATGCTCTAACTGTAATAAAGAATTAACAACAAACGGCAAAGGCAATCTTACGCCTCTGACTCCTAAATACAGGGAAATTAATTCTATTTTATCACGAATTCATACCAAACGTCAATCCAGACTTAACAAAGAAGAGTTACGTACAGCTTATAAAATGACGTCTTAACTATCGAAGTTTTTCCAACCTTGCGCTTGTAATGGTATTTTGGTTTCTGCTCTAGTAACCAAATTAGCACCTATGTTTTCTTCTGTCATAAAACCAATAACTGTTAAATTGGGATTTCCTTTAATCTTTGGAAAATCTTTTTGAGCTATCGTCATTAAAAGCTCGTAATCCTCTCCTCCATTTAACGCAATTGTTGTACTATCTATATTAAATTCTTCACAAGTAGAAATAACTTGTGGATCTAAAGGAATTTTATTTTCGTACAAATCGCAACCTACTTTACTTGCTTTGCAGATATGTAATATTTCTGAAGATAAACCATCGCTAACATCTATCATAGCAGTTGGTTTTACGTCTAAGTCTTTCAACAACTTAACAATATCTTTACGTGCTTCGGGTTTTAACTGACGCTCCATGATATATGTGTAAGCATCTAAATCGGGTTGATTATTAGGGTTTACTTTAAACACTTCTTTTTCACGTTCTAAAACCTGTAATCCCATATAAGCACCACCTAAATCTCCTGTAACTACTAATAAATCGTTTGGCTGTGCTCCATTTCTATAAACAACATCTTCTGCATTTACCTCTCCTAAAGCGGTAACAGAAATTAATAATCCAGAAGTTGAAGAGGTAGTATCTCCACCTACAACATCTATATTATAGATTTTAGATGCCACTTCAATACCTGCATATAATTCTTCTAAGGCTTCTAATGGAAACCGATTAGAAACTGCTATAGAAACGGTTACTTGTGTTGCTTCCGCATTCATAGCATAAACGTCCGATAAATTTACAATAACAGACTTATAACCTAGATGTTTTAAGGGCACATAACTTAAATCGAAATGTACACCTTCCACTAATAAATCTGTAGTAACTACAATCTGCTTTTTTCCAGGGTTAATAACCGCAGCATCATCTCCAATACTTTTAACTGTAGACTCCTGCTTTATTTTAAAATTTTTAGTTAAATGATCTATTAAACCAAATTCTCCTAAATCGCTTAACTGTGTACGCTGTTGATTTTTATCTTCTATCATGATGCAAAAATAAGGACTTGTTAGAAAAAAGTAGAGTAATCTTATTTTTTATTGTTATTAAATTAATCCATTGATAATAATGAATGTAATTTCAAAAAAACAAAGAAAGACAGCCTTTAAGGCATGAATTTTGTTAAGATATTTTATAAATTCAAGACTATTAACATAGTATTAGAATACTTTTATTGGTTTCTTTGTATTATTACTTCCGCAATTAATCAATGCTATTAAAACAATATATCAATTAAAAACTTATTCATCATGATGAAAAAATACTCCTTTACCATTATTGCTTGCCTTTTATTTCAACTATTTTATGCACAAACTATTTGTGATACCAATACAGGTATGGCTGGTATATATCCTTGTAATAATTACGATTTTTTATCTAGAACTCCTGTTTCAACTTTAGCAACAACATCTGGAAATCCTGTTGGAAGTGATATCTGGGGATGGACAGATCCCTTAGACAATAAAGAATATGCAATTATTGCTATGAGTAATAGTACTGCTTTTGTAGATGTTACAGATCCAGTAAATCCTGTTTTCTTAGGACGAATAGAATCTGCTGCTGGAAATAATGTATGGAGAGATGTAAAAGTATATAACAACCATGCTTTTATTGTAGCAGATGGTGTTGGTCAACATGGTATGCAAGTTTTCGATTTAACAATACTTAGAAATGGTGTCGACGCAGATTTAACTTACGAATCTCCTGACGTAAAAAGATATACAGGAGATGGAAACGCGGGAGATATTCTTATTGGTAGTTGCCATAATATTGTTATTAATGAAACCGAAGGTATCGCATACTTAGTAGGGTGTAACTCTGCAAATGGAGGCGGTCCTATTTTTATAGATATAACAAACCCTAATAGTCCTTCAACTCTCGGTGATTATACAACCGGTGGCTACTCGCACGATGCACAAGTAATCACCTACAACGGTCCAGATTCTGATTATACAGGAAAACAAATATATATAGGAAGTAACGGAAACTCCAATAAGGTTGTAATATTAGATGTTACAGATAAAACTAATGTTATAGCAATAAATGAATTCTCTTATCCACAAATAAGTTATGCTCACCAAGGTTGGTTTACAGAAGACCAACGTTACTTTATTTTAGGTGACGAAACCGATGAGCAGGATTTTGGTATACAAACCAAGACATTGGTCTTCGATTTTAATGATTTAGATGCCGATTTTTCGGACCCCTCATTACTAAACACTTACACAGGTCCAACTAATGCTGTAGATCACAATGGTTATGTAAAAGGTGATGAGTACTTTTTAGCAAATTATAGTGCAGGATTAAGAGTATTAGACATACCAACTTTAACATCTCCAAACAATACAAATGCCGAAATTGGTTATTTCGATACATTTCCTAATAGTAATGGCGCTAGTTTTTTAGGGGCATGGAGTGTCTATCCATACTTTGCTAGTGGAAATATTATTATTAGCGACAGACAAAGTGGTTTAATTATAGTGAGAAAAAGCAATACCTTAAGTGTTCCTGAATTTGAAAACACTAGTTTTTCTCTATCTCCTAACCCAACGGCATCATCATCAGTAATAAAAGCACCCCAAAATAAAACAATAAACTCTGTTGCAATTTATAATATTTTAGGGCAAAACATTTATACAAGAAATAATATAGGCGCAAAAGAATTTCGCATCCCTATGCAATCACAATCCAAAGGAATTTATTTAGTAAAAATAAATAATAGTTCTGTTAAAAAATTAGTGTTAAAATAAAGTCATTAAGCAGTTTAATTAACAATATATTTCTTAAATATAATACACATTACTAATCTTTTATAGTATTCATTATATAAAAGTAGGGTAATCCTATTTAAAGTTGTTATTAATTTAACTAGTAAATCTTAACTGTATAGCTAGATTTTATTTAAAATAAGCTGAAACTCCTTTAATATAAAACAGCAGTTTAACGTTAAAAACAACCTTTTTATCGTTTTTTGTTCTATTTTTGCGAGTCTCATTTATTCAAAACTTAACCTAATGATTAAAAATTACTCTTTTACTGTTATTGTATGCTTTGTTTTTCAAGTATTATTTGCTCAAACACCTTGTGATGTTACCTCAGGAATGGCAGGAATATACCCTTGTAAAGACTACGACTTTATGTCTAGAATACCTGTATCTACATTAGCAACAACAGCTGGAAATCCAGAAGGAAGTGATATTTGGGGATGGACAGATCCATTAGACGGTAAAGAATATGCTATTGTAGGATTAACAAATAGTACTGCTTTTGTAGATGTTACAGATCCGGTAAACCCTGTTTTCTTAGGACGAATAGAATCTGCAGCTGGCAATAATTTCTGGAGAGATGTAAAAGTGTATAATAATCATGCTTTTATTGTTGCAGATATTGTTGGAGCTCACGGTATGCAGGTTTTCGATTTAAAGATTCTTAGAAATGGCGTGGACCCAGACTTAACTTACGACGGAACTCAAGTGCTTAAATACACAGGAGACGGAGGCGCTGGAGATTTAGTTATAGGAAGCTGTCATAACATTGTAATAAACGAAACAGAAGGCGTTGCTTATTTAGTAGGATGTAATTCTGCAAACGGAGGCGGTCCTATTTTTATTGATATAACCAATCCAAGTAACCCTACTACTTTAGGAGACTATACAACTGGTGGTTACTCTCACGACGCACAAGTAATTACATACAATGGACCAGATTCAGATTATACAGGAAAACAAATATATATAGGAAGTAACGGGAACTCTAATAAGGTAGTAATATTAGATGTTACAGATAAAAACAATATTATAGCTATTAATCAATTCTCATATACAGGAATAAGTTATGCGCACCAAGGTTGGTTTACAGACGACCAACGCTACTTTATTTTAGGTGACGAAGGAGATGAACAAAGTTTTGGTGTATCTACTCGAACATTTATTTTTGATTTTATTGATTTAGATGCCGATTTCTCCAATCCATCTTTAACTAGCGTGTACGAAGGTCCAACAAATGCAATAGACCATAATGGCTATGTAAATGGAAATAAATTTTATTTAGCAAATTACAGAGCAGGTGTAAGAATTTTAGATGTTCCTACACTAACATCTGCAAACAATGCAAATGCTGAAATTGGTTATTTCGACACCTACACATCAAGTAATAGTGCAAATTTCAATGGAGCTTGGAGTATTTATCCTTATTTTGCAAGTGGAAATATTATAATTAGTGATATTGAAAAAGGTTTGATTATTATTAAGAAAAGTAATACTTTAAGTACAGAAACATTTGAAGACCCAAAAGCATTTTCTTTATCTCCAAACCCTACAACATCAATAGCAACTATTAAATCACCTACAGGGAAATCAATAAAAAGCGTATCCATATATAATATATTAGGACAGAATGTATTCTCAAAAAGCAATATTAACAAAGAGAGTTTCGTTCTACCTATAGCAGATTATTCTAAAGGTATGTACTTAGTAAAAATAAATAACACTATTACTAAAAAACTGGTGTTGAAATAAGATATAAAAATGAAATACTCAAATTCCATTCTAAAATTATCAAGAACACTGCTTAGTGCTTGTCTTCTATTTTCAATTACTTTAAGTTGTTCAGACGAGCCAACTGATATAGTTTCTGATACAACTGGTGAAAATAACGGAAACGGAGGAGGTAATGGAACTTCTGGAGGAACTATTACACCTTTACATCCATGTGAAAATGGTATGGCAGGAGCATACCCTTGCAATGATTACGATTTACTTGCTATAATAGACGCAGAAACATTAGGTGGAGATCCTGATAGCGAAGGAAGCGATATATGGGGTTGGACTGACCCAACAAATGGTAATGAATATGCATTAATAGGTTTAACAAACGCAACAGCCTTTGTTGACATAACAAATCCAACAAATCCTGTCTTTTTAGGAAGATTAAACTCTTCTGCAGGAACTAACTTTTGGAGAGATGTAAAAATATATAATAATTATGCATTTATTGTTGCAGACGGTGTTGGCCCACATGGTATGCAAGTATTTGATTTAACACGTTTAAGAAATGTTACTAACGCACCAGAAACATTTACATCAGATGCTATTTACCCTGGTGTAGGTAGCTGCCATAATATAGTTATCAACGAAAGTGAAGCTGTTGCCTATTTAGTAGGCTGTAATTCTACAAATGGAGGAGGCCCAATTTTTGTGGATATTTCCAACCCTTTAAACCCAACATTTTTAGGGGATTATACAGCAGGAGGCTATTCTCACGACGCACAAGTGGTTACCTATAATGGTCCAGACACAGAACACGTTGGAAAAGAAATATACATAGGAAGTAATGGTAACACAGACAAAGTAGTAATATTAGATGTTACAGATAAAACAAATGTAATTCCAATTAGCGATTTTACATATCCACAAACAGCTTATGCACACCAAGGATGGTTTACAGAAGATCACCGTTATTTTATTTTAGGAGATGAAGTAGATGAATCAACGTTTGGCTTTAACACTAAAACACTAGTTTTTGATTTTAGTGATTTAGATAACCCTACCTTGTCGTCTACATACTCAGGACCTACTGCTGCAATAGATCATAATGGTTATGTAAAAGGTAATGAATATTTTCTATCTAACTACAGGGCTGGAATGCGTGTATTAGACATCACTAATATTGGAGCAGCAACCAACTCAATGACAGAAACTGGTTATTTTGATACGTATCCATCTAACGATGCTGCTACAACTAATAATGGCGTTTGGAGCTTATATCCATATTTCGCTAGTGGAAATATCATTTTAAGTGATATAGATGGCGGGTTATTTATTGTTAGAAAAAGCGGTACATAAAAGACACTATGGTTTTTAAAAGACATACTTATATATTTTCATTTTTTGTTATTCTGACCCTTTTTAGTTGTTCAGATGAGCCAACAGATATCGTATCTAATACAAATGGAGAAGCTACATATTCTCCTATCCATCCATGCGAAAATGGTATGGCAGGCCCTTATCCGTGTAATGATTATGATTTATTATTTAATATAAGTCCAGATATATTAGGAGGAAACCCAAATAGCGAAGGTAGTGATATATGGGGCTGGACAGACCCAAGTAATGGTAACGAATATGCTCTAGTAGGTCTAACGAATGCTGTTGCATTTGTTAATATTACAAACCCAGTTAATCCATCAATATTAGGGCGATTAGAATCTTCTGCTGGAACTAACTTCTGGAGAGATGTTAAAGTATATAATAACCATGCTTTTATTGTAGCAGATGGTGTTGGTCCACATGGCATGCAAGTATTCGACTTGACACGCTTAAGAAATGTAGCTAATGCACCAGAAACATTTTCTGCAGATGCTATTTACTCTGGCGTAGGAAGTTGCCACAACATAGTTATTAACGAAAGTGAAGCTGTAGCCTATCTTATTGCTTGTGGTACAACTAATGGTGGAGGACCTATTTTTATAGACATTTCAGACCCCGTAAACCCAACATTTTTGGGGGATTATACCGCAACAGGATATTCTCACGATGCGCAAGTTGTCACATATAATGGCCCAGATATAGAACATATTGGAAAAGAAATATATGTAGGAAGTAATGGTAATACAGATAAAGTAGTAATACTAGATGTTACTGATAAAACAAATATAATTCCACTTAGTGATTTCACATATCCACAAACAGCTTATGCTCACCAAGGGTGGTTTACCGAAGACCATCGATACTTTATTTTAGGAGACGAGTTGGATGAATCATCATTTGGTTTTAACACAAAGACATTAATATTCGATTTTAGCGACTTAGATAACCCTATAACATCCTCAACATACTCAGGACCAACTCAAGCAATAGATCATAATGGATATGTTAAAGGTAATAAGTTTTTTTTAGCAAATTACACAGCAGGTATGAGAGTACTAGATATTACTAATATAGCATCAGCATCTAATGCTATGACTGAAGTAGGTTATTTTGATACTTTTCCTTCTAGTGACAGTGCTACATTTAGTGGAGCTTGGAGTCTATACCCTTACTTTCCTAGTGGAAATATTGTTATAGGAGATATAGAAGGCGGATTATTCATTGTTAGAAAAAGCGGTACATAAATTATGAATTTGAAAACAAATAAACATACATTTTTACTTATTGCTGTTCTATTATTATTTAGTTGCTCTAAGGATGACGGTCCAGAACAAGGTATTATACCAACCACAGAAGCAACCGGAGAAATAGACTTTATTAAAACACTTGGTGGCACAAAAAACGAAAGTGCTAGATCAGTTATAAGTACTACAGATGGTGGTTATGCAGTTTTAGGATTTACCCAGAGCATGGATGGTGATATTACAGATAAACAAAATATAAGTTACGACTATTGGGTACTTAAATTTAATGCCGCAAACGAACTACAATGGAGTAAAACTTACGGAGGCACAGGAGATGATAGAGGAAACGAAATTATACAAACTCAAGATGGCGGTTATGCCATTTTAGGCTTTAGTTTTAGTAACGATGAAGATGTATCAGATAATTCGGGAGCACAAGACTATTGGGTAGCAAAACTAGATGCCAATGGTAATATATCATGGCAAAAGTCTTTTGGGTATTCTGGTTCAGACAGTGGTATTGCATTAATACAATCTACAGACGGCGGTTATCTAGTAACAGGTGTTTTAGACGTTACAGCGTCTGGAGGACAAGGCAATACTAAAAATAATGCAACATTACATGCTGGAGGAGATTATTGGGCAGTAAAATTAAATGCTACAGGAGATTTACAATGGAGTAAGTTCTACGGTGGTAATTTTACAGACACCCCAGAAGGTGTTATAGAAACAGAAGACAATGGCTTTATTATAGCTGGCCGTTCAGATAGTCAAGACACAGATATATCAGGGAATAAGGGCACGTACGACTTTTGGGTAATTAAAATTTCTTCAACAGGTACATTAGTCTGGGAAAAATCCTTTGGTGGTACAGAAATAGATGAAGCTAGAGGTATTACAAAATCTGGAGACGGTAATTACATTATAGCAGGAGATACAAGAAGTAATAATACAGATGTTTCTAGCAATAATGGTGCAGCAGATTTATGGCTCATTAAAATTTCACCAGCTGGCGAATTATTATGGGAAAAAACTATTGGCGGTACTGGTTTCGATGTTGCTCGTTCTGTAACAAGAACACAAGATAATGGCTTTTTATTATCTGGTAGTTCTAGAAGCGATGATGGGGACGTTACCACAAATCAAGGACAAAATGATGCTTGGGCAGTTAAAGTAAATAGTAATGGAGATTTAGAATGGCAAACCACAATTGGAGGTAGCGATATAGATTTTGCTTACAGTATTACAGAATTAAACGACAAAACGGTTGTGTTAGTAGGAGATACTTCTAGTAATGATGCAGATATAACAGAAAACAAAGGCTTTACAGATGTATTGCTTGTAAAAATTAAATAAAAAAATTGAAAATGAAAAAAATGATTGCCCTACTAATAGTATTATCTATTAGCTTCGTTTCTTGTGGAGAAGATAATGATGACAACATTAAAGCATCAGCAAAAACAACCTTTAACTTTAGTCATGACTGGGACGGAACAGCAATTTCTACTTTAGATTTCGAAAATACAGCATACACCAATGCTAATGGAGAAGCAGTTACTATGACGCGATTACGCTACATAATATCAGACGTTACCTTTACAAAAGCCAATGGAGATAACATTGTTATAGATGGCTATAAACTAGTAGACGTTACAAATGGTGATTTAACTTACAATCCAGACATAGAAATTCCTACAGGAGTATACACTAATGTATCGTTTACCTATGGTTTAAAACACGAAAAAAACATTGATGGTGCCTATACCGATTTAAACTCAGCATCATTTAATGTACCACTAGCCGCTTTAGGTGGTGGATATCATTACATGCAATTTGATGGAAAGTACTCTAACACAACAGTAACAGATGCTCCATTTAATTACCATAATATTAGAGCTGTAAATCCAGGTATGCCACCTGTTTTTCCTAATCAAGAGACTTTTATAAATGTAGACTTAGGACCAGCAGCAATTTCTAACAATACTACTTTTGAAATAAAAATGAATGTAGCAGAATGGTTTAAAACTCCTAACACATGGGACTTAAATACACTTAACCAAGTATTAATGCCAAATGCTAATGCACAAAAATTAATGAACGAAAACGGACAAAACGTATTTAGCTTAGGATCTATTAACTAATGAAAAACTGGAGTTTACATATCATTTGCTTAGCAGCTTTTATCTTAACAACATCATGTTCAGATGAAGAAAGTCAATTAAATCAAGGATATGAACCTACTCCTCTAGCATTAGATATACCACCGCTTTTCGAACAAAATATAATTCCACCAGTTATACCAAGCAACAACCCCCAAACTGTAGAGGGTGTTGCTTTGGGTAAAAAATTGTTTTACGACCCTATACTTTCTGGAGATCAAACACAAGCCTGTGCTAGTTGTCATGCGCCACAAAATGCCTTTACAGACAACACTGCTTTAAGCGATGGTATAGATGGTAATTTTGGAACACGTAATTCTATGCCTTTATTTAATCTAGCATGGAATTATAATGAACGTTTTGCATGGGATGGTAAAGAACTAAGCTTAGAACGACAAGCCTTAGAACCCGTACAAAATCCTGTAGAAATGCACAGTAATTGGGATGATGTTATAGACAGATTATCTACAGATACAGAATATCCAGAATTATTCAGGAAAGCATTTAATACAACAACAATTACAAAAGAATTAGCAGCAAAAGCTCTAGCACAATTTGAACGCACGCTAATTTCTTCAAATTCAAAATTCGATAACTATTTACTAGGCCAAGCGACATTAACTCCTGAAGAATTAAATGGATTAGATGTTTTTATGCAAGAATCTAGAGGCGATTGCTTCCATTGCCATGGAAACCCGAACAATCCATTATGGACAGATAATATTTTCCATAACAATGGACTAGACGCAACATTTACAGATTTAGGTCTTGGTGGCGTTACAGGAGACCCTTCAGATAACGGTAAATTTAAATCACCATCTATTCGCAATCTAGCTTACACTGCACCATACATGCATGATGGGCGTTTTGCAACCTTGGAGGAAGTAATAAATCATTATAGCGAAGGATTACAAAACTCTTCAACCATAGATCCTTTAATGAAAAAAGTAGACGAAGGCGGCGTACAGTTATCTAATCAAGATAAAGCCGATTTAAAAGCTTTTCTACTTACACTTTCCGATCCTTCTTTTCTAACTAATCCCGACTTTACAAACTAATAACTTTTCACTATCAAACCATTTATTAATATAATGTTATGTTATATGGTTTAAAGCGACTGATGTTGTATATTTGCACACTAATTTAGATTAATTCTAATCGAAAAATTATGATAAAGGTTTCTGAAACAGCTAAAAAGAAAGTCATTGAATTAATGACAGACGATGGCTATAATGCTACTACAGACTATGTACGCGTAGGTGTTAAGAGTGGTGGCTGTTCTGGTTTATCTTACGATTTAAAGTTTGATAAAGCACAAGAAGAAGGAGATAAAGTTTTTGAAGACAACGGCGTAAAGATTATAGTCGATAAAAAAAGTTTCCTATACTTAATAGGAACAACTCTAGAATACTCTGGAGGGTTAAATGGAACTGGGTTTGTCTTTAATAACCCAAACGCAAACCGAACTTGTGGTTGCGGAGAAAGTTTTTCTTTGTAATTAAAAAATTAAATATTTGAAAAAGAGCGAAATTAATTAGTGATTTATTTTCAATCATTTAATCTTTCAATCTTTTAATATGCATAAATAAATGAGCAAATATACCGAAGACGATTTAAGAGAGGAGTTAAAAACCAAAGAATACGAATATGGTTTTTATACAGATATAGAATCTGAAACCTTTCCTGTTGGTTTAAATGAAGATATCGTTCGTGCCATTTCTAAAAAGAAGGACGAACCGGAGTGGATGACAGAATGGAGATTAGAAGCTTTTAAAGTTTGGAAATCTATGGAAGAACCGGAATGGGCTAATGTACATTACGAAAAACCAGATTTTCAAAGTATTGCCTACTACTCTGCACCAACAGCTGTAGACCCTAACAAAACGTTAGATGATGTAGATCCCGATTTATTAGCAATGTATAAAAAATTAGGGATTTCTGTAGATGAGCAAAAAAAGATGAACAATATTGCTATGGATATTGTTGTCGATTCTGTTTCGGTTGCTACAACTTTCAAAAAGACTTTAGGTGAAAAGGGAATTATCTTTATGAGTATTTCTGAAGCCATAAAAGAACATCCAGAATTAGTAAGAAAATATATAGGTACTATTGTGCCAACCAAAGACAATTTTTATGCAGCATTAAACTCTGCTGTATTTAGTGATGGTTCGTTCTGTTATATTCCAAAAGGGGTACGTTGCCCAATGGAACTCTCTACATACTTTAGAATAAACCAAGCAGGAACAGGACAGTTTGAAAGAACATTAGTTATCGCAGACGAAGGCAGTTATGTATCTTATCTAGAAGGCTGTACAGCACCAAGTCGTGATGAAAACCAATTACACGCAGCAGTTGTAGAGCTTATAGCTTTAGACGATGCAGAAATAAAGTACTCTACAGTACAAAACTGGTACCCAGGAAATGCAGAAGGAAAAGGAGGCGTTTATAACTTTGTTACCAAAAGAGGACTTTGCGAAAAAAATGCTAAAATTTCATGGACCCAAGTAGAAACTGGAAGTGCTGTAACTTGGAAATATCCATCATGCATACTTAAAGGTGATAATTCTGTTGGAGAATTTTATTCTATTGCAGTAACTAATAATTACCAACAAGCAGATACAGGTACAAAAATGATTCATTTAGGTAAAAACACTAAATCTACAATCATTTCTAAAGGAATTTCTGCAGGAAAGTCGCAAAACTCATATAGAGGATTAGTACAAGTAAACTCTAGAGCAGAAAATGCACGTAACTTTTCACAATGCGATAGTCTTTTAATGGGTAACGAATGTGGTGCTCATACATTCCCTTACATTGAAGCAAAAAACAAAACTGCACAAATAGAACACGAAGCAACAACAAGTAAAATTGGAGAAGACCAAATATTCTATTGCAACCAACGAGGTATAGATACAGAAAAAGCAATTGCTTTAATCGTTAACGGATTTAGTAAAGACGTTTTAAATAAATTACCTATGGAATTTGCCGTAGAAGCCCAAAAGCTGTTAGAAATAAGCTTAGAAGGCTCAGTAGGTTAATACATAATTAAAAACAAGATATAAAACCCTAACAATAGTTATAATAATCATGAAGAACATTTTCATCTTACTTTTAGCGTTTTCAATATTTACTAGCTGTAAAAACGATACAAATACAGTAGAAAAAACAGCAGAGACGCCTGTTAGCCCAATAGAACCAACCAAAAATGATGGTTTAACATTAATAGCAGGAGAATTTCTTTATTTCGCCGATGCTGCAGTATTACAAGTAGGCAGCTCTGTATATGGTGTAATTATAGATGACAAAATGCACGAGTTATACAATATGGGTAAAGAATTTAGAAAAGAACCTACAGATGGTATAGCTGTTAAAATTCGCGGAAAAATATCACCTAAACCAGCAGATGTAGAAGGCTGGGATTATAGAATAGAAATTAAGGAAATAGTAAGCGTAGAAGCACTAGATCCAAAAGCAAACGAAGTCATTAAAATAGGACAATAATACGATGTTAAAAATAAATAATCTACACGCAAGTGTTGAAGACAAGTCGATTTTAAAAGGAATTAACCTAGAAGTAAAAGCAGGAGAAGTGCATGCTATTATGGGGCCAAATGGTTCTGGTAAAAGTACATTAGCTTCTGTTATTGCTGGAAAAGAAGAATACGAAGTAGAACAAGGTGAAATTATTTTAGAAGGAGAAGACATTAATGAATTAGCTGCAGAAGAACGTGCACACAAAGGCATCTTTTTATCTTTTCAATACCCAGTAGAAATTCCTGGTGTATCTGTAACTAACTTTATGAAAACGTCTATTAACGAGAATCGTAAAGCTAAAGGATTAGAAGACATGCCTGCAAAGGAGATGCTTAAACTAATCCGTGAAAAATCTGAGTTACTAGAAATCGACAGAAAGTTCTTATCGCGTTCTTTAAACGAAGGCTTTTCTGGAGGAGAGAAAAAACGTAATGAGATTTTTCAAATGGCAATGCTAGAACCAAAATTAGCCATCTTAGATGAAACAGATTCTGGTCTAGATATCGATGCCTTACGTATTGTTGCCAATGGTGTAAACAAATTAAAATCTAAAGACAATGCCGTAGTTGTAATTACACACTACCAACGTTTATTAGACCATATTGTACCTGATTATGTACACGTATTATACAAAGGTAAAATTGTAAAATCTGGAGGTAAAGAATTAGCGCATGAGCTAGAAGAAAAAGGATACGACTGGATTAAAGAAGAAGTAGACGCTTAATTCCAGTAGGCAGTAATTAGTCTTCAGTATACAGTGAATAGACTTAAAACTGATTACTCTTATTTACTATACAGAAAGCAATTACTTTAAAAATATTAAAAGAATTCAGAAATAGTATTCAGTAAACCAATGTGTTAACTGAAAACTGAAAACTGAAGACTGAAGACTTAGAAAATGGATTTAAAAGAAAAATTAGTATCATCCTTTTTAGCATTCGAAAATCGTGTAGACATAGATTCACCTATTCACGATATTAGAACGGAAGCTATAAAAGCATTCGAAACTACAGGTTTTCCTTCAAAAAAAGAAGAAGCTTGGAAATACACGTCACTTAAAAGTATTTTAAAGGAAGATTACAGTGTATTCCCAAAACAAGAAGACGCATTAGATTATAAAGATGTAAAAAAGTACTTTATTCACGATATAGATACTTATAATATTATTTTTATCGATGGTAAATACTCATCACACTTATCGCAAACAACACACGATAAAATGGATGTTTGTTTAATGTCTTCAGCATTAAATAAAGAACGCTATAAAACAGTTATAGACAAGCACTTTAACAAAATTGCTACTAAGGACAGTTTATCATCATTAAACACAGCATTTTCAAGTGAAGGTGCTTACATTCATATACCAAAAAGCAAGGTTGCAGAAAAGCCAATTCAAATTATACATTTCTCTACAGGAAACGAATCTGCTTTAATGCTTCAACCACGTAATCTTATAGTAGTAGAAGAAAACGCACAAGTACAAATTATAGAGCGCCACCAAAGTTTAACAGACAATCCTGTACTAACTAATAGCGTTACTGAAATTTCTGCAGATAAAAATGCTATTGTAGATTACTATAAAATACAAAATGACAATGCTAACGCTTCTTTAATAGATAATACGTTTATTGATCAAAAAGGAAGCAGTCATTGTTTAGTACATACCTTTTCTTTTGGAGGAAAATTAACTCGTAATAATCTTAACTTCTACCAAAACGGTGAGCGTATAGATTCTACAATGAAAGGGATTACTATTATAGGCGATAAACAACATGTAGATCATAACACATTAGTACACCATATAGAACCAAATTGCGAAAGTCACCAAGATTACAAAGGTATTTTTGGAGACAGTGCAACAGGTGTATTTAATGGAAAAGTTGTTGTTGAAAAAGAAGCGCAGAAAACAAATGCGTTTCAAGCCAATAACAATATTTTGCTAAGTGATAAAGCAACTATTAATACAAAACCACAATTAGAAATTTTTGCAGACGATGTAAAATGTTCTCACGGTTGTACTATAGGTCAATTAGACGATAGCGCAATGTTTTATATGCGCTCTAGAGGTATCCCAGAAAAAGAAGCAAAAGCCCTTTTAATGTATGCCTTTAGTAATAACGTATTAAGCTCTGTTAAGATTCCAGAATTAAAACAACGTATCAATAAACTAATCGCCATGAAATTAGGTGTTAATATTGGTTTCGATTTATAATATATTTTAAAATATTAAAAAGAGTGTATTTCACTCACCATAAGCAATGATTTAATCATTGCTTATTTTTTTATAAATAAGTCTGTATTAGTTTTAACCAAACTTAAATATGCATTAAAAAGATGTAACAAAGCCATCTACTTAAAGACTTATTATTAATTAAAATATAATGACTATTAATCTATAAATTAAAACCGATGAAAAAATTAATTTTACTTGTGGCTATTTTAGCTTACTCAACAACAATTACTGCTCAAAATCTTACTTATGGCGCGACTTTAGGAACCTCGTTTTACGATATTGATGGAGATGCGAGAAACATATCCAACTCTGGAGAATTAGGTAAAATACCTATTAACTTTGGTGGTTTCATTAACTATCAATTAAGTGATTCTTACGGCATTAAAACTACAGTGTTATTTAGTCTAGCTGAAGAAGATTACGATACCAGACCCATTGGCGGCAAACTTTCTGTTAAAAAAACACTTATTAACCTTACGCCTCATTTTAAGTTCGACACTAACGGAGAATACAATAAAGGCTTCTACTTGCTAGCTGGTCCAAGATTATCTTTTGTTATAAATACAGAAAATCAAGACGGGATAAATCTAGATAATTTCTATAAAAGCACAACATTTGGTGTCCAATTTGGTTTTGGAACAGATTTCTTACAGCATTTTTCTATTGAGCTTATAGGAGACTATGGCCTTACAGATTACTTAGATTTTGATGATAGTTCAAATACAGCCGGAGCTTACTTTAACTTTAATGTAAATTTAGACTCTCTTTTAAATAAATAGAACAACATACTTAAATAAGAAGATAAGAAAGCCGCTAACAAGCGGCTTTTTTTTGCCTTTACAAGTAATAATTATAAACTTGTTTTTATATAAAGTGCAATATAAGAGTAACCGAAAAAGCTACTAAATAGCTAACCAACACTAACATTGCTTATACTTTTGATAAAAATAAGTTGATATTAACCCAAAGTTTAAACATAAGAAGCCTGCAAAAACAATAATACCTCTATACGGCCAACTTAAAAATTCGAACATAGCACCAATACCTAAAATAAAAAAGGTAACAAATCCTAAAACATAAAATGATTTCTTCATAATGACTTAATTTTTAATGCTTTTAATAAAAAAGCAATCGTTAAACAATATCAAATATACATTTTATTAAAATGCATTTATAAAAAATATTAAACAATTTCGAACAATAACAGATTATAATACCAGAAATAGCATCTTTCTATTTTCATTTTACGTCTTTTAAACAAACAAATCTTAAATTTGCATTATGTTAGATTTAGATAGAATTAGAAAAGACTTCCCAATACTTACTAGAGAAGTAAATGGTAAACCTTTAGTGTATTTTGACAATGCTGCAACATCGCAAACGCCACAACAAGTTATAGATGTTATCGTGGATTATTACAGTAATTATAATGCTAATATTCATCGCGGTGTGCATGCCTTAAGTCAAGAAGCTACAGATAAATATGAAGAAGCTAGACAAATCATTCAAAAACACTTTAATGCAAAACATGCGCACGAAATTATCTATACCTCTGGAACTACACACAGTATAAATCTGGTAGCCAATGGATTTTCAGCATTATTAAAAAAAGGAGATGAGATTATAGTCTCTGCTCTTGAACACCACAGTAACATTGTGCCTTGGCAAATGTTGTGCGAACGTACAGGTGCTGTTTTAAAAGTAATACCAATGAACCAAAATGGAGAGTTGGAAATAAGTGTTTACGACACATTACTTAACAATAACACCAAATTAGTTTTTGTAAACCATATCTCTAACGCTTTAGGAACAATAAATCCTATAGAACACATTATAGAAAAAGCGCACCAATTTGGAGCAGCTGTTTTAATAGATGGCGCACAAGCTTCACCACACATAAAACCAGATGTGCAAGCTCTGGATGTCGATTTCTATGTAACTTCTGCACATAAAATTTGTGGCCCTACAGGAGTAGGAATGCTTTACGGAAAGGAAGCATGGCTTAAAAAACTACCACCTTACCAAGGTGGAGGAGAAATGATTGCTGAAGTCACTTTCGAGAAAACCACTTACGCTGGCCTACCACATAAATTCGAAGCTGGAACACCTAACATTTGTGGAGGCATCGCTTTTGGAGCAGCGTTAGATTACATGAATAGTATTGGTTTTAATGCTATTGCAAATTACGAAAATGAATTACTAGAATACGGTACCGAAAAACTTTTAGAAATCGAAGGCTTAAAAATTTACGGTACTTCTAAACATAAAACCTCTGTTATCTCGTTTAATCTAGATGGTATTCACCCATACGATGTTGGTACAATCTTAGATAAACTTGGCATAGCTGTACGTACAGGACACCATTGTGCACAACCTATAATGAATTACTTTAATATTCCAGGAACGGTTAGAGCTTCTTTTGCGTTTTACAATACTAAAGCAGAAATAGATGTATTAGTAGCAGGTGTTAAAAAGGCAAAAATGATGTTATCGTAAATAAAAATGTGTTAACATATTTTTTGAAAGTTAAGTCTCACGAATGAATATTCGCATATAAATTACACATACAAATAATCAAAACCAATAAAAAAAACAATTATTTAGCTATTTTTTTATATATTCGGCAAAATATTAACCAATTACTTAACGAATTATGAGGAAATCGATTCTAGCGCTATCCGCGATAGCGATGATTTTTGCATCTTGTAATGATGACAAAAACGAAATTGTAAACGACACACAGTCTAAAGTAGACCTATCGGACTTTTATGTTTACACCGATGCAACTTCAGAAGAAGCATCAAGACTGGCTGAAGGAAAGCTTACATGCTACTCTATGGTAAACTTAAACCGTCAATTAAGTGAAAACCCAGAATTAAAAGACAAAATGTATGACATAGAATACCATACACGTTCTTTAGCAATGAATTACAAACCTGGCAACGGAAACGGCGGCGGTAATGGCGGCGGCGGAAACGGCGGCGGTGATGGCGGTGGCGATGACAACGATGTATTACCAATAGACGATGGTTTAGGTATTATTAACATTCCTGTATATGTACACGTGGTATACAATAATGCTAACGAGAATATTAGTAATGCACAAATTACATCGCAGATAAATGTATTAAACGAAGATTTTAGAAAAACTAATAGTGATGCAAGCCAATTACCAACAGAGTTTGATAACGATATTACAGATAGTGAAATAGAATTTACATTAGCTGGTACGTATAGATATTCTAGTTCTACAGCTGCTTGGGGAACTAACGATGCTGTAAAAGCAGCTTATCCACCAATTACACCAAATACACACTTAAACATTTGGGTATGTAATATTGGAGGTGGAATCTTAGGATATGCACAATTCCCAGGAGGACCTGCCGCTACAGATGGTGTTGTTGTAGGCACACCATATTTTGGCAACACAGGATTTGTTTCTGCTCCATTTGATGAAGGAAGAACAACAACTCACGAAGTAGGACACTATTTAAACTTACGTCATATTTGGGGAGACGGAAGATGTCGTCAAGACGATTTTGTAGCAGATACACCAACATCTGATGCACCAAACTACGGATGCCCATCGTACCCAACAGTAAACTGTAAGACTAACGACATGACCATGAACTACATGGATTACACTAACGATGCTTGTATGTACATGTTCTCAGATGGACAAAGAAACAGAATGCGTGCTCTTTTTGCACCAGGAGGAGCAAGAGAAGATTTGGCTAACTAATGGCTAAAATATATTCATAAAATAAAAAGACGTCAACTTTGGCGTCTTTTTTGTATTATTATATTACAAATAACACAACATAAAATTATGAAAACGATTACAATACTAATTTTCACTGTTCTTTTAAATGCCTGTGGCGGAGCTAAAGACATTTCAGCTTCTGCTCAATCTGATGAAAGTAAATCTAACGCATCAATGGAGAAAGCTATGCAAGACTTAAACGATGTTACCATAGAATACTCTGCAATTACCAGAGGCGTTTTTTACGTTTTAAGTGTAAACAACAAAAAGGCAAGCATTAAAAAAAATAGGACAGATGAGCCAACAATTATAACTATTGATGATATAGATTGGCAAGATTTAATGCAACTAGTAGATATTACAAATTTAAAAGGCATGTCTTCTATGAAAGCGCCAAGTGCTGCTAGGCTATATGATGGGGCCGCAATTGGAGGACTTAAAATAACTAAAGATGGAGAGACTTACGAAGTCCCTTCTTTCGATGCTGGAAATCCAAATACGGAAGTAGCAGATTTAATTAACAAAATGTTAGCGATTGCTAAAGACAAAGAGTAGACTTCGTCGTCTTAATTCCTTATTTTTGCAAAGTTAAATTGAATTGACATGCAAAGCATACAAGAAATACAAGAGGAAATTATAGACGAATTCTCAATGTTTGAAGATTGGGAAGAACGTTACCAATATATGATAGATTTAGGTAAAGAATTACCTTTAATAGAAACACAGTATAAAACCGATAGTAATATTATTAAAGGTTGCCAAAGTAAAGTTTGGGTACATGCAGAATTAGAAGACGATAAAATAGCCTTTACTGCAGATAGTGATGCTATTATTACAAAAGGAATTATTGCCATTTTAATTAGAGTGTTTTCTAACCAACACCCTAAAGCTATCTTAGAAGCAGATACCAATTTTATAGATAAAATTGGTTTAAAAGAACACCTATCGCCTACTCGAGCTAATGGTTTAGTAAGTATGATTAAGCAACTTAAAATGTATGCTATTGCATACCAAACACAATTAAATTAAAGTACCGATGAGCGATATAACAACAATAGATACTGCAGAACTAGGAGAAAAAATAGTAAACGTTTTAAAAACAATTTACGATCCTGAAATCCCTGTAGACATATACGAGTTAGGTTTAATTTACGACGTTTTTGTAAACGAAGATTACGACGTAAAAATATTAATGACTCTAACTACTCCAAACTGTCCAGTAGCAGAAACATTACCGTTAGAAGTAGAAGAAAAGGTGAAATCTTTAAAAGCTGTTAAAGATGCCGAAGTAGAAATAACATTCGATCCACCTTGGACTCAAGATTTAATGAGCGAAGAAGCGAAATTAGAACTAGGAATGCTATAATTTTATTTGTTATGGCTGAAGAAATAATAAATCGCGTTGCTAATAGTAAACTAGTTACTGTAGACCTAGAGGATTATTATCCAGAAGGGCAACGTGTTATTTTCGATATTAAAGATTGGTTATACGAAGGTTTTGTTCTTAGAGAAAAAGAGTTTAGAGCACAAGTAAAAGCCTATAATTGGGCACAACACCAAGGCCAATACGTTGCTTTAACCTGCAGTACAGATGCTATTGTACCGGCATGGGCATACATGCTTATAACAATACAATTAGAGCCCTTTGCAAAACGAACACTTTTAGGAGATTTAGAAACTTTAGAAACCGCTATATACCAAGATATTATAGCAAATTTAGATATTACTATGTTTAAAGATAAACCTGTAATTGTAAAAGGTTGCTCTAAAAAACCTGTACCTAATAATGCATACTTAATGCTATCAAGTAAATTAAAACCTGTAGCAAAATCCATACTATTTGGGGAAGCTTGTTCCTCTGTACCTTTATTTAAAAACAAATAATCGATTAAAACTGCATTTTAACGATTAAAAATTCACTCCATTTTTCTTATTCATCTCTAAAATGAATATTTAATATACTTTTACGCCATCTAATTATTATAAACATGAAAAAAATACTTTTACTATCTGCATTTTTTATTGGAATGATTTCAATACACGCACAAGATGATGCGGCTGCAGAAGAAGCACCAAAAGAGGGTTGGACAAGATTTGGAAACATCTCATTTTTATTTAATCAATCTTCTTTCGAAAACTGGACAGCAGGAGGCATAAACAACATCTCTGGGACTGTAGGTTTAAACTACGACTTTAATTATAAGAAAGGTGGTATTGTTTGGGATAACAAAATTATAGCCTCTTATGGTGTTACTAAAATTGAAGATGCTGATAAGCAAAAAACAGACGACCGTTTAGAGTTTACATCATTAGTTGGTAAACAAGCTAACGAGTTCTGGTACTACTCTGCTTTTTTAAACTTTAGAACACAAATGGATTCTGGTTTTGATCCAGATACAGGAGCAAAAATAACACACTTTTTCTCTCCAGCCTTTTTACAAGTAGGTCCAGGTATGTTATGGAAAAAGAGCGATAACTTAAAAGTTAACTTTGCACCAGCTACAGCAAAAATGATTTTTGTAAATGAGCAATTTACAACCGTTCCTACTGTTGCTGAAGCTGCATTTAACGACGCTGGAGGTTACTTTGGTGTTGAAGCTAACGAAACCTCTCGTTTTGAGTTAGGATTCGCAGTAGGTGCTTATTATAAGCTTAACCTAATGGAAAATGTATCTATGGAGAACATTTTAAACTTATATTCTAATTATTTAGAAGATCCACAAAACGTAGATATCGATTATACTATGAATTTAGTAATGTCTATTAACAAGTATTTATCTGCAAACTTAGCATTCCAAACTATTTACGACGATAATGCTTTTAAAGGCTTCCAAACGAGACAAGTATTTGGTCTTGGTGTAAATTACGGATTCTAATACAAAGCGTTTATAGCGCATACTTAAAAAGTATAGAATATATTTTATATTACTAAAAATAACCCCAGAATTCACATAGAGTTCTGGGGTTATTAATTTAAAGATTAATTATAAACATACTATATACCCAACCAAAGGTTAAAATCGCTAGTTCTACTTTGGCTGGTTTTTAATGTTATCTGTTCTGAGTTTAAACATATAGACAGTGTATTTTTATTGTATCGTTTAATCTTATCTATATATTTTCGTTGTACACTTTCGCTTCTATTAATTCTAAAAAATAATTTAGGATCTAAAAACGCTTCTATTTCTTTTATTCCTTTTAGTTCCTTCCTAATTAACTCAGTACCTTCATGTGTTTCATTTTCGGCACGATCATTAAAGGCTAGTAAGCTAGACAATATTCTTTTGTCTCCTCTTTTACTATCGGTAGTTAAAAGTTGCATTACTTGATCACCGTCGTATTGATCATAGGTTAAAGATAAACCAGAACTGTGTCCGTTTTCCTTTTTAGTACCGTCGTAAATAAAACCGCCACATTCTAAACCTTCTTCGTTAAAGAAAAGCATCCCTGAACGTTTTTTTCGTTTAATTGTAGCCTTATTATTAACCGAATCGCCTTGAGAAGGAAAATGTTCTACATTAGTAATTAGCATATTAACTGTACCATCTTTTTCTATAATATTAATACGCTAGTTCCAAATCATCTATTTTCATTTGTTTTAAATGCATGTAGCGATGTTAATAAAATACCTGCAACTAAACAAACTGCAAATGCTCTTAAAAATACTAGTTCTCTGTTTACTTTTTTCATGGTTTTTGTTTTAATAATTTAATACTGTTTTAGGCAATACTATAACTATTATTAGGGTCTAGAAATCGAAAAAAAATAAGTACATGAAAACAACAAATAAACTAAGGAAATTACAATTTAAATAATGAGTAGTAAAGTTTTACAATAATAGTAACACTAGTACTACTATAAGGTTTTTTAAAGAATAGTTTTAGAGAATATGCAGTAATTAGCACAGTGATGCAAAAAAGGAGTCTTAAAACGTTTAAAAAAGATTAGGGTATAAAAAAACCAGCTTCAAAATAAATTTGAAACTGGATTTTAGACAATTCGCTGTGTTTATAAAATAATTATTGATTATTTTTTGGACCTCCGCTCATGATTAAAAATTCTGATCGACGGTTAGATTGGTGTTGCTCCTCACTACAATCTGTTCCACAATCTACAGCTAGTTCATTTTCACCTTTTCCAGCTCCAGATATTCTTGTTGTATCTATTCCTTTAGAAATAATATATTGTACCGTAGTTTTTGCACGACGGTCTGATAATTTTTCATTGTACGATGCAGATCCTCTGCTATCTGTATGAGAGGTTGCATAAATAACCATATCTGGGTACTTATTCATAACCTGTACTAATTTATCTAATTCAAAAGCTGCTTGCGCAGTAATGTTAGATTTATCGTATTCAAAGAAAATTGGGTTTAAAACTACGACATCTTCTTTAACAATAACTTCAATAGGATCTAATGCTACAGGAACGCTTACTTCTTCTTCAGAAGATGCAGCTATAGTAACTTTTTTACTTTCGTAATCGTTCATAGTCACTTCAAGTTCCGTTTCAGTTTCACACTCTACAATAAACTCTGCTACTCCTTCTGCATTTGTTGGCTTAGAAGATAATTTGTTTCCTTGGTTATCGTATAATGTAGCGGTTGCTCCAGCTATAGCTTTTCCTGTTTTGTTATCTGTAACATTAGCAGCTATTAATACATCGCAAATTGGTTGTAATTTTTTAACTCCATAAATATCATCTCCTCCTTTTCCACCTTCTCTATTAGAAGATACAAAACCTTCGCCAGATTCGTCGTTCATAGAAAAGGCAAAATCGTCTCCATTACTGTTAACAGGGATTCCTACATTACGTATTGGTGCCATTTTTCCATCTATCTCCTTAGTAAGGAATACATCCATTCCTCCAAGTCCTAAATGTCCTGTAGAAGAGAAATATAAAGTGTTATCGTCACCAATAAATGGAAACATTTCTTGTCCTTCTGTATTTACTTTTTGTCCTAAGTTTACTGGCTCACCTACTTGACCTCCATTACCTATAGATGCTTTGTAAATATCGAAATTACCGTATCCTCCTGGCATGTCTGATGCAAAGTATAATGTTTTACCATCTTTACTTACAGAAGGGTTTTTAATGGAGTAGTTTCTGCTGTTCATTGGTAAAGCTTCTACGTTTTTCCACTCGTCTCCACTTTTCTTAGCAACATACATGTGTAATACACTGTACTTAGTGTTAGATAAAGAATCTTTCTCGTAGATATTTTCGAAGAAACTTTCTCTTGAAAAATACATTGTTTTACCATCTGGTGTAAAAGATACAACACCTTCATGGTATTTAGTATTTATGTCATCACTTAGCAATTCTTCTCCTTGGTAAGTACCATCTCCTGCTACAGTATACTCGTAAACATCAAGAAATGGTTGCTCGTTCCATCCATAATTTTTTCTAGAATCGTTTCTTGCAGAAGTTATGTATAGTTTACCATCTTGTAATGTTCCTCCAAAATCTGAAGTCGCTGTATTGATATCTAAATTTTGAACATTAAACTTTTTACCTCTTTCTAAAATCTTAGGTAAATAATCTGGATTAGCTAAAAATGCTTGTGCTCTGTCGTCTCCTGGACGCATAGAAGCAAATTTTTTCATTTGTCCATTAGACGCTTCATATTTCCCGTTAGCTTTTAACATTTGAGAGTACTTATAAGTCATCTCTGCATCACTTGAGCTTTCTAATGCTTTTGCGTACCAACGTTCTGCTTCTACAGTATTAAAAATGTTATAGTTAGACTCTGCTAAACGTCCGTAAACGTAAGCATCTCCTTTACCATTTTCTATTAATTTATTGTAAGCCTCTGCCGCTTCTACAAATTCAAACTTTGCGAAGTATTTATCTGCTTTTTTGGTCGCTTTATTTTGAGCCGTTACACTAACGCCACTCAAAATTGCTACTGCTATAAATAATACTATTTTTTTCATCTGATAATTTTTATCTTTTCTTTACTTTAACAATTAGAAATAACGTGGTGAACGTGATACTTTCTTAGGTAAGAAGATATCGAAGTTTATAAATATCTCGTGAGATGAGTTTGTAACAACATCTAAGTCCGATTGTATACTATCGTAAGCATAACCAATTCTTAAGTTTGGAGATACCATAAAGTTTATCATACCACTAAAAGAATCCTCTAAACGGTAACCAGCTCCTATTTCTACTACATTGTACATGAAAAGGTTTAAGTTTACATCGTAACTTACTGGAGCATCAAAAGCTAGTTTAGCTAAAGCATGAGGCTTTAATTTAAAGTTTTCTGATAAATCGAATACATATCCTGCTGCTGCAAAGAAATGCTCTGTCTCAGACCCTATTTTTGTGCCATTTAAGTCTAAGTGCGTACCATTTAAAATATTTGGCATAGAAGCAGAAATATAATATTTGTTTGGTTTATAGAAATAAACCCCAGCTCCTACATTTGGCGTTAACTCATCTACATTTTCTGAGAAGAATAAATCTCCAGAGTCTATAAGATCTAAGTTTACTAAACCGATATTGTGGAACGTAGCTCCTGCTTTTAAACCAAAGGCTAATTTAGTGCCTCCTAACGGTAATGTATAAGAGAAATCTACGTAAGCATTGGTTTCGTTTACTGGTCCAATTTCGTCATTTATTAACGAGAACCCAAGACCTACACGGTTACCTACTGGAGAATGTATAGACAATGTACCTGTATTAGGTGCGCCTTCTAAACCTACCCATTGGCTTCTGTAAAGAGCGCCAATAGATACGGTTCCTGTAGACCCAGCGTATGCTGGGTTTATTACATTCATATTATACATATACTGTGTATACTGTGGGTCTTGTTGTGCATATAATTGGTAGCCTAACAAGAATATGAAAATGGTATATATTAGTTTTTTCATTGGTTTTGTTTTCGTTGTTTGTTTAGTAGTTTAAGTATATAAATGTTGTAAGAGGTTTTTCTACATTATTTAAATACACATTATAGTAATAAGTTCCAACTGGCAATAATTGCCCATCTTGATCTGTACCACACCATTGATCCACATAATCCTTTAACTCCCATACTTTAACACCATAACGGTTAAATATTTCGGCTCTTGTTATGTCTCTACGATCTTCTAAGTGATCAAGTATTAAACAATCGTTTACACCATCTCCATTAGGAGATAATCCTTGTGGTTGATCAACACAATTTGCATTTTCATAGAATTCTACAAACATTGCTGTTTCACCTAAACATCCTGTAACATCATCTACAACTGTTGCAGTAATATTACCTTGCTCTAAAGCGGCAGCTGTTAATGTGTACGTGTTACTAGATGTTGCTTGTACTAATTCTCCTTCTATATAGAAATTATATGTTAATGGATTAGTTATCTCACCTGAATTTTCAAGGTTAATTGAAATATCATAATCTTCATTAGCACACTTAATAACGTAGTCTTCTTCGAAGGCTACTATTGGATTAGGGAAGAACTCTATTAATACCTCATCCATAAAGAAACAACTTGTTCCTGTAATTAATATTTCTGCAGTATATATTCCTGTTTCATTTACTGTAAGTGTTGGTCCATTTTCACCATCAATTGGTTCTAAAATCCCAGGAACATCTGGATCTGTAAAATACCATGTAAGTACTGAGTTGTTAGGGATATCTATACCGATATCTAAAAGAACTTCATCTCCTAAACAGTTAGCGTTACCACTACTTAATAAAATATCATCTCCTAAATCAATTTCTCCAATATCGAAACTACCTGCAGATAAAAATACTGCTGAATCGAATAATGTATCTTGATCATCTGCAATTACTAATTTAATATGATACAAATCATTAGGAATCACTGTAGCCATTGCTGTTAAAGGCACAGTACGCCCTCCAAAGTTTGTTGGACTTGTTAACGGGTTTTGCCCTACACCATTAGGGAAATCGAATACATTATAATAAGCTCCAAAATACTCTTCATTTTCAGAAGTACAACCACCATTAAATGCTTCATCTCTTACATTAAGTACAGAGATTGGAGTTGTAGTATTAGGTACTACAGCTAAATTCACTGTATTTCCTGCTGCATCTGTTAATAAGAATGCAAAGGCATCTGAGAAAGTACATTGGAACGTTCCATATTCTTCAGCAGCAAAAATAAAATCGAAAGACATTTGAGGCGTTACAGGAACGAAATCGAATTCTAATACTGTTGCATTTCTTGTTTGTCCTGCTGGCAAGCCTATTTCATTTTCTAAGTCTGCATCTCCTGGCCAACCAAAGTCTCCATCACTAATAGTTCCTGTTTCTGGTCCTGGAGCGTTTGCAACATCTCCACTTGTTAATATCACTCCACTTTCGAAAGGAAAATCAGATCCATTTTGCTCAAAATATCCAATACCATTCGTAGAACCAAAGTTTGTTCCTGTAGAGAATGTTATGTTAGATACTAAAGAACATGGAGAATCGATTAATACGTTTTCTACTAATTCTTGAACTGTAAATTGGTCTGTATTTGTTGTTATTGGTGGTGGTAATGAGATAATACATAAATCGAATGTTGTATTCTGGAAAGGGTCATTCCCATTAGAGAATACTTGTACATAATAGGTTTCACCTATAGTTAATCCGTTAGCAACAATTTGACCATTGTTAGGACAACCAATATTTGTTAAGTTATTACAATCTGCGCCTTCATATAATCCAAAAGACATAAATGTAGTGTCTCCTGCAACGTTAAGTAACGATACTGCATGATCTGTTGCTAAAGCTTCGAAAGAGAACCATACGTCGTCATTTGCTGTTCCAAAACAAGCAGCATTTCCTTGTGGTGAAGGCGTTGCTCCATATATTGTTCCACTTGTTATATTTGTACAATTACTATCTGCATTGGCTGTGGCTACAATTGCATTTTCACAATCGTCATTTGCTGGTGGACAAGCTGGTATATTTAAAACACTACTTGTTATAATACAGTTAGAATCGTCCTGATTAGATACCACTATGGTAACATCAGTATCTACTGGATATGGTCCCATTTGCACAACTCCTGTTGTTGTTGTACTTACAGTAGTTGTTCCATCATTAACATCTAAAGTTACAGCACTTCCTAGATCTACAACATTTACTTCTACAAAGAATTGGTCTGTTCCACTATCGCAATCATCTACTGCAGTAAATTCTACATCTTGGAAAAGACAAGTTGCACAAGACACTGAAATATCTAAAGGCACAAAACCATTATCTGAACAGTTTACAGAGCCGTCTGATTGTACTTGGAAAGAAATTGTATCTCCTGTTGATTGATAAAGAAGTCCGCCTACATCTCCATCTCCATTTGTTCCATAAGGCGTCGCAGCATTTAAGTCTGTAACACCATCTGTATCGAAAACTACTAACTCATCCCAACCATCTTCTACTTGACCAGAGTTAATAATAAAAGTTAAAGGTGTACCATCATTACTTGTAAACGTAAAGACGTTAGAGTCGTTATTCTCGTAGCAATACACAAAGTTAGTTGGTCCTACTGTACAATCTACATATTGGTCTAAACAAATTTCTTGTGTTAAACTATCGCTTACTATAAAGCAGTTACCATCGTCATCATTTGTTACTGTAACTACTACACCTGTATTATTTGTAAAAGGTCCGAAAGATACAACGCCTGTTGCACTAACTACTTGTGAGTTTCCTTGGTTATCTGATACAGTAAGTGACGTTGCTGTACCTAAATCTGTAATATCTGTTTCAACAAAAAACTGTGGTCCGTTTATACAATCTGAAACAACTGCGTAATCTGCTATTGGGTTTGTACATGTAGAACAAACTACTGTAACATCTAAAGGTGTAAACCCGTTAGTATCACAACTTACAGACCCATCTGATGTTATTGCTAAAGTAATACTGTCTCCAGAAGATTGGAATGTTAATCCGCCTACATCTCCTGCATTACCATAAGGTGTTGCTGCATTTAAATCTGTTCCTGTAGCTACATCTGTAACTACTAACTCATCCCAGTTGTTTTCTACTTGACCAGAGTTAATTGTTAGTGTTAATCCAGAACCATCTGTACTTGTAAATGTAAATACATTAGAATCATTAGCTGTATAACAGTAATTTAAGGTTTGTGGCCCAACTGCACAATCTACAGTAAAGTCTGTTTGTACTGTTGTTGTAAAGTTTAAAGGTCCTACCCAGTCACTATATGTTCCTCCTCCACAATCTGAACGAACATAAACTTCGTAATCCGTTTGGAAATCTAAAGCTGTAGCATTAACAGTATTAGAAGTAGTCATGGTTCCGTTTCCAGTAGGAACGCCTGTTCCTGGAGTTTGTATTACATACTCCCAAGCTGTTATTGTTCCCATGTCCCATGTAATATCTGCTGTAGTTCCACCAATATTATTGGCTGCTAAAGCTGTTGGGATATCACATAATGAGTTAAGTACTTCAATATTATCTATCATCCAGTACCAAGCCCAAGTATCTCCATCATCGTAAATAAAACGAATTTGCATGTTAGCGTTAGAGTACGCTGTTATGTCTATGTGTTGTTGATCTGGAGTAGCAAAAGAACCAGTAGTCGCTGTTAAGTTTAATACTTCTACCCAGTTAGCACCATCGTAAACCTCTACAATACCGCTATCTGACCCTCCTGATCTGTAAAACTGATCAAAATCTAAGAACAGTCCTACTGCTCCTGTAGTATCAAAAACAGGTGATGTTAAAGTTTCAATTAATTGTGTGCCATTTCCATTGGCATCACTGTCTACAAAAGCACCGGCAGTGCCATCAAGGTCGTTAAAACCACCTTGTTGTCCAGAGGCCCAAGAATCTCCAGTGGCTGCTCCTTCGTCGGTGATGGTCCAAGTAGCAGGAATTTCTGTATCAAAATTTTCTTGCAAGTAAGTCTGCGCGCTAAGCGAAAAACTAAATGAAAGTAAAATTAACAGTAAAGTAATCTTTCTCATTTATTTGGTTTTTAGGGTTAATTTAAGGTTGCACGAATATTATTAAATTCGCAATTTTTTTTTCTAGTAGCCTACAATGTATACTAATTCCTTATATTATAAAACTACAGATAGACATACTGCACCCTTTTTCGATGAAATGAACACTTGTTAGTTTACAAAACCAATTATTCAATATAATTTTAACATTTTACCTGCTAATTTCCACTTTTCTTTTCGCTTCGTTCCCCGAATTATCTACAACGGTTATTAAATGCGTCCCTTCCCTTGGTATTATTGCCATATCGTGAATATCTTTAGTTGTCCCAATAAACCTTTCATCCAGATACCAAAATAAAGTTTGCTCTGGTTTTGAATGTGCAATTTTAACAATTAATTCGTTCGTTTTACCATCAAAGTCTTTTGGAAGAAAAATAGTGCTTCCTGCTTTAGGATAAATAAATTGCATAGACACAGAATTATCTGTGTTACAATCGTTTCTAAATGGCGGAAGTGGTTTATAGAATGGATTTTTAGTTTTATAATAAAAAGCCATTAAAGGTGGTAATACAAACCACGATTTATGAGATACATTTGTTAAATCTTCGCAAGACGCATTTACCTGTTGTTCGTTACTATCTATATGAATAAGTGTATGGTATGGACATGGCTGCGTTTTTAAACCACTTATTTGTATGTAGTCGTGTTTAGTGCTTTCGCAGTTTAAATTTGCACGATAACCACTTTTTGTACAGATAGCAACTTCCTTCATTTCGTCGTATGGTTTTTCAAACCAATTGCTACTTGGTAATATATCGAACACATCGAACAAAATCGGTGCTGCGGTTTGTACACCTACTAATCCTGGGCGGCCTTCTCCATCTGCATTACCAACCCAAACACCAACAACATAGTCTTTTGTAGTACCAATGGCCCAAGCATCTCTAAACCCAAAACTGGTCCCCGTTTTCCACGCTACTTGTTTAGAATCATCAAAAAACTCCCAATTTTCATCACTTTCTGGTCGGTTTACATCTTTTAAGCTTTCGTAGGTTAAATAAATGGACGCAGCATCGAATAGTGTTTTTTCTGTAGATTTTTTTCCGAAGTCAATAGTTTCTGAAGCTAAATAAGTAGGTTCGCAAAATTCATTTGAAAAATATTCGCTAGAGTTTTCGTTAAAGTGATTTAATGTAGACGATAAGCTCGCGTAACTTTTACATAGGTCCCAAAGACTACTTTCTGCGCCTCCTAATATTAAGGACAACCCATAATGATTAGCATTATATTTTACATCTTTTAATTTTAAGTCTTTTAAATAGTGGTGAAAGCGATCTAATCCAAAATCCTGAAGCATACGCACTGCTGGCACATTTAACGATCGTGCTAAAGCGCGTCTTGCAGGTACTGCACCATCGTATTCCTTATTATAGTTTTCTGGTGCATAGTTACCAAATTGAGATGGTACGTCTGGCACTAATGTATTGGGCAACAAATCGCCTGCATCTAACATAGCTGCATATAAAAAAGGTTTTAAAACACTTCCTGTGCTTCGTCCTTTATCTATAATATCTACATCTTTTTGGTGTGTACGTGTTGTTGGCGCATTGCCTACATAAGTTAAGACTTCTCTTGTTTTCACATCTAATACTAATACCGATATGTTATAGATTTCATTTTGTTGTAATAAATTATAATGGTTAAATACAACAGTATTGGTTTGTTGCTGGTATTTATTGTTTATGGTTGTTTTTATACGTTCTCCATAATGTGTTTTTGCCACTTTTTGTAATAAATGCGGTGCTATTTGCGGTAATGGATATGGTTTTTGTGGCAAGGGCTCAGCTATAGATAAATCATAAGTTAAGGTATCAATCGTTTGATTTATTAATAGTTTTTTTAAGAGTCTGTTTCGTTTTTCTAGTAAACGTTGCTGATTTTTCCCTGGGTAAATTAAACTTGGGGCATTTGGCAATACAGCTAATGTTGCACTTTCTGCCCAAGATAAATCGTTAGCATCTCTATTAAAGTAGCGCCACGATGCTGCATCTATGCCTACTACGTTTCCTCCAAATGGTGCATAACTTGAATAGTAGGCCAATATCTCGTCTTTGCTCTCTCTAAATTCTAATCGAGTGGCTAGTATAATTTCTTTTAGCTTTTCTACATAAGTTCTAGATTGTCCTTTTCTAGAAAGCCTAATAACTTGTTGTGTTAGTGTACTTCCGCCTCGTTTTACTTCTCCCGAGCTTATGTTTTGTTTTAAAGCTTTAAATATAGATACCGGATTAAATCCTGGATGTTTGTAAAAGTATTCGTCTTCGAAGTTAATAATACAGGTTTTAAATTTTTCGGGCACACTATCGTTTTTAGGAAATCGCCATTGTCCGTCTTTAGCTATTTGCGCGCCTAGTAAATCGTTAGTTCTACTAGTTATTACTGTTGCTGTTGGGTCTTTAAACAATTCGTTTGGTAAACAGAAATAATAGGCCACTAAAAGCACAGCCAATAGTGTTGACTTTATTTTGTTTCGTTTTATGTATGCTATTATTCTTTTCATCTTCAGTTCCCGTGAAAACGGGAATCTTTTTAATTATTACTTAAATTTTCATTTGCTTGTGGATTCCTGCCTGCGCAGGAATGACAAAACTTAATCTATTGTTTAAAATAAGCTTCGCTATTTTTTGAAAAACCATCCGAATTTTTCATTCTGAAAAATACACCTTCCTTTTTTTAAAGGAAGGAATATCTACTATTAGTATTTTTAGGTTTATAACTTACTAATCGTCTTTTGTAAACTCATACTCGAGTTCTACTTTACAGATTCTTACATTATACCAACTGTACCAATCTTGTCTTCCTTTTTGCTGTGCTACAATGTGATCTGTTTGTTGTTTCCATTGTTTTATAGCTTCTAAATGCTCCCAATAGCTTACTGTTATACCGACTTCACTCCTTGCTGAATCTATACTTATAAATCCCTCTTGCTGTTTGGCTAAGGTTTCCATTAGTTCTGCCATAGCTCCGTAACCGTTATCGCCTTCGGTTCTGGTAGAAGTGAAAATGACTGCGTAATAGGGTTTAAAGTTTGTTTTCATTTTTTAGTTATTCTTTACATGCTAGTTAATAGAATGTATTAATGTTCTAATATGTTCTCGATACGATTCCGATAGCAATCGGAATCACTCGAACTGACGTTATCGTTACTTTTTATGTTCTTTTTTATCCCAAGTGAGCACTTGCACACCACTCGAGTAATGTATTTTATCTGGTATATTATTTAAAAATGTAAACCTTGGATAGTCTACTACAATAGAAGTACAAATAATATTCTGCATTGGCCATTCTATATGGTGTACGTCGTACTCTATTATTTTATTTTTATAATTTTGAAATACGGCATAACGCTCCGTTAACCACTTATCAGTTTCATCTTTTACAACATGTACATTGTCTAATGTATATTCTACCGAAAAAGCTTCATTCAAATTTGTGTTTTTAGAGTGATAGCTTGTTTCATCTCTATTCATTTTTGAATAACGATACGGAAACTTAGAGACTTGTTTTATAATTTTACAGGACAACTTGTTATTAGCTTCCATACTAAAAAAATACACACTTGGTTTTCCACTACAAACTACGTAAGTTCTAATATTTATTTCCTGAAAGTCTGAAATATAAGGTGGCTTCGGAAGGTATCTTAACCTCACATTATTCATATCGAAAGCCACAATACTTACCCATGCTTTTCCATTAATGATGTCTACGGTTAGTGTTTTTGGAAGCATCTCTTGAATAACCTCAGCATCGACTTCCCAATGTAAAAAAATCGCCTTATTCCATTCTTGATAGATTGTCCATGGTTTTGTTGGACAGTTGAATGGTCTGTGATTATTATATTTTAAAATCTCTTCTGTTTTCATCTCTAGTTCCCGAGAAAACGGGAATCTTATTAAATTATTAATCTTTCTCTTGCTTTTCTATCTGTTTTATAAAATACGATGGATAAATTCCCGTTGTTTTAAAAAAGGCTTTAGAAAATGATTCGTTATTTTTAAATCCTACTTCTTCTGCAATCGCTTTTATGGTATATGTTCTTAGAGTTTTATTAGTTTGTAATTGTTCTACACAATAGTTAATACGCAACTCGGTTAAATAGCTATTAAAATTCTTATCATTATAATGATTTACAATTTTAGATAGATAACTAGAATTGGTATTAAATCGTTTAGACAGATTGGCTAAGGTTATGGCTTTATCTAGAAACTGCGTTTCGTCTTCAAAGGTTTTTAGTTGGTTTAAAACACTAGTTATTATATGTTCAGATATACCATCTAATGCTTCTTTTATCTCTGCTTTTTCTAATGTATTTTCTTTAGTTGTATCCTGTATTAAAGTATTAAATCGTGTTTTATATTGGCGTTGTAAATAGTAAAAACGAACAGTAAGTGTTAATATTAAAAGTGATAATCCTATTAATCCCCATATAGCGTAATTAGATTGTTTGTTGTCTTTTTCTAAACCATCTATAATGGTTTGTTTTTCTGCTAATAGTCTTGGGCGGTCATATGCTTTATCAATAGTTTTATTTAGGTTCTTTTTGTATGAATCCATAATACTATCTACTCGTAATAAGCGATTGATGTATTTTAACTGGTTTTCAAAATCTTTTTTCTTTCCATAATACTTTACAAAATATTCTTGAATATCTCTAATCTCAGGCACTATATCATCTGGATTAGCATCATAAACAGAATCTGCTTTTTTAAAGTATAAAACAGCTTCACTTTTTTTTAGTAGCTTACTAAATATTTTACCCTTATAGTAGTATGTATTTAAATATTCATTCGAATTTTCATCATTAACACCCCCTTTATTTAGACTGTCTAAAGCTATTTTAAAATCTCTTTTTTCACAAAATATATAGCCAGTTTGTTTAACAAAACTAAGATACCAATACTTGTTATTAATTTGTAAGCTTTCTTTAATACCAAACTGAGAGTAAACTAGTGCTGAATCCAGTTTGTTTAAATCCCTATAACAATCCGATAAATAATATAATGTCTCTAAATACGCCCTATTATACTTTCTTGCTTCTTCCAATAATGATTTATAAATAGTAATAGCTTCGTTATAATCTCCCCAAATTCTTTTAATATCCGCTATTCCTGTACTTACATAAAAATACTGTCTTTTATTATTGTTTCTAATAGCATACTGTTGTGCTTTTAAATAATTATTTAATGATGATTTATATTCTCCTATTTGAAAATAAAATATGCCTTTTGTCATATAAGCAAAACCAGGGTATATCGGATTTTTTAGATGCTTAGTTATTAAAATAATACTATCACTATATTTAATTCCTAGCCTCTTTTCTTTAAATGTCGCTCCTAATTGTGAATAACCATTGGCAATCCTTATTGTATCCTTTTCATTCTTTGCTTTATGTAAATATATTTTTGCATAAAATAACGCCTTAGCATGTTCTCTTTTAGCAAAAAAAAGATTCTCTTGCTCAAACAACTCTTTATAATTCTTCCCTTTTAAAGAATCTGGAATAAAATACACCTTGTCCGTTTGAGAGAAACCTTTTAATCCAAACAGAAACAACAGTATTACAATACTGTATTTATATCTTATGTATAATCCTTTCTTCATGGTTTTTAAGCTACTTTCTCTTGCTTCTCTATTTGTTTTATAAAATACGACGGGTAAATCCCTGTGGTTTTAAAAAAGGCTTTAGAAAATGATTCGCTGTTTTTAAACCCTATATCTTCTGCAATCGCTTTTATGGTGTAATTTCTTAACCCCTTATTAGTTTGTAATTGCTCTATACAATGGTTTATACGCAACTCGGTTAAATAGCTATTAAAATTCTTATCATTATAATGGTTTACAATTTTAGATAGATAACTAGAATTGGTATTAAAGCGTTTAGACAAATTGGCTAAGGTTATGGTTTTGTCTAGAAACTGCGTTTCGTCCTCAAATGTTTTTAGTTGGTTTAAAACACTTGTTATTATATGTGCTGAAATGCCTTCTAACTCTTCTTTTATTTCTATTTTTCTCTCTACTTTTTCTAATGTATTTTCTTTAGTTGTATCCTGTATTAAAGTATTAAATCTCGTTCTGTATTGGCGTTGCAAATAGTAAAACCTAATAGTAAGTGTTAATATTAAAATCGATAATCCTATTAAACCCCAAATAGCATAATTAGATTGTTTATTGTCTTTTTCTAAACTATCTATAATGGTTTGTTTTTCTGCTAATAGTCTTGGGCGGTCGTATTCTTTTTTAATGGTTTCATTGAGATTCTTTCTGTAAGAATCTAAAATACTATCTACTAGTAGTAATCTATTAATATACTTTAATTGATTATCGAAATCCTGGTTTTCCCCATAATATTTCACAAAATATTCTTGAACATTTCTCACATCAGGAAGAATATCTTTAGGGTTTTTATTATAAACCGAATCCGCTTTTTTAAAATAAGAAAACGCTTTTCCTTTTTTATTTAGCTTATTAAAAATCATCCCCTTATAATAATATGTATTTAAATAATCTGCAGGAATTTTATCATAAACGGCTCCCTTATTAATACTATCTAAGGCTTCTTTTAAATCATCTCTCTGATAAGCATAATATCCTTTTTGTTTTATAAAACTGTAATACCAATACTCATCTTTTCTTTTAAGACTTTCCTGTTTTCCTTTTTTATTATATAATAAAAAAGAATCTATTTCTTTAAGTTGTAAATAGCAATACGAAATCCCATAAAGCATTACAATATGACTTTGGAAATGCTTTTTACTTTCTTCAAGGTTTAATTTGCTTACCTCTATAGACTCTTCATAGTTACCAAATATTCTTTTAATATTAGCAATCCCCTTATTTACATAAAAAAGATGTTGTTTATTATTGTTTTTGACAGCATAATCTCTAGCTAATAGATAGTTTTTTAATGATTTTTCATAATAGCCTAATGAGTAATTATATATTCCTTTCGTCATATATGCGTAACTTGGATATAAATAGTGATTCATACTTTTTGTTAAAGCTAGTATACTATCACTATAACTTATTGCTACGTTAGGACTACTCTTAGCTAATATCTGTGAATACCCATTCGCAACCCTAATAGTATCTTTTTCATTCTTTCCTTTATGTAAATACATTTTTGCATAAAACAGTTCTTTTATCGAATCTCCTTTTCTCGAATAGAAATTATTCTTTTCATACAAATACTTATAACTCTTCCCTTTCAAAGAATCTGGAATAAAATATACTTTATCTGTTTGCGAAAAACCTTTTAAGCCAAACAGAAAAAAGAATACAACAACAATTTTAAAATTAGAAACTAGCAATAAGGGATTACTCTGCATTAATCAGCGATATATAATAGGTTTAGAAAAAGAAGAGGATTGCTAAAATAGCAAACAAATTCAAAATTCTATTTGTTTCACAATAGTCTTGCCAATATTTCTTTAATTATAATATAAAACCCTCTTTAATTATTATGTTAGAGAGGGTTTTCTCTTTTTGTTTTCGTTTCGATTTATGAGATTCCCGTTTTCATGGGAATGACTCTATTATTTCTCAACTTCAACCCATTGTCCTTTTGTACGTACTAAAAACTCATTGTCGTACATAGCTTCTGCTTGAACTCCTGGTAAATAATAAGTTCCTAAATACGATGCATTCAACATAACATTAAAAGTTTTAGAGCTGTTTTTCTTGCCTCGTTTGTTTAACTCTAGATAGAAATTAACGCGGTCGTCTCTAATATCTGTGTAACGTGCTTGACTCGTTGTTGTGCTTCCGAAGGCTGTAAATCGTGTGTTTACAATTTCCCATCCCGACGGGAATATTTGTGTTAAGGCAATATCGTTTACATTTTCGTTTTTAAGGTTACTTACATTTACAGTAGCTACAAAATCTTGTCCTTGTTGTAGCTTGGTTACATCTATTGTGTTTCCTTTTAAATCTTTGTATGTAACACTAACACTTAATCCACGTTGTTCTACTAATTCTTGTCCTAATGGTAATTTTCCTGAGTTTAGCACACGTACATACACCACATTGGCTTGATTATTTTTAAAGCTTAAGGTATTGTTTCCATCCTTCAGTTTTAATTCGCGCTGTGCAATAGCACTTTTGGTATTTATAGTTTCTGTTTTACCGTTAATAGTATAGTCTAACTGTACCGATTTTCCGCCGTTAACTTCTACCATTTTAGCAATGGCTAATAAACTGTAAGCTGTTGTTTGTGTACTCATCCAACGGTTACTTGATAAATCTTTTGCTAATCGTTTTGCTAAGTCTTGCGTTCGTTTATCTTTTGTTATTACCATAGTTTCTAATGCCATGGCACGGTTTCTATCTACAGATCCATAGGTATAATAGTTATAACGTGGCGGCTGAAACTCGATATTTGCCGTTTTAGAAATCTGGTTACTGGCTTCACTTTGTCCAGCTAAAGCGTAAGCTGCTGCTAATCGCCATTTGGCTTCGTTAGAGATTTCGCTAAATTCACGTAATCGATTCATAGACGCTAAGTCTGGACTTCCTGCTAAAGCCAAAGTATATAATCTATAGGCTTGTGCTAAATCGCTATTATAGGTTCTGTAACTTGGCCTCCAATTTCTTGCCGTTTCTTTTTGGTAACGAATCCAGTTACTTTTAAAGGTTAATGGTAATACGTAGCCTTTTTTCTCTGCTTCTATTAAAAAGTGTCCCGAGTAGCTTGTTCCCCAATCGTTGGCGCTGCCTTCTCCTATCCAATAACTCATACCACCACCTGGTCTTTGGAAGTTTCCTAAGCGTTTTATTCCATTTTTAATATTAGACTGTATTTCTTGTTTTTTATCGAATGGTAAATCGAAAATATCATTTAAATACAGTTGTGGGAATACGCTAGAGGTTGTTTGCTCAACACAACCATGCGGGTATTGTATTAAATATTGTAATCTACGTGAAAAATCCATTGGTGGCATGGTAGAAAATTCTAGTGTTGCCGTGTTTGTTCCTGGTACTCCAAAAGTTTCAAAGTCTAAATTTGTTGTCGCATTAGGGTCTAATGTTTTATCTAATGATCTTGAGGTTATCGGGTTTGGATTCACCACATCTAATTCTACTTTGTAGGTTGATTTTTCGCCGTTTCCTGTGGCAATAACTTCAACAGTATTGATGCCGTTGGCTTTACTAACATCTAACTCAAAATAAGCCATTTGCTCATCTGGACGTTTAAACGTTAATGCTTTAGTTTGGTCTCCTACCACTGTAATACCGTCACTTAGCTTCAGTTTTAAGTTGACGTTTTTCACCTTCTTTTCCATAGCAAATACGGTAACTGGCAGGGTTACTTTTTCACCTGGGCTCAACTTCCGCGGAAGCGTTGCCAATACCATTAATGGTTTTTTAACTTCTACAGATTTATCTACACTTCCGTAGGCTTCTGTAGCGTTATTTCCTGCAACTACCATAGTACGTACTGCGCCTACATAGTTTGGCATTTTTATAGTATGTGTTTTTCTGTCTCCTGCTTTTAATACAAACGGTCCTAAATAGGTAACTACAGGTTTAAAGCGGTTTGCTTTTTTGTTTTTACCGCCTGCTGCGCTTCCATCTCCTCCAATAGCAAATATTTGATCGACACTACCACTGTAGGCTCCTATAACATCGTCGAAGACATCCCATGTTTTTATTCCTAAAGCTTCTCTGGCATAAAATGACGACCATGCATTTGGAGTTTTAAATCGTGTTAGATCTAATAAACCTTCTTCTACCATTGCAATGGTATAGGTCATAGATTTGTTATTCTTTTCTGAAACGACTACCGAAAACTCTTGCTCTGGACGTAATACACTTGGCATTTTTAATTCTGGTTCCAGTTTTGTTTCAGGGTTTTCTACTAATAACGGAATAACGCCATATAAACGTAATGGTAAATCGTTTGCTGTGCTGGCATGTGGTTGTAATAATGAAATATTTACAAATACATTTGGCGCCATGGCTTCGGTAATAGGAACATCTACAACCGTTTCACCTTGCTTGGTTTTTACCCATTTGTGTTCTATTACTTCGGTACCGTTTTCTATACTTACTAAGGCACGTCCTTCTGTTCCCGATGGGAATGTAATTTTAGCAGTTTCGCCTACATTATAATTTTCTTTATCGGCAGAGAATACTAGCATTTTTGCTGCGTCTTTACTTCCTGTTGGTTGTCTTTTCCACCAGTTTCTGTAAAAGTATGCTGTGCGTCCAGTGGCATGTCCGCTTTTAGGATCGTACACTCTTATTAAATAACGTCCGCCATCGTGTTCTGGCACTTTTATATTAAAGCTTGCTTTTCCTTTAGCATCTGTATTTACTGTTGTATTCATAAATGGTTTATGGTACGAACTTTTAGCGTATTTAGATAGATTATCGTACGATGAGTTCCACCACCAACGCCATTCTATTTTATAGACTTTTACTTCTAATCCGTTACGTTTTATTGGTTTTCCTTGGTCGTCTACGACTACTAAATCGAAATTCTGATTTTCGTCTGTATAGAATGATCCGTATGCACGTCCTTTAGGAGATTTTAATCCTACAAAGGATTTATAAGGCGCATATTTTTTAGAGAATGCATCCATAGAAAAGTCTCCGCCGTTTTCGAATGCACGTACTAGAAATTGTACGTTTAACATCCCTGGTGCATTTTTACCAACGTTTAATTTATTGGTTATAGTGGCCAAACCTTCTTCGTTTACGTTGTCTTCGAAAATGGTTAATTCTTCTCCCGAGAATTCTCTCGATGGATCTCTAAACACATAGTCTTTATAGTTTTTAAATGGCGAATAGGCATTGCTAAACTTGGCTTTTATTTCTGTTTTTAAGTTTTTTGCTGGTGCGCCGTGTAACCATTTTACTTCTAGGTTTCCGTTTAACGGATTTGTTCCTGTTAGTACCTCATCTTTAAAATCGACTTTAATTTTTAAGCGGTTTGGTTTTACGGTTTCTATTTTTAATCCTTTATAAAATGTAGCACCACCTACACTAACTTTTGCATTCCAATTTCCTGTTTTATCTTCTGTTCCCGTAGGTACAGTAAATTTGTAGAAGTTGTTAATATTGTCTGAGGTTACTTTTTTGTACGCTAGTTTTCCGTTAGGATCTGTAATTTCCATTTTTACAGGGTGTCCGCTTGGTAATTTATTAGCTACATCGTTTAACATAAAAGTTAAATGAAGCGTATCTCCCGGTCTCCAAACACCACGTTCTCCATAAATATAGCCTTTAAGTCCACGTTGTAAACGGTTTCCGGACACATCGAATTTACTTAGCGATAGTGAGTTTCCGTCTTTAAGCTTTATATAGGTTTTATTGTTTCCTTTTGAAACGATAGCGAATGCCGCACGCTTATTCGCCATTATGGTTGCTAATCCTTCGGCATCTGTTTTAGCACTTGCTATTTCTTGCTGCTGAAAGTTGTATAATGCTACCGTTGCATTGGCTTCTACATTGGTATTTAAAATGTTTGTCACCGCAAAATAGTAATTGTTATTAGCGCCTTTTTTAGCAATCACTCCAATGTTAGAGGCTAATAGATTTTGCGAAATGGTATTATTTACTTTGTAATACGATGGTTTACATGGATTTTTACGGTCTCTCCAATTGTAATTATTATCGCGATAGCTATAGGTTAAATTATCCCAGTATTCTTCTTCGCGTAAATCGTCGTCTTCGGTTGTACTTTCGTTGTAATCATTTCTATAATAATCATCTTCGTAGTATTCGTCCTCATAATAATCGTCATTATCTTCAGGGTTTGTAATGTTTTGATTGCCTTCGCAACCGTATAGAGAATACTCTTGTTTAAAATCGACTTCTACTCTGTAGATAGCGCCTGGATCGGCATTAAAAAACTTAGAAAGGTCTACACTATAGGTTTTCCACTTTCCTGTGTTTTCTATAGCGCTTTCCATAAGCTCAATTTTCTCTTTCGCAATTCGGCGCCCTACATAACGTATACTGTTTTCGTAACCGCCTGCTAATTCATTATCTTGAAGAAATTGTAATACGTTATCTTCAAAAATCTTAATTACTTTTATATCTACTGCTTTTAAATTAACAGCTTCAAAATTGAATTTTAACTCTTCCGAATTTGGTAAAATCACACCATTATTTACTAATCGTACTTGTGGTTTTATTTGTTCGAAAGAAATGGTTTCAGAAAATGGTTTTTTCAATTTATAACCATCCGTGTTTTTTATGCCTTGAAAAACATCTATACGAACAGTTCCTATAATTTTAGAATCTGGATAAGCCTTCAACACATTACCATCTACAATGTATTTTGGATTTTTGGTATTCTGAATCGTTACTAATCCGTCAAAATTTTGCTGTTTTTTTATAGGGTCAGAAAAATTAATGGATAAGTATTGTTCTGGACTTTGCACCACTTCCATTTTAGTAATAGTGAAGTTATTTTTACCTGGAATGAGTACTTTGTTTTCTCCGGAATTATCTGCTTTAATGGCTTTACCATCCCACTTTACTACTATTTCGCTGTCTTCTACAAAACGATTAATACTATCTATTTTAAATGCAAATTGTCTTGATGGTCCGCTTTCTTCATCCCATTCTATTTTTAATGCTTTTCCTTTTTGTGATGCACTTACTAGTTTTTTAGCATCTGCTATGGTAATATCGTCTGCTGCTTTTAAGCTACCTAAAAGGTATTGCCATTCTTTACTATACGATTGTAAATCGCTCGTTGTAATATTAAAATTTGGTGCAATCGTTTTAAATTGAAAGGTGTAGTTTTTATATTCACTAGGCACATCACTATAAATGGATCCTAATTTTACAGTAACTGAATATTCTGTATCAGGATCTAGTGGTTCGTCTGGATTAAACACTAAAAAATGTTTGTTTTTAGACACTAATTGCCCAGAAACGTGTGGTTTTATGCTTACTAAATCTTCGGTAATATCTTTATCTATATCCCAACTTTCTACTTCTTTAGTTAGATTTATAGCTATGGGTGTACTAACCGAAACTCTCCCTGTAGTGGTATAGCTTATATAGTCTCTAAACTTAAAGACATTGTCGGTTTCCGTTTCTTCTTTTTTACAAGACAATGCTAGTACAAAGCAGAGTACTAACGCTAAAAGTGATTTTGATTGCATAATTTTTAAAGTTTTTATAAAACTACGTAAAGCCTACAGTATACTTATATAAGGTTTACTATTCGTTGGTTAGTGTATAGGATTCGTTGTTGGATTTGTAGGATTCGTTTTTACTTGATCATCGAAGATTAAAATATCCCTTGGTTTATTTTAATTTAGTTTACTCTTTTTTCGAATAGATTTCGATAACCAATTCGCCATTTGCATCCATCTTTGCACGGTACATGCCAGCGGTATTAAAATCCATAACCATATTTCCGTTTTTATCTACCGCTATTATACCACCTGTTCCCCCCATATTGGTGAGTTTATTATGGATAACTTCTTTTGCGGCGGCTTCTAATGATAGATTTTTATGTTCCATAAGTACAGAAATATCGTGTGCTACCGTTGCGCGAATAAAATATTCTCCCCAACCTGTTCCCGAAACAGCACAAGTTGCATTATCAGCATAGGTTCCAGCTCCTATTATTGGTACATCGCCAACACGACCAAAACGTTTATTCGTCATACCTCCTGTAGAAGTCCCCGCTGCTAAGTTTCCGTTTTTGTCTAATGCTACACAACCTACTGTGCCTAGTTTATAATCTTTAATATCGGCATCGTAATAACCTGCTGTTTTTTTATCTTTTTCAGCATCGTGGTCTTGTTCTATTATGGCTTTCTTTTTTGCACGTTGTAAAGATTTAAATCTATTTTCTGTGTAAAAGTAATCTGGAGATACAATTTCTAAACCTTGCTCTTTAGCGTATAAATCGGCTCCATTTCCCGCCAACATAACATGTGGCGACTTGTCCATAATTTTGCGAGCTAAATTTATTGGGTTTTTAACCGTAGTTGTTCCTGCTGAAGCTCCTGCATTTAGGGTTTTACCATCCATAATAGAAGCGTCTAACTCATTGGTTTCTGCATTAGTGAATACAGCACCTTTTCCTGCATTAAATAATGGAGAATCTTCTAAAACATTAATAGTTTTTTCAACAGCGTCGAGACTGCTTCCTCCATTTTTTAAAATAGTGTGTCCTACTTTAATAGCTTCTTCTAACTTTAATCTATATTCCACTTCTCTTTCCGCAGTCATATTCTTCTTTAAAATAGTTCCTGCTCCGCCATGAATAACAATAGCAAAATCATTGGTTTTAATAGCTTCCTTTTCATTTTGTATTACATTCTCTTCTGTATTGTCTAATTTAGTAACAGGTTTCCCACAGTTAAAAAGCAGTGTAAAAAGGACACTTAAGGTTAGTATTTTTTTCATATTAGATGGTTTTTATATGACGCTTTAAAGTTACTATTTTTAAGAGCGTTATATCTTTATAAACGCACTTTTATTAGTATATTCGCATCAAAATTTAATAATTCGTAAAATTTAAGCATTTATGGGAGCAGTTTCAGCTGATTTCGGAATAAAAGAAGCACTTATTGAATTAGGTGTTAAAGATATAAATGAAGGAACATCTACAGGTTCTAATCATTTTTCTAACGGTGAGGTTATAGAATCTTACTCTCCAGTTGATGGACAATTAATTGGAAAAGTAAAAGCAACAACACAAGCTGATTACGATAAAGTAATGGCTACTGCTACTGCTGCTTTTAAAGAATGGAGAACAAAGCCAGCACCTTTAAGAGGTGAAGTGGTACGCCAGTTTGGAGAAAAATTAAGAGAGAAAAAAGAAGCCCTAGGTAAGTTAGTATCTTACGAAATGGGAAAGTCTTACCAAGAAGGTTTAGGTGAAGTACAAGAAATGATAGACATCTGTGATTTCGCAGTAGGCTTATCGCGCCAGTTACATGGTTTAACAATGCACTCTGAGCGTCCAGGACACAGAATGTACGAACAATACCACCCACTAGGCGTTGTTGGTATTATTTCGGCATTTAACTTTCCTGTTGCCGTTTGGGCATGGAATACTGCATTAGCATGGATTTGTGGTGATGTTTGTGTTTGGAAACCAAGTGAAAAAACACCTATTTGTAGTGTAGCTTGCCAAAATATAGCTGCAGAAGTTTTTGCTGCTAATGGTTTACCAGAAGGTATTTGTAACTTAATAAATGGAGATTACAAGGTTGGAGAAATGATGACTAAGGATACACGTATTCCTTTAGTTTCTGCAACAGGTTCTACTAGAATGGGTAAAATTGTTGCTAAAGAGGTTGCAGGACGTTTAGGTAATACTTTATTAGAATTAGGTGGTAACAATGCTATTATTGTAACACCAGATGCTGATGTTAAAATGACGGTTATTGGTGCTGTATTTGGTGCTGTTGGTACTGCCGGACAACGTTGTACATCTACACGTCGTTTAATTATACACGAAAGCATGTACGATAAGGTAAAAGATGCTGTTGTTGCTGCTTACGGACAATTACGTATTGGTAATCCTTTAGATGAAAACAATCACGTAGGACCGCTTATCGATACAGATGCTGTAAGAATGTATAATGAAGCTTTAGAAAAAGTTGTTGCAGAAGGTGGAAACGTTATTGTTGAAGGTGGTGTACTTTCTGGAGAAGGTTACGAATCTGGATGTTATGTAAAGCCAGCAATTGCTGAAGCTAAAAACGAATTCGAAATTGTACAACACGAAACTTTCGCGCCTGTATTATACTTATTAAAATATTCTGGTGGTGTTGAAAACGCTTTAGATATACAAAATGGTGTAGCACAAGGATTATCGTCTGCAATTATGACGAATAATTTACGTGAAGCTGAAGCGTTCTTATCTGTTGCAGGATCAGATTGTGGAATCGCTAACGTAAACATCGGTACTTCTGGTGCTGAGATTGGTGGTGCTTTTGGTGGTGAAAAAGATACTGGTGGTGGACGTGAGTCTGGATCAGATGCTTGGAAAGTATACATGAGACGTCAAACAAATACTATTAACTATACTACAGATTTACCTTTAGCTCAAGGAATTAAATTCGATTTATAGTAGTTAATACTTTATAATATAAAAACAGCCTAAGGAATTATGTTTTCTTAGGCTGTTTTGTTTTATTGTCACTTTTAATATATACAATATGAATACACTTCCAGTTGGCATAACAGGTTTTTGGCATATAAGTGGCCCTACCATTCCTCAAGTTGACAAGTTATTAATTCAAAAAGTAGTGAATGTGCTAAAAAACTATCCTAATTTTTTGAAAGTACAATTAATAGAACAACAACCAGACAATAATTTTTATATGATTATTACTAATAGTAAAAATGAATCTCATACCATTGGAATTAACACAACATATCCTATGTACTGTGGTATAAAGAGTTTATCTAATTGGCAAACTGTAGAATTCTGCGATCTACCACCATCTATTACTACTCAAATGCCTAATGAGTTCACAGAATTGAAAACTGATTTTTTAAATGAACCAGTTAAATCACGACATCTTACGGCACTTAGTAAAGCAGAATTAGAGCAAATAAACTATTGGAAAACCGAAAAAATTGGAAATATCATTTTTAATAAATATGATTAAAATTCAACTATGACTCAACTTTTATTTTCATACGGTACATTACAACTAGAAAAAGTACAATTAGAATCTTTCGGTAGGTTATTAAGTGGCACAAAAGAGACACTTTTAGGTTTTAAAATGGAGCAATTAAAGATAACAGACCAACAAGTTCTTTTAAAAAGTGGTAAAGCATTTCACCCTGTTGCTATACCAACAAATAATAAAAAGGATATTATTAATGGTACTTTATATAAAATTTCTATACAAGAATTAAAGCAAGCAGATAACTACGAAGTTGATGATTATAAAAGGATTGAGGCTACATTTAAGTCTGGAAAGAAAGGTTGGGTTTACATAAAAAATTAAAATTTATTTTTTATAGTTAGGAATCCTTACTATCTTTGCAATGCAATAATGCAAGTAAATATTAAAAAAAGAATTAAAATGAGTAAATCAATTTTTTATCACGCAGGATGTTCAGTTTGCGTAAGTGCAGAACATGATATTATTAATCTAGTAGGTGCAAACAATGTAGAAATTGTTAATATTGGCGAAGACAAAGCTAGAATACCTGAAGCAGAAAATGCGGGAGTGCAATCTGTACCAGCATTAATTACACCAAATGGAAACACATTACATATTAACTTTGGTGCTTCTATGGCAGATGTAAAAGGTTAATTTTTTAAATTAAATAGTTAGGATTCCTAATTTTAATAAATTTAGAATCCTAGCTTATAAAACACAGCTAAAATGAAAACAGTTTTAACACTATTTACAGTACTACTTATCGGTTCTACATTTTCTTGTGCTCAAGAAGATAATACATATAAAAATGAAGACTTTGCTATTAATAGCGTTGCAGTAACCCACCATTCCGATTTAGATATAATGGTATGGGAAATAACAGTAAAAGGTACAGCCGGAAAAACGACACCAATTAAAGCAGGACAACTAGATGGTGCTCCAGTACTAGGTTATGTATTCCCTACTACTTTAAAACCGACTGATGTTGGTTTTAATAAAACAGATGGAATTGTAGCGCTTGCTTTAACTTCTCATCCAGATTTTGATGACACACCGCTTTGGGATGAAAACAATGATAATATTTTTAATAATGATGGTATTATTTGGCATCCACATTGGGTTATTCTAAATGAAGACAAGAGAGTAGCAGGAGGACTTGCAGTGAAACAATTTAAAAAAGCAGATAACACTGTTGTTTTACCTCCAACAAACCCAGGAATGCCTATGTATATGGATTCACCTGGTTTCTCTGTAACAACAAAAAACAACACAATAAAAGTAGTTGTACCTAATTATAGAATAAATAATCAAACCGATTTTAATTATGATGGTGTAACTGCATTTATGAAAGTAAACACAAGTAATGACGATTTGCCAATGCTAGGCGTTTATAACGTTTTTAGTGTAGCAAGCGGTGATTTATCATTGCCTTATAAAGTAAAAACACAATAAAATGAAAATATCAGTTTGGGACACTTATGTAAAAAAAGAGGACGGTAACACAATGCACTTTGATATTCTAGTGCCTACCAATGTTACAGATGAGCAAACCATTTTTAATTTTGGTATGCATTATCTAAAAACTAAATCTTTTAAAACAAATTCATTATCAGCTAACGAATGTCGTCTATGCCATATAGAACAAGCTACAGAAGACATGATAATTTCTATTAATGCAAACGGTTATGCTATTATAGAAATGGAAAATTGCAATTAATTTAATTAGGATTACTAACTTTGCCTGTCGAACAAACCCTTTTCGACAGGTTTTTTATTATGGATAACAGTGTTTTTAACCCTAATTACCAACAACAAGATCTTTCTAGCAAGATTGTTGCTGGTTTAGAAAGAGTCTCGGAAGTCTTTAAAATTTTGCTTTGGGAAAAAGCTAAATTAGTTGGGTTAAGTCCTATTCAAATTCAAATACTATTATTCATTGCTTATCATAAAACAGAATTATGTAATGTTAGTCATCTAGCAAAAGAATTTAATGTTACTAAACCTACCATTAGTGATGCTATTAAGGTTCTAGATAAGAAACAAATGATTATAAAGGATTATTCTTTAGCAGATAGCAGAAGATATAGTATTCTTTTATCTCAATTAGGGACAGACATCGTTTCAAAAACCAATGATTTTGCTAACCCATTAAAGTCTTTAATTGGTAACATTGATCAAACAGAATTAGATAGTGTTTTTAAAACGTTAAGCGAATTAATTTATAAGTTAAATAGTACTGGTATTCTTAGTGTTCAACGCACATGCTTTGGTTGTAAATTTCATACAAAACACGGAACTAAAGATTATTGCAACTTACTTGAAAAGGATTTATTGAAAAACGACATAAGATTAGATTGCCCTGAGTATGAAGAAAAATAGTCACCTTGACTCTTTTATAAAAGAACAAGATGACCATTAATTTTCAACTACATACCTAATCAAAGACTAAGAAATACCCTGAAGAACTTTCTACGCCTCCGCATTTATCTGCATACTGTACATCTATTGTTATACTCTGCCCTTTAAACATTGCTAAATTAGAAGTTAAGTCTACTGGATTTGTTGGTGTAATTCTTCCGCTACATCCATTACTATAATCATAACTATAAGTATATGTTCCTGCTGTGCCTGTAAATGTTATTGTAACAACATCGTCGGTATAAATATCTCCTGTACCATCTGGATTACATGCTAATTTAATAGAATTAACACTACTAGAAATCATAACGTTAGACACAGTATTTGTATAAAACGTTGCTCCTGGCGGGTTAGCCGTTCTTTCTAAAATAGGAACACCTAATACTACAGGTGTAAATGCTGTTTGAAAACATGGTCCAAAACCATAATCCATATCTGCAGCTATACCTTGCCAAACAATATTAGTAGACCCATTTAAAGAAAAACCATTAAATCCTTCGGCTTCTTGACCTTGCGTTACACCTGGCGTTAATGAATAGCCTTGGTTACTATTAGGGCTTATTGATTTTCCATCTAATGAGAAGAACCAAAAGGGTTGTCTCTCTGTTGTACCATTATAAGGCAGTGCATACGATCCGTTTATAGAACTAGAGCTTCCTGTAAAACCAGATAATGTAAACTCAAGCATATACCAATCAAAATCAGTAGTACTTCCTCCTACAGAAGCATAAATAGCTGTATAACTTAATTGTCCTGCATTACCGTTATTATCACTTACTGTTCCTATTGTAACCGATGATGTATCACCTGATTTAGGTGATGTCGGTGGATTAAAGTTCATGGCATCACCCAATGTTTTATAGTCTCCAGATGACGTATAAGTTACATAATCTGTATAGGCTAAACTTGGATTATCGTATGGTGCTCCTGGGGTATTTGGATCTCCTGTAATGTAAATATGAAATGAATACGTACTTAACCCATCTGTACTGCTTGTAATAGCAGCATGCGTTGCTGCATGTTTATGCAATACATTTTGTAATAATCGAAGAGATCGTCTGTAAGATCCTAAATCACGTTCTATACCATAACCGTTTTTAGATTTATTACTTAAATTTGCAGTAACTCTTCTTAATACTGCCCGCTCAGCTTTAGAAATGCCAAATTCCTTTCCTCCATTGGTTGGATCGGCTAAAAATTGTTGTAAAGCTTTGTCATTAGACATTAATTTAGATATAAACTGATCTAAATTTGAATTTGAATTTTTCATTGGTTTAAATTCTTTTTATTAATTAATAGTCATACCATAAAATAGTAGTATATGGCAGGCTCTCCTTTAAAAAACACGAGTAGCTACTTTCGTTTTTTTCAAAATTACAGCAAACAAAAATTTCCTTTTACCGTATTTATACCTGTTTTTGTTTAATTATTGTTATTATTTGTTAAACAAAAACAAATTTTAGTTTCTTTTTAATTAATGAAATTTCAATACCTTCACAGAAACTTAACAACAGTATGTATAACTATATGCATAATTTCTTTAGTATGAATACTATTAAAAACATACACACTAAATCATATCTATTGTTTTTACTTTTAGTAATAATTACCTCGTGTAACGGACAAGAAAAAACCGAAGCAAAACAGAAAGAACCTTCACCTTCAATAACAGATATTAAAACCACCGTAAAAGAAATACAAATTACTTACGGTACACCCTTGCTAGATGTTAATACAGTTCCAATAGGTGAAATAGTAGTTCGTAGAGTGTTTCAAGATTCTAAAGGCGTTATATGGTTTGGAACCAATGGAAATGGCGTTATACGCTATACAAAAAACACATTAGAGTATTTTTCTATTAATGAAGGGTTTGGTGGTATCGCTGTAAGAGGTATTGCAGAGGATAAAAGTGGCAATCTATGGTTTGCAACTTCTGGAGGCTTAACAAAATACAATGGAAAGTCCTTTACTAATTATACTAAAAAAGATGGATTAGCTGATAATAATACTTGGTGTTTAACCATAGATAAAAACGATATTATTTGGGTAGGCACACTGCAAGGTGTTAGCCAATTTGATGGTACTACTTTTACTTCTTTTAAGCTTCCTGAAGGGAAACCAGACCCAACTAGAGGTGTTACTAGCGCCAAAATAGTACATAGTATAATAGAAGATAGTAAAGGTCATCTATGGTTTGGCACTAATGGAGGCGCTTATATTTACGATGGAACATCTTTAACGAATCTTTCAGAAAAAGACGGTTTATGCGACAATAATGTAAATGCTATTTTAGAAGATAAAAACGGAACGTTTTGGTTTGCCACTTCACATCAAAGTATTTGTAGCTGGGATGGTAAAACATTTACTAATATTACCGAAAAAGATGGCGTTTATGGCACCGAAGGTTGGAGTTTATATGAAGATCGTAAAGGTAATATTTGGTTCCCTATAGAACATTCTGGCATTTACAAATACGATGGGAAAACGTTTACTAATTTTCATAAAAAAGAAGGGCTTGGTTCTGGAGCTATACAAACCATTTACGAAGACAATGAAGGCATTTTTTGGCTAGGTGGTTGGATGTCTCTGTATCGTTATGATGGTACTTCTTTTTTTAAGGTTGTACAATAATAATTTTATAAAACACATCGCTGAATAATCATGAATATCCACATTGAAACAGAACGCCTTATACTAAGAGATATAGAACTAACTGATGCAAAAGGTATTTTTGAATTAGATTCAGATCAAGACGTTCATGAATACCTTGGAAAACATCCTATAAAAACACTTAAAGAGGCAGAAGACATTATCCGTTTTATTAGAAACCAATACAAAACAAATGGTATTGGTCGTTGGGCTGTTATAAATAAATCTACAAACCAATTCATGGGGTGGTCTGGATTAAAGTATGAACAAGAGTTACGTGAAGGATTTAGTTATTACGATTTAGGCTACAGACTTATTAAAAGATACTGGGGACAAGGTTTTGCTACAGAAACAGCCATGGCATCTTTAGAATATGGATTTAACACACTTAATTTAAAAGAGGTTTGTGCCGCAGCAGATATAAATAATAATGCTTCTAACATAATACTACAAAAAATAGGATTACAATTTAAAGAGACTTTTTATTACGATAATGAGCTTCATAACTGGTATACAATTACTAAATCACAATGGTTAAAAAATAAGAGTTAAAAGCACTTAAATTAAAGTTCTCTTTTAAACAGCAATCTCATTAGATTGCTGCTTATTTATTTGTCTTCAAAAAAGAGGAATGATTATTGATTATTGGGTCTACAATTATTTTAATCAAAATATAAGACTCACAAAATGAAAAAAACGCTCTTAACTTCAATTTTAACTTGCTTTACTTTAATCGTTACTGCTCAAAATGCTAGTGTAGAACAATCCACCTTTGGAATACAAACTGGTTTTTTAGGTATTTGGGTGCATAATGAATCTAAGCTATCTAATACTATAGCTCTTCGCTCTGAAATAGGATTAGACACTGGTATATTTGGAAGTGATATTAATAATGTTTCTGGATATCTATTAGCACCAACATTAACATTAGAACCACGTTGGTATTATAATTTAAATAAAAGGCAAAATAAGTCTAGAAGAATAGATGGCAATAGTGGGAATTTTATTTCTATTAAAACAACTTACCATCCAGATTGGTTTATCATTTCCGATACCGATAATATTAACTTTATAGCCGATATTTCTATTGTTCCAACTTGGGGGATTAGACGACATATTGGAAATCATTTTACATACGAAACGGGTATAGGTGTGGGTTATGTCCATTTTTTTGAAGAAGATAATTTTAAATCTCGATTCGATACTAGCGATGTTGCTGTTAACCTACATTTAAGATTAGGGTATCGATTTTAATTCCTGAAGCATATGAAAAAGCTGATAACCATAGGTATTCTAATCATTATTTTAGCCTCTTGTAAAAATGAGGTTAAAAAAGAACCTTTAGTGTCTAGCTTTAATCTTAAAAAAGATTTTAAAGAATTAACGCATAAAATAACAGAGCTAGACACTGTAATAGTTTGGATGGATTTAAGTCTTTGTACATCTATGGGAACAGAAGTTTTAACGTTAACTCGTAAAAACGATTCTATATTAATAGAACAAAAATACAAAGAGGGTTTAAACGTAGATTTGGAATATAAACACGGAAAAAATATAAAAGTTTCAATACACGATACACTTTGGAAATTCAACGCGTTTTTAAAACGTAATGAAAACAAAATCACTACAGACACTACAAAATATGGAAGATTACAGATTTATCATAACAACTCTAAAATACATTTCATAACTGAAAAACTTGGTGAATCTGGAAAGTTTATATCCGATTATTGTAAAACGATGACTGGGTTAAATATGGATAACCCTCTATATTTTAATAAAACAGTTATAACTGAATAAAAAACCCTTCAATTATAAAAATCGAAGGGTTTTTGTTGATAGTTAGTTGGTTAATATAGTTATCGTTTAATAAACTTTTTAGTAACTACTGTATCTCCAGTATTAACATTAATAAAGTATAAGCCACTTTCTAAGTTTCGTACATTTATTTCATTTGTTAATGCACCTTTATCAATAGTTTGGCCTGCCATATTTACAATAGTGTATTGTCCTTGTAAACTACTTTGTGTTTTAATATATAATACATCTCCTCTTACTGGATTTGGATAGACAGTAAAATCGAAAATACTATCGTTTTCGCTAAAATCTGTTGCGATGTCTCCTCTAGCAGTTCCAGAAGTAGTTAAGTTAATATTATCTATAGCAATATCTGCTTGCCATGTACTACCTGTAACTCTATTGAATCGTAATTGAATTCCTCCACCTGTATAAGTTGATAGATTAACACTTTGCGTTAACCAAGAATTTCCTTGGTTTCCTGTTTGGCTCCAAACACTTGTCCATGTTACGCCATTATCGTTACTTACTTCTAAGGCAATACTTCCCATATCCGCTGCTCCAAACATATGGTAACTAAAATCGAACGTTGCCGATGTTTGTCCGCTTAAATCATAACAAGGTGATGTAATTATTGCGCTCTTATTAGGATATCCTGTTCCGTTACCTGAAGCTTCTACAAAAATATAATTAGAACCTTCAACAGCACTCGATGGCCCAGTATTGTTAGATGGTGTTCCTCCTGCATCTACTGTCCAATTAATATCGTCTGCTGTAGATTGTGTCCAATCTCCTAAATTTGGTTCAAACCCTTCATTATAAGGATATGCAGTAATACCTCCTGTACAACCAGTATTAGTAACTGTTCCTTCTGTTAAGTTAATAGAATCTAAAGCGATATCTGCTTGCCAAGTACTACCAGTAATTCTATTGAATCGTAATTGTAAATCTCCACCTACATAAGTAGCAAGGTTTAAATTAACAGATAACCACGAATTGCCTTTGTTTCCAGTTTCGCTCCAAATAGAAGTCCAAGTGGCACCATTATCGCTACTAGCTTCTAAAGCAATACTTCCCATATCGGCAGCTCCAAACATATGATAACTAAAGCTGAATGTTGCTTCAGATACACTACTTAAATCAAAGCATGGCGAATTTAATATCGCTTGTTTATTTGGATATCCTGTTCCGTTTCCTGAAGCTTCCACAAATACATAATTAGAACCTTCTGTAGCACTCGATGGTCCTGTGTTATTAGATGGTGTTCCACTTGCATCTACTGTCCAATCTATATCATCTGCTGTAGATTGTGTCCACGCACCTAAACCAGATTCAAACCCTTCTGCATAAGGAAATGCACTAATTCCTCCAGAACATCCAGAACTCGTAGCTGTTACTATTACTGTTCTTACAACTTCTGTTGCTGCATTTCCTGCTGCATCACTTACATTATAAGTTACTGTATAAGTACCCGCTACTGCCGTATTTACATTATCTACGGTTACTATGTTAGCCGTTAAATCGCCATCTATATTATCTGTAGCTGTTGCGCCTGCGTCTGTGTACGAAGCTCCTACATTAAGATTTACAGTAGCACTACCAACTAACGTAATTACTGGAGCTGTAGTATCTGCTGCTGCACCTGTAATATTTACGGTATAGTCTTCTACTTCTCCATATTGGAAAGATTCGCATGCCGTTTGCGCAGCGTTATATTTCATAGATACACGCATTCTTGTTGCACCTTCTGTCGCACTGTTTGGCACAGTAAACGTACCACTTACTGGAGTAGTTTGTGTTGGTGCTTGCGAGAATACTAACTCTCCTGCATCTCCAAAATCGCCATCTTTATTATAATCTATCCAAACTGCATAAGCTTCATTATAAACAGTACCTGTCCAAGTCGGCGTTATTGTTATAGTCGCTGCTGTTTGTTTTGCTAAATCTGTAGATTGCGATGTAAAATCGGCATAACCACTAGCTGCTGCTCCCGTTGAATTATCTATAGAACCTAATTGTACTCTAGAAATATATTCATCACTTACATCATTTCCGTTAGATGCACAGTAATTTAATTGTACATCTGTTGTTGTAAAATTAACCGAACTACTGTATGCTGAATTTGATCCACCTGAACATTTACTTCTTACTTGTGCTTCGTATTGTGTTAATGTGCTTAAACCCGATAATGCAGAAGATGTTCCTGTAACTGCGGTTGTTGTCCATGTTGTTGTTCCTGTTGCTCTGTAACGTAAATCGTAAGTGGCTGCAGGTACAGCTGTCCAACTTAAAGTTGTAGAAGAAGCCCCTACATTAGATGCGGCTAATCCTGTTGGCACAGACGCCGTACAAGATACTTGCCCACTAATGGTAAAGTTTGTATTCGAAATATCAAAAAAGATATTATTACTTCCTCTTACCATAACTCTATTCTGAGACCCTTGATTGTTTGGTACTACAATATCATGAGATCCGTCGTTAGTAACTCCAGAGGCTAACGTTATTGGATAAGTATCTCCGCCATCTGTAGATAAAAATATGTCTACATTTGCTGCGTTCACACCATTTCCTGTTGTACCTGCAACATTCCATGTTACAGATTGTGTTGTTCCAGCATTCCAAGTCACATTAGTATTAGGTGAATTAAGCACAAATGGTCCAGCTGTTCCATTAACACTAATTACCGTATCATCACTATTATTATTAGCGCCTCCTGCTCTATTATCTCTTACAGTTAATCTAAAGTTTAAAGTTCTAGCTACATTAGGTACTGCTTCCCATTCCCAAGCTGTTGCTCCAGTTTTTATTGTGGATAACCTTGGAAAATAACGTTTTGTATCTGTCGTTGGATTGAATGATCTAAATGCTGGTCCTGTAGTTGCTGTTACACTAGGTTTTTGCGTTGCCGAATTGTTTTCGTCAAACTGCTCCCAACAATACGTTAACACATCCTGCGAGTTAGCATCGGACCCAGAACCTGTTAGTACAAAAGCTGTTCCTTTAGGAATTGTATAATTACTTCCTGCACTTGCTGTTGGTACTGCGTTATTAGTATTTGTGTTTGTTTGGCAACTTGTTGTTTTTACATAATCTGTAATTTGCTGAATGGTAACACCATGAAAATAAGGATCACTATTAGATTGTACATCTGTGTTAGCTCCCGTAATTCCCGCATATCCCATTATTGTACTACCACTTCCTGGTTCCATTTGTACATTTGTCCCTTCATTACCACCATGTGTCCAGGTATGGTTTCCTCCAAATTGATGCCCAATTTCATGTGCCACAAAGTCTACATCGAAAGGATCACCTTCTGGTATGTTAAGTGATGTCCATCCGCTTCCCTTTTGTCCATTTACACATACACAACCTATACAGCCAGCATTTCCACTATTACCAGATGCTGCAAATAAATGTCCTACATCGTAATTAGCTTCTCCTATTTGACTGGTTAATGTTGACTGTAATGCACTATTATAACCACCTGATGAACCATAAGGATCACTTGAGGCATTTGTATAAATAACATCGTCGGTATTAGCTATTAATACCATAGTGACATTAAAATCGTTTTCGAAAATACCATTAACTCTAGTCATTGTAGTGTTAATTGCAGCTAATGCAGAGGCTTTAGTTCCACCATGATAAGCCGCGTATTCTCCTGTTGTGGAAACAGCCAATCTGTAAGTACGCAAAATACTATCATCTGCATTTCTATACGTTAAATTATTTCCTGATAACGTCTTATTAGCAGCTTCTGTTACTTCACATTCAAAATTATTAAACCCTGCTGTTCTATCTGCTCTTTTATAAACTGTATATACTTTAAGATCGTTTGTATAAGGTTCTATAAAAGAAGCTGGTTTTGTAGCAGATAATCGCATACTTTGTAATCCTAGAGGAGAAATACTAAAGCGTATTCTAGCTGAAGCATCATCGATTCCTTGTCCTACATAAGACTTAATATTTGGATATTTCGCAGCTAAGTCTGGATGCATCACTGGTGCTTCCATCACGCGATAGTTTTCAAACTCTCCTTCCGAATTTGGAAAAGAGATAATAACACCAGAATTTACTAAAGATTTACCTCTAAGTGGTGCTTCTGTTAATGTTTTTTTTAAGCTTTCAAGATTTAAGGTGTACGCTTCTTGTTTCGGTAAATCTTGTCTACTTGTTTTTACGTTCGTAATACTTGAAGAATTTTGCTTTTGCCAAATGGATTTGTCTTGAGAAAAGACAAAACACACGTTTAACAAAAACACAAAGAATAGTGTTTTTTTCATAATGTTTTCTTGATTTTTGGTTAATTAACTATTGATTATGTAATAAATTTAATTAAATAATACCGAATTCGCATTCAGTAAAATCACTTTTTCGATGAATGGTAGTTAAAAATTGTTATATTATATATAAACTATATAGATTTAATAGGTTATAAATAAAAAAGCCCCGATTTTCATCGCGGCTTTTCTAAAGGGTTGGTTAAAAGACTAATTAATATATTCTTATTGTTTTATAAACTTTTTATTCATTGTTGCAACGCCATCGTTAACTTCTATAAAATAAACACCAGCTTGTAGTGCTTCTAAATTTATAGATTTTAATAGTTGACCTTTAAGTACAGTTTGCCCCGTTATATTAACAATTTTATAAGTAGCAGCTATATCTCCTTTTAGTTTTATATTTAAGACATCTCTTGCTGGATTAGGATACATTTTAAAGTCATTATTGTTACTATTTACTTCTCGTATTTCTCCTGCAACTCTAGCAGAACCACTTCCTACACAGAAATTAGTAGTTTCCGAAGATTGAAAAGAAGCTCCTGTAGTTAAAACACCTGTACTATCTGTAACTGTATACGAACCATTTCCATAAGAACAGCAAATACCATCTCCTGATGCATCTGAAATAATGAAATCGTAACATCCTTCTGGTAAACATAGTGTTTCTTCTATTGTAGAATAATCTGCTTGTTCATTAGTATAATTTGCTGAAGCTACTGTAGCGCCACTAGCATCGTTTAATATCCATGAAGTTTCTTCTGGATAAGCATCGAATGTTACAGATACTGTAACCGAAATATCAGTACATACGTCTGCACAAGGCTCGCAATCTGGACCACCACAATCTATATCAGTTTCTTCTCCATTCTGTATACCATCGTCACACGTAGGTTTCGGGCCTCTATTGTCTACACAGAAATTAGTAGTATCAGAACTTCCAAAACTTCCTCCTGATGCTAAAACGTCATCTCCATTTGTAACAGAATAAGATCCGTTACCCCAATCACAACAAATACCATCTCCGTAACTATCTGTTATTACAAAATCGTAACATCCATTTGGTAAACATAATGTTTCAGTCACTGTTGAACCATCTGGATTTGCAGTAGAATATGCTCCGGTTGCTACCGTTTCTCCATTTGCATTTTTAACACTCCAAGCGGTTTCTTCTGGATAGTCATCTAAAGTAATACTTATATTTATTTCGTTATCCGTGCATGGTACTACACATGGCTGGCAAAATGGTCCGCCACAGTCTATACCAGTTTCACTTCCATTTTGTATACCATCTGTACAGCTAGAAACGATATCTCCTATACAAAAGTTAGCCGTATCTACACTTCCAAAACTACCGCCATAGGCTAGTAAATTGTTATTAGATATAATACCATAAGCTCCAAAACCGTAAGTACAACAAATACCATCTCCATAACTATCTGTAATAATAAAGTCGTAACAGCCATCTGGTAAACATAATGGTTCTACAACTATTGACCCATCTGGGTTTGCTGTAGAATATGCACCAGTCGCTACTATTTCTCCACTTGTATTTTTAATATTCCAAGCGGTTTCTTCTGGGTAATTATCTAAAATAACAACAACATAAACTAGATTATCGTCACAATCCATTCTGTCCATTCTATTAAATTGTTCAGGAAACGTTTTAGCGCTTTTTTGGGTGTTAAATTCCGTTTTTGGCTTCTTAATTGCCGAAAGTCGTTTTAGTTCTTTTTTATACTCAGCGTTTTGTATAGTTTTACTTTCTTGTTGTTGGGCAACAACTGTAAATGAAAATAGGAAACTAAACAGTGATAAAATCATTGCTTTTTTCATAATAAGTAGGTATTTTGTTAAATGATAAATTTGGGGCATTATCATTTTTCTACACTGAAAGTAAGAAAAATTAACTTCTAATTTTAATTTTTGAAGTTAAAAAATCGGATTAAGTGATATATTTATCGGATTTACGGTTTTATCCGTAATAAAAAATAAGAATACACTTACATTTTAAATGATGAAGCAAAACATATTATCAATAAAAGATCTTTCTATTTCTTTTTTTTCAAATAAAAAAGAGATAGAAATCATCCATTCTATCTCTTACGATTTATATAAAAACGAAATTTTAGGTATTGTTGGGGAATCTGGTTCTGGAAAATCTGTATCATCTTTAGCTATTTTAGGATTACTTCCTAAAAAAATATCTAAAATAACCTCTGGCTCAATTATTTTTAATGATGAAGATTTAACTCAGTTAACTTCAAAACAGTTTCAAACAATTAGAGGTAAAAAAATAGCTATGATTTTTCAAGAACCTATGAGTTCTCTAAATCCTTCAATGACCTGTGGTAAACAGGTTGAAGAAATTCTATTTCAGCATACTTCATTATCTAAAAAAGAGATAAAAGACGAAACACTGTTATTATTTGAAAAAGTAAAATTGCCTCAACCCGAACGTGTGTATTCATCGTATCCCCATGAAATATCTGGTGGACAGAAACAACGTGTTATGATTGCTATGGCTATTGCTTGTAAACCAGAAGTATTAATTGCAGACGAACCTACTACTGCACTTGATGTTACTGTACAGAAAGATATTATTTCTCTTTTAAAGGACATACAACAAGAAACAAGTATGAGTATTGTTTTTATTACTCATGATTTATCTTTAATCTCACAAATAGCCAATCGTGTTCTAGTCATGTATAAAGGAGATATTGTTGAGCAGAATAGTGTTTCTTCAATTTTTAATTCACCTCAGCATGATTATACTAAAGCACTTATAAAATCTAGACCTTCTTTGGATGTAAGATTGGAAACATTGCCTACTATTGATGCTATTTTAAATAATAATGTCTCAAATAACATTATTACTAAGGATATGAGACAACTTAGACATGAAACCATATACAGTAAAGCGCCTTTATTAGAGGTTATTAATGTTGAAAAGGAATATATTTCTAAGCCTGGATGGTTTTCTAAACCTGAATCTTTTAAAGCTGTAGACGGTGTAAGCTTTAAAGTTTACGAGGGTGAAACCTTAGGTTTGGTTGGCGAATCTGGCTGCGGAAAATCTACCTTAGGAAATGCCATTTTACAATTGGATAAAGCCACTGCTGGTCAAATTCTATTCCGTGGTACAGATATAACTACATTAAGTGCTTCTCAACTTAAATTATTACGAAAAGATATTCAGATTATATTTCAAGATCCTTATTCTTCTTTAAACCCTAGAATAACTGTTGGAAATGCAATTATGGAACCCATGAAAGTTCATAAACTTTATGCTACAGATGAAGACTGTAGAGCTAGGACCATTGAAATTCTGGAACGTGTTGGGTTGTCTGAATCTTATTTTAATCGTTATCCTCATGAGTTTTCTGGAGGACAAAGACAGCGTATTGGTATTGCTAGAACAATTGCTTTAAACCCAAAACTTATTGTTTGTGACGAATCGGTTTCTGCCTTAGATATTTCTGTACAGGCTCAAGTTTTAAATCTATTAAATGAATTAAAAGACAATTTTGGTTTTACCTATATTTTCATTTCTCATGATTTAGCCGTTGTAAAATACATGTCGGACCAATTATTGGTAATGAATAAAGGACAAGTTGAAGAGTTAGACGATGCCGATACTATTTACAGCTCTCCTAAAAAGGAATATACTAAGAAACTTATAAATGCTATACCAAAAGGGTTATAGAGTAAATACCTTTTTGGTAACGTAGATTATATTTTTTGTAAACGTTACAGAGTTTTTAAGTCCATTATACATCTTATTAAATTTTGAAGACTTGTTTTCTGAGAGGGAATCTGCAATATTCATAAGTAGGTTAAATTATGGTAGATTTAGGTTTTTTTATTGTAATTAGTAAACTTGGGTTAACACAACATAATGGTTAAATTATGATACATTTGGGTTTATTAATTAGATAGGTTTGGGATTACAAAGATACACTTGTTTTTAATAAACCTGTTTAAAAGCATAATTTTTAGATGAAATACATAATATTTTAACATTTAATAGCTTTTTGTACTACTTATCTTTCTATTGATTTTTAGACACTTACAGATTTATAAGCTCCTATATTGTTATATTTTTTAAAACTTACAAGCTAAAGTATGACTTGTTTTCTCATCGAAATATTCAGCTTTCCAATAACGATTATCATTAATATTTCTATACTTAATAAACTCTTTTTTATAGTCTTGAATAAATGGTGCTTTGAGAATAATTATTATTGATTCTTTTTTAGGCCAACATATTGAAGTTTCTATTATTTCATTTCCTAAGTCGATTTCATTATTCAAAATCTCTTTTAGTATTGGACTAAAATCATCTATATGCTCTTGAGACACCATAATTACAGCTTCTTAGTAGATAAAACGGATTTTACGGGATAATAACTTCTTCCATAGTTACTACGTTTGTCTTCCCCTAGTCGCTTCGCCACTTGATTCGTCATTTTAATAACGAAAACTTCTTCCGCATTAGGGAAAGATAAATCTCTACCATCGTTATCTATCTTTTTGCCTCTGGAATCGTGGTTTCGTTTCCGTTCTAAATAGTCTTCAGTTTCGTATAATTCGTTATAACAATGAATGAGTTCATGAGATAGCAATGCTAATGGTGAATTATAGCCTTTATTTCTTCTAAACCATTGTTTTTTATGGTTCTTTCTAAATACAACACCATGAGTATCGTAAAATAAAACAGTATTATATTTAGGACTATAAGCGTTTTTTTGTGCTGATACTATAGTAATATTATTAATAGTATCCGCAACTAACACATCTATAATATCTACACGTTTGGTTTCTTCATCATCTGTGTAAGTAATTGTTAATGTACTATGTTTTAATAAATAATCTAAAGCAATTGTTGTGTTCTTTAAAAAGCGATCTGTTAGTAGTGTATAATCTCTATTTTCGCTATAATTATACGTTACAAAATCGCCTTTTAAAGTTTGTATTCGCATTATTGTTAATGGGTTTGTTGTTTTAGAAACTTAAACAGTTTAGCGCTATAGTCTTCTCCTCCTATAGCATACATGTTATAATGGTCTGCATTGTTCACCTCAACAAATAGTTTGTCTTTAGCAGCTAGATTAGCGTACAGTGCTTTTCCATACTCAAACTTTATATTATTATCTGCATTACCATGTGCAATTAAAACTGGGCATGAAATATTTTTAACGGATTGAATAGGCTTTACTTCTTCGGGATTAAATGCTCCTATCTTACTGGCTTTGTTTAATGCAATGTCACATATCCATTCTACTCCTATCCCAAAAGAAAATCGTTTTTGATAATCGTATACTATTTGGGTTAAATCTGTAAAGGTACTTTCTATAATTCCAAAAGCTATTCTTTTATCCTTTTCTAAAGCTTGAAGTGCTATTGCGCCTCCTAAGGAATTTCCCCAAATGCCAATTTTACTTGTTGGTTGTTCTTCTCTTATTTTATCTATGATTAGTGAGATATCATTTTTTTCATGATAGCCATAAGTCGAGTATTGCCCACCACTTTCGCCATGTGCTCTATTATCGAAAAGCCAACTATCGTAACCATTATTGGCCAGATCTATTGCTAATTTTGTAAAATGCTCTTTACAACCACCTATGCCGTGTATTAATATTATAGATCCGTAAATGGTGTCTTTATTAGACTTTACATGATAGCCTTTAAGTGTAATACTATCTTTTGTTACTAGTTGTAATGTAGTATGGTTCTGCTTTTCTGTTTCTAGATAATTAGTTGTTGTTACTCTTTGTGGTTGCAGTAATGCATACGGTAACACATTATGTACTACAAATGCTAAAGCTGCAATAATTAATACAATGAGAAGTAACCCTATTTTATAGATTCTTTTTTTCACCAACTACGCCAAATTCATTTCTGGAATATCTCCTTCAACTATAAGTGTTCCTTCTGTTGCTTTTTGTATTTCTTCTACAGATACGCCTGGCGCACGTTCTAATAATTTAAAGCCTTGAGTCGTTACTTCTAAAACTGCTAGATTCGTTACTATTTTTTTTACGCAACCGACTCCTGTTAATGGTAATGAGCATTTTTTAAGGAGTTTAGATTCTCCCCTTTTGTTGGTATGCATCATGGCAACAATAATATTCTCTGCACTGGCTACTAAATCCATGGCGCCGCCCATTCCTTTTACCATTCTTCCTGGGATTTTCCAGTTTGCTATATCTCCATTTTCAGCTACTTCCATTGCACCCAAAATGGTTAAATCTACATGTTGCCCTCTAATCATAGAAAAGCTGGTTGCAGAGTCGAAAAAACTAGCGCCTGGTAAGGTTGTTATGGTTTGCTTTCCTGCGTTTATTATATCGGCATCTTCTTCGCCTTCAAAAGGAAAAGGTCCCATACCTAGAACACCATTTTCACTTTGAAATTCTACTTCTATGTCTTCTCTTACGTAATTTGCTACTAGGGTTGGTATTCCTATTCCTAAATTTACGTAATACCCGTCTTGTACTTCTTTTGCAATACGTTTTGCTATTCCTGTTTTATCTAACATAATAATAATTTGATAATGTTTTAATTTGATGATTTGATAATTAGCTTCTTTTACTAGTTGAAATAATTTTAGAAATAATAAGAACTACCGATTTTAATTGTTTAAATATTTTTTCATCTGGATTAGGGTAAAAGTCTGATGCTTCGCATAACCTTAACCAATACTCTAATTCATCTGCTTCTTTAGCAGATATTTTGAATTTATGTATAAAATCTCTTTTACTTTCTGCATTCTGAGCTTCTCTTATGTTTGCTCCAATTGAGGTCCCGCTTCTAAATATTTGAGACGCCATTTCAAATCTGTTATTCGCTCTAATTTTTTCTGAAAATGATATGATTTCAAGTGCTAATTCGAATGTTAACTTTATAATTAAATTATCCTTGTCATTCCTCATTTTCAAATTATTTAATCTTCAAATTACTTTTCATTTATTTTTCTAACCGTTCTTTGTTCTATTCTTTTCTCGTATTTCTCACCTTGAAATATACGTTGTACAAATATACCTGGTATGTGTATTTGGTTTGGATCTAATGTACCTACAGGTACTAATTCTTCCACCTCAGCAACTGTTATTTTTGCTGCACCACACATATTAGGATTAAAGTTTCTTGCTGTTCCTTTAAAGACAAGATTTCCTGCTTCGTCTCCTTTCCATGCTTTTACAAAACCAAAATCGGCTTTAAAGGCCTGTTCTAAAACATACATCTTTCCATCAAACTCTCTGGTCTCTTTCCCTTCTGCGACCTCTGTTCCGTAACCTGCTGGTGTGTAAAATGCTGGAAATCCTGCTTGTGCTGCTCTACAACGTTCGGCAAGGGTTCCTTGCGGTATTAATTCTACATCTAATTCTCCCGACAACATTTGCCTTTCAAACTCATCATTTTCTCCTACATAAGAGGATACCATTTTTTTTATTTGACGTTGGTGTAATAATAACCCTAATCCAAAATCATCTACCCCTGCATTATTAGAGATACAGGTTAATCCTTTTACGCCGCTTTTTACTAGAGCTGCTATTGCATTTTCTGGTATTCCTGAAAGTCCGAAACCTCCAAGCATAAAGGTCATATTATCTGCAATGCCTTCAGTTGCTTCTTTAACCGAATGTACTTTTTTGCTAATCATGTTTTCAAAATTTATTGAGGTTTAAAATTAAGAAATAAAAAAGCCATTCGTTACAGAATGGCTTTTAATTTTTTTTCAATGTATGTTATGGTCTTAATTCTAAACCATCTTGATCTTCATCTGGCATACCATTATCTTCTGGTGTCTCTTCTGCTTGGTATTTACTACAATCTACTTCTATAGATAAGTCTTTAGGTTTCTCGAAGTCTTTCTTCGATATATTTAATGTTTTATCATCGTAACAACTGCGCATGTACATGCCCCAAATTGGTAATGCCATCGCGGCACCTTGTCCGTATGTAATAGATTTAAAGTGTGCTGCTCTATCTTCAGCACCTACCCAAACACCTGTTACTAGATTTGGTACCATACCCATAAACCAACCATCACTTTGGTTTTGTGTTGTTCCTGTTTTTCCTGCAATAGGATTTGTTAATTTGTATGGATAACCTGTTATAATATCTTTATAAACATCTTTATTTCCAGCCCATGTGTGACGCAATCTAGAACCTGATCCAGATTCTACTACGCCTTGCATTAGCTTTACAGTTACATAAGCCGACTCTGCACTTAATACATCTCTAGTTTCTGGTGTAAATTGGAAGAGCACAGTACCGTTTTTATCTTCTATTCGTTCTATCATTACGGGTTTAGTGTATACGCCTTTATTTGCAAAGGCAGAGTACGCACCTACCATTTCGTAAATACTAATATCTGGCGTTCCTAGGGCTATAGAAGGCACTTCTGGAATATCTGAATTAATACCTAAATTTTTAGCTAATTTGGCTACCGGTTGTGGCCCCACTTTATTCATTAAACGCGCAGTAACTGTATTAACAGAGCCTGCCAAAGCTTCTTTTAGAGTTCTTTCTCCTCCGTATTGTCCATCGGAGTTTTTAGGTGTCCATGGTTCTGGATTTCCATATTTATTGGCCTCTATGGTTATTTGCGATAATGGTTGTTTATCGCATGGAGACATATGTAACTGGTCTATTGCTGTTGCATATACAAACGGTTTAAAAGTAGATCCTACTTGTCGTTTTCCTTGTCTTACATGATCGTATTTAAAGTATTTATGGTCGTTACCACCTACCCATGCTTTTACATGTCCTGTTTGTGGATCCATACTCATTATTCCTGGATGCAATAACGATTTGTAATAGCGCATAGAATCTATAGGTTTCATAATAGTATCTACTTCGCTTGCTTTCCCTTTTACCCACTTAAAAATGGTCATTTTTGTAGGCACATCAAACGATGCTATAATTTCTTTCTTAGATTTTCCTTCTTTCTTCATAATTCTCCATCGCTCTCCTCTAGACATAGATCTTCTCATTAAATCGTCTATCTCTGCTTTTGTTAAATCTAAAAAGGGTGCTGTTGGATTTCTATCTGGTGTGTTTTGATGAAAAAACTCAGCCTGCAAATTTGCCATATGCTTAGTAACTGCTTGCTCAGCATATTTCTGCATACGAGAATCTATTGTTGTAAATATCTTTAAACCATCGCTGTACAAATTATATTTTGTACCATCTGGTTTTAGGTTTTCTGCTATCCATTTTTTCAAGTCCTTTTCTAAGTAAGTTCTAAAATGTGGTGCTGGACCTTCGTTATGCGATTCTGGTGTATACTTTAAATCTAACTCTGTTTTTTGTAATGAGTCTCTAATAGCATCTTCTATGTAACCGTACTTGGCCATTTGTGCCAACACAACATTTCTTCTATTTCTTGTGCCTATAGGATTTCTATGTGGTCTTGGATTAAATAATGAAGAGTTTTTAAACATCCCCACCAACATTGCCGATTCTTTTAAATTTAGGTCTTTTGGTTCTTTTCTAAAATAAATTCTTGATGCAGAACGTATACCGTCCCCATTATTACCAAAATCGTAAATATTAAAATACTGTGCTATAATTTCTTCTTTAGTGTATTGGCGCTCTAAACGAATAGCTATAATCCATTCTTTAAATTTTTGAGTGTAACGTCTCCATCCTGAAGCTCTTTCTCCATGGAATAATTGTTTTGCTAATTGTTGTGAGATTGTACTGGCTCCTCCTTTTTTACCAAGAAATACTGCGGCTCTTAGTGTTCCTCTAGCATCGATACCGGAATGATCATAAAAACGAGCATCTTCGGTAGCCACTAATGCGTCTACTAAATGCTTTGGTAAATCATCAAAACCTACTGGGGTTCTATTGTCTTTAAAATAAATTTTCCCTAGTGTTTTACCATCACTGGAAATAATTTCGGATGCTAAGTTGGTTTTGGGATTTTCTAAAACGGTGTGATCTGGCATATCTCCAAAAGCTCCCCAAGAGGCTAATGAAAATATTAATACTACTAATAATATGCCTCCTAAAAACAGCATCCAAAACCAACGAATATATTTTTCGAAGCCTTGACTTTCTTTTGCTTGCTTTGCTTTTGCCATCTACTACTTAAATTTTGTATTTACTTTAATAATTCTATTACTAATTATTATTTAACGCTTCTATTCTAAAGCCTATATCTGTTATTCCTTCTAAATCTTCAATACCATTAACGACTCCATTTTTTCGCATGGCGTGTTGAATTTTAACAGTGTACTCTCCAGATTCATTAAAAACAACACCTTCTTTATACCAAAGTTTGTTTTCTTTTACACTTCCTAAGCCTGTTCCTAGTAATTTCCCGTTAGGATCGGCCATTTTATATTCTAGAGTATCTTTAAGAATTTTCCCATGTGGAAAATCCATTTCAACAATTAAAAACAAGTTGTTGTATTTATAATCTTCAGTGTTTCTAACGTTTACAAATAAGTTATATGCATTAGTAGAATCAGGAGCTTGTATATTAAAATTTACAATATCACCTTTATTCCATGCGCTAGATACTGTTTTATAATCGTCGAAAACACTATTTGAATCGCAAGAGGTTAGCATGCAAATTACTAATAGAACAACAACCAATACACTATTATTTCGTGGTTTTTTTAGCAGTGTTTTTAGCATTGTTAGTCTTATTTTGGGGTTTTCTTCGGTTTTTGTTTCGGTTACGATTATTGCGACTCTTATTGTTTTTACGTTTTTTATTGCCTTTTGGATTATCGAAACGCGTTAAACTGTCTTGTCCAACAACGTTTTCGAACTCTACTTTAGTATCTTCTATTAAATCAGAAGCATACTCTTCTAAGCTAGCAACTTTCTCTTTTTTCTTATTTAGCTCAATAATTTCTCTTGCTTGCTCGGTTGTAATTTTATGCCAATTCATCCATTCTCCTTCGTAAGCATACCACATGTGACCACGGAAAATATCTGTTTTTTGGCAAACCGCAGTTCCTTTTTCTGTATATAGTTTTACATCTGTTTTAGGAAATGCTTTTAAGGCATCTAAGTAAGAATCTAACTCGTAATTTAAGCAGCATTTTAATTTACCACATTGCCCAGCTAATTTTTGCGGGTTAAGTGATAATTGTTGGTATCTTGCTGCAGATGTACTTACCGATCTAAAATCGGTTAACCAAGTAGAACAGCATAACTCTCTCCCACAAGAACCAATACCTCCAAGTCTAGCAGCTTCTTGTCTAAAACCAACTTGTTTCATTTCTATTCGCGTTCTAAATTCTTTTGCGAATACTTTTATTAACTCACGAAAATCTACACGTTCTTCTGCTGTGTAGTAAAATGTAGCTTTACTGGCATCTCCTTGAAATTCGATATCAGAAATCTTCATCTGTAACTTTAAGTCTATAGCAAACTGACGTGCTCTAACCTTCATTGGCTCTTCACGATCTCTTGCTTTAGACCAAATATCGATATCTTTTTGCGATGCTTTTCGGTATATTTTTAAAATATCTTCTGGTTTCTGACTTATTTTTTTACGCTTCATTTGCACGCGCACCAATTCTCCAGATAAGGTTACCATACCTATATCGTGACCAGATTGCGCTTGTGTTGCAACAATATCTCCTATTGAGAGCGATAAGTTTTCAGTGTTTTTATAGTAGTTTTTTCTTCCGTTTTTAAAACGAACCTCAACAAAGTCGAAAGGTTTTTCGCCATTTGGAACAGACATATTCGATAACCAATCGAATACGGTTAATTTATTACAACTATCGGTACCACAGGTGCCATTATTTTTGCATCCTTTTGGGCTTCCGTCTTTAGTTGAGCAACTTGTACAAGCCATATAGTTCTTATATATTGATTCTGAATGCTGTAAACATCAGAAGATGGTTATTATTAATGCGTTTTACTTGAAAAAGTAAGGCAAATGCTATTATTATTTTAAGTGTATACACTGTAATAGGCATTATGTAATAGTGTATAACTTTTGATTGTAAAGATAAGATTATTCTAAAGACTTAAAAATATAAAAAACCCGAAGCTATACTTCGGGTTTTTATTTATGTAAATAACACCTATTATAAACAAATGTTATATATGTAATTCGTTATTTTTTTAAGGTTTCGAATATGTTTCTTAAATCCTTTTTATAAGGTAAATGATTAGCTCTTCCTTTTTTAAAGATATCGTTACTATTACCTTGACCTTTTCGTAAGGCTTTTTGCTCTTCGTATGGTAATGCTACTATTTCTTTACAGTTTGTAGAACAGCAATTATCCATTTCAGTTTTGCAAGAGTCACATTGAATAAACAACAAGTGACACGCTTCGTTAGCACAATTTACGTGTGTATCGCAAGGGTTACCACATTGGTGGCAATTTGCAATAACATCGTCGCTAATTTTCTCTGCTCTACGATCATCGAATACAAAGTTTTTACCTATAAATTTATTTTCTAATGCTTCAGCTTTAACCTGTCTTGTATATTCTATAATACCGCCTTCTAGTTGGTATACATTTTTAAAGCCTTTATGTTTAAAATAAGCACTCGCTTTTTCACAACGTATACCTCCAGTACAATACATTACTAAATTTTTATCTTCCTTATGAGCTTTTAAATCATCTTCAATAATATCTAAAGATTCTCTAAACGTATCTACATCTGGTTTTACTGCATTTTTAAAATGCCCAATCTCACTTTCGTAGTGATTACGCATATCTACTAGCACAGTATTTTCGTCTTCTATTAAATCGTTAAAAGCGTCTGCATTTACGTGTACTCCTTTATTTGTAACATCAAAAGTATCATCGTTTAAACCATCGGCAACAATTTTATTACGCACTTTTACTTTCAGTTTTAAAAACGACATATTATCCTGCTCTACAGCAATATTTAGTCTAATGTCTTTTAAAAATTCTACAGTGTCTAAATGCGTTTTAAAGGCATTAAATTGATCCGCTGGCAAAGATAATTGCGCGTTAATACCTTCGGTTGCAATATAAATACGCCCTAAAACGTCTAATGCATCCCAAGTAATAAATAAATGGTCTCGTAGTAATTGTGGATTGCCAATTTTAGCATACTGATAAAATGAAAGTGTTAAGCGTTCTTTACCTGCACTTTCAATTAATTCTGCTCTTTCTTTGGCACTTAGCTTATTGTACAGTTGCATGCTATACTAATTTTTTAAGATTAAAGATTATTTTTTTGCAAAAGTACTATTAAATATTAATTATACAACTACTTAGTTTACTTCTGTAGCATGAATAAAGTTTTAAGCAAAAAAAAGTCCCTTGCTTTAGCAAAAGGACTTTTAATAGACTAACTCGTTATTAATTTTTTCTTTCAAAAAAATAAAACGAGCTAACCTCCATCGGCTTTGCAGCTACTATTCACAAAGACAGCAACTGGAACACCTAATGTGTTCAATGTTAATACTTTTTTTAAATATTTCATGTCTTTAACACTTAAAAAATTAAAGATAATTCATTTAAAAACGGAGTAAATTTTTCTTTTTCACAGCTAATTTTTTCCCGCTTTATATAGTAGATGCAGAAAGTGTAAAAAGGTTGCGTCATAAAATTGTAATACGTAAAAAGAATTGGTATTTTAGCACAAATAATACCATAAATACAGATATAATGAGCAGTGAAAAAGAAGCAAAATTAAAAGCACTAAAGCTTACTTTAGATAAATTAGACAAAGCATACGGAAAAGGAACAGTAATGAAAATGAGTGATGCAGCTATTGTAGATGTAGAAGCTATACCCACTGGTTCTTTAGGTTTAGATATTGCATTAGGAGTTGGTGGTTATCCTAGAGGAAGGGTTATAGAAATATATGGTCCGGAATCTTCTGGTAAAACAACATTAACACTACACGCTATTGCAGAAGCGCAAAAAGCAGGTGGTATTGCTGCCTTTATTGATGCAGAACATGCTTTTGATCGTTTTTATGCTGAAAAATTAGGAGTAGATATCGATAATTTAATTATCTCTCAACCAGATAATGGAGAACAAGCTTTAGAAATTGCAGATAATTTAATCCGTTCTGGTGCAATTGATATTGTTGTAATCGATTCTGTTGCTGCACTAACACCAAAAAGTGAAATTGAAGGTGAAATGGGAGATTCTAAAATGGGATTGCACGCCCGTTTAATGTCTCAAGCCTTAAGAAAGTTAACAGCTTCTATTAGTAAAACTAATTGTACTGTTATTTTTATTAACCAGTTACGTGAAAAAATTGGGGTTATGTTTGGTAATCCTGAAACAACGACAGGTGGTAATGCTTTAAAATTTTACGCTTCTGTTCGTTTAGATATTAGACGATCTACTCAGATAAAAGGAACAGATGGTGAAGTTATGGGTAATAAAACCAGAGTTAAAGTCGTTAAAAATAAAGTAGCTCCTCCTTTTAAATTAGCAGAATTTGATATTATGTATGGAGAAGGTGTTAGTAAGGTTGGAGAAATTTTAGATGTTGCTGTAGATAAAGAAATTGTTAAAAAAAGTGGATCATGGTTTAGCTATGGAGACACAAAATTAGGACAAGGTCGAGATGCTGTAAAAGCAATAATAAAGGACAATCCAGAACTATTTGAAGAGTTAGAAGAAAAGATAAAAGAAGCCATTAAAGAGGCTCAATAAAAACTAAATCCCGAAATTTTCGGGATTTTTTTATTTTTATACGCAACCTTTTTATTCTTTTTGCATCTAAGTATAAATAGACCCGTTTTATTTAATTGAAAAGACAATGAAGAAATTAATAATTTGCCTAATTATGGCAGCGGTAACTTTTTCTTGTAGCCTTAGTAGCGAGTCTACGGGGGTAGATACTCAAGAATTGTTACCGATAGAAAATGTTACGTTACCGGAAGCCTTTGAACTAGGAGAAACTTATGAGATAGCCGTTACGTATTTAAGACCAACAACATGCCACGCTTTTAATGATATTTATTATTTAAAGCAAGGTAATGAAAGAACCGTAGCGATAGTAAGTACTGTTTTTAATAGTAACGGAAACTGTGAAGTTTTAAACGATACGGTACTGGGTGCTACTTTCGATTTTGAAGCTGAAGAACCTGGTTCTTATATTTTTAAATTTTGGAAAGGAAAAGACGCCGAAGGCCAAGACACTTATTTAACGGTTGAAGTACCCGTTAACTAAACAAATTAAATACTAACCAACACGAAATCAATTGAGTTTAGAACAACTCATATATAATTGTAAAAAAAATGATACTAAGGCACAAAGCGAACTATATACACTCTTTTCGGGTAAATTGTTTTCTATTTGCTTAAAGTATTCAAAAAATTATGCTGAAGCAGAAGATAATTTGCAAGATGCATTTATTACCATCTTTAAAAAGATGGAACAATATAAAAATAAAGGTTCTTTTGAAGGTTGGTTAAAACGAATAACTATAAATACAGCTTTACAACGCTATAGAAGCAAAGGCGTATTTGAAATAGTTAATGAAGAAGCAATTGAAGATGTAACTGTAGATGTTGAAGATGATGATAATGATGTATCTTTGGATTTTTTATTAGAAATCATACAAGGATTACCAGATAGATACAGATTAGTTTTTAACCTATATGTTATGGATGGTTACTCGCATAGTGATATTGCAGAGTTATTAAAAATAAACTTAGGAACCTCGAAATCTAATCTAGCCAGAGCTAGACAGATTTTAAAAAATAAAATATTAGAATATAAAACAGGATTACAGTCCCAATCATTATAATGAGTGATAAAAAACACATAGATAGGCTTTTTCAAGAAAAGTTTAAGGATTTTGAAGCCCAACCAAGTGCTAAGGTTTGGGAGAACATTCAGAATAAACTTGAACAGCCTACGCCAGAACCTAAAAAAGCAATACCTCTATGGGCTAAAGCCGCTAGTATTGCTGCTATTTTATTATTATTTATTTCTATTGGAAGTTTTTTAATAGATAACGATACCACTACAGGAAATCCTTCTGTTGTAGGTACTAACAATGAAAAAGAAAATACTAATACTACTAGTGAAGAAAGCACAAATAAAGATTTAAATAATAATAGTAATAACGCACCAAATACAACTATTGTAGATTCTAACAACACTACAGAAACAACACTTAAAGATGCTCCAGAAAATAATGTAGATTCTTCTCTAGAAAACAGAAATGTTGTAAATAACAAGAATCAAGCGACTACTGATTTAAACAATAATTCTAATTCTACAACAACAGAAACAACAAGTACCGCTAACAGATATAAATCTAAGAAAGGGATTGAAAATAATATTAATGATGCTATAGCTAATACAAAATCGGCCAACAATTCTAACAACTCAACTAATAATAACAATACGCTTCTAAATAATAAAAACCGTGTAAATAATTCTACACAAAAAGAAGCAGGTATAGCCAATACTAATAAAACACAAAATAAAGAAACTGAAGTATTAAGCAATACTAAACAACAAGTAAATAATACAGGAGTTGTTGTTTCTAACACAAGTAATAACTCTAACAATAAAGCTTCCAATACAAATACTATTAACTCTGTAAATACTAATAGTTATAATACAGGAATAACATCTAATAATAATAACACAAATATTCAAAACGAATTAAATACAACGGATGCCACTGCTATAGCATCTGTTAACTCTCTTAATGAAAAAGAAAAAGAGAACATCACCGTAGACTTAGATTTTGTAAAATCTAATGCTATAGAAGAGGCCATTGCCAAGAATCAAAACATTATTGAAAAAGAAAAAGATGTAGAAAGGTGGAGCGTTAACGCTAACGTTGCTCCTGTTTACTACAATACTCTTGGCAAGGGTTCTCACATTCATGATCAATTTATAGACAATCCAAAAAACGGAGAGTTAAATACCAGTTATGGTGTACAAGTTGGTTATGCATTTAACAACAGATTAAAAGTACGTTCAGGTATTAGTAAACTTAACTTAAGTTATGATACTGCTAATGTTATTGTTTACGAAAATGTAACCAATACTCCTGGATCAAACCCTTTAAGAAATATTGATTTTATTCCAAATAGAGATGGGCAAACGCTATCTGTTTTAAGTACAGATAACCTTGGAATACAACAAATAAATGATTTTGCTAGCGATAAACTTAATGCTGCATTAAGCCAACGTATAGACTATATAGAGGTTCCTTTAGAATTAGAATACGCATTAGTTAATAAACGTTTTGGTGTTAATGTAATAGGAGGTGTTAGTACTTTTATTTTAAACGACAATGAAGTTGTTACAGAAGTAGACAATAGAAAAACACTTATTGGTAAAGCCAATAATATTAACAATATAAGTTTTAGTACAAATTTTGGTATTGGTATAGACTACAAGTTTAGTGATACCTTTAAATTTAATTTAGAACCAACATTTAAATACCAAATAAATGCTTTTAGTGAAACCTCTGGAGATTTTAAACCATACATAATTGGTGTCTATACAGGGTTTAGTTACAAATTTTAAGTTTTTTAGTTGGTTAAAACTTAAATCTTCTCGTAGATAACGAGAAAACAATGAGGTTGAAAAGCTGCTCGGTGCCAAGAGTAGCTTTTCTACTTTTTTAATATTCCGTAAGTATTAAGCTGATTTAAAATAACTGTTCTCGTCTGCTTGTTTAATGCCTTTGTGTCTTCTGTAGTTAATCCTTTAGTATCTATAAAACGATGCATTTTTACACGCATTTTACCAGGACTACCACTAAAAAAAGTATATGAAAATCGTTTTTTATTATCCGCAAAAGTTAACGGCACTATTGGTATTTGATGATTTATGGCTAAACGAAAAGCACCATCTTTAAATTCTGCCAAATCTACATCTTCTTCTGGTACCATCCCTTCTGGAAAAATACAGATGCTTAATCCTTGTTTTAATCGTTTTTGAGCCCTTAAAAAAACAGCTTGTCTGCTTTTTGCACTACTTCTATCTACCAATATAGACGTTCGCTTATAGAAAAACCCCAATAATGGAATCTTTGCTAATTCTGCTTTGCCTACAAATACAAAAGGGTTCTTAACAGCTACCAACATTAACATAATATCTGTCATAGAGGTATGGTTAGCTGTAAACATATAACTCTTATTAATATCTGTGGTTTGATCTCTTTCTATTTTAGTTTTAAAACCCATCCCTATTAAAATAAGACGTGCCCATATACGTGCCAACTTAAAAAAATAAGGATACCAAGATTCTTTAAGTATAGAAATAACAAGCAATGGAAATAAAACTATTATTGGTATTGCAACAACAATATAAAACCAGATGCGGTAGAGTAGCCAAAAAATGTATTTAAATACAATCATAAGTGTCAAAAATAAACAATTGATTTGAAGTAATTCGTTTTCCTTTTATATAAAAAAATTACCTTTGTTTTTCAAGAATAGAAATTTAATAGAAATAGTGTACAAAGTGTTCACTTTGTATATTTAAAAAGATTCCCGCCTACGTGGGAAAAATTATGGCAAGAATACTAACAGGAATACAAAGTACAGGAACACCACACTTAGGTAATATATTAGGCGCATTAATGCCAGCTATAGAAATGTCTAAAAATAAGGCAAATGATTCTTATTTATTTATAGCAGACATGCATTCTTTAACACAAATAAAAGATGGAGAGCTTTTAAGACAAAATACTTACTCTACTGCGGCTACTTGGCTAGCTTTTGGCTTAGATATAGACAAAACTGTGTTTTATAGACAAAGCGACGTACCACAAGTAACCGAATTATCTTGGTATTTAAATTGTTTCTTTCCTTTTAAGCGTTTAGAATTAGCGCATAGTTTTAAAGACAAAGCAGATAGATTAGACGATGTTAATGGTGGTTTATTTACATACCCTATGTTAATGGCTGCAGATATCTTATTGTATGATGCCGAAATTATCCCTGTAGGAAAAGACCAAAAACAACATATTGAAATGACTCGAGATGTCGCTACTCGTTTTCATGCCAAGTTAGGCGAAACATTTGTTTTACCAGAAGCAGAAATACAAGAAGAGACTATGCTTATTCCAGGAACCGATGGCGCAAAGATGAGTAAAAGTAAGGGTAACATTATTAATATCTTTTTACCAGAAAAGAAGTTACGCAAACAAATAATGAGTATTGAAACAGATAGTACACCATTGGAAGACCCTAAAGATTGGAAAACGTGTAACTGTTTTGCTATTTATAAGCTATTAGCTTCAAATACTGAAATAGATACCATGAAGGCTAATTATGAAAATGGAAACTATGGTTATGGACACGCCAAACAAGCCTTATTTGAACTTGTTTTAAAAACTTTTGAAACGCAACGTGAACGATATGATTATTATATGAACAACTTAGATGCTATTGATGAAGCTTTAGCTAAAGGAGCTGAAAAAGCTGCGGTAGTTGCTAATGCTGTTTTAAAACGTGTACGAGCGAAGGTTGGTTACTAAAAGAATTATTGACACAAAAAAGTCCTATATAACAGTAGGGCTTTTTTTATTAAACAACCTCAAACAACTTACCTGGTAAAGGTCTAACAACACCTTTTAATTCCATGTTTAATAGTAGTCCTGCCAATTTATACGTTGGCATATTACAGCTTAATGCTATACTATCTAATAGCTGTTTGTCGTTATCTTTTAAGTAATTATACACTACCTTTTCATTATCATCTAACTCTACAAATAGTTGCTTTTGTACTGCTGGTTGTTTTAAATCTTCTAACTGCCAGTTTAATAGGTATGGTACATCTAAAGGTGTAGAGAGTAAATGCGCTTGTTGCCGTTTTATTAAATTGTTGCATCCTATACTTTGAGAATCTGTGGTACGACCCGGCACTGCAAATACATCTCTATTATAAGAATTAGCAATATCCGCTGTAACTAAGCTGCCTCCTTTTTCGGCAGATTCTATAACTATGGTTGCTTCGCTAATACCAGCTATAATACGATTTCGTTTTAAAAAATTATTACGATCAAAGGCATCTGTACTCCAAAAATCTGTAAAAAAACCACCATTGTTTTCTACTTCGGCCATATATTTTTTATGCACTTTCGGATAGATTTGGTTAAAGCCATGAGCTAAACAACCAATGGTCTGTAAATTGTTTTTAATGGCAGCCTTGTGCGCTGTTATATCTGTACCATAAGCGAAACCAGAAACAATTACTGGATTAAAAATTGCTAATTCTTCAACTAGTTTTTCGCAAAAAGCTATGCCACTCGTTGTAATTTTACGAGTCCCTACTATACTTATTATATGTTTTTTATTGAGATTAATATTTCCTGCTTCAAATAATAGAATAGGACTATCTATACAGTGCTTTAATCTTTCAGGATAGGTTTCGGATGTGAAGTAATGACATTTTATATTTTCAGATTTTATAAACTGCAATTCACTTTGTGCTGCTTCAATATGGCCTTTACTAAATAAATCGCTAATAGTTACATGACCTATACCATCGATTTTAAGTAAATTATCTTTTTTTTCTTTAAACACCGCTTCTGCCGAGCCACAATGGTTTATTAGTTTTTTTGCTGTTGTATCTCCTACTCCAGACACGTTTTGTAATGCTAAAATAAAAAGTAAGTCGTTCTCAGTCATTCACATTTATAATTAATAAAATAACTAATTTAAGGCTTTTACTTTATAGAAAGTAAGAAAAATCACTAAATAAAACCGCTACTCTTAGCTTTAATAATTAATTGGCGATCACTATTTTCCTTTATATTAAAAACAGAATATAATAAGCGTTTACGTTTTTCGATTCCCGCTTTAGATAATGGAATAACATCTGGCAATTCTTTCATTTTAGAACCAATAGATAGTTCATACAAAATTCTTCTATCTATATCGTCTAACATGATTTTTGACGACACATTTTTTCTTAGTATTTCTACTACAGTTTTACTGTAGTATGGTGGGTTACTCATAATTCTATTAATAGCATCTACTAAACTTTTTGAGTTTACATCATTTTTTATAAGAAATCCTTCTGGATTAATATTTTTTATAATATTGTGTATTCTATAATTATTATTTAAAAATGTGGAGACTATAATTTTTGTTTCTGGCATTGCTTCCCTAATAATAACACCTAAATCTTCGCCCGATACTATTTTTGCATCTTTAGACTGTGCTAGCATGATATCTAAAAAAACAATATCTACTTTTTTGTTATTAGTCTTGTGAGTATTAATTGCTGTGTATGCTGTTTCACAATTTTTTGTTTCTATAATTTCAAAAAATAATGTATCATCATTATTTTCAATAGTTTTAAAAGCTTGCTTGTATGCCTCAGAGATTAAAGGATGATCTTCTATTATTAAAATGGTATATTTTTTATACTCTTGCATTATATCTATTCTTGTTTACTTTGCTTCAAAATTACCTTTAATAGATGATCAAATAAAATAATGTATACTGTAATTTATAAAAAAAACCATAAAAAAAACGAGTTAAATAACTGAAATACAATCTATTAAAATCAAAACCCGTTATAAAACTAGAGTAAATTCTTTCACTGTATTTTCACAGACTGTAACACATAACTACTTTCTCAATTTAATTTTGAATTAAAAAAATGGTGTTTTAGTAATCTGATATAGAGCTAAAAAGCCTGTCTTTTTTATCGCTGTTAATAACTAATGTATTACTCATAGCATTCTGCTTTAATAAATTTTTAAATTTGTTTTATGCAATTAGAGACTTACATAAGCGATTTATTATACCGTTACGAGTGTGTTACAATACCAGGTTTTGGTGCCTTTTTATCACAACATGTATCGGCAACTGTACATGAATCTACAAATGCTTTTTATCCACCAAAAAAGCGTTTATCTTTTAACGAGCAAATACAATCTAATGATGGGCTGCTAATACGTTATATTGCAGATGCAGAAAAAATTCCTTTTGAAAGTGCTTCTAAAAAAATTGCAAAACAAGTAAAATCTTTAAAGACCTATCTAAATGAAGGTGAAACTCTAAAATTTGAAAACATTGGAGAATTACACCTTAACGATGAAGGAAAAATTCAATTTAATCCTTCTCTTCATTTAAATTATTTAACGGATTCTTTTGGTTTATCCCAGTTTGTTTCGCCTAAAGTAACTCGTGAGGTCTATAAAACTGAGGTTGAAACTATTGAAGAAGATATTCCATTACTAATTACTCCAGAAAAACGTAAATCTAGACCTTATTTTAAATATGCAGCCGTTGCTGTAATCGCATTAACATTAGGTGGTTTAGGCGTTTCTAATTATTACATCAATAGTATTGAAACGCATAACGAATTAGCTCAAGAAGAAGCAACCGAGCAATTAAACACTAAAATTCAAGAGGCCACTTTTGTAATTAGTAATCCTTTACCAGCCGCTACTTTAAATGTAAATAAGCAGTCTGGAAACTACCATATTGTTGCTGGTGCTTTTAGAGTTGAAGACAATTGCGATAAAAAAGTTACTCAATTAATAGAGCAAGGCTATAAAGCAAGAAAAATTGGTGTAAATAAGTACGGCTTACATCAAGTTGCTTATTCTAGCCACTCCGATAGACTTGAAGCTTTAAATGCTTTACAATCTGTTAGAAACTCTAGCAATCGTGATGCTTGGTTATTAGTAAAGCAATTAAACTAATTTCCCTTAACATTTCCTAAAATATGTAATGTTGAAAATTTTATTCGACTTACCTTTGCATATAATTTATTTACATCTACTTTCTGCTATTACGGAAGAGAAATTACAGTGTTATGGAAGCAAAAACTGCTAAAGATTCGAGAACAATTATGACGGATATGGTTTTACCTGGTGAAACCAACCCAATTAACAACTTATTTGGAGGAGAACTACTAGCTAGAATGGATAGAGCTGCTGGTATTAGTGCACGTCGTCACTCTAGACGAATTGTAGTAACAGCCTCTGTAAATCACGTGGCTTTTAATCGTGCTATTCCTTTAGGAAGTGTAGTTACTGTTGATGCACAAGTTTCTAGAGCATTTAAATCGTCTATGGAGGTTTATATAGATGTCTGGATAGAAGATAGAGAGTCTGGCATTAGAGCTAAAGCTAACGAGGCTATTTATACCTTTGTTGCAGTTGATGAGACCGGAAGACCGGTTCGTGTTCCTGAATTAAAACCAGAAACAGAGATAGAAATAGAACGCTATAACGGTGCTTTAAGACGTAAACAATTAAGCCTAGTTCTTGCAGGTAAAATGAAGCCAAATGATGCTACTGAGTTAAAGGCACTATTTGAATAATAATACTGAACTCTTTTTTAGTATTATTACTACAACTTATTAAACTTTTTAGAGTATCTAGAGTCTTACAGGTATTACAAAAACATCTGTTTATGAAAACTCTAATTATTATTCTATCTGTATTTTTTGCTTTAAACGTATCATCTTGTGCCACTAGAGTTACAAATAGACCCGCTAAAGTTGTCTATATTAAAAAAGCACCTAGAAATCATAAAATTGTTAAAGTAAAAGGGAATCGTTATTACTTTTGGAACGGAAAACATTACAAAAAAACACGTAGAGGTTATGTTTTTGTAAGTGTATAAAAAGCTACATTTTATAAATCCAACTTGCAGGATTTTGAGTTTTAGTTTCTTTGTAAATGCTAAACCTAAGTAAACTTTCTCCAGTTCTTGGATTAGTAAATATAACGCCTATATCTTGTTTTGTATCTACTTTATCGCCAGGTTTAACAAAAACTTCAGCAAGATTGTTATAAACTGTAATGTAATTTCCATGCTTTATTAAAACAGCTGGATTACTACGTTTAGCTTTCATTATTTTTAAAACTTCTCCTTTATAAATAGCACGTACTTTTGCGCCTTTACTTGTAGAAATTCTTACACCTGTACTATTAATGGTTAACGACCTATCTATTGGAGACGGTTGCTTACCATAACGCACTTTAACGATGCCTTGCTCTACCGGCCAAGGTAACTTACCTTTACTTCCCAAAAAGTCTTTTGCTAATGCTTTATCTTCTGGAGCCATTGCAAATACAGCAGATTTTGTTTTCTTTTTGCCTGCTTTTTTATTGGATTTAGCTATAGCATCTCTAATAATTTTATCTATTTCTCGATCAATTCTATCGGCCTCTTTTTGCTTTGTTTTTATTTGAGCTGTATACTTTTTTAAGTCCTTTTTAATAGCACCCATTATAGTATTATGTTGCTTTAACTCTTTTTCTAACTCTTTCTGAGCAACTTTATTTTCTGCAATAAGTGTATTTTTCTCCTCCTTTTGTGCTAATAATTTAATGTTTACCTCTTGTAGTTCTTTAGTTTTAGCCTTAATGGTTTCCCCTTGCTGCTTTTGGTAATCGGCATATTGATTTATATACTGAAGTCGTTTATAGGCTTGTTTAAAATTACTAGCAGATAATAAAAACATAACACGATTTTGTTGATTTTTGTTTTTATAAGAGTTTTGAATCATGTTAGCATAATTCGTTTTTAAACCCTTTAGTTCGTCTCTAAGTCCTGTTATTTGCTTTTGGTTATTGTTTATTTGTCGCGTTAATAAGTTAGCTTGTTGATTGGTTACTTTTATTAAATCGCGCCTTACTTTTACTTTATAATTTATGTCTTCTATTAAAGAAATTTGAGATTTCTCTTTAGATTTATTAGAAGATACTAAAGCGTTAATCTTTTTAATTTCTCGACGTAATTCTACACGCCTTGCTTCTAACTCTTTTTGTTTTCCACTTTGCGAATAACCAACAGTAGTGCTTAATAAAAAAGCACTAAAAACGAGTAGTAATTGTATTGCTTGTTTTACCATTACTTTAATTCAATTTCATCATAACCAGATGGAATTCTAAATGGAAACTTTAGTTTTTGGTTTAAGGCTACCGATTTAAATTCTAAATCTATATTAAGTTCTTCGTTTTTTTGAACTGCAACAATATCTACTATTTGTGGTAATGTTTCTTTGTCTACTTTTTGGTAAGCTGTATAATCTATCTGTAGATGCCTCCCTTCTGTTTCTTGAGATATTTGTTGAGAATCTAATTTAAAAAGGCTTGGATTAATTAGAAAGAATATTTCGTATAAATCATCTTGTTTTTTAGGACTTAACACATAGGACTTATCATTAACGTCTCCTGTAAACTCTTTAGGTTCGAGATCTAAAATAGCTTCTCCTAATAATAAGTTTTGTACTTTTTTAAAGTCTAATTCGGTCCCTAGTAATTCACTTATATAACTAAAATCACCATCAAAATAGGTATTATCCCATGTATTGTAAAAAGCAACACGGTCTGGTGTAATTAATGCTTTTACTATACCTAATTTACTTAACCAAATGGTTTTATCTTTTTCCATTCGCATAGACACCGTAACGGTTTGGCTTTTTTTGCCATCGTTAGTTTCTATTTTTAAACGAGCGGCTAATGTTTTAAAATTGGATTTTTTGCTATTCGTTTCTTTTACTATTTGTTTAGTAGATAAACTAGAGTTTAGCTCACCATTAGCTATTATTGTCTTTGCAGATTTACAACCTGTAATTAACAATAGTATAATTATAAAAACGGGGGATTTAATGTATTTACTATTCATTTAGTTTGAGAGTTCTAATGCTTTTGCTTTATCACTAAACGTTTTTGCCTTTTGTAAATTGTTTAAAGTCGTGTAAGCTTTACTTAATTGCTTATAAAAATCGGCTTCCATTTTATTATTATCTATAATATAATCTAAACCTGCATCTAAACTATCTACAGCTTCACTTGCACGATTTAAGCGATTTAATGCTACACCATTTATAAGATATAAAACAGGCTGAGAAGGGAATTTTTCTAATGCTTCATCACTTTTTTGCTCGGCTTCTTTATACTGTTCTAAGTCTATATGTAACAATAAAATATTTCGTAGTAAACCAAAGTTGTCTGCTTCTAATTGTTGTGCTTCTAAATAATGTTGTAATGCTTTTTCTTTATCACCTTTTATAAGATAATATTGTGCTAATTCTACTAATGTTTTTCCGTCTGTAGCAGTATTAGTTACTAGTGATGTGATTTCTACTAAGTCTTTTTCGTATTCTTGATTTGCGGCTACAAACTTCACAAAGTCTGAAAGTACTTTAGCTTTAGATTCTGGCTTTATTTGTCGACTATTTAAAACGATCTTCATAGATTCAATAGCCTTTTCAGCCTTATTGCCATCTAAATAAAATTTATATAAAGCTAAATGTACTAATTGAGATTCTGGATTAATTTCTAGAAGTTTCTTAGCTGTTTCAAAGGCTTTCTTTTCATCTTTATTTTCACTGTAACGATAAATGAGTTCTAGATAATTTTTCTCCACATCTGGATTATCTTCTACACGTTCTTTTAAGTTGGCTATTTGCTCTTTTTTGCGCCCAGTGGCATTATATATTTGGTTTCTTAAACGATCTCTAATATCTGACACACCCAACTCATCGTCCAAGTCATCTAAAACCCTTAGTGCATCTTTATACTTTTTTGTTCTAATGTAAATTGAAGCTAAATCTTCTTTATAATCTGGATGAAACTTAACGAGTTGCTTTACTGTTTTTATTGCTTTATCGTAGTTTTTCTGCTGTACATAAGATTCGTAAAGCTCATCTAAATACCATTCATTATCCGGTTCTTTCTTAACCGCTTTTTTAAGAACATCTTCTGCTGCTCCGAAATTTTTAAGCTTATTATAGTTTTTACCTAATTCGTAAAATAAAATAGATTCGGAATCGTCTATCTCTTGACATTTAAGTAATGCTGTTACTGCTTTGTCATAATTTTCAATACCTTTTTGCTTTAGCGCTTCAAAAAATAATTCTTGATATTCATCTGAAACGTTTCCTAAATCATCATCTGGCGTTTTGTTAAAATCTACTTGGGCATTACTTAGTTGCGGAACAATAAGTAATCCAAATAAAAAATAAAAAATGTAGATTCTGTGTTTCATAATGTTTCCTCTTAACTAACGGAAAGTATTTAATCAATAGTTATTCCATAATGGTATAATCACCAATACTAATTTTAGTAAACTCACCATTGTATTTTACATGGTTACCTATCATAGCCTCGTCTAAATTAGCATTTTTTATGGTTGTATTACTCTGTATTAGGCTATTTTTAACGCTTGAATTCTCTATAACGCAATTATTACCTATAGAAACATTAGGTCCTATAGTCGCATTTTTAAGTATTACATTTTCACCAATATAACAAGGTTCTATAATTGTAGTATTCTCTTGCTTTACAGAACTAGCAATTAATTGCTCTTCTCCGTCTGCTTTTAGGAAGCCTAACATTCTAGTATTGGTTTCTAAAGTTACGTTTTTATTTCCGCAATCCATCCATTCGCTAACTTCTCCTGTTTTAAAGACTTTTCCATTAGCCATCATGCCTTTTATACCATCATTAATTTGGTATTCTCCTCCGTTTATAATGTTATTATCTAAAACATGTTGTAATTGGTCTTTTAAAACGGCTACATCTTTAAAATAGTATATCCCTATAACTGCCAAATCACTTACAAACTGTTCTGGTTTTTCAACTAATTCAACAATTTCTTTCTTGTCATTTAATTTAACAACACCATAAGCTTCTGGCTGGTCTACTTGCTTTACCCAAATTACGGCATCTGCATCGGGATCTAAATTAAAATCGGCTCTAATTAAAGTATCTGCGTAGGCTATAACTGCTGGTCCTGATAACGATTCTTTTGCACACATAATAGCATGACCTGTTCCTAAAGGCTGGTCTTGTCTGTAAATAGAGGCTTTAGCTCCTAAACCTTTTGCTAAATCTTGTAAACTAGTAACCACATCTTCTCCAAACCATGCTGGGTCTCCTAGAACAAATGCTATTTCTTCTATAGGTTCGTTCAGTACTTTTGCTATGTCTTTTACTAATCTATGTACTATTGGTTGTCCTGCTACCGGTATTAATGGCTTTGGTACTGTTAAACTATGTGGTCTTAAACGAGAACCTCTTCCCGCCATTGGTACTATTATTTTCATATTCATTGCCCGCGAAAGCGGGTATCTATTTAAATTATACTCTCTTTAATTTTCAACTTTAGCCTGTCTTGAGCGAAGACAAAAGGCTCAACCTGACACTTCTTGAATAGCTACTTAACTCCCGTACTTCCAAACCCACCTACACCTCTTTCTGTTTCTGTAAGTGTTTCTACTTCTAACCACTCTGCACGTTCGTGTTTTGCAATTACTAGTTGTGCAATACGTTCTCCATTTTCTATAGTAAAGGGTTCTTTAGACAGGTTTACTAAAATAACACCAACCTCGCCTCTATAATCTGCATCTACTGTTCCGGGAGCATTAAGCACTGTAATTCCTTTTTTAGCAGCAAGACCACTTCTTGGTCTTACCTGTGCTTCTATACCAATAGGTAACTCTAAAAATAAGCCTGTAGGCACTATAGTACGTTCCATTGGGTCTAATATTATATTTTCGGTAATATTAGCTCTTAAATCCATTCCTGCTGAAGCTATCGTTTCATAATTAGGTAAAGCGTGATTAGATTTATTTATAATTTTTACTTGCATTTGTTTTTATTCTATAAGTTTAGACTACTAATTACCTTTTTCTATTTTTTAATTAACTGTTTTAATTCGTTTTTCTCGAGAAATAAAGCAACCGTCAAAAATAATAAAACTAAACCTGTGTTTATATAATAATTAGCATTAGTCTTTAATGCTGCTATCGAAAATAGGATAGCTAATACCAAATACCCCATTATTTTTTTAAGGTTATACGGTACCGGGTAATATTTCTGCCCTAAAAGATAAGATAATAACATCATTACACCATAAGCTGCTAATGTAGCCCACGCTGCTGCAATGAAGCCCATTTTTTCAATGAACATTACATTTAAAGTTATGGTAACTACGGCTCCAACTATAGACAAGTACATACCGTATCTTGTTTTGTCTGTAAGTTTATACCAAATAGCTAAATTAAAGTAGATTCCTAAACATAAGTTTGCTAATAATACTATAGGTACAATATCTATTGCTTTCCAATAGGCTTCGTTTGGCACTAATACTATTTTAAAAATATCTAAATAGGAAACAATAAACACTAACATAAGGCTTCCTACTATTACAAAATACTTCATGATAGTAGCGTATGTTTGTTGTGCGTTTTTTTCTTTGGAATGATTAAAAAAGAAAGGTTCTGCACCCAATCTAAAGGCTTGTATAAAAATAGTCATAAACACAGCTATCTTATAACAACCACTGTAAGCTCCATTAATATCTTTCCCTAATAAATCTGGCAAAATCCACTTATCGAAATTCTCATTTATAACATAAGCTATTCCTGCAACCATTATTGGCCAACCATAACTTATTAATTGTTTAAATATAGGAATACTAAATTGTAATTTCGTTTTAAAGAAATATGGGGTTAACAATAAGAATGTAACGATACTTGCTATTAAATTTGCTATAAATATATATTTTACTAAGTCTGACGCATCATAACCTGGAATATCTATTTGAAACTTTGGTATTGCCCACAAAAAGAAGAAGTTAAAAAGCACTACAACTATAATATTTATAATCTTTATTGCTGCATATTTTATTGGTCTACCTGTAGCTCTCAAATACGCAAAAGGTGCAACTACTAATGTGTCTAAAACTAATAAGCCTATTAGTAAATTAAAATAGGTTTGATTTATTCCCATCCAATTAGATAACTGGCTGCTGAATAGTACTACTACTATTAAAAATAATAGTGTTGTAGTTATAAGACTAATAAATGTGGTTGAAAATACTTTATCTTTTTCTTCAGATTTACTAAAAAACCTAAAAAAAGCTGTCTCCATTCCATAAGTTAGCAATACATTAAAAAAGGCTGCATAGACATAGAATGTTGTATTATCGGAGAAATTATCAGTTTCTAAAGCAGAAGTATGTAAGGGTACTAAGATAAAATTCATAAGACGAGGCAAAACTGTGGCTAAGCCATATATAATTGTGTCTTTAAAGAACTTTTTAAGTACGCTCAATGTGGTATAAATTTAGGCTAAATGTATTGAATTCATTAGACCTAAAAAAGTATTCGAATGGGTTTTAGTTCTCTGGAGGGCTACTAGTATAATATTCGCCCGCTTTTTCTTCTAAATTTTCTATTTTAAGGTACTTTTTCTCTCCATTTTCTATAAAACTTATCATACAATCATTGTTTTTAAGATTAAAAGAATAAGATTTGTTCATTATATTCATATATTCTTCTCTAGATAAATCTACTTGACTAAGATCTCTAGGAAGCTCATTTTTTAATATAGCGAAATAGGAGTCAATACCATTTCTTAATTTTCCTTTCATTTTCCTGAAGTATATGCTATCTATAGTAACATTATTATTATTTACTAGGTTAGGAAAATAAATCGTTACTCCAGAACCTCCATCTTTTAATGCTGCCACCCATTCTTGAAAATAAGGTCGACTGCATTCTATAGGTTCTTGTTGTTTGGTTTTTAAATAATTGTTGTTTGGTTTTGAAGTAGAGCATTGCGTAAATAGAATTAGACACAATACTCCCATAAAGGTATTGTTTAAAGGACTCATAGATAATTAGTTAGTTATTATAAATAAATATAATTTTTTTCTTTTACGACCAGCTTAATAATCGATGAATGCATTAAATATTATGTTATACTACAATTTAAAATGTCAAAATGAATACTTACTCTATAGTTTTACTATAGAAAATAGTCTCTATGCTTTTAATTATTTGGTGGGCTACTTGGATAATATTCGCCTGCTTTTTCTTTCAAATTAGCTATTTTAACATATTTCGTTTCTCCTCCTTCAATGTAACTAATAACACATTCGTTATTTTTCAACTCGAATGGAAATTCAGGTAACTTATTACCATATTCAGATTTAGAATCGCCACTCATTGTTATATCCTGTGGTATCGGCTTTTTAAGTGTTGCAAAGTAAGACGCCTTTCCATTTCTTAATTTTCCTTTCATCTTTCTAAAAAAGACACTATCTACTTTAGTATTGTTTTTCGTTACCAAGTTTGGAAAATATATATTTACTCCAGAGCCTCCATCTTTTATTCCAGCAACCCATTCTTGAAAATATGGGCGATTATGTTCTAAAGGTGCATCCTCTTGAAATTTTATTTTTGAACTTGAGCAGTTAGAAAATGTCATTGTAATAACTAGTAATATAAGAAACTTGAAAGTGGGGCTTGAAAGTGTCATTGTCATTATGTTTTTTTAAAGATACGAATTAGAATGAAAAATAGATGTTTTACTTTTTTTTATGATAGCAATAATTCAGTTTTTACAATTAAAATTACGCTTTTTTTTCATTTTATTCATAGACACAAAAACATCTTTATTCATCGATATTTTAAAATATTCTAATACATATTAGCCTTTTTTACTGTTTTTATGGTCATTTCACGCATAGGCGTGAATACTTTTGGTAGGGTTTTATGGTACTTTGGTGTATTGTAATAAAAAACAGATTCGTAAGAATTTATTTATTAATCTAAAATTTATTGTGCTATGAAAAATTACTTAAAAACAATAGCTGTGATATTAGTTATGTCACTTAATTTAAACTTTCAATGTGATGATGATGATAATATTACTCCAGAGCCAGAACAAATAATTGTTACGGATATTGATGGTAACACTTATGAAACAGTAGAAATTAATGGACAAATTTGGATGGCAGAGAATTTAAAAGTAAAAACCTTAAATGATGGAACACCAATAGAAGTATTTAATTGGACTCCAGATGATGATAACTGGTGGTTTAATTCTACTTCTACCCCTATGTACTCTTTTCCTTTTACTGGAGACCTTAGTAATTTACATGATGATGAATTACCTAATGATTTCTATGGATTAGCATATAGTCATGCTGCTATAGAAACCGGAAAACTAGCTCCTGAAGGATGGCGTGTACCAACTGAAGCAGATTTTGTGGTATTAGAATCTTATTTAGAAGATAATGGTTATAATATTGGCGCAATTAAATCTAATTTTGGGTGGTCTGGAAATAATAACGGAAGTAATGAATTAAGCTTTAACGCACTCCCTAATGGCTATACGGTTATGACTGGTAGCGCGACAGGAGCGCAAGCTATTGCTACATTCTCTACAGCAACTATAGACTCAAATAATCAACGCTTATTTATTTCATTACAAGATAACGATGTAATAGGTTCTAATTTCCAAGATAATCGATTTGGCGGTGCTATACGATGTATAAAAATTCAATAAAATAATATCTCCCGAAATAACTATTATTTTATTAAAGTCTATTACTTTTAGTAATAGGCTTTTTTTATAATGCATAAAAAAAGCTCTACTTAGAAGTAGAGCTTTTGTGTATTGTGTATAATTAAAAATCTTAATTATTTAAGGCTTCTGCTCCACCAACAATCTCTAAGATTTCGTTAGTAATAGCTGCTTGACGTGCTTTGTTATACGTTAATTTTAATTGATCTCTTAACTCGGTAGCATTATCGGTTGCTTTGTGCATTGCTGTCATACGTGCACCGTGCTCACTTGCAAAAGAATCTCTAATACCTTTATATAATTGTGTTTTTAAAGATTTTGGAATTAACTCTTCTACGATTTCTTCTTTAGATGGCTCAAAGATATAATCTAGATTAGCATTTCCTTCTCCTTCAACTGGTACAATTGGTAAAAACTGCTCTGTCATTACAATTTGCGTTGCAGCATTTTTAAATTTATTGTAAACGATTTCGATTTTATCGAACTCACCTTCAACAAATTTCTCCATTAACATTTCTGCTATTTCAGCTACATTATCAAATGTTAAATTATCGAATATCTCGCTTTTGTTAGCAATAACACAACCTAATTTATCGAAAGCATCATTAGATTTTTTACCTATAGCCAAAACAGATACGTCTTTATTAGCGTAAGTGTCGTTAATTAATAGGTTTGTTTGTTTAATGATATTAGAGTTAAATGCACCACACAATCCTCTGTTAGAAGTTATTGCTACTACAAGTACATTTTTAACTTCACGTTGCTCTGCAAATTTACTTCCAGAATCAGCATCAAGTGTTGCGCTTAAATTTTGTAAAAGCTCAGTTAACTTATCTGCATAAGGACGCATTGCTGTAATAGCATCTTGAGCTTTCTTTAACTTTGCAGCCGATACCATTTTCATAGCACTGGTAATCTGCATCGTTGAAGATACTGATGATATTCTATTACGTATTTCTTTAAGATTAGCCATTCTTTATTTTTTATAAAGACTCTTCGACAAGCTCAGAGTGACATTAATTTTATAATTGAAATTTAGAGTTATGAGTAAGCTAACTTTTAGCTCATAACTCTAAACTTATAACTTTCTTAAGCTCTATATTTAGCTGAAAGATCTTTACAAACAGATAATAATGTATCTGTAACCTCGTCAGTTAATTTTCCTGCTTTTAATGTTGCTAAAACATCACTGTGCTTAGCGTTTAAGAATTCGATAAAATCTCTTTCAAATTCTTTCACTTTATTTACAGGAACATCTTTTAATAAGTTTTTAGATCCAGCGTAGATAATTGCTACTTGATCTTCCACTTTAAACGGTTCGTTTTGACCTTGCTTTAAGATCTCTACGTTACGCTTACCTTTTTCAATTACATTTAAAGTAACAGCATCTAAATCTGAACCAAACTTAGCAAACGCTTCTAATTCACGGTACTGTGCTTGATCTAGTTTTAATGTACCAGATACTTTTTTCATTGATTTAATCTGTGCGTTACCACCAACACGAGATACAGAAATACCTACGTTAATTGCTGGACGTACACCAGAGTTAAATAAATCTCCATCTAAGAAGATTTGCCCATCTGTAATAGAAATTACGTTCGTTGGGATATATGCTGAAACGTCACCTGCTTGTGTTTCAATAATTGGTAATGCTGTTAAAGAACCACCACCTTTTACGATTGGTTTTAATGACTCTGGAAGGTCATTCATTTCTTTAGCAATCGCATCATTATTAATAATTTTTGCAGAACGCTCTAATAATCTTGAGTGTAAGTAAAATACATCACCAGGATATGCTTCACGTCCCGGTGGACGTCTTAATAATAAAGATACCTCACGGTAAGCTACGGCTTGTTTTGATAAATCATCAAATACAATTAAAGCTGGTCTACCAGTATCTCTAAAATATTCTCCAATAGATGCTCCTGTCATTGGTGCATATACTTGCATTGCAGCAGGATCTGATGCATTTGCAGCTACTATTGTAGTATAAGCTAAAGCTCCTTTTTCTTCTAAAGTTTTAGCAATTAATGCTACTGTTGAAGCCTTTTGACCTACAGCAACGTATATACAAAATACAGGTTCTCCTGCATCGTAAAATTCTTTTTGGTTTAAGATAGCATCGATACAAACAGCTGTTTTACCAGTTTGTCTATCGCCAATTACTAACTCACGTTGTCCTCTACCAACTGGAATCATAGCATCAATCGCCTTAATTCCTGTTTGTAATGGCTCTGTTACTGGCTCTCTGTAAATAACTCCAGGTGCTTTACGCTCTAAAGGCATCTCGTAAGTTTCTCCAGCGATAGGTCCTTTTCCATCGATAGGGTTTCCTAATGTATCTACAACACGACCAACAATACCTTCACCTACTTTAATAGATGCGATACGAGATGTACGTTTTACTGTAGAACCTTCTCTTACTCCTACTGAAGTTCCTAATAATACGATACCTACGTTATCTTCTTCTAAGTTAAGTACAATACCTTCTGCACCACCTTCGAATTCTACTAATTCTCCGTATTGTGCGTTAGCTAATCCGTAAGCACGTACAATACCATCACCTACAGTTAATACTGTTCCAACTTCGTCTAGAGAAGCACTTGCTTCAAACCCAGAAAGTTGTTGTTTTAAGATTGCTGATACTTCAGCTGGTTTTACTTCTGCCATCTTATTATTTATTTAGATATAAATATATCTTAGTTTAATGTAAATTCTCTTTTTAATTTGTTTAGTTGATTTGCAATACTGGCGTTGTATTGTATATCTCCTACACGTAAGATGAAACCTCCTAAGATGTCTTCATCTATAATATTTTCTACCTCAACTTCTTTTCCAGTTAATTCTTTAACTTTCGCTAAAACTTTTACTTTTAAGTCGTCTGTTAATGGTAAAGCAGTAGTTACTGTAGCAACTTCTGTTCCCCTTTGCTCATCGTATAATCTTGTGTACTCTAAAGACACATGTTCTAATAATGCTATACGCTTATTAACTATTAATGTATCAATCGCATTAATTGTTAATGCGTTAGTACTTTTAAAGATTTCTAATAATGATGCTTTTTTAATTGAAGAACTTACTACAGGACTATTAAGCATGTCGCGTAAGTCTTTACTTTCTGCAATAGTATTAGCTATTAACTTCATATCATTATTTACAACTTCAGTTGTTTTTTGATCTGATGCTAAGCTTAACACTGCTTTTGCGTAACGTATTGCTGCTCTTGACCCTGCCATATTAATTAGTTAAGTTTTGCTTCTCCTAATAAAGACTCTACTAAAGCTAATTGCTTGTCTTTGTTAGATAATTCTTGACGTACTACTTTTTCTGCAATATCTACAGATAATCCAGCTACATGGCTTTTAAGTTCAGCCATAGCCGCTTTCTTTTCACTATCTATAGCTGCTTGTGCTTGCTCAATCATTGTGTTTGCTTGTGTCTGAGCTTCAGTCTTAGCATCCTCAATCATTTTGTTTTTAAGCTCACGCGCTTCTTTAAGCATAGATTCACGCTCTGCACGTGCTTCTTTTAAAAGATTAGCGTTATCTGCTTGAAGGTTTTGCATTTCTAATTTAGCACTCTCTGCTGCATCTAATGCACTTTGGATTCCTTCTTCTCTTTCATTTAAAGAATTAAGAATTGGCTTCCAAGCAAACTTCACCATTAAGAATATTAACCCTAATAATAAGATTGTTGAGACAACAAATAATCCTGGTGAAAAGTCATTTAATAATTTATCCATTTCTAAATGTATTTATTTTTTCTGTTTAATTTGAAAAACACAACCTGCAACCAACCGTTGCAGATTTGTGTTTTTAGATTTGTTTGGTTCTTATTTTCCTAAGAATAAAGCTCCAAATGCTAAACCTTCTAAAAGTGCTGCAATGATAATCATCGCTGTTTGAATTTTTCCTGTTGCTTCTGGCTGACGTGCAATACCTTCCATTGCTTTTCCACCAATTTGACCAAGACCAATTCCTGCTCCGATTACGATTAAACCTGCTCCAATTAAATTGTAAGTTACTGGTTCCATAATAATTTGACTTTTTTAAATTAAACTAATGTATATTAATGATGTTCGTGCTCTGCTACTGCCATACCTATAAATAATGCTGAAAGCATTGTAAATATGTAAGCTTGTAAAAAAGCTACTAAAACCTCAATTAATGTTATAAAAAATGATAATACTAACGACAATCCTGTTGCACCAACCACACCTAGTGATTCTTTTAATGTGAACATAATTGCAATTAAACTCATTACCACAATGTGACCTGCTGAAATGTTTGCGAATAAACGCACTAATAATGAAAATGGCTTGATAACTAATGCTCCTGCTAATTCTATAATCGCTAAAACCGGGCGAATTAAAACAGGTACTCCTGGCATCCATAAAATGTGCATCCAGTAGTCTTTATTACCACTAACTGTATATATAATTAATGTAAAAATTGCTAAACATGCTGTTACCGCTAACTGTCCTGTAACGTTAAACCCAAGAGGTGTTAATCCTAATAAGTTTAATAGCCATATAAAGAAAAATACTGTTAAAAGGTATCCTGTAAATCTTCTGTAGTGTTTCTCTCCAATGTTTGGTCTTGCAATCTCATCTCTAACATATAAAACCAAAGGTTCTAATACACGAGCAAAACCTGTTGGTATTTTCTTTGTTTTGTATTGTCTTGCTAGACGTGAAAACCAAAGTAACATTAATAATCCTATTACTAGAATTCCAAAAGCACTTTTAGTAATCGAAAAATCTAATACTTTATGAGCATTTGTAGCATGATGTGTTTCATCAAAAGCAACTTTAGAGGCTCCTGCATCAAGCTCATAAATTTTAGAATGAATTTTTGTAAACTTAGACCCATTTTTTTCTACAATAACATGACCATCGTCATTATGGTGAAATTCTGAAGACATAAAAGTAGTTAATCCATTACTTCCCCAAAGAATTACAGGTAATGGAAAACCAACGTGTTTACGTTCTCCTGCATCATTTGTATAAGAATACAAACTAAAATCGTGAGAATCTTGAATATGATGTAAAATATACTCTTCTACTTCCTTTTTCGTATCTACTTGACCACCATCATTGTTAGGTGTTTCTGCAATTGCAAGATTGCTCATAAAGAACATACAAGCGACAACGAAAAATTTAAAAGTTTGTTTAGCTACCTTCATTGTTAAAAAAATAAAAAAAAACCGTGTTTTTAAATTCCGTGCAAAGGTAGGTAATTATTTGAAAATAAAATTAATTTTCAAGTAATAATATTCTAAGTTATTTTGAGTTTAAAATTCTAGATATAATATAGGCTTCAAAAAATAAAAAAATAAACACAGGAATTAATAAACTAAGGCTTTCTATTTTAGTTAAACTTTTAATTGAAAATATGGAATCTTTAAATATTGCCACAAAAAACAACAGCTTTGTTAAAAAAGTAAAAATATAGATAAAGCCTATTTGATTAACCCAACGTTCTGTATTAGAAAGCAGTATTAATCCTAAACTTATTATAAAGGATGCAAAAAAGTGAAATATATAAATTTCTAATAAACTAAACCTTAACACTACCTTTGGGTTATCAAGGAAATAATCGTGACTAAAATAAGTAGCAATTGCCACTATTATAAAAACAAGGAAATAACTAATGACTCTTTTAATCATTATCTTTTGACATTTTTAAAACTTGACTTATAACTAAGTACATTGCTGCAAACACAGCAAAAAGTGTAATTACATTTTCCCAAATGTCTTGATTATATTTTTGGTCTAACCATGCGCCTAGAAGATTTCCTAAATATATTGTTCCTCCCATTTGAAATGCGACAGAAGTAAACCTAATATATGGACTAGGCTGTTTTTTTGGTTTTTGAGCCACCTTGTAGTTCTTTTATTGCTGTTTGCATAACGCAAGACACATTAAATGTTGCTCCTGGTTCTACAGCTAATTTTTGTGTTGTTACTTCACCGTCTATTTGCGCAGATGCTTTAAGTGTTAATGTTCCTGTAAGATTTAGCTTTCCAGAAAATTTACCTTCAAAATAGGCATTAGCACTTTCTAGGGTTCCTACAATTTCTCCTGTTTTACCAACAACTACCTTACCAGGTGTTTTAACATTACCTTCTATGGTTCCGTCTATTCTTATATCTCCTTCACTAGAAAAGTCTCCTACTATTTTAGTGCCTTTTGCTATTTTATTTTGAATGGAGGTTCCGTCTTGTCCTTTGTCTTTTTTGTTGTCGGAAAACATTTGCTATTAATTTTAGGGGATTATATTCTGCTATTCTGCTGCTATGTATGCTTCTAAGTTTTTATGAATTTGTACTATTCTATAGTTATCGGAAGAAATGGCAAACGATGGTCTTGCTATTTTATACCCATCGCCTTCTTCTAATATTTCAGAAAAACCTTTAGCGCCATCAATACTTTTTAAACCATGTACTACCACGAACGTTGTATTAGGGTCGTATAAGTCTATTGAAGTTGTTAAATCGTAATACTGTACTTTAGCTACGGCTTCATCTAATGCTTTTACAAAGTCTTTTATGTCGTTTGCTTCTGTTTTTGTAAACTGATATATAACTTTAAAATGTTTAGATTCTGCATCGTCTTTAAAGGTTTTATTAGACATTACTTTAAAAGCTTTATTAATGATGTCTTGTGCTTGCACACCTTCTTCCGTATTAGCATAATCTACTGCAATCGCATTTATCCCTTTACTGTAAGCTTCAAACCCATATAATCTTCCTGATGCTGTTGCTTTTAGTAATTCGAATTTTGGCACTATAGCATCACCTTCGAATGCACTAATATAGTTTTCAGAATTAGCGATGACTTCTGCATATTTTTCTTCCTCAAATAATCGATATGTATTTTCATAAAGACTTTGCGGGCTATTTTCATCTTTAGCAGCAACCGATTCTGGATTACTTAAAATCTGTGCATAACGAGACTCTGAATAGTTTGCTATAATCTCATTTTTAGCAATTGTAGCTTCTCCATTTTCTCCTAAAATCTCGTAGATTTTGTATAAATTATATTTTGAAGGCAATATTAATCGCTCTTCTGGCTGACTTTTTAATAGGTCTAAGAATTTACTTTTAGATAATTTATATTCTTTAAACTTCTCTTTATATATTAATCCTAATTGGTAATAGGCATAGTTTCTGTCTTTTGAAAGACTATCTATAACCTTTTGTTCTGTGGGTATTTTAGCAATATAGGTTTGTGGATCGAAAGCTTCGCTATTGGCTTCTAAATCTAATGTTCCTGTTCCTGAAGCAATACCAACTCCTGTTGATGCTTTCGTGCTAGACCATCTCCAATCATCTTTTAATTCACGTTCTCCCCAAATTTTCAAGAATTGGTTTCTTCCATATCCTACGGTTTGTGTATTATAAAAATAGAAAGATACTTCTCCATTTGGACCTCCTGCTTTTGGGTTTACAATATTACCCACACCAAGGTTATTAGCTGCTAATCCTTTTTTCTGCGCTTCAATTTCTTTACGTTCTTGTTCTTCTTCGGCTTTAGCTTTTAGCTTATTTGTATAGTCTTCAAAATAGGCTAAACGTTCTACTTCTGTCATTCTTACAAGACCTAATATACTATCGTTAACCTCAGCTATATCTTCGTAATAAATAACATCATCTAGGTTTTCTCTTTTTCGCTTTATTGTTCTAAATGGCTTGCTATCTTTAACCATATTAGTCATAGTACTATCGTAATAAGCGCCTGCATTTTTATAAGCATTCGCATCAAAACTCATATCGCCTAATGTTTCGAAGTTTTTAGCAACCAATATTTTGTCTTGAGACTGTGTTCTAATAGATTTATTATAATAAGCAAAGGCTAAGGAATCGTTTTTTGTGTTTAAGTGGTACTCTCCTATTTGGTGATAAATTTTATCTAAAAACGGCCTGTTTTCTCTATCTTCTTCTAAATCTGTTAAATATTCTAAAAAGGCTATTTTATCTCCTTTTTCGTAATCGAAATTTTTTGATTTTTCTACATGCGCCGCAATATGATATTTACGCGGTATTTTCCTGTTTAGGTCTATAACCTTATCAAAAGCAATATTCGCACTGTCTTTATCTCCTAATATGTTATACAATTGTCCTTGAATAAAACGATAACGCCCTTCTTCATTTCTTTTTTTAGCAACTTCTGCAGCTACACTTATTTGTGTTAAAGCACTATCTAAAGATTTAGTATTAATATAGGCCTGTGCTAATATAGAAGTGGCGTCGGCTAAATCTTGCCCATTTAATTCTTCTTGTTCTAGTAAACGTTTTAGGTTTTTAATTGCTAACTCATCGTTTTCTAGGCGAATATTCGTTTTTTCTCTCCAAACTTTTGCTTGGTTTATTTTATCACTTGCTGGGTATTTATATAAAATATAATTAAAGGCTTCTAAGGCTGGTACAAAACGCTGATCGAAGTAACGCGCTTTTCCTAATAACAAATAAGCCTCATCAATTTGTGGGTTTTTTTCTTTCCCTTGAATATTCATCCCATGACGCTGCACAGCTTTTACAGCTTTTTCTTCTGCTTTAGTAAAGCTTTCGTTTTTAGACTGCCCTGGCAAAATAGCATCTTCATCTATTTGCATGCGTTCTATTGGAAGAATCTCCCAATAATTGTCTTTATACGAATTATTAAGGTTCTCTCTTCCTTTTTCTAAGGCTTCATAGCCATTGAATAGGGTATTGTATTTTGCGGTTACCGCGTGGAAATTTCTACTTACAAAATTGTCTTTTTTACGAGAACAACTTGTAATAATTAGTGCAGAAACTGCAACGAATACTATGGGTTTTAATGCTACTTTCAACGTTGTTGTATTTAGTCTAATACATAAACTTTAAACTTGCGCAAATATTATATATTTATTACACAAGCACGTAAAAATAAGCATCTTTTTCAGTTTAAACCAAATTATAGGTTTAAAGTTACTAGTTTAAGCCTATTAAACTTTCATTAAATTATATCTAGTTTTCTTTTTCATCTTCTAGATTAGCCCAATCTTTTATTTTCTTATTTAAAGATTCCATTCTAAAAAGTTTAGCTAACACACCAAAAGGCAACACTATTAGAGTTCGCTTAAACTCTTTTGGGTTTCTTTTATAGTCTTGATAATAACCAAAGTATATAAATACAATTGTTATAACTAAAAAAACAAAACTAATTATATACTTAAACATAAATTACACTTCTGCTTCTTGAGAGAAATGTGCTTCTAATTCTTTTAAAGTTGCTTCGCTAGTTTCTAAATCTTTAACAACTTCTCCTTTTTCTAATACTACAATACGCTCGCAAACATCTGTTACATGCATTAAATCGTGACTAGAAATTAAAACGGTTACACCTTGTTTTTCTGCTAAATTTTTAACGATGCCTTTTAATCGTATTTGCGTAGTTGGGTCTAAATTTGCAAAAGGTTCATCTAAAATAATCACCTCCGGATTACCAATTAATGCTGCAACTATTCCTGCTTTTTTCTGATTTCCTTTACTTAAATCTCTTAAATATTTTTTCTGCCCTAAAATTTCTCCATGGAAAAAATCTTCAAATTGTGCTAAAAGCGCATCAACATCACTTGGTTTTTGCCCTCTTAATTCTCCTATAAAATAAAAGTATTCTTCTGCTGTTAAATAGCCTATTAAAAAGCTTTCATCTACAAAAGATGCTGTAAACGGTTTCCAGTCTTCACTTTCATGAACCAAAACGCCATTGTTTTCAATATGTCCTGTTGAAGGTTGTATTAGATCTAACAGCAAACTAAAATAAGTTGTTTTTCCTGCCCCGTTATTTCCTACCAATCCAAAACTTTGTCCTTTGGGTATTTCTAAATTTTCAATATTTAAAACTGTAACGTCGTTATATGTTTTTGAAAGATTTGATGTTGTTATCATGATCTTGTTTGTTTAGTGTTGTGTTATTTTTTTTCTGAAAAAGCAGCTATGGTTTTATACTTCCCTTTTTGATAGACGGATTCTATTATATTAAAAATATAGTTTCTAAAAATAATGCCTAGAACGCCACCAATGGCTATAGCAATAATTCCTGCTTCGTAGCTTATTAGTTTGTATGGTATATAGAATAATAGCATTGGTAATGCGAATTTTGGCAACGCTATTAGTAATTGTGTTGGGTTAAATCCATTAGTATTACTAAAAGCTTTTGCTTTTGCATTAAGCTCTACTGGCACTCTATTTAATACGCCTCCGTATAATGTTATAAAAGAATTTAAACCGATATTAAATACAGCTCCTGCAGCTATCATACCATAGATATCCCATCCAAAATAAATGTATGGTGTACTTAAAATAAATGATAGTATTACCGCAAACACCATTAAATACCATTTGGATTGTAAATAGGTTTTGTAAGGTATATTTTGGCTCATTAGCATTTTATAATACTCACTATCCCAAGAAGGCACTAATTGTCCAAAAGTCATTAAAAAACCTCCTGTTACAAACATAGATGCAAAGGCTAACATCGCTGGCATATCTCGATATACTTCTTGGGTGTAAAAAATAACACCGTAAAACAGAAATATAAACGACATAAACATAACTTGCCTAGGCCTTACATTCCTCCATATTAATTTTATATCGTTTTTTAAAAATGGGGCTACTGCTCCAAAACGATTCATCCAGGATAAGTCTGTTGCATTTACTTCTTTTACTTTTTTAGAAATAGCACCATCTAGATAGAATCCTTTTTTAATAAAACTGAAGTTTAAACGATATAAACCTACCTCCAAAAGTATTGGCAAAATCGCTACATAGGGATTGTTATACAAAAAGTTAAATGCTTGCCCAATAGGCTGAGATACTTTAAAAACACCTTTTACTTCCAAAGCTACAAAAACAACCAATACAGTTAATATTCCATAGAATGCTTTGTTGTCTTTATTTATTAAGAAATTAATAAAATTATTCGACAGTGTTAGCGCTACCATAGCAACAAACCAACAGAGTACGTTAATTACAGGATATCCTTGAAATAATAATACAATACTAAAAGGTAAAAAGATAAATAATGGCAAAAAGTTAAAAAAAGATATACTTGTTTTTCCTAGTAAAAAATGAATGACTGTACTTCGTTTAATAGGAATAGTCATTAAAGGTTTTATATTCATTACTGGCAACTGCTGCATGAAATAACGAATGAGTAAATCGAACAAAAACCAATAAATTAAAAAGTTATTGACGGTTTGAATAGGATCTACAGTAGGGATTGCTTTTTTAAGAATAAAAAATAGACCTACCCCTAGCATAATTGCAGCTCCACCAAAATACAATACGGCTAGAAAAAGTAATATTTTAATGGCTAATCCTTTTTGGAAATAAGAAGCCCTTCTAAATTGCTTCCACTCTAAACTTATAAAACGCTTAAACATATTATGATATCGTTAGATTTAAAAGTTAGTATAACAAAGTAGAAAAATGTTACAAACTATATTGCAGATCGGTTTCTTTTAACAGTTGCTTTGCTAATTTCAGTAATATACTACAGCTATGCAACTACACAAAAGCTGTCTCGAAAACACACACAATACTTGCATTTGAGATGATTTTACTTTAATATATTTTATGATAACATTAATCTATATCGTGACTTGTATACACTTTGTATTTTTAAAAACACATTTAGGTTATGTCTTAAAAAAGGGAACATTACTAAATAGCAAATAATATAAAAGAGGTAACCATTAATATTATCTGGTTCGTTAAAATGTTTAAATGGTGCAATAAAAAGATAATTTAATGATACAAATACAACATTTAAGCTCGCCATCATCTGCATATTTAATGATTTCCTATTAGATTTATCAAAAATCATATATGCTAGTTTTACTAGTGCAGGTAATAAAGCTAAAGACATTGCTAAAATAAATGCTGCTTTTATATGAAATTGAAAAACGATATAAACCGCAAGTATAGATAATACGAATTCTGTTATAAACTTCAATGACATTAAATACTTGGGAAACAATTTCCAATAGTGTTTTCTATTTTTTATTGCTATATCCTTTTGTTTTCGAAATACAAACTTTTTAAAACCTATGTTATTTTGATATAAGCCTTCTTATAATTGTCTTTTAGGGTTTACTCCTAACGTATGAACTTGATTCCCAAATTCTGCATGGACTTCTAGTAATGCTTCATTAAAAGAAATACCCTTATTTTCCATTCTATCTTCTACTGCAGAGACTATATGATCTAGTAACTCTAAACGAACATCCCAATACTTCACCCCATTTTTAATAAGGTACTCTTCTATAAACTGTATCTCTTCTTTTATTAGTTTCATTGTATTCTTTATGCTAATACTTTAAATTGTTTAGCATAGCCTGAAGCTGTTTTATAAACAGAATCTATTAGCGTTAAAATAAAAGTTGTAGACATCGACAAAATTATAACCACGCTTATCATTCTACTCTTTTCTATTTGCATTAAACCTTCTAAAAGAGACAACGAACGACTTAATGGTATTATAATTATTGGAACAAGAAGAGCAAATACCAAAACTATAGACTTTCTATTTATATTATGAGACGATAAAATAGTGGTACATATAAATGTTGTAAATAGTATTGTTACAAAAGGAAGAAATGGTGTAGAGACAAAAGGAATCGTCGTCATAAGAGATTCGAAAAATTGCACACCTAATAATTCGAAAACAACCTTATAAGTAAGAGTGAAAATGATGAAAAATAGTACTGCTTTTTTTACAGACACATTTTTAACAAACTGCTTTAGTAGTTTTTTATTTGCCAATCTTTTAAAGGTTTTATTATTTTCTAATAGCTCCTTTTTATTTTCTAGCATATACATTTTAAAGGCTTCTTCAAAAGTATTGTTTTCATATTTCTCCTCTAATTTTGAAGCGATATGGTCTATCATTTCTAATCTTACATCGTAATAATATACCCCAGAATGTTCTAGATAATTGTCTATAAACCAAATATTTTCTATTGATAGTTTCATTTAAAGAGTATTTTTAAATTTTAGCTCTGAGTCTTTTTTAAATTTAATAGCAGTCATTAAAAATAAAAAAGGTAGCATTAAGAATATCGATTTTCCTATTAAATAGAAACAGGTGTATGCATCTGAAAAATCTGTACTATATTTAAAATCCAAAACATTAAATCCAAAACAATAACTTGTCATAAAAATAAGCCACAATCGATCTAAGGCAGAATACCTTATTCTTCTTCTTATACCTATAACTACTGCCATCACTAAAAGTCCTAATAATAAAGAGGCTTTAACATTACTAACAAGGCCATTAAAGGATTGAGCCTCTAATTGGTTTAGTCCAAAATATAATGTTAACCCAATTATTATAAACAATAGCCATCCTTTTATTGAAAACAACTGCTTAAAAAGTGTTTTTATTACTCTTTTATCTGTCGCTTTTATAAACATTTTATGGTTATTTAATATGGTTTGTTTATTTTCTACCATATAATCTTTAAAAATAGCATAAAACCCTCTTGTGTCTCCAGTATTCATTTGTTCTTCTATTCCAGCAGCAATATGATCTACCATCTCTAGCCTAACATCATTATAAATAATACCTGAATTACCTAAGTAATTATCTATAAACTGTATATTTTCTTTTGTAAGTGTATTCATTATTCTAAACTAAATTTAGGGTTAACTAAGGCTTGCATTGTTTTAATATAATTTTCTAATTCTGCTAACTTATTTACGGTTTCTTTAGTTCCGTTTTCTGTTAACTTATAATATTTACGGAGTCTGTTATCTACTTTCTGTACTTCTACATCTAGTAACCCTTCAGCTTCTAACTTATGTAACGCGGGGTACAAAGCACCTTCTGTTATTTTTAGCTCGCCTTTTGTTATCTCTTTAACTTTTTGAGTTATTTCGTAACCATACATTTTATCACTCTCGTTTAAAAGTTTTAAAATAATGGTTGCTAAACTCCCCTTATATAATTTTGAATTACTCATAGCACAAATATATACATAATTTTCTTATGCATAAGAAAATTATGTATTATTTTTTTCATAATAGGTTTATTAAACTAAACGGCTTCACTATTTTTACAAAAAAAATTATACGATGTCTCAATTTTATAAACTCACAATACAAAATATACATAGAGAAACAGCTAAATGTGTTACACTTACATTTACTATTCCTAACGATTTAAAAAACACTTTTGTATTTAAAGCTGGACAATACATTACTCTAAAAGCAGATATTAATGGTAAAGAGGTAAGACGTGATTACTCATTATGTTCTTCTCCTAAAAGTGGTATTTTAAAAGTTGCTGTAAAAGAAGTAGAAAATGGTACGTTTTCTAAATACGCCAATAACGATTTAAAGGAAGGTGACCTTTTAGAGGTTTCCCCTCCAAACGGTCGTTTTATTTTTGAGGCAGATGCTTCTAAAACCAGAACTATTGCTGCATTTGCTGCTGGTAGTGGTATCACTCCTGTTTTAAGTATTGCAAAAACAGTTCTAGAGGAAGAACCTAATAGTACTTTTGTATTAGTCTACGGAAATAAAACAACACAGGATACTATATTTTTAAAGGAATTAGTAGCACTACAAAATACTTACAATAGCCGATTTACTATACAGTTTGTTTTTAGTAAAGCCCAAGAACAAGATGCTCTTTTTGGAAGAATTGAAAAAAGCACCGTTAACTTAATTGTAAAAAACAGATACAAGGACATTACTATAGATGCTTTTTACCTTTGCGGTCCAGAAGCCATGATTAACACGGTTAAAGATGTTTTATCTGAAAATGGCATTCCTGAAACGTCTGTTTTCTATGAGCTTTTTAAAGCTTCTAACATTAATGACACTACAGAAACTATTAGCGCAGACGGAAACACCTCTATAAAAGTTATTGTTGACGATGAGGAAGCTACTTTCCAAATGTCGCAAAAGCAAACGATACTAGAAGCGGCATTAGAAAAAGACTTAGATGCACCTTACTCTTGCCAAGGTGGCATTTGCAGTAGCTGTATTGCTAGAGTTACAGAAGGGAAAGCGACTATGAGGCAAAATAACATTCTTACAGACAGTGAAGTTGCAGAAGGCTTAATATTAACGTGTCAGGCACAACCAACAACAGCTTCTATTGTTGTAGATTATGATGATGTTTAAACCCTAAATTTGGTTAATACTACCTTAACCGAATGAATGTACTAAATACCTAAATAAGCATTGCTACTAATAGATAATTATAAAATAAAACAGTTAATTTCTTAACAAATAAAATAAAAAACAAGCACTTTATCCATAAAAACAAACGTTTTGTCGAAATAATATTGTTTTTTTCAATGAAGGAAAAATAATCTCGATAAAATACTATAATTTTAACGCTAAGTTTATAGCTCTAAAATAGATTTGTTAGTTTAAGGGATGATATTCGATTTTAAGACAGTTATAAATACCAATGCCTCATCGTACGATGAGGCATTTATTTTATAGTATACTTTCTATTTGCTTAATTACACTCTCTGGAAGTATTGTTCCAGCTGCAACTTCATAGCCTTCTGGATATTTATTACCATAAATAGAGGTTGGTATTAAAGGGTATTTACTTCTATCTGGAAGTATTTGTAGTGTACCAGGCTGCCCAAAAGGTGCAAATCCTGCATAAGGATGGGTTACATTCCAAATAGTCATAACTTTTACACCTAGCATCGCAGCAAGATGCCCGTTACCAGAATCCATAGCAATCATGACATCTAAATTAGAGATTACATTTAACTCTTCGTTTAAATCTAATTGACCTGCTAAATTAATAACATTAGTATATTTTTCTTGAAAGCGATTAAGTGTTTCAACCTCTTTTTGCCCTCCACCAAACAACAGAATTTTATAGTTTTTGGATAATTTTTCAATAATAGTCTCTAACAAATCCAAAGGATACATTTTAGATGTATACTGTGCAAACGGTGCAATACCAATCCATTTATTAGTATCATTTCCTATTAACTGTTGCGCTTTAGCACTAATACTATGGGTTAAAGGTTTTGGTTTTTCAGATAAATCGATGACATATCCAAGTGTACTAAAAACATCCGCATAACGTTCATGCGTTGTTTTAAGTTGTTTAAAAATCTCTCCTTTTACTAATGCTTTTTTTTCTGTTCTGCCTTTGTTTATCTGCTCGAAAGTCTTTCCGAAGAAGAAAAGCTTAAGAATTTTAGTTCTTAATACATTGTGCAAATCTGCTACAGCATCTATGTTTAAGGTTTTTAGTTCTTTTGAAAGTTTAAACAACCCCAATACACCTTTATGTTGTCCTTTTAAATCTGCTGCATAAACAGTAGTGTTTGGCAAATCTCCAAAAAAAGGTTTAAAAAAATCACGTGTTAAAACAGTAAGCTTTACTTCTGGGTATTGCTTAGTAAAGGCTCGTAACACCGGAACAGTCATGGCCACATCTCCCATTGCCGAAAGACGAATAACTAGTATATGTTTTGGCTTTGGCATGTTTGTTTAGCGTTGTAAGCGTCTAAAAAAGATTATTTCTGATTTCTTAATACTGGGTTTAATTCGTCGTCGTTGTACATTTTCATTTGCTTATACACTTTCATGTACTTGTCTCCGTTTTCAACATCGGTAATTAAATCGTCTATTGCTGTACTTAAATCTACGCGTTGCTCTAATAAAATATCTAATTTTTTCTGGCAAGCTGCAACATGAGCATCAGAAGCATCTGTTCTTTCCACTTCTTCGTTCATGTGGTAAATTTTTAATGCTAAAATAGACAGTCTGTCTATTGCCCAAGCTGGGCTTTCAGAATTTATTTTTGCAGATTCTTTTGGTGTTACATCAGCGTATTTTTCTAAGAAATAACTATCAATATACTCTACCATGTCTGTTCTATCTTGGTTAGAAGCATCGATTTTACGCTTTAAAGTTAAGGCCGCTACTGGATCTATTTGTGGATCTCTAATAATGTCTTCATAATGCCATTGTACAGTATCTATCCAACATTTTCTGTATAATAAATGAGCTATTAAATCTGTATTTTTATCGTAACTATTTGTGAACTCTTGATCCACTGTATTTATTACGTGGTACTTATTTATAACGTCTTGAAAAATAGCGTTTGCCTTATCTGTAAACATATTTTATTGTTTTAAAACGCAAAACTACGCAAATTATATAAGAATCTTGTTATTGATAAATGCAACTGTGCTTGTAAATAATTAACTTTACCACCATAAAATTAAGCTTAGTCATTATGCATATTCATAACATATCCTCTAAAAACTCAATTCTAAATACATTTCTTTCTGAAATAAGAGATCAATCTATACAAAAAGACAGTATGCGCTTTAGGAGAAATATTGAACGTATTGGGGAAATTTTAGGTTATGAAATGAGTAAGACATTCACTTATAATTCTAAAACCATACAAACGCCTTTAGCCGAAGCAACAGTAGATTTACCTAATAACGATGTTGTTTTATGCTCTATTTTAAGAGCTGGTGTGCCATTACATAATGGCTTGTTAAATTATTTTGATACTGCAGAAAATGCTTTTATCTCTGCTTACAGACACCATAAAGACAATCCGGAAGTTTTTGAAATTATTGTTGAATATCTAGCTTGCCCAAGTTTAGAAGGAAAAACATTGGTTCTAGCAGACCCTATGGTTGCTAGCGGACAGTCTTTAGTTGCAACTTACGAAGCTTTAAAGCCTTTTGGAACACCTAAAGAAATCCATTTAGTGGCAGTAATTGGAGCTGAAGAGGGTATTGATTTTATTAAAGACAAGTTCCCTGAAAACACGCATTTATGGATTGCTACTGTAGACAACGTATTAAATAGCAAAGGGTATATTGTCCCCGGTCTTGGAGATGCTGGCGATTTAGCTTTTGGAAAAAAATTACAGCATTAATAATATAAATGGTGTTATTACCATTAATAGAATAAAGAGTTCTTTAAACCATTTTTCATTAATCATTTCGGCATAATTAGTTATTATAATGGCTAATGGTGCAAATAAAAATAGAAATTCGCTTCCATCCTTTATTGACGATAATAGCATGATAATAATTGCTATACAACATGCTGTAAATACTATTTTATAAGTAGAACGCAGTACTTTCTTTTTCTTTTTAATGGCTTTTAAATAATATATCGAAGACCAAATACCAAAAGAAAACAACAAGGTTGTCGCTACAATAAATTGTACCGAGTTATACAAACTAAAATCGAAACTAACGTGTGGTGTTATGTTTAGTACCGAGAAGAAATCGTTATTAAAAATAACCGAACAAGCTATAGCAATAATAGCAACTGTTATTAAACCTAGTAAAGGTATAAACCAATGTTCTAATCTATTTTTAGAATGAAAAAATAGTGTCACGAAAATAATAACAAAAAACAGAATGGCCCAAAAATAAAAAAGTGTTGCTATACCTATTAAAAATGCAGCATCGTATAGCTTTTTTATAAGTTCTTTTTGTGATCTTAAACTTAATAAACGACGTAACGCTAGCAATACAAATAGGTTTGCTAAAATAATATCTAGATGCAAAAATACTTTAGGAAACAACAATAAAAACAGACTAAAAAAGAGAACTTCGTAATTACTTTTTTGCGACAAATAGTTTTTACTTACTATAAAATCGGTTAGTAAAATTGAAAAATAACACGACAGAAAAACAAGGTTTAACTTTACAATATAACTCGCTGTTAATTCTGTTTCATCAAATCTTAAAATAGCAACAAAAAAGGCTAAAAGTGAAATGAAAAAAACAATTAAAAAATTAATTGGTTTAGATTTACTAAAAATACTTGTAATCATTATCTGTTTTTGTATTTTTGCCTTATAAATATACTAATATGAAAGATTTATTTTACGCAATTCAAGATTTATTTGTAAATGTATTATTTGCTCCTTTTGATGCTTTTAGAGCTCAAGAACTAGAAAACTGGTGGTCTGCAAATATTATGAATTGGATTTTTATGATTGTTGGAGCTGTAGCGATTACTTACTGGATGCTTCAATTAAAGAAATTTAATGCTAATAACGAAGAAGATAAGAGCATATCATCACACTCTTACCTTTAATCGTTATTCTATATTATAAATCGAAACCAATATCTTTTCGATAATTCATCTTATCAAAATGTAGTTTTTCTATATTTTGATAAGATTTTTTTATGGCCTCTTGGTACGTTTCTCCGTAACTAGTTATTGCCATTACACGTCCTCCAGAGGTAACAATTTTACCATCTTTTATAGTAGCCCCAGCATGGAAAACTATAGAATCTTCAATAGTTTCTACGCCCGAAATCTCTTTTCCTTTCTCGTACGCTTCTGGGTAACCTCCAGAGACTAACATTACTGTTGTTGCCGCACGTTCATCAATTTCAATGTTTATTGTATTTAATGTTTGGTTAGCTACTGCTTCGAATACCTCAACTAAATCGTTCTTTAAACGCGGTAATACTACTTCTGTTTCTGGATCTCCTAAACGTACGTTATATTCTATTACAAAAGGATCATTTCCTACTTTAATTAACCCAATAAACACAAAACCTTTATAAGGTAAATTGTCTTTTTCTAACCCTTTTATGGTTGGGATCACTATGCGTTCCTTTATTTTAGTCATAAAAGTGTCGTCTGCAAAAGGTACTGGCGAAATGGCTCCCATTCCTCCTGTGTTTAATCCTGTATCTCCTTCTCCAATACGTTTATAATCTTTAGCTGTTGGAAGTATTTTATAGTTTTTACCGTCTGTTAATACAAAACAGCTTAACTCTATACCGTCTAGAAATTCTTCGATAACCACTTTGGTACTTGCACTTCCAAACTTAGCATCTACTAACATGGCTTTTAATTCGGCCTTTGCTTCATTAATATCGTTTAATATTACAACCCCTTTTCCCGCTGCTAAGCCGTCTGCTTTTAATACATATGGTGGATTTAGGGTTTCTAAAAAGGCATAGCCTGCTTCTACAGTATCACTATTAAAACTTTGGTAAGCTGCTGTTGGTATATTATGTCTAAATAAAAACTCTTTAGCAAATTCTTTACTTCCTTCTAATTCTGCTGCAGCTTTTTGCGGTCCAATAACACCAACTTGTTTTAACGCCTCATCATTTAAAAAGAAATCGTGAATACCTTGCACTAAAGGATCTTCTGGTCCAACAACGACCATATCGATATTATGTTCTAAAACCAAAGTTTTAATAGCTTCAAAATCGGTAACTTTTATATTTACATTTGTTGCTATTTGTGCTGTTCCAGAGTTTCCTGGTGCTACAAATAATTGTTTTGCTTTTGGACTTTGTGCCAATTTCCAAGCAATAGTGTGTTCTCTTCCGCCAGAACCAAGTATTAAAATAGTCATAGTTTGTTGTTGTTTGCGCAAAAATAATTATTTACTTTACATAAACATATTTATACGTTTTTCTTTTGAATTTATTTGACCTTTCTCTACGACTTAACGGCTTCCCAATTAAGGAAGCTTCTACTGCTTTTAAGGCTATTAAACGTTTAAATAGTAGTGAGCATGAAGCGTATTTTTATAAACAACGTGAGGCTATTGTAAACTACCATTTAAAAAACAATTCGTTTTATAAACAACTAGCCGCAAATGCTAATGCTAAAGACTGGAATAGTATTCCTGTAATTACCAAACTAGATTTACAGCAACCGCTGGAGAATAGATTATCTAAAGGGTTTTCTGTAAAAGATTGTTACGTTAATAAAACATCTGGATCTTCTGGTACGCCTTTTATTTTTGCGAAGGATAAATATTGCCATGCCATGACTTGGTCTGGCTTTATAGACAGATATGGTTGGTATCATTTAGATTTTAACACATCGAAACAGGCCCGTTTTTACGGTATTCCATTAAATACAATAGGTTATTATAAAGAACGTTTAAAGGATGTTTTAAGTCGTCGTTTCCGATTTTCGGTTTTCGATTTAAGCGATGCTCAATTAGAAAAAAACCTCAATAAATTTAAAAGTACGTCTTTCGATTATATTAATGGTTATACGAGTTCTATTGTACAGTTTGCCAAATTCTTAGAACGAAAAGATATTATTTTAAAATCGGTTTGTCCTAGTTTAAAGGTTTGTATTGTGACTTCGGAAATGCTTTTCGATAACGATAAAACTCTTTTAAAAAAACAATTTGGTATTCCTGTTGTTAATGAATATGGCGCTGCCGAATTGGGTTTAATTGCTTTCCAGAATACTAATGATGAATGGGTAGTAAATAGCGACGATTTATTTATTGAAATTCTAGACGAGCATAATAAACCTGTTCCTTATGGTAAAGAAGGTAAAGTGGTTATTACTTCACTTTATAACAAGGCACATCCTTTTATTCGTTATCAATTAGGAGATATTGGAACCTTGTCGGAAGAAAGCACACTACAAAAGCCAATTCTTAAAAGCTTAGTTGGGCGTACTAACGATATTGCTATTTTGCCAAGTGGAAAACGTGCAGCTGGTTTAACCTTCTATTATGTTACTAAAACTATTATTGAAAATGATGGTAATGTTAAGGAGTTTATTATTGAACAGCTTACACTAGACACTTTTAAAATAAGTTATGTTAGTAAAACCCCTCTTTCTGAAGATAAAATACAGCTTATAAAAGATGCTGTGGCAAAATATCTGGAATCTGGTCTAACGGTTACCTTTGAGCGTAAAACAGTTTTAAAACGTGCTAAAAGTGGTAAATTGAAGCAATTTAGTTCTAATGTTTAGGTTTTTTTAGTTTGGAATTACCACTAGTATTGAAGATAAAAACACTATTGTAACAATTATTGATGCTTTTATTTAGAGGTACTAAAAAGGCTTACGCATAAAAAAACCACAACTTTTATATTGTGGTCTTTACTTTTATCTTAAAATCTCCTCTAAAAAGTCATAATAAATCGTCCACAAGGTATCGTTAGGATAAGTGCAAATAGTAAAACCTGTTTTAGTTTTATTAAAAATAACATCTTCATTTTTTTTAAGAATAATCTTTAATTTTTCTTCAATATGCTTTTCAGTCAAACTACTCAATAATTCAATAGAATTAAAGTCAATTTTTTTAATAAAATTACTTAAATCACCTCTAACATCATCTTTGAAATTATTGTAAAAAATTTTATTTTCTATATCTGAATTGATTTCATTTAAAAGTCTTTTTTCGTTTCCTAAATATTCTGTAAAATAATAATTTGATTTACTGTCAAGTAAAACTCTACTATAATCGAACACGAAATCTTTATAACAATTATAATACCCCATAGAACTTGTAATTCTCGTTCGTAATTCTCCTTCTATAAAGAAAGACCCATGTGATATCAAACTCTCACATAATTTAACCAATTCATTAAATAATTCGCTCAAGCCTATTAATAGCAAAATTCTATGTTCTTCTATTTTTTCATACTCCTCATTTTTTAAATATTTTCTTTCATACCACCCCCATAAGTTACGCCCATTCAATGAAAAATAAATATTACCATTTTCTTTGATGTAAATCCCCATTCCCCTTTTATCTCCAACTAAATTAAGTTTAGAAGAAATTTCTAATGGTTTTAAATTTAAATAGGTAAAACTAACTATATGCTGTAATTCTGAGTTTAAAAGTCTAGAAGAATCTATATCTTTTATTAAAGACTTTGTAAAATCAGCAGCATCAAGAATCTCTTCTATTTCAATATCAACTCCTTCCTTTTTCACCCAAGCGAATAGCCTATTAAATAATTCAGAATATTGCTGTTTATTTTTAGCTATAAATGAAATATAAAAATCCATTTTTTAATAATTTAATCAATTTGCCTCACATTAACAACCTGTCCTTGAACTCTCACAACTTGTTGTCCTGCATCTGTATTTCTTACTAATTGATTTCCTGAAACACCATAAACTCCTCCGAAAGTAGTCCCTTTAGGAACAGCTAATTCAAGACTTCCTATTTTTGCACCGTTTACCTGGCTTTTTAATGCACTAACTGTATTACCTATTTGTCCTAGCGCGCCATCTACCTGACCTGCTGATATATTACCCGAAATCACTCCTTTTACCTCAGTAATATTAAATTTTCCAGAAGCAGATACTGATAAAATATCAGCAGCCTTATCTCCTCCTATTCCAAGAGATTGAGCAGAAAGCGTTTTTCCTGTTCCAGAAAAGGAGTCTCCTGCTGCAATTATTTGATCACCTCTTTCTTTCATAGCTGTAACTGTAGCGCTTTCAAAAGCGCTCATAGAACCTTCTCCTAAGACCTTAAGTCCTCTATAAGCATCTCCTATTTTATCAAAAACTCTAAGTTCCGAAAGCATTAATATACCTAAGATTCTACTAAAAGCATTTAACTGATGCCCAGTAATCAAATCTTCACCTGTAAAAGCCTCTATAAACCCTTTTGCATCTCCAACTACTGGCAAAAAATCAACCCCAGTAGAAGTTCCGTTTCTCAATCCATTATTAAAAGTCTGTTTTTGCTCCGGTGATAAATCTTGAAGATTAGGATCTTCAGAATGGACATCACGACGTTCTTTACCTTCTAACTCCCAACCATCGATTACTCTATTCTCACTAAAAGCGTAGACAGAATTGTTAACAAAATTCTCTGCTAATGGATCAATCGCTACAAACCTGGCAATTGCAGGATCATAATGTCTAAACTTAAATTCAAACATATTGTATCCCATCTCTTTTGAAATTTCTTGTCCTTGAAATGTTTTATAAGCATGCTCTTCTCCTTGAACATTGGTATTATACCCCTCATGTTTAAGTCCAAAAGGATAGTAGTTACTTTCCTCGATAATGTCATTCTGGTTATCCATATCGCCATCTATATCATTACCATTACGCATAATATCTACATTACCATCGCCATTATAATCTGAGTACGAAATACGTATATTACCTAAGTGGTCTTTATATTGGTATACATATCTAAAACCATTACCGTGTGGTTCTATATAACCTTCTGGATGGTTAAAGAACTCTAAGGTTTCTGTATTACCATTACTCCCTTTATAAATAAAGTTTCCAGCATACTTTGTTGTTGTCAATGAACTTCCATTGGTTACTACTTTGGCTTGTTTTACGCCTGTAGCATCATAAATGTACGAAATTGTTTTTCTATTTCATATCCTATTTTGAAACACGACGATTTGTAGAACCCCATTTTAAAGTCTCTAAGAAACTTTCTCTTTTTCAATATATCTATGAACGTATAAAAAGAGTAGCTAGTATTTTCACTAACCACTCTTTTTTAGTTATTTAACTGTTTCTATTTTTAGTATGAACTAATTTGAAATGCTTTCCTTTTTAATTAGTACAATTATCAAAGTTGAATGTGCCTTCTTCAATAGATTTAGTCTTTTCATCGACATATTCAAATATAATCTGTACCTCGAAAAACCATAAATTAGATTCTTCTTTTTTTGTATTCTGCGTTCCATAATAAAATCTATGAAAAGTATTTATTATACTTTCTTCATTGCTTATCAAATAATTCAAAATATTGTTTTTAGCTTCAAAACAAACCTTCACACCTTCTTTAGTCTTTTGAAAATTATGAGTTATGAAAATAATTTCCTTTGTCTTTAATTGATGTTTTCTAACATTCATTAGATAACAATCGAGTTTATGTTGTGCTTTTTTTGTTAAGCTCGGATTGTTGTTTTGAAACCTAATATGGTAATCTCCAAATCTATCAGATTCCAAAACATTTTCTGGTATTTCCTTCTTTTGAGCTGCACATGAACTCATTATTAAGAAAAGTATAAAGATAACTTTGTATTTAAAAATCATATTTTTATTATTTTTCTGCATTCTGTAACCCTGATTGTATATTTGGACTAACCGTTTGGTAAATTCTGGTACCCCCATTTTTTGATTCTGTTGGGTTGTTAGATATTAAAAACTGCCCCATAGTATTATAATGAGATTGGTGTACGGATAAATTATTAGGATTTGAATCAGTTCCACCATTCCAATAAATCCTGTTTCCTAAACCTAAAACATCGTTTTCATAACCTTCTTTAGATTGAGAACTAAGAATACCTTCAGTGTATTTATCCTCAAGTCCGAAAAAATGGAATGTTTCGTGTATTGCAGTAAAATGTAATTTACTCCCATTTTTGCCTCTTGAGTTAGCTTCTTTGCCTCCACCAATAGTTACGCCATATTCAGTATCCCCTCTCGGTTTTGCAGTTCCTGAATAAGGAAATGCCCCCATTCCAGCATTACTTAAGTCTTTATCTACTTGCATAATATTATCTCCTGGAGAAGCATCTAAAGCTTCTTTAGCACTTTCTTCTGAATCGTGATGTTCATAACTAATATCAAAATCAACTTTTACAGATGTGCCATCATCTTGCGCATAAGATTTAGAGCCAAATTTACTTACTATACTGTTCAGTTCTTTTGCAAAACCCTTTGACGAACTACCTCCGTATAAATGAACTGTCGATTGAATAGATATAGTTATATTTCCATCATCATCAACATTAAAACTAATTCTTGCATCTTTTCCATCTGGGTCAACAAAATTAACAGGGTTGTTAATCGTATAAACATAAGGAGAAACTGGACTCCAGTTTTCTGCATGAGGGTCAACCTGCATCATTCTGCCTATTGCTGGGTCATATAATCTTGCGTGATAATCGTAAGTATTTAAATTCAATTCACTTTCAAATTCTTTACCGTTGTATTTAAAAGAATGTTCTTCGCCGCTAGAACTCCCGTCATTATAACCTTGATGTTTCAGTCCAAAGGGATAGTAATTACTTTCCTCGACAATGTCATTCTGGTTATCCATATCGCCATCCATATCATTACCATTACGCATAATATCTATATTACCATCGCCATTATAATCTGAGTAAGAAATACGTATATTCCCTAAATGGTCTTTGTATTGGTAAACATACCTAAACCCATTACCGTGTGGTTCTACATAGCCTTCCGGATGGTTAAAGAATTCTAAGGTTTCTGTATTACCATTACTCCCTTTATAAATAAAGTTCCCAGCATACTTTGTTGTTGTCAATGAACTTCCATTGGTTACTACTTTTGCTTGTTTTACGCCTGTAGCATCATAAATGTACGAAATAGTTTTGGTTACATCGTTATTAAATGTAATACTTGTAGGTAAGTTTAAATGGTTGTACGTAATACCTTCTGTGGTAGTGGTACCAATCTCTTTATTTAGATCTTTTACCATATTACCATTAGCATCGTAGGCATAATCGTTTCCAACTTTGTTATCACTTAAAAAGCCTTCTAAATCGTTATTAGAATTATCTGTTACAGAGAGTAATTTATTGCCTAAATCGTAAGTATAGGCTAAATTATCTATCGTTAAAGTCTGATCTTTTTTTCTAAATAAATACAATAGGTTACCGTTTTTATCATATTGCATACCACCTTCATTATATAAGCTATGATGTCCGTGATATTGACCAAATACATATAAAACACCTTTAGCATCTGTTAATCTATTTAAAGCATCGTATGTATAGACATAACCTCTTTCTGTATTATCTTCATTGTTAGTGCTCCAAAATGTTTCACTAATATTTCCATTATACAGTTCACTACCATTGTTAGACTTTATGGTGTTATAAGACAAATGAAACCCAAAAAGGTCGTCTCCTAAATTATTAAAGTCATTAATGTCTTTTAACCAACCACGTATATTGTATTTATAATCTACAGTTTGTAATCCTGTAGAGTTTTCTGCTTCGTTTGCTACACTACCACCTACTTTTTTGCTAATAAGCTGCCCTAAATCGTCGTAGCTATTATTTACAATAAGTTCTGGTGTACCATTATTTATGGTTTGGGTTTGGGTAACTAATCGTGAGGCATGATCGTAGGTAAATGCATCGTTTGTTATAATACTTACGCCGTCTTTAATATGCGTACTTTCGGTTTCTAGTGCTTTGCCCACAAAGTCTAGCGCAGTTTTAACTAGGTCTGTTGTGTTTAAGTAGGCATTATTACTAGCTATATAAATAGGGCGTGCTTTATCGTCGTAATAGGTAGCACCAATAATCCATTGGTTAGTACCTAATATGCGTACTTTATTTCCTGTTGGTAAGCTAGTGGCATTACTTGTTGTTGTATAGGTTTGCCCAGCAAGGGTAAAAGTGTTTATATCTGGAACTACAGTTGCTATATCTTGCGGGTAAGTATCATAATAATTTACGGTATAGACTTCTATATTGTTAATAGGGAGTATTGTGTTATTATAATATAAAGATGTATCACCTATTGTTAGGGCTGTATTTAACTTATGTTCATTAAAAATACTTTGTAAGTTAATAGTTTCTTGTAATTCTATACGTCCTGCATTGTCTGTAATACCTGTAGGGTTAAAGGTATGTTTTCCTGTGTAAATAGGCCTGCTATGTATATCGTACTTAGTAAATAACCATTCATTATTTAAACGTTGGTTAGCGTCTTGTGTTAATACTGGTCTATCTAATTTATCGTATATAATATATTCCCAATCTTTACCTGGTATTTTCTTTTCTACCAACCTATTTCTATTATCGTAATGGTATTGATACCCTAAAGCATCCATTATATCCATGTTTATTGAATATTCTGGTACTGTTACGGTAAAAGCACCTGTTATACCACTCATACTAGGTAAAGAAGAACTGTATAACGATTGCGGGTGCGATAATTTTAAATAGCCATCTTCTATTTTAAGCTCATAACCATTTAAACTAACTCCTGTGTTAAAATCTATATTAGGCACGTGATCTGTTAATTGGGCAATAGGGCCTAAATGTAGTTCTCTTGGTGAGCTAAACTGTACATTAAGGTTTAGTGTTAAGGTTGTGCCTTGTAAATTGATGGAAGCTGTTCCTGTCGCAGTATTCGGTAAGTAGCGTGCTGGAAAAATAAAATCGTAAGGTGATAGATTTTGATTAAAGTCTTTATATTGATTTTCTGTTAGTACAGCATCACTCCCTTTAGGCGATAACACATAAGTTAAATTACCATAATCATCGTACACATATTGGGTATCGTGTGCTATATTTTCACTGCCGTTATCACTATAGGTACGTTTTAAAACTACTTGACCTTGTTTGTTTTTAAACTCCTCCGTAGTATGGTTTTTTAAATGGGTTTGGTTTGGGCTCCAGTTTTCGTCTTTGGTTATACTTTTATAGAGTTGGCCTGCGCTATAAGTACCGTTATAATGCAATTGTGGGACTTCGGTATTATCCGTTGGAAATATTACGGTGTAGTTAATAACCTCATTTACAGTATTGGATTGATAATCGAACTTTATAGTATGGTCTGTATTTGCTGTTTTGTCTACCTTCCAATCTGCTCCAGGTGCACCTTGCTCTAATAGTCTAGATAAGGGAGAGGGTTCTAAATGTTTTTCGGAGTAAGGATTAGGTGTCGCGTCTAGGTCTTCACTATAAGTCGTGGTATAATAGTTATTAATACTTGGTATAGCGACTAAATCGTTTGGCACGTATTCTCCTTGACTTAAATCTGCATAGGGTAAATAGTCTTTGGTTTTACGCCCGTGAGCATCGTAAACTACTGGTGTTATTATATCTTTTACATAGGTATCATTTACTACTTGTGCTATTGTTAGCGGCTCGCCATCTAAGCGTTGTAATAAGGGTTTATAAAAGTATTGTTTTACATTCAAGTCTGTTGTGTAATAAAGATAGTTTCTAAAACGGGAAACACTAGTATCTGCTCGCCATTTAAACTCTTGTCCGTCTATTATTTTATTCCCTTCTATATCGTAAACACCACTTTCTCCAGTGTCTCCTCCTGTATAATCGTATGGATGGATAACGCCTACCATAAGATACCAAGTGTCTAATTCTGGTAAAAAACCATGCCAAAAATAAGGGTTAGATAATGCATTGCCGTTTAAATCGGATACATTTTGTGTGCCATGATACGCTCTACCATCACTTACGCTATGACTACGCTTTACCCATGTAGTGTAACGATAGCCTACGGTTTTATCTACTGTAAAATAACTGGTATTCCAACCTCCGTCTGATCTTACGTCACTAGAGTTATCTCCGTCTTGGTTATGACATTCCCATAATAAATCGGTATCTCCACTAGGGGTTATACCTGTAATGATTCTATTTTCGTTATCTAATCCATTTCTATAAAAAAAGTTAGTGCTTCCTATGTTCCCGTCTTCCCAATCGTAGGTTAGCTCATTTTGTGGGTTTAATACTCCGCCTTGGCGTAAGGCTATACTTTGTTCAGGTCTACCTAAACCATCGTAATAGGTGACACTTTCATATTTATCTAATAGAGGTAAAGCCTCTACATCTGCTTCGTTTTGTACGGGTTGTTGGTAACTGGTACTTTTTACGTAGTTCTTATTTGGGGTTTGTGCCATAACTAGTGTAGACACAAATACTGCCGCTAATGTTATTAGTAACTTTTTCATATCGCTATTAGTTTTGGTTATAATTATACTCGTTCTTACTTAATATATTACCGTCTTGGTCTTTGAGCTGTTTAAGCCGATTATGTTCGTCATATTCATAATATATAGTAATGCCTTGCGGGTTGGTTATACTAGTAACACCTACTAAGGGATCGTATGTAAAAGTCGTTATAAGCGCTTCTGATAACGAAGGTTCATTTCTTAAATTATTAAGTGCTTGACGTAATGCACCTTCATTTCCTAAGTAATGTAATGTTCTATCATTATCTGTATTAGATAAGGCTTGAATATTATTTACAAAACTACTAACATCTGTATAAGTGGCATTTTCTATTTTCGCTATTGGATATTGTTTATTATATCCCCAGATATATACTAAATGCTTATTGTTGGTCTGGCTAATTTCTAGAGGGTTACCTAATTCATCATAATTATAATAAACTAAACGGTTTTCTAGTTGATTAGTCGCGGAAGATTCTCCTTTTAAGGATTTAATAAATTCAGGTTTAATTATATTATTGCCCCAATCTTTATATTCTGTATATAAAGTTGATAGCACATTATTGTTCTTAGAGGATTGTATTTGTATCGGAGTTGCTTTTCTATTTAGATTATCTAATGTATTCGTTATATTTGAATTTATGTTATAAGGATAGAGATAGTTTTTTTGAGTTATGTCTCCTTCACTGTCTGTAAATCCCTCTTGTTTTAAATGCCCTTCAGGATTAGAATACTCATAGTTGGTTGATTTTTCTAATTCTATACCATTTAAAACTTCTTTTGTTTTTATAACCTTAAGCCAATCATGATCATTACTATTATTAAATGATGTAACATTAACACCAAAAGTTTTGGTCTGCCCTATTCCCCCTATTGATATACTCAATAACCCAGCTGTTAATGAAAACACTTCTTGATTGATGCCATTTAGTGTCTCGGTACTAAAGTCATACTCATACTCACGCTCAATAATCGGTGTTGGAGATGTATTATTATACATTTTTTCGCTTAACGGTTTACCATTTATATACTCTCTATTATCTATACTTATAAAAGGATACGTTAGGTTTTGTTGTACTTGTCCAAAAATAAAACGCTTTTCTGTACGCCCTAAATATGTACCATCTGTTCCTTTGGTTCTTTCAGTAACTTTATTATAAAACACATGAGAACCCATGTAAACCCCTAAAGGAACATTACTACTACTTGAATACACTCTATATAATCCACTACATCCACCTACTATGGATTGGGTGTACTCATAAAAAAATATATTTCGTTTTCTAAACAGTTTACCTTCACTCTCTCCATTATCAGTTTCGTATATAAACTCTTTTTCTATACAGTTATTAGTTGTAGAGTTAGGACAATTTATCATTTTAGAAATTCTAACACCTCCTGTTTCCACAGAAGTAAGAGGAGTCCCGTCATTAGCATACGTAGAAATTGTAGTACTAGATTTTAAAATATCACCTACATCGTATGGTAAAACATTTCCATTTATTGTATTATCAACTTCTAATATTACCTTATACGTTCCGGGTAGTAATTTTAAGCGATTTACAAAAGTCTCCTCTCCTGGAGAACAATGTAAAGCGCCTCCCAAAGATATTGTTACTGTCTCACATCCATTCGAAGGTAAATCACTACCATAACAAGGCAAGTTTTGACAAGCTATAAGTCCTCCATCTACTCTATAAAGTTTTGCTTCAACCCGTCCGCTTACTCCATTACCTGCTCCTAATGGTCCACCTTGGCAATCTGTATCTGATATTTTTTGAACTTTTAGGTTAACATCTACGTACACAAAAGGTGCTTCTATGGTAAATTCTACTTCATCCGTTTTACTATGTGTTCCTTGATCTTGTTCCAACCAATTTAAAGTAACCAATTTAGATGTTGTTGCATTCAACTCTGCAGCTTGGCAATTGTAAGGAACATCATCTACCCCTTCTGGATTGAAAGTATTGGATTCGTAAACTAATTCGGTAGACCCTTTTGTTGGATATTGTATTGTTTTTAAAGCGCCTAAAACTGCTTTTTCAAATGTTGGTTTTCTACCCCCATAAATATCATGCGAATTTAATGAGTTCACTAAAAAGTTTGTTGGATTAGTATTATAATATCCCCAAAAATCTTGTTGAGAGAAATGTATATCATCTGGGGGTGTTCCGTAATATTCAAATTCATAAATATTACTCTCATCATTATTTATTTTTACTTTGTTTAAAAGTTTTCTTGTTTTAAGTACATCGTCAAAATATAAATCAAAACTTTTTATTGTTATATCCTCATTATTCTTTAACTCTATTTTATCAGTATAAGACAAAAATTTATTTCTCATAGTAATAGCATCAGAATGAGTAGCAATAGTATTACTAAATTCTAGTTTGCCTTTTGGAAAGGTAATGTCTTTAATGATTTTTGATGTTATTTTAAAATGCCTCGCTGAAGTTGTTCCTATAGTACCACAATTATTTGATAGGTTTTGACTAAAACTTTGTGTTGTTGTTCCTTGATAATAAATGTTTGTATCGTAGGAAAACTCTATAATTTTGTTATTAATGGTTATAATTTTTGATAATTTCCATGCAGAGGTATACCCCAGAAAAAAACCTGCAATAGTTTCTCCCTGGCTATCTATTGGTCCAATTTGTTTAGTTTCCTCTATTTCTTGAAAGAAATATTGAACACCTTGATCATCTGTAACTTTTATCCCTTGATTAAAAGAAAAATCATTATTTATTACTTCTATTATATACGGCTTATATGGTTTTATTATTGGATTCCTATTTTCATCAAAGTAAAAAGAGGCATTCATGTTACCAGCACTTACAATGAATTTATCCGGTTGCCCATCTATAATACCATCAGTAAGAAGTTCTTCTATTACATGTTTAGCATCAGCATCGAAGTCTCCATTTAAATATGGTCGTATTTGATTCGCTCCAATCATGTTTACACCTATATATCCAGAATCGTCTTCATCTGCTCGCCCTCTAACTTGACGTGTAATCATTCCTCCTCCATTTAAGCTCCAACCTAGACCTAGATGTCCTGGTATTTGGTCTACCACTAAACCATTATATTGGTAACTTAAAGAAACTGGTAATTGAACACCTTCTTCTTCAATAGAATATATAGGTACAGAAAAATTAGCCATTCCTACCGAGGAGTTTACAGGGATATCTCCAAATTGCCCTAAAGTGGAAGCTTCTGGAGAAGCTGGAAAAATATTAGGAATATCGTGAGGAGGCGCTTGAGAATTGGAAAATTGAGTAAAAAAAAGAATACACGTAATAAGACTTAATCTAAAAAAGTATTTCATTGGTTAATAGGGATAAATGTTTATTTTATTAAAATTAATAGCGAGAGATTGTGTCATTATTATAACGTAAAATAATAACACTTATTTTCTTACATGTTAAAACTAAACAAATATAAGTACAACACGAATAGAAAAACAAAGACTATAAGTCGATATTTATAAATATCGACTTATAGTTAAGCTCAATGTCTATAAAACTTCCTGATTATTTTAGCTTTATTGTATAAAAGTGGTTCTTTTATAATTATAAGACAAAAGCTATTGAGTTAAAACAAATATTTAGATAGTGAAACCTCTTTTTTAATGAGTTTGTAGAAAACATTTCTGTGTTTTACAGGAAAGTTCTAAAGGTCTTTTTTATTAATGTAAAATATATTCTATAGTAAAAATACAGATTAACTAAATTTGGTTTTATTGTTTTTTTACCTGCTTCGACTTCACAAAAAAGTGTTCCTTTAAAAACACAAGCATATAAAACAAGGATTTTACAGTAGAAAAGCCTAATCCTTTTTTGTAAACAGCGTAATTATACTTTAATAAGTTCAATTTATTCGAAGATATCGAGTTTTCCCTTATACGGTAATACGCCAAAGATTCTTGAATACCCTGCGCAGGTTTACTAGATGCTTTAATTGCTGCTAACCACAGTAACCAATCTTGTCGTTTACGTAAATTGGGGGATGTTATTTTACCTAAGGCTTTAGAATTATACATGCCGGTTAGGTTGCCTATATAATTACTTTTTAGATACTTATTATACGTTAATATTGGTAATGCTTCTACTAGTTTATTTAATGGCTTTCCTTGTTCATCTATTTGCTCGTAACTACTAAAGCAAACATCGCAATTGTTCGTGCGCATAAAGGTTACTTGCTTTTCTAATTTTTCGGGCTTCCATAAATCGTCTGCATCTAAAAAAGCGATATAATCTCCTGCAGCTGCCATAATGCCTTTATTTCTAGAAATTGCTGCTCCAGAATTCACTTCGTTTTGCAATAATTTTATGTTAGAATACTTATTTGTATAACGACTAACTATTTCTATTGTTTTGTCGGAAGATTTATCATCTATAAGTAGTAGCTCCCAATGGGTATACGTTTGTGCTGTAATGCTATTTATAGTATCTACTATAAAGGCTTCAGAATTATACATTGGGGTTATTATAGAGACCAATCCGTTCATTTTAAAACGTTTTAATAGGCTTCATCTTGTACTACAAAAATGTGTACTACCGTTTGTAGAATAATTTTTATATCTATTAATAGAGACCAGTTTTCTATGTAGAAGATATCGTACTTTATACGGTTAATTATATCTTCATCGGACTTTACTTCTCCTCTATAGCCTTTTATTTGTGCTAATCCTGTTATACCTGGTTTAACGTTATGCCTAAATATAAAGTTATATTTATCTACTTTTTTTGAATAATCTTCGGTATAAGATAACATGTGCGGCCTTGGCCCTACTACAGACATATCTCCCATAAGTACATTAACAAATTGCGGTAACTCATCGATACTAGTTTTTCGTAAAAAGCGTCCTATTTTGGTAACTCTATTGTCATTTTGCTTTACATAAGTCCCTTTTACTTCTCCTAATGTTCTTAACGACCTAAACTTGTAACAGTAAAATTCTTTATAGTTGATACCATTACGTTTATGCTTATAAAATAGTGGGCCTTTAGATTCTAGTTTTATTAAAATAAAAAGAATAACCGATACCCAAGACAGTACAAAAACGATAATAAATATTGAAAATATGACATCGAAAGTCCGCTTTATTATTTTATTAAAATCATTATTAAGTGCTACTTCTTGAATAGATTGTACTGGTAAATAATTATAAAAATCTGTTTTAAGACGTTTTGTTAATAGCTTTTTAGTATTTGGAATAAACTTAATATTACAATGGTTAATATTAGCGTATTTAACAAAATCGTTAACTTGTTTTTCTGTTAACTCGTCTATAGCACAGTAGATTTCATCGACCCCAGTATTTTCCTTTAAATAGTCGAAACTTTGTGCTACGGTGCCTGTATACTCTCCTGTTTTAGAATCGCTAAATGTTGCTAATAAATTATAGCCTAATTCTTTTTTCTTAGTAAATAACGACTTTAACTCATTTGCACCTTCGCTTTTCCCTATAATTACTACTCGTCTTACATTACCTTGTAAATAGGAACGATACGTTTTTAAAGTATAGTAACTTAACAATTTTACCAAGCTAATGATAGCAAATGAAAACAATAAGTAATTAAGCATTTCGAATGCTTGAATATTTATACTTCTAAAGGCACCTACAAAGGCTAAAAATATAATACTGTAAACAAAAAGTTGCTTTATTATTAGGGATATAATATTTAGCGCTGAAGTATAGCGGTATACTTTATAAAAGCTTAATAGAGAGGTGGATAAAATCCATAACTCTATGGAATAGAGAAAATATAATAGGTGTTTATTATTAAAAAAATCGTTAGAAAAAAAGTATAATTTTTCTTCATTAAAATTGAAAAAATAAAACGCTAAAACATTAATGACGGTGATGTCAAAAATGATAAGAAAGGGACGTAAAAGCCATGAATACCTTCCGCGTTTATACTCCATATATTACTTATTATTATAACTAGAAAAATCTTTATGTTCACTCTTATATAACTCTTCCTCGCTTAAATTTTTAAAATAGTCGTAAGTAATTCGCATTCCTTCCGCTCTATTAACTTTTGGTTCCCACTGTAATAGTTTTTTAGCTAAAGAGATGTCTGGTTGTCTTTGCATTGGATCATCTACAGGCAAATCTTTATAGATTACTTTTTGTGAGGTTCCTGTTAGCTTTATAATTTCTTCTGCAAAATCTTTTATTGTTATTTCATGTGGATTTCCAATATTTACAGGACTAGAATAGTCGCTTAGTAACAGTCTGTATATTCCTTCTACTTGATCATCTACATAACAGAAAGAACGTGTTTGTAACCCGTCTCCAAATACAGTTAAATCTTCTCCACGAAGTGCTTGCCCCATAAAGGCAGGGATAACTCTACCATCGTTTAGCCTCATTCGCGGCCCGTAGGTATTAAAAATCCTTACGATTCTAGTCTCCAACCCATGAAATCTATGGTATGCCATAGTTATAGATTCTTGAAAACGCTTTGCTTCATCGTAAACACCTCTTGGTCCTATAGTATTTACATTTCCATAATACTCTTCTGTTTGTGGATGTACTAATGGGTCTCCATAGACTTCGGATGTTGATGCAATAAGCAACCTTGCATTTTTGGCTTTGGCTAAACCTAAAAGGTTATGTGTTCCTAAAGAGCCTACTTTAAGTGTCTGAATAGGTATTTTAAGGTAATCTATTGGACTAGCTGGTGATGCAAAATGGAGAATATAATGTAACTCTCCTTCTATTTTAATAAACTCAGTTACATCATGCTCTATAAAATTAAAACGAGGATGTTCTGCTAGGTGTTTTATATTTTTTCTATCTCCAGTTATAAAATTATCCATTCCAATAACTGTGTAGCCTTCTTTTATAAAACGATCGCATAAATGAGATCCTAAAAACCCAGCTGCTCCTGTAATTAATACTTTTTTGCTATCCATTATCGTCCTATTGAAACGTATTTAAGTCCTTCATTTTCTACATCTTTAACATCATAAAGATTTCTACCATCGAAAATAACGTGTTCTTTCATTAACGTTTTTATTTTTTCAAAGTTAGGTGTTCTAAATATGCTCCACTCTGTACATATAACTAAAGCATCTGCTTCTTCTAAAGTATCGTACATGCTTTTAGAAAACTTAATTTTGTTTCCTAATTTTCGTTCCACATTTGGCATTGCTTCTGGATCAAACGCCGTTATATTACAGCCAGACTCTAACAAACTATCTATTATATCTAAAGCAGGTGCTTCTCTAATATCATCTGTTTCTGGCTTAAATGCTAATCCCCAAATGGCTATATTTTTACCTTTTAAATCGTTATTAAAATGTTGTTCTATTTTAGGTATAAGCACTAATTTTTGTCTTGCATTTACAGAAATAACAGCATCTAAAATTTTAAAATTATAATCGTTGTCTTTTCCCGATTTATGTAATGCTTTTACATCTTTAGGAAAGCATGACCCTCCATAACCGATTCCCGGAAATAAGAAACGTTTTCCTATTCTAGAATCTGTTCCCATTCCTATTCTTACTTTATCGACATCTGCACCTACTTTCTCGCAAAAGTTTGCAATCTCGTTCATAAATGTAATTTTGGCTGCTAAGAACGAGTTTGAAGCATACTTGGTAAGCTCTGCAGACTTTTCGTCCATAACTATAATTGGGTTGCCAGATCTTACGTAAGGTTTGTATAATTTCTCCATAAGTGCAATAGCTCTTTCACTACTTGCTCCTACCACTATTCGTTCTGGCTTTAAAAAATCGTCTACAGCGAAGCCTTCTCTTAGAAACTCTGGGTTAGAAACCACATCGAAAGGTACTGTAGTGTGTTGTGATATTGCTGCTTTAACTTTATCGGATGTGCCAACTGGCACTGTACTTTTATCGACTATAACTTTATAATCGGTTATTAACTTTCCTATATCGTTTGCAACTCCTAAAATATATTTTAAATCGGCAGAACCGTCTTCATCTTCTGGTGTTGGTAATGCTAAAAATATGATGTCTCCATGCTGTAAGCCTTCTTCTAAGTTGGTAGAAAACTTTAAGCGATTTGCATTTATATTTCTTTCAAATAAAACATCTAAATGAGGCTCGTATATAGGTACCTCACCTTGCTGCATTTGCTTTACTTTACTTTCATCTATATCTATACAAAGTACATCGTTTCCGGTTTCGGCTAAACAAGTTCCTGTTACTAAACCTACATAACCTGTTCCTACTACTGTTATTTTCATTTCTATACTACTTTCTTATCTAATGTTTCAAAATCTGAATTCATACTTAAAAACTCAGGTACAATACCTTTCATTTTCTTAACGATTTCATTTTTATCTTCTTTTTTTGCTATTTCAACTAACTCATTTATAGACCCACTTACAAAATCGTAATCATAGGTTTCTATTTTAGCTATCATTATTTTATCGTTGTAAGTTGGCAATGTTTTGGATTTCTCATTTAAAAGTTCTTCGTATAACTTTTCTCCTGGTCTTAAGCCTATAACTTTTATATCCATAGTTTTATAGGGAACAAAACCTGCTAGTCTTATAATTTTTTTAGCTAAATCTATAATTTTTACTGCCTCTCCCATATCGAAAATAAAAATTTCACCTCCATTGCCCATTGCTCCAGCCTCTATTACTAGCTGACAAGCTTCTGGAATGGTCATAAAATATCTTATAATGTCTGGATGGGTTATTGTTAAAGGTCCTCCTTCTTCTATTTGCCTTTTAAATAATGGTACTACAGATCCATTGGACCCTAATACGTTTCCAAATCGAGTGGTTACAAAATTGGTTTTTACGTTTTGTTTTTCTTTTACTTTATCTTGAAGGGCTTGCACATATATTTCTGCTATTCGCTTAGAGGCCCCCATAACATTACTTGGATTTACTGCTTTGTCTGTAGATACCATTACAAACTTTTCGGCATTATACTTACAAGATAAATCTGCAATGTTTTTTGTTCCTAATACATTAGCAAAAACGGCTTCTGAAGGATAATTTTCCATAAGCGGTACATGTTTATATGCTGCGGCATGGTAAACAACATCGGGCTTATGTTTTTTAAAGATTTCATCAATTACATTCTCTTTTCTAACATCTGCAATAACAGCTTCGAATAAAAGATTTGGGAAATTATTCTTTATTTCTAATTGAATTTGATATAATGGCGATTCTGCTTGATCTAGAATAATTAATTTACTAGGCTTGTAATTAGCTACTTGCCTAACTATTTCACTTCCTATGGATCCAGCTCCTCCAGTAACTAAAATACATTTGTTGTATATTTCTTTAGCAACCAATTTATTATCTAGTCTAATTGGTTCTCTTTCTAATATATCTTCTATTTGAATATTTTGAATTTGATTCGATAGATTGGTATTACTTTCTATATCGGAAATTAATGGTGCTCTAAACACTTTAAAGTTATATTCTAAACAGTTATCGACTATAGAAATACTTTCTTCTTTAGTTAATTCATTATCTGCTAATATTAGTGCTTGTGCTTTGTAAATTCTTAATAAAACTGCTGTTTTTCTATTAAGGTGAATAATGGGAAGTCCTAATATTTCTTTACTTTTATTTTTATCTGCTTTATCTATAAAACCAACAACTTTATATCGTGTAGGTTTTTCTGAACGTAGTGCACTTGCTATCGCTATTGCATTTTCGCTTGTTCCGTATACCAATACGTTTAATTCTGATTCGGCATGGTTGTAATTAAGGTAGACCTCAAAAACTTGTTTTACCATTATTCTAAATAAAAATAAACCACAGAAAGAAATAACTGCGTATACTAATATTTGAGGGATTAAAAACAATACGCTTCCTGTTATTAAAAAATAAGCATAGTGAATTATTAGTACAGTTACTATTGTTGATGCCGATGCTAAAAAGAATTTTACTGCATCTATAAAAGTAGAATGCCTAATTAACCCCGCATAAGTTCTAAATAATATAAAGAATAATATATTAACTAGAATTACAATGAATTCTTGACTTGTAGGCGATAAGTAGATGTAATTTATGTTCTGTAAATTACCTACAATAATTTTAGTCGTTATTAAAGCTATTAAAAGAATTACAGAGTCAAAACATAGTATTGCCCAACGTGGTAAATAACTTATGTTTTTGAAATCTATTTTTTTCTTACTAGATTCTAATACTTGTTTTAAAGCTTGTTTTATCTTTTTAAGCATCTGGGTAATTACTTGTATGCAGCAAATATCTTAATTATAATTACAATATCGAAATATAAGACTACTTAACAACTAATAATGCTAAAAAAAGACTATATAATACTCTTTACAGCTTGAGTAATTCTATCAAAATCGTCTTTTACTAAATTAGACCCACTTGGTAAGCAAAGTCCTGTTTTAAATAATGCTTCAGAAAAACCATCACCGTAAAACGGATTATCTTTAAAAATAGGTTGTAAATGCATTGGTTTCCATAGTGGCCTTGTTTCTATGTTTTCTTTATCCATTGCTAATCTAAATTCTTCGGCCGTAACACTTGCAGTATCATCTATAAGTATACAGCTTAACCAAAAATTTGAGTGATAATCGTTACTTGGCTCTTGCATTACTGTTATGCCTTTTACGTCTTTAAATAACGATGTGTAGAATGTATTAACAGATCGTCTCAAATTTATGTGTTTATCTAAAACTTCCATTTGCCCTCTACCAATACCTGCACTTATATTACTCATTCTGTAATTATAGCCTATTGAGGTATGCTCATAATGAGGTGCTTGATCTCTTGCTTGGGTAGCGTAGAAAATGGTTTTATCCTTATCTTCTTTAGAGTTACAAACCATTGCTCCTCCTCCAGATGTTGTAATAATTTTATTACCATTAAAGGATAGTATAGAGAAATCTCCAAAGGTTCCACACTTTTGGCCTTTATAGGTAGAGCCTAATGCTTCGGCAGCATCTTCTATTACTGGTATATTATATTGATTTGCTATTTTTAAAATAGCATCTATTTTGGCAGACATTCCATATAGATGAACAACAATTATAGCTTTTGGTGTTTTTCCTTTAGCGATTCTATCTTTTATAGCGTTCTCTAAATGATTTGGACACATATTCCATGTTTCTTGCTCACTGTCTATAAAAACTGGTATAGCTCCAACATATTTTATTGGATTAGCCGAACCACAAAATGTAAAAGTTTGGCATAATACTTCATCATTATACCCAACACCTAATTGCACTAAGGCAAGATGAATGGCTGCTGTACCAGATGACAAACAGGCAACATGCACATCTTCTTCTAAATATTGTTCTAAATCTTTTTCAAAACCTGATACATTTGGTCCTAAAGGTGCAATCCAATTAGTATCAAAAGCTTCTTTAACATATTTTTCTTCATTACCTCCCATGTGTGGTGAGGATAGCCATATTTTTGAATTCATAATTGGAGTTATATTACTGTTTTAAAAATATACTTAATATCGTTTATTATTGAATAGTCTCGTATATAAGCCTTATTAATTTCTACTTTTTTAGGCCAAATTATTTCGTTATTATATTTTTCTGGGTTGTCTTGCTCAGCTAGTAAATCTTCTTCATTTCTAAAATAAATTGAAGCGGGCCCTGTAATTCCTGGCTTTATAGATAATATTATTCTGTCTTCTCCTGTAAGTTTATCTGCATAACCTTCTACATCTGGCCTAGGGCCAACAAAACTCATTTGTCCAAGAAATACATTAATTAATTGTGGTAGCTCGTCTATTTTCGTCTTTCTCCAAAAGTTTCCAATTTTTGTTATTCTTGGATCTCTAGAGGTCGATACTGTTGTTGTTACTCCAGAAATATTTTTCATACTTCTAAGTTTCATAACTTTAAAAAGTGTTCCGTTTTGCCCTACTCTTTTCTGCTTAAAAAAACCACTAAGCCCTGTATCTAACCTAGCTATTATTGCCGTTATAATAATAAGCCAACCAAAAGCGGTTAACCCTATTATAGATAGGATTAAATCAAAAACTCTTTTTATAATTTTATCTCTCTTTTTCAATTTTGTTTAATTTTTTTTGGTAAAAGTAGCTATTTATAAAAGCAAATAGTAAAATTCCATTTATTCTAATAAAATAATTCTCTGTTAAAAACGCAAAAGTAAAGATCCCTAGTAATAAAAGATACATTAAATCCTTGTGTTTAAAAGCTACAGCAAAATTATTAAATAATAGTAACAAAAAGGCTAACACTGCTGGGATACCGCCTGCAAACATTAAAAATAAATAGACGTTATGAGATGTATACGTCTTTAGGTGTACATTTTTAAAGTTTTTAGTTTCAAAACAGTAATTAGGGAGCAGTATTTTTTCGTAACCTAACCCATAACCCAAAATAGGTTTTTTGGCTATAAGTTCTAAACTGCATTCTTGTATTTTATACCTAACTCCTATTAAATCTTCTGCATCAAAATTATTTATTTGTTCTTCTACTGGCTTCACAAAAAGCCTTCCTAGTGTATGTGTTTTTGAGGTTATTACCAATGCTGCTACAGATAGCACCAAAACAAGTATTGTTGCTAATTTGTACTTTAAAGTTTTTAGTTTTAAAAATATAAACAATGGTATTGCTAATAATGAAATTACTATTATAACTCTAGAATTTAGTACTAGGAGGAATACTGTAAATACTAAAATAATTCCAATTGCTGCTATTCTCTTTTTTAGATTTTGGGTTGAAAAAGCATACTTAATTAAAATTAATATCGATATTAAATTATTTAAAGCAACGTATGTTGCATGCATATCTTTAAAATCGAAAGTCCCTATTTCTAGAAAATAACGTTTATTAAAAACCTGCCTTGGTTGCTCAATAAGGTCGGATATTAAATTTAGCTTGTAGGTTAAATATAAGACCACTATTATATTAGATGCTATAAAAATACTAACCATAATTTTCATTAATTTATCTGAAATCTTAACAGCATAAATTAAAATTAATGGTACTAAAAAAAAGGAAATCTCTCTAACAACAACATCCAAGCCTTTGTTTTTAGCTGGAGAATATAATATTGAAAAAATTAGAACAAAATAAAAGAGGCTATTAATTACAAGTGGTTTAATCCCTAATCGCTTAATATTTTCTTTTATAGTTTTTAATCTAAAAATAACAGAGAACGCAAAAAATACAGAAATTAAAATTGAAATTAAATTTACATTAAGTAACGGAAAAATAGATAACAGCACCAGTAATACATAAGGAGCATTCGTTGTTATTTTTGATACTGATGCATAACTACTCATATATCTTAGTTATTCTATTCTCTAGAGGTCTTTAATTTTTATTATATCAACCTTATTTGTTTCATAATCGTAAACTGCAAAGGTAGCATCGTCTTTCCAACCCATTACTTCTCCTGGATTAATAAACCATGTTGTATTTATTAGTTCTACTTTAGATTCATGGGTGTGGCCACATAATACTAAATCGTAATCTCCTGTTTTAGCTAAAGCTTCTGCATAAAAAGGATAATGTGTCATTGCTATATTTTTACCATTTAAGGTAATTATAGCATATTCGTTATTTAGTTTTAGGTTTTTAAATTGCGATACCGATAATTGTAAAATTGTAAATCTATCTCCATCACCGTTTCCGAATACACAATGGGTTAAAATACCACTATTACCTATTACTTTTGCAGGAATAGGGGAACAGAAATCTCCGCAGAAAAAAGTAGTTTCTATATTTTCTTTTTTAAAATATTGAAGTACTTTCTCCAAATTAGAGATGTTATCATGTATGTCTGAATAAATTCCAACTTTCATTTAAAACGTTTTTAATCGTTCATGTAATTCTTGTAAGATTGTTCTAAGTCTACAATATGTGCATGGGACGGATACAGACTCTTTGTTTCTTCTGAAGGCATTTCCATAAACCTGTTACCATATCTAACAGTTAGATAACTATCTACATCTGAAAAAACAGGAAGGTTTAGTTTTTCAAATTTAACATGTTTTCCCTTTCCTATTAAAGTTCTTTTAAAGGATGTTCTTTTAAAAGGAGCTCTTCCAAAAAAGTGACCTATATACTCTGTCTCTTTATTATTTAAACGCCTTACAAAGCGTAAAAGTGCTTTTTTTACAGGTTTTATTACAATAAGCCTTGTTACAGATAAGGCTATTTTTTTCTTTAAACTTGTTGTTATATATCCTTTTTTACCTAATGCATTTGCATTAAGTATTCTAGCTGCAAAATATTGTAAGTATCTTAATTTTTTATTCTTATATGTATTGTTTAGACACATTACATCTATAAATAAACCATGATGCATATCCATGCCTTGCGAATCTTTTTCGATATAAGTAGTACCATTCATTCTTATTTTACTAAAAAACAAAGGGAATTCTGCTGTATCTTCTTCTTGAAAATAGTATTGTTTTGTGTCTAATTTCTCTTTTACAATTCTTTTAAATTTTTGATAATTTTTATAATCCATAAACGTATCATAATCATCATCCCAAGGGATAAAACCTTTATGTCTTATAGCGCCTAAAGCAGTACCTCCCATGAGATAATACTCTATCTCGTTTTCTTTACAAAAGGTATCAAAATACTCTGCTATTACAAGCAGTTTAGAATGTATTTTCTTTAGCTCTTCGTCTGTCATTATCTCTATATTTTTTTAGCTAAATAGTAAAACTTGCTCAAAAAGGCTTTTATCTGTTTATTTTTAGAAGCGGTTACTGCTACTTTTCTAACAAATTTAAATTTAAATTTATTAGCCTTAGCTGCTACTCCAGAGGTTTTCCACCTGTGAGGGTGTGCGCTGAAAATTATTTTTTTGTTTTTTAAACAAATTTCAGAAAACTCTTTTAAAGATTTTATATTAATATCTCCTGAGTTACTAATATCGTTATCTTCAATATTACCTATTATTTTAAATTGAAATCCTGCATCGGAAATATAGGTATAATCAGATTTTAGTGTATCTGGAAGGTGAACAACAACATCTAGAATATCATTAAACTCTTTCGAAATTTCTTCTTTTCTAAAGAAATCTTTATTAGAGTTCCACCCTTTTCTGTTCATTAAAGGGTTACCATGCGGACATATGGTATCTATTTTAAAACCATTATCCTCAAAAGCATTAACAAAATCAATAAATTCTACTCTTGCTTTTCCATAATCACCATTATTTGCATCTAAAACATCATAATGATAGGTAACTTCATGCCCTAAATCGGCAATTTTTTTCAATAATGAAACATTATCTTTAAGCAAATATCCTTGAACGTAATATGTTGCTTCAATACCGTATTCTGACTCTATTTGAGCCATTTTAAGAGCTCTCTCTACATTTGTTTCTACATCATGCTTAAATACTATCCAATCTGCATCTTCAGTATTATTATCTAGTATTTCGTTTGCTCTAATTGTTTTTTTTAATTCAACAGCTTTTGCACAAATTCGATGTAACTGTTTATATGTAAATTCCATATCGTATTATTTTTTATCATCTAATAATATCGATCGTAATCCCGTTGAAGATACTTTTTTAGTATACGAAAAAAATTGAATTTTACTTCCATGGCTATTCAGCTCTCTTTCTACCTCCATGAACATTGGATTTCCTTTCCAATCATCTCCAACAAACATGATATCAAAATTATATTTTTTGAATGCATTTATTTTGTTTCTATCATGTTGCACCACAACTTCATCTACATATTTTATGGCTTCTATAATAGCCATTCTATCTTCCAAAGGTATAATTGGTTTTTTTTGTTTATAAGAAAATACTAAGTCATCTGGACTTACTGCTACTATAAGGTAATCGCAATTTGCTTTTGCTTGCTTAAGTATGTTAAGATGACCTACATGAAACATATCGAAAACACCAGCTGTGTATCCTTTAATAATTTTTTTCACTACTTATTTAATTTGATCTTGTGAAAGCATTGAAAAAATGCTTTCTCATGTTATCTGTTAATATTACTTGTACTACAAATCTAATGGCTACATTAGACAAAAATATAGGCAAAGATATGATATCTTTAGAGAACATTAGCTTTTGAATTTTAGCTTCGCTTTTAAAATACTTTAACCCACCTCTTCTTTTATAAAAATCTTCATTAGTTCTAACTCTTAATAGAGTGTTTGGTAGATTCTGAAATTTATATTTTTTCTCGGCCATTCTAATCCATAAGTAGTAGTCTTCATTACAAAACCAATCTTTATATCCTCCTGCATCTAAAACATCTTGTTTTTTAAACATAACGCTCATTTGATTAAAAGGACACCTATACTTCATGTACTTTTTTAATTCTTTATCTGAAGTTGGCAACTCTCTTTTTGACATGTATTCGTCTGTTTCATTAGAGAATTCTTCTATAGACCCTCCTAGTATACTAACGTCTTTATTGTCTTTAAAAAAGTTTAATTGTAATTCGAATCTATTTTCAAAACATATATCATCGCTATCCATTAGTGCCACATAATCGTAACTACTCTTGTGTAAACCTATATTTCTAGCATAACCATGTCCCATGTTTTTCTCTAATCGATGAACATGGACAGTATCATGAGTGTTTTCTAATTCTTTTAAAATTTCATCTGTCTCTAAAGGTACCGGTCCATCAACCACAACAATTATTTCATTTGGCTTAACGGTTTGATTAATAACACTATTTATAGCTAAAAGAAAGTGCTCTGTGTTGTCATTTTTATAAACTGACATTGAAACGGAAAACTTTGGTAAATCACTAGTCTTCATAAATAAAATTCGCTTTGTAATGTAAATATTTTAGAGATATTATTGTAGCAATCCATGCATCTGGTGGGCCAACAGACCCGATAAACAGTATTTTAAACATGAATAGCATTATAATGTTTTTTGACTCTTCTCCCATTCTCCAAAACTTTTTTAAAATAGAATATAAAAAAAACATGAATACAATAGCTCCAAAAAAACCGGTATCTAATGCTAGGTTAGAAATATAACCACTTGATCGTATAGGGATTGGTTTGGAGTCTCCTTTAAATTTAAAAAAGTTTATTTTAGAAAAATCAATATCCGTCATTTTTAGGGCATCTACAGATGTTTTCTCCCAATGTCCTATACCACCTCCTAAAGGATTGTGAAGTGTATGTAACCACGATGAATATACAGAGATTAATCTTGGCCCTGCTAAATCTACAACGACCATGGATGCTTCTCCAAAACTCTCTTGAGCCTTTATTTTTCTTATCATTTGTGTTGATCTACCTGCTCCTCCAGACATGTCAATTATAAACAAAACGACAACACCTATGGCTAAAACCTTTATTATTTTCATTCTATAGGTAAGTAATACAAATATTGCATATACCCCCAAGGCCATAATAGATTTTATTATTAATACCAAAAAAAGCAAAAATAAAGCATCGTACAACATTCTTTTATTATTTATAAATACTGTTCTAACGACAACATATATAAATACTAAACTAACTCCTGCTCTTGCTGGTTCTGTAGCTAATAAGGTAACTCCTCTTTTTAAATGGGCTAATGATGAAGAACTAGCTCTTGGTATTAAAAATTTAAATATAGGATCAAAAATCTTTATAAGTCCAAAGGCTTGCAAAACACCCAGAACTAATAGAAAAATAAAAATAACTTTAACAAGTCTTAATGTTTTTAATGTTGAAGTTTCCGATGCTTGGTAAAAAGCTACAAAACATAAAGAACTATTAACATATGCTAATAAAGACCTTACGACTTCGGGTATTTTTATATCAGGAAAATAATAAAGAGAAAAGATTATAATATTTACAGCAAATGCACATAATACCAGTACATAAGTTGTATTAATCCTTTTTTGACGAATTAAGATTACAGTAGATAATAATATTCCCCATGGAAATACTTCTGCTTGTAAAAGACCAAATGTAATAGAAGGGAAGAAAAATAGGGATACTATTAATCCTATTATTATTTTAAAATGACCTACATGCTTATACATTTACTTGGTTTTACTTATATGATGTGGTTAAACCTTAGAGCTAAGATTATAATATTAAATACAATAAATAAGTTTAAATACAAGATTTTTAATTTATTGTATTGGTTTAATATATATGAAAATAAAATGACTTCCATTAACATTGGAATAACAAATAAAATTGGCCAAGCTTCTAAATTTAATTTTTGCAAAGCTACATATGTCACTCCAATTTTTAACAACAATACTACTAAATCTGCATAAAACTTTTTCTTAACTACGCCTAAACCAAGTAAATAATAAAAGGAGGATGCAGATATAAGCCAAACTGGTAATAAAAAAAGAAATGTATGTAAATATAATTTACTATTTAAAAATGTAGTTTCACCTAACCATAAAACAAAAATAAAGTCTGCTTTTTCTAATACATAACTTACTATTAAACCTAGAGTAGATACAAATAGTGTTAATTTAATATGTAATAACCCTCTCGCTTTTTCTGTAAGTTGATTTCCTGATATTTTAGGAAACACCCATGAAATAGAAGCTGTATGGATTGTTTTTAGTTGATTTAAAACAGAAACACCTATCGAGTAATATGCAAATATCTTTAAGCCTAGAATAGCACTTACAATCCATTTATCTATATGCGCGCTAAAAATTAGTATTGTACTAGAAAACCATGCCCATTTACCATATCCTAAAACTCCTTTAAAGGTTGTAAAACTGGCTTCTTTTCTTGAAAAAATATGGTTGTATTTTTTAGATAATGCAAAAAACTGATAGCATAAATAAATCCCGGCCACAGCCATAGAAACCATAAAAACATCCTTAACTTCCTTAAATACAAAAACAGCAGCTATTTGAGAAATGTATAATAGTGCTTTGGAAATAAAGGATTGTTTTGCTAAATATTTAAAATCTTCATAAGATTTATGAAGTGCAAAAAAGGCTTGTTCTAATTGTTTTATAAAAAATAATGGAACTGCAAAAAGCAGTATCGTAAAAATTTCTCTAGTTTCTACAAACTCGAACGTTATATTAAAACCGTATAGTAGATATACTAATGCTAATACTACTATTGCTAGAATTAATAAAAATACAACTACAGAACTAAAAACCTTTCTTTGTGTTGCATAATCATTATTGCTTTTACTTTCCGAAATATATTTGATTATCGTTTCGTTAATTCCAAAATTAAAAATAGAAAGTGAAGCTAAGATACTGTTTATTAATATCCACAGACCATATTTCTCAATTCCTATTTGGGAAATAAATATAGGAGTCGCTATAACAAGAAAAAACGGAGCAAAAACAACATCTAATGTTGCGTATATACTATTTTTAAAAGCCCTCACTTATTCTATTGGTTTTAAATTAAAATATTTTAAAGTTATAACAATCATTATCATAACATTTACACTTACAAGTAGATTACCCGAAAAAAGAGCCCCAAATATAAGCGAAAGCACAAGAAAATAAGACATAAAATTTAGTCTTTTCAATATATTTTTAAAAAACCAGAAATAAGCTACAAAACCTGCTATACCAAAAAACAAAAACAAATCGAACATCTCTAACTCTGATCTATGTCCACTGAATAAAGGCCAACCAAAAAGGATATTAAAAACTGAAGGGTAATCTGATATATATGGATACAGTTTTTCGTTAAACAAAACGTTTCTGTATGACAAAAACGAACTCCAAAAACCATCTTCTCTATAAATTTTACCTAAAAGAACATAGTACTTATTAAAAACCTGATGTACTGTATTAAAAAAGACTAGAAATAAAACAAGAATAGTACCTAAACTTATTAATAGCTCTTTTCTTCTTTTAATATTATCTATAATGAAATAGATTAAAAATATTACCGTAAAGAAAAGGCTCTTTTTTGTTCCTACAAGAAAGGATGAGAGAAAGATAACTAATAACAAAATCAAGTTAACTGTTGTTCTATTTCTTTTAAACTTTAGATATAATAAATGTATTACTATGTAATAAATATATCCTGCTTCATGGTGGTATAATAATAAGCCAGAATAGCCAAACCTTCCACCTCTAAAGTAGGATCTAAAAACCTCTATTTCTAATAAATAGCCAACAAAAACAAATACAGCACTAAACCCCATAAACCACAGAAATCTATGGACTTGTTTATTTATTATCTCTTTGGAGTAATCATTACAAAAATAAATAAAAGCAATAGGTAAAACACTACTTAAATAATAATAGCCGTTAAACTGAATATTATTAATATCTAAAATTTTAAAATTAAATAATTGTGTTATACTATATGCTATTGATAGACCTATTATGGAATATACAAATACCTTTTTCCTTTTAGTTAAGCCATATTTATAAATAGCTATTAAAACTAATAAAACTTTAAAAACTATAACGTAGTTATAGAAAGCACTAATTTTTGTTATATGAACAATTATCTTAACAATAAAATCATAGGCAAAGAATAACACTAACAAGTTCTCCAAAAAGAATTGCTTAGAAAAAACTTTTTCTAGGTTATTATTTCCCATAAATTTATCTTTAAATACTATTATGTTTGTAGTAAACCAATAATCTAGGTTGATTATCTAAATCCTTCGCATTACTAGAATAAAAACTTATACCGTTTACATTAGATTCTTTTCCCGATTTAAATAAGAAGCCATAATTTAAATAATCTTGATTAGCAATATCTTTAATAAACTTTGTTATATCTATCTTATAGTAATCTAATTGGTCGTTAGTTATTTTTACCTTAATTGAGTTTTTACTATCACTTTTTGGTTGATTAGCCCAAGTTACACATTCCGCATCCCAGTCTTCTAAAATTCTTTCTATATAAAAAGAAGTATCTTGTCCTGCCTTTTTTATTTCAACTATTTTTAAATATACAAATGCAGAATCTACAGTAACGTTTACTGGTATACTAGAACATCTTATTTTAAGCAGAAATCTATTAATATCTGAAACAGAACTATTTGCTATTCCACCAAAAGCATTTAGCTTATAATCTTGTGAGAAATTCTGATTTACTCTTGTCTTAGAAATATAAGTGTCAATTCCATACTCACTATTTGGTTGATATACATTTTTTGTGTTAGCACTACATGCAAGTATAATGCAAGAAACTAATAGTAATAAAATCTTAATTCCTTGTGTCATTTATATATTCCTTGTTATTGTTTTTATAAAATAGTAAACCATTTATTCTGAAAAATAAACTTCCAATCTTGGTCTTTTATCTTCAATTTCACTATCGCTTGAATGAAACCTAACGCCTTTGTATGATTTTTTCTCGTTTTCTAATTTTAGCATAAAGCCATAATTAGCTTGAAGGTTTTTAGAAACATTACTAACATAATTTGTAACGTCTATTTTATAGTCTTGATCTTTAGTTTTTGGAGCTTCAAGTTTAACAGCTTTACTAGCATCACTTTCTGGTTGATTTTCCCAATTAATTTCTTTGTTAATCCAAATGTTTTTTAACGGTTCGAGTACAAATGAGTTATCTTTTCCAAAATGGCCTGGATCAATACTATATAAATATATAAACGCAGAATCTACAGTAACCTTTTCTGGTAAGGTAGCAAAACCAAATCTTAACAGCGACCTAGTATCATTATCTATAGAATCGTTAATGGATAGTGATAACATATGAACTCTGTCTAGAGTAGAAAAATTAGATTTTTTATTACTTGCAGATATTGCTGTGTCTTTTCCATTAAGTGGAGTTGGTTTAAACACCATTTTTTCAGATTGCTTTTCACCACACGAAACAAGAAAGGTTACAAAAAGAAGTAATAAAGAATGCTTTATAATTCGCCTATCTGTTTTTTTAAAATTATTTATATAATTTGATACATTCATTTTAAATTATCTGTTTTTTTAATCAGTATATTCTGCTATAGTCTCCTATCTATATCTTCTATATCTAATGAACCTTTAACGTCATAAATTAAAGTTTTTTCTTTTTTTAGCGTATTTAAATCTAGCTCTAAAAACTCTCTATGGGCAACTACATGTATAATTACATCATAAAAATTAGATTTTAACTCTTTAATAAGGCTAATGCTATATTCATTACTTACTTCTATGGGTGCTGCCCACGGATCGTAAACATCTATATCCATATTAAAAGACTCTAAAGCATGATATACGCTTATAGCTTTTGTATTTCTAATATCTGGGCAATTCTCTTTAAATGTAATTCCTAACATTAAAACTTTAGAGTGTTTAATGTTAATATCATTTTGCACCATTAATTTTAAAACCTCAACAGCCACATATTCTCCCATACTATCGTTTAGCCTTCTTCCTGCTAATATAATTTCGGGATGATACCCTACTTCTTGTGCTTTTTGTGCTAAATAATATGGATCTACTCCAATACAATGCCCTCCAACAAGACCTGGTTTAAAGGGTAAAAAGTTCCATTTTGTTGCAGCTGCTTCTAGTACAGCATGAGTATCTATATCTAATTTATTAAAAATCTTTGCTAACTCATTAACAAAAGCAATATTAATGTCTCGTTGAGCATTTTCTATTACTTTGGCTGCTTCGGCTACTTTAATTGTTGGTGCTAAATGTGTTCCTGCAGTAATTATAGAAGCATACAAGTTATTTATTTCCTCTCCTATTGTTTTTGTAGAACCAGAAGTAACCTTTTTTATATTACTTATAGTGTGAGTCTTATCTCCTGGATTTATTCTTTCTGGTGAATATCCACAATAAAAATCTGTGTTAAATTTTAAACCACTAAACTCTTCTAAAACTGGCACACAAATATCCTCGGTTACACCAGGGTATACAGTAGATTCATAAATTACTATATCTCCTTTTTTTAAAACTTTAGCTATAGTTTTAGAAGCCTCTACTAAAGGCTTTAAAACGGGTCTATTATTTTTATCTATAGGCGTTGGTACTGTTACTATATATATGTTACAACTAGCTATTGAAGTTTCATTATAACTTAATTTTAAACCTGTACTATTATCTTTTTGATATATAACGTCTTTTAAATCATTATCGCTAACTTCTAAAGTATCGTCATGACCTTCATTTAAGGCTTTTATTCTTGTTTTATTAATATCAAAACCTACAACTTCATACTTTTTAGCAAATTCGACTGCTAAAGGTAAACCTACGTAACCAAGGCCTATTATTGCTATAGTTTTTTTCATAATTAAACGACTTTATCTAAGCATTCTTTTAAGCTATCTCTCCAATAAGGAATAGCTATACTTATAGTATTTTTAATTTTTTCTTTATTTAACACACTATAATGTGGTCTTTTTGCTGGTGTTGGGTAATTTTCTGTCGCTATTGGTTGAACTTTTATAGCCACATTTTTAAGTTCAAAAATGGCTTTTGCAAAATCGTACCAACTTGCTACTCCAGTGTTACTATAATGATATATACCATAGTTGGTATTATTATTTTCAATAATATTAACGATACTTCTTGCTAAATCCAATGCATAAGTAGGGCTTCCTATTTGATCATTAACAACACTTAACTCATCTCTATCTTTGCTTAACTTAAGCATTGTTTTTACAAAATTATTATTATACTCTGAGAATAACCAAGATGTTCTTATTACAAAGTATTGATTTAAATGCATTTTTACAACTTGTTCTCCTTCAAGTTTAGTTTTCCCATATACAGATATTGGCATAGCCTCATCTGTTTCTTTGTATGGTTTATACCCTAAACCATTAAACACAAAATCGGTTGAAATATGAATTAAGGTTATATTATTTACACTACAAAGCTCTGCTATGTTTTTTACTCCAACACAATTAACATTATAAGCTTTATTAGCTTCTTGTTCTGCCTTATCTACTGCTGTATATGCTGCGCAATTAACACAATGAGTAAATGCCTCCGTTTCAAATAACTTTTTTAAATCTGGTTTTTTTGTAATATCTAAGGTTTTGCTAGATTTAAATATAAAATCTATATCTATAATAGTTTTAGATAGTTCCTTAATACACTGGCCTAATTGACCATTAGCTCCTGTTACTAAAACCTTAGTTTTTATCATTATTACACCTCTTTTAGTTTAGGTAGTATTTCATCTTTATCTGAAATAATTAATTCTTTTTCAGTAAGTTTCCAGTCAATATTTAAATTTGAATCATTGTAAATAATACCTCTTTCGGAAGATTTATTATAAAAATTATCGCACTTGTAAGAAAAGATAGCTGTTTCACTTAAAACTACAAAGCCATGAGCAAAGCCTCTAGGTACAAACAATTGTTTCTTGTTCTCTTCATTAAGTTCTACAGCAACGTGTTCTCCGTAGGTTTTTGAGCCCTCTCTTATGTCTACAGCAACATCTAAAACGCTTCCTTTAACAACTCGTACTAACTTTGCTTGAGCATATTCACCTTCTTGGTAATGCAACCCCCTTAGGACTCCTTTACTTGAAAAAGATTCATTGTCTTGTACAAATTGTACGTTTGCTTTTATTAACTCGTTAAATAGTCTGTTATTAAAGCTTTCAAAAAAATAGCCTCTTTTATCATTAAAAACTGTAGGTTCTATAACGAAGCAGCCTTTTAACTTGGTTTCTGTGGCTTTCATAAAAAATTATTAGAAGTCTTATTTTTCTATAATGCTTAACAAATGTTTACCGTACCCACTTTTTATTAACGGGTCTATAAGTGTTCTTAATTCGTCTTTATTTATATACCCCATTTTGTAAGCCGTTTCTTCTATAGCTCCTATTTTTAAACCTTGTCTTTCTTCAATAACTTGAACAAATTGAGAAGCTTGCATTAAAGAGTTAAAAGTACCAGTATCTAACCAAGCAGTACCTTTATCTAAAACACTAACTTTTAGTTTTTTTCGACTTAAATACTCTTTGTTTATATCTGTGATTTCTAATTCCCCTCTATTACTTGGTTTTATATTTTTAGCAATGTTTATAACGTCGTTATCATAAAAATATATTCCAGGAACGGCATAATTAGATTTTGGTTTTTCTGGTTTTTCTTCTATAGATATAGCCTTCTCATTATCATCAAACTCTACTACACCGTAACGTTCTGGGTCTAAAACATGATATGCATAAATAATACCACCGTCTGGATTATTATTAGATTGTAATAGCTTTTCTAATCCTGAACCATAAAAAATATTATCTCCTAATATTAACGCAACCTTATCTTCGCCTATAAACTCTTCTCCTATTATGAAGGCTTCAGCTAGCCCATTAGGGGCTTCCTGTATAGCATATTCAAAAGTACAACCAAACTTTTTACCATCTCCTAAAAGTGCTTTGAATAGTGGTAAATCGTGTGGTGTAGAAATAATAAGTATATCTTTTATGCTCGCAGACATTAATGTAGATAAGGGATAATATATCATAGGCTTATCGTAAATAGGCATTAATTGCTTACTTACAGCTAAAGTTATAGGGTGTAATCTTGTACCAGACCCTCCTGCTAATATTATACCTTTCATAGGTTAGAGATATTTATTTATATACCAATTTATGGTTTTTTTAATTCCTGTTTCAAAATTTTCATCTGCTTTCCAGCCTAGTTCATTTTCAATTTTTGAAGCATCTATTGCATATCTAAAATCGTGCCCTGGTCTATCTTTTACAAATGTTATTTGTTCTTTGTACGAAGTAGGTGATGGTTTTATTTCATCTAAAATATCGCAAATAGTATTTACAATATATAAATTATCTCTTTCATTTCTCCCTCCTATATTATAGGTTTCTCCTGGTTTTCCTATTTTGGAAACTAAATTAATTCCTTTACAATGATCTAAAACATACAACCAATCTCTAATATTTTTACCATCTCCGTAAATTGGTATTTGCTCGCCAGACAGTGCTTTTCTTATAATTGTAGGTATTAGCTTTTCATTATGCTGTTTAGGCCCATAATTATTAGAACAATTAGTAGTTACTACATTCATACCATATGTATGAAAATAACTTCTTACTATAAAATCTGAAGATGCTTTTGATGCGCTATAAGGGCTATTTGGTGCATAAGGTGTTTTTTCTGTAAACAGACCAACTTCTCCTAGGGTGCCATAAACCTCATCTGTTGATATATGATGAAATCTAGCACCTTTGTATTCTTTTTTTATTTTATTAGGGCCGTCCATCCAATGATTTTTAGCTACATCTAATAAATTAAATGTCCCAGTAATATTGGTGTCTATAAAGGCTCCCGGATTTTTAATTGAGTTATCTACATGCGATTCTGCAGCAAAATGTATTACTCCAAAAAAGTTATATTCTTTAAAAAGACTTTCTATTAATTCTCGGTCACAAATATCTCCTTCAACAAAATTATAATTTCTATGATTTTTTACCTCATCTAAATTATTTAAATCCCCGGCATAGGTTAGCTTATCTATATTAACAACTTTAACATCTTTATTTTCTTCTAAGAAATAAGGAATAAAGTTTGCCCCTATAAATCCAGCACCACCAGTAATTAATATTGTTTTATCCTTCATAATTACTTGCGTAAACCACTACTTTTCTTACCATAAAAAGTAAGCATATTAATATTAATGTTAATGCAGGAAAAATTAAAGAGTATTTCTGACTTAATTTGTCTACCACATTTCCAACTTTCTGGAAACTTGAAATAACGTCTACAAAAACATCTTTAGAAATCGCTTTTTCCTCTAATGCTCTTAATTGCTCTCTTAGCTTAATTTCCTTTTCAAGTAACTCATACTCTTTTGTGCCAGATTTTTCTTGCTGTAACGAAATAGGCCCTAAGTTAAAGTCTTTACTTGGATTTTTTGTCTCTTCTTGTAAAACGTCTATATATATTCTCTGTAAAGAATCTACTTCCTTTAAGTTTTCAAGGATATTTTCTTTTTCTAATTCGTATAATTGATTTTCTTTCTTTTTCTTTCTTTCAGAAAAATCATTTGTAAAGGCTGAGTTAATACCAAATTCTAAGTCTCTAAAAATATCTTTTTTAAAAGACTCTGCAGTAATTAGAAAAAGATCTCCTGAATAAATACTTCTATTTTCAACATAATCCTCTAAAGAAATATCTTGAGCTCTAATACTATCAACCTGACTAATAAACTCTTCATACTGAAGAATTCTTTGATTCTCGGTAGTTGGCCCTGGTTCTATTTTAAAGGACTTTATTTGTTTTGTATCTACTTTAGTTTCTTCATTATTAAAAATATTTTCTAAAGCATCATAATCCTTACTCTTAATTAATGCATTGAAATAATTGATATTAGTAACTAATTGAAATTTTGAACCAAAATATGGCCTTACTAACATTTCCGAATTATATACTTTTGCTTTTTTGTGCTCTATAAAGTAACCTAATACAGTAGAAATAACAATAGCCCCTAGTATTATCTTCCAATTAACAACAAAAGCCCTTATTGCATATATTATGGCTGAGAAAATTGTTTTTAAAATTGAGCCAACGAAGTTTAAAACTTTATTAAGTATACCTCCTATTAAATTAAAAAATACGACTAAATCAACTTCTTCGGATGTATTATTTTTTGATGGTAATTCTTTACTCATAATTGTGGTTAAACGGTTAATTAAATATTTGTTGTAGGATTTTTCTAGTTATTAAATATGTTGGTCTAACTCCAGAGGTTCCTAATCCACCCGAAGCTAAAGTGCCTCCTGTTTCTAACGGGTTATCACTTGCATAATAGGCATATCTTACTTTTACATCTGGGTTTATACTACCTCTTACTTTTGATGCTGCTTGAATTGCTTTTTGATAATGTGCTCCTTCCATTTCTAAACCAATAACATTCCATGTAGAATTAAAAAAGAACTTTAATATATCTTTATTTTGTAGCGATGTTCCAAGAACTGAAATCATAGAACCTTCATAAACATCTACACCTTGTCCTTCTAAGTCAGACTTACTAAGTTCATTTTTAAAAGGGTAATTATCTGCTGTTCCTTCAAAAATATGAGCAGAAGGTATCATTATATCACCTTTACCTCCTTCTAAAATACCAGCTTTACCCATTATAGATATAGATTCTACGTTTAAATGCGTTTTGTCATTCTTATCTCCATAAGGTTTTAAAAGCTCATCTATTGTTTCATAAGCCTGTTCTCCAAAAGCATAATCCATTACAAAAATAACAGGTGCATTTTTAGTATCCTTATTTTGTTTACTGATACCTAAATCTGTTACACTTAAATCTAGTTTTGCAGTGTCAAAAATTTGAACATCTATATTAGTCCCAGAGCTGTCTTTTATGTATATCATTCCCTGCTGTAACGCTTTTTGTGTCACTTTATTGCGTAGCGCTTCATTTTTACTATTACTTAAGTCTTCATAAACACCAAAAATATCTTTTTTAGACACTAAATTTTTTAGTGATACTGGTGCATACAACGTATTCATAACGCTATGTAAATTTGCACTAATTATATGAATAGGACGTTCTAATAAATTATTCTTTTTAAGCGTTTCTTTAATAGTATTCGCCCAAATCTCTCCATGTATGTGGTGCCCTAGTCTTTCTCTTAAAACTGGACTAAAAGTAACTGTTCTTTTAATATTATTTACCACCTCGTCTATTGCCAATTTACCTAACCAATATACAATATGTAATAAACGTTCTGGTTTTTCTTTAGTTGCAAAATTTGAGTATGTAGATGACAGTTCCCTAAAGGTTCTTCCTAAAATATTAGCAGTGTGCGTTATTGCTATTTCTCTTTCTTTTTGAGTAAGTTTCTTTTTACTTAAAACAGCTTTCTCTAATTTTAACCAATCTCTTGTAGTATGCCCTTCATCATTAATAATAACACGCTTACTAATTTTATGAGATTCTACAAAAAGGAATGTTAAATGTGTTAAAATATCATATATTTCAGATCGCCCTCTGGTAATTTCAATATTCATTTGCTCATCGTCTATACGATAGCAATTACGTCTTCTTTTTGGAGGAATAATGGCTTCAAAATGCGAATTTGCATAACCTTCATCACTTGTTAAGTTTATAAAACGACATTCTTCTATACCTATTGGTAATCTATCTATAACGTAAGATAGTCCTTCTAACTCTGCTTTTTCATCTGCAATAGAGCCATATATTTCTGGTCTTAATACCAAAAGAGCTTCTCGTAATGTTTCTCCAGAAACCCCCATAGGCTTATAAAAGCCTCGATTAAATAGATGACGCATAGTAATATACATTCTTTCTATTGCATTTGAACTCTCCTGAGCCCTCGTTCTTTCATGATATGTTATTTCACTCATAATCTTTATTTAGCCAGCAAATATACTATTATTTATAGAGAATATACGCTTCTAAAGCATCTGCTATTTTTCTATCGTTAGAAAGTCGTGGGATTTTATTCTGTCCCCCTAATTTACCTATGGATTTCATATAATTTTGAAAGCCATTTTTCTGTATTTTAGACACCTTTAGTGGCTGTAATACTTTCCCTTCTATTAAATCTAAATAATAGCTATTCTGCTTTTGTAAGGCTTCGTCTATTTTATTAATAAATGTAGCATTATTTTCCGGTTCTTTTTCAAATTCTATAAACCATTCGTGATAAGGTAATCCAGACTGCGGAGTAATCTGTGGAGCCACTGTAAACTCATTAACCCTGGCTCCCGAACTCTCTATAGCTTCTCTTAATGCTTCCTCTACTTCTTTACCTATTACATGTTCTCCAAAGGCAGAAATAAAGTGCTTTATTCTCCCAGAAACAATAACCCTATATGGTTTTAAACTTGTAAACTGAACAGTATCACCTATGTTATAAGCCCAAAGACCAGCATTGGTAGATATTATTATAACATAATTTATACCTAACGCGACATCTGCTATAGTTATACGTTTTGGGTTTTCGTTAAAAAATTCATCTGCTTTTATAAATTCGTAAAACATTCCCGAATTTAATTGAAGTAGCATCCCTTTTTCATCTTGCTTATCCTGAAATGCAAAAAAACCTTCGCTTGCAGGATACAACTCTATACTATCTACTTTTCTACCTATTAAGCTTTCAAACTTTGCTCTGTAAGGTTCATAATTGATACCCCCAAAAATAAAAAGATTGAAATTTTTAAAAATATCGCCTACTTTTTTACCTGTTTTCTCCTGAAGCCTTTCAAAATACATTTGCACCCAAGATGGGATTCCCGAAATAATAGTCATGTCTTCTGAAATGGTTTCTTCTACAATAGCATCAACTTTTGTTTCCCAATCGTCTATACAATTAGTTTCCCATGAAGGCATTCTGTTTTTTTGAAGATATTTAGGTACATAATGTGCCACAATCCCAGACAATCTACCTAATTGTATTCCATTTTTTTCTTCTAAAACGGGATTACCTTGTAAAAAAATCATTTTTCCATTTACAAACTTCGCATTTCCTGTTTCATGTATATACATTAGTATTGCATTTCTTGCTGCGTTTACATGATTAGGCATGCTTTCCTTAGTAATAGGAATATATTTTGCGCCTGAGGTTGTACCTGAAGTTTTTGCAAAATATAATGGCCTCCCCTTCCATAACACATCTACTTTGCCAGCTACTACTTGATCGACATAACTTTTTAATGCTTCGTAATCTCTAATAGGTACTTGTTTTACAAAATCTTCGTGTGTTTTTATGGTTTCGAAATTGTGATCTTTACCAAACGTTGTAACGGAAGCTTCCTTTATTAAGTTTTTAAAGACTTGTTCTTGCGTTTCAATAGGGTTATTGGCCCATTTTTGGATGGACTTATAAACTTTCTTTGCAAATTGCTTTGCTAATGTAGACTTAAATGGTATCATTAAATTATTTAAAATCTATAAAATTTGTTGGATTTACTGGATAGCCATCGCTCCATAATTCGAAATGTAAATGGGGACCTGTTGTTAATTCCCCCGTATTTCCTGCCATAGCTATTACTTCTCCAGATTTCACCAAATCTCCTTGTGTTTTAGTTAACGAAGCATTGTGTTTATAAACAGAAATTAGTCCATAACTATGCTCTAAAATAATAACAAAGCCCGTCTCTGTTGTCCATTCTGAAAATATAACAGTACCATCTGCAGTTGCTTTTACAGGTGAATTCTCTGCAACAATAACATCTACTGCATAATGTCTATCTTCTACGTTATAGGTTTCGCTAATTGTTCCGTTAACAGGTGGAAATAAAATAAAATTCGCTTTTGTTTTCGCTGTTTCAAATAGATTATACTTATCTTCTTTATCGACTTTCTCTCTAAGTATAGAGTCTTCTTTTATTGGGTCTAAATCTACTTCACTAAGGTCTAGCTTTGCTGCAGATATTATAGAATCTCTATTAAACTCTACTGTACTCACCTCGCCTTTTAATACTTTTTTAATAGAGCTATAATATTGTTCATTTAACCTAATAACTTGTTGTAAAGAGTCTGTTTTGTAATTAAGCTCTACCGCTTTCTTTTTAAGTGCAGTAGAAGAATAGCCAGGAATATATTCTCTTATAGGAGTAAACGCTATTAATAGTGTTGTAAATGCAATTAATAATATAGACGATATTGTAACTAAAACAAACACATTTAAACGTGTTAGTTTAAATGAAACACGTTCTTCAAACGTATCCTCATTTAATATTACTAAACGATACTTATGAAGTAGTTTTCTTTTTAATGGTATTTTTTTTTCTTTTTTCATAATTAAGATACGTCACAAATATAATCAATCGAAAGTGTTTTTTATTCAATTTTTACATTTTACATTTAGATACAGTGTTTTTTAATTAAAAACACTCAATTGACTGTAAATCAAATATTTAAACCGTTTTAAAAATGCCTTTTTTTATAAAAAAATGCACTAATGCTTTGTTTCTTTTCTTAATAATACGTTGCTTTGGTTAAAACTCAAGCAAATGACATATTTAATATTTAGTGATTCTCTTATCACCCACACTCAATCTAAAAAACAATTAACTTCTAAATGTTTAAAAAGATTGAATTATGAAAGAGAATAATATTTTTCCTGAAGAAATTCTACACAATACTGTAGAGTATCATATTGCCAAACACAGCAAAAAAAGCAATCTTATTTTTTGGCTGATATTTTTAGCAATTATCGCTGTTTTTACAGCACTTCCTTTTATTTATGTAGATGTTTATACCACAAGTCGTGGTAAAATAACTTCTGAAGAGAAACCTGTAAATTTATATGCGCAAACTAGTGGTAAAATAACATATTTTAATCTCATAGAAAACCAATATGTTTCTAAAGGCGATACGTTATTAGTTATCGACCAAAAAATTCTTGAAGAGAAAGGTAATTTATTAACTATTCAAAAAGAGAACATTCAGGATTTTATAACGGATTTAGAGTTTTTACTTAAAGGACAGTATTCTAAATTAAAGACTAGTAAATACCAGAAGGAGAAAACAAAATACTTACAACAAATACAAAATATCAACACAGACATTGAAGATGCTACCGAAAAATTTAATACTGCTAAACATCTTTACGCAAAAGATGTCATCCCTAAAATAGAGTTTAACCAAGCAAGGTTAGCTTTAGACAAAGCTAAAGACAATAGAGTTATTACTATAAGAACTACACAGCTTTCTTGGCAAAACGAATTAACAGATTACCAACAGTCTCTGGATAATTTAGATTCTAACGAAAAACAATTAACAGAAGAAAAAGACATGTATGTTTTAAGAGCACCTTTAGATGGAGAACTTATAAACGTTCAAGGTCTTAATTTGGGAAGTTTTGTTAACGGCGGTACAACACTTGCAAGTATTTCTCCAGCAAAAAACCTAATTATAGAGTCTTATATTTCTCCTTCAGACATTGGTTATATAAAAGAAGGAATAACTGCCAAGTACCAGATAGACTCTTACAATTCAAATCAATGGGGCTTTGCTACTGGAGAAATTACTGAGGTAGGGAAAGATATTGTAACCTACCAAAACACTTCTATTTTTAAAATTAGAAGCACTTTAAAAGAAAAAGAATTATTTCTAAGCAATGGCGCTTCTGGAAAATTAAAAAAGGGAATGACAGTTACTAGTCGTTTTTTCTTAACAAAAAGAAGCCTTTTTCAACTCTTATTCGACAGTATAGACGACTGGTTTAACCCTTACAACAACAGCAACAACAATGAGTAAAATAGAAATAAAACAGCATGATTATAGTGATTGCGGAGCCGCATGTTTAGCTTCTATTTCCGAGCATTATAATTTAAGCTTACCTATTGCACGTATTCGTCAATATGCCAACACAGGTAAAAGAGGAACAACTTTATTAGGGTTAAGAGAAGCTGCTAATAAACTTGGATTTTCTGCAAAGGGTGTTAAAGCTTCTATAGAAGGTATAACAGATATTCCTTTACCAGCCATTGCCCATATAATGGTTAAAATAGACCAACACGAATTCCCTCATTACGTAGTAATCTACAAAGCAACAAAGGAATACGTACAAATTATGGACCCAGCAACTGGTAAGCTGGAAAAAAAGGACATTGAAGAGTTTAGAGACATATTTACTGGGTATATGTTAATATTAATCCCAGACGAAGATATTTTTACAGAACGTAACGAAAAGTTTTCAAACTTTAAACGTATGGCTTTTCTTTTAAAGCCTCACAAACAAATACTTTTACAGGCTATTATAGGGTCTATAATATATACACTCCTAGGCTTTTCCATATCAATATACATTGAGAAAATAACAGACTTTGTATTGGTTAGCGGCAATAAGAGCTTACTTAATTTAATGAGTATAATTGTTATTTTCTGTATTATTCTTCAGTTCATTTTTGGTGCTTTAAAAGACGTTTTTATGCTTAAAACAAGTCAACAAATAGACTCTAGATTAATTCTAGGCTATTATAAACACTTGTTTACTATGCCTCAAAAATTCTTCGATACTATGCGAATTGGGGAAATCATGTCTAGAATAGGAGATGCTGTAAAAATTAGATTACTTATTAACGAAACCGCTTTAAGCATAATAGTAAACGTTTTTATTGTTATTTTCTCTTTTATATTCATGTACACGTATTATTGGAAGCTTGCTGCCATTATTACATTAATCATACCCTTCTACATCATTATATATCTTATAGTAAATAAGCTAAATAAAAATGCCGAACGTAAGGTGATGGAGAAAAATGCAATGCTAGAATCTCAACTAGTAGAATCTATAAAAAACATTGGTACCGTAAAACGATTATCTCTAGAAGAGTTTTCTAAAAACAAAACGGAAATTAAGTTTATAGATTTACTTAAAACCGTTTACAACTCTGGTTTAAACCATATTTTCTCTAATATATCTACAGATTTCGTTTCTAGAGTATTCACTGTTATATTATTATGGGCAGGAACATATTATGTAATAGGCGGAGACATTACACCTGGAGAGTTATTCTCTTTCTATTCAATAATAGGCTATTTCACCGGACCTGCATCACAACTAATTAACACCAACAAATCTATACAAAATGCATTAATAGCAGCAGATAGACTATTTGGTATTATGGACCTAGAAACTGAACTAAATGATGCTAACATAAATATAAATGAACACTCTCTAGGAGATATACAGTTCGACAAGGTTAGTTTCCACTACGAACTAGGTAGAGATATCTTTAAAGAATTGTCTTTAACTATACCTAAAGGAAAATTTACAGCAATTGTTGGAGAAAGTGGAAGTGGAAAAAGTACTATAGCATCATTAATTCAAAATATATACTTACCAAATAGCGGTAAAATAAATATTGGAGATTACGATTTAAAATATATAACAAAAAATAGCATTAATAAACTCATTACCACTGTACCACAAAGCGTAGAATTATTTGACGGCTCTATCATCTCTAATATCGCTATTGGGGAATACAATCCCGATATGGAGAAAATAATGAAAGTATGTAGACAAGTCGGTGCTTACGAGTTTATAGAATCGCTTCCTAACGGTTTTGAAAGCTACTTAGGTGAATTTGGCGCTAACCTTTCTGGAGGAGAAAGACAACGTATAGCCTTTGCTAGAGCATTATACAAAGACCCTGAAGTACTTATTTTGGATGAAGCCACCTCAGCACTAGATTCAGAATCCGAACTAGTCATCAAAAAACTTATAGATAACCTAGCTAAAGAAGGAAAAACAATAATAATAATTGCACATAAACTACAGTCAATTATTAAAGCAGATAAAATAATAGCTCTTAAAAAAGGAGAAGTTGTTGAATCTGGTACACATCAAGAATTATTAGATAACAAAAACTATTACCACAAAATGTGGGAAAATATAAGATTATAAATCAAAATTTATTGAATTATGAAAAACTATTCATTTACAAATAAAGCAGTTATACGAACACCTTTAGGCATCAAAAAAACAGATGTAACTTGGGAAGAGATTCAAGAAATTTTTAAGGATAAAAAAAACAGAGAAGCGTTATTTATAGGCTCCCCAAATATACATAATGCATTAGAGTTGTGGGAAAAAGGCGAAGCATTCCAAACTGAAGACGAATTAAAAAATTTACAAGGGTCTTTATACAAATATGTCTCTCGTTTATCTAACAGGTGTACACCTTTTGGTCTTTGGGCAACAGTTTCTTCTGTTAAAATGGGTAAAGAAACTCATATTAATATGGATAAGGCTACCATAGAACGTACAACAAAATTCGACATGTACTTTTTAGGGAAGTTTTTACCAGAAATCACTAAAAATAAGGCCATAAGAGCGGCACTAAGGTATTTTCCTAATAACTCTATGTACAAGGTTATGGATAAATATCGCTATGTAGAATACTATTTTAATAAAGATAATGTAAGATGCCATAAAATATCTGAGGTAGATATTAACGAGTACCTAGAAATGACCTTAGAAGCTGCAAAAAATGGAGCGCTTATAAGTGACATTATTAAACCTATAGTTAATGATGGTATTGCAGAAGAAGATGCCATAAACTTTATAAATCAAGTTATAGATAGTCAGTTTTTTACTAGTGAAATAGAATTTACCTTAACTGGAGATGATTACTTAGAAGCTCTACTTAAAACATTAAACGAAAAACGTTTCGATTTTTATGAAGCTAATACTATTAAGAAACTATTAACGACCTTAAAAGAAAAGATAACAGATTTAGATACTTCGGTTGTTAATGATCCTAAAAGCTATAAAGACATACATAAAATTATAGAGAATCAAATTCAAGAAGCAGATGTAAGTAAATTGTTTCAAGTAGACACTTACAGACATCTTCCAGAGTCTTCATTAAGCTATTCTTCATTAAAGAAAATAAGAAACGCAATTGTTGTTTTAAATAAACTTCAAGGCGAAAGAGAAAATACACTTCTAGAAGACTTTAAACGAAAGTTTCAGCAACGCTATGAAGAATATGAACAACCTTTAATTAATGTATTAGATCCAGATTTAGGTATTGGTTATGGCAACAATTCTGGTGCAAAAACACCTCTAGTAGATAAGCTTGCTATACTACCTAAATACTCTAAAGACAGAAAAGTAAGCTGGAATGAAAAAACATCTTTTTTATTTAAAAAAGCACTTTCTGCTACTAAAAAAGGGGATACAGTTATTAATCTATCTGATGAAGATATTAATACATTCGAAGAAAAAGAGTCATTATATCCAGATAGTTTTTCTACTTTTTTCAATATTTTCCATGAAGATGGAGTTGAAAAAATAAACTTAAAATCTATCTGGGGGCCTTCAGCAAACGGATTAGTTGGTAGATTTAGCCATTTAAACGATGCCATATTAGAATCCTGCAACGAAATACATGAACATGACAAAGCCCTTCACCCAAATAAGATATTAGCAGAAATAATACATTTACCGCAGGCCAGAACTGGTAATATTTTATACAGAAAGTTTAGAAGAGATTACGAAATACCTTATTTAGGAAATTCATCTTTAGATAAAGACAACCAAATAGATGTTTCAGATATTTACGTTTCTGTTAAAAGGAATAAAATAGTACTACGTTCAAAAAAATTAAATAAAGAAATTATTCCAAGATTAGGTAACGCACATAACTATAGTGCTAATGCCTTACCGATATATCATTTTTTATGCGACTTACAGGACCAAGAACAGTCTGGACTGGCTTTTAGTTGGGGGATTTTAAATCAAGAATTTGATTTCTTACCAAGAGTTTGTTACAAAGATGTAATACTATCTAGAGCAACATGGGCAATTAGAAATAAAGACATTAAACATATTCTATCTCAAAAAGAAGAGAATGCCATAGATGCTGTTCGTTCATTTCAAAAAGAAAGAGACATACCTAATGTTATCTCTTTTACTCAAGGAGATAATGAGGTGGTTATAAATTTTGAAAACGATTTAAGTTGTAAGGTATTTTATTTAATGCTTAAAGGAGAAAAATTAATCTATTTAAAAGAGTTTTTCTTTAAAGAAGAAACCGTTACGGGTAATTATTGTAACGAATTTGTAATACCTGCTTATAGAAACGCACCTAAAGAACAACCTGTTGCTCCTAAAAATAAAGAGACAAATTCTTCTATACAAAAAGCATCTTATTCTACAGGAGACGAATGGTTATATTATAAGTTTTACTGTGGTGAACGTGTAGGAGAAAAATTATTAAACCAAGCTATTAAGCCAATAGTTGACGAACTAAAGGCTAAAAACCTAATAGATAAATGGTTCTTTATTCGCTATATAGATAAAGACGGACACCATTTACGTTTTAGAGTTCATTTAAACGACCTACAAAATTTCTCTGAGTGTATCTTAACTATCAAAAAACACATTCAACCTTTCGAAGACAACCTGTTAATTTGGAAAACACAAACAGACACATATTTAAGAGAATTACAACGTTATGGTTTTGAATCTATTGACCCCACTGAAGAACTATTTTTTAATGACAGCGAATGTACCGTCAAATTCGCAGACATGATAGAAGGGGATTCTGGAGAACAAATTAGATGGTTATTTGCTTTACTATCTATGGATCATCTTTTAAGTGATTTTGGAATTACTCTTAAAGAAAAAATAAAGCTATTAGATTTCTCTAGAAAAGGGTTTGGAAAAGAATTTAATAAAACAGGAGCTTTAAATAAACAGGTTAATGAATTGTATAGCAATAACATGTCTACCATTGAAAGTTTTTTAAGTGAAGAGAAGCACCTAGAGGCTTATGCTCCAATATGGGCTATTCTAGAAGAGCGTTCAATTAAAAACAAACCCATTGTAAAGAAACTGCTTGAATTAAATAAAGAGAAAAAATTAGCTACTGGTTTAAGCGATGTTGTTTTAAGCTATTTACATATGGTTTGTAACCGTATTTTCTTAGCAAAGCAACGTATACATGAAATGGTTGTTTATGACATGTTATTTAAATACTACAACAAACAACTACATACCCAGAAAAAAAGCAACGAGAAAACACTAACAAATTAAAAAACACAAAACTATGAGAGCACTTGCTGTACTTAGCCCTGAATTAGATAAGAAAGTAGATTTAGAAGATAAATGTTACATCCCTATAGATTCGTTAAAAATACCAATAGCCTTAATTCATGTACCTGATGAAAAATTTGATGAAGATGATGACAGATATGCAGATTATGTTTTAGTAAAGAAAAAAGGGTTTTCTTTAAACTATAGAGACTTTGGTGTTATAGAAAGCGCTTGGAATAGGTTAAAAGAAACTGAAGGAGACTCATATTACCCTATTGGGTCAGATTTCTGTGGAGAAGTTGTTAAAATTGGCTCTAATGTTACTAATTTGTCTGTTGGAGATTTAGTAATACAAGATGGTTTCTATCCAGAAGGAAAAGAAAACGCTAGACCTGGACTTCCTACAAATCATGGAAGCAAAGAGTTAGAGACACTACACAAATTAAAGCTAATAAAACTTCCTAAAAATTTCCCTTTAGACGTGGCTTTTGGCTTAGGTATTGGAGCGCAGACAGGCATGTCTATGATTAACAAAGCCAAAATTAAAAAAGGGGATAACGTACTAGTAACTTCTGTAACGTCCTACACATCTCTATTTCTTTTAAATTTATTACATGATTACGATTGTAATATTTATGGCCTGTCGTATTCTGGTAAAAATATAGAGTATGTTAGGAATCAATTTCCTAACATAAAAGATATTTTCTCTTTAAAAGAAAATGCTATTCCAGAAAACCTTGTTTTCGATGCTGTTTTAGATCCTTTTTCAGACACCTATTTTCCTCATTTAATTTTAACACGAAAGCTTAATTACAATTGTAGATATTTAACCTGTGGTATTTTTAACCAAACGACAGAGAAGATTGCAAATGGTAAGGCGGTAGATATCTCAAAAATATTACCTCTTATGGTTATTTTTAATATTCAATTAATAGGTAATTGTTTAGGTTCTACAGAAGACTTGGAAAAAGGAATTGATTTAGTTAATAAAAACACACTTATATCAATAGATAGTAATTTTAATGAAGACGACAATTTATCAGATTTTATTCATAAATCATTTAACATGAATAAAGATCGTTTAGGAAAAGTCTGTTTCACTTACTAACCGAATAAGAGTAATAACAAAAAAACCGAAACTGTTAATAGTTTCGGTTTTTTTATGCTGTTACATTAATAACGTTATTCATTTTTTTGTTCGTTATACTTTTTAAATTCTAACTGTATAAGTGCTTCTAGTTGCTCAAAACTATAGGCTAAAGTACTAGATGTTATTGTTATAGGTGTTTTATAGTTTTTCATGTTTTCCCGCATAGATTTCATCTTCATTTTGCTCTTAACCGTTTCAAAATAAGCTTCAGGATTAATTACTTCAATTAAAAGAAATTTAACCCATAATACTTTTTTAGTTTTTATTTTCAAGATATCATCCCAATTAATAAACCCAACACTTGAGTTATTTGTATTGTCTTTTATGCCTTTTAAATCTATTGTAAGTCCTATTTTTTCTCCTAAAAGTTTTTTAGTTCCAAAAACGCCAATAGTTCCAAAAAATAAAATAAAAAAAATGCCAATACCTTTTAGTAGCAACATAGATTTAAAAAGAGTTATAAATGTATTTTGAAAGTTATTATTAAAAACTAATAGTACTCCAATTACTGTTAGCAAAACACACCAAATAATACTTAAAAGCATTTTATTTTTGTTTAGTGGTATTTCAATTTTTTGATCCATATCTAAGTATTTTATAGTTAACTCAATTCTATTAATAAATATGCCTAATTATAGCCATAGACATGTTTTTAAAGCAAAAACAGCTTGAAGATTACCTCCAAGCTGCTTCTAATTAAATAGTGCTTTATAAAGCTCTAGAAGTGTAATGAAATCTCTACTGGAGAAATTTTTATTGTTAATGACCATGCAGAATCTACTCCTAACATATCTTGATCATTTAACTCTACGATTGAACTTTTTGAGAAATCTAATTTTTTGTTTTCTGGTTTCATAATATTTGTGTTTTCTTGATTATTAAATTATATGTTGTAAATATTTCTATTTACTTGCAACTAGTTATACTCTAGAAGTGTAACGAAATCTCTACTGGAGAAATTTTTATTGTTAACGACCATGCAGAATCTACT
>CANLUH010000002.1 GCA_947494205.1 uncultured Flavobacteriaceae bacterium | reverse complement strand
ATAACCTTAATCCTCTCTTTTGTGCTTTCTTATTTATATATCTTAATTTAGTGTTTTTATTAAAATGCTAACTTAAGATGTGTATAATTCATTGCTATTTATAGCTTACTTACGAAAATTCCGGCGGAATTTTCTATCTAAGATTTGTTTGCTAACTTTAATGCTTAAACACGCAACGAAATCATACACTAGACCGTTAGCAACGTATAAGAACAAAAACGAAAAATCAAGAAATGAAATATATTATATTATTAATATTCACATCAAATATAGTTTTGGCTTTTGGAAATCCTAAAATTGAAAAAAAAGAACTTAAGACGGAAACTCAAAAGGAATCAGATAATCTATCAGATAAAGGTTTTAAAAAAGCATTGGAAATAATGTATTTTTTTAAAAACAAAGATTACGACAAAATTAGGAGCTCATTTTATGAACCTATTGCAAAAAAAGTACCTGAAAATATATTAAAGCAATATACGAACAAGGCATCATTATTAATTACAGAATACGGAATACCAAAAAAAGAAAAAGTGATTAATCAAGTATCTTTTTCTAAAATCAATGAACCGCAAATTACTAAAGAAACAAATGTTGAATTATTAGTATATATGTTTCCTATGCCTTCAACAGAAAGAAATGAACCTCCTTTGCGAATGATAACAATTAGTTTTTTACCTTCAATTGGTTTTGATAAAATAGTAGCGTTTAATGTTTTAGATAATTCAAAAAGAACCACAATAAAACCTGATTTTGAAAAATTATTAAGTTTCAATTTCAATCTTAATAATTTTAAACAAATAAGAATTTACAACACAAACAAAGGAAACGACAAAGCATTAAATCAAAAAATATCTGAGCTCGATAATGAAAAAGTAAAGTCGTTAAATAAAATTTTAAATCTTATCAATAAGACTAATATAGAAAAAACTGAAACATCTTCCGACATAACGCGATACAAAGGTAATCCCGAAACTATTTCGTTGCACTTAAATCCGTATGAAAAAATGATGATGCCAAATGAAATAACTGAAACTTATTTTATGATAACTGAAATTTTGGAGAAAGAATCAGATGAGAAAGAATCAGAATGGATAATAATTCGACAATTTAAAACTTTAACATCTTCATACTTATATTATTTGAATAAAATTGAGAATAAGGAATTATATAACGAACTGAAAAAATTAAAAAATTACACTCGCTAACAACGCACATAAATAATTGACAAACAATTGATTAACTTAAATTTAAAAGAGCTAAATAAAGTAAGTATTAAACCGAAAAGAAGTGCTTTTAAACACCCAACGCTTCATACATAAACCGTTGTGCATAATTATGAAAACAGTACTAAAATCAATCTTTCTGCTAATAATAAGTTTCTCGTTTTTTAGCCAAAATAGTGGAAAAGAAAACTTGAATTTGGTCTTTTATGATGACTGCTCAAACCAAATAATTCAACCTGAATTTGAGGTTTTATATATGACACATTCGACTTACGACCTCATAACAGTTTTTAAGGAAACTGAGGATTGGACACTTCAATTCTCAACTACTTTAAAAACAAAAAATGACACGATACGAATTCCGAAAATTCTGTTCGCTGGAGGAAATGAATTACATTCAAAACGTTGGAATTACCTAAATTGCGGAAAAGTTTGCGACGGAAAAGAAACGGATTTTTATGCAAATGGAAATAAGCGAACTGAAGGAACTTATGAAAATGGAAAACCGATTGAAATCAAAGAATATCGAAAAAACGGAACTTTGAGAGCTCAATATTTTTACGAAAATCTGACATTAAATTACGAAAGAGTTGATTATTACGATGAAAATGGAAATTTGGAAGAGTATGAGATTTATAAGAACAAAAAAAGAAGAACAATAATCAAAACTTTTGACAAAAATGGCAAGCTGAGTGATAGAAAAACTTAAAAACATTATATTGAAAAAAACAAATAACTATGCACAACAAGGTGTCTAATTAATTGCTAGTTGTACACAAATAAGATTATGACAAGAAACATTAAGTTAATTTTAGGAATTTTGATAACTTCAATGTTATTTACGAATTGCTCATCGGATAAAAAAAAGAATAGAAATATACCAGTCAATTCTATTTCTGAAATTAAATCAATCCTTTCACCAACAACAGAAAATTTCGAAATAAAGGTAAACGAAGAAACTATTTTAAAAGGAAAAAAAGGAACATCTATCTATATTCCTGCTAATGCTTTTCAATTTGAAGATGGAACAGAACCAAAAGAATCTATCACAATAGAACTCAAAGAGTGTTTTAGCCTTACAGATATGATTTTCGAAAACCTACAAACCATTTCTGGAGAAAGAATCCTTGAAACAAACGGAATGATATATGTCAATGCAGAAGTGGAAGGCAAAAAACTTACTGTAAAAAAAGATAAGGCTTTTGTTGTAGGGTTTCCAAAGAATGGATTAGATAAAAAAATGGATTTGTTCTATGAATTCAAACTTAATGATAGCATAAAAACTTGGGTTCCTGATTATAAATTCTTCGAAACAAAATCACCCCAAGAAACAGTTGTTGAACTTGACACTTTAAATTTAATTGAAGATGATATTGGATATCAAATTGAATATCCTATTGAAATGACAGAAGATTTATATGATTATGGATATTGGATTTCATTAAGAACAGCAACTTTTGATGAAATAAAGCTTTTAGGAAGAGATGAAACTATTGTGGAATACATAGAAAACAAAAAAAATGTTGATAGTATTGGAGCAATGTTGTTTTACAAAAATAATTGGAGAGCTGATTTCGATTTCAATATCGATAAAAAAGGAAAAATGTTCAATTTCAAACCAAATAAAGATATTGGAATAAAATATAACAAAGAAGCTTTAAAAATTGCAAAAAAACTTTTTAAATCTGCACCTGCTTTTGATTCAAAATCACATAAAGAAGGAATTAAAGATGATTGGGAATATACTTTAGGAATAACGAGTAGTCGTTCCATTAATTGGAATCGATTTAAACAAAAATTTAGAAATCAATATTCGAATTACAAAAAAACTGCTATTCAAAAAATTGATCCGAATGCATTGGAATACTATATGTTTTCTGCAACAGAAATGGGTTGGATAAACTGTGATAAGTTTTGGGACATAGAAGACAGCGAAAAAACAGATTTTATTGTTAAAACTAATAATCCTTCAAAAACCAAAATTCAAATAATATTTAAAGATATTAAAAGCATAATGACAGGAACTTATGACAACGGAGTTTTAGTTTTTAAAAACATTCCTAAAGGAAAAGAAATAAAGGTAATTGGGATAAGTTATTCAAATGGAAAACCAACGCTTGCAGTTGGAGAATCAATGACTGATTCTAAAGAATTTGAACTTAAAGAGTTTAAAGAATTTACACTCGACCAATTGGAGACTGAATTGAATAAACTGAATTAAAAATTACTGTGTACAACACCATATATAATTCATTGCTAGTACTCACCTACTTCTAAAAATCCTCTCAGATTTTCTTTACGGTTAGTATTTACTAAATTAGAGACTTAATAACACAGCTAAACTAATATAAACACGTTATCTACAATTTGAAAACGAAATTCCACATATTATTAATCATTATTCTGATTTTTGGTTGTAAAAACGAATCTAAAACTGAAATAAAAAAAACAACTGAATTAATTACTCAAATTCTGACAAATAAAAGTGCCTCTTATTTATCTTCAAGTTGTATTTCTGAAAGCCAAAAAGCATTTACAAGTTCTAATTTTTTAGACTTTGGAGAAAAAGCAAACAAATATCTTAATATAACAGATAGTTTGCATTTTAAGACTCAAGAAGAATTATTTAATACGTTTAAAATAACGAAAGAACTAATTCTCAATAAAAAAATCATAACAGAAGAGCAGCACAATACATTAAAATCTAAACGTGAATTATGGAAGTGGATTGAGATTAATTGCGAAAAAGGCTACTGCTCAATTTCTAAACCAATATTCAATGAAACCTTTGATTTAGCATATGTTCAAATTGCTCGAAAATTATTTGATTCTGATTATAGTTCAGAAATTATAATTTATGAATATAGAAATGGAAAATGGAGAGAGAAAAAAATAGTTAGTCGAATTATAAGCTAAAAAAAGAAATTAAGCTTACAAGAAATCGTTAGCATTAATTAAATGAACAAAATTTTAACTTCTATAGTATTTTGCACCTTATTTATGTCTTGTGATTTCAACACAAAATATAAAACAAATATTCCTATCAAGGAAAAAAGATGGTATGTACAATTTGCAATAGATACTTACTGTCAAGATTCAATTATATCAGCACTAGGTGACTTCAATTGTAAACTATTGAAAAAACCTCTCAAAACTGAAATAACATCTGCACAGGTTCATTGTTTTGAAGGAAAAATACTTATACTAAAAGATACTATTGTTTTAAAAAAGCAGGAATATAAAGATTGGAAAACACCTATATTTTATTTTGATTGGAATGAATCTTTAGCTGATTCTAAAAACAACTCAACAATAAAACAACTAAATAATAGCCTTAATAGTTACGGCCTTGAAGTAAAAATGATTGACTATGGAATACTGGAAGAGTTGGAATAAAAACAGTTGCTTACATAAAACGAAGTGAGTTAAACAATTATAAGCTAATTTACTTTTAGTAATAAGAAAAATCTGTTTTAGCAATATCAGTATTTCTACATTAACATATACACCTATTATCACAAAAGTATATTATAATAAATGCTAAAATTTATCTTACCTTTAGTACTCAATTTAACTGCTTAAAAACACAGCATGAAAATATTAATTATTGGAGGAAACGGTACCATAGGAACGCCAGTTACAAAACACTTTAAAACAACAGACGATGTTGTAATAGCAGGAAGGTCTACTGGAGATTTCACTGTAGATATTGCAGATAGTAAGTCTATTGAAGCTTTATTTGAAAAAGCAGGTACTTTCGATAGCATTATCTGTATTGCAGGAGAAGCCAAATGGGACGACTTTAATAATTTAACCGAAGACGACTATTATATTGGTTTAAAAAGCAAACTCATGGGGCAAGTAAACATTGTTAGAATTGGTAGACGTTTTTTAAATCCAAAAGGCTCCATAACATTATCTACAGGTATTTTAGCAGACGATCCCGTTGCAAAAACGACTAGTGCAGCTATGGTAAATGGAGGTATACATAGTTTTGCTATGGCCGCAGCTTTAGAAATGGAACACGGACATCGTATTAATGTTGTTTCTCTAGGTATGGTAGAAGATGCTTACGAGAAATATAAAAGCTATTTTCCAGGACATAACCCAATACCAATGAATAAAGTAATAAAGGCATATGAGCGCAGTGTAAAAGGATTAGATAAAGGTAGAATTATACGTTATTATGATTAATCTTTTTTAAAGCCTTCTAAGTAGCTATTCTTTTCCAACAACTCAATAGATTTTTTTATTAATTCCGAAAATTTATCTGTGGGTCTATTAAATAGACCTATAAAAAGAATATCCTTTTCTGGTATAGATATATAGAAAGAGGTGAATCCGCCTTGCGAACCTGTATGAGACACCACATCTACACCAGACTCTTTTCTTTTACCTACAAACCAACTATAGCCAATATATGGTTTAGATGTATTACTCCAGTTTTTAGGTTTATAAACCGTTCTAGATGCTTTAATTGTTTCTGCACTAAGAAATACATTATTTCTAATAGCATCTTCATATTTGGCTAAATCTAGTATAGAGCACCAAATACCTCCATTTCCAGCAGCAGCAAATGTTGAAAACTCTCCATAATCACTTTCGTAATAATCTCCGTAATAAATACTATCGCCTTTTATGTAATAATTATCGTAAGCGTGTGCTACACCAGATTCTGGATGCGAACCATTAGTAATTTTACTGTGTTTCATACCTGCAGGCTTAAATATATTGTCTTTAATAAATTGTTGCCAAGGTTTATTCGTTATGTTTTCTATAATTAATGCTAATCCATTATATGCTGGATTTGAGTATTCGTATTTTGATCCAGGCTCAAAAACTAAACTTTTTGCCCGTTTTAAAGGTTCAAAATTTTCTTTATCCTTTGCCGTTAAAAAAAAGTCGTTATTCGTCTCTACTTCTCTTAAATCTGGAAGTCCAGAAGTATGAGACAACATATGTTTAATTGTTATTTTTTCTGCTAATGCTTTATTATCAAAATCATTAAAATACTTGTAGAGATTATCATCTAATGACAACGAATCTCTTTCATTAAGAATTAAAATACCGTTAGACACAAATGTTTTTGAAATCGATCCGGTATTAAAAATAGTGTTTTCGGTAATTTTCTCTTTAGTTTTTAAATCGGCAAGACCGTAACTTTTTAAAAATAGCGTTTGATCTCCTTTTTTTATTAATACAGAACCTCCTGGCTCATGGGCTTTAAACTCATTAGCAAATAATGAATCTAACTCCAATTGCATAGTATTTTCTTGTGCTTTTAGAGTATAAGAAAACACAACGAGACAGGTAATTAATGATAAAATGTATTTCATTCAGTTTTAAGATAAATTTTTACAACTATTTAGTAGTTTAAATATAATGATTTAGTTATTATATTTAATCTTCGTGTCTTAAATATAAAAAGCCCGATGTTTTCCATCGGGCTTTTTATATATAATTTAAAGAACGTTTTTACTATCCTTTTAACCAAGCATTACGTAATGCTTTTTGTGCTTCGGTAGCATTTTCACTTTCTTTTAAGCTTGATCCAGTTGTGTACGATTGTGTTAACTTCGTTTTTACAACAACTTCTTCTCCATTTCTATCTAATGTAACATTGATATCTTTTCCTGGTTGCCACATAAATACTTTAGTTAGTATTTGATTAGCATTTGCCATAGTCAACTCTTCACCTTCTATAATTTTAATAATATCTCCTGGTTTAACACCATTCTCATGCCAAAAACTATTATTCTTTACTGCTTCAGAAAACGCAATAGTTCCTGCTGCTTGATTTGGTGTAAAGATTAAAGCTCCATCATTTTGAATGTAATTTGTTTTTACTTTAGCTTCTCCTATTTCTAATCCAGCTTTTGCAAAGAATGCATTATAATCTATTGGTGTACCACCAACAACGTGTGTGTTTAAAAATTCACCAACAGAAGGATAAGTCATTGCTGTAATTTCAGCGATAATGTTATCATCTACAAATGGCTTGTTTTTCCCGTATTTAAGCGATAATTCTTTCATTAAAGATAAAATACCTCTATTACCATTACTCTCTTCACGCATTATAATATCTATACACATCCCAATTAATGCTCCTTTTTGGTAAACATTAAAGTATTGTGGTGCATAAGGTTCATCTAGAACATTTTCACTCATTTCTGTGAAACTCATAGAATCATTCATTCCAGCAGCCGTTTTAATTTTACCCATTACTTTAGAGTAAAATTCGTCTTCTGTAACTAATCCTTGATCTACTTGAAATAATGTAGCAAAGTATTCTGTTACACCTTCATACATCCATAAATGTTTAGAGAATGTAGGTTGGTTATAATCGAAATAATGAACATCTTCAGAATGTACACTTAATGGTGTTACAATATGAAAAAACTCATGAGATACAACATCTATCATGCTTTCTGCTAAAGCGTCATCTGGCATAGCTTCTGGTAATACTACTACTGTAGAAGTATGGTGTTCTAAAGCACCGAACCCTTTAGGCGCACCTTCATTCTGCCCTGCCAAGTATAAGTAAATATCGTAACGTGCTGTACTATTAATATCTCCTAAGTATGTTTTTTGGGCCTTCATCATTTTTTCCATTACAGCTTTAATTTTCTCTGCTGAATGTTTTTTATTAGGTGAATACACACTTAGTACAATTTTAATATCTCCTACTTGAAATTCTTCTACATCTAATTCCCCGTAAAACATTGGATTATCTGTAATGTCAAAATAACGAGGTGCAAAATAGCTAGACGTTAATGATCTTCCGTCTGCACTAGACTTTACTCCTGTTTCTTCTAAAGCAGATGTTCTTACCATAGTAGCTGGTGCGCTAACATCTAACTTGTATTGGTTGTTCTTTAAAGAATCGAAATATCCAATAAATCCATGAAGGTTTAATACGTAGTTTGTTGGTTCAATATTCGTTCCAGATGGCGAAAAAGGCGCATCTCCACCAATACCTCCGTTAATTTCGGTATCGAATGTATCGTTTACTAAATATTCTATTTTATCTAAACTAACAGCATTACTAATGGTCCAAGTATTTGTATCCACTTTTTCTACTGGTAATTCTTCTCCTTTGTAATTTAGGGCTTTAAAGCCGTCTATATACTTTCCGAAGTCGCTTACAGAATACGTTCCTTGTACAACTCTCGGTAATCTGTAAGTAACAGTTTCCGAAGTAAAGCGCCCTGGATTAATAGTTACAGGAGCTTTATCGTCTGTAACATTTGTTAAATCTATAGTTGTTTCTATAGGATTACTAATTGCCAAATCACTAACCGCTTTTGTTGCCGATTTAGTAGAATTACATCCTACTAAAAGTATTCCAGCGAATACCGAAGCAAATGCTTGTTTTTTCATTTTTATTGTTTTTTGATAGTATTAAGTTTTAAGTTTCTTTATGACGCCCAAAAATACAATCTGTTACACTTAGAAAGGGCAAAGTTTTGTTAATTAATGTTAAGGTCCATTATACACTAGCTTTTAAAGACTTAAAAAGTTTAAATCTGTTCGTTATCTTCGCACCATGCAACAACCATTAATTAGTATTCTTATTCCTTTTAAAAATACTGAAGACTATCTTTCGGAGTGTTTAGAGTCTATAGTATTACAAACCTATACACATTGGGAGTTACTTATTGTAGATGATCATTCTACAGATGCAAGTTATAGTTTAGTAGCATCTTATGCTAATAAAGACCCTAGAATTACGTTATTAAAGAATAATGGTAAAGGTATTATACAGGCCTTACAAACAGCTTTTACAGCTTCTAAAGGTGATTATATTACTAGAATGGATAGTGATGATATTATGACTTCGGAAAAGCTACACGTCCTTTTAAACAATTTGCAAACAAAAGGAAAACAACATGTTGCGACTGGGTTAGTGCATTACTTTTCTGAAAAAGGTATTAGTGATGGCTACCGAAAATATGAAACATGGTTAAACCAGTTAACCCAAAAAGGCACTAATTATAGTGACATTTATAAAGAATGTGTTATCCCCTCTCCTTGTTGGATGCTCCATAGAGATGATTTATTGGCTATTGATGCTTTTAACCCAACCAGATATCCTGAAGATTACGATTTAACCTTTCGCTTTTATAAACATAATTATACTGTTATTCCTTGCGATACTGTTTTACACCATTGGAGAGATTACGGCACAAGAGCCTCTAGAACCGATGCTAATTACGCAGAAAATAGTTTTATAGACATTAAACTTCACTATTTTTTAGACATAGATTACGATAATTTAAGACCTTTAGTAGTATGGGGCGCAGGCCAAAAAGGAAAAACAATTGCTAAAAAACTGATAGCTAAAGACATTCCGTTTATTTGGATTTGTGATAATCCTAAAAAAATAGGCAAACATATTTATGATCAAGAGTTAAAACCATTTCGGTTTTTAGAAGAGCTAAACCAACCACAAAGTATTGTTAGCGTTGCAAACCCTAAAGAACAAGAGATTATAAAAGCTTATTTTAAAACACAAGATAGCTACCCAATGCAGGATTATTTTTTCTTTTGTTAGTCTTTAATTTATGAGATTTCTTATAAATTAAAATTTTATGATTTTGTTAGTCTTTTTCTGTTAAAGGATTACTAATTATTCTTTATATTTGAGCAATCAAAATTAACAATGCAGTTTAAACACCCAGAACTTCTTTACGCTTTATTCTTACTGTTAATCCCTATTATTGTTCACTTATTTCAGTTACGTAAATTTCAAAAAGAAGCCTTTACAAATGTTGCTTTTTTAAAGGAAGTGACGCTACAAACACGAAAAAGTTCGCAAATAAAAAAATGGTTAACGTTATTAACCAGATTGGGATTAATTGCTGCTTTAATATTAGCATTTGCACAACCTTACACTTCAAAAAATAGTAGTTTTAATACAGAAACAGAAACTGTTATTTATTTAGATAATTCGTTTAGTATGCAAGCTAAAGGGGATAAAGGACCTTTATTAAAACGTGCCGTTCAAGACATTATAAGTAGCGTTCCTGAAGATGAAAATATATCGTTAGTTACTAACGATAATGTCTATAGAAATACAACTATTAAAGCAATTACTAACGATTTGTTGGCTATGGACTATGCCACTAATCAATTAAACTACGACGCTGCATTACTAAAAAGTAAAGCCTATTTTAGTAAAAATGCTAGTAGCATTAAAAACTTGGTATATATAAGTGATTTTCAAATAAAAGAAGCATTACTTAAAATTACCGCAGATTCTTCTATACAAACCAACTTAGTGCAATTAAAACCTGTAAGTGCTAATAATGTAGCCATAGATAGTTTATACATTTCTAAACGTACACCTAATAATTTAGAGTTATCTGTTACATTAAGAAATAATGGCAACGTCATAGATAATCTTCCTGTCTCTCTGTATAATAATAACAATTTACTAGCTAAAACTTCTGTAAGTATTACAGATACAGAAACTACCACATTTACATTACCTGCAAATACTGTTATAAATGGTGTTTTAAAAATTGAAGACACTAATTTATTATTCGATAATAGTTTCTATTTTAATATAAATGAAACGCCAAAAATAAATGTATTATCTATTAATGAGAGTGATGACGCATTTTTGAAACGCATTTATACAGCAGACGAGTTTAACTACACTTCGGTAGATTTTAGTGGCTTAAATTACAATACTATAACAGATCAAAATCTAATTGTATTAAACGAATTAGAACGTATTCCTAATGCATTAAACACTGCTCTAAAGGCATTTACTGATAATGGCGGAGTTGTTGTTTTAATTCCATCGCAAAATATTGATTTACAAAACTATAACAACACTTTATTAAACTTTAACTTTACACCTTATAATACGCTTAACACTTCAGAAAAAAGATTAACAACTATTAATTATTCGCATCCAATCTACGCTAGTGTTTTCGAAAAACGTGTAACTAATTTTCAATATCCAAAAGTAAATACATTTTATCCGCAAGAGCTATCTGGAGCTTCTGCATTATTACAATTTGAAGATAATAAACCCTTTCTATCTCAAAACGGAAATGTCTTTGTCTTTACAGCTCCTTTAAATAAAAAGAATTCCAATTTTAAAGCGGTTAACTTAATAGTCCCTACGTTTTACAATATTGGTAAAAGCAGTCTGAAAAATGCAGACTTGTATTACACTATTGGCAATAGTAACACTTACGATGTAGCTACTGTTTTACAACAAGATGAAATACTAACCTTAAGTAATGGAGAGGATAATATTATCCCGCAACAACAATACTTTAATAATAAAGTAGCTGTTACCACTAACGAAACTCCAAACAAAGCTGCTACTTATACTATTAAAAGTAAAACAGCTACAATAGAGAATGTTAGCTACAATTACAATAGAACAGAAAGTAACTTAAACTACCACACGCTGTCTAACATAGAGAATGTAACACTTTCTAATTCTATTCCAGAATTGTTTAATACCATAAAAAGTGATACTAAAATCAATGCGCTATGGAAATGGTTTATTATTTTTGCGCTACTATTTTTAATTATAGAAATGCTCATCTTAAAATATTTTAAATGAACGTACTTATAAAATCTGCCACAATAATTGATTCTAATAGTGAATTTAATAACACTACTCAAGATATATTAATTGAAAATGGTAGTATTATAAAGATTGCCAAAACGATTCCTAACACTAATAATTACGAAGAAATAACGTTAAACAATCTTCATGTTTCACAAGGTTGGTTCGATAGTAGTGTCTGTTTTGGTGAACCAGGTTTTGAAGATAGAGAAACCATAACAAACGGGCTTAAAACGGCTGCTGCTTCTGGTTTTACAACAGTTGCAATGCATGCTAATACAAACCCTGTTATAGATAGTAACTCTGATATTATTTTTATAAAATCTAAAGCACAGAATAATGCTGTAGAATTATTACCCATCGGCGCACTTACTGAAAATAGTAATAGCGAACATTTAGCAGAGCTATTTGATATGAAAAGCGCTGGAGCTGTTGCTTTTTACGATTACAAAAAACCAATAAGTAATCCTAACTTACTAAAAATAGCTTTACAATACACTAATGGTTTTGGAGGTTTGGTTTATTCTTTCCCGCAAGAGAATAAAATTGCAGGTTTAGGTGTAATGAATGAGCATGTTACTAGCACAACGTTAGGGCTTAAGGGAAATCCAAATCTAGCAGAAGCATTACAAGTTGCTCGTGATTTATATATATTAGAATACACAGATGGGGCTTTACACATTCCAACAATTTCTACAGCAGACTCTGTAGATTTAATTAGACAGGCAAAAGCAAAACAACTTAATGTAACATGCAGTGTAGCAATACATAATTTAATGCTTACAGATGATGTATTAACTGACTTTAATACACATTACAAGGTATTACCACCGCTACGTACTAAAACCGATGTAGCTGCTTTAATAGAAGGTTTAAAAGATGGGACAATAGATATGGTTACTAGCGATCATAATCCAATAACCATTGAAGGTAAAAAGGTGGAGTTTGATTATGCAGAATATGGTACCATAGGATTAGAAAGCGCTTTTGGAGCATTACAAACCTTATTTTCTACTGAAGAAACTGTAAAACTATTAACTTCCGGAAGGTCACTATTTGGAGGTAATAATACACCCATAAAAGAAGGAGAACAAGCAAATATAACCTTGTTTAACCCTAATAAAGAATACGTGTTTTCTACAGAACACATACACTCAAAATCTAAAAACAGCCTGTTTTTAGACCACACATTAAAAGGAATAGTTTACGGCGTTATTGCTAATACTAAAATAGCATTATAATAGTATGGATTTTAAAACAATAGAAGAAGGTAAAAATATGGCTGTAGTAGCCTATTTAACTATAATAGGTGCAGTAATTGCATTAATTATGAATAACGATAAGAAAAATCCGTTTACAGCATTTCATGTGCGTCAAGGGTTAGGACTATGTCTTACATTCATGATAATGGGATACTTTATTGGCTATTTTAATGATTTTAAAATCACTATTGCATTTTGGATAGGTTTTGGTGTTTTATTTTTTTTCGGGTTAATAGGTGCTATTTCAGGAAAAATGCAACAAGTCCCACTATTAGGTGCATTCTATCAAAAAATATTTTCAAACATCGGTAAGTAAATGTCGGCAAACTCATTATATCACGTTATACGTGAATCGTCTTTAAAAGAAAATGCACCTTTATTAATATTATGTCATGGTTATGGTAGTGATGAAAATGACTTGTTTTCATTTTCAACAGAGTTACCAGAAGAATTATTTATTATTTCTGTAAGAGCCCCCTACCCTATGCAACCCTATGGTAATGCTTGGTATGCTATTAACTTTGATGCTGAAAAAGGAAAATGGAGCGATAACGAACAAGCCCTACAATCTAGAGATTTAATTGCAAAATTTATTGATGAAGCTGTTGAAAAATATCCAGTAAACGCAAATAATGTGTCGTTATTAGGCTTTAGTCAAGGCACTATTTTAAGTTATGCAGTAGCATTTACTTATCCAGAAAAGCTAAAAAACATTATTGCATTAAGTGGTTATATTAATGAAGATTTATTTGAAGCTAAAGCTAACGACAACTACACTCACCTAAACTTTTATTGTTCTCATGGTAGCGTTGATCAGGTTATTCCTGTAGATTGGGCGAGACAAGCACCGAAATTTCTTTCAAAATTAAACATCAACCACGTGTATAACGAATTCCCTGTCGGGCATGGTGTAGCACCTCAAAACTTTTATGAGTTTAAAGATTGGTTAAAAACCAGAATTTAAAACTGTTTTAATTTCTTATCTCTAAATAGAACAATATTTAAAGGTTACTCACCTATTTTTATAATAATAGAAACAGGCTTTCTCTTTACGTTTTTTAGTCTTCCAAAATTAAGTAAAAGTGTTGTTTAAAAACAAAAACTGTTGTCTACAAACTTATACCTTTTTATTGTTTTATTTTAATGACTTTTGATGAGTTAATAATCATTAAAACTTAAAAAAATCATTATGTCAGACTTAAAAAACAGTGAAACAGAAGAAGTAAAAGGAATAGAAATTGGAAAATTAGGGTTTTACGATAGTAGAGAATCAGATAGAGATAGACTTTCGTCTGCAACTTTTGAATTAGGACATAGCACTGCTGAATATAAAAAACGTGCTATTAGAGCATTTAAACGTGCTGTAAAAGAAATAGGAGCTTCAAATGCAAAATATATTTGTATAAAATTAAAAGTTACCGGAGGTAATATCATTCCTATTGATGAAATTATTAAAGCTATTTTAAGCGAATTAGGAGTAAACGTAGGATACTGTAAATTCTAAAACCAAATAAAATAATTTATTTTAAACTCGAATATCTCTTACTCAGGTTTAAAATAAGAGTATATTTAAAAGTGAAAAAAAACTACATCGTAATTGTCTTACTTTTACTTTTATATAAAAGCTACGGAAACTCCGTAGCTTTTAATGTTTATTCTACTTTAGACGAACAAAATATTTCTTTTAATGCCATAAAAGCTAAAACTTTTAAAAAAAAACTAAATGGAAATAACCTTAGCTATGGATTTACCAACGCTACACTTTGGCTAAAAATAGAATTACAAAATAAATTAACCGAAAAAGCAATTCTTAATATTGATTACCCATTATTAGATTATGTTACTTGTTATTACAAAATTAATGGTGAATGGCATTCGGTACAATTTGGAGATCAAGTAAAAGGCTGGTATAAAAAATATAACACGGTTAGCCTTTATACAGATCTTCCTCCCAACATTGGTAATGTAATATACCTAAAGATTAAATCGGAGAGTAGTCTAACCATCCCCTTAAAAATTGAATCCTTAGAAGAGTTCTATTACACGAACTCTAATACTATGATTTTTTACTTTTTGTACTATGGGTTTTTAATGATTATGTTTATCTATAACTTCTTTCTTTATATTTCTCTTAAATCTAAAAGTTATTTAATTTACTGCTTAACAATATTATGTACGTTGCTTTATCAAGGAAATTATAATGGTCATTCGCAATTTTATCTTTGGGGTGATTACACAACGTGGTCAAATATCTCCATGCCATTATTTATGGGAGCTACCACCCTATTCTCTGCAGAATTTGCGGTCTCATTTTTAAATCTTAAAGTCAACAAAAAGCTTCTTGTTTTTGTTAGACTAGTTTCTGTTTTTGGTGTTGCTGTAGTACTAGCAAGTTGTTTTGCTTCATATAGAACAGCAATAATTATGGCCACTCTTGGAACAATAATTGGTTCCATAATTTTATTTCTAACCGGAATAATTTCTTGGTTTAACAAGGATAAAATCGCTCCTTTTTATACGATTGCTTGGAGCATTTATCTCTTTTTTTTAATAATAGGAGCTCTTAGAGCTTTTGGTTTGGTTAGTACAAATTACTATACTTATAAAAGTTCCCATTTTGGATCCGCATTAGAACTTATTTTCTTAGCATTTGCATTAGCTCACAAATACAAAATAATTAATAAAGAAAAAATAGAAATTCAAGAACAACTTTACAATACAAAGCACCAATTAAACTTAAAGTTAGAAGCACGTGTTAAAGAGCGAACAGATGAATTACAAAATGCTTTAAATGACAAAGATATATTGCTAAGTGAAGTACACCATCGTGTAAAAAACAATCTACAACTCATTACCAGTTTACTAAACTTGCATATTAGAAAATTAAGCGACCCAAATTCTAAAGAAGTACTTACGGAGAGTAAGAGACGTATAGAAGTAATGGCAGACCTTCATGAACAACTCTATGCAGGCAATAGCGATTTTAATGTTTTAGAGGTTGAAGATTATTTAAATCGATTTATTCTTTTAATTAAGCAATCTCATACTGGAAAGGATATAAACATAGAATTAAATTCGCATACAGAGTCTAATATTTCGTTTGATAAAACCATTTTATTGAGTTTAATTTTAAATGAAATTATTAGTAATAGTATTAAGCATGGGTTTAAAAATCAAGTCACAGGAAAGATTTCTATTTCTATCTCTCAATTAAATAAAGATTTTGTTATTAATGTGATCGATAACGGAAAAGGGCTTCCTTCTTCTTTTTCATTAAATAATAATGGCGCTTTAGGAACACGAATTATAGAAGCACTCTCTAAACAATTAAATGGTGAGTTTAATATAAAAAACAGAGCACTTCCAGCAAAAGGAGTTATTAATAGTCTAAAATTTAGTATAGATTGAATATAGTAATAGTAGAAGATAGCGCAATAGTTGCAGAAGATATTAAAGATATGCTTTTAGACTTGGGGCATAAAACTGTTGGACTATGTAACTCTGCTATAGAAACATTTCAATTAATAAAGACTATTAAAATAGATTTAATACTATTAGATATTAGAATTATAGGAGAAAAAAGTGGTATTGATATTGCTAAACAATTAAATGAAGTACATAAAATTCCATTCATCTTTATTTCTGCGCATAGCGATAAAGCAACAATAGAATCGGCCTCAACTACTGCTCCATTTGGATACTTAGTAAAACCAATACGCCAAGAAAGTTTATATGCTATACTAGAAGTATTTAAGCATAATTACAAAAAAGAACAGATTAAATCTGTTAAGTATAAAATAAATCAGAAAGGGTATTCTATTGAAATATCTGTAGAAGATATAGAGTATCTTAAAGCAGATGGCAGTTATACTAACATAAAGACTTCAAAAGCTAAATATATTGTTTCTAAGAACCTAAAACTGCTACTAAGTCTTACAGAATTTGAATCCTTTAGGCGAATTCATAGATCTTATGCCGTTAACCCAATCCATATTATTGCAGAAAACTACAAAACAGTAAAATTAAAAGATGTAGCATTACCAATAGGTAGAGAGTTTAAATAGTTTTTCAGTCTTCCTAATAGTCCTATGTTAGGGTTAACTACAAATAGTAAAACATACTAACCAAAAGTAAATTATATCTTAGGGTTTATATAAACACAACTGTTATTATTATAGTAATATATCCCTACAATGTATTTTACATACTATACATGCTAATAGTATTCTTTAATTAAATATCTATTTACTTAATAAGTGTAACAATAGATAAAACAGCTAATTAAACCTTTATTCATTACTGGGATTTTATAAAATCAAGGCTATTAATCTTGTAATATATAAGTATTAATAATTCCTTTGGGTAACAATCAAGCCAAAACAAGAACTAAAAATCAGAAGAATTTGTTACAAAATCCAAAGGCTTTAATTATTAATAGTCTTTAAATTAACTAATGTTACTTTCCCTCAAAGACAAAACTAATTAAAGTCTTTATTTATTTAAAGTATGACCTAATAGTGTATAACAATCTTTTTTTTAAAAGGCAATCACACATCAATTATGACACAAAAACCTCGAATACTAACTACATTTCTTTTTTTAGGCATCCTTTGTTCTCATGCACAAGAACTGAATACAAAAAGCGAAAAACTAACCTTTTTCGATAGTTTAGTCGGACTACAAAGTACTAAACTCTATAACGGTAACAGATACTATGATTTGTATAAAATATCTGAAGACAATCATAATTTTTTCAACTCGCCAGAATATGTAAAAGGAGATCTTATATATGATAATGAACCTTTTTACAATATAGATATAAAGTACGATGCTTTTAAAGATGTTTTAGTAAGTAAACTAAACGATGAAAAAAGCTTTGTTAATCTCGAATTAATTAAGCAAAAAGTAAAACAGTTTACTATTAACACCCATCACTTTATAAATGTTGATTATATACTAAAAAGTAAAGATTTGTCAGGGTTTGCCGAGCAGATTATTGCAAACAATAATTTCACTTTCCTTATTAAGCGCAAAAAAGAAGTAAGAGAACGCATTAAAGGCGAAAAACTAGTTTATATTTTTTATGAAACAAATCTTTACTTCCTCTACTTAAAAGGAAAAGTATATAAAATCAAGTCTTACAAATCACTTCGTAAACGTTTTCCAGATTATGAAGATGCCATAAACGTTTACTATGAATCCAATAGATTACTAGCTAAAAGTAACACTTACGAATTTATGGTTGGCTTATCTAAGCGATTGGATGAAACGATAACTAACAGTAGTCTTAAAACGAACTAATTTTATGAGAAAAAGTATAATCCTTTATTTAGTATTCTTGTTCAGTATACAATTATCTTTTGCTCAAACCAATACGCTAGATATTAGTTTTGATGGGATAACATTAAAAGATGCTATTGTAAAACTTGAAACGCAATCTAATCGGTCATTTTACTTTATAGACGATTGGTTTGAAGACATAACGATAACCAAATCCTACACTAATAAATCATTGCAGTTTATACTAAATGATCTATTACAAGATTCGTCTATTAACTTCTTTATATACGAAAACACTATTATTCTAACTAATAATAGCATTATATATAATGAATTACCAGAAGGCTTCTTTGAAGATAATACTGCTATAAAAAACACCGATAATGACGCTTTATTTTATAACGAATACGATAATAAAAACCTACAAACCGTAGGTAAACAAAATCAGAATGAAAACAAGCAAGAATACACTCTAAAAGGAAGAGCTATCAATGAAGATAATGGCACCCCTATAGATGGTTTAATTATTTCTGTAGAAAACACAGATATTAGAACAACAACAAACAAAAACGGACGATTTACACTAACAGTTCCGTCTGGCCCTGTTGTTCTAGAAACAAAACTTTTAGGCTATGACGACACAATAAAAGAATTACTAGTTTATGGAAATGGTAGCGTAAAATTACAAGTAGCAGAAGCAGCAGAACAATTAGATGAAGTATTTATTGAGTCTTCTAAAAACGATAATGTTAAAGAAGCAGTTCTGGGTGTTAATAAAATAGATATCGAAGGTTTAAAAAATATACCTGTAGTTTTTGGAGAACGAGATATTTTAAAAATAGCAACAACATTACCAGGAATTACAACAGCGGGTGAAGGCTCAGCAGGCCTTAATGTAAGAGGTGGTCGTGCCGATCAGAACCTAATATTATTAGACGATGCCGTTATATACAGTCCCTCACACTTTTTAGGTTTTTTCTCTGCAATAAATCCATTTGCAACAGGTTCGCTAGATATTTACAAGGCAAGTATTCCTGCAGAATATGGTGGTAGATTATCCTCTGTTTTCGATATTAAAAGTAAAGAACCTAATTACGAAAAGTTCTCTGGAGAAGGTGCTGTAGGACCAGTTACAACAAGTTTAAACCTACAAACACCAATTGTAAAAGATAAGATTTCTCTAACTACAGCAGCTAGAGCTACCTATTCTGGTTGGATTTTAAGATCTTTAGATGAAGAGTCTTTACAAAACAGCGAAGCCTCCTTTTATGATGGTATTGTAAAATACAATCATAAAATAAATGAAAACAATGAGTTTCAAGCAACAGGGTACTACAGTAATGATCGCTTTAGTATTACTTCCGATTCTATTTTTAGTTATAACAATGCCTTGGCATCATTAAAATGGAATCATAAATTTAACGATAAACATAAAGCCGAAGTTATTGCCGTTAATAGTCAATACAAATACGGTATTGAATACGATGCAGAATCTAATAGTAATTTCGATTTCGATTATAAAATAAACGAAACGCAATTAAAATTTAATATGGATTACTTACACAGTGATCAACATAAATTTAAATACGGAATAAGCACAAAACTCTATCAAATAGATCCAGGAAATGTAAAACCACTAGGCGACAATTCTATTATAGAACCTGTTAATTTAGGAAGAGAAAAAGGTTTAGAATCCGCAATTTATATTTCCGATTTATTTGAATTTAATGATAAATTACTATTCGATTTAGGTGTTCGTTTTTCAACATTTACCGCTTTAGGGCCAAGAACACAAAACGTATATGAAGACGGTGTACCTAGAAACGAATCTACCATTAGCGAAGTCAGAGAGTTTGGTAATAACGAAGCAATAAAAACATACGGTGGTCCCGAATTCAGGCTTTCCGCACGTTACTTATTATCTCCTAACCTTTCAGTAAAAGCGAGTTACAATACAACGATTCAATATTTGCATTTACTATCAAATAATACAACAATATCTCCAACGGATACTTGGAAACTTTCAGATTTAAATACGAAACCACAAAGAGCTAGTCAAATCTCATTAGGATTGTATAAAAATCTTGAAGACAGCGATATTGAAATTAGCCTAGAAGGGTATTACAAAAAAATGAATGACATTTTAGATTATAAGGTTGGTGCCGAATTAATATTAAATGAAAACATAGAACAAGAACTTTTACAAGGAGAAGGCAAAGCGTATGGTGTAGAATTTTTATTAAAAAAGAAGAAAGGAAAGTTTAATGGTTGGTTAGGTTATAGTTACTCTAGAGCCTTATTAAGATTAAATAGCGACATACCTCAAGAACAAGTTAACAATGGTGATTTTTTTCCTGCTAACTACGATAAACCACATGATATAAGCTTAGTCACAAATTTTAAATTAACTAACCGTTTTAGTTTTTCGGCAAACTTTATCTATCAAACAGGCCGCCCAATCACCTACCCTATTGGTAAATTCACATTTGCGGGTAGCGAGCAAGTATTATATAGCGATAGAAACGAATTTAGAATCCCAGATTACTACCGTTTAGATCTTGGTGTAAACATAGAAGGCAACCACAAAATAAAGAAGTTAGCGCATAGTTTCTGGAATATTTCGGTATATAACGTATTAGGAAGAAACAATCCTTACTCTGTGTTTTTTGTAAATAACGATGGAAAAATAGAAGCCTTTAAAACGTCAATATTTGCAATACCTGTACCAACGATAACTTATAATTTTAAATTTTAAAATGATAATAAAATATATACATAAGTTTATAATTATTATTAGCATTTTTTTGTTTTATAATTGTACAGAACCTTTCGAAATTAAAACACAAGATTTTAAAAGTGTTCTTGTTGTAGAATCTGTAATAACAAATCAATTAAAGCGCCAAGAAGTTAAACTATCTAAAACCTTTTTACTTGAAGAAAGCACAGAAACTATAGAAAATTTTGCTGTCGTAATAGTTAAAGATAACCAAGGAAACAACTACTCTTTTTCTCAAAATACAGAAGGTGTTTATGTTTCGGATATTGCTTTTCAAGCCACGCCAAATAATTTATATACATTAGAAATTATTACTAACGATGGTAAAGAATATAATTCTACTCCTACATCGTTAAGCCCTACTTCTCAAATAGATGAATTATATCCAGAGTTAGTTAACGATTCAGATTTAGGAGAAGTTATAGAGATATATGTAGACAGTGACAATTCTAATTCAGGAGCAGAGTATTTTAGATACGAATACGAAGAAACGTATAAAATAGTTGCGCCTTACACCAGCCCTGTTGAATTAGTATTATCTAATCATGATATATTACCCGATAATACTGTAATATACGATATAGGTTTTGAAGACAGTGATTACGAACAAGAAACATGCTTTAAAACAAAGACAAATTCAAAAATTATACAAACTTCTACTAATACTCTTTTAGATAATATTGTCTCAAGGTTTGGTATAAAAAAAATTAGCACTACTAGTGGAACTATTAGAGACAGATATTCCATTTTAGTAAAACAATACATACAAAATATAGAAGCCTATACATTTTATAAAACTATGGCAGAGTTAGGAAACATAGAAAGTATTTTATCATCTAATCAACCAGGGTTTATTAATGGTAATATGTTTTCAATTACAAATAAAGCCGAAAGAGTTATTGGTTTTTTTGAAGTCTCTAGTTATAGTGAAAAACGAATCTACTTTGATTTTTCGGATTTTAATATTACTCAACCTGATTATTTATATAATTGTACAGTACTAACATTAGATTATAATGATACTTTACCAAGTTTTTTTGATGGAGATCCAGAAGAAAGAGAACGCTTGTATTCACTTATAACTGCTTCTAATTTTCAATTAGTGGTAAATAGTAATACTCCACCACTTACTCCTACTAGTACTATTTTTGAAATAGTAAATCCAGAATGTGGTGATTGTACCTCAGTAGCATCTAATATACAACCCGATTTTTGGGAAGATTAATTATGAAACAAAAATATTATAAATCTATTTTTATTCTGTTCTGCCTAACAAACATTAGCTGTATAGAAAACTTACCATTAGAAACAGAAAATTTTGAAAGTATTCTAGTGGTAGAAGGTACTATAACTAATGAATTTAAAAGGCAAACCATAAAACTATCTAGAACATCGTTTTTAGAAGAAAGTGAACTTATTATAGAAAATGATGCTATCGTAACTGTTAATGACAATATGCAGAACAGTTATACTTTTTTAGAAAACAGTCTTGGCGAGTATGTTTCCTCTATTGAGTTTGCAGCACAACCAAATCTAATTTATAGCTTAAACATCACTAGAAGTAATGGTAACTCCTATAAATCTTCAGGAGTAGAACTTACTCCCATTTCGCAAATAGACGAGTTATATGCCGAATATGTAGATGAAAATAATGGTCCCGGCGTTCAAGTATTTATAGATAGTGATAATCAAAACTCAAATGCTCAATTTTTTAGATACGAATATGAAGAAACCTATAAAATAGTAGCTCCTTTATACATTCCCATAGAAGTTGTGTTTTCTAATTATATAGAAATTTTGGGAGTTGATATAAATGTATTCTATGATACAGATGTAATTATTAGAACTCAAGAAGAACAAACATGCTATGCGTTGGCGACAAACAAGAATATTATACAAACTAATACAGGTGATTTAAATGAAAATACGGTGTTACGCTTTCCTATACGATTCATTTCGGAAGAAAAAGGAGACGAACCCATAGAACAAGAAGAAATAGAAGAGAATAAAACATTACCAGATGTTAGTATTTTAAGAGACAGATACAGTATTCTCGTTAGGCAATATGTTCAAAATCAAGAATCGTATGCTTTTTACGATATTTTAAATCAATTAGGAAATAGTGAAAGTATTCTTTCAGAAAATCAGCCCGGTTTTGTTCAAGGCAACATTAATGCTTTAAATAATACTGATGAAAAGGTTATTGGCTTTTTTGATGTATCCTCAGTATCCGAGAAAAGAATATTTTTTAGCGCAGCAGATTTTAATTTAGATACACCTAGATACATTTATGAGTGTAATGAAGTGTTATTAGATTATAACGACAATACCATAGCAGATATGACTTTAAACCAAAGAAGAGAAATACACAGGCTATCTACAAATTTTAATTATTACAGTACAATAGATCCAAGACCAGTTGGCGAAAGTATTTGGCGAATAGCAAATCCAGAATGCTGTAATTGCACAACCGTTGGATCTAATGTTGAACCAGATTTTTGGGAAGATTAACTATGAAAAAAACACACGTTATATTATTTTATATTTTACTATGCTTAGTAAACACTAGTTGCATAGAAAAATTACCACTAGAAACACAAAGCTTCGAAAATGCTCTAGTGGTAGAAGGTACTATAACTAATGAATTTAAAAGACAAACTATAAAGTTATCTAGAACTATTTTATTAGAACAAAACGAACAAGCTATAGAAAATGATGCAATAGTAACTGTTACAGATAACCAGCAAAACAGCTACACTTTTGTTCAAAACAGTTTAGGAGTATATGTTTCTACTTTAGAATTCCAAGCACAACCAAACCTTATATATAACTTAGAAATTATAACCAGTAATGGTAACATATACAAATCCAAAGACACACAACTTACTCCTATTTCACAAATAGATGAATTGTACGCCGAATATGTAGACGAAAATAAAGGACCTGGAGTCCAAGTTTTTGTGGATAGTAATAATCAATCCTCATCCGCTCAGTTTTTTAGATACGAATATGAAGAAACTTATAAAATAGTAGCGCCTTTATACATACCTTTAGAAGCCGTGTTTTCAAACTATGTAGAAATTTACTCTCCAACACCTTTAGGATTCGAATTAAATGTATTTTACGATACTGATGTAATACTTAGAGTTCAAGAAGAAGAAACATGTTATGCCTCTGCAATCAACAAAAACATAATTCAAACCAATACAGGCAATTTAAGTGAAAATACAGTGTTACGTTTTCCTATACGTTTTATATCAGAAGAAAAAGGAGACGAACCTATAGAACAAGAAGAAATAGAGGAAAATAAAACCTTAGAAGATGTTAGTATTTTAAGAGACCAATATAGTATTCTCGTTAGGCAATATGTTCAAAATCAAGAATCGTATGCATTTTATAACATTTTAAATCAATTAGGAAATAATGACAATATCCTTTCAGAAAACCAACCTGGTTTTGTTCAAGGTAACATCAATGCTATAAACAATCCTGAAGAAAAGATTATTGGCTTTTTTGATGTATCCTCAGTTTCAGAAAAAAGAATCTTTTTTAATGCAACAGATTTTAATATAGAAACGCCAAGGTATATTTATGAATGTAATGAATTATCCTTTAATTATAACGACAATACACTACTAGATATGTCTTTAAATCAAAGGAGAGAAATATATAGGCTGTCTACAGACTTTAATTATTATAGTACTATAGATCCAAGACCAGTAGGTGAAAATATTTGGCGAATAGCCAATCCAGAATGCTGCAATTGCACAACAGTTGGATCAAACATACAACCCGATTTTTGGGAAGATTAATTATGAAACAAAACACACACATATCTATTTTTATTCTAATAAGCATACTACTTGTTAGTTGTACTGAAGAGTTTACTATAGAAACACAAACCTTTGAAAATACTTTAGTGGTAGAAGGTACCATTACAGATGAATTTAAGCAACAAGAAATAAAACTCTCTAGAACTTATGCATTAGAAGAAGAAGAACAAGTTTTCGAAAATAATGCTACTGTAAACGTTGTTGATGATTTAGGAAACAACTATAGTTTTACGCAAAGTAATGGAAACTCTTATTTATCAACCATAGAATTTAAAGCAGAATATAATAGAGCATATACTTTAGAAATTACAACTAATGATGGAGAACAATATAGTTCTACCCCATCTATATTACCTGCTGCTTCTCAAATAGATAATTTATATGCAGACCTAGTTAATAATGAATCTACAGGAATAGGAATACAAGTTTTTTTAGATAGCAATAATGATAATAATAATGCTCAATATTTTAGATATGAATATGAAGAAACGTACAAAGTAGTTGCGCCATACCACTCTGATTATGAAGCTGTTTTAACTAATTTCGTATTAGACCCAAATGGAGATTCCGTTACCTTCGATACAGAATTTGTATTAAGAGAGCAAGAAGAAAAAACCTGCTTCATTTCTAAAAATAATACAGAAATTATTCAAACCACCACAAGTAATTTAAATAATAACATTATAGACCGATTACCTATACGTTTTATTACTACAAACAATAGTATAATTAGAGATCGCTACAGTATATTAGTAAAGCAATACACCCAAAGCCTTGAAGCATTTACTTTCTACAAAACACTTAGTCTTTTTGGTAATAATGAAAGTATTTTATCTGAAAATCAACCAGGTTATATACAAAGCAACATAACTAATAAAAATACAGATAAGAGAGTTGTTGGCTTTTTTGATGTAAGTTCTGTTTCTAATAAAAGAATATATTTTAATTACAATGATTTTGATTTAGTACAACCTAGTTATTTATATGAATGCGATATAAGAATATTGGACTATTCAATAAACATGTCATGTGGGTTATGTTCCCCTCCTGTTAACAACAATCGTAGCGAAATATATAGGCTATTAACTACTTTTAAAGAATTTAATTATAATTATTCCATAATAGAAGTTCCAGTAAATATAACTGGTAATTGGAAAATTGTAAGTCCAGAATGTGGAGATTGTACCACCGTTGCATCAAATATACAACCCGATTTTTGGGAAGATTAATTATGATTAATAAAAAATACATATCATTTATATTACTTACAGCTTTAATAAATATAAGCTGTAGAGAAACCTTCGAACTTGAAACTGAAAATTTTGAAAGTGTTTTAGTAGTAGAAACAACAATTACTAACGAATTAAAATATCAAGACATAAAGCTATCTAGAACCTATTTATTAGAATCAAACAGCGAACCAGTAATAGAAAACAATGCAATAGTGAATATTACAGACAACTTAAATAATACATACAGTTTTTCTCAAAATACTGATGGCGTTTATGTTTCAGATATTGAGTTTGAAGCAGAACCTAATCGTTTTTACACTTTAGATATTGCTACAAATGATGGCAAAACATTTACTTCTAGCACAACAACATTACCCCCAGTATCTCAAATAGATAACTTATATCCAGAATATATTATAAACGATGCAGGTGAAGAAAGTATACAAGTATTAGTAGATAGTAACAATGAAACTACTGGAGCAGAATATTTTAGATATGAATATGAAGAAACCTATAAAATAGTAGCACCACATCATTCTAATTTTGATATCTCTTTTGAAAATTACAATGTTACCAATGGTGTACAAACCTATGATATTATAATAACACCTAGGGAACAAGAAGAACGCATTTGTTTTACCTCTAAAACCCAAACAGATATTATACAATACACAACTAGTATTTTAAATGAAAATACAATCTCTCGTTTTCCTGTAAAAAAATTAGCAACTAATACTAGCAAAATTAGAACCCGATATAGTATTCTAGTTAAACAATATACACAAAACATAGAAGCCTATACCTTCTACAGAACACTTAACGATTTAGGCAATATAGAAAGCATTCTATCGCAAAGCCAGCCAGGATTTATTTTTGGTAACATAGAATCAACAAACAATAATGACCGTGTTATTGGCTTTTTTGAAGTAAGTGCTGTAGATGAACAACGAATTTATTTTAATTCGGCAGATTTCGGATTGCCTGACCCACCATATTTCTTTGAGTGTAACGTATTAGATTTAAACTATCTAGACACGCAATCTGCAGAAACAGATGGCGATCCAGACGAACGTAATTTATTATACGGACTCGTCGATTTTAGAGAATATAAACTTGTTTTTGGTAGTTTTCCAAACTACAGAATAGTAAATCCAGAATGTGGTGATTGTACTACATTCTCATCTAACATACAACCAGAATTCTGGGAAGATTAATTATAAAATTATGAAGTACATTTTTAAAATAATAATATTACTTATTTTACCTGTTTTTTGCATAGCACAAACAGTAAACAAAACTAATGTAGAATTACAAAATATACCTATAGGCGAAGAGTATGTTAACATTATAACAAACACAGAATTTGCTCTAGTAGGAGAATCTATATATTATAGCTTTTTTGCATTTGAAGGTAATAGACCTAGCTCCATTAGTAAAATTGGATATGTAGAACTTATAGCTGCTGACAAAACAGTTATTTTAAGCGATAAATTACGTTTAAAAGATGGTGTTGCACAAGGCGATGTTTTTATACCCTCTAAAATAAGAACAGGGCATTATAAATTATTAGGTTATACCAATTGGAGTAAAAATAATACTACTAAACATAGTTTTGCAAAAGATATTTTTATTGTAAATCCTTTCTCTGCTAATAATAAGCAAGTAAACAACAATAATACTGTTATAGACATTACAAAAAAAGAATCTCCAGAAATCAATCCAATAAAAAACAATAGTATTACTATAACAACGACTAAAACAAGTGTAAAAACTAGAGAAGATGTTCAAATTAACATAAAAAATAATGCAAAAAATATAGATGGTAATTACGTGTTATCTGTAAGAAAACTTGATAATGTACATATTAACACTAGTAATAAAGATAATAATGTAATTGCAAATACAAACAATAACGTATTGCATATCCCAGAATTAAGAGGAGAACTCATTTCGGGGAAAATAACGAACATTAAAAATAGTAAAGCGGTTACAAATGTAAAAATTTCACTTTCCGTTACTGGAAAAGACTATCTTTTTAAAATCACACAGACCAATGCTAATGGTGAATTTTATTTTAATTTAAAAGACGATTATGTAGGAGAAAAAGCCGTGTTTCAAGTTATAGAAAACAATAAAACTGATTATAAAATAGTCATCAACACTAATGCTTATGATAATTATGATGCTTTAAATTTTAATCCTATAGCACTAAATTCAAACCTAAAACAAAGTATAGAGCAAAGAAGTATACAAAACCAAATAGAAAATGCATACTACGAAAAAAAACAAGATAGTTTTGTTAGCTTAAATCTTGAAAAACCATTTTATTATCCATTAGGTACAGAATATATTTTAGATGATTATACCCGCTTTAAAACCGTAAGAGAAACTTTTATAGAAGTTGTCTTAGATGCAGCAGTAAGAGTAAATGGAGATACTTCTCGTTTTGTGGTGTACGATTATCAGGCCAGAGAAAGTAATAATGTAATTAGTACATTGAAACCTCTAGTTCTTGTAGATGGAATGATTGTAGAAAACAACGACGATTTATTATATTATAGTTGCGACAACATAAAAAAAATAACCATAGTAAAAGGGCAATACTTATATGGCGCAAAGTTATTTGATGGTGTTATAGATATTGAAACCTTTCTACAAGACTTTAAAACGTCTGTAAAAGGAGACTTTTTAAAAGAAGTAACGCTAAAAAAACCAATACGAGTAAAAAAATACTATCAGCCAGACTATAGTAGTAATAAAACAAGTAGAACACCAGATTATAGACGCCAATTACTTTGGGTACCAAATGTTACCTTTAATACAGAAACGTTAAATTTTAAAACCTATGCATCAGATAATACTGGTACATTCGAAGTATTATTAAAAGGCTATGATGCTAATGGAAAACTAATTACTGCATCAAGTTACTTTACAGTAGAAAAATAAAGTTAATCTAATGGGTATAAAAAGGAATCAACGAGATTAAATTTAAGTTCCTTTTTATCATTAAACTCATAGTTTATAAACGATTCACCATTAAATTGGTTATCTGTAAAGCTTACAATAATCCATTTATGGTTTAAAATTCTAATGCCACTAACTAGTAACTTATTACCTTCGCTAGAAGCGTAAGGGATTAAAGGATGCTCACCTTCTCTTACATTTAGTTCGTAAAGAGCGTCTTCGACAATAGGTAATACTTTATCTACATCATAGCCTTCATTTAAAAAGTAAGTAATAGCACGCTCATTTCCTTCCATAGAAAATTGAGTTAATTCGTAATTTCTATCGCCTAAAACCTCTAAAGAATCTTTATATTGTTTTATGTCTTCTCTATAACGCTCTACTTTTGCTTTATAATCGGCAACTTTTTGGTTGCTGTCATCAAAAATATTCTTAGAGTTTATAAACTGAAATAATAACAATAACAGTGAAAATATAAACAAGTACATAAAAATTTTATTCTTCATAACGGGTAAGTATTGTATTAAAGTTTGCGAATTTAGAAATTACAATTCAATTTCTAAACCATCATAAGATAAATAAACGTTTTCAGGAAGATTTTGTTGTACTTCATCATGAAAACCTAATAAGTGGCTAATATGTGTTAAGTAAGTCCGTTTAGGCTTTAATATAGCTATAACTTCTAGTGCTTCAGCTAAATTGAAATGAGAAATATGCGGATCTTCCCGCAAAGCGTTTACTACCAAAACGTCTAAATTTTTAAGCTTTTCTAATTCCGCTTCAGCAATGGTTTTCATATCTGTTAAATAGGCGAAATTTAAAAAACGGAATCCAAATACTTGAAGTTTATAATGATAGCCTTCAATAGGCGTCACCGTTAAATTTTGAAGCTTAAAAGGTTTATTTTTTATTTCATTCTGAATAACACTTGGTGCACCGGGATATTTATTTTCAGTTTTAAAAATATAATCAAAACGTAAACGTAACTGTTCCAAAACACGTTGGTGTGCATACACAGGAATCTCTCCCTGACGAAAAAAGAAAGGTCTAATATCGTCTAATCCTGCAGTATGGTCTGCATGTTCGTGTGTAAATAGTATACCATCTATTTTACTACAATTAGCACGGAGCATTTGCTGTCTAAAATCTGGTCCACAGTCTATTACATAAGTATAATTTTGCCATTCTACTAAAACAGAAACACGAAGTCGCTTGTCTTTAGGGTTATCGCTTAAGCATACAGGATGGTCACTTCCTATTATTGGAATACCTTGCGAAGTTCCTGTACCTAAAAATGTTACTTTCAAAAGCTAAATGATTTCTCACAAAAATAGATTATTTTTTTTGTTTGCTATAGTTATTTGGTACATTTGTAATAGTAACACTATTGCCTATTCTACTATGAAAGTTAAGTTAAAAGGAGACATTGATATTGAAAATATTCCATCTATTAAAGATAAAGCACTGCGCATAAATCTTAATAAAAACATTTATGGAACTTTCGCTGAAATTGGTGCAGGACAAGAAACCGTGCGTCAGTTTTTTAGAGCTGGTGGTGCCTCTGGTACTATTGCAAAAACAATGTCTGCTTACGATAAAGACTTTAGTGATGCCATTTATGGTATAGAACAAGACAAACGTTATGTTACTGAAGCGCGTTTACGTAAAATGCTTGATCACGAAATGAGTTTGATAGAGCAACGTATTACTAGAGACAAACATCCAAACAAAATATTTTTTAGTTATGCCAATACTGTAGCAACTATAGATTTTGCTAAAAAATTTAAAGGACACGGTTGGGTTGGTATTAAATACCAAGTAGAAGCAGGAAATCAAGATTATAATGAAATTGTATTACACGTTCGTTTTAAAGAAAATGATGCTCGCTTACAACAAGAAACATTAGGTAAACTAGGTACAAATTTAATTTATGGTGCTTTCTATAAGTTTAAAGAACCTAGAAAACTATTACGTTATTTATACGATCACATAGATAAAGATCAACTAGAAATTGATACCATTAACTTCTCTGGTCCTGTATTTGCAGATGTGGATAACCGTTTAATGAGTTTACAGTTAGTAAAAAATGGTATGACGGATGCCATTATGTTTGCACCAGATGGTAATAATGTATTACCAGCAAGAGTTTTATATAAGAAAAACATTCTTGCTTTACGTGGTAGCTTTAGACCTGTAACTAAAGTAAATATGGATATGTACAAGAAATCGTACGACATGTTTATTAAAGAAAATAAGGTTGATGAAAATAAAACAAAGGTTATTTTTGAAATTACATTATCTAACCTACGTGCTGAAGGAGAAATCGATGAGCAGGATTTTATGGATCGTGCACGTTTATTATGTTCTCTAGGACAAACGGTAATGATTTCTAACTTCCAAGAATACTATAAGCTTGTTGAATATTTCTCTTTATATTCTAAAGCAAGAATGGGATTAGCAATGGGTGTAAATAACTTAGTTGATATTTTTGATGAGAAATACTACCGTCATTTAAGTGGTGGGATTCTAGAAGCTTTTGGTAAACTATTCTTTAAAGATTTAAGAGTATACCTCTACCCTATGGAAAATACGGATGGTACTTTAACTACTAGCGATAATTTAAAAGTACACCCTAGAATGAAAGAACTTTATAAGTTTTTTAAATACAATGGTAAAGTTGTAGATATTGCAGATATAGACCGCTCTACACTAGATGTATTTTCTAGAAAGGTTTTAAAAATGATAGCTAATAACGAAGATGGCTGGCAAAAAATGCTACCAGAAGGTGTTGCCAATCTTATTGTAGAAAAAAGCTTATTTGGCTGTGAAGCCGAAGAGGTTATACATGATAAGAGATAAATATATCTAATATAATAATTAAAGAGCTTTATTAAATAATTTAATAAAGCTCTTTTTTAGTTAAAAAAAGAGTGGAATATTAACACCTGTTCCTTTCTGTAAAAATTTCTAAAACTTAATTTTCTTACTATTAACAAACTTAAATACTATTCTTGTGTAAGTAACATCCACTTTACCTCTAATAGAATATACTCTCCCTTAACTCTTTCTCTCTTTAAATAGTTTTGGCATCATTTCATTAATATTTTCTGAATAGAAATGAATTAACTAATAGAACGTTTATTTATACATAACTTAACTATAAAGCAATTAAAATTACTATTCATCCGTTCTTACTCTATCATTTTTTAGCTTTATATTTTTTATAAAAAAGAAACAACACGCTTAAGACTAAATAATTACGCTTAGGATTCAATTTCTAACGCTAAAGGTATTTTTTCAATATTCTATTTATTATTTCTACAATTTTGAAGTGTCGCTAATACAACAATTCAAGAAGTAAAATAACCATTGCATTAGTTGGCTTTTAATTAAACAGTTACAATAAAATACAATTAAGCATGTGTGAAAATACAACCATAACAGAAGCATTCTCAGGAATTAATGAACTCTGGAAAAAAACAAAAGGGAGTTCAGAAGTTAGAATTGCAGTACTAGACGGACCTGTAGATTTAAAACATGATGCCTTAAAAGACGCAGACATTACATCTCTAGATACACCTGTTAAAACAAAAGTTAGCTCTGCTCATGGAACCTTTGTAAGTAGCTTAATCTTTGCAAATCATAATAGTGGTATTCAAGGTATTGCTCCAGATTGTTCTGGAATAGTAAAAAGCATATACCATGAAGATAATAATGGAAATCTTAATAGTTGCTCACAATCAGATATTGAACAAGGTATTCTTATGGCTCTGGAACAAAATGTCGACATCATTAACATTAGTGGAGGTGAAAAATTAAATGATGAAGATCATATTATCGCCTCTTTAGCACATACTCTTAAAAAATGTGAAGATAAAGGGGTGTTGGTTATTGCAGCAACAGGAAATGAAGGTGATGACAGAATAGATGTTCCCGCAAGTTACCCTACTGTATTGGCCATAGGTTCGATAAAAAATAACGGAGAACCTTCCAATTTCAGCAACTGGAGTAAAATAATTAATACATCTGGCCTTGTTGCCCCTGGGGAAAATATAATTGGGGCGATTCCAAGTACTAAAAATGACCAAGCTATTGCTGGAGGAACCAGTTTTTCTACAGCTATAGTAAGCGGGGTTGCAGCTTTGTTGGCCAGTTTACAGATACAACAAGGAATGGAAAAAGACCTCCTTAGTATACGTAGTATTTTATTAAACAGTGTAACGCCCTGTAGTATAAAGGAACGAATTAATTGCGATAGAATAATGACAGGACGCCTAAACATTAATAATGCTATGAGTGAAATTATTAGTGAGTCCACAAGTAACTTGCCTTTAGACGACACAAAGTTAATAAATAAGGTAACCTTATCGAGCGATGCTATTATAACAACAAAACCTGAGAATTCTTTAATCTTAAATAATATAAATATGAAAAATCAAACAGAAGTAACACCATCCGCTACAACCAATAATCAAACAGATATTGTCGTAGAACAAGCAACACCATCAATAACAGAAGACATTACGCCATCGCCTCAAATCATTGCAGAAGGGGTAGCCCCTTCGGCAGTGGAGATATCCTCTCATGAACATTCAAAAGTAGTCCCCTCGGAAGTCACTGCAAGTTATAACCCAGCCAATAATCCTGGGGGCTACCCTACTTTTAAAAATAGTCAATTGGTAAATGCTATTGGTCAACCATCATACGATTTTGGTACACAAAACAATCTAGATACTTTTTCTTCATTAATAAAATTGTGGTATCAAAACCTTCCAAAAGGTATCGCAAAAGATGAATTAACAGATTCTCCACACGATCATAAATCGATGGCTGCATTTTTATTATATAAAGAAGGAGGAAGTTACCCTAACATATTTTTATCGAGCCAATTAATTTGGCTTATGAATAAAAACTCAACGCCTATTTATTCAATAAGTCCTCAATTGGCAAGTTTTAATAATTCTATTTATTTGATATTAGCAGAGTTTTTAGCTTACAATGTTGGCATTAATCCTAGTGAATATACTAAATATACAGTTGGCGTTCACTCTGGATCTATAGAGCCAGACTCTAATTCTATTGAGATATTTGATGAAGATAAAGAAAATGATGACTTAATGAGAATGGTACTTCCGGGGTTTGTTTCTGGAAAATCGAAGTTGATTAATGGAAATTATGTAGAAAGTGTAACACCTGTTGCTTTTGGTTTAAAAAACTGGACTTTAAATGCCTTGGTTAAATCTTTAGGAATTACTGGTGAGGACAAAAAACAATTAATCTCAATTTTAAACCGATTGTATGTAAGCACCTCTAACAGAGGACAATCTCCAGATGACAGAGCATTAAATTATTCATTGTATAACATCTTAGAATTATCTGAAATTGTTAAAGAAGTTGTTGATGAAAGGTTACAACTTAGTAACTACAAAATTGTTCCATCAAAAATAGCTAGACAAAACTCTATTGTGCGTGAAATACAGCTAATATTCTTTAACCCAAAAAACACTAACGAGGCATCAACGACCTATTCTATGCAAGTAGATGTAAGTGGAGTAACTCCTGTTATGATTGGAGAGATAGAAAAATGGTATGCTCCTGTTAGTGTTACGTCTGTATAAGACAAAAAAACAATACTAATTGTTGTTTATTAAATGCTATATAATAGCTATAGAAATGACAATCGTTTAAAAATATTAAATCTATGTAGAGAAGCAACGATATTTATTATTAAATATCCGCTATTTCCCGGGGTCTCTACCTTTATTTATAAAAAACTTTAATGAGATAAGCCAAAGTCATAGCACTTAATGCTACTATAAATTACATGCGCTTTTAATCTCAGACAAAGTTTACTAATTAGGAATAATCATTCCTGTTTTATTTAATTATTAACATTTTAAAAAATTAAAATTATGAATTTACCGAATCAAACAAAATCAATAGAACGCAAAACGTATAATGCAAACGCCGTTACTACAGGAGTAAATGCATCTTTCTCTTTTGGGAATTTATTAAAGCATGCAGCAATAGGAGCTCTTAAAGGAGGTATTGGTTCTCTTTAATCTTTAAACAAGCTTTGGATAGGTTAATTACACCTATTCAAAGCTTAAATAATTTTATCATTTAATAAACCTTTAAATTATGAATTTACCAAATCAAACTAAAGCGATAGAACGCAAAACATATAATGCAAACGCTATCACCATTGGGGCTAATGTCTCTGCAATGCTTACACCGTTAATAAGTGATTTATTATTCCCTCAATTGGATTAATTTACTTGTGAATTTTATGATTACTTTAAAAGCTAATTTTAAGCATTTATCGGTGTATAGAAAAGATTGTCTCATTATTACGAGGCAGTCTTTTTAATTAGTAAACTCCATTTTTAAATACTTACGGTTTTTATAGACGTATTTTAATGCTATTTAAAAAATAAACTGCTTTTTATAAAAGCGGCTTTATACCGTTCACTAAGCGGTACTTTGTTGTTTGATTTTAAGATAATTAAATTGTCTTCAATATATAACTCCTTAATCTTTTTTTCATTAACTAAGTAATTACGGTGTGTTTGTTTAAAGTATGGGTTCTTTAATATTTTCTTTACTTTTAAAAGCGACAGTTTTAATAAATAGTTGCCTTCATCGCAAACCAAACTACAGTATTTTTCGTGAACTTCTATATAATTAATTGCATCAACATCTATTTTTACTACTTTTCCGTTTTTTTTAATATAAAGAAACTCTGGACTTAATAAGGCGTTTGTTGTAGCTATACTAATAGAATTTGCCTGTTTAAGATGATTTTCTAATGCAAGTTCTAATGTATATAACAATTCTAACTCATTATATGGTTTTAGTAAATATGTAATAGGTTGTGTATATTTTGCAACATCAAAAACTGCCCTGCTTTGCACACTTGTTAAAAATAAAAAAGGACTATCGATACCTTCACTTTTTATATGTTGAGCAAACGAAATACCGTCAGGCTTACCATCGATTATAACATCAAGAATAATAACATCAAATACTTGTTTTCTAATATATTGTAGCGCTTCCAAACTATTTTTTGATACTGTAATAGCGTAATCATTTTGTTCTAAAAAAGCCTTTAGATCTTTTGCCTCTTCTGGATTATCTTCCAATAATAATATCTTTAATTTTTCCATAATACGTTTATGCTTTTGGTAGTGTTATTTTTATTATACTACCTTTCCCTAAGCTACTTTTAATATCTAAACTGCCCTTATTTTTCTGTATTAATGTAATACACAATAACAAACCTAGTCCAACACCTTTAGAACGGTCTATATTAGCTATTGCAACTGTCTTTAAATTGTGTATTCTATTCATTTGCTCTTTAGAAAACCCTATACCTACATCTGTAATCTCAATATAAGATGCATTTGTATCTGTTGTAGTTGTAATGCTAATCGTTCCTTTTTCTGGAGTGTATTTTATGGCGTTATCAATAAGGTTTCTAAGGACAACTTTTAAAGACTCTCTATCAAAATTTGCCAAAATCATTGTGTTTAGATTTGTTTGTATATCAATATGTTTTGCTACAGCTAGATTTTTAAAGTCAAATAATACATGTTCAATAATTGGTTGTAATGCATACGTCTGTATTATAAATACTAGCTGTTTACTCTGCTCTAAAGACCAATGCAAGATATTGTTTAGCAAACTATACATACTTTCTGTAATTGATATTGTGGTATCTACTGTTTTTTCAATGTTTTGAATATCACGATTTGCTATTTGTCCAATAAGTTTATTGTGTTCTTTTCTAATGGCATTTACTGGTGATCTTAAATCATGTGCCACCACAGAAAACAAATAATCTTTTGTTGCGTTCAATTCATTTAACACTTCTTTTTGAGCTAAAATGGTTTTATTTGCTTTTACTTTTTCATAATAAAAATACACTCCTGTTACTAACAAACACAATAGAGTAATTGAAGAATAGATAAAGCCATTACGCTCTACTATCTTTACTTTTTTCTCTAGTTGTAACTGGATGACTTCTTTCTGTTTTTCCCTAATAGCGTCTCTTTTTTCTATTTGTGCGATATCCCAAATTTTATTTTGGTTGTTTAAAGAATCATTCCATTGCTCGTATTCTTTTCTATATGTTAAGGCTTTAATGAGTTTTTTTCTATTTTCTTCAACTACTGCCATGTTTAAAGCTGTAGTACTTTTTAAACTAAAGTTTTTAGTATGTTTTGAAAGCTGATATGCTTTTTTAAAATAAGAAATTGCGATATCATCTTTGTATTGATCATAGTACATGGTGGCAATATTACCATAAGCCCCTATTAATTTTAATGTGTCTTTTTCTATTTCTTGTATTTTAGAGCTTTTAAGTAAATAAAATTCAGCCGTATCATTTATTTTAAGATGCAAATAACAGAGTCCTAAATTATTTTCGATACTTCCTTTTTTAATTCCCCAATAATTCCCTGCATTTAATAACTCTATTGCTTTAAAATAGGTAATAGCTTTTTGGAAATTATGCTGTTCTAATTCTATTTCTCCTAAATACATTCTTGAATACTGATGAAAAATAAAATCTTTAGATATCTTTAAAAACTCTTTTTTAGACTCGTTAAATAGTTTTTTTTTCTGAAAACTATAGCCCCTAAAAAAATAACAGAAGTTTCTTAGCTCAAAATCTTGATTTTGATTTAAACTATTTAACTGTCTCTTTGAATAGACTATGACAGAATCCCATTCTTTTTGTAAAAAGAAGAATTGAGCTTTTTTAAAATTCTCTTTTGTAGTATAAATAGTACTACGCTCTTTTATTTTATTTTCAAAAACAGAAATAGCTGTCTTTTGTTGTGAAAATAACGGCATGGAAATAAAAATAAGAAGAACAGTTATTTTAAAACTCATTTTTTTTACAACTATTTTTATTACAAACCTTCACCTGTACCAGATTGCACAGTAGTTACAGTTCCTCTAGAACCTTTTGGATCTTTATTTATTAAAAAAACTTGTACGGTATTTATCTTTGACAACGACAATATTCTTGAATCCTCTAATACAATTGATGCTTCTAGAAACCTAATGTCAAAAGAATAGAAATTATATTCTTTTCCTTCTTTTTCCTTTTTATTAAAAGTGATATAAACATTTAATTGATGCTTTCCCACTGTATTAAAACTTATATTATACTTTAATATAAAATCTTTATTTTTAACAGCTTTGTTTACAGCAATAAAAACAACTGCGTTTATTCTAATATGCTTATGCCTGTAGGTATTATCGTCTAATAAATAAACATGCGAAACAGGTGGACTAAGTATGTTGGAAGGAATGTTATCGAAACCAAAAGTAGGTAGTTTTTCTGGTTCTTTTTTAGGCATATAATACATGAAAGTTCCTTTTGGGCTATTAAAATCATTTAACTCCTTTTTGCCAACCTTTTTAATTTCTTTTCCTGGTATTATAGAGTTATCATCTAATATAATAGGCTCTCTTGCTATGTCTTCTAAATCCTGAATATTCTGCTCTAGTTCCTGTTTAATTTTTTTTAAACTTTGAATTTGATTTTTTAATGATTTTTCACTCATAATATTTATAATTAGATTAATATTTATAAAGCCTTATTACATTTTAATTTTAGGGAAGTTGTACTAAATACTATTATTATATAAAATAGTTATACTAGCTGTATAGTATTAAAAACCTTATTTCGTAATAAAAGTTAATGGCAATTAATTTTATTCTAATAAGTTGTAGAAGAAAATTACGCTTTTTTGTGTAAAGAATATATATTTTGCCATGAGTTATTGGCACTTTTTTCTAGGATAGAACTTCCCAGAATTTTTGGTTTTTTTAAAGTTGACATAATAGCGAAATTTATGGTTAGTAAATTGTTGGCAAAAGATAATAATTATTTGTTATAAATTTATACAACTCATAAACTATAACGAGATATAGTACTCATTATATAACTCACAATATTTTAAAACTATAAATCTTAAGTTCCAAATTACCCCAACCATCCTTCTCTATCCATACTTCTATATTGTATAGCTTCACTAATGTGCGAGCCATTAATAGAGGCTACACCTTCTAAATCGGCAATAGTTCTAGAGACTTTATATACAGTTTAGAAGAAATAAATCTAACTGTTGATATAAGTTTTAAGTGCTTCAATTAATATATAGCCAATACCTGCATCAGTACCTACATTAGTTGCTCTATTAGTTACCCTTTTTAAAAGCCCAACTCCTTTATACATAATCTTAGCAAAAGTAAAAGTTATATAATTTTTTATTTGTAATTGAGTAAGTTGTGAAATGTTTTCGTTTAAAAGCTTTAATTCTTCAATTATATCATCCTCAATTTCTTCATCTTGTTCAAAATTCTCTATTAAAACGAGTAAGAATTTTGATAGTTCCTCTTGCGTTTTTTGCTTAAGAGGCTTATCATCATTTTCATCTTTCATAAATGAAAATGACTCAAATAATTGTTCTTGATAATGATTTATATTTTTACTGTTAGGATGAATATTTTGTTTTACAGTGTGAATATTTTTAACCAAATTCATCCATTGTTTGAGTTGATTTAGTACTCTATCATCTTTAGACGGATATCTTCCCGTGTTAGTCAAGTTACTTACATCATTCTGTGGTTTATGATTTAATTCATAAAAAACATAACCATTATCTAACTTAGGATTAGAAATAGTACAAAAAAATTCTGTTTTAAAATTCATGTACTCAATACAGATTTCAGCTTCATCATCATACTGTATTCTAAACAAATCAGAATTAGATTCTACTTCTGAGCGAATAGATGCAAAAGTTCTTGCCATATCATTTAATTCTCTTGCAGTAAATTTATTATAATCCATAAAAATAATTATTTCAATTTTGTTTAATCAAAGCTTACCCCAACCATCCTTCTCTATCCATACTTCTATATTGTATAGCTTCACTAATATGCGAGCCATTAATAGTCACTACACCTTCTAAGTCGGCAATAGTTCTAGAGACTTTTAAAATACGGTCGTAAGCACGAGCAGATAAATTTAAACGTTCCATTGCAGTTTTTAATAAGCCTTTCGAGGCTTCGTCTAATTCGCAATATTTTCTAATTTGTTTAGTATTCATTTGCGCATTGTAATGTACCGAATTAGATTCTGCAAAACGTTCTGTTTGTCGTTCTCTTGCTGCAGTCACTCGTTTTCTTATGTTTACTGAGGATTCTCCTGTTCTATCTTCGCTTAATTTCTCGAAAGGTACAGGTGTCACTTCTATATGTATGTCTATTCTGTCTAATAAAGGCCCTGAAATTTTACTTAAATAACGTTGCATTTCTGCTGGACTAGATGTTACTGGTGCATCTGGGTCGTTAAAATAGCCACTAGGGCTTGGATTCATACTAGCTACTAACATGAATGAAGATGGATAAGTCACTGTAAACTTTGCTCTAGAAATAGTAACTTCTCTATCTTCTAGTGGTTGACGCATTACTTCAAGAACTTCACGTTTAAATTCTGGCAATTCATCTAAAAATAAAACACCATTATGCGATAATGAGATTTCTCCAGGTTGTGGATAACTTCCACCGCCTACCAACGCGACGTTGGAAATGGTGTGGTGCCCATTTGTAACATCGTCTTGAAAGCCTCTATACCAAGTCGAAAGCCCTATCCAGACAAGGATGACAAGTCGCTTGGTGCTTGTCTTAAAAGAAAACGTCTTGACTGTGAATGGACACAACAACAAGTTGCAAATTTTATTGGTATAAGGAAAGATTGTTATCAAAATTATGAATGGAACCGTTATATTCCACATGTCATATATATGAAAAAAGTAAATGATTTTTTAGAGTATAATTTTTGGGATGATGGTACAAAATCGTTATCGAATCTTGTTAAGTGCTACAGGATAGAAAATAAGATAGCCAAGGCAACTCTGTCAGAACTTATAGGAATAAGTACACATACTATTGAGCGTTTGGAAAAAGACTATAGATATATTTCAACTGATATGAAATTACTCATTAAAAATTTTATATTACTCAATTAAATTGAATCCTTTCTTTAAAAAAGGATAACTTTAAGAATCCTTAAAATTTGGTTTATTCGTTTAATGTAAACTTCATATTCTTATTAAGTTATTATTCGATTGTGAGTTTTTATTTCCAAAATCCTTCAATTTCTTCAAGCGATTTTCCTTTTGTCTCAGGTATAAATTTGTAGGTTACAAAAACAATTAATAAAATAAATGCTATAAAAATAAAGTAAGGTAACGAACCATTCCAAGGTGCACTATTATTTGTTTCACTCCCCATTACCATTGGGAATGATTGGGAAACAACATAATTGGCAGCCCATTGAGCAGCAACTGCAACTGACATAGCAACGCTTCTTATTTTATTAGGAAACATTTCTGAAAGTAAAACCCAAACTACTGGCCCCATTGATAAAGCAAAAGAGGCAATAAATACAAGTACACCAATTAATGATAACATACCTACGCTTTGCTGCTGTAAAGTTATACCTAAAAGCAAAAATCCAACAATCATTCCTATAGAGCCTATATACAATAATGGTTTTCTACCTAGTTTATCTACAGTAAACATAGCAACAAAGGTGAAGATTAAATTAACAAAAGCTAATAATATTTGTTGTGCCAATACATCTTCTTTACCAAAACCAAGTGCTTTTTCAAAGATATCTGCACCATAGTATAATACAGCGTTAATACCTGTAAACTGTTGTAACATAGAAAGAACAGTACCAATAGCTATTATTCCTAGTATAGCTTTAGCAAAATAGCTAATTTTAATACCATCTTCTGTTTCGTTTATAGAGCATTTTATTTGCTCCATTTCTTTAACTGCTACTGCATCAGCATTAATTTGTTTTAAAACAATTAAAGCTTCATCATCTTTTCCTTTAAGAGCTAACCATCTAGGGCTTTTTGGGACAAAAAATAACAATATTAAAAATAAACCGCTAGGTATTAATTCTGACCAAAACATACGACGCCATCCAAACTCTATATTCTCAACTTGAGTTAAATTATTACCAATATAATACGTTGCCAAAAACACAATAAAAAAACCAATTACTATCGCTAATTGATAGTACGTAACCATACGTCCTCTAATACTTGTAGGTGCTATTTCTGCAATATACATTGGTGCATTCATTGAAGCTATACCGATACCTAATCCTCCTAAAATTCTAAAAAAAACTAACATACTAACAGATTGAGGGAAAAACTCAGGCAGGCCAGATCCATAAGCAGATGCTGTAAAAAATATTGCAGATATAATTAGTGACCATTTTCTTCCTATTTTAATACTTAAAGTCCCTGCAATTATAGCACCAGCAAAACAGCCCAAAAGGGCACTACCAACAACCCAACCTTTTAAGCTATCACTTAAACTAAAATGTTCTGTAAGATAAAATTGTGCGCCATTAATAACGCCTGTATCATACCCAAATAGTAAGCCTCCTAATGCTGAAACTACAGCAATTAGAAGTAAAAAAACACCTTTTTCCATTTTTTAAATAGTTAGTTAATTTATTGATTTTAATCAGAGGGTTATTCTGAAAGAATTAAAAACAAAAAGTCCAATCTTTTTAAACTGGACTTTTTATTAATTTAATAGGTAAAAAAGAACTTATATAAATTATTTTACTACTAATTTCTTCGTAGCAATTGCACCTTTTATATCCTTCATTTTTAAAAGGTAAAGTCCGGAATTTAAAGATGAAATATTCAACGTATTATTTACTAATTTAGTAGTAGACAACACTTTTTTACCTGTAATATCATATATAGAAATTGCTGATAAATTACTATTACCATTTATTGTTACAATATCTTTTGCAGGATTTGGATATACTGTAAACACTGTTGATACACTCTCAAAATCTTCATTAGAAAGCGTTGGAAAACTAAAAGATGCTGTAATTTGATCAAAATCAAAAGTATCACCAGCTAATGCATTAGATTGAGATCTAACTTTAATTCTATATTCTATTTGGTTAAAGCTATCTGTAATAGGCTTATTAAAAGTAACCTCTTCCCAAGTATCTGCTGCCACTATCGTATAAGTAGCTGTATTATTATTTGATATTAAAGTACCTGCAGCATCATACAAACTATACGTTAATTGTACTTGTGCTCCAGCTTTATTGGCGCGTACCCAAAATGTTGAGCTTATTTCCGTTGGACTTACAGTTTCTCCTAAATTAAAAACAGTGTTTTCAATAAATTGATTAGCAGTTTGGTTTACATCAAAAGTTAAGCGACCAGATTGCGAACCTTCTTGGGGAGTTGTTGTTATATAACTTAAAGTAGATTCCGCTCCATCAATAGTCCAATCAGTAGTTGTTTCAAAATTAGGATTTACAACAAAAGCATCTTCTGTTGAAAGAGGAGTAAATTCAACATCATCAAAGAAATAAGTAGTGCCAGCTTCTTTACCAATTAACCTAATATTCATATTTGCAGTTGTTACTCCTGTAAAAGTAAAAGAATAAGTATCCCAACCACCAGTTAAAGTTAATTGAGCCCCACTACTTACTCCTGCTTGAAAAATTGATGCCTGTACTTTATTTCCAGTTGTTCCTTTAACTTTAAAAGTTAACAAGTAATTTCCAGCACCACTTGATGGAGCTGTATTAGGGCTAGATTGAGCTCTACCATTAGCGACAGTAGTAACTAATTGAAGTGATCCTGCTGCAGCTGAACCTTCTGTTCCATTAAAAGTTACAGTTCCATTATTTTCTATCCATCCAGAGACATCACTGTCAAAAGTTGAATTTGTAATTTGTGCCATACCTATTAAAGGCAGGATTGCAAGAAGTAAAAAAGTAATTTTCTTCATAATAATTTATTTTAGTTTAATGATTAATTAATATTTTATTATAAGAATTTGTCTGATCTGTAAAGGTTATCTTAAGTATATACATCCCATTGTTAATATGAGATATGTTTTGTGTCACAGTATTATTTAAAGCTATTTCCCTTCCATTTAAGTTAAAAAGACAAACTAGGTGTATTGGTTTTTGAGACTTTATATTTAAAGTTTTTTTTACAGGGTTTGCGTATATTAACATTGTACTATTAGTAATGAAATTATTAATACTTAACGTGCTTCCCAGTAATGCATTTCTAACATCTTCAACCCAAGTTCTATCTGAAACTTTATAAATTGTTTTATTAGATTTTTCTCCAGCATCCCAAGCTGTAAATGCAAATCCTCTATTTATTGCTGCTTCCGCCAAATAACTATGGTATGCTACTCTTGAGGCATTATCTGGTCCGCCATCTGTACCACAAACATTATTTACATAATCATAACCACATTGATTATCAGCACCAAATTCGCCCAACAAAACTGGTATATTATTGCTTTGAGACCAAGTTAACACGGAATCAAAATGAGAGTCAACTGTATTTTTATCTGAAACACTTCCCCAATCAAAATCATTGTGTTGCGGTTTTGAAGAACTCGTAAAACTAAAAGGTTTGTAATAATGAAAAGTGGCTATAAGATAACTATCACTATTAATAAACGTTGAAGACATTTGCAATGGTGCTTGCCAAGAATTTACTCCTCCTCCATTTACTATAACATTTCTTGTTGGATTTGTTTGCCTTATAATTGAAAGAATATCTGTATTTACAGTATCAACTTCAGTTGCAGACATACTAAAATAAGCTTCGTTCATAATCTCAAACAAAAGGTTTTCAGATTTATTTTGAAATCTAACTGATAAGTCTCGCCAAATAGCTCTAAAACGATCTTCAGCAGCTAATCTGTCGTTACCAGTTTTATATTCAGAACTAGAAGTATCATAGCTTTCCCAATACCAATGATCTCCATGAACATCTATAATAGCTATTAACCCTTTACTTAAAGCCCAATCTGTAACTTCTTCTATACGGTCTAAATATGTTGCATTAACACTATAATCTGCGCTAGAACCAATATAATTACCTGTACTAGCTTCTGTATAGTTTACAGAACTTAATGACGTTGTATGATTATCAAACCGAATAGGAATTCTTACTGTTTTAAAACCAACTGCTACAACATCATCAAAATAAGATTCTTCAACTGCTGGCGCCCAATTCCCTTCTATTGGAGCACTTAAAACATTACCCAAATTAATACCTCTTCCCATTTGCGCAATAATTTGTTGTGGTGTCGACTGAGCAACAACATTTATAGTCATTGTTGCAATAAAGATTAATATGGATAGTTTTAAATACTTCATTTTAATTATTTTTTAATCTTTTCTTTAGCCATTTTTCTGGCTTTCTTTTGCTCTTTTGTCAAGATATTTTGAGAAATCTCTTTACCTTCTGCTTTATTTAAAGCTTTGATTTTTTCTTTAAGTACAGTCTTATCTTTAATCTCTTTTCTTAAGCTTTTAATTTTTTTAAGCTTTTCAATTTCTAAAGCGTAAATCTTTTCCTTTTGCTCATCTGTTAAAGCAACACTCTCATTACCTTTAATAATTTGAGTATTGATTTTTTCAATTTTTTGATTTGCTTTCTCTTTCATTTTATCAGATTGAGCAAATCCTGAAAATGTAAATCCTATAAGTAATAATGCTGTAAAAATTAATTTTTTCATATTTATAATAGTTTAATTATTTTTTATAATGAGTTTACTTTTAAGTTGTCAAAACGCCATCTTGTTCTATAGCTCGCAGCATCCACAGTTTGAGACACTCTTATTGCTAGATAGAAGTTTCCAGAAGTAGTTATATTATATTGCTGTTGCTTATAAGTATTATTGCCAAATCCTTCACCATCCATATTAGCTGCTGTTTCTGTACCCATAACTGTCCATTCACTTTCTGTAAATGTTCCAGAACCATTGTATGTTTCTGAATAGTAATAGGTAACGGTTGCACTATTTTGGTTTTTAAATGCATAAGCATTATCTATAATAACTTCCATATTACCAGAAGCCATCATAACTGGGGAAACCAAAACATTATCTAATAACTCTGTAACTGTGGTACCATTTCCAGCGTTATGAAACATATTTAATCCATTATCCGAGGTTCCATTAACGTCGTTTACATCTGAAAAATTACCAGCATTTGTGATTAACGAAATTATTTTTGTTGGATCTACTGTTTGTCCGTTCAAAATATTCTCGAAACCTAATGTTACTAGATTAGTACCAGATTCAAAATCTTCAACATAATTAAATACTACTGCATCATTATCTGTTATAGTTACTGTTTGTTGTTGTAAAGTAACTCCTGCATCTAATCCGCCAGTAACATTGGTGATGTCTATAATTATGGTCTCATCAGATTCTTGCGCAGTATCATCTACAATTGTAATGGCAACACTTCCAGTTGTTGAACCAGCTGGAATAACAAATGAATATGGACTATTACTTCCTCCAAAATTAAAATCGGAAGTATCTGCTGTGCCAGACGTTGTTAGTTCTACTGTTGCATCTACAGTTGTTGTTCCTGATAGATTGAAATTTAATGTAACTGTTCCAGCATCTTCATTGTAACTTAATGCGTTTGAAGCATTAAAATCGATTATTGGATTTGGTGGAGAATCGTCATTTTCAATAGTTATAGTAGTAGCTGTTGTAACACCAGTTGCTACACCACCTGTTACTTCTGTTATTGTAAACGTTGCAATTTTATCTGCTTCAAAAACTGTATTATCTATTGCAGTAATTTCAAAACTTGCAGATGTTGCTCCAGCTGGAACTGTTACAGTAAACGGACTTGCAGATTGACTTATAACTGTGTAATCTGTTCCCAAAATTGCATTTCCAGATGCAGCAATAGTTATTGTACCACCATCTGTAGAGACTTGATTAAAAGGGATATTTACTATATAATTAGTTGGATTATTTTCTTGTATAGTACCTGTCTCGTTTTCAAAGTCTACAATTGCAATTAAAGGATTATCATCATCTAATATAGTAAACTGTAATGTGGTACTCTCTCCTAAAGTTAAAGCTCCCGTAACACTTATAATTGTAATGGTTAAGTTTAAATTTCCATCTATAGTTTCATTATCTATTGGTGTTAAGCTAAATGAACTAGCCAAACTGCCTTGTTCAATTTCAATACTAAAATTTGAACTACCACTACTTGTTTCATAATCTGTACCGTAATCTGCACCAGAAATTGAAATATCAACAGTTCCGCCACTATGATTAAAGGTATCTATACCTAAATTAATATTTAATGGAATTGTTGCGTTTTCAACTTCAACTAATTCTTCTAAAGTAAAATTTACTATTCCTGTACCATTTAAATTTTCGTCATCGTCTTCACACGAAAAAATAAAAACGATTGCTAAAATTGAATAAAGTAAAAACTTGGTTTTCATACAGTAGTTGTTTTAAGTGATGTAAAATTGAAAAAAAAGTAGCATAAAATGGTTTCATTATTGTCTGATAACGTTTGATAATTGAGAATTTATCAACAATACAGACGATTTGTAACTGTTTCAAAAAATAAAACACCTATAATGATCTATTTTTTTTCAGTCTGAGAAAATATCGTGTTTAATTTTTAGTTAAAAACTATACTTTTATTACTACTAAAAACTTTCAATTAGGTATTTATCTTTTTATAACCTTTTTAGTAACTGAATCAATTTTCAATACATATATTCCACTTGGTAAATCATTCAATTTTAAAATCACCGAATTAGTATTTAATAGTGAATTAAACGATTGTTTCTGTCCCAAAACATTGTATAATCTTATGTTTTCTATAGAAATTTTGGGTTTACGAATAGTAATTTGATTTTGAAACGGATTAGGGAATACTACTATGGTATTCAATTCTACTTCATTTACAGATAATGTTGGCTGGTATTCAATAGCTCCTAAATCTGGAGTAACATCTCTTGTATTACCAAAAAAGTCATCCGTAGGTGCTTGAGACGAATCTGCAATATCTATTGCTGGTGAATTTGAATTTAAACTAAAATCATAATTACTTGCGTTTTGATCTCCTGCATTTACAAATAACGGATTTGTAATCATTGTATCTACATCTACAGCGGTAATGTCTACATCTTCATTTACGGTACCATTAACTCCAAATATTATATTATCTGTAACCACTAAATTAGTTGTACCTCCTCCAGCAGCAAGTGCAAAAGCATCCCAATCCGTATCAATAACCGAAATATTATTAATCATTTTAATATCGTCGCTACCTTGAGCACTAATACCTATATTATTTCCTTTCTGTTCTTCCCCAGCATATGTTACTGTATTGGTATAAGAATTCATATAACAGGTGTTATTTATAAAATCGATTCTATTTCCGTCATTGGTATGTACTCCGCTAAATCCATTCCAATAGCACAAATTATTTGCTACCAATATACGTCCACTACCACTATTCCATAAATCTGTATTATTTCTTTGTAGTGATATTCCCTTACCTTCATCTATCCTAGGTGTAATAATTATTTTTGTAGGTGCCCAAGAGTATTGTTCGTTATAATTATGATGGATTTTATTTCTTAAAATATTAATGCTATAGTTATTCGAACCTATTGGTTCTGTTTTAGTTACTACAAGTGCATGCGTACCAGAATAAGATTTAGCTGAACATCTGTATATCTCATTCTCCTCAATGTTTATAAATTTACAATCTGAAACCCTTAGACCACCACCAGGAGTGTGATGAATTGTGTTTCCTGTAATTTCAATATTATCTGAGTTACTTATGTATAATCCTCTAGTATCAATATAAGAGGGTCTTATTACACTTAGTGTACTAATATCTGTATAAGTATCTGTCTCCTCAACCACATCATCAGTATCATTTGTTTCGTCTTCATTTCTAAATTTAATATCGTTAATATCTGGCATTGTTGTTGTACCTTGAAGGTTAGCATCATCAATCAAGTACGCAAACTGCAAAGCATTTGCAGTACTTAACGGAATATTATCTACTTCACCATGAATGTTAAAATCTTCAATTTTTAAATATGAACTATTAGTAACTCTAAAAATGTTCGCACCATCTCCTTTTAAAACGGTACTGTTATTATGGGCTTTTATGGTGATAAAATTCCCAGCTGACCCGTTTAGATTATGGATTCTTATTGTGTTCTCTGCATGCCATAAATGTGCGTCATTTTCGGCAGAATAAGAATAACTTGCATTGTAACTTGGGTTTTTATATTCTCCAATTATTTCAATAGTATCACCAGCCGAAACGTTGTTTTTTGCTTTATCAAAAGTTTCATATGCTGTAGTAGTTGTTGTTCCGTTATTGGAATTCGACCCGTTTTGCTGATCGACATAATAAGTTGTTTGCGCAAAAGTAAACGCGCTAATAAACAATGCTAAAAATGATATTGTATGTAATTTTTGATTCATTATAAATAACCTTTAATCTGTTTAAATCAAAATTAATTGTTAATAGAAGTAATAAGGTACAAAATTAAGCGCAATACGTTTCATAATTGTCAATCCTTAATTCTATAGATACGAAAAGCCTATTCATAAACATAGCTTTTTAAAACGGTTTCGAATTAAAGAATCTACACAAAAAATCGTATTTGATTTATTAATCTTCGACTATTTAGCCTCATGCAACAACTGACTTATTTCACTTTCACGAAAACCTATACGTTGTGAAATAGTGTAAATGACTTCACCTTTTTTAAGCTTTATTGGTTTGGAATATAATTGCCAAGGACTGTTTAAATCGTATTCATTTAATAACTCATTAGAAATAATATAGGCAATTGAAGCTCCTTTTGTTTTAGTAGAAAGATAAGCTAAACCATTTTTAATCTTAACATCTACTGAAGCTGTTATTGGTTGCTTATAATTTGGCCACATTCTATTTAATTCTTGAGATTCTGGTTGTAAGCCCAAATCTTGTCTGTCTTTTAAATGAGACGTCAAAATAGCACGCATTTTGCTTAAAACGGAAGCATATTCTGGATTTTCAGCAAGATTATTAATATTATGAGGATCAATTTCACAATCGTACAATTCTTCTTTAGTCTTTACACCAAACCATAGTTCTTGCATTTCATTTAACTTGTTTTCTTTTTCAAGCTCTAAAAATACTGGCATCATTGGTATATTCTTTCTATAGGCAATGTCTTTATACTTTGTTTTCTCTGGAAAGTCGTTTCTTAAGTATAAATATTGTGTATTACGAACTGCTCTCGTTCTGTCTGTAAATTCATCAAATCGATCAGAACTCCCAAAGATATAATCACGTTTTTCAGCATTAAATTCACCTAAAAAGGCTTTTCCTTCTATATATTTTGGTGGTTCAATGCCTGCTAAACTTAACATTGTTGGTGCTAAATCTACAAACGAAATCATACGCTCTGTTCGTCCGCCTTCTGAAGCAATTCCTTTAATCATAAAAGGCACTTTTAAACCCGAATCATAAATCTCACGTTTCTGTCTTGGTAATGGTCCTCCATGATCACTATAAAAGAAAATAATAGTATTATCGTACAAACCATCGTCTTTAAGTTGTTTAATAAAAGTTCCTACTTCTACATCCATTAATTCTACATTGCTGTAATGACGTGCAATTGTTTTCCTTGTAGATTCATTATCTGGCAAATATGGAGGCACTGTTACAGTTTCTGGATTAACTGTTAATGGTAAATTATCGTTTTTCCACAAGCGACTTTCATGTGTTGTTCCAATATTAAAGACAGAAAAGAATGGTTTTCCTTTGGGTACATTTCTCCAATGTGCTTTATTATTATTCTCATCCCAAGCTGAGACTGGAGCAGCAAATTGATAATCTGTTTTTTGGTTATTGGTGCAATAATAACCAGCTTGCCTTAAATATTCTGTATAACATTTTACTTGTTCAGGAATAACCGTCGAATATTGACGAATAGCAACCCCATTTATGTCTTTTCGATTTGTTGTTATAGAATCTTTATACTTACGTTTCCCCCAAGACATCACATCTTGACCTGTACGCATATGTTGAGTACCAATGGTTGTTGGATACATACCGGTAATAATTGCCGAACGACTTGGGCCACAAACTCCAACAACGGAAAATGCATTATCATACACCATACTTTCTTTTGCTAAAGCATCTAAATTTGGTGTTTTAGCAGTAGTATCTCCATAAAATGATAGTGTTGGACTAATATCTTCGGTAACAATCCAAACAATATTTGGTTGTTCGTTTTGAATACTTTTTTCCTTGGTTTCTTTATTTTGAGAATTACACGAAACAACTAAAGCGAGTGTTAGAATGGTTAGTATGTGCTTCATTATATTATAATTATATTATAATTCAATTTTAATAATTTCACGTTGGTTTGGCTTTAGTTGAAATGTTCCTACAACGACTTTGCTGTTCACCACAAAAGAATACTCATATATACCATAAAAACCTCTCCCTACAACCAATCCTTCTTTAGAAGTCTTTCCTGTTAAATTAGTTTTCCAAGCGTCGTGCACTAATGAAAAATAGGCTTTACCCATGTCACCAATTTCATTTTTTTTTGTAAAAATATCGCACTTACCTCGTCCATCTTCTGTGTTGCCCCAAAACAAAAACTCAGATACATTGGGGTGACTAAAAGCTGCTATTAAAAAATCACGTGTGTATTGTTCTCTAATTTTGGCATCTTGAATATCCATTGTAAATTCTGAAATACTAATTTTTTTATTCAACTGCGCATAATAGTCTAAAATTTCAAGTACGCGTTCTGGCGGTGTTAAATCACTTCCTATATGACTTTGTATACCTATGCCTTGTACCAATCCATCTGTATTTTTATCTATACGTTTAATAAAATTGTAATACCATTGTTGCTTTTGTCTATCTATACCACCTTTACTTATAATACCATATTCGTTGGTAAAACGTGGTATGTTTGGCTGCTTTTTCGCAATGGTTCTAAATCCATTATACAACAGTTCTTCGCTTCCTGTAATGCGTTGTAAATCTCTATTTGTATAGGCTTCATTTACGACATCCCAGTGTGTTATTTTACCATTTGTGGCATCTAATATATTGTTTACGTGAGACTCAACTATTTGAATAACTTTTTTAGGATTGTCTTTACTTTTACGGATCTGCTTAGTCAAATAGTTAAAACCTGGCCAAATTAAAACGTGCCCTTTTACTGGATAACCTTCAGTTTTTAAAATGTCTAATGCTTTTAAAGTCTGTTCTCGTTTGTCTTTACGATTCCAGTGTTTTATTTTTAAATCATTACCCAAAACCAAACTATTAAACGCTTTTTTAAAGTTTTTATAATCGTCTGTGTTGTTTACAATATCTTCTGCAGCCATTCTTGCTCCAAAAGGAAATTGATGTCTTTTCAACTTTACATTAACTGTTTTGTTAACCAAAGGTTTTCCATTTTTAAAAAACTGAATTGCAAAACCACCTTTTCTTATAGAATCAATACGTCTATTGGCTTCTTTTCGCCATTGTGCATTGGCTTCCATTCCCGCGTAAGTAATTTCTGTTTTTGGTAAACTTTCAAGTTTTGTTCCTTCTGTAAAAACTTCAAATTTCACATCTTTTAATAAAAAGGATTGCGGTCTATATCCATATTGTATTACTATACCCAAATCCTTCTTTTTAATATATCTATTAGCTTGAAACGGCAAATAATAGGTTTGCCATTCTGAAGAAAAACTCTGTGTATAATCTATATTTCCTTTATAATTTTCTAATTGTTTGAATATAAATAAGGCTTTAGCCTCTCCTGTTTCTAAACTTGCAGAGACTGTTTTTGCTTTAAATGACAATAAAAAAACAGTCCCTTTTTTATAGTTACTCTTTTGTATCGGAATATTAGTTGCGCAATTGTAAATAAACTTTGGTTCTTTAGTAGTTTCGATCAATAATTGAACCTTGTTTTCTGCATCTTTAAAACTTTTAATAATTGAAAAATCACTTTTCGTTTTTACATATTCTATTTTACTTTGATTTATAATGTCTTTTCCTTGTCCTTCGTTTTGAGCACAAGTAGTAAATGAAATAAAGCATAATAAATATAATAAAATTAGATGTTTCATACTATTCAATAATTATTGATAATTTTTCTGCAAACGACTTTGCGCCTTCTATACTTAAATGTACTTTATCTTTTAAGTCCTTAATAGTTGTTAATTTAGCGCCTTCAATAATAACAATATTTTTATCTCCATTGTCTTGTCGTTCTTTAACAACTTTTATTATAGCAGTTATAAATGGCTCGATAGGTAAATTCGTTTTTTTAGATTTATTCCATGTTGAGGCTAAAGATACAATACAGTATATTTTAGTGTCTTTATGAGTTTCTCTAATGGTACTTAAAACATTTTTGTAACGATTTCTTAATGTTTCAACATCAACTCCTTCTCCATTAAAATCATTCACTCCAACAAGAATAGTCATCATGTCTATGTCTTTAAAGTCATCGCGAATCATTTCGGCCATTACTTGTGATGTTTTAGAACCTCCAACCGCTGTGTTAAAAAGCTCATAACCTAGTTTTTTAGCCAAAATATATGAGTAGGTTTGTTGTGTTGTTTGCTGACCAGTTCCATGTGTTATAGAATCTCCAAAGGCAATATACTTTTTTTTAGTTTTCTTTGTATATTCTTCTAATTTATAGTTGTTTTCTAATTCTAATCCAACAAAGTGAACATCTGTTTTTAGAGGATAGGTAATTGTATAGAATACTTCTTCGTTTGGATTTTTAGAGTTAATATTAATAGATATAATATCGTTTTCTTTATATTTAAATTGCTCATTCGTATCAAACTCCCCATCTTGAAACACACCAAAAACAGGAGCTCTTTTTAAGCCTTCAATAATTCTAAATTTCACTTTTATTGTTGGGCTCTTTGTTTTAAAGTTTAAGGTTATGCCTGAGCAAGTTTTAGCTTTTAGAGGATTAAATAAATTCTCTTTTGTAGTATTTCTATATACCTTATAGTTATGTCTATGAGCAATTAATTCACCATTTTTAAATGATATATAGTTACTACCTTCAACGCTAATATTTTCATTATCAGAAGAAATGTATTGTACGTTCTGTGCTATAACATTTATTCCTGTGACAAGGAAAAAAACGATAAAAACTAGGATTTTATTCATTTTTAAAAATTGGATTTCCATTCATTCAATTCATTTAATAACTGTTTCGTTATTTCTGGTCTTTCTTTAGAAATGTTATTTGTTTCTGAGGGATCTTCAGCTATATTATATAATTCAGTTTTGTCTTCTTTGAACCAATTAATTAGTTTATAATCTCCTTTTCTAATTGCAGACGATTTTGTGTCCCCCGTATTTATAGGTCTAGCTTTAGACGAATGCCAAAATACAGTTCTATCATTCCAACTCTCTTTCCCATTTAAGACAGGAAGAAAACTTTTTCCGTTAGTTTTTAAATCTTTATTTGTAGCAATATCTAAAACTGTTGGGAATACATCCATTAACATTATTAAAGATTTATTGTCTTCTTTAGGTTGAAACTGATTCTTCCATCTTACAAATAATGGCACTTTTATTCCGCCATCGTACAACCAACCTTTTCCTGCACGAAGCGGATAGTTTGAGGTAGCTAAATCACGTTTTTTTGTTCCATCGTTAGATAACCCTCCATGGTCTGACGAAAAAATAACTATAGTATTGTTTTCTATATTTAAATCTTTCAGCACTTGTAATAGTTTTCCAACATTTTCATCCATTGTTTCAACCATTGCAGCATACTTAGAATGATTTTGACGCATTTTAGTACGGCCAGTTCCTTCTTTAACAAATTCTGGTTGATCTCCGAAATCAAAATTTTTAATTTCTTCTTTATTGCGTTTTATATCTTTTTCTTTAGCTTCTAATGGTTGATGTACAGCATAGAATGAGAACATTGCCATAAACGGTTTCGTTTTATCTGTGTTTTTAATGTATTTGGCAACATTATCCGTCATTACATCCATTAAATAATCGCCTTCTTTACTTACATCATCTACATCTGGGATTGGTGATTTCTTATTTTTTCCTTTGCCTTTCTTTTCATTAAAAGGATATAAAAAACTAATGGGAGAACCAGCATGACCAGCACCAAAACTATAGTCGTAACCAAACTCTTTTAAGCTTTCTTCTCCTCCTAAATGCCATTTACCAAAGTAAGCCGTTTGGTAACCTGCAGCTTTTATATTTTTAATGAAGTTTTTATTGTCTGCAATACCACTCATTTTAAAACCATCGTCTGGTACATCTCCATTTTGTATTGGGTAGTTACCAGTCATCATTGCATAGCGCGATGGTACACATCGTGGATAATTAGCATACGCCTTATTAAATACCACAGATTCTTTTGCTAAAGCATCAATGTTTGGAGTTTGATAGATTTTGCTTCCGTTTAAGCTTAAATCGTGGAAGCCTAAATCATCTACGTGAATGATAAGAATATTTGGTTCTACCTGTGAAGGATTTTCTATTTTAGCACTCTTTTTTGAAGTTGTTGTATTGCTTTTGCAACTGAAAGTTAATACCAGTACTATAATTGCTATATAAACATTCAATTGCTTCATTTTACTCTTTAACCACTTTTTTATACTCAACACCTTTATCTGTTTCCACTTTTAAAATATACACTCCTGAGGCTAAGGCATTAAGGTTTAAAGTCTTGTTTTCAATGGTTTCCGTTCTATAAACTTCCTTTCCAGAAATATTAAATATTGAAACCACTTTTAATTGTACTTCTGTGTGAATTGTTAAAATATCTTTTACTGGATTTGGAAAAAATGATGTATTATCTATCAAAATCTCATTAAAACTTAATGTTTGGTTAGGAACTTCAATAACTGTAATTGAAAACTTACGAGCATTAAAAGTGTTTGAAATATTATCGTTATTTAAAATTATGTTTGTATCCCCTAAAGCTACTCCAGAAACCCATGGTGCATTTGAGCGATATTGCGTCATTGTTGGCGTTCCTGTATAAGTTAATAAATTATCAAATTTTACATTTTGAATTCCTGTGTCATTTAAGTTTAATACCAAAATGGTTTCTTTAGTAAGACTTTTAAACTTATAACCATATAATGAGTTTACTGTGCCTACAGAGATTGGATTGGTTCCAAAATTGATTTTTTGCATCTCACTCATTCCAGAAAATGCTGACATAAACTGTTTTGCTGCTAATCCTGCAGATGCTAATCGCATTGGAGAATCTGTCTTTACAACATTATTATCTGTGATGTGGTGAAAGTCTAATTGATTTGTTTTATCTCCTAAACTTAACCAACTGTAAGTTAATGCTGCGTGACGCATACCTGCTGCCCAAGTATCTTCTGCATTATCTTTAGTTGCTCCATATTCTGTAAACCAAATTTTGTAATCACTTGGTACTTGGTCATAATCTAATTGTTTATCTAATGGATATTGGATACCCTCTGCTATGGCTTGTTTAGCTGTTGTTACATCTGTAATAGCTGCATTTGTATCCGTAACTCCGTAAGCATTATAGGCATCATTTACATAATGGTGCTGTGTTAAAGCATACACATCTTGTTTTAACTGTGTGAAGTCTGAATTAGTATTTAATTCATTGAATATAGTATTGTTCCAACGTTCTCTTGCCGAGGTTCCATTTCCTCTTTTCGTACCTATTAAGGCAAATTTCATATTTGGATAGGCTGCTTTAATCCCTTCAACAACGTCTTTTGCTTGGTATAAATAAAATAGTGCGTTAACATCTGTTGCATCTTTTTTACTATTAGATTCTATTGCTGCTCCTGCGCCTCCATTTGCTGTGGCATCCCAACCTGAATAAAACTTTCCATTTGTTTCTGTTATATGAAAAATCCCTCCTTCTTCATTCCCAAAATAAAATTCATTACCAATTTCTACTGCATACGGCTCTTGGCCTTGTGCCACAAACTCGTCTATAGCATCAATCATGTCATCTATTTTGGCATCCAAAGTTGCTTGACTTTTAAGTATGGCTTCAGATGCATTCACATCAACACCTGTTGCTGGTGTTGGTCTTGCTAAATTAACCATGTAAATAATTTTTGTTGCAGATGGCTTAACGCTCATAAATTGAGTTATAGTTACAACTTCTCTATTGTTCCATGGTTTATCTGTATTTGGAATAAATTGCCCTGTACTCCAATCCCAATAATTACCTTGTGTCCCTCCAGGATATCTTAAAACATCTGGGTTCATTTCGGTAACTAAACTTTGAAAAGATGCATTGGTCCAAAATGGTGTACCACCGTCTGAACGCCTATTAAAACCTATGTTTACATCTGAAATATCTATAACAGTTACATCTAATGTTGTTGTGACTGTTTGTGCTTCAATAGCATTAAAGAAAACAATAAAAGCGAATATAGATACCCTTAGTAAAACTTTCATTTAGTGTCTATAATTATTAGTTTTTATTCTTCTTACCATTCCTTTTTTTACCTCCTTTATTTTTCTTTCCCACATTTAATCTTTCAGGCACTAACATTTCTTTTTTCCAATCTTTTAACAACTGAAGCATTCGCTTTATTTTAATTGGTTCTTTTATAGACAAATCATTTTCTTCTCCAACATCTTCTTTTAAATTGTATAATTCAACTTTATCCTTTTCAAAAAAATGAATTAATTTATAATCTCCTGAACGTACTACAGATGCTTTACTATCTCCTGTACTGTGTGGTCTAGCTTTACGAGAATGCCAAAATACAGTTCTGTCTTTCCAGTTTTCTTTTTCTTTTAAAACTGAAGCGTAACTTTGCCCATCTAAACCATCTACTTTTTTATTAATTGCTAATTCTAACAAAGTTGGAAACACATCCATACCTAAAACAATAGATTCTTTATCTGAATGAGGTTTTAAATGGTCATTCCACTTTACGAATAATGGTACTCTAATTCCGCCTTCATATAAATGTCCTTTTCCAGCTTTAAGCGGAAGGTTTGTTGTTGCTAAATGACGCTCTCCCTTAAAACCATCATTTGATAAACCGCCATGATCAGAGGAAAATACAATTATTGTATTATCGTCTATTCCCATGTTTTTTAATACTTGAAGCAAACGTCCAACGTTTTCATCTACATTTTCAACCATACCAGCATAAGCAGCATCGTCTTGACGCATTTTGCGCCTCCCCTCTCCTTCTTTTATATATTCTTGAGTTTCACCAAAATTTATAGATTTTAATTCTTTTATATTACGTGCTTCGTCTTCTGGTTTTGCTTCTATTGGTGTATGTACTGCATAGTAAGCTAAAACTGCCAAAAACGGTTTGTCTTTAGGGTTGTTTTTAATAAAATCTATCGTAGCATCTGTTAACATATCTGAAGCATAATCGCCTTCCTTTCCCTCTTCTTCTACATTAGGCACATTGTATTTTGCTGGTTTGCCATTTTTTTGTGTATTAAATGGGTAAAATCGACTACCTATACCTCCTGCTTGTCCAGCTGCATAAATATGCATAAAACCAAACTTATCTGGATTACTCTTACCTTTTCCTAAGTGCCATTTCCCAACATACGATGTATTATAACCAGCGTTTACAAATTGCTTAATCATATTTTTATCTTCTGGGATAGCTCCTAAATTACCTTTGTTTTCGTTTACTGGATACATACCAGTTATCATTCCATAGCGAGACGGCGTACAACGTGGGTAACTACTATAAGCATTAGTAAAATTTACAGATTCTTTGGCTAACTGATCTATGTTATCCGTGTTATATAATTGAGATCCCGTAATACTTAAATCGTGATAACCTAAATCGTCTGTATGAATAATTAAAATATTTGGTTTGTCTTGTGAAAAACTCACAAGTGACAAACAAAACGCTAAAAGAAATGTAATTGTCTTCATTTATATATTGTTAATTGAATCTATATTAAGACTCTATAATTTATCTATTGATATAATTCAGAAATTATGCCAAAAAAGCTATGATTAAACTTATTGCTTTCCAGTTATTTTGTTAAATGCGATTTTAATTTAATTTTTAGATCTTTAGCTATAGTTGTATATGCAGGATTATTAACAAGGTTTTTTGTTTCTAAAGGATCTTTCTCATAATCGTATAATTCACGCCCTGCTATATTATCGTCTTTATATATATTATAGCTTCTATATTCGTTATTGTGCCATTCGGTATAGCGGTAACGGTTTGTTCTTACAGAATAACCCATTTTCTTTTGTCTTCTGTATTGATGATATGCAAAATCCATATCTATAGTCGTTGATTTATCACTATCTAATAATGGTACCAACGATTTTCCATCGGTTTGTGGGCTTTGATTAACATTTGCTAATTCAAATACCGTTGGAAATAAATCTACTAGATTTACTGGATGATGCGATTTTTGATTTTCTTTCACTCCAGGCCCAGTAAACATAAAGGGAATACGTGTTGCTTGTTCAAAATTTGAATGCTTACACCACTCCGTATGATCTCCTAAATGCCAGCCATGATCCCCCCAAAGTACTATTATTGTATCATCTAGTATGTTTCGTTTTTCAAGATTATCTAATAATATTCCTATTTGTGCATCGATATATGAAATACAAGCCATATAACCGTGAATTAATTCTCGTTGTTTGGCTTCTGGAATGATATCACCAACTCTATAATCATTATCGATATCACTAAATGCTCTTAATTCACCAAAGGAATGGTACGCAAATTTTGGTGTTCCTTCTGCTACTTTTTGAAATTTTGCTAATTCAATTTTATCTCTATCGTATAAATCCCAATATTTTTTTGGAGCTACAAATGGTAAATGTGGTTTTTGATAACCGACACCTAAAAACCAAGGTTTCCCAGACTTTTCTAAATCGTCTAATTGTTGTAATGCGGTTTGAGTATACAAACCATCTTGATAAGCAGTATCACTAACATCTGCTACTTCTGTAGATGGTTTTAAACGTTTAAAAACATATTTACGGAGTTTACCTCCTTTTTTTATTCCTTTTGCTTTGGCTTCTTCTACTAACTGAGCCATTTTGCGTTTTGTTTCTGGGTTTTGATAGTATGAAAATGCTGGTTCACCTGCAACAGAATCAAAATTATCTGGTAATTGATGTGGCATACTCCAACTTTTACCGTCGTGTCCTGGAGATGAACTCCCTTTATGATATATTTTACCAACAGCAGTTGTTTCATAGCCTTGAGATATTAAATACTCTGGCATAGAAATTAAATTAGAAGATTCTCTGAAATCGGTATGTAAATCCCATACTTTAGTTTTATCAGGATTTGCACCTGTCATCACACTGGCACGAGATGGACCGCAAACAGCATACTGGACATGTGCATTAGTAAAGGTCATTCCCATTTTTGCTAGACGATCAAAGTTTGGTGTTTTCATTTGAGACTCACCATAATTTGAAAGCAATGGCTTTAGATCATCAATAGAAAGAAAAAGTATATTCTTTTTTTCTTCTTTTGAAACATTCTTTTCTTTATCAGAAGCTTGTTCTGAAAGGGTATTACTTGCTGATTTTTGAGCATTACAAGCTGTTAAAACAACAAGAGCTACAATAGATATTCTAGTAAGTATTCTTTTCATATTATTTTGTTTTTCCTGTTAAAACATCTTGCACAGAGGTTTCACTATCTTTTTTATCAACTATAGACCCAAAATCGGTGTCTGTTATCATTCTGAAATCTGCTAAAGATTTATTGTTTTCAGATTTTTTCATTAATTCTTTAAGTTGAGATTTTAAATCTAATATAACATTTGAATACTGCGGATCTGCAATAATATTATTCATTTGTTGGGGATCTTTTTCTAAATCATATAACTCCCAAACATCAATATTATAGTAGAAATGTGCTAGTGTATATTTTTGCGTTCTAATACCATAATGTGGCTGTACATGGTGCCAATACGGGAACTCATAATAATGATAGTACATTCCTTTTTGCCAATTTGCAGGTGTTTTTCCTTTTAAAATAGATTTAAAACTCTGTCCTTGCATTTTTTGTTCGGTTTTTAAGTTCGCTAAATCTAATAATGTTGGTGCAAAATCAATATTTGTTATAATATCTTCGTTTACAGAGCCTGCCTTAATTATTTTAGGATATTTTACCATAAAAGGCATTCTAATAGACTCTTCGTAAATAAAACGCTTATCGAAAAACCCATGATCGCCAAGATAAAACCCTTGATCTGATGTTAATACAATAATAGTATTATCGGTTAAATTATTATCATCTAAATATTTTAATACACGCCCAATATTATCGTCTACCGACTTTACGCAAGCCAAATAATCTTTAATATAGGTTTGGTATCTCCACTTTCTACCTTCTTCAGCAGTTAACCCTTCAGGTTGCACTACTTCTCCTGGTTTAGCACCGTAAAATGCCCACTTAATTTTCTCTTTTCCTTTTAAGTTTTCTGGCTCTTTGTATTTCATATCTCTACGAGAGAAATATTCCATAGTCATTTCTGTATTACCTGCAGTTAACTCACGCCCTTTGTAATCGTCGTTAAATGTTGCGGGATAAGGAAATTCGATATCATCCCAAAGTGTTTCATATTTAGTATCTGGTTGCCATGGTCTGTGGGGTGCTTTGTATTGTAATACCATCATAAATGGTTCGTCTTGTTTTCTTTCAGACGCTAACCAATCCATTGCAAAATCTGTGCTTAAATTAGTTGAATAGCCTTCTACTTTTGTGTCTTCTCCATTAATATTATACTTAGGGTTCCAGTAATGACCTTGCTGTCCAGCTGAGTTATGATATTTAAACACATCGAAACCTTGTGGTTCTGTTCCTAAATGCCATTTTCCAAATAAAGATGTTTGGTATCCATTTTTTTGAAATTCTTGCGGAAATGTCCACTGCGTTTCATCAAACTTTCCGCCACTCTCGTTTTTATAATAACCATTAAGGTTACTATAATTTCCAGTTAAAATAGCAGCACGAGATGGACCACATATGGCATTAGTGCATAATACATCTTGAAATAACATACCTTCTGAAGCAATGCGATCTATATTTGGTGTTGGTGCCAAATCTTTATAAATACCACCATAAGCACTAATTGCTTGCGTAGTTAAATCGTCGGCCATAATATAAATCACGTTTGGACGTACATTATCTTGCTCTAGCGTTTCTTTTAGTGCTTGATCTTTATTTGCATCTTTACAAGAAAATACAATTAAAGTACAGGCTAATATTAGATTAATTCTTTTTAACATCTTATTTATTTTTATCTAAAGTGATAGCGTCCTTTACCAAAATGGTTGTTTTCTTCAATACTTTATCTGCTGAAGAATTCCCTGTCATTATTGTAAATGTTCCAGGTTCTACAACAAAATTGAAATCTTTATCGTACATCGCTAAACTTTCTGCATTAATTACTATGTCTACAGTTTGAGTTTCTCCTGCTTTTACAAACACACGTTTGTAGCCTTTTAACTCTTTAACTGGTCTTGTATATGAGCTTATATCATCTCTAACGTATAACTGCACCACTTCTTCTCCATCAACATTACTGGCATTTTTTACGTTTACCGAAACAGTAATAGTATCGTCTATTCCAGAAAATTCTGCTTTAGAAATTTTTGGTTTAGATAATTGGAATTTAGAATAGCTTAAACCGAAACCAAAAGGATGTAATGGTTTTTTCTTTTCGGTATTGTATTTATGAATATACGCTGTTGGCTTATGGTTATAAACCATTTGTAATTGTCCAACGCTACGTGGGATAGTTAATGGCAATTTCCCTGAAGGATTAACTTGACCAAACAATACTTCTGCAGTTGCCTGCCCTGCAAATGCCCCAGTTTCCCATGTATTTAAAACTGCAGCAGCTCGTTGCTCTAACCAAGGTTCTGCAATCGGGCTTCCACTAACGTAAACTATAATTACGGGTTTGTTAAGCGCGAACATTTTATCTGCTAGTTTCATTTGGTTGCCAGATAATTTAAGTGTTGCCCTATCTATGTTTTCGCCAGTAGTTTTGCGTTTCCAATCGTGACGGAAAGAGTTCTCTCCTAAAACTAAAACGATAATATCTGAGTGACTTGCATTATAAACTGCTCTATCAATATTTTCTGGTGTAATTTCTTTTGAACGGTCTCCAGAATCATAATAATTAATTCGATAACCGTTTTCTTTTCCAATTTTTGAAATACCTTCTACCATAGTAATGATATTTTCTTCTGGTTGAGGCGACACCCAATCTCCTAATATTGTTTGATTGTTAGCATTTGGACCTGTGATGAAAATGGTTTTATCATTACCGTTTTTAGACAAAGGCAAGGTTTTATTTTTATTTTTTTGAAGTACAATTGCCCTACGAGCTTGTTCTAGTGCATTTTTTTTGTGAGCTTCAGAGAAGTTTACTTCTTTTACTTTTTCAACATCTACAAAGGGATTTTCAAATAGTCCTAATTTGAATTTTGCTTCTAAAATTTTTCGACAGGCATAATCTACACGTGCTTCTTCAACTTTACCTTCATTAACTAATTCGGTTAAAAGTGTATCGAATAAAATACCATGCATATTCATATCCATTCCTGCATTTACAGAAAATTCAATAGATTGTTTAAAATCTTTTGCAACATGATGCCAAATATCTATTCTTGAAATATCATTCCAATCGCTTACATAAAAACCTTTAAACCCCCAACGATTACGCATTAAATCATTCATCATATATTTATCCATATGTCCTGGTAAACCTGCGACTTCGTTATGTGCTGCCATAATAGAATACACATTAGCTTCTTGTACTGCACGACGATATGGTGGTAAGAAAATCTCAAATAATGTACGCTTAGATACATCTGTTGGCGAAGCATTTAATCCATTAATTGAAGAGCTTCCAGCTATTAAATGTTTGGCACAAGTAATAACATTATTGGTTCCTGAAAAATCATCAGATTGCATCCCCTTAATAGTTGCAACTCCCATATTACCTACTAAATAAGGGTCTTCTCCAAATGTTTCTCCTGTTCTTCCCCAACGCGGATCACGTAACACATCTATATTTGGTGTAAATGACCAATGCATTCCGTTGGCTCTCATTTCTATAGCTGTTTGTTTACTACCTTCTAAAATTAAATCGTCTGCAAAGGTTGCTGCTTGCGAAATTGGTGAAGGATAGATAGTTGAACCACTAACTAAACCATTACCATGAATAGCATCTATACCGATAAGCAATGGAATTTTTAATGGTGACTTTTGAGCTAATTTTTGAAGATGATTTGCTTCTTCTGGCGTTACTACATGTAGAAAAGAACCTATTTTACCGGCTGCTGCTAACCTACCAACACTATCACTACGTACTCCAGGGTAAAACCCCAATGCATCGTTTTTTTCTAGCTCTTCTGGAGAAATCTTAGCTTCTGCATGTTTCATATGCTCTAAACCAACATATTGACACATTTGATAGATTTTATCTTCTAAAGTCATACGTGACATTAAATCCTCTACTCTATCGTCTATTGAAGCGGAAGCATCAAGATAGATAAGGTTTTTGTCACTTGAAGATTTCTTATTATCATTCTTACATGAAAATACAACCGCAATTAATATAATAACTACGGTCATGTATTTAAAGACTAATTTAATGGTGTTCATTTATTATTATTAATGTATTAGTATCCTGGGTTTTGATCTGCTTGTGAAATCTCTGAGTTATTAGAAATCTCTGTAGACGGAATAGGCAACAACATATTCTTTACGCTTACTGGGTAAGTAAAATCTTTGTTACCTAAGTTTGGGAAGTTGTTGTGTGCTTCTATTACCTCTTCTAAAAAGTATTCATAACCACGACGTCTAGTATCAAACCACTCATGGTTTTCTCCTAACATTTCGTATTGTCTTTCTCTCATAATTCTTGTTCTAAATTCGTCTTGAGATAATCCTGTAAAATCTGCTGGTTCTGTAGTTGGTCCAGCAACTGTATTTCTTGCTCTTGCTAATACTTCATTTACATAACCGTAAGCTTCTGCTGTAGGACCATTAAGTTCGTTTGTTATTTCAGCAAGCATTAATAAAACATCCGCATATCTTAATTTTAAGAAGTTTCTATTTGTTGCTGTACCATTAAAATCTGGTTCTAAATATTTTTTAAGTACTGTAAATCCATCATTACCATTAATTTGGGTTGGATATAAATTTACATTTGCTCCGCTTACTTTTGTATATGAATCTGCTAAGAATGTAACATCAATTCTGGGGTCATTTGGGTATTGATTTACGTGTTGATCATACACTTCTTTATTTGGTCGCACACGTCCAAATGTTGTATAATTATACAATTCTTTCGGAGTGTACATTCTAATAACATCTGAATTTCTGACAGCACCATTTGCTGCATATTGAATTTCAAAAATTGACTCTGAGGTATTTTCTATTGAAGGATCAAATAATTCAGCATATGTTGGTACTAAACTGTATTGACCATAAACCTGAATAGCTTCATTATAGGCCAATTGCCATAATGCCATATCGTTTGTTTCACTAGCTTGTGTTAAGTACACTTTTGCTAAAATTGCATTTGCAGCTGTTTTTACTGGACGATCTGGAAAATATTCCCCTGGCTCAGGTAGCAATTGTTTTGCCAATTCTAAATCTGTTATAATTTGAGTATAAACTGCTTCTTTTGTATTACGAGGAAAGTTTAACTCTTCTATTGTTACTGGTTCAGTAATTAATGGTACACCTCCAAAATATCTTACTAAATCAAAATAGGTGATTGCTCTTATAAAATAGGCTTGACCTAACGCTATATCTCTATTAGCCAACTCTGAATTTTGTATATTACTTATTAATGTATTAGACACGTTAATAGTTGCATACATTTGAGGCCAAAGTCGTGTAATCCAAGTGTTATTCGGTAAGCAATTTAAACTTGTTGCATCTTGACTTGCGCCTTGATTAGAATAAAACTTACCAGATACTGGAGCTACTAATCCATGAATTGAAGACCCATGATATGCTCCAGCTGAAAAGCTTTGATATATGCCGTTTACAGCAGCTTCTAAACCGTCTTCTGTTGAAAACACTTGGTCTTCTGTGAAAAATGTTTCTACATCTTCTTCTAAAAAATCACTACAGCTAACAAACAGAATTGTTAGAGTGAATAAACCTATTATTTTGATATAATTTTTCATATAAGAAATTTAGAATGTTAAGTTTAAGGCTAATGAGAACGAACGCTGATTTGGAAATGAGTTCCAATCGATACCAACACGACCAGGATCGAAAGAGAAACTATTAACTTCTGGATCGAAACCACTGTAATCTGTAAATAATAATAGATTTTGTCCTGAAACTGATACGTAAGCATTTTTAATTAATGACTTATCGTTCATTGGGATATTATACCCTAGAGTTACATTTGCTAATCGTAAAAAGCTACCATCTTCTACAATTCTATCTGTAAAACCTGTATCGTCTGCTAAATCATAACCTACTCTTGGGTAAGTTCCGTTTGGATTTTCTGTAGACCATGAATTAAAATAGGCTTCTGGTCTTACATTAGTAGAACCATTATCGGCATAGGCTTCACGTAATAAGTTTCCGTTAGCTATATCATTTCCGTAGATACCATTAAATAAAGCAGATAATGAAAAGCCTTTATATTCTAGACTTGTTCCGAATCCATAATTAAAATCTGGGTTAGGGTCTCCAATAATGGTTAAATCATTATTGTTAACTACTCCATCTCCATTTTGATCTATTAAAGCGACATCGCCTAATTGTGCTGGTGTACCATTAAAACTTGGTGCATTTGCTAACTGAGTAGCATTAGAAATAATACCATTGGTTGCATAACCGTAAAATAATCCTGGTGCTTCTCCTTCTATAAAAATGTTTGCTTCAGTCTTAAAAAAGTTACCACTGGATATTTGACGCCCTAGATAAGCACTATATGTTTGTGTTCCAAATTGTGATGGATCAAAACCAATATCTCCTACTTCGTTTTTATTAAATGAAATGTTTCCATAAACATTCCATTTAAAATCATCATTATTAACAATGTCTGCATTTATTGCGATTTCAATTCCTTTATTTATTAAATCTCCTCTATTAACAAAATAAGAATCAAATCCTGTTGAGCCTGGAAGCTCTGCATCTAAAAGAAGGTCGTAAATATTTTTATAATATACATCTACAGATCCTGTAACGCGATCATTAGACAAGCCAAAATCTATACCCGCATTATACTGACTAGTAGTTTCCCATGTTAATGATGGGTTTCGTAAGTTTTGTGGAATTAACGATGTTAATGGGTTTCCAGAAGCATCAGAATAAGGAGATTCCGTTAAATTATATCTTCTTATTGTACTAAAAGGGCTAATTGCCTGATTACCTGTTAATCCCCATCCTAATCTTAGTTTTGCTTCTGAAATGAAGTTTGAATCTTGCAGGAAATTTTCTTCTTTAATTTTCCATGCAAATGCTATTGCAGGAAAATACCCCCACTTTTCTCCTCTTGCAAACTTAGAGCTACCGTCTACTCTAAACGTTGCAGTAAATAAATACTTGTTATACATTGTGTAATTAACACGTGCTAAGTAAGATAATAATGATTCTGGTTCTTTATAATAAAATGTTGGTTGTTGATTTTGGCCAGTAGTAATACCATCTGCTCTTAAATCTTGTAATGGAAAGTCTGTAGCCGAAGCTGTTGTAAATTTAGACTTTCTTTGGTCTATAACAAACCCTAAAGTACCGTTTAACTTATGATTTCTACTAAATCTATGTCTAAATAATAATGTATTATCTATATTATATCTAAAACGCTCCAAATTACTTAACCCTGCTTCTCCATTACTTTGGTTACCACGTCGTAATGCAGTACCATACCATATTTGACGCTCTTTTACTCTGTAATCTGTACCTATTGTTACACGGTATTTAAATGCTTTAGATATTTCGTAATCTAATTTAAGTGACCCTAGTAAGCGTGTTTCTTTAGACTCATCATCATAATCTGAAATCCAAGCTCTTGGTCCATCTAAACTCACATTAAATTCGTCACCATCAAAATTATCATCTATACCTATAATTGGTGCTCCCGAAACTATTTGTCTTATTATATTATTATTTGTACCTCCTAAATTATCTGTTCCTTTAGATGCAGAATTTTGTGTGAATGCAGCAGAAATTTTAGTTGACAACTTTACCTTATTTGTTAAATCTGTATTGAATTTACCAGTAAAATCGGTACTCTTAGCAAATGCTCTTGGTACAATACCTTCATTCTTTAAAAAACCTCCTGCTATGTAAAAGTTGTTTTTATCATCTCCTCCAGAAACTGTTAGACGATGGTTTGTAGTTATGGATTGCCTATACGTATCATCACTCCAATTTACACCTTGAATTCGTGCTATAGTATTAGCATTATCTAACATAAACTGTTCATCGTTTTGAAACTCTGCAATACTGCCATCTGAATATGTATAATATCTAGGATTAAAACCTTGATTAGCCCTTACATCATTTTGATAGTTAACATAGTCACGAGTTCCTAATACTTCAATATTGTTTGTTATTTCTCCTACTCTAATCGTGCTTGTATAATTAAATATTGTATTACCTGCTTTACCATTTTTAGTGGTTATAATTATAACACCATTTGCACCACGAGAACCATAAATAGCTGTTGCAGAAGCGTCTTTAAGTACTTCTATGTTTTCTATATCTCTAGGGTTAAGTCCAGAGATACCACCTTGTGGTGCTAAATAACTATTACCTCCAGATAATGGATCTAAAGTATCTTCTATTGCAGAGTCTACAATAATACCATCTATAACATATAATGGTTCTGTATTACCTGTTAAACTATTTAGTCCGCGGATTTTTATACTTGTTGGTGCGCCCGGTTCGCTACCGTTTTGAGACACTAACACACCAGCTGCACGACCTTGCAATAAGCTTTCTACACCTTTAGCTTGTGCTACTAAATCTTCTTTTGGTTTAACACTAGTTACTGCTCCTGTTAAATCCCCTTTTTTTACTTCGCCGTAACCAATAAGTACTACTTCATCTAATCGTTCTTGAGATGCTTCTAAAACTATATTTAGATTTGTTTGGGTGGTAATTTCAATCTCTTTAGTTGTATAACCAATGTAACTTATAATTAGAGTTGTTGGTGTTTCATCAATTTCAATAGTAAATTTTCCATCAAAATCTGAAGTTTCACCTTTAGTAGACCCTTTAATTAAAACTGATGTAGCTGGTAATGGAAAACCTTCATTATCGGTAATTGTACCAGTTATGGTTTGCTGTGCAATTATAAATGTTGGAAGTATAAAAAGCAGTAGGCAAAAATATTTCTTCATAATTAAGCTAATTAATTTATGCTAAACTACTTTATTACTTTTATTTTGAGTTTTAATATGCATCATAAATGGTTTATTTATTGTCAAAATATAACAAATACATAATGTTACCATGTGATAATTGCAGAATTATCAATAGTTGAACGTCTTTTAAATTAAATGTAGAATAAAGTGTGCTCTATAAACAAAATACTTTTTTTAGTCCTTTTTTAGACTTTCTAGAAACCCACTTGGCGTCATTTTATAGAATTTTTTAAACGATGTGCTGAAGTATTTTGGATTTGAAAATCCAGATTGATAAGCAACTTCTTTTATACTTATATCTCCTCTTATAAGTAAATTTTTTGCTTGTTTTAGTTTAGTATGTATAATAAAATCTTGAGGTGATAAATCTACTAAATTTTTAAGTTTCATGTAGAGAGATGTCCTGCTCATACCTACACTTTTCGAAAGGTCGTGAACAGAGAACGAATCGCTTTCAATATTATCTATAATTATCGTTTCTAAATTTTTAAGGAATTCTTCGTCTTTTTTGTTTCGAAAGAGCTCTGCTGTATCCGCATCACTATCTTTAACATACTTATCCCGTAGTTTTTGTTGCCATTTTAAGGCATTTATCATTTTTGCTAATAGAAATTTAATGTCTACTGGCTTTTCTATGTATTCTGAAATTCCACTTTCTATACTTTCCAGCTTTTGATTTGAATTTTGAAGTACTGTAAGCATAAAAACGGGTATGTGATTAAGACTAATGTCAGTTTTAAGTGCTTTAGCCATTTCCATACCATCCATTTCTGGCATAATTAAATCTGTTAAAATGATATCTGGAAATATTTGATTAGCAACTTCTAATCCTTCTTTACCATTGGTGGCTTCATGAACTTGAAAGTAAGTTGCTAAGGTATTAGCTAACGAATTTCTTAATTCATCGTTATCTTCAACTATTAAAATTTTACTATTACTAAACTCGGTTAACTCTAAAGTATTTTCAGTAACTTCTGCTATTTGATTGGTAGCTATATTATTTTCACCAACTTCGGTATAGTTTTCTTTTAAATTAGTTAAATGCACAACAAAGGTTGTTCCCTTATCTTCTTCGCTTTCAAAACTAATTGAACCATTAGTTTTTTCTAATAATTTTTTAATTAACATTAAACCCAACCCTGTTCCAGGGCGTTGACTATTAATAACATTTCTAGCTCTATAATAACGGTTTAAGATGTGTTTCTGCTGATCTTTTGGTATACCAATCCCTTCATCTGTAATTTCAATTCTTAAATCTCCAGATTTAGTTTTATTAGTATTTATAAAAATTGTACCATTATTAAAAGAATACTTAATAGCATTAGAAATAAGGTTTAAAAGAATTTTGTCTAAACTTTCTTTATTAAAATAGAAGTCTTCAGTCCATTCATTATTAAAAACAATTTCAAGGTTTTGGTCTTTAGTAAGTGGTTTAAAATTATTGATGCGCTGTTTAATTTGTGCATACACATCGATTTTTGAAATGTCTTGAATGCTATTGTTATCTGCTGTTACTTTTTGAAAGTTCAGCATTTGTTCAAAAAGTGAATTAATCCTTTTAATGGTGGTTTTTATTCGCTCTTTCGAATCTTCTTTAGAATCAACACTTTCTGTAACATTATCTAAAGATGCAATTAAAATTGCTAACGGTGTTTTTATTTCGTGTGTAACGTTATTGAAAAAATCAATTTGTTGATCGGCATTTCTTTTTTTAATAATTAGACTCGTAAAATGAATTACCGCATATACTAATACAAAAGCCAGTATAACATATAATAAATAGGCCATTTTTGTTGCCCACCAAGGTGATGCTATGCTTATTTTTAGTTGCCTTTCTTTAGAATCGTTATCATATTTATTATAGGCTTTAACCTTGAAAAGGTAATCTCCAGGGTTTAAATTTGTGTAGGTTGCAAAATTTTGATTAGTAGCTGGGGACCATTGCTCATCAAAACCTTCTAACATCCATTTATATTTTACTTTAGATGGTGCACTATGCAAAATACCTGTAAATCCTATTTCTATTGAGTTTTGTTTATGATTTAACTCTAATATTTCAGTTTTATTAATGTGGCTTTTTAAAGGTTCTTGATTAGGTACTATTAATTTATTAGACAGTTTTAGAGCATTAAATACTATTTCTGGTTTATAGAGATTTTCTTGAATTTTATGAGGATTAAAGAGTGTTACTCCATCTACACCTCCAAAAGCTATAAGGTTATTGTCTATTTTTTTGTAGCTACCATAATTAAACTCGGTAGTAGCCAAACCATCTTTCTTATCGTAAACATCTATAATCGTGTCATTTTCTGTTATCTTAATATTTGCAATACCTTTTGTTGTACTTGCCCAAATGTTAGTATTATTAGTGGCTATAATACCTTGTATAATATCTGATGGCATTCCGTCTACAACACTTAATTTTTTTATTTTTTTAGTTTCATTATTATAAAACAATAAACCTGCCCCATTTGTAGCAACTAACAAATTCCCATTATCTATTTGTTCCGTTGCATTTACTGTTGAATAGGATAAATTATAACTATTAGACAATAAGTCTTCAATTAATCCAAAAGTTTTACTGGAGTGATTAATTTTAAAAACACCTTGCTTGCATGAAATTAATAGTTCTCCATTTTTATTTTCTGAAATAGATTTTATTTGCTGTATTGGATAGGTATAAATACTATTATCCTTATCTAAAACTGTTAAATCTTTCTCAATACCTCCAGCCCAAAGATTACCTTTAGTATCCTTATGCAGTGCATAAATTTTTCTTATTATATCGAATCCTGATGCTTTATTATAAGCGGTAATATCTAATGTTTTAGAATTAATTTTAAATAAACCTTTATTATATGTCCCAACCCAAATAAAATTGTTGTCCACTAGCAGAGATAATATTATGGTTTGATTTTTTTCAGACCCATCTAATAAATTTTCTAAATGCTTCCATTTGTTTGTTTTTGGATCCCAAATACTTAGTCCTTTTTTTGTGCCAAACCAAAATTTCCCATTATTATCTTTTGCAATAGCTCTAGTAAAATTTGTAACAATACTATTACTATTATTTATTTCATGTTGAACATTTGTAACTGGTAGTTGATTCGAATTAAAAAAGTTAACACCACCACCATAAGTAGCTATCCATAAAATATTCTCTTTATCAATACAAATATCATAGACACCATTACTTGATAATGAATATTTTCTATTTACATTTTCAGTGTAATGGCTTATTGTTTTAAATGTTTCATCAACTTCGTAAATACCGCTACCATCTGTAGCAATTAAAAAATGATTTTGGGAGTATTTAATAATATCTGTTATAGGGTTTAATGAATTAAAATCTAATTCTAAAAGCGAGATACTTTTAAAATTAGCTTCTAATTTTGCGAGTGTTCCATTTTTAAAACCTATCAAGGTTTTATTGTTTATAATAGAAATACAACTAACATGACTGTTTTCTAGACTTGCAGGTATTTCTTTAAAAGCTTCAGTTTTAAAATCAAAAAAAAACAAGCCTTTAGGAGTTCCAATAACAAGCTTATCACCTACTTGCTTAATTGCTTCAATATTATGATTTGAAATAACGCGTTTCATAATATTATTTTTGGAAGATGTATCAGATTTCCAAAGTCCGTTAAAAGCGCCTACCCAAATTGTGTTATCCTTACCTTCGGTTATAGTATTAATTAAAGCGGGGTTAATATCTCCTTCATGATCAACCAATTCAAAACTATCAATATTGCTATTGTATAAACAGACTCCTTTTTCTAACCCAATCCATAATTGTTGTTTTGAGTCTACGAACAAGGCTTTTGTTCTATTACTCATTGCCGTTGGTAATCCGTTATAATTATTATAAATTTTATAGAATTGCGAATTATGTTTTAACACTCCTTCTTCTGTAGCAATCCAAATGTTACCAACATCATCTTGCTCTATAGCATAGGTAATGCTTTGTGTTGGTACATTTTCTCCTCTTAACTGTTGAAACTTTACTGTATTTTGAGAAAAAGAAAATACAGAAAAAAAAGTTAAGACGAATAAAAAAATAATTGCTTTTAAACTCAATGTCTATATTTGTTTTTATTTAATTGCTAAATGTAATTAAAATATAATTTATTCTGAAAATATAAATTTAATGAATACTAAGTTCCTATTAAAAAACGTATTTCTATTATTAGCTCTCATTTTAGTTTTTTCTTGTAAAAATGAAAAACCTTTGGAAAATAATTCAACTTCAAAAAATACCAACAAAGAAAATGAGCCTTCTATTTTAGTAGAAAAACCCAACAATATCGAAACTCCTAAAGGCATGGTATGGGTTAAAGGAAAAACGTTTACACAAGGTGCAAAAGCTACAGATAATTTTGCAATGCCTAGAGAAAAACCAACACATCAAGTTAGTGTTGATGGCTTTTTTATTGATGTAACCGAAGTAACAAACAAACAGTTTAAGGCTTTTGTAAATGCTACAAAATATATTACTGTTGCAGAAAGACCAATAGATTGGGAAGTTATGAAAAAGGAATTACCAGAAGGTACTCCTAAACCTCATGATTCTGTTCTACAACCTGGTAGTTTAGTTTTTAATAAAGAAGTAAATGCAGTGGTAAGCATGAATAATTATACACAATGGTGGACCTGGAAAACCGGTGCTAATTGGAAACAGCCCTACGGTAAAGGAAGTTCTATTAAAGGAAAAAATAATTACCCTGTTGTTCATGTTGCTTTTGAAGATGCTTTAGCATACTGTAAATGGGCTAATAGACGTTTACCTACCGAAGCGGAATGGGAATCGGCAGCACAAGGCGATAACACTAATGCTATATTTACTTGGGGAAACAATACTGAAGTTTTAAATAACAATGCCAACACATGGCAGGGTAAATTTCCTACTTATAATGAATCTACAGATGGGTATAGATATATAGCACCAACAAAATCGTATCCAGCAAATAGTATTGGTTTGTACGACATGTTAGGGAATGTTTGGGAATGGACAAGCGATGTATACAATGCTAATTATTATAAAGATTTAGATACTTCTATACCAACAATAAATCCAACTGGTGCAACAGAATATTATAACCCACAAAACCCTTACCAAATAGAAATGGTAATGAAAGGAGGTTCATATTTATGTCACGATTCATATTGTGCTAGTTTTAGAATTTCTGCAAGGATGTCTACTAGTAGAGATTCTGGATCGGACCATTTAGGGTTTAGAACTGTAGCTAGTTTAAATATGATAGAAAACAAAAAATAAATTAACGATTAAGTTTCTTTTGACGTTTTTTAAACCTAATACACTTATAACCAAACCTATGAAAATAAAGTGTTAGTTATTTTTGAGTAGTTAATCTCAAAACCTTATCTAATATGCTTAATAACAAGTATTTCATTTTAATATGTTGGTCATTTTTATTAGTAACTTCTATTTCTTTTTCTCAAGTAGGTATTGGAACTACAACTCCTAACTCTTCTTTAGACATTAGATCCTCTAGTCAAGCTACACCAGCGAATACTGATGGTATTTTAATTCCTAAGGTTGATACTTTTTCAGCAACAAACCCTAATGCTCTCCAAGATGGTATGTTAGTTTATTTAACTAGTAATGTTACTCATAATAGTATCTTATATACCCAAGGATTTCATTATTGGAATAATACAACAACGCGATGGATACCAATTACAAGTATTGAAAGAATTAATGATTTGTTGGATGGTAAATCTGATATTGATGGTTCACAAGATGGCTCTTCTGTTTTTTTAGGAGTAAATGCAGGAGCAAATGATGATAGTTCTGATAATAAGAATGTAGCAGTTGGTTTCGAAGCTCTTCAAGACATCAATGGCAGTACAAATAATGAAGGAGATAATAATGTAGCTATTGGTTATCGTTCTCTAACAGAAAATACTATAGGTAGAAGAAACACGGCTGTCGGCCATACAGCCATGACATTAAATACTACAGGCAAAAACAATACTGCTCTTGGAGGGCAAGCATTAAACTCTAACACAGAAGGAGACTCCAATGTAGCCTTAGGAGCATTTACTCTCGCCAAAAACACAACAGGAAAGAACAATGTTTCAGCTGGTAATCAATCGATGCGTTATAATGTAACTGGAGAAGGAAATACTGCTTTAGGTGATTATTCTCTTAAAGGTGATTTAGATGATACTAGTCCAGTAGCAGGATCTGGAAATTTTAATGTAGCCATTGGTAGTCAGGCGTTAGAAGGTTTAGAAAGTGGCCATAACAATATAGCCATAGGTTATCGTGCGGGTAATAGTATGGTATCTAATAATGGTAGTGTTTTTATTGGTTACGAAGCAGGATTTAATGAAACTAATGCTGATAGATTATATATTGAAAACTCTAATGCTGGACAAAGTAGTGCATTAATTTATGGAGATTTTAGCACAAATAAAGTTAGAATTAACGATTTCTTAGGCATTGGTAAAGAAGCTGTTACAAATGCTCTAGAAGTTAATGGAAGTGCCTCTAAATCTACCTCAGGAGCTTTTATAGCGAACAGTGATCGTAGATTGAAAAAGAATATAGTATCAATTAACGGACAAACTGCTTTAGAGACATTAGAAAAATTACGAGGAGTAACTTACGAATGGAATGATACTTCTACAAAAATGAAACGCCCCGAAGGTGTACAATATGGATTCATTGCACAAGAACTTATGACTGTTTTCCCAGAGAAAGTTTCTAAAGATAGTTTAGGATTCTACCAAACTGCTTATGGCGATTATGATGCTTTTTTTGTAGAAGCAATTAAAGAATTAAATGATAAAATTAAACTTTTAGAACTAGAAAATCTTAAGCTGAAAATAGCAGAAAACAAACTCAATAAAATTGAATCAAGACTTCAAATATTAGAAAAAAACAAGAATTGATTTTAATGAGAAGTGACTGTACTAATTTCAACAAGCGTAAGTTATCTTAGGCATCGTGAAAGCCTACTCCATAATTGTATTATTGTTTGAATTTATACTAGATAGCATTAACTTTCTTCTCCTTATTAAAAGCAATATAACGACTATGGTAACCATAGTCGTTATTCAATTAATATATGTATTGTAAATTACTATTTACTCCGAAAATATGGTTTAAAAGAAATATTAAACTCTAGAAGTTTTTGAACTAATATTTATATGGTTTTTTTCTGAGAAACCAATACTATTATATTCATTTTCAAAATGATCATCTAATTTATCTGAGAATAAAAGCAGAAAAGAATTTATTAGTTTCATACTAAGTTGGATTATTAATTACACAGCATAAATATATTATATACATTTAATTGTTTGGTTTAATTAATGTCGATTGTGGTATAATCATCGTCAAACAAAGTTTGATAGTTCTTTTTATATAAAATCTAACGTCTTAAATGTTTTATTTAGAATAGTTTTACTACTTACACTTAACCAGTTATCCAAAATAGTAGCATAAACAGATCTAAAATCTACTGTATATTTTATATCTCCATTATTATCTAAATTTGATAAATCTGGCGCTTTATTATAAAAACCTTTTGTCTTTATATTCTTCCCTATTAGGAATACATTATTTGCTGCTCCATGGTCTGTTCCGTTAGCTGCATTTTGTTTAACTCTACGCCCAAACTCAGAGAAAGTTAATATAAGCGTATCTTTAAATGTATCATTCTGTTCTAAATCTTTAACAAAAACATCTATAGATTTACTGTAAATATCTAATAGTTTTTTTTGCCGGTTCTCTTGATTTGCGTGTGTATCAAACCCTCCCATTGAGACGTAATATACAGAACTGTCTAAATTAGAATTAATAAATTCTGCTGTTGTTTTTAGCTGTTTTCCAAAAGGATTATTTGGGTATTCTAATTTACTCTTATAAGTTTTAGACGTTTCGTAAATATACTTTGCTGAAGATTCTGCTTCTATCATTGTTTTATACAAATAGCCTAAGTTGTGTTCGCTTAAGTGTGCTTCGCTTTGACTTTTTAAAACCTTTTTAAAATATGGTGTTTGCATATTATTAAATAGTATTTTTGGATTCTTTGTTGCTATTCCATTTATGGTTTCACCTTTCATTATTAGCGATAAACTATCGTCTAATTCAATACCTGTATAAGGTAGTTTTCCATATGTTTCAATATAACGTCCCACCCACCCAGTGCTTAAATATTCGTTTGAATCACTTGCTGTATGCCATATATCTGTAGACCGAAAATGAGAACGGTTTGGATTTGGATATCCAACATTATTAATAATTGATAAATAGCCTTTATCATAGAGGTTTTTAAGTGGTTTTAAGTTTTCATTAAAACCTAACTCGTCTGTTATTTTTATAATACTATTTTTCGATATCGCGATTCCTGGTCTATTCTTGTAATAAATATCATTATTAAAAGGCACAATAGTATTTAAACCATCATTACCACCAGATAATTGTACAATCACTATTTTTTTATGACTCAATGACGTTAAAGCCATATTTTCAAAAGCTTTTATAAAATTAGGCACAAAGAATAAACTACTAGCTAATGTACTTTGCTTTAAAAAATCTCTTCTTTCCATAGTTTACATATTAACACAATTGATATTCTGGTATAGACATGATTTGTACACAAAAATCTTTGTTATTTTCTATTTTTAAATTGTTTAACAGAGCTTCTGTGTCTTTATCTATATTGCCAACTATTAATATCTTTTTTAATGTTTCAGCAGACAAACTACCATATTCATTATTAAAAACATCCCAAGATTTTGTAACCTTTAAAAAACGCCTTTTGTTCTTTTCTTTACTATAATAAGCTTCAAAAGAAGCTTCAAATGTTCCCTTTTCATCTAAATTTATTACAGCATCATTTAAGAGTATTGAGGGAAGTTTCATTCTAAACATTAGGGTATTAGAATCTATCCAGCTTTTATCACCTTTCCAACCAGAAACATTTGGTGGGTTTAATAAAACTTGCCCCATCATTTTTTGTAAGTATAATAATTGCTTTTTCTTTTTAAATTGAACAGGTACTATGTTTTGGATGCTAACTAAAAGCTCTATTGGCGATTTTATTTTTACACCAATATTCTCATCATCATAAAACCAATCTGAACTAAAAATATGATGCATTAATTTTTTAATGTTGTAATCTTTATAAAACAACTGCGTAAGCTCCTCTACATGAGCATCATTTATTTTAGGGTTTACAAAGTATCTATATATTTTTCCACAAATAAATTTTGCACATTGTTTTTGTTCTAAAATAATATCTATAATATCATCACCATTAAAGTTCCCCGTTTTTCCTAAGAAGGTTTTCTCTCCATAATCGTGTTTTTTAGCACGTAAAAAGAAATCACCATTTCGCTTAAACGACCAACCTGTGAACGCTCTTGCTGATTCCTTTATATCTTGCTCTGTGTAATGACCTACTCCTAGTGTAAAAAGCTCCATAAGTTCTCTTGCAAAATTCTCGTTGGGGCTTTGTTTTACATTTTGTCTATTATTAAGATATTTACTCATTGAAGGCTCTTTAGCTATGGCCTTTACAAAATCTTTAAAATTGCCTAGAGCATTAGTTCGTAGTGTGTTATTATAGCGTTGAATATGCCAAATAGTATTATCGCGACATACAAAAACATTTGCCCAAAACAAGGTCATTTTTTCGTTTAATATAGAGGACGAATTTACCATTCTATCAATCCATGCATAATTAAGTTCTTTTACTTTCTGCCTACTTTTCTTATTCAGTGCTCTAAATTCTCCATCCATCATTTTTAATTTCATCAGCTTTTTAGGTTGAAGTAGCTCCTTGAATTCTGAAAGATCTAGTTGCAATTCCTCATATTTTTCAGCATCTAAAAATAACTTTGAAACAATTGTAGTTTTAGATTTTGACTGAAGCTCTTGAAGTTTATTGTAACCAATTCCAAATCCAGCTCTTAAATATAAATGTTGAAGATGTTTTTGTTCCATTATTTATAATGCTTTTAGACTTAGACTCATAACTTAACTAATGGTTTAATTATTTATATCATCTACATTATTTTATACTTAAGTAAAAAAGTAGATGATATACAATAAAAACATCTTTTATGCTCATCACTTTAATGTCAATAACTCAAACTAAGCTACATGGCATGTAAGCAGATAATTACAACTATAAGTTAAACTTGGGAAATTAATATTCTTTGTACTTTACCCCAACCACCCTTCTCTATCCATACTTCTATATTGTATAGCTTCACTAATATGCGAGCCATTAATAGTCACTACACCTTCTAAGTCGGCAATAGTTCTAGAGACTTTTAAAATACGGTCGTAAGCACGAGCAGATAAATTTAAACGTTCCATTGCAGTTTTTAATAAGCCTTTGGAGGCCTCATCTAATTCACAATGTTTTCTAATTTGTTTTGTATTCATTTGCGCATTGTAATGTACCGAATTAGATTCTGCAAAACGTTCTGTTTGTCGTTCTCTTGCTGCAGTCACTCGTTTTCTTATGTCTACTGAGGATTCTCCTGTTCTATCTTCGCTTAATTTCTCGAAAGGTACAGGTGTCACTTCTATATGTATGTCTATTCTGTCTAATAAAGGCCCTGAAATTTTACTTAAATAACGTTGCATTTCTGCTGGACTAGAGGTTACTGGTGCATCTGGGTCGTTAAAATAGCCACTAGGGCTTGGATTCATACTTGCTACTAACATGAATGAAGATGGATAAGTCACTGTAAACTTTGCTCTAGAAATAGTAACTTCTCTATCTTCTAGTGGTTGACGCATTACTTCAAGAACTTCACGTTTAAATTCTGGCAATTCATCTAAAAATAAAACACCATTATGCGATAATGAGATTTCTCCGGGTTGTGGATAACTTCCACCGCCTACCAACGCGACGTTGGAAATGGTGTGGTGTGGGCTTCTAAATGGTCGTTGTGCCATGATTCCTGCATCCGACTTTACTCGACCAACCACACTATGTATTTTGGTAGTTTCTAAGGCTTCATTTAAAGTCATAGGCGGTAGTATACTAGGCATACGTTTAGCTAACATCGTTTTTCCTGCGCCAGGTGGACCAATCAATATAATATTATGTCCTCCTGCTGCTGCAATTTCCATACAGCGTTTTATACTCTCTTGTCCTTTTACATCACTAAAATCGAATTCTGGAAAATTTAGGTTCTTTTGAAATTCTGCTTTAGTATCTATTATGGTCTGTTCTAATGCTTCGTTTTTATCGAAAAAATTAATGACTTGTTTAATGTTTTCTATTCCATACACTTCTAAACCATCTACTATAGCTGCTTCTTTAGCATTTTGAATTGGTAAAATAAAACCTTTATAACCTTCTTCTAAGGCTTTTATAGCTATAGGTAAAGCACCTTTTATAGGTTGTAAACTACCATCTAAAGAGAGTTCTCCCATAATAAGATACTCTTCTAAATGTTCTGCTTGTATTTGCTTAGAAGCGGCAAGGATTCCTACTGCTAAAGTTAAATCGTAGGCACTTCCCTCCTTTCGTAAGTCGGCAGGTGCCATATTAATCGTTATTTTCTTTCCTGGTATTTTATAGCCATTATTTTGCAATGCTGCTGCAATACGATAGTTACTTTCTTTAATGGCATTGTCTGGAAGCCCTACAAGGTGATATCCTATTCCCGAATCTACATTGACTTCTACAGTAATTGTGGTTGCTTCTACACCGAATACGGCGCTCCCAAAAACTTTTTTGAGCATAAAAATTATTGATTTTAGATACTAAATGTAGGAAAAATAGGTGTAATTAAAAATCTTTCAATAGTTATTATACTTAAATTTTATTATCGATTCTGTTATTAAGATAATTACCAATAAAAAACCCCATAAACTATAACTAGTTATGGGGTTTAATCTATTTTTAAACTTATTTAGTTTAATAGTATAGTATTTGAAATCGATCGTATAATATTTGATATTCTAGTTGGCTTAATACTAAAGAAGATTCTATATAGTTTCGCTGAGCTAGAGCTAAATCTAAAGTAGTTCCTTGCCCTAAAAAATAACGTTCTTGTTCTAACTCGAACGCTTTTAAATTTGCATCTAATTGTTCTTCTCTAAATACTTTTGCCTCTTTTCTAGCTTCATAAGTGTTGTAAATATTAGATAATTCAACATACATATCTCGTTTATATTGCTTTAAATCTAATACTGCGTTTTCGTAATTAACTTTAGAACTAAAGACATTGTTTCTTGTACTGGCACCATTAAATAAAGGTATAACAGCAGTAACACCTAATGTTTTTATAATATTATCATCAAAAAATTGTTGGTTAAATGTACTTTCTTGAAAAGATGAATATGAGGTTCCGTATGTATAGTACAACGATAATCTAGGAAAATAGGCAGATTTATCTTGTTTAAATTGATACTTACTACCATCTACTAAAGCCTCTAAGCTTTTCAACTCATTTTTGCCTTGTAATGCTTCTTCATAACGCTCTCCTAACTCTTTTTCATTTTTTAATGTAGAAAAATAGGCACCATCTTTTTCTAAATCTAGAGTTGTGTCGTTTGATAAATTTAATAGTGCTAACAGAAGCTGTTTTAAATTAACTCCCATGGCTTTATTCTCTACTTGTAAAGACTTTATTCTGCTTAATTCTGCCTTTTGCGTATAGAAATCTTGCCCAGGTAGCGCACCAAGACGTATCATTTCTGAAGTTCTATCTAAATTAAGTTTTTGTGTATCAAACGATTTTTCTAAAATATCTTTTTGATTTAAATTCTGAAGTATTTCTAGGTATAACCTTATAACTTCTAATACAACTCTGTTTTTGGTCGCTTCCAGATTCCATTGCTGTTGCTGTTTGTTATTTTTAGCTCTCTTAATTCTAGAATTACTAAATATTAGGTTCGAAATGTCCCAGTTTAATGTCCCTGATGAATATAGAAATTTTCCTGTTTCTGTTCGTAATTCCCCAGCAGTTTGATCAAAACTTAATCCCGTATTCTGCAAACCATCAATATTTACAGTAGCACTTGGTAATAACTCTAAATAAGACTGTGTTTCTCTTTTTTCTAATAACTCTAGGTTTTTTCCATTTTGCGTAATCTCTGTATTTTGATCTAATGCTATGGCTATTAAATCTTCTATATTAACTTTTTCTTGCCCTATTGCCTGTAAACTTATTAAAAAGAAACACAGTAACAACCCGGAAATTTGACACTTCATATTATAATTTCTATTAAACGTTTGCTAGCTCTACTTCCTCTTGTTTTTGAGGTTTATTAATATTTATACTTTCAAATTTTCCATCTAGAAGTTTTATTGTTTTATGCGCATATCCAGCATCTTTGTCTGAGTGTGTCACCATCATTATAGTAGTCCCTTCTTTATTTAATTCTACTAATAGATTCATTACTTCTTCTCCATTTTTAGAATCTAAGTTTCCTGTTGGCTCATCTGCAAGTATAACTTTTGGATTAGACACAATGGCTCTTGCTATTGCTACTCTTTGTTGTTGTCCTCCAGAAAGTTGTTGTGGAAAGTGATCTCTACGATGTATAATATCCATTTTAGTTAATACCTCTTCTACTTTTGCTTTACGCTCGGTTTTAGGCATTTTTAAGTATAGTAACGACAACTCTACATTATCGTAAACAGATAAATCTTCTATTAAATTAAAGTTTTGAAAAATGAACCCGATAGCTCCTTTTCTTATGTTAGATTTCTGATTTTCTTTAAATTTAGATACTTCTATTCCATCAAACCAGTATTCTCCACTTGTTGGACTATCTAATAACCCTAAAATGTTTAATAATGATGATTTACCACATCCTGATGGTCCCATAATAGCAATAAATTCGCCTTTTTTAACATCTAAGTTAATCTCATTAACAGCGGTTGTTAAAATCTCATCGCTCTTATAAACCTTTTTTAAACTATTTGTTTTTATCATTTTATTCTTGTTTTTAATTAATTATAAATTGTGATTGTTTTACCAGACTAATATTTCGTTATCGCCAAAGTTGTTGTAAGAGGATGTAATTACTTTTTCGCCAGTATCTAATCCGCTTAATATTTGATAATAATTTGTATTTTTTCTTCCTAATTTTATATTTCTTTTTACAGCTTTATTACCTTCTTTTTCAACAACATAAATCCAATTCCCTCCAGTTTTATTATAATAACCTCCAACTGGCATTAAGATTTCTTGTGAGGCATTACTTAATTCAATTTTTACTCTTACAGATTGACCTCTTCTTAAATTCTCTGGTGTATCTCCTTGAAACTCCATGTCTACTTCAAATTGACCGTTTGTAATTGTGGGATAGATATGGGAGATTGTTAACTTGTACTTCTCACCTTCTATAGTTGCAGCCGCTTCAAGACCTTTAGTAATTTTGGCTATATAAAGTTCGTCGACTCTTACTCTTAACTTATGTTTAGACAACTCATCGACTTGCCCTAATCGTTCTCCTTTATTTACGTTCTGTCCTTTCTGTAATTTTGAAGTTGCTAGAATACCATCTATAGGCGCTTTAATAACTAAATTGTCTAGTAACTTTTTAACACCCACTAGGTTTTCTAGCATATTAAGCTCAGAGGCTTGTAATTGTCGTAATTGTATAACTCTTGCTGTAGAATCTGTTTTAAAGGATTCGAATGTAAATTTTAATCGTTTTAAGTTATACTTATAGTCTGCTTCTGTTCTCTCAAAATTTTGTTTAGAGATTAATTGTTTTGCAAACAAAGTACTATCTCTTGTAAATTGAGGGCTTAGCGTATGTAGTTGGTTTTCAATTTGAGCAAGTTGTTGTTTTTGAGACAGGTAATTTTGATCTAATTGTAAACGTGTAGTTCTTACTCTGTTAATTTGTTCGTTTAAAGCATTTTCTTGGCTTAATACATTTAGTCTTAAGTTCGCATTTTCTAAAGCTATAATTGGCTCATCCTTTTTTACAAGATTCCCACTTTCTTTAAATACTTGTGTAATGTTTCCGCCTTCAACTGCATCTAAATAAAAGGTGTTACTTGCTACTACTTCTCCAAACTGGATGATATATTCTTGGAATTCTCCTTTTTTGACTTCAGATATTGTAATTTTATTCTCGTCTATCGTCAATTTCGATTTATTTTCTGAAATAAACAATTGGTACACTATAAAAGCTACCACCAATAACGCTCCAACAATTTGCGCTATTTTTTTACTTGTCCATTTTTTCTTTTGAATTTTTTGATCCATTGTTTTGAATTTATTCTGCTGTTAAATCAAGTTTAATTATTTCTATTTTTATGTATTCAATAGTTTTGTATAGTCTATACTTTCTATTGTATAAGGCATTACTTTTATATTTGTTGCTAATGAAGCACTATAGTTCTCTGCTAATTGTAATGGCTGTATAAACCACACTTTATTTTTATATTTAATTTTATTTTCCTCCTCAATTTTAATATCTAACAAAGGGATAGATAAGCCCTTTCCGTCTGCTTTTATAACACTTTCCTTTGTAACCCAATGTCTAAAAAAGGTTTCTGTTTTATTAGTAGCTTTATTTATATTTTGCCACTCATCTTTAGTCATAACTTCATTAAAATTCTCGAAAACTATAGGTCTTATTAATTCTACATCTATACCTAAAACATGTGTTTTATTTATAGCAAGGACTACTAAATTTTCTGTATGAGAAATATTAAATTCTAAACCGTTTTCTAAATAAGGTTTACCGTAGTCTGTATATTTAATTTTTGAAAGCTCTGTTTTATCATACCCAAATATCTGCAAGGCTTTAATTAATAATAGTCGCCCTAATACGTGTGCATGTCTGTCTTGCCACCTTAAATATTTGTTGTTTTTATCTTGCATTACTTTGGGCAACTCATTTAAATAAGCATCAAATATTACTTTGGGTAAAGGTGTTATAAACGTTGTGTAAATTATATTAACCAATGCTTGCTGCTACCTTATTTAGAGATAACACTTTTAATAGTGTTTCGTTAAGCACACTAGTAATGTGTTCTATTTCGTCATGTAGAAAGAAATGATCCCCATTATAAAAATGCATGGTACATTTCTCCTTTGTAAAATGTTTCCATTGGTATAATTTATCGTAATGTATTTCGGTATCTTCTATTCCCATAAACACTGTGATATCTGTTTTAAAAGGATCTATTGGTCTTTTACTAAAATCTATAGAAGCTAGTTTAAAATCGTTTCGCAATAGTGGTAAAAATATGTCTAGTAATTCTGGATGTTTAAAGAATTCTGGAGGGGTTCCTCCTAGCTCTAATATTTTATCTTTAAACGTTTCTTCATCTAATAAATGATAGTTTTTCTCATCGTTTTTAATATGTAAAGGATTATTTCCAGAGAAAAAGACATGTTTAGGTTCTGGTAAGCCTAATGCTCTTATTTTTAAAGCTAACTCATTAATTATTATACCTCCTAAACTATGTCCTAATAAAGCATAAGGAGTCTGTTTTATATCCTCTTTTATTAGGTTGAAAACATCATTAATAGCTGTTTCTAAAGACGCATATAATGGTTCTCCCATTCTTGTACCTCTACCTGCTAATTCTATAGGTATTAATTCTATATGCTCTTTAAGATAAGGTTTCCAGTTATTGTAAAGTGTTGCAGAACCGCCTGCAAATGGAAAACAAAAGAGTTTTATTTTACTCATTTTAAATGTATTATGTTTTTTATTGATTATAAAATTGTTGCCTTTTGTGTCAATGTTTCAGCTTTATCGAAAGCTTCTAACTGACCTTGATTCATTTTCACTACCTTATCGGCTACATCGAAATAATGATCATCGTGTGTAATAGCGATAACTATTTTTCCTGCTTTTTTCATTTCTGGTAATAGTGTTCTATAGAAGAAGTTTCTATAGCTTGGATCTTGATCTGCTGCCCATTCATCAAATAAGTAAATTGGAGAATCTTCCATATAACATTGTAGTAACGCTAATCGCTTTTTCTGTCCTGCAGATAGTTCTATTGTACTGTACTTATTTTCTGTTATTTCAACCTTTTCATCAAGATGTAATAACTTTAAATATTTATTTATCTCTTCTTCTTTATTCTCGACATCAATATTGTATAGTTTTTCGAATAAATAGGAAGGACTAAATACCGTAGAAAAATATTCGCTTAATTGTGCAGATTCTATAGTTTCACCATTTATTTTTAATATGCCTTGGTCTGGTTCGTAAAGTCCCGTTAATAGTTTTGCTAAAGTGGTTTTTCCACTTCCATTCCCTCCTATTATAAATAGAATTTCTCCAGCTCCTATTTCTAAGTTAATTGGACCTATATTAAAACTCTTTACATCTTCTGCAGTTCCATATTTAAAACTTACGTTTTCTACTTTAAAATTAATTACTGTTTCTAGTTTATTTGAGGGTTCAATATTTAAGTCTACATTTCCTGGGATTTCATTTATAAATGCTTGTATTCTATTCCAAGCAATTTTTAGTTCCATTATAGAAGGTACCGCATTTAAAATTTCGTTTATTGGACCTATTAAGTATAATAATATTACTACAAAACTCATTGTTGTATATAAGCTTATTGAAGGAAATAGTTCTGGAAGACCAAAGGCTACTAAGCCTAAAAGAACAACCAATAAAGATTCTCCAACTAAAAAAGCATTTACAAATCTAATTTGTGCTGTAGAGGCTTTTTCTTTATAATTATTTGCACTTGCAGAAATATCATTTTTGTATTCTATTTTTTTATTTCGGTGTAAGCTCAATTCCTTAAAGCCATCAATCATACCATTAATAAGTTTCATAAATACATTACGTTCATCTCTTGCTTTTTCAAAATACACGTAAGTGGAGTTACTAACCATAGAGTAAACAATAGTTAAGGTTACAATAAGAAAAATAGTTATTAATGCTCCCCAAATAGCTATAGATCCTAAATAGAAAAAAGCACCCATAGTAGTTATTACACTTGTAACCAATAGTACAATAGTACTCGAAGCGATGCCTATAGTATTAACATCATCGTTTAAAGCTGTATAGACACGACCTCTGTCTATTTTCTCATATTTTTGATATGAAGTAGAAAATATTTTACTAATTAATTTTACTTGTAAATCGTAAATAAGACCTTTAGTAAATTTTACTAAACTTATTTGTACAAAACGGCGTCCCAGAATATATACTACAACTATTAGAGCATAATAGAACACTAAATATTTAAGTTTTATATCCGATTGTAATGAAGAGGTTACCATAGTAATAACCGCAACATTTGAAAGACCAGCCAAAATACTCATTAATAAAATTTGAGGGATTACTCTCTTAAATTTATTTTTATGCGGGAATAATAAAGTAATGGTATAAGTAATAAGGCTTATAGCCATTGCCAAAAAGATAAGTTTAATCATTACTAAAAAACTGCTAGGAGCCCATACTAATATCGACTTCCAATCGAAGTTTATAAATGCTTTTGGGTATAAGTAAACACCATATATAAAAGGGATTAGGGTTAACACTAATAGCCCCCACCTTTTTATTTTGGTCTTGTTAATACCATCATAAACACGTTGTTTTTTCACAATATCTATAACAACTATTACTAAAAAGGCTATCATAATAATAGAAAAACCTAGTAGTATAAATGCTATAATAGAAAAAGACTTATCTAATCCGTTTGATGGTTTTAATTCATTTTCAATTTTCTCTCCTGCAAGTATATTTACTAAGCGATATCCTAATGTATGAGAAAACATACTATTAGAATTTACCATTATAGCTACTCCAAGTTTCTCTTCTGGTCTAAAAATTATTTGTGCTGCATAGTTTGGGTTTAATCCAGAATGATGAATTTCGTTAGTTCCATCTAAAGAGACTTCCCATCCCATAGCGTATGCAGACATAGCATGTAATGCTACCGTTTTATCTCTTTCTTGTGTTTTTTTAGCTATAGGAAACAGTTCAGAATTACTTAATCCCATTTGAAACTGCAACCATTTACCCATATCTGTTGCATTAGAGAACACATATCCTGCTGCATTGTTCCCTTTATACCTTGGTGCATCGTAAGCTCTTGCTTTAAAGAATCCTATTTTATAACCTTGTGATAGTTTTGAAATTTCTTTTGGCTCTCCAATAGTTGTATTATCTAAACCTAAAGATGCTATTATATTGTTTTGAATATACGTTTCAAAAGGTATTTTAGTAACTTCTTGTACCAATAAAGCTAATACATCGTAATGAATTGTTGCATATTCGTATGCTTCACCAGGCTTTTCGGAAAGTTCAACACCAATTAACTTTTTTACGGTTTGCTCTAAAGCATTTGTTGCAGTAGATTCTGGTATTAATGAAATAGTGTTCCACGGAATACCTGTAGTGTGGTGTAATAGCTGCTCTACAGTTATATCCGCAACGGCATCTTTATAATATACTTTAAACCATGGTAAATACTCTGAAACGTTTGCTTTTAAGTTTAATTTATTTTGCTCAACTAAATCCATTACGGCCAAAGCTGTAAACGCTTTACTACAAGACCCTATTTCGAAAATAGTGTTTTCATCTACTTTAGTTTCATTATCTACATTTGAATAGCCATAGGTTTTAATGTACTGCTTTCCGTCTTTTATAATAACAAGGCTTAATCCAGGAATATCACCATCGTCCATGTATGATAAAACCTTTTCATCTATTTTTTTAGACAGCTCTTGCGTTAATTCATTTTGCGCAAAAGCAGATGTTAACATACCGAATAGGCATGCTATGTAAATACAAATTTTCATTTAGTGTTTGCTTTAGTATTGTTTGATTGATAATTATGTCTAGAACTATATTTTTTCTAAGACTTTGTTTTTTGGAATAAGATTTACCCTACTTGCTATTTGCTGTAGAATTATATCATTTTTTAGTATGGAAAAGTGATTACCTTCTACTTCAATATATTCAGATTGTGTATTAAAGTAAGCTTGTATTTTTTCAATATTTATTTCAGATTCGCTTGCTTTAAAATACGTTATTGGGGTATTAGGCTGCGTACTCTGTTTATATTTTGAAACAGCTCCGTCTAGTGTTCGTATGGTATTTATAGCTTTAATTAAAGCTTCAGTTTCTATGAAATCGAAATTCGGAATTAATAATTTCATAGCATCTGGAATACTTGATTTCAATATTTCTACCTCACTATTGTCTACTAAGTAATGAGTTACAGCTTTCCATAAAGATGCTATTGTATGTTCTTCTTTAAAAAATACCGGTTCAATTTTTAAAAGTGTTTTTATGAGTTCTTTTTCTTTCTCAACAGAAAAGTCAGTTAAACTAGAATTTTCTATGTCGTCCACAAAAGGAATTTTAGAATCAATAACAGTAAACGAAGCGATAGAATTGCCTTGCTGTTCAAGCTGTTTTACTATTTCGTAAGCCATATTTCCACCAAAACTCCATCCCAAAACATGATATGGTCCTTCAGGTTGTATCGCTTTTATCTTCTCTATGTAATTAACAGCTATCGTTTCTAAATTAGTGTTACTTGGAAAAACATTATTTAGACTAGGGCTTTTTATACCCCAACAATTAAATGTTTTAATATATTTAGTTAATTCTAAATACCCCGAAACCTCTCCACTTCCATCATGTATAAAGAATATATTGTTATCGTTTTCCTCCTTTTTAAGTAATATTACCTCATCGTTTTCATCACTATCATTTAATGATTTATTATCTATACATGCTGCTATCTCTCTAATTGTAGGGCTTTGAAAAAACGTTACCATTGAAACTTTAGTGTTAAATGTTTTTAGAATGGTATGTATTAAACGAATTACTTTTAATGAGTGTCCTCCTAATTCGAAAAAACTAGTGGTTACACTTATGGTCTCTTGTTCTCTATTTAGTAATTCCGACCAAATCTCTACAAGTTTAATTTCTGTAATATTAATAGGTGCTTGGTAAACTACTTTTGTTTTATACTCCGGTTCTGGTAAACGTTTTCTATTTAATTTTCCGTTATTCATTAATGGAAAAACGGGTAATTTAATTAAGTAAGATGGCACCATATACTTTGGCAAGACTCCGTTTAAATAGATTTGTATATCATCTTCGTCTACATCCTCTTTAGTGGTGTAATAGCCTACTAAAACTGTATCATTTCCTTTACCATTGAGTAATACAACACTTTGCATAATATTTGGGTGCTTTAAAAGCGCTTGTTCTATTTCTCCCAATTCTATACGATGTCCACGTATTTTTATTTGATGATCAACTCGTCCTAAATATTCTAATTCTCCTTGTGGTAACCATTTTACTAAATCGCCTGTTTTATATAAGCGTTCTCCTGCTTTAAATGGATTTGGGATAAAACAATCATTGGTTAGTTTTTCGTTATTTACATAACCTCTAGCAACCCCTATTCCGCCTATATACAATTCGCCTTGCACTCCTATTGGACATAATGTTCCATTTTGATCTAATACATAACAGACCGAATTAGACAAAGGACTACCAATGGTTGCTATCGTTGCTATTTCTCCTTTTTTATAAATTTTGCTGGTAGTTGCTACTGTAGCTTCTGTAGGCCCATATCTATTATGTAAGTTTGCAATAACTGTACATTTATTTATTGTTTCCACATCTATGGCTTCGCCTCCAGAAAGAATATGCTTTAATTTTAAGTCTTTAGAGAATTCCATTGCTTTTAAAAATGATGGTACTCCATCTAAAAGAGTTACTTCATTTTCTATTAAATAATCATTAAAAACATTAGGATCTAGAGCTTTTTCTTTTTCAATAATTACTGTTGTGGCTCCTGCTAATAGTGCAATAAATAATTGTTCTACACTAGCATCAAAATATATAGGTGCTAGTAATAATATATTTTCATCTTTTGTTATGTTATAAGCCTTTATTCTATCGTTAATAAAATTAACAACGGAACGATGCTCAACTAGTACTCCTTTTGGTGTTCCTGTAGACCCACTAGTATATAAATAATAAGCTAAATTATTGGGTTTTGCTTTTGATTCTACATTTGCAATGTGTTCATTACTATAATCTGCTTTAATGTTAATGGTTTTGTATTGATAAAATGAAGCGTCTTCTTTATCTCTAATAATGTATTTACAAGAACTATCTTGCAAAATTTTATTAATACGTTCTTCTGGCTGATCAATATCTAATGGTAAATATGCGCCACCCGATTTTAAAATTCCCATTATAGAAATAATCATTTCTATAGAACGATCTAAATAAATACCTACAGCTTCATCTGCTTTTACACCTTCTTCAATTAATTTATATGCAAGATTATTCGTTTTCGTTTCAAGCTCTTTGTAACTAAGTTTTTTTCCATTAAATACTACTGCACAATTATTAGGTGTTAAACCTACTTGTTTTTCAAACAAACTAGATATTGTTGCTACCTCATCATAATCTATTTTGGTATTATTAAATGTTTCAAATTGTAATAATTCTTCTTTAGTAAGTATTACAATGTCTTTTATTAATTTATAGCAATCTCTTAATACACTCTCTATAATACTATTAAAATACGTTGCAAAACGTTGTATTGTTTCTAATTTGAATAAAGCTGTACTGTACTCGAATGCAACTTGTAGATTTTCATCATTTTCTAATACTGCAATCGTTAAGTCGAATTTTGAACTATTTGTACCTAAATTAATACCATTGGCATCTATTTTTAAATCGCTATTTATTATTTCATCTTCTAAATCATTTGTAGTATTCCGTTGATAAGAATACATAATATCAAACAATGGGTTTCTACTGGTATCTCTCTCTAATTCTAATGCTTCAACTAATTCGTCATACTGGTATAATTGATGATCGAATGCCTGAAGTGTATTGTGTTTAACGTCTTTTAAAAATGTTGTAAAACCATGAGTTGCTTTCACATCATTTCTTAATACTAAAGTATTTACAAACATCCCCATCATATCTTCTAGATCTCGATGGTTTCGTCCCGCTGTTATAGTTCCTAATACAATGTCTTCTTGATTACTTAATTTACTTAGTAATATATTACTTACCCCTAACAATAACATAAACATTGTAACGTCTTGCTGCTTAGATAATGCTCTTAATTGTTTAGTTGTTTCTGTAGTAAACTCTAAATTAAATACAGATCCTTCATGATTAGTTACTAATGGTCTATTGTAATCTGTAGGTAAGCTTATTGCTTTAGGTAATGTTTTAAAGGTATCTAGCCAAAATGTCTTCTCTCTGTTTACAAGGTCTTGTTGCGTTTTACTTTGTTGCCAAACCGCATAATCTTTATATTGTAGTTGTAAAGGTGCTTGTACATTATCATTATATATATACCAAAACTCTTTTAATAATATATTTTGAGACTGCCCATCGCTTACAATATGGTGAATATCTATAAATAGGATATTCTGGTTAGTATTTGTTTTAATTAAAGAGACTCTAATAGGATATTCTTTATTTAAATTAAATGCTTGTATTTCATTTAATAGGGCATCGTTTATTGCATCTTCATTAACTTCTATTTGTTTTATTTTAAAGTTTTCAGCTCCAATAATTTTCTGTACTACATCTTCTCCTTTTAATTTAAAAACAGTTCGTAAGTTTTCACGTCTTTGTAATAGGGTTTTAAACGTATTTTCTAATCGTTCTAATTCAACCTTACCTAGTATTTTATAGGCTTGTGGCATATTGTAACCTATTCCATTCTTATCAAATTCATACAACACATACATTCTACGTTGTGCAGAGGATAATGGGTAATATTGCTGTGTATTTGCTTTAGGAATTGCGGTATATACTATTGTATTAGCGTTTTTTATTGTACTTGCTATAGCTGCTATTGTACTTTTAGAGAATACTTGTTTTAATGTTATTTCTACACTAAATACTTCTCGTATTTTATTGACTAGACTTATTGCTTTTAAGGAATGTCCACCTGCATCAAAAAAACTTGTATTTATACTTATTCTATCTGTTTCTAGATTTAATAATTTAGACCAAATACTTACCAGTTGTTTTTCTATAATTGTAACTGGTGCTTTAAATTTCTTTGCGCTTTTATAATCTGGTTCTGGTAAACGTTTTCTATCTAATTTTCCATTATTCATTAATGGAAACTCTGAAAGTTCTATTAAATGATTTGGTACCATATAAGATGGTAAACAGTCTTTTAGATAGTTTTTTAATACAACTTCGTCTATAGTTGTTTTCGCTGTGTAATAGCCTATTAAATAAGCTTCATTTTCTTTTCCTTTTACAAGTACTACACTTTGTATTATTTCTGGGTGGTCTAATAAGGGTTTTTCTATTTCTCCTAATTCAATGCGATGCCCTCTTATTTTAACTTGATGATCTACTCTTCCTAAATAATCTAAGTTTCCTGAATGATCCCATTTTACAAGATCGCCTGTTTTATATAAGCGTTCTCCTAGTTTAAACGGACTTTTTATAAAACGCTCGTTTGTTAATACTGTATTGTTTACATAACCTCTAGAAACACCTACGCCACCTAAGTATAATTCTCCTTGCACTCCTATTGGACAAACATTCTCGTTTTTGTCTAATACATAACACGTTGTATTACTTAATGGTTTACCTATGTTTATAGAACCTAGACTGTCTGCGTTAGTATATTTTCTACAAGTAGATGTTACTGTGCTTTCTGTTGGCCCGTATGCATTAAATAAAGGTGCCATTGTTATACATTTTCTAGCAGTTTTTAAGTCGATAGCTTCTCCTCCTGTTATAATACGCTTTAAATGTAATTGTTTAGAAAACTCCATTTCACGTAAAAAAGAAGGTACTACATTAAGGTGGGTGACTTCATGTTTTAGTAAGTAAGTATTAAAATCATTAATATCTAATAATGTTTCTTTTTCTATAACAACTACACTAGAACCACTTAACAAGGCAACAAGCATTTGTTCTACACTTGCATCAAAATAAATAGGCGCGAATAGTAAAATACGTTCTCCACTTGTTATATTATAAGTACGGATTCTATCTTCTATAAGGTTTACTACAGAGTGGTGTTCTACCATAACACCTTTTGGTGTTCCTGTAGATCCACTTGTGTATAAATAATAGGCTAAATCTGTTGGCTTTACTTTATGTTTAAAACTAATAGGTTTAGGGTCTCTACTAATCGTTTCAATATTAGTTTCTAAACAATTCGTTTTGTATTTCCCTTCTCCTGCACTATCTGTAACTATGTATTTACAATTACTATCTTTTAATATGGTTTCTACTCTCGCTTTTGGCTGTGTAATATCTAATGGTAAATATGCACCTCCAGATTTTAAAATACCTAGAATAGCAATTATCATTTCTATAGAACGATCTAAATAAATACCTACTGCATTTTCTTTAGTTACACCTTGTTCTATAAGTGTTTGCGCTAGATTATTAGATAAAACATTTAATTCACTGTAAGTAATGCTCTTGTTATTAAATATAACTGCTTTTGTAGTACTGTGCTCCTTTACTTGTGTTTCAAATACATCTACAATAGTTTTTTCTTTGGAATATGGAATTGCAGTATCATTAAATTCATGTAATACCTTATTCTTTTCTTCATTAGAGACAATATCTATAGTACCTATTACTATTGAAGCGTTATCAATTATTTGATTAATAATGCTTTTAAAATACCCAATAAATCGCTCTATTGTTTCTCGCTTATATAAATCACTCACATACTCGAAATTAAAATAGAACCTATTATCCTGCTCGTAACACGATAAGTTTTGTTCGTATTTAGCAACCTTAATATCATTATCGTAAGGCTTAAATTTTAAATCGTTTATTTGTATTGTTTCAGATTCTATATTTTGAAACGCAAATAACACATCGAATAAAGGACTTCTGCTGGTATCTCTTTCTAATTTTAATATATCTATTAATTCTTCTAAGGGTTGGTTTTGATACTCAAAGCTATTAACTACCGTTTCTTTTACAGTTTTTAAATACTGATTAAACGATAAGCCAGACTTTGGGTAACTTCTAAGCGGTAATGTGTTTACAAACATACCTATAACTCCTTCTAAATCTGCATGTGTTCGCCCAGCTATTGGAGATCCTATTACAATATCTTCTTGACCAGAAAGCTTGCTTAATAGAATAGTATAAATGCTTAATAACAGCATAAACAGTGTTGTTTGTTCTGTTTGCGCTATGGATTTTAGTTTACTGGTTTGTTCTACTGTTAATTGAAAATCTACCGTGTCTCCCTTAAAACTTTTGTGAATTGGTCTTTTATAATCTAATGGCAACTCTAGAGGTTCTAATGTGTCCTCAAATTGTTGTAACCAAAATGCTTCACTGTCTTTCTTCTTTGCTTGTTGTGCTTCTGCTAATGTCCATTCTACATAATCTTTGTATTGCACTTTAAGTGTTGGTAATTCTAGATTATAATAGTATTGTATTATTTCACTTGTTATTTGCGCTTCAGAAACACCATCTGATATAATATGATGCTTATCTATCATTAAAACAAACTGTTCCTGTCCTGTCTCAATAACTTGTACATTTAGTAATGGTGCACTTTTTAAATCGAATGGTTTTATAAAAGCTTCTACTAATGCTGGAACCTCTTCTTCTGATGCTTTAATAGTTGTCATTTGAAAACTATAAGTATCTTCTATTTTTTGAACAGGTTCATTATTTATAATATGAAACGACGTCCTAAAGCTTTCATGCCTTTCTATTAATTTTTGAAAAGCCTCTTCTAATATATTCGTTTTTAATTGCCCTTCAATTCTAATAATTTGAGGCATGTTATATTCTGTAGAGGTTGTATCAAATTGATTTAAAAAATACAATCGTTTTTGCGGAGAAGACAACGGGTAATATGCTTTCTTTTCTGCTGGTTGTATAGTATTCTTTAAATTATAACCAGATAATGCTGTACTATCTTCTTTTAACAAATTAATAAGCGCCTCTTTATTATTTTTAAGACTAGCTATAATTGGTTTTGTTAAACTTCCTTTAGGGGCATCTATTTTTAATTGATCGTCTAAAAGAGTTATAGTAATAGTACTCGCTTCTATATGTTTTAATAGCTGAGGGAATTCCATAATTGTTATAGGTATATGCAGTGATATTTTCATATCACTGCATATACTAAATATATATTAAGAGGTTATTTATTAAATAATAATGCTTTCCATTTCATCTTCTTTAGCTTCCAATAATTCTTCAATTTTTTCAGCTAAAAAGGATACAGTTGGATTAGAATAGAAATCGGATTGAGAAACGTCTACTTCAAAGTTTTTATTCAAACGAACAATTAGCAATGTTGCTTGTAAAGAGTTTCCCCCTAGTTCGAAAAAGTTACTATTTACACCAACGTTTCCTGTATCTAGAATGTCTTTAAACATAGTACACAGTCTTTTTTGTACTTCAGTCTCTGGTGCTTCTAATTCTAATCTATTACTACTGTTATGCAATGCTTCTAATTGTTTAAAATCAACTTCTCCATTGGTAAAAGGAATAGTCTCTACAGGTATAAAAGCTGTTGTATTTATATAGTCTTTATTTTTAGACGACAACTTTGTTTTAAGCGTTTGCTTTATAGTCTCTTTTTTAACATCAGTAGTCGCTTCATAATACACTTTAATACCATTTTCTATATTTTTATTTTCTAGAGATAAACGACATTTATTTGGTGACTCTTGATTTAAACCTATAAACAAATGTTTAATATTAGAGCGTAATGCCAAGATTAATGAATAAATCCCATTAACCTTACTTATTTGTTTAAAGTCTGAAATGCTATTAATACTAATATTAATATCGCTACTCATTCCTATATTATCCCAAGAACTCCAATTTAAGCAGTATGTGTTTTTATAACCTTTAGCTAATCTATAATTACAAAACGCATCTAAATTACTATTTGCGCCTGCATAAGCACTAAATGTAGCGCCACCAAAATGACTCATTACCGATGAGAATGCTATGTAAAGTGCCTCTTTTTCGTCTTCGATAAGTTTATGTAATTGTAGAGCACCTTCAGATTTTGGACTCATTACTCTGTTATAATACTGCTCATCTTCATTAATTACATAATGATCATTTATAGCTTTAAAATGATTGGTTAGGTTTCCTTCTCCTGCTAAATGTAGTATCCCATCTATAGGTTGTTGCCAAGTTTCGGTGATTTCGGTTTTACAGTTTTTAAGAAACTCAAAATCGGTAATATTTCCATGTTTATAGATAACAGTATCACTTAATGCTTGTAACAATTTTAAGTTACTTATTCTACTGTCATCTGCTGTTATGGTTTCAGATCCTAAATCTGTTCTTCCTATTACTAATAACTTCGCATTTAGTGTTTCTATTAACCAACGCGACACTATTGTTCCTACGCCTCCAAGTCCTCCTGTTACAATATAAATACCATTCTCTTTTAACGGTAAATCGTCTTGTACACTTTTAATAATATCTTGTTTTTTAAATACTGGAATATAGCGTTGCCCATTTCTATAAGCTATACTATTAAATGTTGAAGGGTTTTTAGCTTCTGCAACTAATTTTATAGCGTTTTCCAAATGATTATCATTATTAAAATCAATAAGTGTTGGTTTTAATTTTTGTTGTTCAGCAGTTAATGCTTGTATAAAACCTGTTAACCATCCTTTTTTATAATTAATCGTGTCTGCTGTTTTTACTTGCTGTGCATTCGTTGTTACAACATATAAATGACTAGAAAGCGTATACATTTGCGAATATGCTGCTACTAAATTTTTAATATAGCTGATGTCTTGTAAATAGCTATACGCATCACTTTCTAATACTTTAGCATCTGTTGTTTTACTATTGTATTTTGAAAGATAGAAAATGTCTAGAATTGCTTCTTCTTCTATTTTAAGGTTGACTTGATTAAATAATTCGATCCATTGAATAGCGTTAGAGAAATCGAAAGTATCTTGATGTTTTACTTCAATTACATTTTGATAACCTTCTGCTTTTAAAGTTGAAGTTAGGGGTTCATTTAAGATGTCTTCATCTTCCGAAATAATAAGCGCATGCTTATTGTTTATGCTGTTTTGATTGTTTAGCTGTTTTGGTTGCCACTCTAAACTATCGAACCATTGCGGAATCACTTTATCGTTATTCTGAATTTTATCGTATGTTTTAATGATCTCATCAAAAACACCTAATTCGAATTGTGCAGACATTTTTACACGTTGTAATTTCCCTATAGCTGTTTTTGGTATATCCTCTTGTTCTATAGGCACAATATAATCGGTATTAACACCAATTTTTTGCATAATATACGAGCGTATCTCACTAATTTGTTGTGCTATTTCTGTAGCGTCTTCTAATTGCGAATTATAAAAGATGGCTAAACGTTCTTCGTAGGTTACTCTATCTTTTACGGCACATGCTATAACAAATGATTTTTCTACGTTTTCTAATTCTTCAACAGTAGTTTCTATTTCTATATTATTATAATTAATACCATTAATTACAATAATGTTTTTTGTTCGTCCTGCAAAGTATACCCCTTTATTGTATATAAAAGCTAAATCTCCCGTATCGAACCAACCATCTCCAACAAAGACTTCATTATTAACTTTATCGTTTTTGTAATACCCTGGCGTTATACAAATCCCTTTTACCTGTAGTTTTCCTATTCTTCGTTCTTTAACAAGGGTATTAGACTGATCGACTATACGTAATGAAATTCCTTTATAAACACGACCTAAATCAACAAAACTTATAGCATCTTTTTTATCTTTAGAAGCTTCTAAAATGCCCGATAAAGAACCTTTTTTAATGTAAATAACACCTGCTTTATCTTCTGTACTAAGATTTGTAGATGCTAATATAGCAGAGCAGGTTTCAGACATTCCCCATTCTGGTTGCATCACATTGTATCCCATATTGTATTTTTCTAATACTTTAAGGAATCGTTTCGAAGACTCTTCGGTTAAGGTCTCTCCTGCATTAATATTAATTCTAAGATTAGAAAAATCCCATGTTCTACTGGTATCTTTTACCACTAAGTCTGCCACTAAACCAAATGCAAAGTTTGGAGCCCACGTCATTGTTGCGTTGTATTCAGATACTAAATCTAACCAACGTAGCATATCGCCCATAATGTAATTAGCCTTAATATGTACTTGTTTACAGCCTAGATATACTTCTTTAATATGAAACATAAATAACCCAACAACATGCTCTACAGGAAACCAATTTACTGTTACTTCTGTATGTTTAAGATTATAGAAATCTATAGAACTTCTTGTTCTATCAATAATATTTTGATGCGATTGTGTTACGCCTTTTGGTAAACCTGTACTTCCCGAAGTAAATAATATTACTGCTGTATCTTGTGGGTTACAACGGTGTATGTCTTGTAAAGAAGCATTACCTTTAATGGTTTCTAATGATAGTATGTTAAAATCGTTATGCAATGCTTTTAAGTTATTCTCATTGTCTTTAAACGATAAAAAATATGGGCGATCTAACATCTCCCAAATCCCCAATAAGGTATCGGTTTCGTTATTTTTACCATACGATTTTGGCACACCAAAAGGAACGGTAATGGCGCCTAATAATTGACACGCCCAAAAAGCTTGAAAATACTGTTCTAGACTTATAAATTGTAAAATAACTTTATCTTGAGGTTTAACGCCTTGTGCTTTTAATCCTTCTGCAACACATTTTGCTTTTTCTAATAGGTCTTTATATTGTATAGAGACTCTTTCTCCTTTTTCATCAATACAGATTATTGTTTCTTCTGCGTGGTTTTTAGAGGTTGCTAATAAGATATCCGATAATTGTTTCGGTGCATTAGCATCTTTTGGTAAGGATTCACCTACTAAAAGCGCATCTGGTAAATTGGCATCTGTAACCGTTTTATTGTCTATAAGGCTATTATTTTCCTCTTTTAAATATTTAGATTGTGGTACAGGAATATCCCAAATATGAAAGGTTTCTTCTGCCTTAAATTGGTTATAGGCTTTAACAGCAGCTGTATTAATTTCTGGAATAGCATTCACCGCTTGTTCTATTGTTTTTACTGTAGTTGTATTTACAATAGTTTCATTTAATAATTGCTCTACAGCTACCTCTCCTTCATTTGTGTATGGCAATATTAAAACTTCAGCAATACAAATTGGTAAACTATTATTTGGTAAATACTGTTGTAAGTATACTTGTAATTCTTTTTCAGAATACTCTGCACTTGGTATTACATAAGCAATTAGCGTTTCTTCTTCATTTTTATTGTTACTGTAACAATAAACGTCATGCACAAAACCAGAGTTTAAAATTAATGCCGTTAAGTATTTAACATGTATACGATAACCATTTAAAGTTACCATATTTGGCGCTTCTACTTTAAAACTAAAAAAACCTTTATCATTAAGCCTCGCTGTATAGCCTGTATTTATTAGTTGGTCTTCTGCATATTCGGTCTGTATACTTTTAGACTTATATGTTATTATACCTGTATTGTTTGTATGTAATGCTCCAAAGGTGTTTAGAGTACATATTTTAGCCTCATTATTTAAAACAAACGATTGTGTGTTTATAAACTGTTTCCCAATGTGATAAATAGCTCCAGATTCCTCTTTAAATGGCGTTGTTATCATTCCTATTTCTGGAAATCCATATAAATTATACCATTTAACGTTATTTTCTTTTAGAAATTCTTTTAATGCCGTAGCATCAAAACATTGTTCTCCAATGGTAACAATATTATGTAATGCTTTTAAACTATTACAATTTGAAGGGTTTTCTACAATAGATTGTAAATCTCTTAAATCGCAAACTAAAGTTGTAGCATTTGTATTTTCTAATGTTTTTAAGACTTCTGAAACTTTAGCACCTTTACTAATAGACTCTATTACATTTATGCAACCATTGTTGTTGAATGTATTCATCCAAATAGGGAAATTTACTGTTGTTCTCTCACTATCTAAAACAAGGAGATTACTAAAATCAATTTTTAATGCATTTTTAGTAAACCCTAACCAACTCGTTAGCTTTTCTATAGATAGTACTGCTGTACTTGGTACCGCATTATTTATGGCTTTTGGAAGCACAGATACGATTGTATTTGGTATAATTTCAAAATCTGAATCTACTGCTTCTCCTTCTATTCTTTTTACATTTATAATTTTAGCAGTACTAATAACTGTATCATTTTCAGTTAATACTACTTTAGAGTTTACAGATAGCATATTAGACGTTAATATGCCATTTGCTGTATAAACTGGCGCTTGATAATGTGTTGCTCCAATTTTCCAAATAGCAAGCATACTACATATTAAATCGTAGCCATACGGTAAATGTGTGGTTACAATAGCTCTTTGTTTTACGTTACTCTCTATTAATGCGTTCGCAATGGCATTAGCCTTATTGTAAATAGATGCATAAGTAAATTGTTGCTCATTTACTGTTAATGCTATAGTGTTCGATTGATTATTTTTAAACATATTAAATGTGTATTTTCTTTGGACTAAAAATCGTATTCTTCTGTATTAGTTATCTGTGAAAAAGACAGAATAGCTTCTGCATCTTTTTGAGATAACACAGTAATATCTTTTAATTTTACTGAAGGGTTTTCTAGGGTTTTAATTATAATTTCTTGGTAATACTGTACGTATTTCTCAATGGTTTCTTTTTTGAATAACTCTGTAGAAAATTCAAAGAATAATTCTATTTCTGTTTTAGATATAGCGCCTCCTAATAGTAAATCGAATTTTGCGTTTGCAGATTCAAAATTTAATGGATTCGCTTCTGTTTCAATGGTACTCTCATTGGTTAAAACATTAAAACAAGCATCGAATATTGGGTTTCTAGAACCACTTTTAGGGATATTCAAATCTTCTACTAAATCATCGAATTGGTATTCTTGATTATCAAAAGCTTCTAATGTTATGGTTTGTACTTCTTTTATATACTCTATAAACGTTAATTCGCCTAAAGGTTTAGATCTAAATACTAATGTATTAGAGAACATACCAATCATAGCTTCAATATCTGGATGATTCCTTCCAGCTACTGGAGAACCAATTACAATATCTTGTTGTTCAGATAACTTAGACAATAAAACAAAATAAGTGCCTAGTAAATAATTAGTTGGTGTTATCTGTTGTGCATTTGTAAACGCATTAATTCTTGTAGTATAATCTCCATCTATAGTAAAGAATAGCGAATCTCCTGCAAAGGTTTTAAACGCTGGTCTCTCGAAATCTGTTTTTAGATTTAATAGCGGTAAATTTTTAGATAATATATTTAACCAATACTCTTTTTGTGCGTTTATAGCATTCGAGGCTATTTTTTTAGTCATCCAAACCGCATAATCTTTATACTGTATGGCTTGTTCTGTTAGTTTTGCGCCTGCTATTAATTGATTGAACTCCTCATTTAATAGTAACGACGATTTTTGATCGCATGCAATATGATGTATATCTATTAACAGATAACGTTCGTTACTTACAGTTTCAAAGACATGAGAACGCACAGGTATCTCGTTTTCAAGATTAAATGGTTGTATAGCATTTCTGATAACAGTCTCTAATTTAGTATCTTCAATTGCTTTGGTTTCTTCAATAGTAAAATCTACTACATCTATAACTTTTTGAACAAGCTCTTCATTATTAAGTTTAAAAATTGTTCTTAAACTTTCATGACGCTCTATTAATTGTGTAATTGTATTTTTTATTAATGCTACTGAAATATCTTCAGTTATAGGAATAACTGCTGGTATATTATAAAATGTACTTTGTTTATTCTGTATGTATGTTAAATACATTCGCTTTTGAGCTGGAGCAGCTGGATAATATTCTGCAATCGTACTTTTAGGAATACGTGTATATTCTGTACTGTCTTTTGTTTTAATAAGTGCCGCTATTTGCTGAATGGTTGGGTTTGTAAAGACTTCTGAAATTCCAATTTTTGCTCCAAATGCTTTATAAATAGCAGTCGTTAACTCCATTACCTTTAATGAGTGCCCTCCTAATTCGAAAAAGCTTTTGTTTGTACTTATTTTATTAGCTTCAATTGTAATAAGTTTAGACCAAATTACGGTTAGCTCCTCTTCTATTGTATTTGTTGGTGCGCTATAAGTATCTGTACCTATTAAATCTGGTAGCGGCAAACGTTTAGTATCTATTTTACCGTTGCTTGTTATTGGTAAAGTTTCAAGCATTACAAAATGTGACGGAATCATATAATCTGGTAAATCCTGCTGCAAGTGTTGTACAATCGTTTCCGGTTTTAAATCACTTTCGGTTACTAAATAAGCAATTAAGTGTTTATTAACGTCTTCTCCTTTTACAATAACAACAGCCTGTGTTATAGCCGATTGTTTAGTTAAAGTGTTTTCTATTGCGCCTAATTCTATTCTATAGCCTCGTATTTTTACTTGGTCGTCTATTCTACTAATATAATTGATGTCTCCATTTGGTAGCCACTTCACTAAATCGCCAGTTTTGTATAGTTTTTGTCCTGTTTTAAATGGATGGTCTATAAATTGCTCTTTTGTTAGTTCTAAATTATTAACATAACCCTCTGCCAAGTTTACACCAGAAACACAAAGCTCTCCAGACACTCCAACTGGGACTAAGTTTTTATAAGCATCTAATATGTATATTTCTGTATTAGCAATTGGGCTTCCAATATTGGTATAGTTCTCTTCTGTTAAACCTGTTTTCTGAGTGATTGCAACCGAAGCTTCGGTTGGACCATATTCATTACAAATAGTGACTTCAGGAAAAGCGACTTTACTTGCTTTTATTAACGCTGCATTAGATTTTTCTCCTCCTAAAACTATGGTTTTAAATACTGGTTTTTTATCTCTTTTAACAAGTGCCTTTAATAAAGCATCATAAATACTAGGTGTTATTAATGTTGTTGTTACCGCTTCTTCTAAAATAACATCTGCTATATGTTCTAAATTTAAGCGTTGCTCGTTTTCAATTTTAACGAGTGTTCCACCAGATAACAATGCAGGATAGAAATTACAACCGTACCCATCGAAATGATATGATAATAACTGTAATGTAACATCGTGTTCTGTTAAGGCATAGTTTTGTATTCTCCAGTGAATATAATTAACAATACCTTCTTCTTTTACAGCAACACCTTTTGGTTTCCCTGTTGTTCCTGAAGTATAAATAATATAGATTAAATCTTTGCTTGTTTTTCCATTAGTAGGATTTGTTTTAATACTTTTTATAGTATCTCTTCCTACAGTAATAATGGCGTCTTTCTTAAAATTTAAAGCACTACAATTTTCATTTTCACTTAATGTCTCATCTAAAAGTAATAGTGTTGCTTTTGCATCTTCTAATATGTAGTTATTACGTTCTGTAGGTGCTTCTGGTGATAATGGTAAATAATTATTTCCAGATTTTAAAACTCCTAAAATACTCGCCACCATAGTAATACTAGAATTAAATAATAACCCTATAGTATTATTTGGTTGATCCTCACATTGGTTAATAATAAGGTTTGCTATACCATTAGCTTTTGCATTTAGGTCCTTGTATGTAATACGTTCTTTTCCACAAACTACAGCAATATTGTTTGGGGTTTGCGCTACTTGATTTTCAAATAACTCAATGATTGTTTTGTTTTGTGGGAAATCAGCTTTTGTATTGTTGAACTCATTTAATACTACTAACTCATCACTTGATAGAATAGAAATGTCTTTTATCGCGATAGTAGTATCCTTAGTTAAAGCATCAATAATCGCTTTAAAATAACTTACAAAATGCTTTATCGTTTCTTCTTTATATAAAGCGGTACTGTATTGAAAATTAAATACTAATTTTCCATCTGTTTCTGTACAAGTTAATGTTTGATCAAACTTTGAATAATCATTAATATCTCTATATTGTTTAAATTCTAAGCCGTCTACAGTTTCTCCTACATCATTAAAATTTTGAAGTGAGAACATCACATCAAACAGCGGATTTCTACTTGTATCTCTAGTAACTTCTAAATCTTCTATTAAGGTTTCTAATTGGTAATCTTGGTTTTCAAAACTTTCTAGTGTTGTCGCTTTTACTTCATTTAAAAATGCTTTAAAAGACAGTATTCCTTTAGGGTAGCTTCGTAATGCTAACGTATTTACGAACAGACCTAATATGCCTTCTAAATCATTATGCGTTCTTCCAGCTACAGGCGTACCAATTACTATATCTTCTTGATTAGATAGTTTACTTAACAAAACACTATAAACACTCAATAAGACTGCAAAAAGTGTTGTATTTTCTTGTTTCGCTATAGTTTGTAATTGGTTGGTTATCGTTTCAGAACATTCAAAATTTAAAGCTGCACCTTTATCGCTTTTTAAAACTGGTCTAGTATAATCTGTTGGCAATTCTAATGGCGAAACTTCTTCTTCAAATTGCGCATTCCAAAATTCTTTTTGGGTCGTAATTGTTTTGTTATAAACTGTGCTGTGCTGCCACTCGCAATAGTCTTTGTAACTAAGTTTTAAAGGTATTAATGTATTACCATTATACAATTCGAAAAACTCATTTATTAATATGTTTTGAGACACACCATCTGTAATAATATGATGCATATCGAACATAACAATGTAACCTTTCTCTTCTACAGCTATAACACCTACTCTAATTAATACATCTTCTGCTAAATTAAACGGACGAGTAAAAGCTTCTATTTTCTCATCAATTTCTACTGTATTCTTCGCCTCATAATGTGTAATGTTTAAGTCTATCGTATTTTTAATGTGTTGGAAGACTTGCCCATCTATTGCAATAAAATTAGTTCTTAAACTTTCATGACGTTCTATTAAAGCATTGATACTTAATTTTAATTGTTCTAAGTTTAAATCCTGACTTGTTTCTAATACCTGAGGCATATTATATGCCATAGAATTCGTGTCGAATTCGTATAGAAAATATAAACGCTCTTGCGCTGAAGATAATTTGTAATACTCTTTATTTTCTGCTTTATGTATTGTTATATAATCTTCTTGTTCTAGTGAAGTTATATGAGTTGCTATTTTTTGAATCGTTCTGTATTTAAAGAGATCGCGTAGTGGTATTTTTACCGCTAATGCTTTATGTATTTTATTAATTAATACAATAGCGTTTAATGAATGTCCTCCTATATCGAAAAAACTAGTAGTTCTACCAATTACTGATGCTTCTACTCCTAATAATTCTGACCAAATAGCTACTAATTCACGTTCTGTATCATTTATTGGTGTTTCGTACTCTAAAACATTAGTGTATTCTGGTTCTGGTAATCGTCTTCTATCTAATTTACCATTGCTAGTTAAAGGAAACTCTGCTAAAGCTATTAAATAGCTTGGAACCATATATTCTGGTAACTGCTCATTTAGATACGCTTTTAATGCTTCTATAGACAATTCTGATGTTGAAATATAATACCCAACTAAATGTTTATTAGCATCATTACCTTTTACTAATACTGTACTTTGTTCTACTTCAGGATGATTTAATAGCTGTTGTTCTACCTCTCCTAATTCTATACGATAACCTCTTATTTTTACCTGATCGTCTATTCTACCTAAGTAATTTAATTCTCCGTTTGGTAACCATTGTACTAAATCTCCTGTTTTATATAAACGTTCCCCTTTTACAAATGGGCTTGGTATAAATTTTTCGGCCGTTAATTCTGGTTTGTTTAAGTAGCCTTTTGCTACTTGTACTCCACCAATAAGCAATTCGCCAGGCATACCAATACCTTTTAAATTATTATTAGCATCAACTACATATAAATTTGTATTTGCTATTGGTCTCCCTATTGGCGCTATAGCCTTATCATAATTCTCATCTAGCGTACTTACGGTTACTTCTATAGCGGCTTCGGTTGGTCCGTATAAATTATAAATATTAGTGCCTTTAAGCTTATTTCTAAACTCAGAAACCATATCTGGTTTTAATGCTTCCCCACTGCATAATACATGCTTTAATGTTTTACAATATTTAGGTTCTACCATTAATAAAAATGCAGAAAGCATTGAAGGTACAAAGTGTATTGTTGTTGCTTTGTGTTTATATATTAACTGTTGAAGGTACTCTGTATCTTTATATTCTGTTGGACTTGCCAAAACCATTTTAGAACCTGTTATTATTGGTAATAACAGTTCGTTAACAGAGACATCGAAGCTAAACGTTGTTTTCTGAATAAAAACTTCGTTACTGTAGTTTAGATAGTTTTTCATCCAAACTAATCGGTTAAATACTCCTAAATGGTGATTTATAACGCCTTTTGGTTGTCCTGTAGTTCCTGAAGTATAAATAACATATATAGTATCTTCTGGCTTTGGAGCCGTTAAAACGATTGGTGTATTCGTTATTTCTGGTAATGCTTTGTCTATAGCAATACAGTTTAATGTACTTATCGTTTTTAACTTATCAAGATATTTAGATTGACATAATACTAATGTTGCCGCTGTATCTTCTAAAATATATGCTATACGATCTTCTGGGTATAATGGATCTACTGGAACGTAAGCACCACCTGCCTTTAATATTCCTAAAATGCCTATAACCATTTCAAAAGAGCGCTCTAAACATAGTGGTACAAGTGTACTCGTTGTTACGCCTTTAGTTTTTAAATAAAGTGCTAATGCTGTAGATTTTTCATCTAATGTCTTGTATGTTACTATTTCGTCTTCAAAAACCAATGCTGGTTTTTCAGGATTCTCAGCTACCGTTATTGCAAATAAATCTAATACGGTTTGTTCTTTTGAATAGTCAGCTTCTGTATTATTAAATAGATGTAATATCTCATGTTCTTCGATTTCAGATAGTACTTTAATATCTTTTATTTCGATAGTAGGAGATGTAACTATTTGATTGATTATTCGTTTTAAATAATCTATAAAACGGACAATCGTTTCTTCTTTATATAAAGCCGTACTATATTCAAAACTGAATATTAATTTATCCTCAATTTCTGTACATGTTAATGTTTGATCAAATTTTGAATGTGTACTAACATCTGTATAAGCTTTAAATTCTAAGCCATCTATAGAAGTCTCCAATACATCAAAATTCTGAAATGAGAACATCACATCAAATAATGGATTTCTACTGGTATCTCTTACTAAGTCTAAATCTTCAATTAATGCCTCTAGTGGGTAATCTTGATTATCGAAACTCTGTAAGGTGTTTTCTTTTACTGTATTTAAAAATGCTAAATAACTAGCGTCATTATTTAATGTGTTTTTTAATGCTAAAGTGTTTACAAATAAACCAAATATTGTTTCTAAATCACTGTGCGTTCTTCCGGCAACTGGTGTTCCTATAATAATATCTTCTTGATTAGATAACTTACTTAATAGTATATTATAAGCACTTAATAGTACTGCAAAAAGTGTTGTATTCTCTTGTGTTGCTAAAGCTTTTAATTCATTGGTTATAGTTGCAGACAATTCAAAATTAATGGTATTACCTGCTTCGCTTTTAACTACTGGTCTTGTATAATCGGTAGGTAACTCTAAAGGCGTCACTTCTTCTTCAAATTGTGTATTCCAAAATGTTTTTTGTTGTTGAAGTGTTGCTTTATAATCCTTACTATTTTGCCATTCACAATAGTCTTTATAATCTAATTTTAAAGGTTCTAAAGCGTGTCCTTCATATAAATTAAAGAAATCATTAATTAGAATGTTTTGAGAAACACCATCACTTATTATGTGATGCATATCGAACATAATAATATAACCATTATCATTTCGGTTTATAATACCTACTCTAAATAAAGCGTCTTCGGAAAGGTTGAACGGTCTTACAAAACCTTCAATTAAGGTTTCTATTTTTGCTTCATTAGATGTTTTAAAATAGTCAACATTTAAGTTCGCAGTTGTACTTATTTTCTGAAAAACTTCCGTTTCATTTATAACAAAATTAGTACGTAAACTTTCATGTCGTGCTACAACTTTCATTAAACAGTCTTCTAATCGCTGTACATTTAATGAGCTACCCGTTTGTAATACTTGAGGCATGTTATAAGCTGTAGAGGTCTTGTTAAACTCATATAAAAAATAGAGCCTCTCTTGTGCTGAAGACAATTTGTAATATTTCTTTTTGTCTGCTTTTGGTATGGTTACAAATACATCTTCTTTTAAAGCAATTAAATAAGCTCCAAGATTTTTAATGGTTCGCTGAGTAAATACTTCTCGTAATGGTAGTTTTACCGCTAATGTTTTATGTATTTTATTAGCTAATACCATTGCGTTTAAAGAGTTGCCTCCTATTTCAAAGAAATTTGCGTTAATACTTATTGTTTTCGCTTCTGTAGCTAATATGTTAGACCAAATGGCTACTAATTGCTCTTCAATTTCTGTTATTGGTGCTTCGTATTCTGCTATTGCTATGTTATTTGGTTCTGGTAATTGTTTTCTATCTAACTTACCATTACTTGTTAATGGAAATACTTCTAAAGCTATTAAATGACTTGGCACCATATATTCTGGTAACTGCTTATTTAAATACGCTTTTAAAGTAGATTCTGTAATATCTGAAGTAGCCGTATAATACCCAACCAAGTATTTATTCTTTTCATTTCCTTTTACAACAACGACGCTTTGTATTATTTCTGGGTGATTAAGTAATTGTTGTTCTATTTCTCCTAATTCTATACGATACCCTCTTATTTTTACTTGATAATCTATTCTGCCTAAATACTCTAATTCTCCATTTGGCAACCATTTTACCAAGTCACCTGTTTTATATAGCTTTTCTCCTTTTACAAACGGATTAGCTATAAAACGTTCGTTAGTTAATGCCTCGTTATTTACATATCCTCTAGCAACACCTACGCCTCCTATATGTAATTCTCCTTGTACACCAATTGGGCAAATAGCGTTGTGTTTATCTAACACATAACAACTTGTATTGGCTAATGGTTTTCCTATTGTTATACTATTTAGGTCTTCTATTGTAGTATATCTATTACCTGTAGAAGTTACGGTAGTTTCGGTTGGTCCATAAGCATTATATAAAGGTGCGATTTCTAAACATTTCTTTGCTGTTTTTAAATCGATAGCTTCTCCTCCAGAAACAATTCGTTTTATATTTAATGCTTTAGGAAGTTCTAATGTTCTTAAAAAAGAAGGCACAGCATCTACATGCGTTATGTTGTGTTCTAATACATAGTTATTAAAATCACTTGTATCCAACAGTGTTTCTTTTTCTATTACCACTAGCCCTGCGCCACTAAATAAAGCTATAAATAGTTGCTCTACACTGGCATCAAAATAGATGGGTGCGAATAATAAAATGTTTTCGTCGCTTGTTATAGTATAGGTTCTTATTCTATCTTCTATAAGGTTTACAACAGAGCCTTGTTCTACCATAACGCCTTTTGGCATTCCTGTAGAACCACTTGTATATAATAAGTAAGCTAAGTCTGTAGACGTTGTTATTTGTGATATAATAGGTTGACTTTCTTTTATAAAATCGTCTGCTATATTTATAATTTTACTATCTAAAAAAGTGGTGGTCTCGGTTACTGCATCTACAATAAGATAATTACAGTTAGCATCTTCTATAATGTTTTTAATACGTTCTTTTGGCTGTTCTACATCTAATGGTAAATAGGCACCTCCAGATTTTAGAATTCCTAGTATAGCAACAATCATATTAGGAGAACGATCTAAATAAATACCGACTACGGTTTCTTTTACTACGCCTTCTTTTCTTAATTGGTGTGCTAAGCTGTTTGCTTTGTTCTCTAATTCAGTATACGTTATGCTTTCGCCGTTAAATAAAACAGCTGCTTTATTTGGATATAGGTTTACTTGTCTTTCAAATAAATCATATAATGTAGCGTCTTCATCATACTTTACTTCTGTAGTATTAAATCCTTCAACTAATTGTAATTGCTCTGTTTTAGATAGTATTTGTAAATCTGCAATTTTAAAGTCTATGGTATCGCATATTGCCTCTACTATAGTATTAAAATAATTAGCAAATCGTTTAACTGTTTTATCTGAAAACAATTCTTTACTGTACTCAAAGTTTAATATCAATTCACCTGCATCTTCCCAAGCGACTAGTGATAAATCGAACTGAGATGTTAACGTATCGTTATCGTATTTATTTATTGTTAATCCATCTAATTCGAATGTTTTCCAATCCATATTCTGAAAGGTAAACGTGATATCGAATAATGGATTACGATTTATTATACGTTCTATATTTAAAGCTTCTACAAGTTCTTCATAATGATAACTTTGATTATCGAAACAGGATAGTGTTCTTGTCGTTAATGCTTTTAAAAATGCTCTAAAACTAGCGTCTCCTTTGGGCTGATTACGAACTGGAATTGTATTTACAAACATTCCAACAATGTGTTCTAAATCATTATGTTCTCTACTCGCTGTAGGTATTCCAACAACAATATCTTCAGAGTTACTTAATTTACTTAACAAGACATTATAAGCTGCTAAAAGCACCATAAACAGTGTTGCTTTCTCAGATTGCGCCACTTGTTTTAATGCTTCCGTTTTTGTTGCGTCTATTTTTACAACATGAACAGCACCTTCGTTTATAGGGTGTTGAGGTCTTTCGAAATCGTAAGGCAGCTCTAGCATTGTTAACGCATCTGAAAACTCATTTAACCAGAATTCCTTTTGGTTATTTGTAGTTTCTAATTGCGTTTCACTTTGTTCCCAAACTGCATAATCTTTATATTGAATACTTAATGGTTTTAGTGTTTTACCTTCATACGTTTGCATGAATTCATCCATTAAAATTCCTATTGAAGTTCCATCGGAAATGATATGATGCATATCTATCATCAATACATGTTCTTCTTCTGAAGTTGTTATTACACCAACTCTAAATAAAGATGTATCTTCTAAATTGAACGGTTTTATAAATTCTTGAATGTGTTGATTTATAGTTCTAACATCTGCTTTAAAATGCTCTATTTCTATAGCAACATTAGAATGAATAATTTGTACAGGTTCACCGTCTTGAAATTTGAAACTTGTTCTAAGGCTTTCATGTCTATCTACTAGTATTTGAAAGCTCTTTTTAATTTTTTCTAAATCTAGTTTTCCTTCTAATTTTACAACCATTGGTAAATTATAGGCCAATGATTTTTTGTCTAAAGTGTTTAAGAAGTATTGTCTTTTCTGAGTAGCACTCAATGGATAATAGGTACTTTCTTTTGCTTTAGTTATGCTTGAAAATAATGCTCCTTGTATTGGAGTTTGCACTTCCGATTCTATTAATAATTCTAATTGATGAATCGTCGAATTATTGAAGAATTGTTCTAAAGAGACGTCTACTTTTAATGCTTTTTTTATACGTGCAATAATGGTTACTGCTTTTAACGAATCGCCTCCTAAATCGAAGAAATCATCATCAATAGAAATTGTAGTTTTCCCAAAGAACGCTTGCCATACTCCTAATAACTTATTTGCTATTGTACTTTGCGAAGTATCTTCTTCTAGTTCAACTATGGTTTCGTCTTGTTCTTCAATTTTATATTGAATAGCAACGTCTTCTATGTTTGCTCCAGAAGTCATTTCCGAAAGCATAGCATACGCATTCACGTTTATTGGATAGGCTACTCTTTCGAAAGCATATGTTGGTAATGCTACTTTAAAACGTTGTGTTTCGCCGTGTAATTCAGACCAATTTAAAGTAATACCTGCTGTCCATAATTTACCTAGAGCATTTAAGAAGAAATTGTAATCATCTTTATTCTCTTTAGGGTGCCTAATACAATTAATCGCTTTTTGCTTTGTATTATCTTTAATAATGGTATTAACTGCTGTTGTTAAGTTTCTTGAAGGACCTAACTCTATAAATACATTTTGTGAATCGTTAAGTATTGTTTTTATGCCTTCTGCAAACTTTACAGTATATCTTAAATGGTTTTCCCAATACGTAACACTTGTTGCTTGTGCATTAGTTATCCATGTTCCAGTATAATTAGAAATGAATGGAATGGTTGGTGCATTCATTTCAAAATTGGATAGATATGTCTTAAAACTGTCAACAATATCATCCATCATAAAGGAATGAAAGGCATGAGACGTTTTTAAGATGACACTTGTAATAGCCTTGGCTTTTAAGGTCTCACTAAATGTTTTTATATCATCCTCTTTACCTGAAACTACAAAAGAGTCTTCAGTATTTATTGTTGCTATAGATAGATTACTCGGTATACTATCTTGTATTGCCTCTAAATTATGAGCAACACTTAGCATTGCTCCTTTTTCGGCACTCTGCATTAAAGCGCCTCGTTTAAGGACTATTTGGATAGTGTCTTCTAATGAAAATACTCCCGATAGGCACGCTGCCGTATATTCTCCAATACTATGCCCTATCATGGCATTAGGTTGTACACCTAAATGCATAATATATTTTGCTAAACTATATTCAAGAGCAAACAGCAGTGTTTGTGTATAATACGTACTATTAATTTTAGTATCTACGTTTTCTGAAAATAATATAGCTTTAAAGTCTTCTCCTGAGTGTTTCTCAATTAATTCTAAACACTGATTTAGAGTTGTTCTATAAAATTCGGCCTCTTTATAAAGTCCTAAACTCATGTTTACATATTGAGCGCCTTGCCCAGAAAACATAAAGATGACATTAGGATTATTTTTAGTATTTAAAACGGTTTCCTTATAATTTGTTATAGTCTCTAATTGTGTAATTAAATCGGCTTTACTTTTAGTTATAAACGCTTTTCTATACTTAAAATGCGTTCGTCCTTCTTGTAACGTATAGGCTATGTTTGAAAGCTTAATACCTTCCGAATCGCTTTCTAAAAATTGTTTTAAGTTTTCGCAATTGCGTTGTAAAGCAGCTTCTGTTTTAGCTGTTACTACTACAACTTCTTCTGTATTTGTAATACTTGTAGTCTCCTTATTTGGTGCCTCTTCTAATATTATGTGCGCATTTGTTCCTCCTATTCCAAACGAACTTACACCTGCTCGTAAAGGATGAGTTTTATTCTCCCATGCTTTAAGTTCTGTATTTACATAAAACGAAGAGTTCTCTATGTTTATTTCTGGGTTCGCAGTCTTGTAATGTAAACTTGGCGGTACTTGTCTATTTTTAAGTGCCATAACACTTTTAATGAATCCTGCCATTCCTGCTGCAATATCTGCATGACCAATATTTGTTTTTACAGAACCTAATGCACAGTGTTTTGCATTGTTTTTACCAAAGACTTGGTTTAATGCCGCAAATTCTATTGGGTCTCCTAATTTTGTACCTGTTCCATGGGCTTCTAAAAGACTAATACTTTCTGGTGCTACTTTAGCCCATTTTTGCGCTTTTAAAATTACTTCGGCTTGTCCTTCTACAGATGGTGCAGTATAGCCTACTTTATTATTCCCATCGTTATTAACGGCAGAACCTTTAATTATAGCATGAATATTATCGCCGTCTTTTAAAGCATTTTTTAATGTTTTTAAAACAACGACACCTACGCCTTCACTAGTTATGGTTCCACTTGCTTCTGCATCGAAAGCTTTACAATGTCCGTCTTTGGACAGAATCATACCTTCTGAATACAGGTATCCTTTTTTAGATTTATTGGTTACTGTAGATCCTCCTGCTATTGCAATATTACAGTCTGCTAATAATAAACTTTTACAGGCTTCATGAATAGCCACTAAAGAGGTTGAACAGGCTGTATCCATAAATATAGATGGCCCTCTTAAATTTAAATTATAGGCTACTTTAGATGCCATAAAGCGAACATCGCTTAATTGTGAGGCTGCAAAACCGTTTACTGCATTGTTTTTATTAGCTAATTCTGCAAAAATTTGCCAATTTAAATTACTAGAAGCGCCTGCAAATAATCCAATTTTATGTTTTAAATCTTTAGTGTTACATCCTGCATCTTCTAATGCTTCCCAAACACATTCGTGAAATAAACGCATTTGTGGATCCATAACTTTTGCTTCGTCTGGCAAGTATCCAAAAAAGTTAGCATCGAAAAAGGCTTTGTTTTCTAAATAGGCATTAGCATTTACATAAGATGAGTTGTCAATATTTTCTTGTGTTTCTCCTTCTGCTTTTAATTCCTCTTCTGTAAAGAAATCAATAGCTTCTACTCCATTTTTTATGTTTTCCCAAAAGCGTTTAATACTATCAGCTTTAGGAAATTTTCCTGACATTCCAATAACAGCGATTTCTAATCCTGTATATTTATTCATAATTCTTTTTGGTATGTATCTTTTAGATAAATGAATTGCTAAGAAGTGCTTATCTGACTTTCAGATAAGCACTTACATTTTAATTAAGTGTTGTATCAATGGTATTAGTCTATAAAACCTAATAGACTTAGTGTGTCTTCAGCTTCATTTATAGCATCGTCTATAGCTTCTTCTGCTTGTTCTATAAATGAATTTTCATTATTTATAAAGTGCTCTATATTCTCTATTGTTGGCGCTCCAAATATGTCTGTAATAGTAATATCACAATTAAACTTTTTGTTTATCTGACTCGTTAATATTAGAATATTAATGGAGTCGCCTCCCAAATCAAAAAAGTTAGTGTTTACGCCTATTTTTTCAGTATCGATATTTAGTACAGTACTCCAAATTTCTGTTAATGCTTTCTGTGTATCATTAACTGGAGAAATCGCTCTTGTATTGGTTGTAATTTCAACTTCTGGAAGCGCCTTCTTGTTTAGTTTACCATTAGATGTTAATGGTATTTTATCTAAATGAATAAAATGAGTCGGTATCATATATTCAGGGATTCTGCTAGATAAATGTTTCTTTAATAACAACTCATCTATAGCCGTTTCTGCAATATAATAGCTTACTAATTGCTTTCCTGAATCCTGCACTTTTACTAGTGTAATACTTTTACTTATTGCTTCATGCTTAGATAATTGTCCATCTATTTCACCAAGTTCTATACGATAACCTCTTATTTTTACTTGATTATCTATTCGTCCTAGATATTCTAAATCGTCATTTGGTAACTGTCTAGCCCAATCACCTGTGCTGTATAGTTTTTCTTCTGGATTAAAAGGACTAACTATAAACTTAGTATCGGTTAAGGCTTCGTTATGCAAATAACCTTTACTTAGTCCTTCTCCAGCAATAAACAATTCTCCTGGCGTGCCTTTTGGAACTAGTTTTAAATTTGTGTTTAAAATGTAAGCAGATAAAGTTGGTATTGGCTTCCCAATGGTACTCGTTTCCTTTTCTAAATCTTCTGCCTTAATGTCTTTGTAAGTAACATGTACGGTTGTTTCTGTAATACCATACATGTTTATTAGTTTTGCATTTGGATGTGAATTGGCCCAATCTTTTAACTTGATTGGTGCCAAAGCTTCACCTCCAAATATAACGTACTTTAAATGCGATAGGGTTTCTCCTTGTTGCTTTGAGGCTTCTATTAAATTATAAAATGCCGATGGCGTTTGGTTTAAAACCGTTACTTTTTCTTTTTGTAATAGTTTTAAAAAGCTAAACGTATCTTTTGCTTCTTGTCTTGGTACAATTATTAATTGTCCTCCAAATAACAATGCACCATAGATTTCCCACACACTAAAATCGAAACAATGACTATGGAATAATGTCCAAACATCTCTTGATGAAAATGAAAACTGAAAGGCATCATTTTTAAATAAACGCACCACATTGTTATGGTTTATTTGTACCCCTTTTGGGTTTCCTGTTGTTCCTGAAGTATAGATTATATAAGCTAAATCTGATGGAGTATTACTATTATCAATATTTTCAGAATCATAATTAGCCATTTCAGCATAATCTATGGTAATAATCTTACTGTCTTCCGAAGCATTAATTACAGCACCTTCACTTGCAACTATAAATTTAGCTTTACTATTAGTTAATAGATAGTTTTGGCGGTCTACTGGATATTCTACGTCTATAGGCAAATAAGCGCCTCCAGATTTTAAAATGGCAAGCATCCCCACAACAACATCTAAAGAACGTTCTACAAATAAGGCTACTATATCATTATTTTTAACACCCTGCGCTCGTAATAATCTTGCTAATTGATTCGCTTTTTTATTTAGTGTTTTATAGCTAATATTCTCATCTTTAAAGCGTATTGCAATCTTTTCTGGGCATTGAGTTACTTGCGTTTCAAAAAGCTGCTGTATTGTTTTATCTTTTGGATAGTTTACAGCTTTAAAATCTAATACGCTTAATAGATGGTCTTGCTCCTCCGAAGATAAAATCTCTAACGCTGCAAGTTTCTTGTCTTGATTATTAAACGTATTATTTACTAATCGTTTAAAGTAGGTAACAAATCTATTAATCGTTTCACTATTATATATAGCTGTGTCGTATTTAAATTGTAATAGTATTTTACCATCTTCTTCATGTCCGTTTAATGCTAAATCGAACATAGATTGATTTTCAGAAACATCATAGGGATTTAATGATAGCCCAGGGATTTCTAATGTAGTATCCGTGAAATTATTGAAATTAAACAGTACATCGAAAATTGGATTCCTGCTTAAATCACGTTCTACATTCAATTCATTTATTAGCTCCGCGTAAGAGACATCTTGATGTTTAAATGCTTGTCTCGTTTTTAATTTTACTTGTTCTAAAAACTGCTTATAAGTTATATCTCCTTTTGGGTAATTACGTAATGGTAATGTGTTTACAAACATACCAACAATCTTTTGCAGACTAGTGTGTTGTCTTCCTGCAATTGTTGTTCCTATAATTACATCTTCTTGGTTCGCTAATTTGCTTAATAGAATGTAGAAATTGGTTAATAGCAGTGTGTAAATTGTTGTTTTTTCGGCTTCTCCAATCGTTTTTAATTGCTTCGTTTCGGTTTCATTAAGCTGAAAAGTAATCGTTTCCCCATGGTTTTCTTTTACTAATGGTCTTTGCGAATGAGTTGGAAGGTTTAATATTTCTATTTCTTCTTCAAATTCTTGTAACCAAAATGCTTTTTGTTTTGCTATGTCTTGTTTATATTCCAAGCTCTGTTGCCATACAGCATAATCTTTATATTGTAAGGTTAAAGGCGATAATACTTTATCATTATAAAGCGTCATAAAATCCTCTACAATAATGTTGTAAGAGCTTCCATCAGATATTATATGATGCATATCTATAACCAATATATGCTTGGTCTCTTCCAACTTAACTAAGCCAACTCTTAATAACGGGAGTTTATTTAAATCAAACGGTTTAATAAAATTAGCTAATGTTTTTTCAACAGTATCTACAATAGCTAATGGCTCTATTTTTACAGTTAAATGCTCTGCAACTTTTTGTATGGGTTGCGTTTCAGCTAACTCAAAATAGGTTCTTAATATATCGTGTCTATTTACAATATATTGAATAGATTTTTCAATTTTATCAATATCTAATTGTCCTTCTAATTGTAAATATCTTGGTAAATTATAAACGGTTGCTGTTTTATCCATTTCATGAATAAAAAACAGTCTATTTTGTATGGATGATAATGGATAAAATGGTTTTATTTCTGCCTTAGGAATTGTTCCTGAGTTGTTTTTTGCATTAATAAAACTAATTAGAGCTTCCTTGTTAGCCTTTATCTTTTCTATAATCTCGGGTACTTGAAGCCCTTTAGGTATTTTTAAAGACAAATTTCCATCGACTACTGCAACAGAAATATTATGTTCTTTTAATTGAAATACTAATTCTTCCATTCTTTTATTAAATTATAACTTCGTAATTAGTTGAATCTTTTTCGTCTTTAGATAACCAAAGAATAGAATCTATATACTTTGCCAATTCTCTTATTGTTTCATATTCATAAACATCATCGAATGCAATGTTTATGTTAAACTCGTCGTTGATTAAATTGGTTATTTGTGTTGCAAAAATGGAATGTCCGCCAATGTCAAAAAAACTATCATTAAACGTTAAGTTTTTTGTTCCTAGAATCGCTTTCCATATCATAGCAACTTTGGCTTCTGTAGTTAATTTAGTTGTTATAATTTCAGTTAAATCTTTAAATGTATCTACTGTTTCTAACGCACTAAGTTCTATAAAGAACGTTTTATTTAATGCTTCAATAAATGGGTGCTGCGCTTCACTTTCAATAACCGCTTTAAGTGTTGTATTACTGTTGTTTAAAAATGTATTCAATACGGTTTGTAGTTGTGTTTCTACAGGGGACTGTGCTTCTTTATCAACTGTATTTTCTTCTAAAATAGATTGAGTACTATCTTCTACATAAGTCTCTTTTAACCAACAACGTTCTTTTTCAAATTGATACGTTGGTAATTCTATTTTTAAACCTTCTGTATTAGCAACCGTTGTATAGTTTGTTGTTGCATTATAACCTCTCGCATATAAAAGGTGTATTAGTTTAGGCATTGGATCTTTAACTTCATCCATTTTAAAATTGATATAACTTACTTTATTTTCTATTGTGTTATACTTATTTAAATATGGATACAGTAGTCCTTCTCCAGCAAAATCTATAAATGTAACGTCGCCATCTTCACTTTGATTTTTAACTAATTGATTAGCTTTATCTTCTACGCCATCTAAAATTACTTCAGTATAGTTTTTAACTTCTTTTAAAGCGTCTTCTAAGGATTCTTCTTCATTTATAACGTCGTAGATACTATTTCCAAATTGTAATGGTAATAGATTGTCTGAAGTTAATTCTAAGCTTTCTAATACATAATATAAACTTAACTGAAAGGCAAATTGCTTTAGTGCTTTTGTATCTAATTTATATAGTGCTTCGCATTGCTCCCAATGTGATTTAAAGATTTCATATTTATCTTTAAGTAATGTTATTAGGGAATCGTTGATTTCATTTTGAGATTCAGAAAACACAAATACCATTTTATGCTGTGCTGGTTTTAAATGGTAATAATTATCTTCTTTTAAGTCTGTATTAATTTTGTTTTCTAAGTCAGAAACAGAATTAACGACATACGAATTTCTATACGCATAATGTGTTCTACCTTTTGTTAAGGTATAACTCATATCTTGTAAATTAACGTCTTGGGTTTTACTTATAAAATCACTAAGTGCTTTTAAATTGCGTTGTAGTGCTTCTTTTGTTTTTGCAGATACTGGAATATGATAGTATTCTGTAGTATTAGAACTTGTTACCGTTCTCTGGTATTCTTGTAATACAATATGTCCATTGGTTCCACTAGCTCCCGAAGACGTTACGCCTCCTATTCTAGCTACTCCTTCTTTAGTTTTCCATGGCTTTAATTCTGTATTTACATAAACAGATGCTTTATTAAAATCGATAAGCTCACTTGGTGTATTAAAATGTAAACTTGGAAAAATGTATTGGTGCTTTAAGGACAAAATCATTTTTGTAACTCCTGCTAATCCTGAACCACTTAATGTATGTCCTATATTTGTTTTTATAGAAGATATCGGGCAACATTTTATAGCGTTTGTAAATGTTTTAAATACGGTGTTTAACGCTTCAATTTCTAAACTATCTCCTAGTTTTGTTCCAGAACCGTGTACTTCTAAGTTTGAAATATCTTTAGCAGTTACGCCCGCTTTTTTCCATGCTTTTAAAATAGTATCTGCTTGCGAATCGCTATCTGGAGCAGCGATATTAGCAGATTGGTCTCCGTTATAAACTACTGCTGTTCCTTTTATAATAGCGTGTACATTATCTTTATCTTCAACTGCTTTGGCTAGTGGTTTTAAAATAAGAGTACTTACAACTTCTCCTCTAGACATCCCATTGGCTTCGTTAGAAAAAGCTCTAGAGCGCCCGTCTGGAGATTCTACATTTAAACCTATATTTTCTTCTTCATAAGGAAATAATTGGACTGTTGCTCCTGCTACAATTACTTGCTCTGCGTCTCCTGTTAGTAATTCATTACAAGCAATATGCAATCCTGTTGTTGAAGAAGAGCAAGATGTATCTACAACGAATACACTTCCTTTTAAATTAAAATAACGCCCTAATATTCCTGCTAAATATTCAGGTGCATTTCCTGTATACAATGTTGGTAATTTCTCCTCAGCATGTTCATAATACTTAGAACTTGATGCAGCTGCTATTACCGAAGTATTACTTCCATAAAAGTGTTCTGGTGAATATCCAGAGTTTTCTATTGCATGATAAGTTGTTTCCAATAACATGCGTTGCTCTGGACACATCGCTTTAGCTTCTGTGTAAGAGATACCAAAAAAGCGATAATCGAACTTATCAACTTCTTCTAAATACCCACATCTTTTATAACTTCTATTTTTTGAAACTGTCATTTGTTCCATTCGGTTAGATGACAATTCTTTAATACTATCTTTTCCTGCTTTTAAGTTTTCTAATAACTCTTCTATATTTTTGGCATCTGGAAACCTTCCACTCATACCAATTATGGCTATATCCCTGTTCATTGTTATTATATTGATTAAATAATGCCCCGTTAAAATGCAATTTTAGCTTTTGCTTTTTTAGGTTTTTGCGTTTCTGTAGTTTGCTCATTTAAGTGAGACGAAAAACTATGTATCGTTCTATGTTCGAACAACTTATTTACTTTAATACTTGGATAGTCTTCTTCTAATACCTTAAAGAGTTCTATTAATTTTATAGAGTTACCGCCTACTAAAAAGAAATCATCATGTATGCCTATTTGTTCTGTATTAAGGATGTCTTGCCACTTACTAAATACTAGTTTTTCTGTAGCTGTTTGTGGTCCTTCTTTTTTCGTGTTTTTAGTCAGTAAGTTTTCCTTTGGTATGGCTAATGATTTTCTATTGATTTTTCCATTTGGTGTTAAAGGAATATCTTCAATTTTAGATATAAATGCTGGTAACATATAATCTGGTAATAGCGTACTTAAATAGTTTTTTAGTGTATTACCATCTATTTCTTGATCAGACACATAGTATGCGGCTAAATTCTTTTCTCCTGAGTCTGTTGTATAATCTATAGCAATGGCTTGTTTTATACCTTCGTAAGCTCTTAAATGTGTGCTTATTTCACCAAGTTCGACTCTGTAACCTCTTATTTTTACTTGATTATCTTTTCTTCCTAAAAACTCGATATGTCCTTCTTTTCTAAACACACCGTAATCTCCTGTTTTATAAATTCTGCCTAATGTTTTATGTTGTATAAATGCATTTCTAGTTAGTTCTTCTTCATTGATGTATCCTTCAGCAACACCTATTCCTCCTATATATAGTTCTCCTGTTACATCTACTGGGCATTGTTCTTGGCTTGCATTTAATACATAGAACGTTTGGTTTCCTAATGGATAGCCATACGGAATACTTTTCCAGTGTTCTTCTACTTTGTCTACTTCATAATAAATAGACCAGATAGATGCTTCTGTTGCGCCCCCCATACTTATTACATTGGCATTTGGAAAGTGTGTTTTTATTTTTTCTGGTAATGGAATTGGTATCCAATCGCCACTAAGCATGACTTTAGATATTGTTTTGTTTACAAAATCTGCATCAAAATACTTTGTTAGCATGTCCATAATTGCTGGTACAGAATTCCATACTGTTATACCTTTATTTACTATGGTATTTTTAATAAGCTCTACATCTCGCTGATTGTCTAATAATACCAATCTTGCACCTGCATGGAAACTGCCATAGATATCGTAAACGGATAAATCGAATGTTAATGATGAAATTCCTAAAATACGATCTTCGTTTGTAACATTAAAACGTTGATTAATATCTACAATAGTGTTTACTACTGCACTGTGTTTTATTACTACTCCTTTTGGCTGTCCTGTACTTCCCGATGTAAATATAATGTAAGCTATATCGTCTGCTTTGCTAACAATTTCATGTTTATTGGTTGGAAAACTAACGATATTGTCTTTTGTATACGCATCTACAGTAAGCATCCATTTACAACTACTTTTTTCTAAAATGTATTGTTTACGTTCTTCTGGATGTGTATTATCTATAGGTACGTAAGCTGCTCCCGCTATGGTTATTCCTAAGATATTACTTATGGTATATTCATTTCTGTCGGTAGATACACCAACAAAATGGCCTCTTCCTATGTTTTTACTTTTTAAGAAGGCCGCTACTTGGTTGGCTTTATTAAAGAGTTCTTTATACGTCCATTGTACGTCATTATTTTCTACTGCTATTGCATTAGAGTTTAATGTCTCGTCGTTATAAAATAAGTCTTGTAATATTGTATTTGAGTTCGTTACAAAAGAGTTGTTATAATCTTGTAGCAACTCTAAATGATGTTCTGGTACTGTTACTGCTTCTGGTATTTCGTCTTCTAATAGTTTCTCTATTCGTTCGATATATTGATTAAACATGGTTTCAATAATATCTTCATCAAATAATTGCTCTACATAATCCCAACCTAGAATTAATGTCCCTTCTTTTAGCATTAATTGATGATCTAAGAAGACTTGTGGTGTTTGAGAGATACTCTTTTTAATGTTTCCTAATTCGTTCCAGAAATTTAATTCTTCGTCTTCATTCTCTTGTAAAGTACTTGTAAATACTACTGGCATTACTGCTTTATCTCCAAGATTTTTTAATCGTCTTAACTCTGTTATACATTCTACTCCATCATAATGTCTATGATCCATGGCTTCAAATAATTCTTTCTGAATTACTTTTGCGTTTTCGTAGAATGTTTTATCTCTATCTAATTGTACATCTAATAATACTAATGACGTAAAATCTCCCATCATTTTTGGTACATCTTCATGAAATGGTAACCTATTAAATAAGGTCATGTTTAGTCCTAATTCTTGTTGATTTCCCCAAAAGGCTAATACTTCTGTAAATGCTGTGCATAAAAGTACAGAAGGTGTTATATTATTTTTACTTGCTATACGTTTTAGTTGCTTCCAAGTTAACGTATCAAATATTTTCTCTAATCTGTTAAATCTTGGTGATTCTATAGCACTTGGTGCTACTTTTATAGGTAGTTCTGGTGCCGATGGAAAGGTTTTAATTTTATCTGTCCAATATGCTTTATCTTTTACATAGAATGGCGACTCCTTTATGGCGTTTAAGCCTAATACGTAGTCTCTAAATGTAAATTCTAATTCTGGTAGTTTTAACTTTGGGTTTCTATAATATTGCATTAATTCTGAAGCTAATAAATCTGTACTACCAGCATCGGAAATGATTAAATCTATACCAAAGAATATATATACTTCATCATGGGTTATTTGAAATACTTTCATTTCAAATAGCGGCCATTTATAAATATCGAAGACATGGTGAGACATTGTTTTTCTCACTGCTTTAATTTTATTCGTTTTTTCTTTTTCAGATAGATTACTTATATCATCTATTTTTAAATCATATTGTAAATCTCCTTCTAATAATTTCTGATTTCCATCGTTTGTAACTACGGTTCTAAGTATTGCATGTCTATCGATTACTTTTTGTATTGCTTTAGATAGTTTTTCGGCATCTAGACTTGCTTCTATTTCCACATAACCATGTGTAGAGATTCCACCTAATTCTATATTATTTGAGCGCCCAAATAAATAAGCTAATTGTATTGGTGTTAATGGAAATGTTTTATGTGCATTCTCTTTGTCATGTACTAAAACTGGATAAGTAAAATCTTCGTTAGTTACTGTACTTTCCATTAAATGGCTTAACTCTTCTATTGTAGGATTATTTAAAAACTGAGGAAGGCTTAAGTTTTTTCCTGTAAGCTTATTCATTTTTGATGATATCGCTACAGCTTTTAACGAATCGCCTCCTAAATCGAAATAATTATCTCTTATTCCAATAGTCTCATATCCAAAACTATCTGCCCATAGTTCTGCAATCTCACTTTGTAAGGGTGTTGTTGGTGTAATGTATTCTGACTCTAAACTTGGCCTTGCTATTCTTGAAGATTTTTTATCATTTACTTCCTCTAGTGTTTCTGTATTTACAAAATCTTTGAAGTAGGATTTCTCCATTTGTTCATTTAAATCTCCAGGGTATACAGAAACTGTTCTTAAGGTATTAGATATTATATATTCTATTGCTTTTACACCTTCTGCACTAGTAATGGCATTTTCATCAAAATCAAGTCCGCCATCAAAATGCCCCATGACTTCTCTTGCTTGTTTGGCTTTTACTGCCATTCCTGAATCGGACCATGCACACCAGTTAATAACATATACATTATCGTTATTAGATAGTGTTGCGAAGTCTGCATAGGCTTCTAAAAAGTCATTAGCGGCATTATATGCTACTTGTCCGTATTGCTCTTTATATAATACGTTTGAAACTGATGAAAATAATATTGTAAAATCTAATGTTCTATCTTTAAAAACGTCTTGTAATATTAGGGTTCCTTGTACTTTAGATTCTATATACTGCTCTATAGTTTCTTTTGTTCTAAAGTGTATAATTCCTCCATTGTCTATTACTCCTGCTGTGTGGAAAATACCAGATATAGCGCCTAATTCTTTTTCTACATTTTGAATATCATTTTGTAATGCTTCAAAATTGTTTAAGCTTCCTGCACTTATATAGACTTTGCTTCCTACAGATTCTAAGTTTTGAATATGTTGAATGCGTTCTATTAGTTTATTATCTTTTTCTTCTGCAATAATAGCATCCCATGTTCCTCTTTCTGGTAATGGATTTCGGGTAACTAGTACTAAATTAGCTTCAAATTCTGTAGCTAAATAATTTGCAATAGCAACTCCCATTCCACCAAAACCTCCAGTTATTAAGTAGAGTCCATTTTGTTTTATAGTATTATGGCTTTCATTAGGTGTTTTTAATGTCGTGTTTTTAATTTTTTGTACCCATCGACGTTTACCTCTGTAGGCTATTATGTTTTCTGAATAATCTGTGTTATAATCATTATATAAGCTACCAATTAACGTATCGTATTTATGTACAGATGTTGGTATTTTAATATCTATACTTCTACACTTAATATTACTGTATTCTAAAGGAATAACTTTAATGGCACCAAGAAGTGTTCCTTTGTATGGGTTTACTTCTTCTTCTCCTGTTATGTTATGTAGTTCATTAGTTAATACATTAATAGTTATTTTACTAGACGGGTATTTGTTTCCTATACCTTTTGCCAGATATAACATACTATATAATGAATTGTCTAATTGAGTATCACAATTACTTCTATTTGGTATTGTTATTTCATCTTCTATATTCCATGCGTGTAATACTTTAAAAGTATCCCATTTTTGCTCTAATACATAATCCAACATTTTTTCATAATGTATAGCTTCTGTTGGATTTATGTTTATATTACTTTCTTCTAGATTAACTTCAAATTTAGAATCTTTGGTAATAGATATTACAGTATTACCTTTATGTTTCATCAACTCTACCATGGCAGTTGTTAATGGACTATTATTTGTAAAGACTAACCAGTTAGTATTATTATCTAAAATGGTTTCGTTAGTATGTGTTTCCATTTGTTCCCATACTGATGTGTAAAACCAATCTTTAAGACCTTTCGGTTTATTTTCTTTTTTAGAAGCTTTTAATTGTAATGGAAAGTCATTTTTTTGGAAAGCATAGGTTGGTAACGCAATTTTTCGATAGGTTTTATTTTCATGTAAATTCAACCAATTAATTTCGAAACCTTCTAACCATAATTCACCAATTTTCTGTAAGAAATAATTATAATCGTTTTTACGTTCTTTAGGGTGCCTTATGCTATTAAAAACTATTCTTGAATCTTCATTTGGAAGTATGTTTTTTACAAAATTACTGAGTGTTCTAGACGGCCCTACTTCTATAAAAGTATAAACATTATTATCGCTTAATGCTTTTATCCCTTCTGAAAATTTAACTGCATGTCGCAAATGTTTTGCCCAATAATTAGGGCTTACCGCTTGTTCATTAGTAATCCATGTTCCTGTATAATTTGAAACAAATGGTAATTCTGGGTTATTATATTTAACTGTTGACAAATACGCTTCGAATTCTTCTAAAACAGGATCCATTGTACTAGAATGGAAGCCGTGTGATGTTTTTAGCCTAACGAATGCAATGTCCTGCTCTTTTAATGTATTTAGAAAGGCATCAATAGCTTCATGACTACCAGAAACAACACAGCTTTCTTCTGTATTTATAGTTGCCATATCTAAAGTATCAGGTAATATTTCAGCAATACTTTCTGAACTTTTAGAAATACTAAGCATTGTTCCTGGATTAGCTTTCTGCATTAAAGCGCCTCGTTTTAATACTATTTTTAAAGCTTCTTCTAAAGAAAATACGCCTGCTATACATGCAGCTGCGTACTCGCCTATACTATGACCTATTAAACAGTTTGGCTTAATATTTAAATGCATTAAATATTTAGCCATTGCATATTCTATCGTAAAGAGTAAGGCTTGTGTATAATAGGTTTCATTAATAGTTGTCGTTTCTGTTTTATTAAACAGAACGGCTTTAAAATCTTCTCCTGTTTGGGTTTTAATTATTTCTAGACAATTATTTACTTGGTTTGTATAATAGCCTCCTTTTAAATATAAATCTTCGGTCATGTTTGCATACTGTGCACCTTGCCCAGTAAACATAAACGCTACATTATTATTTATTTTATTTGATGTCTTTCCGTCTTTATATTGTTTTTTTGAAATTTTATTTTTTAAATCTTCTAAATCGTTAGCTACAACAAAACGTCTTTTTACAAAACCTTTTCTTGTGGTTTGTAAAAGTTGTCCTAATTGATTTGTATTTATTTCAGGATTGTTCTCTAAAAACGATTCTAGCTTGTTTGTGTTTTCGTTTAAAGCTTCTTTAGATTTTCCAGAGATTACAAGTAGTTGAGTTTCTAAATTCTCTTTTGGTGTTTTAAATGTTGGTGCTTCCTCTATTATAACGTGTGCATTGGTGCCTCCTATTCCAAAAGAACTTACTCCTGCTATTCTAGGTTTGTTTTCTGTATTCCAGTCTTGAAATGTAGTATTAACAAAGAAAGGACTGTTTTCTAAATCCATTTCTGGATTCGCTTCGTTAAAATGTAAGCTTGGTAGCAATTTTTTATTTTTTAACGATAATACTGTTTTTATTACTCCAGCTACTCCTGCTGCAGCATCTAGGTGTCCTATACTTGTTTTTACAGATCCTATAGCGCAATATTGCTTTTTATTATTGTTGAAAGCTGTTTTTAGTCCTTCTATTTCTATTGGGTCACCTAGAGATGTTCCTGTACCATGTGCTTCTATATAGGTAATATCTTCTGGACTTACTTTTGCTTTTGCTATAGCTTCTTTAATAACTTCTGCTTGGCCTGTTACACTTGGTGCTGTATAGCCTACTTTATAGTTTCCATCATTATTGGTAGCTGTTCCTTTTATTACTGCTAAAATATTATCGTTATCTGTAATCGCTTTACTTAACTTTTTAAGTACTATTACTCCTGCACCATTTCCTCCTACAGTTCCCGATGCATTTTTATCGAATGCTCTACAGTGACCGTCTGGAGATAAAATCATCCCTTCATTAAATACATATCCATTATCGTCGTGAAAGGTTACAGAAACACCACCAGCTAAAGCTATATCACATTGATTTAAATGTAGTTTAGAACAGGCCATATCTATGGCTACTAAGGATGATGAACAGGCTGTAAGCACTGTCATTCCAGCTCCTTTTAAATTTAATTTATACGAAACTCTTGAGGCTAAGAAATCTCTTTCTGCATAAGTTCCTTTATCAAAATTATCTACTAAATCTTCTGGTGTAATATCATTAGTATCTATGCCATAAAAAGGGCTAAATGTTGAACCTGCAAATAGTGCGATTTTTCCATTATATTGATACGAATCATATCCACTATCTTCTAATGCTTCCCATACGCATTCATGTAAAATACGTGTTTGTGGATCCATCATGGAGGCTTCCTTAGGTGAATAATCGAAAAAGGAATTATCAAAAAGCGTTCTCTCTTCTAAATGCCCTTTAGATTTTATAAGGGTTTTATCCTCTTCATGGTCTTCTACTGTAATGCCTTCTACTCCTTGCTTAAGATTATTCCAAAATTCTTCTATTGTTTTTGCTTTTGGAAAACGTCCAGCCATTCCTATAATGGCGATATCTTCTTGTTCTATATTTGTTTTAAATGCTGTATCTATTTCTTGTTCAGCTTTTACTTCTTCGTGCTCACCATCTATATATTGAGCTAAAGTTTTAATAGATGTATATTTAAATAAATCTGTTATTGTTGTTTTAGTTTCAAATGCTTTGTTGATAGCACTCGATAAACGAATCATATTTAATGAGTCTCCTCCTATTTCAAAGAAGTTATCGCTAACACTAATTTTGTCTGTATTTATAACGTCATTCCAGATTTTCAACAATAAGTTTTCTGTATCATTCTTAGGGAGTTCTATTGTCTTTTTGGTATCTATCCCTTTTATTTCTAATAATTTTATATCATCTATTTTCCCATTACTTGTTAAAGGGATTTCATCAATTTTAATGCATTGACTTGGTACCATATATTCTGGTAACCGCTCTAATAAATACTTTTTAAGCTGTTCAGAATTAATATTCTCTTCTGTTTTATAGTATGCTATTAGAGACTTATTAGTTTCATTTTGTTTTACTCTTACTATAGCTTCATTAATGGCTTTATGGGTTAATAGTTGATTTTCTATTTCTCCTAATTCTATACGGTAGCCTCTTATTTTTACTTGGCTATCTATTCTTCCTTGATACTCTAAATCTCCATTTGGCAAAATTCTAGCCCAATCTCCCGTTTTATATAATACCTCGTCTTGATTATATGGGTTTTTAATAAAGTGTTTTGCTGTTAGTTTTTCATTATTAAGGTAGCCTTTGCTTAAGCCTTCTCCTGCTATAAATAGTTCTCCCGGAATGCCTTTAGGTACTAATTTTAAATCTTTATTAAAAATATAAGCGTCTAATGTTGGTATAGGCTTTCCAATTGTACTAATTCCATTTTCTATTTCTTCTTCATTAATTTCTTTATAAGTAACGTGCACAGTCGTCTCTGTAATACCATACATGTTTATTAGCTTGGTTTGTGGATACTTAACTTTCCATTTTTTAAGTTTTGATGGTGCTAAGGCTTCTCCTCCAAATATTACATATTTTAATTTGTTTAAAACATCATCTTGCTGCTCTGCTACTGCCATTAAATTATAAAAGGCCGAAGGGGTTTGATTTAATACCGAAACTTTTTCTTGTTGCAGTATTTTAATAAACTGAACTGTATCTTTTGCTTCTTCTTTAGAAAGTACTATTAATCTTCCTCCAAACAATAAAGCTCCATACATTTCCCATACACTAAAGTCGAAACAGTGACTATGAAATAGTGTCCATACATCGTGTGATGAGAATGAGAACTGGAAATTTTCATTTTTAAATAAACGCACAACATTATTATGACTAATTTGCACACCTTTTGGTAGTCCAGTTGTTCCCGAGGTATATATAATATAAGCTAAATCTGACGGTTTATTCTGGTTATAAATAGTATCGGAACTGTAAGTAGACATTACATTATAATCTACAGTTATAATTTTACAGTTTTCTGAAACTGCTACATCTGTATCTTTACTAGTTACTATATACTTTGCTTGACTATTTGTTAGTAAGTATGATTTTCGTTCTTGCGGATAATCTACATCTATAGGCAAATAAGCGCCTCCAGATTTTAAAATAGCAAGCATACCAATAACAACATCTATAGACCGCTCTACACATAATGCAACAATGTCATTATTACTTATTCCTTCTGCCTTTAGAATATGAGCTAATTGATTCGCTTTTGTATTTAATTCCCTGTAAGTTAACTCTACATTTTGAAAACTAATCGCTGTTTTATTAGGATATAATTCTACTTGTTCTTCAAATAATTGATGTATTGTTTTTTCTCTTGGGTACTCAACCTTTTTTAAATTATATAATGCCAATAATTCATTAATCTCACGTTCTGGCATTACTTGTATTTTAGCAACTTTGGTGGTTGGTTCTGTCACACTAATTTTAACAATATTTTCGTAGTGTTTTAATAAGGACTCTATAAATACTTCATTAAAAATATTCGCATTATATGTTATTATAAATTTATATCCATTATCTTTCTCAACCATTACTTCTATTGGATAATGTGTTTTTTCTCTACTTGAGAACTCTTCAATCTTTATGTCTTCATTTAAAAAAATATCAGTATCTATTGGGTAGTTTTCAAATGTAAAAATGGTTTCAAATATTTCTCCTTTACCAACACTTTTATTAACAACTTTTAAAATATCATTTAATGCACCATTTCCTTTTTCTTGATGTTGTATTAAATCTTCGTTAGCTCTTAATATGGCTTGCTCTACTGTAGTGTCTTTTGTTATAAGGTTTCTAAATGGAATGGTTTTAATGTAAAGTCCTATAGCATTTTCTATCCCTTTTATTTGTTTAGGTCTGTCTGATATTGCTGTACCAAAAAGGACATCATTTGTATTTGAATAATTTTGCAGTAAAATACCCCAAGCATTAAAAAATATAGAAGCGACACTTATTTCTTTCTTTTTTGAATAGCTTTCTATGTCTTTTACTAAATCTGAAGATAAATTAAAAGCTTTAGTTTTAGAGGATAAGATTTCTTCTTTTTTTATAGATGTCGGAATAAATGATGAACGCTCATAATCTTCTAAATAGCTACTCCAATAGGTTTCTGCTCCTTTTAAACTCTTAGCATTATTTTTTACATACTGTTTGAAAACTGGTAAACTATTTATTGTTAATACATTTCCTTTAGATAATTCTGAATATGCATCTAAAACAGCTTTTATCAATATTCCATTACTCCAACCATCGTAAATAATATGATGATTTGTAATTAATAGCTTGAATCTATTGTCTGTAAGTTTAATTAATTGTACTCTAAAACAAGATTCCGATAAATTAAATCCTTTTTTCTTATCGTTTACTTTTATCGTTTCAACATCTATGTTACTATCGCTTACATACGTAAAATCGATTAAGGTTTCCTTTTTTATAACTTGTACAGGTATTTTAACTCCTTCCCATAAAAAAACAGCCCTAAGCATTTCGTTTGCATTTACAACATGTTGCCATGCAGCTTTAAAGAGATCTATATTAATATCTCCTTTTAATGTTAACTCAAGTTGATTTAAATAATCGTTGTTATCTTCTTCATCTTTTAAATAATGAAATAGCAAGCCTTCCTGCATTGGTGTTAATGCAATAATATCTTGAATGTTCTTTTTTAAAAGCTTGCTTTCATTTTTTGTTTTTTGTGTCATTTTTTTACAAATAAATGGATTCCATTCTTTCGAATGATTTATAAAAAGAGGGAATAAATTGTTATAATATGTATGTAGCTAAAGTGCTATTATTTAATCTGCCTTAAGCACTTTTATAGGGTTAATTCTAGAGACTAGCGCTATTCTATAACTTGTAGTAATTAAAACAATAAGCGCTATTAATAATACTGGTACAATGTATACCCATGCATTCATTTCTGTTTTATATACAAAATTACCTAGCCATTTTTGAATAAATAGATATGCTAATGGTATTGCAAATACACTTGTTAAAATTAAGAAGTATAAAAATTGTTTATTTAATAGTAATAGTAAATCTGATAATTTTGCACCATTAACTTTTCGTACAGCAACCTCTTTTAGGCGTTTTCTAATAATACCGTTAACCATAGCAAACATTCCTAGACAGGTTAATAAAATAATGATGACAGATATTATAATCATGATTTTCTTAAAAATCAATTCATTTTTATATTGTTTGTTAAAAAAGTCATCTAAGAAAAAAGCATTATATGCATCTTTTGGATTTACGTCTTCATAAATTTTACCCATTTGAGCTACAACGTCTGACATGTTTGAACTTTTAACTTTTATTGCATAAAAAGATTCAGATACGGCTCTATCTGGAGTAAACAGCATTGGTGTTATACTTTTTCTTAAGCCTTGAGAGTGAAAATCTTTTACGACACCTATTATTGAAAGTGAATTTGGTGCTGTTGAGTTTTCTATTCTAGTTGTAACAACCTCTCCTATAGCACTTTCATTAGAGTCGAAACCTAATTTTTTAACGGCTGTTTCATTAAGCATTATTTTACTATCTGCTGCTGATAAATTGTCTTCAAAGTTTCTACCTGCAACTAATTCTAATCCATAAGTTTTTATAAATTCTGAATCGATATTACCATGCTCATAGTTTATATTTTTAATTGAAGGTTCTCCTTTTCGTCTTAATACAGGACCAGTAATTGGAGGTTTACCCGGAAGCATATCTGACCAGGTTACACTCTCTACTCCATTTATTTGCTCTATTCTATTTTTAAATTCTCTAAATCGTTGTTCTAAAGTCTCTTTTTGATAAAATAAACTTCTAGGAAACGATGTAAAAACAACTTGTTCAGATTCGAATCCAAGGTCTTTATCAAGCATATAATTTACTTGTTTGTTTATCGCTAATGTTCCTGTTACCATTATTATGGTAATAACAAACTGAAAGATTACTAAAATAAACCTCGAATTTACTTTACCTTGTTTATTACTAAACTTATTGTGTAATGAGTTTGTTATACTATTTGAAAATAGTATTAGTGTAATATATAAGCTTGGTATTAGCGTTCCAAAAATGATTAACAATAATAAAAGTGACCATATGCTATTTTTAGAGATACCATCTAAAAAGAATTCATCTCCCAAATACATTCCTATTTCTAATTTGAAAACAGTTATTAATATAAAAATTAAAAGTGCAGATATTATATTAATTAAAAGAGTTGCTATTATACTTTTACCTAATATATTAAAGAATGTAGCGCCTAATACTTTTCTAACTCCAACTTCTCTTAGTTCTTTAAACGATTGAGAGAAATAAATGTTTATAAAATTTATGTATGAGACAACCAAAATAAAAATAGCCAGAATCCCGATTAAGTTTACTGTTTTTGCACTATAGTTAGCTTTCATTTCATTTCTTATATTCGACTTAAGATGAATATCTTCAATAGGTTGTAAGAAATAGGCTAAATTGCTTGTTTTGGTAACTCGTTTTGGCAATTTATTTATAATAAAATTTGGTATTTGACTTTCTAAAAGTTTTACATCTAAATTAGGAGTAGACTTTACATATAAATTATATACAGGCCAATTGTAATTAATTTCACCAAAATTAGAATCACTATTTTCTCTAGGCTGAATAGATATAATATAGTCTGCCGTAAAATGTGTATTGTCTGGAAGATCCTCATAAACACCTACTACTTCAAAAAAGTAATCTCCATCATAACGTAATGTTTCCCCTAAAGGGTCCTTGTCTCCAAAAAAACGTTTAGCTGCAGTTTCAGAAATAATACCTTTATTTGGCTCGGATAACACATTATTTGTTACTCCATTTAATAACTTTATAGAACCAAAAAACTCTAAAAAATTCTTATAAACCCATATTACATTTTGATTTCCAAACTTTTTATCATCGTTGTTTATTAAAATAGCTTCATTGTATGAAAAAGTAAAGTCTTCTAATTCTTTAAAATTATCTACCAAGTCTCTTCCAGTAGCATTATAATTAAGTGCTATATCTAATACTTCTCCGTTTTTTTCTGTCGTTCTAGTTGCTACTCTGTATATTCTTTCCGAATCTGTGAAATGCTTATCGTAGCTCTCGTGATAGAACTTGTGTTGCATTAAAATTAAAAATGTAGTTATACCTATAACTAACCCCAGAATACTGGAAATTGTATTTATTTTATTCTTTTTAAAGGTAATTAGTGCTAACCTTAAATTCTTTAGGATCATGAGTTTTAGTTTATAAAATGTTTAATATGGTGTTTAAATCTTCTTCGTCTAGTTGAGCGCCATCAAAGTCTGATACTGTAAAATGCTCTGTTGTTTCCTTTTTTAGAAATGCCAGTAGTGTTTTTAATTTGGTTAAGAGTGTATTAGTAAATATGCTTATAGTAGTGTCTTGAAAATCACTTGTACTATAGTGTACTACTATCTCTAGTTTACCATCTACTATCATGATGTTACATTCTAAACTTGCAGTTAAAATGTTTTTAGAATCACTTTCTTCTCCAGTATAATCTGCATTGTACGAAAACAAGTCATTATTAAATTCTGCGTTAAAAACACCTAAGTAATTAAATCGTATTGGTGTTCTCTCTTGTTTCGTTAAACAAGAGTTATTGTTTAAATATTTTAATATACCATAGCCTATTCCTTTATCTGGAATATTCTTTATGGTTTCTTTTACATGTTTTATGGTTTCTTCTAAAGAGGCGTTTTCTTTTACATTAAATTTAACGGGATATAGTGTTGTAAACCAACCTATAGTATTTGCTGTATTTACATGATTTAACTCTCTACCATAGCCTTCTTGTTCTATAATAATGGTTTCCTTTTCTGTCCAATCTTTTAATGCTAATACAAGAGCTGTATTTAATAGTATTTCTGGTGTTGTTTTGTAACTATTGTTTGCTTCTTTTAGCAAATATTGGGTATCTTCTTTACTTAAACTACTTTTAAATAGTGTTGGTTTTATGGTCTCTTTAGCACTTCTATTGTTAAAGTCTGTAGGTAATTTAAAGTCTATAGCTTCTATAGCTTTCCAATAGTCTTTTTGAGATTCTATAGTCTCTTTTGTTGCATAAGATTTTATGTGTTCTTGATAACTAGTTAGAGAGATTGTTTTATTGTAAGGACTTAATGTCTCTTGGTTTTCTATTTTATGATATATAGTATACAAATCATTTAGTAGTATTCTCCATGAGACACCATCTATAATTAAATGATGCATGGTTATGAATAGCTTTTCTATTCCAGATGCTCCATCAAATACTGCAACTTTTATTAACAGGCTATTAGTAATAGAGAAAGATTGTTTAAGTTCTAAACATTTATCTTCTATAGTAGATATAGGATACGTTTCAATAGTAAAATCAACATTCAAAAACGCATTATTATAATACATTTTTTGTTGTATTGGATCTAAATTTAAACGAAGCCCATCATGCGATTGTATTAAATACGTAAAGGCTTTTTCTAAATATGAAACGTTTATAGGCTTTTTAATATCTAATACTACCGATTGATTATAAAAATTTGGATTTGCGAAATTTTGACTAATAAACCATGCTTCTATTGGTGAGAATTCTTTTTCGCCTTCTAGTGTTGATTGCTCATAAATTTTTACAGTTTCTTGTTCTACAAAAGGTGCTATGAGTTGTATGGTTTGGTGTGTTAAAATATCTTTAACTCTTAACTCAATACCTTGATTGTACAGTATGGATGCTATTTGTACAGCTTTTATAGAATCTCCACCTAATTCAAAAAAGCCATCTGTTATACTAATGGTATTATCTTGAAAAATAGTTTTCCAAGCTTCTAACAACTGTGTTTCTATTAGTGTTGTTGGCTCTCTATATTCTGTACTTTTAGCCACTGATAATGTTAGTAATTTACCTGTATCTACTTTTCCATTAGTTGTTAATGGCATGTCGTCTATAATCGTAACATTATTAGGTAGCATATACGTTGGTAATTTACCTGATAAGTGTTTTTTTACAGTATTACTATCTAATGCATCATTTGTGGTGCAATAGGCTACTATTCTTTTAGTATTGTTTGTTTCTTTTACTAATACAATAGCTTCGTTTATAGTATCTATATTTAATAGTTGTAATTGTATTTCATCTAACTCAATTCTATAACCATTAATTTTAACTTGGTTATCCACTCTACCTAGAAATACAATGCTATTATCTGCATTTCGTTTTACTAAATCACCAGAACGATACATTTTTGTATCTGCTATAAATGGGTTTTCTATAAACTTTAAACTGGTTAATTCTTTGTTATGTATGTAACCTTCTGCTAAACCGTCTCCTGCAATGTATAATTCACCGACTACTCCGTATGGAACTGGTTTTAAATCTTTATCTAAGATATATATCTGTGTATTATCTATTGGTTTTCCTAACGATACATTTTGTCCTGTATCTGCTGCGTCAAATTTATAAACCATACAACCTATAGTGGCTTCAGTGGGTCCGTACTCGTTATAAATAACTACATTATCTATGGTTTCTGTAATATCTAAACATAGTTGGGTTGTTAATGCCTCTCCTCCAACTATTAGTGTTTTAATGGCACTAGATTTTATGTTTAATTCTTTTATTATTTTTAAGTGAGAAGGTGTGAGTTTTACTATTGTTGATTTATTATCATTAATAACATCTTCGATGATGGTATTGGCTTCAGTTTCTTCGCCATATATTACTATTTTACTTCCTGTTAAAAGTGGGAGGAAAATTGATGTTAACGTTAAATCGAAAGCTACAGAACTATATAATGGAAATACATTGTCCTCTGTATTTAAATACGTTTTTGCTGCCCAATTAATATAATTTAATAATGATTTGTGCGTTATTTTCACACCTTTAGGATTTCCTGTTGTTCCTGAAGTATAAATAACATAGGCTAAATCTAAAGCAGTAGTATTTGCTTCTAATTCACTTTTATCTTTATCTATTGGGAATTTTGATAATGTTTCAATAGATAATATAATCTCTTTTTGTTTAAAGTTTAATTTTTCAATTAAAGTATCACTACTAATTACAAGACTGCATTTACTGTTTTCTATACAGTATGTCATTCTATGTTCTGGCGCATTACTATCTATTGGAACATAACACATTCCGGCTTTTAGAATCCCAAGGATACTTACAACAAATTCTATAGATCTTGGTAAAATAACTCCTATTGTAGTATTAATAGGCAAATTTTGTTCTAATAAATATTCAGAAATTTGTGTAGCCTGTTCTTCTAGTTCTTTATATGTAAGCTTTACTTTATTGTATTCTAGAGCTATTGCATTTGGTGCTTTAAGAACTTGATTATTAAACACTTCAGCAATAGTTTCGCTTTTAGAGTAATATACAGCTGTGTCATTAAACTGGTGCGTTAATAGTTCATGAGTGGATGGCGCTAATAATGAAATATCCTTTATTTGTTTTCTAGGATTCTCTAGTATGTTATTTATTAGCGTTTTAAAACTATTTATAACGTTTATAATTGTTGATTCTTTAAATAAATCGGTTGCATACTCTATTCCATAAACTATGGTGCTTTCAAAATCGAAAACCTCCATTGAGATATCGAATTTTGAAAATTCAGGGTCGAAAAAGTGTCTTGATAATTTAAAAGTATCATTCCCAATATCGTTTTGCATATTCTGAAAAATGAACATGGTGTCAAATATTGGGCTTCTACTTACATCCCTTTTAATATTTAAAGATTCTATTAAGTTATTAAATGGATAGTCTTGATGTTTAAGAGCTTCGAAACTATTTATTTTCTCTTGTTCTAAATAGTTTAAAAAGGTAATGTTTGTGTTAATCGTATTTTTAATAACTACGTTATTTACAAACATACCGTAGCTCTTTCTAATATCTAAATGGTTTCTTCCAGATACTGGAACACCAATTATAATATCTTCTTGTCCTGTATATTTATTTAATAGCAGTTTATAGATAGAAAATAATAATACTTGTAGCGTTACATTATTATTTTTTGCAAATGCCCTTAATTGTGTATTCGTCTTCTCTTGTAATGAGAATTCTATTTTTTTACCTACTTTATTTAAAAACTGTGGTCTTGGAAAATCTGTTGGAAAATTTAATACAGGTAAATCTCCTTTTAACTTTTGTTTCCAATAGTCCCCTTGACTTATTATTTTATTTGAAGTAATATACTCTGCATGCCAGTGACTAAAATCTTTGTATTGTATTTTTGGAGCTTCTATTGTATTGCCCACATATAAATTATACAAATCTTGTATAAAATATAAAACGGAAAATCCATCAAAAGTACTATGGTGGAAGTCTAAAAATAAATACGACTCTCCTTCATTTACCTTTACAATAGTAACTCTAAATAATTGATCTTCTAATAGATTAAAAGGCTGTATTAAGTTTTTAAATGCTTCATTAATCTCTTCATTTTCGACTATAATTGTTTTTATATTAACCGCTAGAGTCTCATGAATTTTAAATTTAGGTACACTTTGCATAGTATACCCCATTCTTAATGTATCATGTTTGGAGACTAAAGTTTCAAGGCTAATTTTTAATCGTTCTATATCTAACGTTCCTTTTATTTTAAATACTGTTGGAACGTTATATGCTATAGATTTTTTGTCTGTTTCCCATGCGTAGTAAATCCCTTTTTGGCTAGAAGACAAATTATAACTATCGCTAACGGTAGCTACTGGGATAGTGTTATATTGTGTAGGTGTTGCGTTGTTAATTTCTAATATTAAATCGCTAACGGTTTGCTTATTATAAATGGTTTCTAATGCGATATCCACCTGAAACTCTTTTAATATTAGCATAACGAGCTCTGCTGCTTTAAGTGAGTTTCCTCCTATCTCAAAAAACTTTTGAGTTACGCCTATATTTTCATTTTCAAAAAGTGTTTTCCAAATATTAAGAAGTTTTGTCTCTGCTTCATTTTTTGGTTCTACAATTTCGACACTTATAGACTCTAATAGTGTATTTAAATCGTTCTCATTCTTTTTGAACTCATTATTTAAATACGTTTCAAGTAATTTAAAGCGCTGTATTTTTCCACTTGTTGTTCTCGGTATATCTTTTACAGGGATAACTTTTGTTAAAGCTATTCCCATATCTTGATTTATTAAAGTTATTAAATCATGTCTTACAGGAATAAACTTTTTTAAGTCCCCGCGATGAAATACAAAAGCTATTATTTCTTCTTCTTGTTTTTCTGAATTAAAATAGCCAGCAAAAGCCACTTTATTTAATTCTATTCCAGAAACTTCTTCTGATAATGCTTCTAAATCATGCGGATAATAATTTTGCCCATTAATAAATATAATATCCTTTGCTCTACCAGTTACGTATAACTTACTGTCTTTAATAAAACCTAAATCTCCTGTTTTAAGCCAATTATCGTTATCGATTACTTTTTTAGTAATTTCAGGATTATTATAATACCCTGAGGTAACATTATCACCTTTTATCTGGATATTACCTATAATGTTTTCATTTACTGGTTTATCATCATCATCTGTAATTCTTACAATGCAATCATTTATTGCAACGCCTACATTTACAAAAGAGATACCTTCACTTTCATTATCATTTAGTATTATTTTATCTGATACTTTTAAATGATTTCTATCTATACTTACAGAATTGGCTTCATTATCTAAATTAGAAATTGAAACAGCCAAACTTGCTTCGGCTAAGCCATAAACAGGACACATTGCTTTTCGCTTTAATTGGTACAATTTCATTTTATCTAGAAATTGTTCAATAAGTTTTTCTGAAATTGGTTCTGCTCCGTTATATAATACTCTAACTGATGATAGATTCCAATTATAGTCTCCTTTACAATGGTTTAACACATAGTTATACCCAAAATTTGGAGAACATAGAATGCTAACATTATACTCTGAAGCTTTATCTAACCATAATGCTGGACGCCTTACAAATAAATTAGTAGGCATTATATATTGATCCATATTACTAACTATTGGATTTATATGAAACCCAATTAATCCCATATCATGAGTTAATGGCATCCAACTTATAGAAGAATCTTTTTCGGTATATTTTGCAGCACTTGCAATAGCTTTAGTATTAACTATTAAGTTTTTATGGGTTAATTGCACTCCTTTTGGTAAGCCTGTCGATCCAGAAGAAAATTGAATAAATGCTATATCGTTTTCTTTTGCAGCATATAGTTCACCATTCTCAGTAGCTTCAAAAATGATATCTAAAGCAATTGATTTTTTAGATATATCATTATAGATATGTCTATATTTTGTGTCTTCAGAAAATTTATCTAAGGATTCTAGATTACGAGAAGTAGTAAGAATGTATGGGTTATTTAATATGTCCCATACATTAAATAGTTTCTTTTTATGTTCTGCTTTTTGTCCTACAGATATAGGCACTGGTATTATCCCTCCCAATATACAAGCCCAAAAAACAACAATAAAAGTATAATTATCGTCTACTTGTAATACTAATTCATCTTTAGGTTGTAAACCTTCTTTTTGTAAAACATATAAAACGTTTTGAGACGTATTATATAACGTTTTATATGACAGTACATTTTCCTTATTATTACTTTCTATAAAAGTAATACCCTTAGAAGTTGATGCTTTTCTTTCTGATAGAATATCAATAAGTGTACTCATTTATGGTGAGATATTTTTTTGTTAATTGATAGAATAGTGTGACTATAAAAGTGTAAATCCATATTAAAAGCAATAATTTGATAATTAATGCTCTAATACAGATTAAGTGTTTATAATTTGGTATGTATGTTTTTTGATTTTACTCTATAAAGAGTTGTATCGATATAGCTAATTTTTAATTACAATGTATAACTTATTAAACTTAAACAACTCATTAACAAGATTATAAAATTTTATTGTTTGCGAAAAGTATATAGCTTCGCTACCTTCAATCACATGAAGTTTGGTAATATTAAAATTCTATTAGCTATAGAACAGGGCGAAGATATAATATAAAAATATATCATTAGTAAGGCTAAACCTTACTAATAATATGCCTAATCCTTACTTGTTATACAATAATATACTAACAAGTACAATTACCAATTGTTATTACTCTTTATACAAGTTTTTAAATTAACCAATATTTCACAAAAAACAATTAAAACACTAGTAACCCAACTATAAGTTAAACATTACATTAGAGTATTTCTATATATTTTTAATGTATTTAAAAATGTTTAAATTGATAATTTTAGACTTATATTTTTTGATTTATCTAACTCACTTTTAGTATAAATAGGAAATGATAATAGAGACATTTATAAATTTATATTTTATTCCTTGGTATGTTACATAAATCTGAGATAAACAGCTTAGAAAGTTTGATAGTATACTTTAAAAATTAAAGTTCCTGTTTATTACGCTTTGCTATCTGTTTCCCAATATACCACGCTATAAAAGAAAGAAGTATTGAAATAAAAATAGCAATAAAAAACAGGTTGTTAGAAAGATTTCCAAAATAAGCATATAATAGACAGATAGGTACATATCCTAATAAACTATACCCCATAAAGGATTTAAAATTAAATCGATTGTATCCACAAATTAGAACTATGCTTTCTGAAAGTATAGGTATTCCTCTTGACAGAATAATAGCAAATACACCATATTTACTAAAAAAGTCACTCTCCTTAGTGTTGCTTTTGGATTTAATAAACCATTCAGTAGATCGTCCTAAATAATAACCAACAATAGAAGAAATCATAACTGAAGTCAAAGATAAAGAAGCACCTAAAAAAGTTCCTAGAACCATTCCGTTAAAATGCATTACTATACTTGATGGTACTGGAAGAACGATATCTGAACTTAGAATTAAAAAGCTTAGAAATCCGTAATAAGAAGGATTAACACGAGCCTCTTCTAATAAATCCTGAAAATAAATCTCTGAGCCACCAAAAAACACAAAAATTAAAATAATAATGACTGTAAAAATTAAAAATGGTATTACGATTTTTTTCATTGTAATTAAATAACAGAAGGCTTAGCATTGAAAGAATAATTAAATATAAAACATTTAATCAATCAAGAAAAACTTACTGTAGATTATTGAAATATTTTGTTAATCAACTATTTTTTACCTAATTTAGATATACTTATATGCTATCCCTAAGCACATATAACAATTTAATTTATAATGAATTACAATTATACACTGCAATTTTTATTGCTTTATATTCATATATAATTTAAATCTATATTTTACAAGAATATAGTAACACAAACTAAAATTCCCTACATAATAGCACTCATAAAGTTCTTGTTCTTTAATTAAAGAGCATCGTAATAATTGTAAAATATATAACACATATAAAGTACGCTATAAAATTAAGACAGATATATTTAACTAATAACCAAAACATTTATAATGAACTATTTAAGCTATCCAAGAATTCATTTCTCTGGAACCTTTCAATCCAGCCCTTCTACCATTAATAACACCCCCAACAATTATAACCCTTTAATTTACCCCACGCCCAATGAATTAGAAAAAGTAGAATTATATTGGAATCCAAGAGGAGATGGTAACTTCGGATTAATGGAGGACTGTGTTGTTACACAAGTAGATTATGCCGATGGAACTTCGGCTACCACATCTAGCGAAGACCCTATTATTGGTCAACCAGTTAAAGCTATTTTTAAACCCTCTTTCCCTTTACAATCTGCAATGGTAGATTTGGATCCTATGCAGCAAAACGTATCAGAAATTTGGGCTATGACACTGCAAATCGGTGGAGACGATGCCAACTTAACTGGTAATGTACCTAATATAGCTTTTAATGGTATTTGGGGACAATGCCAAGGTCCTAATGCGCCACGTTCTTCTGCTAGTGGATCTGCGGTATTTCAAGTGCAAATGACAGATGTCGCTCAAACAGGAAGTTCGAGTAATAGTCCATTTTTAGAACATTACGAAAAAAATCCTACACAATTTTTATCTGTAAATATAAATACAAACGGCCATAATAATTCACCACCAAATTATGCTTTTAATACGGGTACTTTTAATGCAATGCAAGATGCTGGAGTAACATCTTCTGTTTTAAACAAAATTACTCCAATGCAATCTTTCTTTCAAAATACAGACTCTAATAATAATCCAATTAATCCTGGTAATATTCCTACAGAAGTATTTGTTAAATATATGCTTCAACAATATTTATCTGTTGAGGAATATAATGCCAACATAGATACTATACTAAAAGTAACTGTACTACCATACAGCCGCATAACACCTTACGATTTTACTTTTGGAATGATTACTGGCACGGTTGGACCAAGTTCGTCTAATGCCCCTAGCCGTTTTGTGCCTTCTAGAGTTCTAGTGCCTCAAAAAGGGTCTATAGCTTACTATGCGCCTTTTACTATAGACAAAACAGGTGTCATAACACTAAATCTTGGTAATTCCTTACCTACAAAAACTCCTGGAAATGATATCTATGCAGAAAAACTAGGTACGCTTTGGCTTGTTGCTTTTCCAAATGGAGATATTAGCACTCAAAATGCTCAAAAACTTGTTCAAATTCCTTATGAAGGAAAAGATTTTTATGCGAAATCTGCTGGATTTTTTACAAAAAAACTAGATAATAATTGGAGCGAAACTCCATTAGGAATTTTAAGTGATACAACAAATACAATTTTATTAGCAGAGGACAAAAATGGAAATTATTTAAGAGCAGATCAATTTGTATACAGAATGAACCCAGGTTTCCCTACTACAAAAGATTTCCCTAGGGGTAAAACCAATACAATACAAATATATGCCTTAAAATTTGGGCAACCTGTAGACGATGGCACCGAAATTTCATTAACTATGAAAACCGAACGAGAAGCAGAAAGATATACTAAAAACACACTTGGAACTAGTGGAACAAAAGGTATTAAAAATCTATCCATTCCTCAAGATGCATTGAAATTTCCTAATACAGCAACTACTAAAAATGGAGTCGCAACTTTTGATATCTCTTGTATACCACCAGGAAACCCAAGAGACTATGTAGATGGTCAAGTCTATTTTCTAGATTATAATTTTGTAAATGATCCAGTAGCAGTAAAGGATATTAATGATATCGTTAGTGTTTTAGTTTACGATTTAAAAGTGCCAGAAAAAGCAACAGATATTCTAGGTAAGTTTGGTAGGTTATATAAAATTATGGGCTTCTTAACCGATGAGAAAAAAATTGAGCAAATAGACATGAGAAATATGATTAAAACGCTGTTAGAAAAACCTATGACAGATTTAGTACACATGCCTGTTACTCGAGATTTATCTGCTGCTGCAAGAGATAAAATTGTAGCTTGGGTAGATACATTAAACCAATCCTAACCAAACACTAATAATATGATACTTACAAAAAAGATAAATTTGATCGCACTATTGTTTATTATAGCAATAAGTGCTCCTTCATGTAAAGAAGAAAAGACAACCAAAAAAGATGATTATGTTGCAGCTGTACCTTTCGAGCCTGCTAAAACTTGTACAGTTACTAAAACTGAATTTAAATCCTGGTTTGTAAAGGACAGTATTACTGAAAATGGTACAGTAAGCTTAGCAAATAGTCTTCTTGATCCTTTTAATAACAATTGTGATTTTTATAAATGGTCGTGGAGAATGTTTCTTTGGCATTTTTCACCAAAAGACGATAGTTATGTGTACGACTCTGCTCCTTTTTATGATTTAGAAGGTCAAGATTTAGTTATAGACGGTAAGCAAACTAAAGTAAGAGGTGGAAAATTAGAAAAAGAAGGCCAGGCTGGTCTAGTAAATGGCGTTTTAATGTCTCAAAAAGCAGGATTAACTCCAGATGGTTCTATTGTATACTATGCCATTCATGTAAATGATGTCTACGGATATATGGTCTCTGGACAAAAAGAAGGTAAGCTCGATTTAACACAATTTCCTACTACTGAAAAAGAATTGGGTGCGATTATTAAATATGCAAAAGAAGTACATAATGTAGAAATAAAAGATGGAGAGTCATTAGCAATGGAATTAAAAAGTTCTTGGATAAAATTGCCTCCAAAAGCTGACAAAAGTAAATATGTTACCATTACTGCAGATGTTCCGAAGTTTACTAAAACTAGTGATACAGAATGGGTATGGGATGAATCTACATACGAAAGAGGTGTTACATTAGCTATGGTAGGCTACCATGTTGTAGGTAGTGCTGCTGGACACCCAGAAATGATTTGGGCTACTTTTGAACATACAGATAATGTTCCAGATGTAGATTATTACTATGTAGATAGTAATAAAGACGTTAAGCAAAAGAAAACATTAAATGAAGATGGTACTCCTATAAAAAAAGGTTGGACATTTACTAATGATGATACTAAAATGAATGCTTCAAACCAAATGCATATGGAGTTAGAAACCAATAAGATTATAGCACAAAATAATGAAACCATATCTCCAAGCAGTACAATGCGTACACATCCTTGGGGTAACAAACCTGATGCAACTAGTGCTGTAAATAATACAGACATAATTTCAATTAATAGAAATATTTCTAGTATGTTAATAGATGGAGATGTACGTAAAAACTATTTCTTAGTTGGCGCTACATGGACTTCTAATGGAGTGCCGGGTGTAGGCAACCAATTACCAGTAGTTAAAGGATCTAAAGTGTTAGCAAATTCGACTATGGAAACTTATTTTCAATATAAAAATTGTTTTGACTGTCATAAAGGTGGCAACTTAAATGGGTTAAGTCATATCTACGGAGATATAAATCCTTTACCTCAATTAGAGTATAGATAATATTAGTAAAAGCCTTTCAGGATTAAAACACTTGAAAGGTTTTTTAATGAAGCTATAATATCTAAATATAATTAACTACGCATATAAAATACAGTATCAATAATTATAACTTTTGCTTTAATCAATTTAAAAATCTATAATTGATTCTAATCCCCCACTTGCTTAACATTTAAACAGGAAATTCAAGGCTAATAGTGGTTCCTTTCCCTAATTCGCTTTTAGCATAAATAGTACCTCCTAACTCTTCAGATAAATCTTTACACAATATTAAACCTAGACCTGTTCCTTGTTCACCAGAAGTTCCTTTTTCCCAACTAATGGTTTCACTCGAAAATAATGAGTTTATTTTTTCTTGTGTCATTCCTATTCCAGAATCTATAACAGAAATTTTATTCTGATTATTTACTACTTCATATTCAACTCTAATTGTTCCGTTTTCAGGTGTAAATTTTATTGCGTTAAATATTATATTTCTCAATATAAATGTAATTATATTTTTATCACTCTTTAATATTGCAGTTTCATCTATTTCATTAATTAGTACTATATTTTTTTTCTTTTGCTTAGACTCAAATAAATCATATAAATCTGCAACTATATTATATAAGTCTACATTTATTTTTGTTGCTTTAACACTTGTAATTTGATATTTAGCCCACGTTAATAAATTCTCTAGCAGCTCTAATACCTTTTTTAACTCTTTTTGAATTAAACCTGTATATTCGGGCATCTCATCAATAGCAATAGGTTCATAATCATCTTCAAACAACGTTAGAAGGCTTTCTAAATTTAATAAAGGGGACCTCATATCATGAGAAACTATAGATAGAATTCTATCTTTTAACTCATTTAGATCCTTTAATTTTCTATTCGCGTCATCTGTTTTCTCTTTAGCTTCTGCTAAAGCTATATTTTTATTATGTATAATTTCAGTACGCTCTTTTACTTTATTTTCTAATTCACTATTATATCTTTTCGCTCTAATTAATTTTAATCTATAGTAACTAAATACTCCTAATAACAATAGTAGTATTATAGCTATTCTTATATAATTATTTAAATACCAAGGTGTTTCTATTTTAAACGAAAAGCTTGTATAATTATCATTCCAAGTTGAGTTGCTATTTGTAGATTTAATACGTAATTCATATTTACCTGGACTAAGATTAGTAAACTCTAGATGCCTTATTTTATCCATATGACGCCACTCTTTAGTTTGACCAACTAATTGATAAGCGTACTTTATGTTTTTAATATTTACTGGGTTTATAACTGCATAATCAAAAGACACTCTGCTTTTATAAGGGATTATGGTTTTTTGAGATTTATTGTTGTATAAACTATCTTCAACTTTTACTTTAGTAATAATAACATTTGGAAAGCTTCTGTTTTTCTTAACTTCTGTTGGATTAAAATAGGTTACTCCTTTTTTTCCTCCAAAAAAAAGTGTACCATCCTCAGTTTGAGCATAAGCTTCAAGGTTATAATCATCACTTGCTAATCCATCTGCTGTTGTATAATTATGAAAGGTTTCTGTCTCTGGATTAAAATGAGATATACCATTATTAGAGCTTATCCAATACGTATTATTACTATCTTTTAGCATACCCATAGTGGAGTTATTGGATAAGCCGTCTTTTTCTGTATAATGAATAAATCTATTATCCTCATAATAAAACTTATTAACACCACCTCCTAATGTTGTAATCCAATAAAAGCTACTATCTTGTTCTTTATAAATATGTAAAGGTTTATGAGTATTAAGGCTATGTCCTTTTTTTACATCTGGAAGATAACGCTTAAATTTATTTGTAGTTTTATTATATGAGTTTAAACCTCCTCCATAGGTACAAATCCATATTAAACCATTTTCTCCTTGAAAAAAAGAGGTTATATGATCGTCGCTAATTGAATCTGGGTTATTTTTATCGTGAGCTATAGTTTTAAAGTCATCAGTTTTTTCTCTATAAATATTTATACCTCCTCCATAGGTTCCTATCCATAATTCTCCATCTTTATCTTCAAATAATGCCGTAATTATATTATGGTTTATACTATTTTCTCCATCTTCATTTGGTAAGTAACGTGTAAAGGTTTCAGTTTTCTTATCAAATTTATTTAATCCTCCTCCCCATGTACCAATCCATAAAACATTATTTGTATCTTCAAAAATAATACGTACCCAATCATGACTTATTGATGATTTATCTTTTTCATCATGCTTATAATATTTAAACGATTTGGTTTTATAATTATATCTATTTAGTCCTCCACCAAAAGTACCAAACCAAAGCATTTCATCATTATCCTTATATATAGAATAAACATTATTATTACTTAAAGTATTAGATCTTTTTACGTCATTTTTTAAGCTGTAAAAAGGAGTCTTAACTAATTTATTAAATCCATTAGTATAAAATCCAACATATAATTCTCCTTTATTACCCGAGAAAATACTACTCACATCATTATCAAATAACGAATTAGAATCAAAAGGGTTATTTTTATATTGATAAAAAGTATTTTCCTCAGTTATATAATACGATAATCCTTCTGTAGCACTACCAATCCATATATTCCCTCCATCATCTTCAACGATAGTTTTAATCTTATTTCCTAAATTATAGGGTATTTCTTTATTATCTCTAAAACTAGAAAACACATTATTATTGTAATATATTAAGCCTTCTGTATCTGTACCAATCCAAACACCTCCATTTTTATCTAGTAACAAACTCCAAACAGTTATACTAGATAGTTTTTCATCTTTTAATAAGCTAATTACATTATTTCTAGTCTTATTTAATATAAAAACACCTAAATTCTCAGTTGCTACCCATAATCTATTCTGTTTATCTTCAATAATAGAACTTACTTTAGCATGTTTTGGAATGACTTCTATATTATGAAATTTTTCTTCAGTTTCATCGAATATATATAAACCTTCTCCTTCTGTTCCTACATAAAGTTTTTTATTAGAATCTTCAAAAAGTGCTTTTACAGATAACGTTGCTACTGGTGTAGATGCTTCCCTAATATAAAAATTATTAAAATTATTACTACTTCTGTTATACCGACTTAAGCCAGCTTTAGTACCAAACCAAAGCGATTTATTTTTACGTTCAAATATGCACCAAACTGAATTATCTGGAATAGAATTTGTGTCCTCGAAATCGGTTTTATAAGACGTGAAATTATAACCATTAAACCTATTTATACCACCAAAATTGGCTATCCAAACATAGTTTTCGGAATCTTGAAAAATATAATTTACACTACTTTGATTTAATCCATCCTGTTTACTATAATGTGAGAACTTAAAGGACGTTTTTTGCGCATTAAGATTTACGAAGTATATTGAAAATATAAGAATTATTATTAATCTTCGTATAATCATGTATTTAAGGGCTTATAGTAATCTATCGCAAATTAATAGACGAATTTGTGTCTTTTAATTTGCATATCATTTATATTGAGGCAAATATACTTATTTAAAAGAGTTAAATAAAACCTTTTCCTTTTTCTAAAAAAATAATAAAAGTCTATTTTACCAGCACGAGTTATTATTGAACCGACAAGAGGTGTTACATACATTAATGAAGTAAAATATTGTGTATCCATAGTCTTAGTATTTTAACGTAAGTTTTAAATATTATTATAATATAAAAATAAAAAATATGGATAGAAAGCAGTTTGTAAATTATGGAAGAATCACCTACCCTTCCATCCTCTAATCACAGCTGGATCAAATAATGCATAATCTCTACGTTCTGGGTCACCTACTGTATTTATATATGTTTTATAAAAACGTACTATTTGGCTAAAACTATAGCCATAAGTACTACTACTTGTTGGTACTACCATAACACGTCTGTTACTTGTGCCTCCTCTTTCGTAATCGGCACCTGTTCCCGGTAGAGCCGCATAGGTTTTTATATTGGTATTGTACGCCATTTGCCCAGCATAAGTATGCACTAAGCCTCTAATTAAAAAGTTTTTAACTTCTAATAACGTTCTTGTAAAACGTCTGTTACTTGTGGAGCCTGCTGTTGCCGATCTATAGAAAAATAAAGGATCATAAATAAAATTATCGTCTGCAAATTGTTGTGAGAATGACAACGTAAAAGTGTCTGTATCAACATGTCTTCCATAACGTTTTGCTCTAAACTCTGGTGAGCGTAACACTTTTTGTATTACGGTTTTATAGCGTCTACTAGATGCGCAACCCCAAACCCAAATAAAACCAGTAGTTGCAAATGCATTTTTATAGTTTAACCAAGGCGTAAACCCCATGTTGGTTACGTTTGTGTCTTTTTTACGTCCATCTTTATCCCAAGGATCTCGCGCACTTGCATTAGCTCCATTTGTTCTATATTCTGGTCTCTCATAAGTGTTTACTAATACAGGGCCACCTCGCCATCCATGTCCTAATATGGAAAATTCATAAACTGTTCCCGGTTCGTTTTCTCCAATAGTCTGAATATACTCATAAGCATCTGTTATAGATATTACATTAGTATCTGCTTCTATAAACTTTCGCTCGTTGTCATAATGTGTGCTATCATCTATAGCATCGAACCCATCGTTTTCTAGAGTCCATGTAATCGTTCCGTTATTTACAGTGCCTTTGTCTATTCTTCCCATACGTACATCGAATAGAATAAAATTAACGTTTGGATCTGTTCGCCACGCCCTATTATTATGTAATAGATAATTGGCACGACGCTTGGCTATTGTTGCCATATTTGTTCTTCCGCGATGGTATTCATAACCAGCAACTAGAATGATATACTTTTTCATTTGTTATTTATTTAAAATGTAACGTAATACAATTAATTCCTTTTTAATGTCTTATCAACTTGAAGTGTACTATTGTGCAGCTTGTATTGCACATTGTTTTTTAACTGTTTTCTTGCCGAATCATTCAATTCTGCTGCTTTTACTGCTTGATATTCTTTAGGGATTGTTATTTTAGAAAAATCAATATGTCTAGCAATTAACTTAGTATCTAAAGCTGGTTTTTTACCGTCGTATTTTGGAGGTGTTGTTGTCGGATTTGTTTTATTTCCATTTTCTAATTTAGAAGCCAAATCATTTAAAGCGAACTCATATTTGGTTAACATCTCCATAAGTTGAGACATATCTGTAGTTAATCCATTTACCTCTTCATTTAATGCTTCATTTTTATCTGCAAGCGGTAAACTAAAAAAACCTACTACAACTGTAGATACAATGACTAATCCCATAAACATCCATATTGTTTTTATGGCAATATGTCTTGGTAAGTCTCGTTTTAATTCACTTCTCATAAGGTAATAGGTAAATCCTATCATTAATAAGGCGAATCCAGATACGCCATAGCTTAACAGCTTCCCTCCCATCATGTCTACTATATTTTCCATTGTTTTATTATTTTAAGGTTTTATTATTAATTCTTTTGTTGTTACTATTTTATATTTTCCTTTGTCTTTACTACCATTTATATAGCGTTTTACTACGCGCATAGAGAGTTCTCCTTCTTCGGCTACTATATAAGTTATAGGCTGTGGCGTTTCGTCACTAGTAAATTCTACACGGTCTAACTTCACTTTTGTACCGTCTTCTTTTTTTAACTTGAATTCTACTCGCACATAGTCTAAATCTTCCGTTTCTAGTTCAGGGCCTTCCCAAATTATAGTGATCCCGTTATCTGGTGCTTTCTCTTTTACCTTTAATAATAAGGCGCCGCCTTTGGTTTGCCCTGTTTCTAAATCAACTAAATCACCATCTTTTGTAATGGCTGTGAATGTATAGTCTACTAAATCTCCTTTCTCTAAAACAGGAATCGTAATTTCATCGAGCGCAAAGTCTGGTAGTTTTGCTCTAAATAGCTGACTAAACTCAAAATCGTCGTTTGTAGCCGTATAATTCACTTGTAATAATATCTCTAGAAAATCGTCTGTATTTCCTGTAATTACAGGAATTATAGCTACTTTTTTAAATTCGAAAGGATCTGCAAGTATTAATTCTTCATCAATTAAAGCCACTGCATTCTGCCGTAAAGTTGGTCTGCCATCAGCAAAATGAAAATGACGTTCTTCTTCAAGGGTTGCAACATCGTGCGGATGATTTCTAATGCGCCAGAATTCTTCTTTATTATCATTAGAGAGTGTTAGTATTTCTTGGCTGATTTGCGTGCCTTCTTGATCTTTAGCTCTTAGATAAATATCTATACCTCTAACCTTATCTTTATCGATGCTTCCATATTTAAAGTTGAAGATTTTTAGAGGGGCTAACACTTGAGGAATTAGTATTAAATCCTGAGAACTACTATAAATTACTTTACTAAAAATAGTTACTGGTGTGCTTACATTATCAATATCGTCTCGATAAGTAAATTTTACTTGATAGTAATATCCTGAAGCCTCATCGGGTTCTGTTGTCCAAGCGATTTCGTGTTCTTCTTGATCATCTTCTGTAACCGTGTAACTTATTAACGGAATGGCATCATCTGGAATAGCAAAGCCTCCTGTTTTAGATAGTGCTTTCTTACCATCCTTTTTTCGCCATATTAAAACCTCAGCACTTAATAAATCGTTATGCTCTGCTTCAAAATCATGTAGTATTTTAGTTTTTAAATGGTTTTCTCTCCATAAATCTCCAAAGGTTACCGTTTGCGTATAGTTATCGATATCATCTTTTATTTGATTTCCTAATAACCATAAATGTGCTTGTGGGTTATGCGTTTTTAATGTTGTAGAACGCTCTCTATAATCCACAAATATTCTTTTATTGTGGAATAGTTTTTTCTTTTGAAATTTATACGCTACACCTATTAGAATACCATCTCCAGGTGTTGGGTTGGCTCCTGTATTTATATTAATGTCTGGTAACTCTGGAGACACATAAGGAGAAAAGAGCTCGCGCATTACTTTATCTGTAAACTCTTTTACCATATCGTCTACCATTTGCTTCATCTCAGGTGTAGTCACCTGAGAAATGATATTTACTTTTATATCACCTTCTTCTATGAGTTTTTCTTTAATAAATTCGAATTCTGCTTTTGCAGAGACTGTTAACTCTCCATATTTTATAGCTGCTCCTGCTGCTACCATATGCGATACTTTGGTATGGCAACGATCTAAATCGGCCTCAATAGTCATGTCTAAAGCAGGACGCATGGCTTTCATTTTTAAATCGTAAAGCACACCTGCTACCGAACTACGATCACCTTGTAATGTCGCTGCTAATAAACTCGCACCTTTTCGGTCTAATCTTACATTAAAAACAGCTTTTAAGTCGCTACTGGATAATGATGGTTTTTTAGAACCAATAATGCTATCTACAAAGGATTCCTCGTTTATAGTATCTTCATTTTGTGTGGTGGAATCTAAAACAATTAAATCTATAGAACCATCTTTCCACTCTGGTGGTGTAAAAATAAAATCTTCTTGTAGTTTATGCTCTTCTATAAGTTTCGTTCTGGCTTTTTCTAAACGTTTTTCGTTAGCGATACATTGTACACCTAAAGACATGATAGCTCCCGAGGAATCTTCTAACTCTTTTAGTCCGCCTTGTATCGCTCTTCCTTCTTTAAATATTTGAAGAAAGAAATCGAATGTTTTGTCTTGATCATCTCCGTCTGAAATTACTGGTGCTAAGCCGACTTCATTAGGTAAATAATAGACAATATTTTCTTGTTCATGATCGCCATAAAACAAAATGTCTTCGTGTACTCCGTATGGTTTTGATAGGTCTAACATAATTACCAAATATTTTCTGGAAGGGTTATTTTTAAATGTTCATCATCTGTGGTTACCCATTTTGTTTTATAACGGTCTCCACTATCACTTTTAGCTTTAATTCTATATTTATAATCTGTTTGCGACGCATCTAGCATATCGTGTGTAAAGTATAGTGTTTCTCCTATTTTGGAGAATTCTAGCTTTTGCTTGTCGTCTGAATTAATAACAATGTCATTATCATTGTCTTTATAGACTATGTATAGTTTTACTTCTTTTACTTCGTGTTCTTTAAAGTCTGGTGCGTCTTCTAGAGTAATTTTTATGGTACGTTCTGGCTTTACTTTATCTTTTATCATTAGTATTGGGCCATCATGCTTTTTCCAAGCGCCTCTATTAATGTTTCCTTCTGAAGTTATCTCTGTATTTTTATATTCAAAGGTTTCTTTAGGTGTGTCTAAACTTGTCACTACAGAAAAAGTATGCGCGTCTTTATCTTTGGTGAAATTGAATTTCTCTTCTATCCATGTTTTTCGGGTGTAATCCCATGCACGAAGTTCTGTGATTATCTTATTGGTCTGCTCCCAATCTACTTTACTCATTAACTCAACTGACCATTTATTTTCGAACGGGTTTGGTATGAAGAAATTAAAGTCTTTATGATCTTCTAGATTTAATACATACTCTTCTGAGCCTTCTATGTAATAAATAACTTGAAGGTCTATCTTAACAGGATGCAGCTTACTGTATAATAAAGATAATAGCTTCTCGTTTTCGTCTTTATCATCTTTTTTAAGTAAAAATGATTGACTTAATATTCTTCTATCCGTTTCGCGTTCTATAACATTTATAGTCGTTTCAATAAGGTGCGTGTTATTAAAGATGGTTCTATCGTCTATACCAATTTGCAGCTTTACATTCTCAAAATATTCAGTTGGGTTAAAATAGATGAATTCCGATGTGGTTTCCGTCCAATCTACTTCCATCTGCGAAGGTAATCCTGTACCATCATTATCTAAATATATCGTGGCTTTGTAACGGTACTTATAATTATTTGCATTTTGGCGTGTATACTTAAAGGTGCCTTTTGCATCTTCAGCTGTATTAAAAATAAACGCCTGTTCATTTTCTTGTTTGTTATTGGTTTCATCCCAAACAATACAGTCTATTTTTACTGTTTTTATGTTATTTATTTTAAACGTATCTGCAGCAATATCTACTGTAACCGTTTCGCTTCTAAACGGCATGTCGTCTAACTTAATCCATTTTAAATTATCGCCTAAGCCGCCTACATTCTGTATCATACTAGATAGTAAGGCTTGCGGATAGAATGGATATTTTTTGACTTTACGTTCCCTTAAATCAACAATAAGTTCGGTGGTTTGTGCTTCTTTATTGTTTCGTAAAATGTAATGAGAACCCGGTATTATTGATGAATGAATCATCCCAACGGCATGTGCTATTCTGTTTTCTATTTTTTTACTAGCACTTAATGGTGGTACCGATGGATTAAACAAGCGTTTTATGGCTTCCGTTTTTAACTCATTTAATAAGGTTTTAGAAGCATATTCAGACACATCTGGATCTAGTTCTTCTATCTCCATTTCTACCAAACTGGTTTCTTTTAAATCGTCTAGGGTGTTGCTTATTTCTTCTCTATAAAATATAAAGTTCTTTACCTTCATATCTTCAAAGTGCTTATAAATTCTATCCCATTTTACACGCATTCTCGCTTTAAATGTTGGTGCAATACCTAGCATATTCAATTCGTAATACACGTGTCCTGCAACCACATCTTCGTTTAATGCCGAAACTAATCGTTTAGCTTCTTCTCCACTTGTTTTCACCACTAATGCGGCGCGATTGTCTCCAAAAATAGAAGGCGATATTCCTGAACTTACATACCAGTTTTTAGGGTCTGGTTCTTCTCCTGCCGAAGCGATTACCATGTATACTTTACCATCGGTAACAGTTACAGGTATTAAACGCTTGGCTTTCATGCCCCATTTGTCCTTAATCTCTAGCTTTGCTTTTTCTAAAATACTATTTGTAACTTTTAAAGAGACTTCTAGAGACAGACTGGTGTCCATGACTTGATTAATATCTTCGTCTGTACTACTTTCTGGTAAGATAGTGTAGGCTGATATTGCCGGGCCTTCTTTTTTTTCAACTATTGTGGGTTGAATATTGGCGTAATAAAATGTTTCTGGATCGGTATCATCTCTAAAAATAGTAAGATTCCCCACATCCATAAATGGTGGTTGATAACTTAACATAGCTTTACTATTTTACATCTTTAATAATTAAAAACTTCCCTTTGCCTTCTAAATCCTTTACTTCTATTTGATCTCCATCTTCTGGATATAGCGTCATGGAATACGTATAAGCATCATGAGATTCGTCTATTCTTGGAATAAACCAATTCAATGGTTTCTTTGCAGAGTCTTCATCTAAAAAGAATTGATGATTCACTTTCTGTTTATCGTTTTTATACGAGAGTTCTAATACTACGTTTTGGTACTTCTCGCCTATTTTTAATCGGCTAACGTTAATACCTACTTGCAGTATTGGTAATATTAAGGTTTGGTCTCCTGTACTATCTACCCAACCACTTCTAGAAAATAAATTATCTCCTACAAGTTTGTAACGATACCTAAAGTCTTGCATATCTCTATTTAACTGCACTAGTTTCGCTGTTACTGGCTCCCAATCGTCTTCTGCCGCTAATTCTACTTTGTCTTCGCTAGTAAATTCATTGTCTTCGTCTTTATATTGAAACTCAACAATAATCTTCTTTAAACTTTCATCTGGAGACATTCCTAATTCTACATCTAACTCTAATGTATCTTCGTAAGGGTTTGGTGTAAAAATATCTGCTGTTTGATTCTCTGTGAAATAGTATTTCTGAGATGGCATTTCTATTACTTTTCCATTCTTACTGTAATACGTAACCGTATATTCTATAGGGGCATCTACGTGCTCATAAATAGCTCTTTCTAGTTTTTTACCTTCTATATCTTCTGGTTTAAATACTAATGACGTATTAAAGTGATCCGAATCGTCTTCTGTTTTATAATTAATTGCAACTTGAATGTTTAGTATTTTATTATCTCCCGAAAGCGAACTTAGTGTTGGATGTGGTTTAAAGTTAGCTTGCATGAATCCTACCTTACCAACTTCTATATTTATTAATCCGTTGGTTTCTTGTGTAGGAATTAGTAAAGGTTTGGAAACGCCTTTAAAGTAGACTTCTGAAGTGTATTTAACTACCGCATCATCCTTTTTTGGTCGTCTAAACAGCCATTTATCTTTGGTTGTATTTTTATCGAATAACCATGATTTATTTTCGTCTGCTGAAGGGTATTCTGCCATCACTTTAACAGAAGATACATAAGGTGCTTCTTCCCATGGTGCATTTACTTGCAACGGAATTTCTACTGTACCAACAATATCATCTGCTAAATCTACTAGTTTGGTAATGTTTCGTTTGTTTTCTTCTGAAACATCTTCTAAGAAATTCATAATTGTAGCTTGTGGTGCCATTTTCCATTCTACCACATCACGTTGTGTAAAACGTAATTCTACAAACGAACGTATTTCCTCCTTCATCACTTCTATCATAGAGGTTTTACGCTCTTCTTCCGTCATGCCATGAATTCGAGACATCATAATCTCTTTTACTTTACCTTCAATAAGCTTTATAGCCATATCTCGTAACTGACTTACATGCTCATCTGAAATTTCTGTAGACCCTTTTTTAATTTCAATATTAAGAAGCCCTTCCTCCATCATATTTTCTACAACACTAGAAACATCTATACGTTCTACATCTGCATCTGAGCAGCCTTGATCCTGATTTTTCCATACGCGATCTACTTTTCGTTCTATTACAGACTTTTGTGTAGATCCTGCCCAAGCTCTTATTTCTAAACTTGGTAAACGCAATCTAAATTTTAAATCGTAACGTGTACTAATCGCTTTATCGCCTTGTTTTAAAGCTTTATACCAAACGGCTGCACCATCTGCGCTTAAACGTATGGCAAAAGCGGCATTATTATCGCCTACTAAACTTGCTGGCCCTCCTGCCGAAGACCAAGAGACTAAACCGCCTGCTTTTTCTTCTAGTAGTGTTACCGTACCGTCTGTGTATTCTAATGCGCCAAAGGTAATTTCTCCTACTGCTGGAACGTCTGGTTCTGGCGCTCTAGATTCTCCTCTAGCCCTAGCTATTAAGCCTAAACGTTCTTTTTCTAGTTTTATAATTTCGCGTCTGCGTTGTTGTTGAATTTTCATTTTTTTCAACGCTTTAGCTGCTTTTTTCTTTTCGTCTTCAGAGATACCTAGGTTAATATCGAAATTAACATAACCTCCAGCTAAACCTGCTGTAGAGTCTCCTGTTCCATCTGCTTTATCTGTCCAGAATAGACCATTAAAAATGGGCATATCATCGTCCATTCTAATCTGTGGTGTAGAACGGGCTAGATAAAACATGTTTGGGTTTTCATCATCTGGGAATGCTATAATATCGTCTAGTACTGCTATTTGTGGTAAAGTTGTCATGTCTTTATTGTTTTTAAGTGTTATAGTTCTGGATATACTTGTAAGCGATTTACGCTTGTGCTTTCTGGAGTTTTCCATGCTCCAGGTGGTGTTGGTGGTAAGGTTATATTAGTTAACCTGTATTGGTATTTTCTGTTATCGTAATTGGTAGATTGTAATAGTTGTTTTACCGATCTAGACATTTTTATAGTGCCTAGTGGTGTTTCTCTATTTAGCTCTACAGAAAACTCTTCGTCATCTTCTGTTTTAATATCTACTATTAAACCTACAATGCCTTTATATGGAGCGCGTTGCTCTTCGGTCCAATCGTCCCAGTTTTTATAGAGTTGACAAACAACATCTAAATTCCAAACTTCTGGATCTCCTGAAGCATGATCTATTACCGATGCCATTATTTTATCGGCATCTATATCTGCTCTAATACCATACGGTTCACAGACTAAATCGTTCCATACCATGTGCTCGTCGGATAATTGATCAATATCATTATCGTCTAAGAAAATGGTTTTGTTATCGTTTGGTGCGATGTTTATTGGCCAATCGTCTATATCTATTTTGGTATCTAAATCGCTATCTACATCGTAAATATGATTGTCTCTTGAAGATAATAGTGTTAGTTCTACGCCCCCTACATTTACAGGAATGTCTGTTCTGTTATATAAATCGAATCCTGATATTATAGAGTGTTGTCCATAACTTACGCTTGAAGCTTCAATATGTAACGGAATGTTTTCTAACTTTTTAAAGTTTAGTTCTACATTTATTGGGTTACTTTTAATAACGCTTGTTTCTCCGTCTTTTTCTTCTTCTAAATCGAAATAGAGCTTTCCTATATTTACGCCATTAGTTAATAGCTCTCTTTTAAAAACTTCAAACGATTCTAAACTATGGTCCGCTGTAATAGTAAAGCCTGTAGATGGATCTATTTTTGATAGCTTTTCTGTGAACTTTTCAGAAAACAGAGCATTATCGCTTAAAAATCTATTTTCTAACTCGAATGACACGTCTTTATAACCGCTTAATATCAAGTTTTCAACGTATTTAATTTTTCCTTCAGACTTTACATCTAGAGATTTCATTAAATCTTTTTTCGCTCTTGGATGAAAGTATGGTACGACGTGAAATGTCATATTTATACGATATTCTGTTTCTCCTGCTGCATTTTCCTTATTGTACATGTTTATATGCACTCTAGGTTCTCCTGTACTATGGTTTACACCTATTCTGTATACTTGTGGTAAAAAGAATACTTTGTTGGGATCATTAGTTAGTCTGTAATAGTAAGAGTGTAATACACTCGCATTTTGCTCATCTATTTTTGCGCCTTGTTCCCATTTGTATTCTTGTGTCTCTAATTCTGCAAAAAAGCCTTGAAATACTTCTGGATCTTTACGCTCGTAAAGCATGTGTATTTGCGCTTTAATATTGATTTTTTGTGGCTTAGAAGGTTGCGCTGGTTTTGCTACAACTGGACGATGCATTACAACTGCTGGTTGTATTAAATGCGGTCTTCTTATTGCATGTAACATAGCCATACGTACAGGTTTTGTACGTTTTAAATAGGTCATTCCTGGTTTTGGTCTTCCTACATAACATACCGTATCGAATCCGTAATGTTTAATAACTTTAAAGGCTTGCGTAGCTTGTGTTCTACTAGCTCCAAAATCGAAAAGCATGCGCTTTCCTTCCACAATTTCCCAGCGTTTGTTAATCAATTTTACTTGAATTTTTGCTGGATTAAAGCCTAAAGCATCTTCTCCTTTAAATCCTCCTGATGGTGCATTATTACCTGATAAGAAATAATTAAAACTAGTGCCTATTGCGCATTTTTTATTCATATTATAATGACGCAATACATTAAAGGCTTTTTTAGCATCGGTAGGATTTCTAAATGCCATAAAAACGGCTCTACCATTGTAGATATTATTCCCTCTAATTCTAAGGTTCCTTAATACAAAGGGGGTACATAAACGTGCCATCCAAGCATTAGGATCAATGCGCGGTGCTCTTGGTCTTCTTGTTGGAGCAGGCCTTGCTGGTTGATGTTGTGGTTGTGGTTGTGTTTGAGCAGGTTTTTGCCACCATAAGTTTAAATCTATGTCTAGTTTTGCTAATTTTTCTGGGGTTACTAAGGCTTCGTAAATAGCCTCTTTATGCTCTGGTTTTATAATAGCATGTGCATAAACATGTTTTAGCACATTGGTTTTATTTATAGGTAATATTTGTGTTACAGCTAAGGCTAGCGTTTCTTGTTTCCCGATACCATCGTACATTAATTTTAAAGTAATGTCTCTAAAATCTAAAGGCGTAACATTTGCTTCTTCCCTATATGCTTCTATAATGATGTTTAAGTGTAAGTTTCCACTGTTATCCTTAGAAAATCTTAGACCTTGTTGTCCTGGGATTTTTTTACCTGAAGCGTTGGGTAATAATCTAAATAATGGTCTCCCGTATTGTTTTCTATTATACGTGTAAATTTTATCTGAAACTGGTGCTTCGTTTAATGTATTGGTTACAGCTGTATTTACCATTAATTTTGAAAATAGTTTCATTTTTAATGGATCAACCTTTAGCTTTAGCATCTTAGCATGATGCACTTTAAATTTTGATGGATCTATCTGGAGTGCCATAGTTTTAGTTTTTATCCTACGCATACCTCAGCAATATTTAAAATCACTATATGCGTAGATACAGTAATTTTAAATACAACCTTGATACTTGTTTAATTAGTTATTTTGATTTTACTCTGTCTCAGGCGCTGGTTCTACTGGCTCTGTTGCTGCTTCTGGATCTTCTAGTATTAGAATGCCTCCTTTTACTGTTTTTGGATCTGCGTCTATAACCTTTCCTGCTCCTGCAAACTTCAGTTTACAGTCGTACTCATTACCTCCTGGATGGAATGAGAATATTTCGAAAGATTTCATAAAATCACCTTCATCTAAACGAATGGTTTCTTGCTTTGTATATTTATTCGCTTCGTCTTTATAGCTTACGGTTGCATAGACCATTCTCCATTTTGTCCAATCTAATAATCCTGCATCTATAGTCAAACTTTGCTTGTAACGTTTAATATCTATTGGTGGAATGTCTTCACCGCTATTAGCTGTTTTTAATTCCGATTCGAATACTAATCCATCTGTATATTGCACAAAATAACGGTACTTAAATGCTGTTGTAGCGCCTTCACGAAGTCTCATACTCCAATCCCAAGTTTCTGAACCTTCAAACCATTTAGAGAACTCTTCTTTAATCTGATTCCCTTTATCTTCGTAAATCACTTCTACTTTTGCTGTTTTTACAGAATCTGAATCCATTAAAACATCGAAAGACGCTTTTGCTCTTCCTACTAAATTATCGTCTATAATTAGAGATTCTCTAGTATCGTTTTTATATTCTGTTTCGCTTTCGGTACCGTCTGCATAGAAGTATTTAACTTTATATTTATACGTTTTATCATCATGACCGTACATAAAACACTTCCAAGTATCTACTGGTTTGTCTTGTTTTAAACGAATTTGTTTTTTAGAATCTGGTTTGTTTGGTTCTGCTTTATATTCTAGCTCTACTACCGCTTCTTTAATTGTTGACCAATCGATATCTCCTGCAGAAACTTGCGTTGTAATAAATCCTAATCTGTCGTAAGAGATATTTAATACTCTATCACTAATATTATTTAAAACAATTGGTGGTGGAGCATCTGCCGTACCTTTGTAAGAGATTTTGGCTTCTGCTTTGTAGAAATCCATTAATTCTCCTTTAGAGTTTCTAGCCATACTTGCTCTAAACGTAAAGACTTCTTCTCCTGTTTCGAATAGGAACGATTTTGTGTTTTGACGTACTATTCCAGATTTATGGTCTTTTTGTTTGTAGCTTACATTAACAATAATAGAGTCTATATTATCTTGTACAAAGTCTGCATTTACTTTTACTTGTACTTCTAGCATTTGTACTTCTGGGCTACTTACATCTATGTAACGTACTGCTGCTTTACGTTCGCTATCTGTAAGTTGAACAGATAATGAGCCATTTGGATATCTTAAAAAGTCGACAACTCCATTTTTCTTAAAGTGGAAATAGATGTCTTGGATTTGTGTTTTCTTAACATCATTTTTAAAATAGTAGTAATGGTCTTGATTTTTTACTCTTTTATCTCTGCCCGATAGTTTTAAACCAGAATCTGGTTGCACACCTGTACTTGCAGTGTTACCTTCTTCTCCGTCTTCAGCATCATCATCTTTATCGCCTATAAATGCGGTTTCGAAGAACGATTTTACAATGGTTCCAAAAATAAGTTCCATTAAAGAGTTTCTTAAGTTTTCTTCTACTTCTTTCTTTTCTGCACTGCTAGAGTCCATTCCACCATAATCAGTAATATCTATACTAATTACTTTTTTATCAATCATTTGCTCTACAAGAGAATTCACATCTGTTTTATCTACATCTACTTTATGATCGTATGTAGAGGTTTTCTTAGAGTATGTTATCCCAAACATCTTTTTTGTTCGTGTTCTTTTACCTTGCTGAATTTGCTTTTTATAGGTGTTACGTTGTGTTTGAATAAAATCGTAAATCTGAGACGATCTACCGCGTACTTTTACTTCTAAATTAGGTATATGTGCATAGCCTTTTAGTTCGTATCTAACGATAGCTTGTAAAGGCGTTTTCTCTGTCTCTCCTTTCTTGCTTTTAAATCCTTTTGATAGGGCATCGAACATAATTTGAGAACCCTCTATTCCAAACGTAGCGTATAGTGCTGCTGAATTTGAAGCGGTTAACGACGGTTTTACTTCTGCACTAGAACTTTTTTTGAAGGTGTCTCCTAAACCTTCTAGTATTTCTAGTTTAACGGCGCCTTCTTTCCATGTTCCTGGATAGGTTAATATAGGCTCTATTTTAGAAGGCACTGGTCTTTTAAAACGTTTATGATAACGGGCTACAAATTTGTGTTTTTTCTGATTTAAAATCTTTTTTAAATAGGTTGTTGCAATTTTATGTTCTTCTTTAGAAAGCGATAAATCTACTGTTACTAACAGTTGCCCTAATTGGGTTTCTACTAGTTCTTTGTTTGCACTACTAGCGTAAGCTATATCTGCATTTCTAGAGAAAAAATTATAGCTTAATGCTGGTTTTCCGTCTTGATCTCTTGCAATTACTGGTGTAGATCGTAAAGCATAAAATATATGGTTCTTTTCGTGATCTCTAAAAATTTCTACGTCTGGAAGTCCTGGAACTCCTATTTTATCTAATAATGATAGCATGACTTTATGTTTTAAATTATGTTTTGGTTTAATTAATTGTGGTTATTGGTAGCATTAATTGCGATGCATTTGGAGGGATTACATAGCTTTGTTCTTCTTGTGAACCATCGTTTGAGTATATGCGGACTGTAGCATTTAATGGCTCTGTTACTGGCATATTAGAAATGATTGCTACATCGCTAACCTTTGTTTTATTTAAGAATAATACTGCTGTTCCTGGAGTATCAGGATTAGTACTCGCTATTGTTATTTGTAATGCCACTATTTTCCCCGAAAAGGTTGCATCTGCTAATAGTGTTTCAATTTTTATAGCTCTAAAACCACTATTGTCTAGAGTAATAAACGGTTGTTCTGTATCGTAATTAACCCAATCGCCTTCAAATAAGCGACCATCGTTTAGGATAAAGCGTGTTCTACCAGACCAATCTCTAGAATCTCCTTCTTCTACTAATACCGCAAAAGATTTACTGGATTGTTCTGGTGTTAAACTTAAGGTCGTTACTTTTTCTTCATCATCTGCCGCTATATATTTAATATCTATTAATGCTTGCTTAACTAGATTGTTACTATTGGCTAAGTTTGGCGTAATGTTAAATATTCTTGCAAAAGGTCTATCTACAACTACTTGAGAGTCTTTAAGATTTTCTTCTTCGAACACTAATTTTTCGTCTTTAAAGAAAAACTCTTGTCTTAAATAGTAATCGTATTTGTTTTCTTCAGGTGGCTGAATTAAGTAACGCTTCATTGCCGTATTACCAGAATTCAGTATAGTTGTTCTACCATTTGCATCTTTAGATGGTGCTAAAAACACTTGTACAGAGCGTATACTATCGTCGCTAAACTGTAATTCTCCAGCTTGAATTTCTACTGGAATTAATGGTGAATGTGTATCCATATTAATTCCTAAATCACGTCTGGTTTCATCTTCAAACAACTGAGATGTTATTTTAGTTTCTGGGCTTCCTATAATAGAACCTGTATTGTGTATAAATTCTACTTGATAATCGTAAGTAAGTGTACCGTATTGGTCTACAAAGAATTTAATTTTATCCTTTAAATTGGTTGGGCTTAATGTTATACTGTGTTCATGTAAGCGTTTAGTTTTATCGCCTTCGTCGCCTTTATAGCCATAAGAAATATGTACTATAGCTTCGCGAATATCGTATTCTTCGAAATCGAAACTAGCTCTTACTTCTAATTCAATTTCTTTAAATGGGCCTTCTCCTAAGATTACCATTTGTAATTGTTTATCGGCATCGAACGCTGTTCCTGCTAGAGATAAAGCACCATTAGGATGGTATTTAATCGTTTTAGATTCTGCTTTATTAAAAGTAAATTTTCTCTTTGTTTGTTGAGATATTTCTCTTCTTCTTAATTTGTAACCAACATTAATATCTACATCTAAAGCTGAATCGGTTTCGCCGTCTTCTGCATCATCATCATCATCATCGTCGTCGTCACTATCATCATCATCACTATCGTCATCATCTGGTGTTGTAACGTCATTTGAAGGTGCATCGTCGTCATCGTCAGACTCATCATCTTCTGCATCTGGATCTGTAGCTTCTTCATCTTCTGCACTTTCTCCGTCGTCTTCTCCTTCTTCATCTTCTGGACGATCATCATCTGAATCGGTTCCATCTACTGGGTCATCTTCTGTTGTATCTTCTTCTGGTGTGTCTTCATTTGGTGTGTCTTCATTTGGTGTATCGTCATCATCTCCACCTCCTTCATTATCATCGCCTCCATCTGCTGGTGGGTCTTCTTGATCATCATCTCCATCACCATCGGCATCTTCTTCCTCGCCTCTTACCCTATTGGCAATGGTTTCGTTAATTCCTGCAGAATAATCTTCAGATGGTATTGCTGAAGCTTCAAATAGTGTTGGTGCCATTAATTTTTTAACTAATGCTATTCCTGTTGGGTCGTCTCCTAAAAAATTAGCTCTAGATTCTCCTTCGGCATATACTACTTCTTTAATGGTAATTGAGCCGTCGTTTATTAATTCTCTAATCATAACATCTACATCTGCACTCGCTGCGATATCTATATTATCATTTTTTACACCTGCGTTTAGGTTAAAGGTGTGGTTCCAGAAATCTTCAGTAGCTTTAAAATCTACTGTAATTTCTAAATTATAGGCTTTCATTACACCCAGGTAGCTTAAATCGTAAACAACAGCGACTTGCGTTTGTCCTTCTTGTTTAAGTAGATTCCACATAATTTGTGCAGGCTTATTACTTAAGCGCGTAGAGAATACTGCCGTCTGTTTCATACTTAAAGACGGTTTTGTAGAACCAGCAATGGTTACTTTAAAATCTTCTGTATTGTTTTCGCTACTGCCATCTGTGCTAAACATGACTAGTTTTACGTCTCCATCTTTAAAAGGTACCATAGATAGGCTAATGCCATCTCCGTATTTAGATACTAATTCACTTTTTATGGCTTCAAATTTTTGATCAGATGGGCCTAATTCTACTTGTAAGGTTAGGAATCCTCCAACGCGAGATTCATCTTTATCGAAATCTGGGTCTTCATCGTCCATAATTTCTCCATCTGTGTATACTACGTATTGTAATGCTCTTCCATTGTCTGCAATTTTTACTGTTTCGTCTGGTAAACAATAAAAGCTGTTTTCGTCTGTATAATCTTGATATACGACACAGCCTTCTATAACTTCTTGTTTTTCTATATTTAACATGGTTTTTCTGTTTTATTATTGATTTGTTATTGCTGTTCTATTAGATTGAAATGCCTAAGCTTCTAAAGGTATTTTTGTCTGCAAAACCAAACGCTTTTCCATTGCGAGTATCTTTTTGATAGCGTATTAATGCATTGGCCGTGCCTTTTCCGAAATCGCCATCTATTGATCCGGAGTAATATGGGTTTCCTGTTCGGCTACTTCGCATTCTTTTTAAACCCGTTTGTAATTTCTCTACTAGGTGTCCTGTAGAGCCGTGTCTTAATCTTACTAATGATGAGCTAGAGCTTGTTGCTCTAGAAATCTCATAGAGATCTAAACTATTTAATAGTATGTATTTAAAGTTATCTTGGTCTTTTGCTTTATCATCGTATGCATTTTTAATAAATTTATCCCATGCGTTCCAATCGCCATTAGTATGCCCATTAGGAATATAGTTTGGTGGACATCCTGTTATGACTTGACAGCCATAACTACTGTAATAGTCAGACATACAAAACTCTGTAGAGTAGTTATCGTTTTTAATAGCCGTTACTTTAGTTGTTTTTGGGTTATTTCGTGCACAATGGATATTATCTCCAGGATTACCAACAGACATATCTGCAGAAGCACTATAATTAATTACGGGTTGCCCATTGCTAATAGTATAATTTGCACGTCGTAAAGTAATAGAGCCGTTTAATCGTAAGGCTCTATGCGGCTGAAATCCAGAATTACTTCTTGGGTGTTGTCCTTTTTTATAGTTGTAGAATCCTGGTTGCATGCAATTAAATTGATGCTTACGTTTTTTATTGCGTTTTGCGTTTTTAATATTTGGCACTGTACTAGATAAAAATACAGCCACTTTACGTTCGGCTGGAAGCCATTGCCCTATTAAACATCTTGGATAATAGTAATTGACGTCCACACGATGTAACAAATGACTTGTTTCGAATTTTGCGTGATCGGAATAATCTATTAATGATACGTTTGGAGCTGCTGGAAGTGCGCCTCTAATAGCGAATATGATCATTTCATCTTCTCTATTTTCTAAAGAAAAGCTATTAAATTCACAGGCTCTTCTTAAAACAGCGTCTGATATTGTAAAGGTTTGTATAGACATTATATATTGGTTTTTATAGTTTAGATAATTGCTTGACTAATTCGGCTCTTGTGTTACTTCCAAAAACGCCATCTATTGTTAAGTTTTTTGTAGATTGAAATAACTTAAGTGCAGCTTCTGTTTTGGGTCCGAAATCACCATCGGATGTTCCTGCGCTATACCCGCAAAGCTTTAATGCATTTTGTAATTCTACAACATCTTGCCCGTAACTTCCTCGTTTTAAAACGGCCGTAGATAATTGTCTTTTCTTTGCTGGTCTTAGCCTTCTAAAACCTAGTAATTGACTTTTTGAATAAGCCGTCTCCCCTACTTGATTATTTTGATTACCTCCTAAGGTGTATATGCGACTTTGATCTTGAGAATACCCCATAAAAACACCAACATGTCCTTTGTGCGAATTTGGGCTTTCTCTCCAAAAAATAACAACATCTCCTGGTTCTGGATTTACCACAGTAATACCTACATTTAACCATGATCTTGCATTGCCTAATCCGGAACTTTCCATTCCTGCTTTTTTGGCTACCCAATTCATGAAGAAACTACACCAAGGTGTTTCATCATCATTTATATAATTAAATCCAGATTCTTTGGCGTAATTAACGACTCTTTGGTTGTGTCCGCTTCCTGGTATTTCTTTTGTTCCTATCTCTTTAGAGGCTACTTCTATTAATGTACTCATGATTTCTATTGTTTTATGATGTTAGTAAAGTCTCCATTCTCTTCTATTAGCAGCATATCTTCCTGTTGTAGTAATGCTAAAATGGATGGTAATAGCGTTAATGGATACGTTGTAGATATAAATCCGCCTCTATTAATAAAGGTTTTAGCAGAATCGTCTTGAGATTGATTTGCAGAAAATTGTATATCTCCAATTAATTGGTCTTTTTCTCCTCGAAGTCTAATACTAGTATTTGTATTAGATATTGTAATGGAATAATCATTAATTTTTGCTGGATAACTTACCATGACTTTTATATTTTATTAGTGAATGTTCTATTGCATATTAAAAGACTGATAATGAGCAGCTTTCAACAGGTCAAAAATAGTTTCAAAGTCTATGGTATAGTACAGGAAAACAGTCCTTTAGGAAGTAGTTATTTGGCTGTTTTTAATTTAGGTTGATTAACTTACGTTATTACGGAAAAACACTCATATCTAGTGAGGAAAAAGAAAGCTTGTTAAAAGACAAAGGCTGTTAATTTAACAATGAAAATATGGTAATACAAAAGGGAGAAAACACCTTTTATAAAGAGGTAAAAACTAAAAAAGCCATTACGGTATTGTAATGGCTTTTTAATATTTGTTATAAAAATAAAACTATTCGGAGTCGCTATTGTCTTCATTAGAAATTCCTATAGCAACTATACCTCCTAAAATTTTATCTATGTTTTTTGCTTCGTACTGTTTTAAATTGTTTAATCTTGTTTCTTTAGTTTCCATAAGTTATATTATTTTAAATTAATATGATATTTAATAAACGTAACTAATATAGATTTTAGTATTTAATATATAAATGTTATTCTATAGACTTACTAATCTCTGTGGCTTCTTTGTAGTTATAATTTACTTTATTTGATAAAATAACGTCTAGCGTTTCTTTTACTTTAGCAGTATTTTCTTGTTTTAAATACACTAATAATTTATACCAGTGTCCTCTAGAACTGTCTATGGTATTTAAATCTATAAATGCATCAAAAACCTCTAAAGATTTATTATAATTACCATTGTGAAAATAAGCACTTCCTATTTTAAGTAAACTATAAGGATGTAAAGTTTCTTTTGTTACTTCTTGCTCATAATACTTAATAATACCGTTATAATCTTTGGTATTAAATAAGGCTTCAATTTTTGAAGCGATAGTTTCAGTGCCTTTCTCTGTTAAAGAAGGCATAGTATCCCAATCTTGATACGTGTTATAATGGTCTTCTAAACTATTATTAAACAAAAATGGTAAGCCAATACTAATACATAACACTATAGATGCCGCTATTGCAAGCTTATAAAAACGTTTAGGTCTCTTTTGCTGTGTTTTAGAATCTGTAAAGTACTGTTGTTCTACTGTTCTAATGGTATTAGAAATATCTTGATTGTCTTTACTTTTAAATTCTTTTTTAAGTTTTAATACATCTTCTTTGTATGTGCTACTATCTAATGTATGCCAATCATTCTCATTAAAAGACTCTTGTAAGGCTTTATAAATATGTAATTCCTCTTTTAATTTCGGATTTGTTTCTATTTCCTTTTCAAAAGCGGTTCTTTCTGTTTTAGATAGTGTATTATTTAAATACGCGTCTATTGTTTCTTGTATATTGTCGTCTTGGTTGGCGTTCATTTATACTAGTGTTTTATAACGGGCGTCTGCCTTAATTAATTGTACAATCTTTGCTCTACACTTAAAAACACGTTGTCTAACAACATTAATAGAATTATACGATAAATCTTCCATAATATCTTCGTAACTCATACCATTAAAGTAGTTACTTAATATTTCTTTACAGTTACTAGACAATAACTGAAACTTTTCTTGATAAAACTCTAAATGTTCCTGTGCTAAAGTAAAGGTTGCTAAATGCTCTTCTTTGTCTTCTAGTGGCAAAACACCGTCTTTCATTACCCATTCTTTTTTATTTTTTATTCTACTTCTCCAAATATTCTTGCATATAGTAAATAAATACCCTTCAAAAGAATCTAATTGTAATGGTGTTTCCTTATGTTTTGAAATTAAATACATTAACGCATCATGAAAGACATCTTTTGCATCATCTTCCCTTCCATTATTCCTTAATATAAATGCGTTTGTTTTGGGAAAGTATTTATTATAGATTTCTAAAATTATCTTGTTATTTCCTGTTATAAGGGCTTCAAGATATATTTCACTGTCTTGCATAGATTAATTTTAAGGGTAAACTCAAAAATAATTTAAAAAAATGAAAAAACACCAATAATGTTCCTTTTACACATAAAATTTCCTATTGAGGTTTCGAGTGAATTTATACTTACAACATTTCAACTAAATAATAATACTTTAAAAAGATCTTCAAAAAAATAATTTAAAATAATTTAAAAAATTGGGTAATGTTTCTTTTAATTTGACACTCGTTAACATAAACCGTGTGAAAAACATGAATTATTTCACACTCTTTTTATTTAACTTAAAATACACACTATGAAATTATTAAAACAAATCCCTGCATTCTTTTTCCTTTTTTTAGTTACCTTTTCTTGTAGTAAAGACGATACTTTAGAAGCTACTACTAATATAGATGACCCTATTATTCTAGAAAAAAATAATAAACCTAATAATATAAATAAAGCCATTTATGTACCTAATCAACTTATAGTACAGTATAATGAAAATTTAAGCCCTGCTGTTTTAGATGCATTTAGAGCATCTCATGGTATATACAAACCAGGTTTACAAAGTCCGCCACCACCAAACATGATAGGAGAATATAAAATATGTGACTTATGTGATCCAGATGCCATTGTAGAATTATGGACCTTACAACCGGAAGTTGATATTGAAATTGTTGCTATAAGTATGTCTAGTGATGATGATAGTGATTCCGAAGAAGTAGCAGCTGTAAGCTATAATCTTAGGTTTCAATTAGAAAATGATGGTAGTCCCGCTTTCGGTACTCCTGCATACACTGATTATTCGAGCAAAGTTGTGACAGCTAACACTGGTACTACTGTGGCGATTATAGATACAGGACTTAATACAAATTTTCCTGTTTTTAGTGGACAACCTTTTTTGTTTAATGCAAGTGCGAGCCCAGATGTTGCAGGTAAACCAGAGTTTGCTGGTGTAGTTTCTGGTTGGGATTTTGTAAATAGTGATAATGATCCTTTCGATGATAATATTCGTCAACATGGTAGCATGGTTACTGGTACTTATGTCGCAGAAGCGCAAGCAAATAATACAGACTTCCAAATTATTCCTTTAAAAGTATCTGATGATGTGGGCGTAGCTACTTTATTCAACATTATTTGTGCTGTTAATGCTGCTGGTAATATGGGAGCGAAAATTGTAAATAAAAGTTTAGGTTATTATTTACCAAATACTTCTACTTCTAGTAGTGCTACTACTGCTGCATTTACCAATAACCAAATTCTTATTAATTTATTTAGAAAATTTGATAATACTTTATTTATTTCTTCAGCTGGTAATAGTAATAACAATAACGATCCTGGACAAGGAGAAACACACAGACCTTCATCTATAAATGAAATAAATCTATTAGCTATAGGTGCCGCTAAATATCCTAAAAACAATCCTAACCTTACCCAGATTGCTGATTTTTCTAATTATGGTATTTACAATGTCGATTTTGTAGCTAAAGGAGTAAATGTTCCTTTTCAAGATGTAGCAGGTACAACACATTTAATAAATGGAACATCTTTTGCGGCTCCTAAAGTAAGTGCTTTTGCAACGCTAATAACTGGTGAAAGTAGTGGAGACCCTAGTCCATATCAAATTATTAATAAACTTAATACATATCACGGTACTTATTTATCTATTCTAGACCCTAATAAGCAAATAAAATATAATAAGGTTATTGAATAAATTATTATATATATTTGAGTAAAACCTTTTGTCTATGTCCTTATTAAAATATGTTTTTTTAAGCTTTGTATTATTTACTACATTATCGCAAGCTCAAAACACTAGTATTTTAATACAACGTACAGATTCTATATATAAAACATATGTAAAAAGTAATCCTAAAAAAGGACTTAAAGTACTTGACTCTTTATTGATGACACAAGATACTTTAAGTCCTTCTGAGGATATTGCAAATATGTACCATCGTGAAGGTTTACTCTTCGAGAAATTAGCTCGATCTACTAAACAAGGTATTTATAATATTAATGCCATAGCACAATACAAAAAAGCAATACAAATAAGAGAACATGTAATACCTAAAAATTTAAAAAAGATAAACAATAGTTTATATAATACTTCTAATTGCTATTCACGACTTAATAATATAAACAAAAAGAAAGAAATTTTAGAATCCATTATAAGCTCTAATGCTTCTGATAAATTTGTATATAAGGCTTACGTCAATTTAGCATACATACATGAATTATATGGAGATTACTATACTTCATTACAATATCTAAACAAAGTAATACAATCTTATAATATATATAAAGACCCTAATACTTTATATAAAGCTCATATTGCAGCTATATACATTTATAGTATAAAAAATAATAATTTAAACGATTTAGATAAGATTAATTATCACAAACAAGAAATTCATACTCTTTTAAATCAGTATAAAAAATTAACTCATTCAATTGAAGTAGAAAATAACTTAGCAAAAATCTATAAAAACTTGGGAGAATATGAAGAAGCTTCCATAATTTATAAAAAAATATTATCACATTCCGAAAAAGCAAAAGATTATGAAAAATCTTCAACTTTATACCTAAACTTAGGAGAATTATATTCTTTACAAGGACAACATAAAAAAGCAGAAAATTATTATACAAAGGCTTTAAAAATAGTTAAAAGCAGCTTAACAGAATCTGGTATATATGCAAATCAAGGCGCCTATTTAAACACCACAAATACTATAGAAAAACTTCCTTATTACGAAAAAGCAATACAAACACTTTTGGGTACAACTATAAGTCGTCCTTTTACTTTACCTACACTAGAAGCATTAAAATCTACTCCTAATAAATCCTACGCATTAATATACTTAACAGCATTAGCTAATGACCTTGTAAAAAGCTATGAAGAAGAACAAAATATTACTTATTTAAAACGTGCAAAAGCAACCTTGTATAAAATTGACCAATTAGTCTCTTTAATGCGTTACGATAGTTCTAGTGATCAATCTAAATTATTTTGGATTAATAAAGGGGTCGATTTATACATGTTAGCTGTAAAGGTGAGTCATTTACTAAACGAACCTGAGACTGCTTTCTATTTTATGGAGAAAAATAAATCCTTATTACTCTTAGAAAATTTAAATGTAGCACAACAAACAGCACAATTACAAATACCAGACTCTACGCTACAGCGAGAGTTTAATTTACGCTATGCCATTTTAGACACAGAAGACAAATTACAGCATACTCCTAACAACAAAATATTAACCAGCTTATATTTACAGCAAGAAGAAGATTATACTCAATTTTTAGATACATTAAAAACACAATACCCTTCCTACTTTAATACTAAAAAAGAACCTGTAATTTTAAGTCTAAAGGATGCAGAAACCAAACATGTTTCTAAAAATAATAGTTATGTAGAATACATTTTAAATGATACCGATGGTTATGGTATTTATTGTGATAGTGAAGGCACTCAACTATTTAAAATACAAGATATTCCTGAGTTATTACAACAATTGGAATCTTTAAAAGTACTAGTAAGTACACCTATTATAGACAAGAAAAAATATGAAAACTATAAAACAACCGCTTACTCTGTATTTACTAGATTATTCCCTTTTGAAAATGCTTTACAACGCATTTCTAATAAAAAACTAACTGTAATACCAGATTATAAATTAAGAACTTTACCCTTTGAAGCTTTAATAACTTCACAAAATGATAATGACATATTACCAAATTTTTTAATACAACACACAGAAGTATCCTATTATCAATCTACGTCTGTATTTAAACAAATAGCGCAAAAACAACGTAAAGCTAAAAAAGAACTAATAGGCTTCGCTCCTATTACTTTTACTGCAGATAGTCTGCCTAGTTTATTGGGTAGTAAAAAAGAAATGGATGCCATTTCTAGCTTAGTAAAAAGTAAACTACTTACCAATACCCAAGCTACTAAAACGGCCTTTTTATCTGGGATAAAAGATTATGGTGTAATACATGTTAATACACATGCTGGATTAGATAACAATAATAACCCATGGATTGCTTTTGCTGATGATAAATTATCACTTAAAGAATTATATGGTATAAATAACCAAGCTCACTTAGTTGTACTAGATGCTTGTAAAAGTGCCACCGGTGTTATAGAGCAAGGAGAAGGTGTTATGAGTTTATCTCGAGGCTTCTTTTATAGTGGAGCAGAAAGTGTTATTGCTTCGCAATGGAATGTAAACGAGCAATCTAATAATAAAATACTAATTGCATTTTATAAAAATTTAAAAGAAGGGCAGACAAAATCTAAAGCATTACACAATGCTAAGTTAGCGTATTTAAATTCGCATCAAGTTGGCGAATTGTCCCCATATTTTTGGTCTTCTTTAATGTTAACAGGAAATCCAGATGCAATAGAATTAAATACATCTAACTCTTTCTTATTAAACACAATAATTATAGTATTAGCCATATTAATACTCTTTTTTATAACAAAAAAAATAGTCACTTCTAGACAAAAATAACTTACTTTTAAATAACATATAAAACCCATATAGACAATTAGTTGTTTATATGGGTTTCTTTTTTTGTACCTATTTCATTACCCATAATTTTAAAATAATTTAAAATTATGGGTAATGAATTTTAAGTTTTCATACTTCTTATAAATCTATAGATATAAAGCGTTAACCGAAAAGCTTAAAGAGTAGGTAAAAATCATTAAAAATATAATCATGTTAAAAAAAATAATTTGCTTTTCAGCATTAATAATGGCATTTAATACTACTAGAGCCCAAAACAATATTTATCCAACATCTGGTAACACAGGATTAGGAAATACAGTTCCTTCTGCAAAACTCGATGTTTATGTGCCTGGAAATGCAACCATGCAATCTGGTATTAGACTAACTTCTCCTTTTAGTTTTTCTAATACAAGTAATATTAACACATTATTTCACTTAAGAAAAGCAGGAAGAAATAAAGGACAATTCTCCAGTCAGTTTGTTGTAAAAACAAATGGTAATGTTGGTGTAGGTGTTAACTATAATGATCCCATTTTAAATAATAAACGTATGGTTATTACAGATAATAACCCAAATGCTTTAGATCTTAATGTTAGAGGATTTGCCTTGATAGATGGCCAAAATGCATCGCTGTTGTTTGGAGCAACTGGAGGAGAATCGTTTGGACAATGGGGAATAGAATATAATGAATATGCTACTGTAAAAGGGCTTAATTTCTGGAAACCAGCAGGAAGTAACAATTTTGGTAATTATTACATGTTTTTAACAGATACTGGAAAAGTTAGTATTGGTTTAGATCCTAACGTTGCAGGTACCTACAGCGGAGATTTTAAACTGTATGTTGCAAAAGGTATTATGACAGAAAAGGTTAAAGTTACCTTACGTAGCTCTAGTGACTGGTCTGATTACGTTTTTGAAGACAACTACAATTTATTACCATTAGACAAAGTAGAACAACATATTGAAGAAAAAGGCCATTTACCAAATGTTCCTAGCGCAGAAGAAGTTGCAAAAGAAGGGATAGATGTTGCAAAAATGGACGCCAAACTATTAGAAAAGATAGAGGAATTGACGCTTTATATTATTGAGCAAAATAAACGTATAGAAGCTTTAGAAACTAAATTAAATACAAAATAAGATGAGACAAAAACACTATTTTTTATATAGTCTTCTTTTAATTTGCTTCTTATTTTTTTTCACTTCAAGTCATGCTCAAAACTTAATACCAAATGGTGATTTTGAATTAGGAAATTACAATGGTGGCTCAGATGCTATAGATTATTACTCTGGAGTAGCATGCTATATTGGACGTGATAGATTTGATTCGGATATTGATAATTGGTACGTAGCTAAACCTGCAGAAACATTAAATTCACGATGCTCTCCAGATTGGATTCCTGCTGGACAATTATCACTATGTCCACCAAACGATTCTAAATTTATTAGAAGTGCTTCTAATAAAGAAAGCATTATGACCGAAATGGTAGGTGGCTATACATTAGTTAAAGGACGTACTTATAAATTTAAAGTAAAAGTTAGAGCTCCTTTAGGTTTAATAGGTGGTACAGGAAGTTTTCAAGTTGTCTTTTCAAAAAAAAATGAAGGATTACGAGTACAACCTCATAAAAAATGGACTGCTTTAAGTATTCCTGTTGAAGAAACTTGCGAATGGAGAAATATTGAAGCTTACTTTACAGTCCCAACAGATAATTCTAAAGACTATGAAGACATGAAATATATTGTTCTTCAATATAATCATGGTCAAAATTATGTAAATGGAGAAACTTCAATATCTTTAATACTACATTATGATGAAGTATCACTAGTAGAAGAAGAAAAATGCGTTGATGTTCGTTATATACAAGATTGGCAATATTATGATATTCATAAAATTGAGCAAGCAAATGTAGAAATTAGAGCTGGTGCAAATGTAAGTCCTTATGCATGGGAAAATAATGGGCCAGTAATAGTAAAAAGTTCTGCAAAAGTTATTTATAGAGCGCCAACAGTATACTTAGAACCAGGATTCTTTGTCGAAGAGCCAGGAAGTTATTTCGAAACTCAAGTGGGTACTTGTGTAGATGATCCTTGTCCAGATATTGTAAGCTATACACCTCCACCAAGTGTAATGTGTAGTTCGCCTATAACTTTAGGTGAAGACATACCTGCAACTCCAGGCGTATTCTATACTTGGGAACCAGCAGAATATTTTTCTAATCCGTGGTCTAGAATTACCGATTTTACATCGCCAGTTGGAGAAGGCTGCATAGATGCTAAATTAACAATATGGACTATTTGTGGCGATTTACAAGAGTTTCCGTTCTCTGTTAATTATATAGACAGTTCTCCTGTTATAAATGTAAATACTGTAACCTCTGGAGGTTCTAGTTTAGATATTGATTTAAATATTGAAAATGCAAGTAATTACACTGTTACAGTTACCAATACTTCTGGAACAGTTATTTACGAAGATGAACAGTCCGCATCATGTGAAAATGTTAGTGCAAACGATGTGTCTTTAAATTTCACACCGTGTTTGGTTAATATGTGTGATGACATTAATGTAACTGTAACAGCATCTAACGATTGTTTTGGTGAGACACAAGAGGTCTTTAATTGGATAGCTCCAACTCCTACAGCACCAACAATAGATGTTACTAATATTAATAGCGATGATTTTGATTATGAGTTTGATTTAGCAATTCCAAATACTTATGAGTATTTTACTATAGAGACATGGAATGCATCGCAAACCTCATTATTATGCTCTAATACTTATTCTGCTTGTGATTATCCAGAATTAACCAGTCATCATTTTAATATAAAAAACTGTCTAACAGGCTGTGTATCGCAGTGTGAAGATTATACAATTGTTGTAAAAATGAAAAACTACTGTAATGATTCTGTTACAACAGAAACTTTATCTTGGAATAAAACAACAACGACCTTTGCAATGCCAACCTCTTATCCAAATGTCATTACATTAAATGGAGATGGTATTAATGATACGTTATGTTTTTCGCCACAAGCAGCAGATTTTTATCATATCGTAGTAGTTAACCGTTGGGGAAATCTTATTTATGAAGCTTCAGGTTGTGTTACCGCAAATCCAGTGTGTATTTGGACACCTAATACAAACTTAAATGATGGTACTTATTACTATACCATAGAATTTAGTAATCAATGTGGGCAATCTGGAAGTAATCATAATTTTGTACAATTATTTAACGATTACAATAAGACTTTAAATACCACAGAAAACGAGGAAATAGATACGACAGAAGTTTCGGTTTATCCAAATCCTTCTAAAGGATTATTTAATGTAGAAATGGGAAGTATCTCTAATGCAAGTTTAAGTGTTCTAGATATTACTGGGAAAGTTATTGTTTCTAAAAATGCAGTATCAAATAGAGAAACATTAGATCTTTCAAACTTTACAAAAGGTGTTTACTTTTTAAAGATAGAAACCTCAAATCATTTAATAACGAAAAAATTAATGATTGAGTAATTAATTTTCTTCTCTATTAATCAATTTTAAAGGCATATCATATATTTGGTATGCCTTTATTTTTTTATAAGAAGTGGTTATACATTTAAAATCTGCTTATTTATAAACTCTAAAGTACGTTGTTCATTATAATACGTATTGCCTTTATCGTAAAAGCCAACATGTCCACCGTATTTAGGCATTTCTAGATATAAATTAGGATTCTCTTTTGCTTCTTTTACAGGAAAACATTCTGGTGATAAAAAGGAATCATTTAAGGCATTTATAATGAGAGTAGGAATAGATATATTTGACAAAAACTGAAGACTACTACATTTTTCATAATAATCGTAAGCATCTGTAAATCCGTGAGCTTTTGAGGTATAAATATCATCAAACGTTTTTAAATCTTTAATACGTTTAATATCACTGTCAAGAATTTTGCTTGGATAAAACTGCTTTTTACGTTTCAGCTTTTCAATTAAATCTTTTTTAAACTTATTAGTGTAAATACTATTTTTAAAAGTATGCAATTCTACCATAGCCCCTTTAAGCCAAACAGGAACAGATACTGCTACTGCTGCTTTTATAGCTTTGGGCAATGTATTGCGTTCACCAAGATATTTTAAAATAACATTGCCTCCTAAACTAAATCCGTTTAAATAAATAGTATTGTATGCTTTATTTGCTACTATATAATCTATAACAGCTTCTAAATCTTCACTAACTCCAGAATGGTAAGATCTAAAGGTTTTATTTTCTTCTCCACTACAGCCTCTAAAATTTACACAAACGGCATCTGTAGCGTTAGCGTTAAATAATTTGGCAACTCCTAGAGTATAATGGCGTTGTGCATTACCTTCTAAGCCGTGTAATATAATAATAAGTTTATCTGTTTTTTCTTTTGAAAAACTCCAATCTAAGTCCATGAAATCGCCATCTTTTAAAGTAATACGTTCACGTTTTTGATTGACTCCTTGTACTTTTCTAACAATACCAGAATATAATGTAGATATGTGACCTTGTTTAAAAAAATATGGCGGATTATAATTTGATTGGATTATTGGCATTATCTACTTCTATTTATTTGCCAAAGGTAAAATATTAATGACTTATATATTGCAACTTATTTTAATTTTATATACTAAAAAAGTGCATCAACATAAGTTAATGCACTTTAATTTTAATAGTTTATTATTATTTAATTTTTAATTACCTTTTTCGTTGTTGTAATCCCGTCTATAGTTACTTTACATAAGTATAAACCTGTTGGCCAATCTTTTGTTTCAACTCTATATTTAGCCATATTTGTTTCTTTTGCTAATAATACACGTCCATTAACATCTATTACAGAAATTTCTTTTAAGCTTCTAGCGTTATCTAATGTGCTAAAATCGAAATTTATATCATTCTGTGTTGGATTAGGATATACTTTAAATTTATCTTCTAAAGCTTCCTCTTCTTTTGTTGATTTAAAATCTTTACAAACAGTTTCACTACAGCACTCACCTTTAGCTGTTAATCCGTAAACTGTTAAACATAATGTTCCTCCAGAGAATGGTTGAGCAAAATACTGATTATTAGACACTACAGTTCCATTTAATGTCCATTCGTAGCCTACAATTGTTGTAAATCCATTAGTTGTAGATACAGATTCGAATAACGCTACACCGTTACCTGCATTAGACACTTGGAATTTAGGATATACACCACATTTTGGCAAACAAGATATATTTATATATACCTTTCTTTGTATTTGTTTAACACAACAATCGCCATCTGCATTTATTCCATAAACAGATAATGTTACAATATGGCTACCTCCAATTGGGTATGTATGTGTTGGGTTAACTTCTGTAGATGTTGTTCCATCTCCAAAATCCCATAAATAACCAACAATAGTAGTTCCTCCTGAAGCATAAGAATTGTTTGAGAAACTAGCAGAACATGCCTTTATTTTAACATCAAATTTAGGGGTTACTTCACATTCGGCTGGACAATCGTTTACTACTAATGTCATAGCATCTGTTAGAGTACATCCGTTATCGTAAACAACAACTACAGAATATGTACCTGCTGCAAAAGTTGTAATTGTTTCTGCATTTACAGGTTGTGGAAAAGGGTTTCCGTTTAAATACCAGTTAATAGATACTATATTTGGTATTTGTCCTGTAATGTCTAATACTGGCCATGGATCACCATCACAAATTACTTTACTCTTTCCTACTTCTAAGGTTGCTTTACAACAGCTATTTACAGGATCGTCTGTATATCTACCGATGTAATATCCATTAGAGGTTGTAGATGCATAAGAAGTATCTATATTTAATGGACCACTTCCTCCTGCTTGTGAGTAATAACCTACTAATATTTCTTTATTATTAGAATCTACTAATGCTTCATTACCTGCTGAGACACATGATGTCGAGTTAGATATCCATACACTTGTTCCTCCTGTATTATCTAATGATGCTGCAAAATAATTATATCCACATGGTGCTTTTTCTACTGTTTTACTTACTGGTGTCCCTGTAGCTCCAGTAACATATAAATCTCCACAAGAATTTGTTTCTAAACTATATGGTTTAGCAGCTAAATCTCTAGACCATAAAAAGCTACCTGAACCATTTTTATTATAAGCTCTTACTCTTGTATCTTCAGACCAATATACAGCATCGTTAGTATCGTTAACCTCTACATCGAAACTTCTCCAGTTGTAACTATCTGAAGTAGCATCTGTTTTTAAACCATAGGTTGTATTAAAATTTCCATTACTATCAAATTTTGCTAAATAGGTATCTGCCGTCCAAGAAGATCCACTTGTAAAGGTATGTGGTGTTGAACCATTATAAAATGTAGCAGAGCCTCTAAAGTGTCCTGTTACGTATACATTATCAGAATTGTCTACATCTACATTTACAGCATTAGTAATATTAGAGGCATGAATTTTCTTTGCCCATACTAATGATTTTGAAGGGTATGTATATTTTGCAATAAAAGCACTTTTATAAGCACCTGTTAAAGTTGTACTACCATCGAAAGTAACTGTAGTTGACCCAGAAGATAAACCACCAAAAATACCAACAACATATAAATGTCCATTTTTAAGTTTAATACCTCCAATAGTACTTGTAGAACCTGAAAGTTGTTCCCAAGTTGTTACTGGATCTCCTGAAGCTGTACCAGATTGTAATATAATTCCTTTATTACTTTTATTCCCTACTAAATACACTTTAGATCCGCCATATTCAATACCACCGACTCCTCCTGCCATAGTATTATCATTAGAATAATCTATTTGGGAAGTTACGTCCTTAGTCCATTGTAATGTTCCTGCTGAATTAAATCTACGCATAACACGTGTATAACCTGCATCGTAGCCATAGGCATAAACATTGTCTGAATCATCAATACATGCATTATTAATGGTCTTACCACTACCCTCAGTAAAATTGACATAATCCCAACTCTGGGCCGTTGATAAATTGTAGCTAAACATAGCTAATACAACAAAGCACAGGAAGGCTTTTAATTGTGTAATTGTATTTTTCATAATTAATTAATTTATAGGCTTACTCTTTTAATTAGGTTTTTCAGCTTACACCTTTTAATGGTGTTAATGAAAAATCTAATCTGTTACCCAAAAATTAATTAATTCTTTATTTTTTCAATTTTATATAAGTCAAATACATTAAAACAATAGTGATTAACATAGCAAACAAATAGTAAACAGTGCTATTTTTAGAATCTATCATTTTAGTTTTAACGGCACCGTTTATAGTATTAGATGCCCAATAATACGGCGAATTCTCAACTCCAAAATGCGTTTTTAAATACTCTTTTTTAGCATGAGCTAAAGCAATATTTTTTCGTGTATTATTTTGTAATTGCTTATAAAACGTAATCATTATATCGGTATTACTTTTATCGTTTGTATTCCATAATGAAGATAATACACTCTTTGCTCCTGCACTAAAAAAACCACGAGAGAGACTATTTAATCCTTCTCCTCTTTGCAATTCACCATCCAACGTTTTACATGCACTTAATACAACCATATCGGCTTGACTTTTCATGGCATATAATTCTGTTAGTTTCAATTTTTTATCTGCAAACCATAACCAACTGGTTTTATCTTTATCAAAATCTGCGTGAGTACTTATATGTATAATATTATAATCATTTAATACTTCTAAAAAATTTGAGCTTGTTGCTTCTTCTCGCTTTAATACTGTACCGTTTACAAAGCCATTAATTTTATCTATTTCAGTTTCAGAATCTGTTAATTCCGTTAATTCGTTACTAAATGTAATTGGAGCTAACGCTAAAAAATTAGATTTTGGTGTTCTAACAACTTTATCATTTTGTAATAAGAAATTAACAGAATATGCATAACTTATCGCTTTAGCGTGTAGCAAATAGTTTGGAGTTAATGGGGTTTTAGTCTCATGCGTTTGTAATACTTCGAAAGGAATATATGCTAATATATTATCTGGGATTATTATTAACTCTTCTTTATTATGTATTATACTTTCTAGTTGATTAAATAGTTTATCATAAACTGTAATTGCTAATGTATTGAAAGTTTTAAAGGCAGATTCATCATAAAATGGTTTAGATATTTGAGTCTTTAACTTAGTAATATTTTTATTTAGAGTCTTTACATCTTCAATTTTAACTAATTTAATGTTCTCTGTAGTCTTTACTATGGCATAACCTTGTTGATCATCTAAAATAAATTCTACTATAGCTGTATTACTATTTAAAACAGAGTCATTTATATTGTCTATGGATGTTATCTTTAAATCTTTCTTAGAATTAAAGTAACTAGGATAATTCGTTTTTAAAGTATCTGTAAAAAACTGATAATCATTTTTTAAAGCAAATAAATCATTTTTAATACGTTCTCTAATGTCATTTCCGTTTTCGTTTGCTAACCGTATCTCTGTTGCTTTAATTTTAGAGGTGAAATTCACTTCTTTTATAAGAATACTATCTGGCAGTTTACTAACTTTTCTAGCTTGTTCTGCTGTTAAATCTTCTAATAAGAGTAAGCTTTTATTTTTTTCCATAAAATAAAACGCTTGCTCTGGCTTCGATAAATGGTAAGATATCTCTACGCCTTTCATATAAATATCTGCACCACGTTCTCGCCAAATTAATTTAGAGCCATTTTCGGTACTACTTAATCTAATAATATCTACTAATTTATCTGCCATAATAATGGTTTTTAAACCTTTATTAAGTAGTTGCTTATTATTATTTAATTGGTATTGTTTATAATAAAAATTAGCAATGTCTTCTAAATAGCTTAAAGCATCTAATTTGTTGGGCACGTTAAGCAATTCTGACGGTTCAGGTAATCTATTTTCATTTATATTATTTAGTACATTAAAAGCTCTTAAATAATTAAGTTCTGCATTTTTGTAGTCTTTTGTATTACAATAATAATCTGCTAAATTGTTATTTATAAGGGATTTTATAATGTTATTACTGGCGTATGCTTCTGCTATTTTTAATGTACTGTATGCTTTATTGTATTGCTTTTTTTTTAAATAAATATTGCTTAAATTATTATATACTAATGAAAGGTTGGTAGAATCTTTTTGTATTAAGGCTATATTTAATGCTTCAGTTAGTTTTTTTTCGGCAGTATTAAATTCATTTTTTTCTAAAGCCAAATTACCTAGTCTTTGCTTTATTATAAATAAATCTTTCTCTTTTGCTATTGTAGTATTTGCATTAGAAAAATTAGTGTTTAAAGAGTCTGCTTGTTCTAGATGTTTAGTAATCTCTTTAGCATACTTTAGGCGTCCCATATTTGTGTATAAGTTTGATAAACTTAAGTGGGTTAAAAAAAGTTCTCTTTTGTCGTTAGCACTTTCAAAATAGCGCTTTGCTTTTTCTAGATTTTCTAATGCTTTTACAAAGTCTCCTGTTTTTCTATAGAATTTTCCAAAGGCTACATATACTTTTGCATGATACCGGTCTTCTTTTCCTAATTTTAATATTTCTGTATAGAATTTATACCAGGTATTTATGGCTCCTTCTTTTTGATGAAAAAAGCCTAAATTATATAGGCTTTTTTCTAATAACTCTAAATGAGTCTCTTTATATTTCCGTCTAATTGCAACTGCTTTACTTACACTTAAAATAGCAACCTTAAGCGTTTTAAATTTTTTATAAAATAGTTTAGAAATATCATGATAATATTGCGATTTCTCTAATTCGGTTAATGCATTGCTATTTTCAATAATAGCTACTATACTATTAAACTTTTCAGTATTTTCAATATGTTCTGTTTCTAAAACGGTATTTATTTGTTTGTCTATATCTTTATTAGCGTATAAACAGAATGTACTACAGAGAAAAAATATTATAAAAAATGGTGTCTTAACAGTTTTATAAATCATTAATTGAGGATATATGGATAATTAATAGTATTCAAATAACTTGAATATATCCCTGAATATATAACATCATTTTTTAATATCATAGGATTTACTCCATTTGTATGTAATATCGCTGCATTTGCTGTTGTTATTGCTGCAGAGTACGATGTGCCTTGGTACAACTGTGACGTCGTATTAAGCGGAAATGCATGATAATTAGTAGCCGCAACATCTACAGTTACAGATCCAAAATTAGAGGTAGTTTCTAATCCTGTATGATTGTAATTTATACCTGTTGAAGTAATTATAAAATCGTGAGCATATCCAGACGGGAAATGCGGTATACTGTCTGTATTTAAATTAAGATTTCCTGCAGATGTACTCACTAATATATTTTGTGTATCTGCTATATAGCTATTTAAAATAGATAACTTGTTTATATACCATCCAAAACTCATATTAATAAGATCTACTTCTGGAGTATTCTTAGCATAAATATAACTACATATAATAGTTGAATATTTTGTTTTACCATTGGCATCAAAAGCCTTTACAGGTAATATTTGAAACGGTACTCGTTCATCTTTTAACTTACTAAAAATAGCATGAGTTACAACTGTTCCATGTCCGTTATCATCAAAAACATCGTTATCATCATTAACAAAGTCCCATCCTGAAATATTTTGCTGAGATGGGCTATCACTACAATTTTCTTCTCCTGAAGTGTCGTATAAAAACGGCATAGTAAACCCTTCATAATTATAATCAACTCCAGAGTCTATAATAGCAATAACCACTCCTCCATCATTTCTTTTTACTTTTTTTCTTAATTTAATAATACTACTATTATTACTATTAAATAAGTTAGGTGCTGATGTAATATAATATTGTAATTCAGACCCTTCTAAATCTGGATCTGCTTCTGCTTCTCCTAACCTACTTTTAATATTTGGTCCAGGATTAAAGTGCCAAACTTCTATATCTTCATTAGAACAAGAACACGTTTCGTATTTAATTACATCGTGAGATTGTCTTATTATTTGTTTCTCGTCAGCATTTAATTCTGGAATAAATTTTATTACCAATTCTGTTTCTGAATAGCTTAAAGGCTCTGGAGTGTTTTGCGCCGATTGGCTAGATTGTGAGGTTGCTTTATTTAGTAATGTTGTTGTTTCAGATTCTGTTACAAATTCTTCCGAGTCTATAGAACATCCTAATAAAGTAAAAATGACTAAGTAAATTACAGCTTTTGTTTTCATGTTTAATTAATTTTTAAGTTTGTGTATTTACTAACTTGTTTTCAAAAAAACTTTTTTGTTACCCAAAAAAAAGCATTAATCAATTATATTTACATTGCGAGTTTTATTATGACAAATATGGGTAATGAAAATACAAACTATTTTTGTAATAGTTTAATTAACGGAGACAATATAGGAATCAATAAGATATATCAATTAGTATATCCTAAGGTTTTAAAGTTTGTTCTTAAAAATAGTGGTCAAAGAGAAGATGCAGAAGATGTCTTTCAAAGAGCATTAATTCAATTAAGTGCTAGATTAAAACTAAAAAGAATAGAGTTTCACTCTTCCTTTGAAGCCTATTTGTTTACTATTTGTATGAATTTGTGGCGTCGAGATTTAAATTTAAAAAAAAGACGGGTAACAAATATTCCTAATCAGGAACACTTTGATGAACAGTCGGATTCAATACAAGAGATATTGGAACAAGAAAAGTGGGAATTATACACAGAAATGTTTAATAAACTTTCTGATAATTGTAAAGAGGTTTTAGGATTTTATTACAATAAAGTATCCTACGCAGATATTGTTGAAAAGTTCTCGTATACCACAGAATCTGTAGCACGACAACGTGTTTTTAAATGTAGAAAAAAATTAAGTGAATTGGTAAAAAAAGATCGCCGATTTAAACAAATAAAGGCAATATAATGTTTGATGATAACACTTACAGTTTAATTGATGGATACTTAAACGGAACTTTAAGTAACAGTAATAAACTAGACTTCGAAAAAAGATTAAAAGAGGATTCTGAATTATACGAAGAATTTATTATACAAAAAGATTTATTTCATTCTTTAGATGATAACTCATGGGCATTTGAAGAGCAACCAAATCTGGATGAAGTAAATACTCTTAAAACATATTTTGAGAGTGATGATGCTAAATCTATTGCTGCTGCAATAGCAAAATCTAATACAGACTACCAAAGTTCTAAAAAGACAGTTTTTAAGCTGCCTAGATTTGTATACCCTATTGCTGCTTCTATAGCTCTTATTCTTGGTTACTTTCTATTGTTTGAAAAAAACACAACAACCGACAGTTTGTATGCTGAGTATAAAAACTGGGACGATTTACCATCTCTAACGGTTAGAGCCGATGATAATGACAATAGCCTTACCAAAGGACAAACTGCTTTTAAAAATAAAGAGTATAAAGAAGCATCCGCTATTTTTAATAACTACTTAAAAAATAATACCAACCCACAAGCAACTACTTATTTAGGGGTTTCATATATAGAGTTAGAGGAATATGAACTAGCTATAAAAACGTTTAATAGTCTTTTAGAAGGCCAATCTCTAGACCGATCTAAAGGCTATTGGTATAAATCTTTAGTTTATTTAAAATTAGGAGATAAAGCTAAAGCACTGGAAACATTAAATTTACTTTTAGAAAAAGAAAGCAATTATAAATACCAATTAGCTAAAGCTTTAAAAGCCAAATTAGTTAAACTCTAGATTAGTGAATTGAAATGATGTACCATTAAATAAGCCTTTATCACTTAACTTTAGTGATGGTATAACTAATAATGCCATAAAAGATAAAGACATATACGGTGCATTTAGTGTACACCCCATTGCTTTTGCCATTTTATCTAAAGCTGCATATTGCTTACCTATGGTTTCACCATCTTTATCACTCATAATTCCTGCTACTGGTAAAGGTACTGTATGCAATTTAGAATCTGTTACCGCACAAATACCACCTTTAGCTTCTATAATAGCATTAACGGCTTTACAAATAGATGCATCATCTACTCCAACGGCTATAATATTGTGCGAATCGTGCCCAACAGAACTTGCTATGGCGCCTTCTTTTAAACTAAAATTCTTAATAAAGGCCATTGCTGGTTGTTGATCTTGGTAACGGTTTACAACTGTCATTTTTAAAACATCTGTTGCTGTATTAGATACTAAATTACCGTTTTCAATCAATGTTTCGGCTATAAGCTCATTAGTAACTAACTCTCCATCTAAACACTCAATAACTCTTATATTTTTTGCTGAAGATTCAAATCTAAAATCATTAACTGTTTTTGGGCTTGTATTAAAATTATTTAAATTTTCGAAGTTTACATCTTTAATGTAAGACTGTCCGTTATTATAAACTAATTTACCATTTATATAGGTTTGAAGTGTTTTAAAATCTTTTAAATCTTCTAAAACAATAAAATCTGCAAAATCTCCTACTTTTAATAGTCCAACATCTAAATTATAATGTCTAACAGGGTTTATACAGGCCGCTTGCAATATTTTAAATATATCTATTTCTTTTTTAACAGCTCTTGCACAAAGCGCATTTATATGGCTTATAATTAAATCGTCTGGGTGTTTATCATCGCTACAAAACATCATATTCCTATAATATTCTGGTAGCAGGTCAATTAAAGCTTCAAAGTTTTTTGCTGCACTACCTTCTCTAATAATCACTTTCATACCCTTTTGAAGCTTCTCTAGAGCTTCGTCGTAAGTAAAACATTCATGATCAGTAGTAATCCCTGCTGCTATGTATTTTGTAATGTCTTCTCCTCTTAATCCTGGCGCATGCCCATCTACAGGTTTATTATTGTGCTTTGCCCATGCTATTTTTTTTAATACTTCTTCATCATTAAAAAGTACACCAGGATAGTTCATCATCTCTGCCAGATATTTAATATCTGGATTTTCCATTAATAACTTTATATCGTTAGAGTCTATTATAGCACCCGCAGATTCAAAAGCTGTTGCGGGAACGCATGAAGGTGCTCCAAAATTAAATTTAAAAGGCGTTTGTTTTCCGTTCTCTATCATAAACTCCACTCCTTTTACACCTAAAACATTTGCAATTTCATGTGGATCGGACACTGTTGAAACTGTACCATGAGTAACTGCAAGTTTTGCAAATTCGCTAGGTACAAGCATTGAGCTTTCTATATGTATATGTGCGTCTACAAAACCGGGCATGATATAGTGTTTTACATCGTGATCTTGTTCTACTATAGATATTATTTTTTTATTTTCTACTGTAACTTCTCCGCTATATATGCGTTTGTTTTCTATATCTACTATTTGCCCTTGTAGCTTCATTGCTATAATCGATTTTTATTTTTTTGTAAAACTAATCTTTTATACTAAAAAAGCGAGGACAAATAGCCTCGCTTTTTTAGTTATTATAAAGTTTATGCTTTATTTTTTAAAGTTTTCTACCCCTGTTTTAAGCCAGTTATAATATTCATTAGCATTTGGTGTATATGCCGTAGTATGATTTAACAACTCCATATTATGGTTAAGTAATACATAAAATGGTTGGGAAGCAACTTGAAAGTTTTCTATTTCTAATGTAGCCCACTTATCTCCTATTGTTTCAATATTTTTAAGTTTTCCATTTGGTTTTATATATTGAAATTGCTCTTCCTTTTTAAGCTCTTTTCTATCATCAACGTATAAAGATATAATTATATATTCATCCTTTAACATCTCATATATCTTGTCTTTACTCCATACTTGCTCTTCCATTTTACGACAGTTTACACACGCCCAACCCGTAAAGTCTAACATGATTGGTTTATTCTGTTCTTTTGCTGCCGCTATACCTTCTTCTAAATCCTTATAACAATTTAACCCTAAAGGGCACTCGGAATCTTTTTCATATAAACTATATGGCAATGGTGGAGGAAACCCACTTAGCAATTTAAGATTAGCATATTTTGTATTTGTTAAACCAGGCATTAAGTACACTACAAATGCAAGTACTAATACTATGAACCCCCATTTACTCATACTTATTTTCTTAAATGGTCCATCATGTGGGAATTTAATTTTACCAAGTAAATAAAGTAATAAACTAATACCTATAATAATCCAAAGCCCTATAAATACTTCTCTTTTTAATAGTCCCCAGTGTTTTACCAAATCAGCATTAGACAAGAATTTTAATGCTAAAGCAAATTCTGCGTGTGCTAACACAACTTTTACTGTATTTAACCAACCTCCAGATTTTGGTAATGAGTTTAACCATTTTGGAAACATTGCAAATAGTGTAAATGGCATAGCCAATGCTAAACCAAATCCGCTCATTCCCATTGTTAATTGCATAGCGCCTCCATCGCTAGTTAAAGAACCTGCTAATAGAGAACCTAAAATAGGGCCTGTACAAGAGAACGAAACAATAGCTAGTGTTAATGCCATAAAAAAGATTCCTATGAAACCGCCTATACTAGAGGAAGCTGAATCCATTTTATTACCCCAAGAGGATGGTAATGTAATTTCAAAGTACCCTAAGAAAGATATGGCAAAGAATACCAAAATAACAAAGAAAAATAAATTTAACCAGACATTAGTGGATATGGTATTGAGAATTTCGGGATTTAACGAATCTAAAAAGTGAAATGGTAAACTTAATAATACATATATTAATAAGATAAAGAAACCATATAACATCGCATTTGCTAATCCTTTTTGAGAATTCCCAGAACTTTTAGTAAAAAACGTTACTGTTAGTGGTATCATTGGAAAAACACATGGTGTTAATAATGCCACTAAACCTCCTAAAAATCCTAAAATAAATATTCCGAAATTAGTTTTTTCTTTTACTTCTTCTTTCTCGTAATTATCCCAGCCTGTTACATTTAAATTTAAAGCTGCGGACTTTGCTTTACTATTTTCATCTACATCTATAATCTTTGTCTCTTTTATTGTACTTCCATCTAAAAAAGTATTAAAACTTTCTGTTTCAGGAGGCAAACACTTAGAATCATCACAAGCTTGAAACATTACTTCTGCTGCTATAGATTTTAAGTTAGGATTAAGTACTTTTATCTTTTGTTTGAATACAGCTTTATTTTCAAAATAGTTTACTTTCATTTGAAACGCATCTTCAAAAACTTCTATGGTTTCAGATTCGGATGTTTTTCCTACTAATTCGAAGTCTTTAGAATTTGTATTGAATGTAAACTCTGTAGCTATAGGTCCATCTTCACCTCCATTTTGAGAATAAAAATGCCAATGATCATCTATTGTTGCTGTATAAGTTACCTCATACTCTGTATCTGAAAGTTTTTTAACCTTAGAATCCCATTTTACTGGATCTAAGACATTACTTTTTTGTTGTTTCTTTTTAGGTAATTCGAACGTTAAGACTTCACTATCAAATATACACTGTGAGTCATCACAAGCTTGGTATTTAACTTGTGTCTTAATACTGGTAATGTCCGGGTTTAATATTTCAATTTTTTGAGTAAAAGTAGCTTCGTCATTAAAAAATGTTAAGTCCATATCAAAGACTTTATCATATTCTGTAACACTTTCACTTTCATTAGCTTTTCCAATTAGCTTATAGTCTTTACCTTCTTCATCGGCATTATAAACAAATCGTGTTGGTTTTGCTCCATCCTCTGGTAAGGTTTGAGAATACAAGTGCCAGTGCTCTTCTATGTAAGCTTGATAGATAAGATTATATTCTGTGTCTGATATTCTTTCTACTTTAGTAGACCACTCTACTGCTTCTATCTGCGCTTTTGCAGTTAATACTGTAAACAAAACAAATAATAAGGCTAAAACTTTTTTCATTATTTTATAATTAGGGTATTTATGTCGCAAATTAAAGGCTTTACTTAAATTTAATGTGTTAAATAGTGTTAAGTGTTTTTGCTTTTAATTTTGCAATGTAATTTTTAAAATTCTGTTCGTTTTTTCGGTAATTTTAAAACGATTGTCTGCGCGATAATTAATTACCCAAACGACTTCATTATTAGAGTACAATAACAGACATTTTTCTTTATCTAGCAAAGATAATTTCTCATCTTTAAGAAATTTATTTATTTTCTTTTTCCCTTGCATTCCCATAGGGTAAAAGAGTTCTCCGTCTTTATGACTTCTTATTTCTAACGGAAATTGCAATCTATCTGCATCTACATAAATTTCATTTTTATTAGGTTTAGAAACTTGATTTACCACTTCAAAAGTAATAGTTCCTAAATTGCTTTTTACTATTGTATCTCCTTCAAAAATCATGATACTGTTATCTTCTCTATCTGTAATAACAGTTAAAATGAAATACTCCCTATTTTTTATTAATCTATGAGTTTCTGAAAACACCTGTTTTCCAGATTGTGCCTCTAATAGATTATAAATGTCATTAAATGCTGTAAAACCGTATACTTTAAATACTTGATATAAATAAGCTTTAGGGTTCTCCAGTTTTTTAAACTCAGTAATATTATAAGTAATTGTTGTCTCTGTTTCTTTTATTATGGCTCTTTTTAATACTGCTCTTACACTTTCTTTTACTATATCTGCAGTATCTTTTAAATGGTGTAATGTGTTTTCAAACCCTTTTAATAATTGTGGATTAATGTCTTTTAATAACGGAATAACATCATGTCGCAATTTATTCCTAAGATATTTTGTTGACGCATTACTACTGTCTTCTCTCCATTTAATACCATTAGTTACTGCATGATCTTCTATAGTTTCACGCGAAAATGGTAATAATGGTCTTGCTATAGTATTATTTAACTCTGGAATGCCCGTTAAGCCATCTAACCCTGTACCTCTAGTTAAGTTTATTAGTAACGTTTCTAAGTTATCGTCTGCATGGTGTGCTGTTAATATATAATCGAACTGTAATTGTTTGGATAACTCTTTAAACCAATTATAGCGTAGTTCTCTAGCTGCCATTTGTATAGATAGTTTCTGCATTTTAGCATAACTTTCAGTATCAAAATGTTGTTTAAACACTTCTAAATCTAGTTGTTTAGCTAATTTTATTACAAATGTTTCATCTCCGTCACTTTCTTTATCGCGTAAATTAAAATTGCAATGCGCTAGACTTATTTGTAATCCGATTCCGTGGCATAAATGCGCTAAAACAACGCTATCTAGTCCTCCAGAAATAGCAATTAATAACTTTTTATCTTTTAGAAATGGAAGTTGTTTTTCAATATGATTTTTAAAAACTTGAATCATCCTGCTAATTTACATATTGTCTAACCAATTTAATATGGTTTCTATAAATTCTTCTTTGCATACATCATGATGTAGTTCGTGATATCCATCTTCAAACAATACAAGTTTGGCTTTGTTTGTACTGTTGCAAAATTCTTCTGCTGCTTTATAATCTATAATTTGATCCCCTGTACCATGTAAAACTAACATTGGTATTTGCAATGTATTCGCGTGTTTTAAGGCATATTCTCCAGCATTAAACACAGGAAATGAATACATAGGGCTAATTTTATTATGAATTAAATCATCCCCTTTATAATTTGCAACTTCTTCGACATCTCTGGAAATAGCTTTTACATCTAACTCGTTAGAAAGTGTAATTGAAGGATAGATTTTAAATAATAGCCTACCAACTATTAATTTCCATTTTGGTGGTGTAAATGCTAAACGTAAAAATGGGCTTGTTGCAATAACCCCACTTATTGCATGTTGTTTTCTTAATGTGTAATTAATAACAATATTTCCTCCTAAACTGTGCCCATAGAGGTATATTTTTTTATTAGGAAATAGTTGTTGAGTTTTATTTATAGTATACTCAACAGCATCTAAAAGAGCATCGTAACTAGGGCAATGTCCGCGTTTACCTTCACTTCTACCGTGACCGTATAAATCTAATGCGACTACCGTAAATTTAGAACTTAATAAATGTGATATCACAGAGTCTTGAAAGCGTAACATGTGCTCTCCCATACCATGTACTAATACAATAACTGCTTGTTCTTCTGGAGATTTCCAATATTGTCCTAGTAGATTAACATTATGTAATTTGAATGTAAACGTATTTCCCATAATTTTCATTTATTATTAATGAAAAGGCTAATATTATTTAGCTAGTTTTCTAGAACTTGTCGCATTGCTTTGGCTTTTACCAAGCATTCTTCGTATTCTTTTAAAGGCTCACTTTTTGCTGTTATTGCTCCACCTACCGAATAAGACACATATTGTTTTGATGCATTATAGAGGATAGTCCTAATAACTACATTAAAATCGAAATCGCCTTCTGGAGTAATATATCCTACAGCTCCAGAGTATAAACCTCGTTTTGTTTCTTCTAAGGTTTCTATAATTTTCATTGCTGAAATTTTTGGAGCCCCCGTCATACTCCCCATTGGAAATGTAGTTTTAATCACATCGATTGGATGGGTGTTTTCTTTTATTTCTGAAACGACTGTAGAAATCATTTGGTGTACTTGATCAAACGTATATACTTTGCACAATTCTTCTACTTTTACGCTTCCTTTAGTTGCTGTTAATGATAGATCATTTCTCACTAAATCTACTATCATTATATTTTCGCTTCGCTCCTTCTCGTCTAACGCTAACTCTCGTTTTAAATTAGCATCTTCCTTTATGTCTTTAGATCGTTTTGCTGTTCCTTTTATGGGTTGCGATGTTATTTTTCTTCCTTCTTTTTTAATATAGCGCTCTGGGCTTGCAGATAATAGATATTTATCGCCTAATTTCAAAAATGTAGCAAATGGAGGTTTCGATATTGTATTAAGCTTTTTATAGGTTTCTAATGGGTTAATTGTAGTATCTTCTGCATAAAATTCTTGGCAAAAATTAGCTTCGTATATATCTCCTCTATGGATATGGTTTAATACAGTATTTACTTTCTCGAAATACTCATCTTTATGAATTCTTAATTTTATTTTTACATTGTTTTCAGAAACTTTATTGTCTAAATTAAAGGTTTTAATAGATTCTAAATCTTTTTCAAACTCATCATCTACCATTTTTAAATACAGAAGTTCAACTGTATCTCCTTTAATTAGAAACAGTTTTTTTGGTTGAAAAAAATACAATTCTGGAAACTCTAAACCATCATGATTATTAGACTGTAACGCTTCTACATCATTTTTTAAATCGTAAGTTAAATATCCAAAAATCCAATCGTTTGTAATGCTTTGGTATTCTTTAAACTTATCGAAAGCATCTACATAATCGGTTTGTATAGCTGTAAAAGCATCTACTGCTAAAATAGCATCGTATTGAGAATAATGACCATTGTGATTATTAGAGTCTAACCACACAAGGTCATCGAATTGAGTACTCCAAGCTAATAGGTCTTGCTTAAAAGTTACACTGTTTTTTATGTTATAAATTTTGTGTGTTCTCAATATCTTGTAATTAATCGCAAATTACCGAAATTTATAATGAATTAAAAAATGGTTTTTTATTGGATTATAGATATGAAAAAAGGTGCAAAAAACACCCTTTTAAAATATAAAACTATTAGTTTTTATTATTCTTTAACGAATTTTATAGCACCTAAATCTTCTAATGATAATATATAAAGTCCTTTAACAAGAGCACTTGTATCTATACTATTAGTTAATACTGTACCTTTTTTTACTTCTTGTCCAAGTAGGTTTATAACTGTATAATTTACTGCTTGTTTTAAACCTTGAATATTTAATTCATTTTGTACTGGATTAGGGTATACAGCTACGTTTGCATCTAAAGAAAAATCTAAAGTAGATAATAGTCCATCTCCTACCCAATTAGAAGCACCGCCGTTTAAAGTGAAGTTTTGAAGTGTACCGCCATTCGCTCCCATTTCGTCTGTTAAAGCCGTTACTCCTGTATTATCTCCATTTGCTACGCCTTGATTAAATTTGTAATATGCAGCAAGCCCTGTTTGTGGTAATGTTAACTCATTATCTGTATTATCCATTATTTCTGTTGCAGTTCTTACAACATTCCATATACGTACTTCGTCTAAAGTTCCATCCAAATGTCTTCCAGAAAAAGAGGATTCCCCTAATCTTAAAGGAGATGGTGAAGCTTGTATAGGAAATGAAGAGGATTGAGAAGCTACTTCTGTACCGTCTACATAAATGCGCATTGTAGAACCATCGAATGTAGCAGCAAGGTGATGCCAAGTATTAATAGATATACTATTGTCTGGAGAAAGCAGTTCTACCCAACCGGCTCCTCCACTACCATTACCGTATAGAAAACTTACTACACCATTTCCTCCTATTCTTAACGCAAAACCGTTTTGACCTACAGATTCGGTATTAATAATACTTCCTTGCCATGATAAAGAGGCAAATGTATCTGCTTTTACTCTTGCTTCAAGTGTAAGTGCTGTTCCTGATATTGCAATAGAGGCATCAGTACCACACATGACTTCATCATCGACACCATCTAGATTTAGTGCAGATCCTTGTTGAGCATAAAGTGTTCCTGTTAATAAACAGCATGCCATTAATAGTAAAATGTAATTTTTTTTCATAATTAAAAGTTTAAAGGGGTTACTAAATGTTTTTAATGCAACTCAATACACCTTTAAAAAGAAGAAAAATAAATATACGGTACTGTAGTAATAGTCTTAATCATGATTAAAGGGGAAATCAATTGAGTTAGTTATTATGATGTTAAGATATAAAATTTACAGGAACAGACTTATTAACATCGTTAAAATTAATTTAAAACCGATTAAATACAAGTTACAATTATCGTCTGAATAAAAGATGATTTATTATTCTAATCATCGAACAAATTAAAAACAGTATAAATTAAGTTTTTAAGTTTACCTTTGCGCACATAATACATAGATACTGTGACATTTCAAGATTTAAATTTAAACACACCATTACATAACGCATTAGACGATTTAGGTTTTACTACCCCAACTCCTATACAAGCTGAAGCATTTAGCGTTGTAGCAAGTGGGAAAGATATGGTAGGTATTGCGCAAACAGGTACAGGAAAAACCTTTGCTTACATGCTTCCAATTTTAAAAGATTTAAAATTTTCTAAACAGGAAAACCCTAGAGTCTTAATTTTAGTTCCTACCAGAGAATTAGTTGTACAGGTCGTAGATGAAATTGAAAAATTATCTAAATACATTAACAATCGCGTATTAGGTGTTTATGGTGGTACCAATATTAATACTCAAAAACAGGCTATTGCTCAAGGTATAGATATCTTGGTAGCAACACCTGGACGTTTATACGATTTAGCTTTAAGTCGAGTGTTACAGTTAAAATCTATTCAGAAATTAGTAATAGATGAAGTAGATGTGATGTTAGATTTAGGATTTAGACATCAATTAATTAATATCTTCGATATTCTTCCAGAACGTCGTCAAAACATTATGTTCTCGGCAACGATGACGCAAGATGTAGATGCTTTAATTACAGATTTCTTTATTGCGCCTCAAAAAGTATCTATTGCTGCTTCTGGTACACCTCTAGAAAACATAACACAGGAACGTTATAATACGCCTAACTTTTACACTAAGTTAAACTTATTAAAGCATTTGCTTCTAGATACAGAAACCTATAATAAGGTACTTATTTTTGTTGCCTTTAAAAAAATGGCGGATCGTTTGTTCGAAAATTTAGACGAAGAGTTTAAAGAAGAACTATGCGTTATTCACTCTAACAAAACGCAAAATTACAGATTACGTAGTATTGAACAATTTAGAGAAGGAACAAATAGAATTCTAGTCGCTACAGATGTTATGGCACGTGGTTTAGACATAGATAACGTATCTCATGTTATTAATTTTGATACACCTGCTTATCCAGAAAACTACATGCACCGTATAGGTCGTACAGGTCGTGCAGAACGTAAAGGACATGCTTTAGTATTTTCTACCGAAAAAGAGCTAGAGGATTTACAAAACATAGAGCAATTAATGCAAATGGAAATTCCATTACTAGAATTCCCAGAAGATGTTGAAATCTCTACAGAATTAATTGAAGAAGAACGTCCGCAAATAAGAGAACATAACAATCCACATAAACGAAGAAAAGACGAAGATGCTCCTGGTACAGCTTTTCATGAAAAGTCTGAAAAGAACTCTAAAGAAAACTTAGGAGGCTCGTACAAGTTTAAAATAGCCGCGAAATATAAGAAACCTAAAACTAGAGGCGATAAAAATTATAATAAGCGTAATAAAAGGAAGTAAGGAATAAGAGATCTTTACGTTTTAAAGTCGTATTATATTCTTTAATTTATTTTACTACTACTAACTTTAAATACATTAAAAAAAAGATGAACGTAACATTCATCTTTTTACAGTCTAAAATTTATATATTAATTATTTCAGTTTTCATTAATTCCACCACCACTCTTTATCTATATAAATTGTTCCATCTATTAAAACAGTGGTAATTGTCATTACAGTAATAAATGGACCACTATCAAAAGTTGTATATGATGTAAGAACACCTCCGCCTGCTATCCCTGCTTCAGCCGTGAAGGTTCCATAAATAATTCCAGGCCCCATAATAGAAGCCTCAGTTATATGAGTGCTTTCATATTGTGCTACTTCTTCTGAAACGGAAGCAAAAGCGACACCTGTTGATAATGTTAATAATGTAATTAGAACCACCTTATTAATTTTTTTTAAAATAATCATTTTTTAATTTTTTAAATACACCTACTCTATATGCTTTTCGGTTTACGCATTTTATTTAAAAAATAAACGCATTCCAACAAAAGCGCTTTTGTTAAAAAAATTTAATTTTTAAATTACTGTTTGTAAAATGTTTAGATATAGTTCTAAACTAGAAAACTATTAATATATCTTGTAGGGAAGAATAATTTATTATAGATACTTTTTTAATTGTGCAAAAAGAAAATAATGGTTAATTGGGCACCTCTTTTTCAAATCATCTTACAGAGATATCTGTAGAAAAGATATACTTATGTAACACGTGAAAACTTAACAATTATTTCTTATATCAGTATAATCAAATTTAAAGTAATCTTTGCAAAGAGATAAATCATGATTTTATCTCTTTGTTAATAGTTTAATAACTTTCTATATTTAATAAGTAGTTTATTCTATTGTTTTGTTACTTTTTATCTTCTTTTTTTTATAAACAACACCATTTTAATGGCATATCTCAATAATTTATAAGTATGCTACACAATAAATACAACCTTTACACATTATAAATAATAACATCGAATTGTATTTATTTTAAAATTAAGTTAATTCTAAAATATTAAAATGTACTATTTAAAAAATAAAGTAAATTTATAGCATGGAAGACTTATTTAATTTATTGAACCAACAACAAGACTTAAATAGCAAAGAAGCCGATATAAAAGGATTGTTAGTTAATCAGAATTGGGTTTTAGTCAATAAAATTAAAGACGAGAAAACGTTTTATTTTTTCCATGAAAATAATCAATTAACACGGACTACCAACGGTGCTATCTCTAAAGCACAATGGCATTATGTTAATGCAAATTATATTCGTATAACCTCTAACGGAGAAATTAATGTCATTAAAATGAATTTTAGGGACGAAGATATTTTAACATTAGATATCGATAGGCGCTCTAACAATCTAGCCATTTTTATAAATGAAACTAGAAGTGGTGTTAATTTTAATACTTACGACGATATTACTAGCTATTTGCATAGTAAGTATGTAACGAAAGCTAAAAATATAATAAACAAGCACCAATACTATTATATAGAACACTCTGAAGAATTTGGTCCTGTAGCAGCAGAATACCTTTTAAAACGTGTAGAGAATAATAGTATAAATGCACAATGCTTAATTAGAGACATAAATGATTATGACTATAGTAAACGATTGCGCATTCAGGATTTAATTGATGTAATATAGCACTAGTCTTCTTGTTTTTCCTGTTGTACCAATCTTAAAATTAATATTCCTACTCTAGAAATAGCAAATGTAAGTAGTCCAAAAGTACTCGTTAATAAAGACACTTTTAAGCCGCCTGCAAAAACTCCGGAATCTATATTTCCTATAGATTGCACCACATCGAATGCTTGTATTAGTCCTAATACAGACCCCAAAAACCCTAAAACCATCCCTAAAAGACCACTATCGCCAGCTAAGGCAAGCATTTTTTTAGATAGTTTTCCATTTTGAAGACTTAAAAAGCCTTTAATTAAAAAAGCGATAGAAGCTAATAAAGAGATTAAAATTAGCGACATAAATAAACTTCCTCCTTCTTGAAAAAGATTAGCCATTAAAAATTTTGGTAATGTAATTAATACTACTTTCATAACGTATACTTGTTTTTTGATTAAACTTGTAGCAAACATACATCGCTTTACCCATCTTAAAATTAAAATGCGATAGGTAACCAATTTAACTACCAAAACGACTGTAATGTTAAAAACAGACGTAAAGTTGTTGTTCGTCTACAAAATCAAAATCACAGTTAAAAATATAGTATTATTGTAAATATTATATACAATTAATGCTAAAAAAGAAATTTATAATACAACAATTAATAAGAGGCCTTCTACACATGTTCTTTTGGTTTGTTGTTTTTATGTTTTACACTTATTTTTTTGGAGTTGGTAGTAATAATTACACGCATATATTGGCTTTTGCATTGTTTTTAATGCCAATTACTATAGCGACAACTTATGTTTCTATATACAAACTAATACCCGATTATTTAGTTACAAAACGGTATTTTCATTTTGTACTATATAGTTTATACACACTTATTATTTCTACATACTTAATTTTTGTTTCTATTTTTTTTAGCCTAATCTATCTTTCAGATTTTCAACAAGATAAAATGGCTCCTATGAGCAAAAACGTATTATTTGTAATGACTGGTGTATATTTAATTACCATATTTGCTAGTGCTTTTAAACTTTATAAACTAAATCTAAAAAATACAACTAAAGCCAATCAATTAGAAAAGAAAATTCTGGAGGCTCAACTTAAATTAAAAGAACAAGAACTTAATTATTTAAAAATGCAGATTCATCCGCATTTTTTATTTAATACCTTAAATACCATGTATGGTTTTGCTTTAAAGAAGGCAAATGAAACACCAGAGATGATTTTAAAACTCTCTAACTTATTAGATTATTTATTATACCAAGTAGATAAACCGTTTGTTAGTGTTACTGCAGAAGTAAATCATTTAAAAGACTATATTGCTTTAGAACAGTTACGTTTTAATGATACTCTAAAGGTTTCTTTTATTGCTGATTCTATTCCAGAAACTTTAGAGATTGCACCAATGCTTTTAATTCCTTTTGTTGAAAATAGTTTTAAACACGGCGCTATAAAAAATGGAACATTACAAATAGATCTTAGTATTATCTGTAAAAATGAAAAACTCTCTTTTTCTATAAAGAATACAGCAAAAAATCACAATAACGATCAGCAGGGTATTGGTTTAGAAAATATAAAGAAGAGATTGCAATTATTATATAAAGACAATTATACGCTAGATATTAATAGAGATAATGGCTTTTTTAAAGTAAAACTAGAGCTAAATACAAAACCTAAATTACAATAATGTCTAAACAAATAGCTTGTATTATAGTAGATGATGAAGCCATAGCTAGAGAAGTTATAGCAACACACCTATCAAAAATAAAAAATATAACTATTGTAAAAAGTTGCAGTAATGCTATTGAAGCGTTTAACTGTATTAGCAATAATACTATCGATTTAGTATTTCTAGACATTAATATGCCTGAAATTTCTGGGATTGCTTTTGCTAAATCTATAAACAAAAACATTAAAATAATTTTTACTACAGCTTATAGAGATTATGCAGTAGAAGGTTTTGAGTTACAAGCCGTAGATTACTTATTAAAACCAATAGCATTCGAGCGCTTATTAAAAGCTGTAAACACTTATTTTGAAGTATACAATACCAATACTGAAGACAACATAAAAACCATTGAAAGTACTACTGATTTTATGTTTGTTCGCTCGGATAGAAGAATGCTAAAAATAGATTTTAATAATATTGTTTATATAGAAAGTTATAGCGATTATATAAAAATTCATTTACCAAACGAAACCATAGTTACAAGAGAAACTATTAGTGCTATTGAAGCCAAGTTACCCAAACAACAGTTTATGAGAATACACCGTTCGTTTATTATTTCAATACAGAACATCTCTTCTTTTACTAATGAACATATTACTATTAATAAACAAGCTCTTCCCATTAGTAGAAGCTATAAAAAAGAAGTATTAGCCAAATTAGAACAATATTAAATGTAGAAAGCTGATATTTTTTTTGAGTAAAAATAAAAACACAAAATATATTTTACATTAAAAAATAATTACAACACTATTACTTAGGTTTTAAAGTATTAACATACTTAAAACTCTCCTTAAAATAAGATGCTAATAATGCTTTATCATTATATAAATGCTCAGGTACCAAAACATAATCTTTCATTACCGCTCCATACGATTTGTATATAGTAGCATCATGCTTTTCTTTAAATGCTTTTTGCGACTCTTTAGAGAGACGCACCCCAATTTCTCCAGCTTTGTTTAAAAGTGTAAACATATAACCGTTAGAAGACGTATAAATCATAGACTTTCCTTTTCTTTCAAAGTCAGGGCACATATCAACTATTTCATCGTAAAATTTTAGTTGCTCTTCCCACATATACATTCAGTTTGGTTAAAAACTAAAAATAATAAAAAAAGCGAACCATATATACATTAATCGTATACATTATTCGCTTTCTAAAATAAGAGTTAATACTTCTATTCTATTACTGGTACTATTTTTTCTAAAATTTTATAATATTGATTATCTGAAACACCTCCAGATTTAAGTCCCCATAACTCTAACAAGTTAAGTTTAGATTTATGAGCAATAACAATATTACGCTTAGGTATTACCGTAATATACTGTCCCCCATAACCAGAAGCTGTATATGCGCCTTCAAAATCTTCAATTCCCATAAACTCTTCAAAAAGCCACCACATATAACCATAAGACAGTTGTAAATCGCTCGTTTCATCTCTCCAATATCGTTCATTAACAACATTAACTGGTGTAACAACCGATGTCGACTTTTTTATCCATTCTTTAGAGATTAACTGCTCACCATTCCACTCACCTTCATTTAACATTAACTGACCAATTTTAGCCATATCACGTGTAGAAATATAAATATGATAAGCTGAATATTTCGATTTTTTCTTGCTAACTTTTCGTTTCTGATTTTTTATATTCCAATCTTCAAAACCTAAAGGAATCGCCAATTGCTGTTCTATTTCTTCATATACAGTATTACCCGTTTTTTGTTCCAAAATGTAACCTGCTACATTAAAATCCCAGTTATTATAAACAAAATACTCACCTGGTTCTACAGAGCCACGTTCTAAAATATTATTTTCATCGTAACCACCATTTGCTGGTCTATGAAAAACTCCAGAACGAGAGGTTATAATATCACCTACAGTTGCTTCCTTTTCTTTTGGTAATAAACCATCATTATCGTCTATGCCTAGCTCCCCAATAGTTTCATTTAAATCTATGGTTCCATTTTCTATATGTTTACCATATAGCATGCTTAATACGCTTTTTCTACAGGAAGCAATGTAACTTACTTCTTGTATGTCTCCGTATTCGTAAATCATTTTTCCATTTTGTAAAATAACTAATCCAGTAGTTTCTGTATTCTCTTTTAAATAGTTTGTTACAGTTTCTAATTTTTGTTGACTAAAACCAGTGTTAGTTTCTACCGTTTCTTTTTCTAATGGAGTACCTTTAAAGGCTGCTCTATGAGTTGTACATTGGGTAAAGAAAAAGGCAGAGCCACATAGAATAGTAATTGATAAAATTTTAATTACTCGTTTTGTTTTGTTGTTAATTTTCATGAATCTAAATTTTTGATTGATGCTGCAAAGAATGCTATAATTACAAAGCAAAACTTCTCAAAACATGTTTTGAGAGTAAATAAAATAAGGGTTTACGTGTTTTGAGAGTACTTAAATGGTATTAGCGTGTTGCGCTACAAATTCTTTTGGAGAAAGTCCTGTATTCTTTTTAAAGATTCTATAAAAACTTGCTTCAGAATTAAATCCACATTCTAAAGCAATACCTAAAATAGACATGTGTTCATAATCTTTATTAACCAATTTTAATTTAACTTCAGCTACACGATAGTCATTAATTAAATCTCTAAATGTTTTATTAAAAGAACTATTAATAACATGAGAAAGCTCTCTTTGGTTTACACTTAACAATTTTGATAATTGCTGAAGGTTAATTGTTGGATTTAAATAAACACGATCTTCTTCTAAAGCTTTTGTTAATGCTATTTTAATAGTATTATTTTTTTCTGAATCTATAATGCTTTCTTTTACATCCTCTTTTATTACTTCTATTGGAGCTGTATCTATCTCTATTACATCAAAATGCGGTTGCTTATAGCCTATAAACCCAAGATAGTAGATAAAAAACGAGATAAATACCTGATAGGTTTGCCAATGCACATTAGTAACATCTCTAAGATTAAACAAAAAATCTGACATTATATTGGTAAATGAGAATACAGCAACTATTATAGAAAAGATGTATATATTTCTAAGCCATGAAAAATCTGGAAAAGTATTATCTGAAGTTGTATTATTTAACCACTTTTTATAAGTAGTTAATTTTGAATAACCAGCTAAAAGATAAATAACAATAGAGATAATTACCAAGCGTTCTTCAATAATTTTCACTGTATTAAAATGCATTGCACTGGCAATAGTATCTTTTTCTACAAAATCGTTAATTGAAAATACCGAAAAGTACACCACAAAAGAAAACCCCTGTGATAAAAGGAAAGGAATAAAATGTAATATATCTTTTTTACGGAATCTAAACCTAGAATCTATTAAAGATCTTATATAAAAATAAATTAAAGGTGCTACAACTAACTCTGTACCATTAGGGAAATATCTAAAAAACTGAGTATTCCACAAACCTAAAGTGTGTAGTAATGTTTTAGATATTAAAAATGAAAACGCAATAAGTCCTAATCCTAAAAACGGATTACTTTTCGGATTTCTTTTAGTTATTAATAATAAAATACCAGTAACAAATCCTTGGACAATTCCAATGATAATTAAAATATCGAATAAGGAAAATTGAGTATTCAATTTGCTAAATTATATTAAATAAAATCTAAAAAGCGAACTTAAATAAGTTCGCTTTTTAGTGTTATATAAAGTTCCTTCTCTTCTTAGGAACGTATTTTAAACATGTAATGCTCTATCATCGGTAGCTGCTAAAGCGGCTTCTTTAATAGCTTCTGCAAATGTTGGGTGTGCATGAGACATACGAGAAATATCTTCTGCACTAGCTCTAAATTCCATAGCAGTAACTGCTTCTGCAATTAAATCTGCACAACGTGCACCAATCATGTGTACACCTAAAACTTCATCTGTTGTTTTATCTGCAAGGATTTTTACAAACCCATCAGTATCCATACTAGCTCTACTTCTACCCAAAGCACGCATTGGGAACTGTCCAGATTTGTACTCTATACCTGCTTCTTTTAATTCCTCTTCTGTTTTACCAACTGCAGCAACTTCTGGCCACGTGTAAACCACTCCTGGAATTAAGTTATAATCTATATGTGGTTTTTGTCCTGCTAATGTTTCGGCAACAAATACACCTTCTTCTTCTGCTTTGTGTGCTAACATTGCACCTTTTATAACATCTCCAATAGCATAAATATTACTAGCAGATGTTTTTAAATGACCATCTACTTCTACTTGCCCACGATCGTTTAATTTTACTCCAGCAGCTTCACAGTTTAAACCATCTGTATAAGGTCTACGTCCAACAGATACTAAACAATAATCTCCTTTAAACTCTACTTCTTCGCCTTTTTTGTTATCAGCTTTTACAATAACTTCATCTCCTACGCGCTCTACAGATTTTACTTTGTGAGACATATTCATTTTAAACTTAGCCTTTTTAAAGACTTTGTTTAATTCTTTAGACAATGCAGCATCCATAGTTGGAATAATTCTATCCATATACTCTACTACAGAAACTTCTGCTCCTAAACGTCTGTATACTTGTCCTAGTTCTAAACCAATAACACCACCTCCAATAACAATTAAATGTTTTGGTACTTCTTTAAGCTTTAAGGCTTCTGTAGATGTTATTATTCTTTCTTTATCTATAGTTATAAATGGTAAATTAGAAGGCTTAGATCCAGTAGCAATAATAGTATTTGTTGCTTCTATCTCTGTAGCATCCTTACCTTCTATTTTAATATGAGTAGCATCGATGAAACTTCCTAAACCTTCATAAACATCAATTTTGTTTTTCTTCATTAAGAAATCAACACCACCAGTAGTAGTATCTACAACAGATTGCTTACGTGCAATCATTTGTTTTAAGTTTACCTTTATTTCTCCTGGAATATCTATACCATGCTCTTCAAAATGCTTAACAGCATCATCGTAATGGTGAGAAGAATCTAAAAGGGCTTTACTTGGAATACAACCTACGTTAAGGCAAGTTCCTCCTAATGTTGAATATTTTTCGATTATTGCAGTTTTCATTCCTAGTTGTGCACAACGTATTGCTGCTACATATCCTCCAGGTCCTGAGCCTATAACGGCTACATCGTATTTACTCATAAATAAGTATATTTTTTATTAAAAGATTTTCCGTATTAGACGGTAAATAATAAAATTAATTTCAGCAAAAGTACAACTTTGAATGCTCTTTTACGAATCGCAGATAGTGAATTTTATTTACTATTTATTTTTATTGTAAATTAATAGATTAACACATGTTTTACATATCAAAATCTGAAGCTGGAAACCCTAACATTTCTCCCATACCAACAGTAAATAACCAACATCCATATATGGCGTGTTCTATACTTACTAATACTGTAGATTTCGTTTTCTTGTAAGTAAAAGCAAAGAGTAATCCTCCAAGAAAGGTAAGAACAATTACCAATGTTCTTTTAAAAAATAAATGCGCTAATGAAAATACAATAGCATTTATAAACAGAAACTGTTTTTTGTTTTTAAAAAGTGTTTCGTAGCGTTTAAAATAAAAAGTTCTATAAATTAATTCTTGCGGATATACCGAAAATATACTGTAAAAGAATAGAATTCTAATCCATAACCATGGATTTTCTCTCATAACAATAAATAAGTCTGAAGCATTTGTAAAATAGACATATAAAGACGTTAAAATAGCAATGATTAGTAATTTTAGAAGTGTTTGTTTAAAAAACGTTTTCCAATCTAGTCCTTGAGACAATCTAAACTTTTCTTTTTCAACTCTTAATAGAATAAAAATGATATATAGAAACCCAGAGAGCCCTATTGTCATTTTTATCCAAATGGGAAATTCAATAACAAAACTTACAGGTACAATAATAAAAATTAAGAAGAATTCTACGAGTTTATATTGGGTCTCTTGCATATTTAAATCTAAAGGTTAGCACTATTAGTTTCTAAAAATACAAATAACATATGGTATAACTACACAGAAATAGCTGTTGTGTGCTTAACTTCGTTAATCATAAACATACTGTGCGTACTTCCAATATGGCTAATAGAGGTTAGTTTTTCTACCATAAATTCTCGAAAAGCCTCCATGTCTTTTACTAAAACTTTTAAGAGGTAATCGTAATCTCCACTTATATGATAACACTCTAAAACCTCTTGTAAATCGGTAACTTCTTTTTCAAATTTAACAACATAATCTTGTGTATGCTGAGATAGTTTAATGTGGCAAAAGGCAACAAAAGACTTATCTACTTTTTCTTTTTTTACTAAAGCAACATACTTATCTATTATGCCTTGGTTTTCCAACTTCTTAATACGCTCGTAAACAGCTGTAACAGACAAATTTAAAACGTTAGATAATTCTTTATTTGTTTTCTTACTGTCCTGCTGCAATAAGCTAATTAACTTTTTATCTATAGCATCGAATTTCATAATCGAAAATTTTTCTAGTGAATATGTTAAAAGCCACCTTTTAACTAAAAATAAAACTACTAAATACAAATATAACAGTTTTATATACTGAATAAAAATATAATTATTGATTAATAATCTATTAAAACTTAAATTTGATTGATTAATTAATACAACCCATGAAAGATTTTATTATTATTGGAGCTGGACAGGCCGGATTATCAATGGCTTATCATTTAAAACAACAAAATCGTGATTTCTTAGTTGTTGATGCCAATGCTGAAGCTGGAGCACCTTGGTTAAAGCGTTGGGACTCTCTTAAACTGTTTACCCCTTCAGAATTTAATAATCTTCCAGGTTTAGCTTTTCCTCATAAAAAGGGACATTACGCTAGTAAATACGAGGTTGCAGATTATTTAAAGCAATACGTTAATACCTTCAACATTCCTATTGCATTTAATGAAAAAATAACTGCTCTAAAAAAAGAAGGAAATCACTTTACACTTAATAGCAAAGACAACGTCTTTAAAGCTAAAAATGTTGTAGTCTCTACAGGACCTTTCCATACACCATTTACTCCACCTTGTCACTTAAAGGTAGCAGATGATATTGTTCAAATTCATAGTGAGCATTATAAAAATCCAAAACAATTACAAGAAGGAGATACTTTGGTTGTTGGTGCAGGAGATTCTGGAGTACAAATATTACAAGAAGTCTCTAAAACGAATAGAAAAGTATACTTTTCTGGAACAACTGACATAGCAACATTACCACAAGAAATTTTAGGAAAAACGCTTTGGTGGTGGTTTAAAAATATTGGGTTTTTAACAGCAAGTAAGCATTCTTGGGTTGGTAAAAAACTAATAAACGGTAGACAACCCGTTATTGGTACAGATGTAAAAGCTCTATTTAAAAAACAGAATGTGCATTGTGTAGGGCGAACTCTAGATGCTAATAAAGAGTCTATTGTTTTTGAAAAAGAAACGATTTCTTCTATAAAAAACATTGTTTGGGCTACTGGTTTTAAACCTAATTTTAATTGGATAGAAGGCGAACAATTAGATGCAAAAAACTATCCAAAAAACTATAGAGGTGTTAGTGAAACCAAAGGTCTTTATTACTTAGGATTGCCTTGGTTACACACTAGAGGCTCTGCGACATTGGGAGGTGTTAAAAATGATGCTAAATATTTAAGCAACTATATTTTAAAAACAGAAGCTATTACCGAAACAGCTTCAAAAAACATAAAAAAGAAACAACTTATTACTGTATAAAATAGTCGCAAATGGATGCTACAAACGATATGTGGTTAAACGATTTAACACGTAAAAGAGAAAAAGGACCAACGTTACACAAAGAGTCCTATTCCGAATTTAGTGATGCCACAAAAGCTGTACACGCTGGACAATACAACGATCCAAATACAGGAGCATTAGGTACCCCAATTTACCAATGCTCTACATTCTATTTAAATGAAGCTTCTTATAAAGCAATAGAAGAAGGTCGCGGACGAGATGAAATGATCTATTCAAGATATGGAAATCCGTCGCAATGGAGTGTTCAAGAAAAATTATCATCTTTAGAAAAAGCAGAAAGTTCTATTGTATTTTCTTCAGGAATGGCAGCCATATCTTCCACTCTATTAGCTATGTTAGACAAGGGAAGTCATGTAGTGTCTTCCAGAGATATTTATGGCGGTACTTATAACTTTTTATACGAAGATTTATACCGTTACGGCATGTCTGTAACGTTTACTTCTCCAACTAACATAAAAGACATAGAAGCTGCTATACAAGAAAATACAAAGATTTTATATTTTGAAGCACTGACGAATCCGTTACTTAAAATAACACCCATAAAAGATTTAGTTGCCTTAGGTAGAAAGTATAATTTAAGAGTTATTATTGATAATACTTTTTTAACGCCTTACAACGTAAAACCGATTGATTTAGGTGTAGATTTAGTAGTTAACTCTGCAACAAAATATTTAAACGGACATTCAGATTTAATTGGAGGTACTGTTTCTGGATCTAGAAAATTAATAGATTGTATTTGGCCCCAAATGCTTAAAAATGGAGGGTCTATGGATCCTCATGCTTGCTTTTTATTAGAACGAAGCTTAAAAACATTTGCTCTTAGAATGCGAACTCATAATGCAAATGCTTTAAAATTAGCTAATTACTTTGAAGCTCACGAAAAAATAAAAAGAGTTTATTATCCTGGAATACAATCGCACCCCCAACATGATTTAGCTAAATCGCAAATGAATGGAAAGTATTCTGGAATGGTTAGTTTTGAAATTGAAGGCGGAGATAAAAACGCTCATAAACTATTAAGCTATTTAAAATTACCTAAAGAAGCCACTAGTTTGGGAGGTGTAGAAAGCTTGATTTCTTTACCTTATAATACTTCTCAAGCCTCACTTACAAAAGAACAACAAAAAAATATAGGAATAAACGAAGGACTTATTCGTCTATCTGTAGGGATAGAAGATATTGAAGACCTAATTTCAGATTTCGAACAAGCAATTACTAACGTATTTAAAAAAGAACTGGTATGTTAAATAATATTAATATCGCTGGACTTAGCGAATTTACTAACGAAGTAAAAGAAAATAATAACGAAGGCAAAGCCTCTTACGGTATTACTTTAGATTGGGTTAGCGGAACTAAAACTAAAGTGAAAACTAAAAATATGGTTTTAGGCGACCATAAAATAGTTCGTGATTTTGAATTTATTATAGACGAACCGTCTCAATTATTAGGCGTTAACCATGCGCCTAACCCAGCAGAATATATGCTTGGTGGTTTAGCGGGTTGCATGGCCGTAACTTTTATGGCTGGAGCTACAGCTATGAACATTGAAATTAATAAACTAAAAATTGAAATTGATGGCGAGTTAGATTTGAATGGATTTTTAGGCATTGATAAGCAGGTTAATTCTGGATTTCCTGAGTTAAAGTTTATTTTTCATGTACAAGGTAGTGGTACGCAAGAACAATATAACCAGCTTATTAAACGCGTATCACAACATTCTCCAAACTTTAATACTATAAAAAATGAAGTGAGAATGATTGGAGCTCTGCAAACAGAAGCTTCATTAAATTAACCCATGTATTACATAAAATAGTATAAAATATAAAGCATAAAAAAACTGAACGCCTGTGTTCAGTTTTTTTATGCTTTATATTTATTTCTCTAATAATTTTGAGTATTATCTATCTAATAATGCTTCAATACGTTTTAAACGAGACTCTAAAGTTTTAATCTTTTCGTTTTGTGTTTCTATTGTTTTCAATTGTGCTTTTAATTCACTTTTTAACTCAGTTATATATAGAAATTGCTCTTCAATTTTTTCAAGATTAGTAATTGTAGATTCGGTTAAATCTAATTTAAATCCATTTAACATAACTTCTTTGTAAGACTTAACACCAGGTAAATGTCCATGTTTTTTCACAAAAGCTTCAGCAGACTCTAAAGTATTAAACTTATAATCTGTTTTTATATTAGAATAACCTTTAAAGTAGTCTTCAAAAACATAATCTGCATAAGTAGTATTAGTTCCTGTTGCTATAAAACTATTTGCTTTAATAGTTCCTGACGTGGTAACTTCAGTAATTAAATTATTACCTAAACGTATTTGATTTGATGCCGTTGGAGACGCTTGGTAGCCTATACCTACAGCATTAGACCTTCCGTTATCTATAGTTATTTCATCTCCTAGGGCAATTACATTAGTTGCTCCACCTCCTAAAGTATTTTTATTACCTATAGTTATTGCATTTGATGCACCATTAGATACCGTTACGCTATTTCCAATAGCATTAACATTTTGTGAACCTCCACTAATAGTACTATTATTGCCTACTACAGACGAAAATGAAGATCCTCCTTCTACTGTAGAGTTTGCCCCAATCACCAATGCTCCATCCGAATTTGAGTTCGCTTTATACCCAAGAGCTATACTTTCTGTATTTTGTGACCTAGCCTCTGCTCCAATACCAACTGCATATATTCCATATGTTTCTGTATCTGTTCCAATTGCAATAGAGTTGTCTCTTTGGGCTTTTGCTCTAGCACCTACAATTACAGCTCCTGTAACACCTGTAAATAATACATTAGAAAAACTTCCGATAGATAAGTTATCTACACCAGTTTGTATGGCATTTCCTGCAAAAGCTCCAATAGCTATATTTCTACTTGCTCTATTATTTCTTAAAGCATCTTGTCCAATACCTGTATTATCATTTCCAAAAACATTAATTCTTAATGCATCATTTCCAATTGCTGTATTTCTTATACCTGTAGTGTTATTTTCTAACGTTTCATCACCTACAGCTGTATTAAAATTACCTGAAGTGTTTTTCGTTAAAGATAGAGTACCTATAGCAACGTTATCTCTACCTGAAGTTGTAGCTTTACCAGATTGGTAGCCAATAAATATATCTTGCTCAGCTGTTGTATTCGCCGGATCATAATTTTCACCTGCTTCAAAACCTATAAATATAGCTTTTTCATCGGCTTGTAACTCGAATTGTCCTTGTTCGGTTAAACGCGCTATAAATTTATTATTAACTCTAAAGTCTAATTCTTCTTGATTTGTGGTTCCCAAAAAATGAGTACCGCTTACTGCATCATTATTTCCATTAATATTCCACCCACGTTCTGTAGAAAAATTAATCCAATCAGTTTGGGCATTATCCCAATAATAAAATCCTATTGCATAATCTTTCGCTGTACCATTAATATTTACATTTGTTAAGTTAGCATTTAAATAAACTAACATAGCATTTTGTTCTGCTATAGGGTTGGTAGTAGGAAATCTATTAACTCTAGGTATTAAAATACCTTCATTAGTTTTAGGGTTATCAGAATCATCAACAGAAATGTCTAGTAATGCTTTAGGAGCTGTATTATTTACACCAACTTGCGCGTTAGTAATTAAAACAAAACATAAAGTAAGGAGTGAACATAGTAGGTTCTTCATATTTTAGGAGCTTTAAGGAGCTACAAAAGTAATTTAATAGCTACTAAATAACCTAAGCTTAAAAGTAATTTTAACAATATAATCTACTATCTACATAAAACATCGTTCATCTACAAAAAAGCACCGTTAAACTCCCTTTAGTCGATTCCATAAACTTTTAATGGTTTCTTTAAAATCGTCTGTTTTTGGTTCAAACGGTATCATGTCTAAATGCTTCCCTTTATTTAATAGTGTTAAGCTAAATACAGAAGACATATTGCCTTTACTATCTTTAACCATTGGATAACGTAAATCATTATACAAAAACGTATTATCTTCTGTTTCTTGTACATTATAATAATCGTTACTAAACCAACTTAAAGCTTTTAATTCTTTAAAATCTAATATGCTAATAGCTCGTGTTTTGGGTAATTCTTCCCAATCTGTAAAACGACCTTTTGTATCTAGCAAAGAATAAAATCCCACAAAATAAGACGTTTCAGTTTCAGCTATACCATACCATAATATATTGTTTAAAATAGAGGGTTGTGTACTAAAACGTATATAAGATACATTTTGTGTCGCTAAAGTATTTTTAAATATAGTATCTATATAAAATTTATTACCTAAGGTAAATAGCATATAAATGGAACTCAATCCCAATCCTAGTTTTAACCATAGTCTACGCTTATTATGTTGTCGTTTATAAAACATTACAATAATCATACAGAGTAAAAAAGGAACCGTATATATAGGATCTGCCACAGCTATGTTATTAAAAGCTACTCTATAATTTGAAAATGGTGCAAATAATTGTGTCCCGTATGGTGTAAAACAATCTAAAATAGGATGTGTTAATAAAGACCAAAAGAATAAGTTTATCCAATCCTTTCTAGTAGTTGTATGTTCTCGTTGTCCTGTATTGTATAATTTATGTACTAGCCACCCCAGTAAAAAGGCACCTAAAATAGAAAATAAAATAGAATGCATAAAGCCACGATGAAACAACATTGCATCGATTTGATTATTATACAACAAGTTACCTATAAAAACATCTAAATCCGGAATCGTACCACCTGCAGCTCCAAATAACAATGCCTTATTACCTATTTTTTTTCCTAAAACGGCCTCTCCACAAGCCGCTCCAAGTACAATTTGAGTTATTGAATCCATATAAAACGCTAATTTACAGTAACCAAATCAATTTGCATAACTTCTACTAAAATCGTAACATTACATATCTTAAAAAAACAGACCATAATGCAAGACGATAACCTTACGGAAATTAACATAGAAGACCAAAAAATAATAGATAATAAAGAACTAAATATATTGGAAGCTTTAATTCCTGTAATTGCATTAGTTGGGATGTTAGCTTATAACATATTTGTTTTTGGAGACGATGCCTTAAGTGGTAGTAATCAATTTGTACTTCTACTTGGTGCAGCTGTGGCAGCAATAGTAGGTTTTAAAAACAAAGTATCTTATAAAAGAATGCTAGAAGAAGTAGCCGAAAATGTAAAATCTACAACTGGTGCCTTATTAATTTTATTAATGGTAGGTTCTTTAGCTGGAACTTGGTTAATTAGCGGTATCATTCCTACTATGATTTATTATGGATTACAAATATTAAATCCAACCATTTTTTTAGCGGCTTGTGTAATTATCTGCTCAATAATATCTATTGCTACTGGTAGTTCATGGACAACTTCAGCAACAGTTGGTATAGCATTAGTAGGTATTGGAGAAACACTAGGAATATCTGTAGGAATGACTGCTGGTGCGGTATTATCTGGAGCCTATTTTGGTGATAAAATGTCTCCTTTAAGTGATACAACCAACCTTGCTCCTGCTATGGCTGGAGGAGAGTTATTTAGTCATATAAAATATATGGCATTAACTACAGTTCCTACAATTGTGATAACTCTAATTATTTTTATCATAATGGGTTTTAACATAGATACTACAGGAACTCCACAAATAGACGATAAACTTGCCGCTATAAATGGCGCTTTTAACATAAGTCCTTGGTTATTTATTGTTCCTGTTTTAGTTATTATAATGATTGTAAAAAAAACGCCCCCTTTAATAGCTTTATTAACAGGATCGTTACTTGGAGGGGTAGCTGCGTTAATTGCTCAACCTGATATTGTTGTGAAAATAGCTGGAGCAGATTCTTTAACATTCCAATCTGCATATAAAGGTATTATGAATGCGTTAACTGTAGATACAGCGGTTGAGACTTCTAGTAAAGAATTAAACGATTTATTTACTGCGGGAGGAATGAAAGGTATGTTAGGTACTATATGGTTAATTGTTTGTGCAATGGTTTTTGGTGGTGTAATGGATGCCATTGGAGCATTATCAAGAATTACTAAATCCTTATTAAATTTAGCAACAACTACATTTGGTCTGTTTGCCAGTACTGTTGCTAGTTGTTTGGCTTTAAACCTTACAGCGTCAGATCAATATTTAGCATTAGTTGTTCCTGGGAAAATGTTTAAACAGGCCTATGAAGACAAAGGCTTAGCTCCTGAAAACTTAAGCAGAACTCTTGAAGATGCAGGTACGGTAACTTCTGTGTTAATCCCTTGGAATACATGTGGTGCTTACCATTCAAAAGTATTATTTGGCCAAGCTGGTGCGACTGCTTATATTCCTTATGCATTTTTTAGTATTCTTAGTCCATTTATGACTTTACTATTTGCTGCATTTTCTATAAAAATAAAACAATTAAAAGCGGCTAAATAACCGCTAACTATCTCATTTACAAATTGCATAAATAAATACTATCAATCAATAAGTATTTAAAATTTCATAACTATAGAATATTCTCTTCTTATGGTGTAATTTTGCGCCTTGAAAAAACGAATTACTAATTATAAAATTAAATACAAATGGCTATAGTAGGAAAACAATTTCCAAACTTAAATGTTGATGCAATGAACGAAATGGGAGATACTTTCAAATTAAACGTTCTTGAAGAAGCAAAAAACAACAAGAAAAAAGTATTATTATTCTGGTACCCAAAAGATTTCACTTTTGTTTGTCCAACTGAATTACATGCATTCCAATCGGCTTTAGCTGAATTCGAAAAAAGAAATACTATTGTTATTGGTGCCTCTTGTGATACTCCTGAAGTACACTTTGCATGGTTAAACACTGCAAAAGATAACGGTGGAATTGAAGGTGTAACTTACCCACTTTTAGCAGATTCTAACAGAAACTTAGCGTCTACTTTAGGTATTTTAGATATCACAAACGAACAATATAACGAGGAAACAGGTGTAGTAACTGTAGACGGAGATAACGTAACATACAGAGCCACTTACTTAATCGACGAAAATGGTGTTGTATTTCATGAAGGTGTTAACCACATGCCTGTAGGACGTAATGTAAACGAATTTTTACGTTTAGTAGATGCTTATACTCACGTACAAGAAAAAGGTGAAGTTTGTCCAGCAAACTGGGAAGAAGGTAAAGAAGCTATGGGAGCAAATAGAAATGCTACTGCAGAATATTTAGCGGCTCACGTAAACTAATCTTAGTCATGGTACAAGAATTAACTCAAGACAACTTAAACGAAGTTGTTTCAAACAACGAAACTGTTGTTGTACAATATTCTGCTACATGGTGTGGTAACTGTCGTATAATGAAGCCAAAAGTTAAAAAATTAGCTTCAGAATTAGACACTATAACCTTTGTTATTGCAGATGCTGAAAAATTTCCAGAATCAAGACAATTAGCAACTGTAGATAATTTACCTACGTTTGCAACCTTTAAAAATGGAACTTTTGTAAATCAAGTACAAACAAACAAATTCGACGTTTTAAAAGAATTAGTTAACGAAGTTGTATAAATAGATTTCCCTTGGAATTTACCTTGAGAGTAATTGAAGGGTGGAAATAAAAATAAGTTTTCCGTTTTCACGGAAATATAAAACACAGTTTTAATGAAATTACCAGTAATAAAACACTTAACACAATTCATTGAAGATAATGACGAAGATTTCGTTGTTGAAACCATTGAAACATTGGAAGCTTTAACAGAAGTACCTTCACTTAAAGATGAAGAACTAGACGTTATTGGAGAATTAATCTCTAATATGTATGGTGCAATTGAAGTAAATAAAATGATTAAAGAAGGAACTCCTAAAAAAGAAGCTGTAAATAGTTTTATGAAACGTGTTTTAGGTTCTATAGATAACTAAGAAAAAAGAAAAATAATTACACAAAAAAGCCACTTCGATTGAAGTGGCTTTTTTTATTCTAAAAAGACTCTATTTAGTTTAAAAACGAAACTATAGCTTCAAACCCTTTTTCTTTAGCATGATCGAGAGCCGTTTTACCATCGTTGTCTTTTAGACTTATATCTGCATTTTGTTGCGTTAAAAAGTCTACCATATCTGCTTTATTATACATCGATGCAAAAATTAAAGGTGTAACGCCTAGATTATTTTTAGCATTTATGTCTGCTCCTTTTTCTAATAAAAGCGTAGCTAATGCGATATTGCCCTTAAAAGAAACACCAATAAGTGCTGTATTGCCAGACGCATCCTTTGCATCTACAGAAGCATTATTATTTAATAATACTTCAACAACGTCTTGCTTGTCAAAATAAGCTGCAAAAATTAAAGGTGTGAACCCTCTAGAATCTTTTGTATTTACTACATCTAGATTATGCTCTAACTGAGATGTAATATGTTCTATATCTCCAGCTTGTATGGCTTCAAAAAATGTATTTGTGTTATTCATATCTGTTATATTTTAAATGAAATTGGGATAAACATTATAGTAACATTTACCCCAACTCTGCTATTTAGTTATCATTAAACTTATTATAAGTCAAAACGATCTAAATTCATTACTTTAGTCCAAGCTGCTACAAAATCGTTTATAAATTTTTCTTGTGCATCGTCACTTCCGTAAACTTCTGCAACTGCTCTTAATTCTGTATTAGAACCAAAAATTAAATCGGCACGTGTTCCTGTCCATAATACATTACCAGTTCTTCTATCTTTTCCTTCGAAGGCTTTATCGTCTTGAGATGTTGCACTCCATGTGGTTCCAAAATCTAGAATATTAGTAAAGAAATCATTAGTAAGACTACCTTCATTTTTAGTAAACACACCATGTTTAGAACCATCGTAATTAGCTCCTAACACACGTAATCCACCAACTAAAACTGTCATTTCTGGAATTGTTAGTGTCATTAAATTTGCTTTATCTACTAATAGATCTTCTCCCGCTACATTTAAACCAGATTTAATGTAATTTCTAAAACCATCTGCTAATGGTTCTAAGTATCCAAACGATTCTAAATCTGTTTGTTCTTGAGATGCATCTCCTCTACCTGGACTAAAAGGCACAAGTATAGGATATCCAGCTTTTTTAGCAGCTTCTTCTATACCTACAACACCTCCTAAAACAATTAAATCTGCCATAGAAACAGCACCAAAACTCTCTTGTATAGCTTCAAAAGTATTTAAAACTTTATTTAATTCTGTTGGATTGTTAACTTCCCAACTTCTTTGAGGTTCTAATCTTAAACGTCCACCATTGGCTCCACCTCTTTTATCTGAACCTCTAAATGTAGAAGCAGATGCCCAAGCGGTTGTTACTAATTGAGATATTGTTAATCCAGAATTTGATATATTTCCTTTTAATGTTGCAATATCTGCAGGACTTAAAGTATAGTCAGGTGTCGGTATTGGATCTTGCCATAATAACTCTTCTTTTGGGACTTCTGGTCCTAGATAACGAGATACTGGTCCCATATCACGATGCGTCAATTTATACCAAGCACGAGCAAAAGCTTCTTCAAAAGCTTTAGGGTCTTTATTAAAACGCTTAGAGATTTCTAAATACGTTGGATCTATTTTTAATGCCATATCGGCTGTAGTCATCATTAATGCTTGTGTACCATTAGCATCTCCTGCTTTTGGAGCCATTTTGGCGTTAGACGCTGCTGTTGGCGTCCATTGGTGTGCGCCAGCTGGACTTTTTGTTAACTCCCAATCGTAATTTAACAACACATCAAAATAGTCATGATCCCATTGTATTGGGTTTGGTGTCCACGCGCCTTCTATTCCACTAGTAATGGTATCATCTAAAACACCAGTTCCAAATGTATTTTTCCAACCTGTACTCATCTCTTCAATAGACGCTCCATGTGGTTCTGCACCAACATATTGGTCTGGATCGGCTGCTCCATGCGCTTTTCCAAACGTATGCCCTCCAGCTACTAAAGCTACCGTTTCTTCATCATTCATTGCCATACGTCCAAATGTTATCTTTATATCGTTTGCAGATTTTAAAGGATCTGGTTCTCCATTTGGTCCTTCAGGATTAACATAGATTAATCCCATATGTACAGCTCCTAAATGTCCTTCTAAATCACTATCGCTAGTATCATAACGGTTATCGTTTCCTAACCATTGGTTTTCTGACCCCCAGTAAATATCTTGTTCTGGCTCCCATATATCTTCTCTACCTCCTGCAAAACCAAACGTTTTAAAGCCCATAGATTCTAATGCACAGTTTCCTGCTAGAATCATTAAATCTGCCCAAGATACTTTTTTACCATATTTCTTTTTTATTGGCCATAACAATAGTCTTGCTTTGTCTAAGTTTCCGTTATCTGGCCAACTGTTAAGTGGCGCAAATCGCTGACTTCCCGAGCTAGCACCTCCACGTCCGTCTCCTACCCTATACGTTCCAGCACTATGCCAAGCCATACGAATCATAAAAGGCCCATAATGTCCATAATCTGCTGGCCACCAATCTTGAGAATCGGTCATTGCATCAATAACTTCTTGTTTTAAAGTCGCATAATCTACACTATTAAAAGCTTCAGCATAGTTAAAATCAGTTCCCATTGGGTTAGAAGCCGAACCATTTTGGCGTAAAATATTCAATTTTAATTCGTTAGGCCACCAATCTCTGTTAGATGTACCTCCTCCAGCAGCTTTTGCTTGTTCTCCACTCATAAATGGGCATTTACTAATATCCCCGTTTTGATTGTCCATAAGTATTATAATTTTAGTTGTTTTTTAATTTTAAGATGTTTTAAAATTAGTCAATTAATAGCCTCCATCAACATTCAAAAAATTGATTGTCCTTATTTAGCAATAGTTTTTTACTATAAGTAATTAAAAAATCTATAACTAAAAACTATTCAAAATAAAATCAGTAGAATAAAATAGTGTAGCATTTAATTAATGTTTATTTTTAGTCTTCTAATTTAAAAAACAATATAAATGGCATCAATTACATTAGGTGGAAATCCTGCTGAAACTTCAGGTAGCCTTCCCAAAATAGGAACAAAAGCTCCAAACTTTAAATTAACAGTAAGCGACTTATCTTCTCAAGTATTATCAGACTTTGAAGGGCACAAAGTAGTATTAAACGTTTTTCCAAGTGTAGATACTGGCGTGTGTGCAACTTCCATTAGAACATTTAATAAAGAAGCTGCAGAAATGGAAAATACTAAAGTATTATGCATTTCTAGAGATTTACCTTTTGCGCAAGCACGTTTTTGTGGTGCTGAAGGCATAGATAATGTTATGATGTTATCTGACTTTAAAGATGGTAGTTTTGGTAAAGCTTATGGGCTAGACATTGTTAATGGTGCTTTTGAAGGCTTACACTCTAGGTGTGTTATCGTTTTAGATGAAAACGGTATTGTAAAATATACAGAACAAGTACCTGAGATTGGAGAAGAGCCAAATTACAAAGCATCTTTATATGCGTTACTAGACGAATAATAAGTAAAATAATATTCTAAAGATGCTTTGTTATTACTATAGCAAAGCATCTTTACTCAATAATTTGAGATTTAAACGTTTATACGTTTGTCTCTAAATTCACTACTATTCCTTACAAATACCTTTTGGGTTTAACCCAAGATTGCATACTAGATACTATATGAGTAAAAAAGATTCCTTTTTAATAAATAGAATTAAAAGTGTAGGCTATGCCTTTAAAGGCGCTTACCATTTAATTACTACAGAAGCGAGTTTAAAAGTGCAGTTTTTTATTGGTGTTATCATGACTTTTGCTGGTGTTTATTATGAGCTATCTGCAACAGAATGGATGATTCAAATACTGGTTATTGCTTTAATTATGGCTTTAGAAGGTGTTAATACGGCTATAGAAGAGATTGCAGATTTTATTCACCCAGAACGCCACCCAAAAATAGGATTGATAAAAGACCTTGCTGCTGGCGCTGTTTTTATTTTTGCGATTGCTGCAGTAATTGTTGGTGCTATAATATATATTCCGAAAATTTTCTAGGTATCGTTAATCTTTAAACCAAAACAGAACGTATCTAGATTAAAAACAACATCCTTTTACCTTAAATACAATTATCAATTAGGATAAACGTTAAGTATTTGTATTTTTGTTTCACCTAAAAACAGATAATGGCCAAAGCAAAACCGAAAGCAAAACCTGCTAAAAAACCGACAAAAAAGACAAGACCTAAATTTAAGCGTCCTAATTTAGTACTAAACAGCCAACAAAAACTAGTAGTTGGTAGTTTTTTAATTATTTTAGGTGTTCTCTTATTTATAGCGTTTTTATCTTTCTTTTTTACAGGAGAAGCAGACCAAAGTACTTTATCTGAGTTTTCATCTAGACAAACAAAATCTGAAAACTGGCTAAGCAAATTTGGAGCTTGGGTAAGCGACTTATTTATACAACGTGGTTTTGGTATATCGTCCTTTATAATTTCTGGATTAGTATTTTTATCTGGAGTCTACATTGTTTTAGATTTAAAAAAGGAAAAACTACGTCAACACTGGTTTTGGGGCGTTTTAATTGTAATTTGGCTTTCTGTATTATTTGGTTTTGTTACTATTAAAAATGGTTTGTTAAGTGGTACTGTTGGTTATGAAATTAATAGTTACTTACAAGATTATATAGGGAAAATAGGAACCATACTCCTACTTGTTTTTGCACTTATTACATACTTAGCCATACGACTTAAAGTAACACCGCAACGCATTGGTACATTATTTACAAGTGCTAAAAAAGATATTGAATCTGAATTTGAAAATGCTTCAAACGACATGGAGTCTATTGCTCCAATAGATAATAACTTAACAGAAGAAGCCGAAGCTATTAAAGCTGCTATAGAAACACCTATTGAAACTGAAGAAGAGGAAGAAGTTAAACCAACTATAGAAAATTATTCGAAGCCAGAAGTCATTAGCGAGCCAAAAGCTGAATACAACTCAACTCCTTCTACAACACTAGAGGTAGAAATACCAAAAGAAGAGGAAGCAGAAGCTTTAGAGATAGAAGTGGAAAAAGTAGTAGAGGAAAAATCGGAAACCGATAATTTAGCTGATAAATTAGTAGAAGACTTTGGTTTATTTGATCCAACATTAGAATTAGGTAATTATCAATTTCCTCCTTTAGATTTATTAAAGAAATATAATACTGAAGGAATTACCATTAATCAAGAGGAACTTGAAGACAATAAAAATCGTATTGTAGAAACCTTAAACAATTATAAAATTGGTATTGCAACTATTAAAGCTACAATTGGTCCTACAGTAACCTTATATGAAATTGTACCAGAAGCTGGGGTACGTATTTCAAAAATCAAGAATTTAGAAGATGATATTGCTTTATCACTTTCTGCTTTAGGGATTCGTATTATAGCGCCAATTCCAGGAAAAGGAACCATTGGTATAGAAGTACCAAATAAAAATTCTACTATAGTATCAATGCGTTCAGTAATTGCTTCGCAAAAGTTTCAGAAATCCGAAATGCATTTACCCGTAGCCTTAGGTAAAACCATTAGTAATGAAACATTGGTTGTAGATTTGGCTAAAATGCCTCACTTATTAATGGCAGGTGCAACTGGACAAGGTAAATCGGTAGGTTTAAATGCTGTACTAACCTCTTTATTATATAAGAAACATCCTGCAGAAGTTAAATTTGTATTAGTAGATCCTAAAAAGGTAGAATTAACGTTATTTAATAAAATAGAACGTCATTATCTTGCTAAACTTCCAGATAGTGCAGAAGCTATTATTACAGATAATACTAAGGTAATAAACACCTTAAATTCGCTATGTATTGAAATGGATAACCGTTATGAAATGCTTAAAAATGCATTTTGTAGAAATATTGTAGAGTATAATGCTAAATTTAAAGCGCGTAAATTAAATCCTAACGACGGTCATCAATTTTTACCATACATTGTATTGGTTGTAGATGAGTTTGCCGATTTAATTATGACAGCTGGTAAAGAAGTAGAAACGCCTATTGCTCGTTTAGCACAGTTAGCACGTGCTATTGGTATACATTTAATAGTAGCAACACAACGCCCATCGGTAAACGTTATTACTGGTATTATAAAAGCCAATTTCCCTGCCAGAATAGCTTTTAGAGTAACCTCTAAAATAGATTCGCGTACCATTTTAGATGGACCAGGAGCCGATCAATTAATTGGTCGTGGAGATATGCTATATACACAAGGTAACGATTTAATTAGAATACAGTGTGCTTTTGTAGACACACCTGAGGTTGAAAAAATAACTGATTTTATTGGCGCTCAAAAGGCCTATCCAGACGCTTACTTACTTCCAGAATATGTTGGTGAAGAAGGTGGCACAACTCTTGATATAGATATTTCAGACAGAGATAAATTGTTTAGGGAAGCTGCAGAAATCATTGTTACTGCACAACAAGGTTCGGCCTCTTTACTACAACGAAAACTAAAATTAGGATACAACAGAGCTGGTCGTTTAATCGATCAATTAGAAGCTGCGGGTATTGTAGGTGGTTTTGAAGGTAGTAAAGCCAGACAAGTGTTAGTGCCAGATTTAGTAGCACTCGATGAACATTTAGCTAACGAAGGTCAGTAAAAAGAATAGAAACCCAAATGAGAAGATTCCCATTTGTATGGGAATTTTAAAAAAATTAATTTTTTAAAATGAAAAAAGTATTATTACTCCTATTATTAGTAAGCACAGTCACTTTTGCACAGAGTAAAGGAGACGCCAAAGCATTATTAACAGAAGTATCTGAAAAAGTAAAAAGCTACGATAATATTGCTATCGATTTTAAATACGTATTAGAAAATTTAGACGAGAATATTAAGCAAGAAACACGTGGTGATGTTACCATGCAAAAAGAAAAATATAAACTTAATATATTAGGAATTACAAGAATTTTTGATGGTACTACATTATATTCTATTAGTCCAGAAGATGAAGAAGTAACCATTTCTAAAGAAAACGCTGAAGATGAGAACAGTATTACACCAAGTAAAATGTTGTCGTTTTACGAAGATGGTTTTACTTACAAAATGGATATTGTTCAGAATGTAAAAGGACGTAAAATACAATATGTAAAATTGGTTCCTATAGATTCTAATTCTGAAATAAAACACATTTTATTAGGCATAGATTCGCAGACAAAACACATTTATAATTTAATAGAAATAGGGAAAAACGGAACAAAAACAACATTGACTGTTAATTCTTTTAAAACTAATGAACCTATTTCGAAAAGCTTGTTTACCTTTGACGAAAGTAAGTACAGCGATTACTACATCAATACATTAGATTAGTTACCCTTTGAAAATATTAGATAGATATATATTAACCTCTTATCTTAAAACTTTTATCAGCGTGTTTGTTATACTCATGCTGATTTTTGTATTACAAGCAATTTGGTTATATATAAAAGAATTAGCCGGAAAAGATTTAGACATATTAACTGTCCTTAAGTTTTTATTTTACATAACCCCTACTCTAATTCCTTTAATATTACCACTTACCATATTGCTATCCTCTATAATGGTATTTGGTAACTTTGCAGAAAACTATGAGTTTGCTGCAATGAAATCTACTGGTATTTCATTACAACGCGCTATGTCTAGCTTAAGTGTATTTATTGTACTTCTAGCCGTAACTACCTTTTTCTTTAGTAATAATGTCATTCCTTGGGCAGAATATAACAGTTATAATCTTAGAAAAAACATTGCCAAAGTTAAACCTGCTATGGCTATTGCCGAAGGGCAGTTTAATCAACTTGGAGATGATTTTAATATTAAAGTTGCTAAAAAAACAGGAGAGCGCGGTCAATTTTTAGAAAGTGTTATTATCCACCAAAGTCAAAAAGGAAAATCAGGAAATAATAAAACTACTATTGCAGAAACAGGCGAATTAAAAAGCAGTGAACAATCGGATGTATTACAATTAGTACTTTTTAATGGTTATCATTATGATGATACTCCTCCTAGAGATTATAAAAAACGATTAAAACATCCATTTACAAAAAGTTATTTCGATAAGTATATTATGAATATAGACTTATCGCAATTAAACTCGGTAGATCTTAGCGAAAAAAACATAGATGACAAATACACTATGTTAAATGTAAATGAATTGGATAATGCCATAGATTCATTAACCACACAACGAACAGATTTATATGCAACCATATCAAACTCTCTGTATAATAGAACTAATATAGGTACTGTTAACTTAACCGTAGAAGTTAAAAAAGATACAGTTTATACTGGCGAGTTTCTAAATTTATTTAAATCAAAACGAAGAGTACAGTTATTAGATTATGCAATAAATTCAACGTCTAGTACCATTCAAATTATATCTACTAAAGAGAAATCTCTAAAAGCCAGAACCATTTTGTTTAATAAACATATTATGGCTTATCATGACAAGTTTGCTTTAGCCATTGCATGTATTATCTTATTTTTTGTTGGTGCGCCTCTGGGTGCTTTAATTAGAAAAGGTGGTTTAGGTTTACCTATGGTTATAGCCATTGTGTTGTTCTTATCGTATCACTTTATTGGTATTTTTGCTAAAAACAGTGCAAAAGACGGTTCTTTTAACCCAGCAATAGCAACTTGGTTCTCTACATTAATTATGCTACCGCTAAGTATCTATTTAACAACCAGAGCAACAAAAGATAGAGGTATTTTTGAAACTGATGGTATTTTAGAGCCACTAAAAAAATTATTTGGAGTAAAACGAAAAACTGTTTCAGAAAGTGAAGCGCTTTTAGATACAAATACAGACGCTTATACAACATTAGAAGGTTACGATAAAAACAAGCTTATAGATGTTATTCAAAACTATAGAGAATACGATTATAGTATTGCATACAAAAACTCTTCGGTTGCTATTTTAGAAACTAGAGGTATAACTGCTCAAGAATTAAAAATTGGTGGGCATTTCACTAATTTAAAATACGAAGAAGCTATACGTTTAAAGGACTTATATGATGAAGAATCTAAATTAGCTTTTATATTATATTTAATCTCTTTTCCATTAATTATACTAGGTAGTGTATTAAAAAACAATAATGCACCAACTCTTGGAAACGTATTTTTCGTTATTGGCTGCTTAACGGGAATATTGTATTTATTCTCTTTAATAAAATCTTTTTCTAGCCATTCAAATTTAATGAAGCATTTAGATAAGAGTTCTTCTGCTAATGCTATTTTATTTTTATTATTGGGATTACCCCTTTATGTTGTTAATTACTTCTTTCAAAGTAAAATATTAAGCAAAGAATTAAAAACGAAACCAATAACAGTTGTAAAAGATAATACAACAAAAGAGACTATAACAACTCCAAAAGTTTCAATTTCTACTGCAAAACTTAAAGACTATAAAATAGTCTCTAGGCTATCGTATTTATTTTATGGTATAGCTGTAGTCCTTTTTATCTTGCACTTTGTTCTAAACAATAATAAGCCATTACTTGCACCACCAATACTAGAGTTGAGTGTTATTTCTTTTGTTATCTATATTATACACTATATAAAGAGTTACTTTAGTTTTAAAGGAATATACTCCGAATTAAAAGAACTAAATGCACCTAAAACGCCTTTACTATTAATTGTAGGAGGTATTATTTATCCAATAATTCATCTATTTAGACATCGAAAAATAGAATCCGATTTTACACATTAATCACAAATAAGCAATATCTTTGTGAAACTAAAAAGTAACAGTAATGATTACCAATACCGAACACAAAGTAGAGTTTAAACTCGACACCATACAAGACGCAATTAACGACATAAAAGCTGGAAAAGTTATTATTGTTGTAGATGATGAAGACCGTGAAAATGAAGGCGACTTTTTAGCAGCAGCCGAACTTGTAACGCCAGAAATGATAAACTTTATGGCAACTCATGGTCGTGGTTTAATCTGCGCACCACTTACCGAAAATCGTTGTAAAGATTTAGGTTTACATATGATGGTTACCAACAACACCGATCCAATGGAAACAGCATTTACCGTTTCTGTAGATTTAAAAGGTAACGGTGTAACTACTGGAATTTCTGCTGGAGATAGAGCAAAAACTATACAAGCTTTAGTTACTAATGACACTAAACCATTCGATTTAGCTAGACCTGGACATATTTTTCCTTTAGTAGCTAAAGAAGGTGGTGTATTACGTAGAACAGGACACACAGAAGCTGCTATAGACTTTGCACGTTTAGCAGGATTACAACCTGCTGGTGTTATTGTAGAAATCATGAATGAAGATGGAACCATGGCACGTTTACCTCAATTAATGGAGGTTGCCAAAAAGTTCGACTTAAAAATAGTATCTATTGAGGATTTAGTAGCCTATAGAATGGATCACGATTCTTTAATTAATAAGCAAGAAGATTTTAATATAGAAACGCGTTTTGGAAGTTTTAGACTAAGAGCTTACCAACAAACTACCAATAATCAAGTACATATTGCATTAACTAAAGGTGAGTGGACTAAAGACGAGCCTGTTTTAACTCGTGTAAATTCTACATTAGTTAATAACGATATACTAGGTACTTTAACTAATAATGCTGACCAAAAACTAGACGATATGATTCGTGTAATAAATGAGGCTGGAAAAGGTGCCATATTATTCATTAATCAGCAATCCCAATCACTTAACTTATTAAAGCGTTTAAGTCTTTTAAAAGACGCTCAAAAAGACAATGAGGTAACAAAAGCACCAGCTATTAAAATGGATGATAGAGATTTTGGTATTGGCGCGCAGATATTACACGATTTAAATATTCATAAACTAAAATTAGTATCTAATACAGAACAAGGCAAACGTGTAGGTATGATTGGTTATGGCTTAGAAATTGTAGAATATGTTACGTATTAAGTTTACATTACCCATACAACATAAAAAAAGCGTTATTTAATAAATAACGCTTTTTTTATACACTCTTCTATCTTAAACAGATTTGTAACCTATAAAAGCTTCTTCTGCTTCCAGTATTTGCTTTACATAGTTTTTAAACTCTAAATAATCTTCTGGAGTTATTCTATCTAAATCTGGGTTAGCTTCTATAATTACTTTTAAGTGATTGTCTTTTTCTAATGTAGAAGTTAGCTTGTAACTGTGCTTTTTAAATTTTAAATCTACATTTTCAGGAATTTCTGTAAACTTCTGATTGCTATCTAAAATGATATCATAATCTACATAATAGCCATCCATCGTTTCATATTTAGTATAATCTATAGTATGTACTCTTTTTTCTAAACTAATAATAGAACTTGTGTATGGTGTTGCTATAATTGGCAATTGTAAAATATTTATTTTACCAATTTTACTCGTTTTCTTATTTATTGTAATGTCTGAAGTATAAGAAATAACGCGATCATTATCTTCTCTTTTTATATCTCTAATAGCATCTAAAGTGAAGTCTTCTTTAATACGTGAATCGAAATCATCGTATATAGATTTTTTAACAACCTCTTGATTAGGTTCTGCAAATATCCCTGCATAATACGAGTTAGTATGTCCTGTAACTTCGGCATCTATAACCATTTTTATTTGGTCTTCCTTTATATTAAGTTTTGCATTACTTCTAACAATTGCTTTTTCTCTAGAAACATTATCTAGTTTAAATAAATCGAAATTATTAGTTTGATTAAAGTTAATAGGGATTTCTAAAGCTGTTGCTCCTCTTAAAGAAGTTGGTAAAGATTTATACGGTAAATATTTGTCTGTTAATTCTAAAAATTGCTCTTTTCCATCTATCATTACTTTTGCAATACAGTGATTAAAATCTGTACTTGGCAATACTAAACTATTATCACCATAATCTGCCGTAAGTATTAATACTAGATTAGATTTTAATTCTGCTTTTTTTGCTAATGTTACAAATACTGTAGAAAAATCTTTACAGTCGCCTAGGTTTGTTTTAATTGTTTTTGCTGGTTTCTGCGGTACAAAACCACTTTGTCTAAAACTAACATAACTGTACGTAAAATTAGCCATCATGTAGTTATATATAGCTTTAGCACGTTCGTCTTCGCTTAAGTTTTTGTAACCTTTAGGGAAAACAGTATTAAATGCCGTTTCTACTGTAGAATCGTATTCCATTCGTGAGCGTACTAAATCGGAATACCAAACCGATACTTCATTCCAATCTTTTATAGTACTAACATGTATATGTTCTGCCATATCTACGCCTTCTAGCATGTAGTCTTCTCCTTGCTCTAAACCAGGAAAGTTCTTTACTCCCCATTCATATAATGTATAACCATCTTTATCTGTAATCGTAGGCTTTATATCTCCATTTACAACTTTGTATACTAACTTATAATCTTTTGGTGTTATTATTTTTAATGAAGATGATACTACTGGATGGAAAGACTCCATCATAAAACTATCTGTATAATCTTTATAAAAGCGTCCAGAGCTAGAAAACGAATTTTCGTAATCTAAATAAATGATATCTCCTAAAGCTAAACCATTAAAAACTAAATTAGATCCGCTTTTGTCTGCTGGTACAATGCTTTTATCTGCTTTAACAATTTCAGATTTTATTATATTATAACTACCTGTTAGACCTAAGTTATATTCTTTAAAACGCTCTAATCCGCTATTAGATGTAATTTCATATACAAATACATTTCTGTACTGTCCACCACCTTCACCATACAATTCTATGGCTATGTTGTCTAATAAAATATTAAACCCATAATTATTATCGGTTACTTTACCTCTCTCCTGCTCTATATAATCGTAAGCTTCTTCTTTTACTAATGTGGTTAGCACGTTAGTTTCACTTTTTAAATCCTTAATTTTTTTACGTAACGCTTTGTAATTACTGTTATGTTCTAAAGATTTTTCGTAAGCTTTTACGGCTTCTTGTTTTTTACCCATTTGTAATAAGGCATCTCCCTTATATTCGTAAAAGGTAAAGGAATATGGAAAGTTTACTAAACCTTGTTCTATGTAATCTAAAGAGGCTTCGTACTCTTGGTAATCGTGTAGTTTATCGATTATACGATTTAGATAAGACGTATTAGTTTTAAAATACTCTAACTTCTCTTTAACAATGTTTAAAGAGGCCTTTTTATTATTTCGCTTATCGTAATATCCTGCTAATCTACTTTCTAAGGCATAAGACCAGTGGTCTTTACTAAAGTTTTCTAAAATCTTAATAGATTTATTTTCTTCTTCGAATAACGTACCATAGAACGGTGCGAATTTTAAAATCATAGACGTATTACCATCTAACTCTTTAATAATATTATCTATATTCTTCTTAAGTTTCGCTCTATCTTCTTGTCTTGCATTATATACAAAATCGCCTAAAATGTGTATTAATTTTATGTCTGTAGCGTTCTCTAATGTTTTTAAAAACGTTTTTAACTCATCTATAGTCATACGAGATAACTTTTCGTAATCTGCAGCTTTTAATACAATAGGATAATGGTGTGTTGGATCGTCTAACTGTATGTTTTTATTAAGCTCGTCTATAGTTGTATAATCTTTTGCGTACTTATTTATTTTAATTTGTAATTGTCTTAAAAGAGAACTTTTAGGGTATTGTTTTAAATACGGCTCTAAAACTAGTTTTGCTTCTTCGTGTTTAGAGTTTCTAAAGTAAGTATTGATTAAGCAATAGGCATAAAAGAAATCGTTAGGGTTTTCTTTTACTTTAGTTTTAAAAAATATTTCAAACTCATTTTCAATCACTTCAGGATTAATAGTTTGCTCTGTACTATTATTATAATCGCTATATTCTGCGCTATCTTTTAAAGTTGTATTGTGTGTTCCATCTAAATTAAATGGCGTGATAATAAAATAGCTTCCGTAACCACTTTCAGCATTTTTAATTAAAAGCCTGTTTGTTCCTTTTGGTATTTTTACTTTAACTTGATAGGCGTTTAAATCTGTAGTTACGTCTTCAATATTTTCATAAATTAACACATCGTTTAACCAAAGTTTAAAGGCAGATCCGTTTCCTACTCTTAAAATAACTTCTTCATCTTTTTCTGCAGTAATAAAGGATTGTGCATAATGCACTCCGCTACCATACTCTTCATGATTTGTAAAAAACTGATAGGCATCTTGTGTATGGTTTGCAGTATACCAATTAACATAACCGTTACTTTCTGCATTAAAGGGTGTTGTAGACTGCGCGTTAGCTTCTGGTGCATACACACGGTCTAATCCACTTTTATTTAAGTTTTCGAAAACGCCACAATATTGCCAATTTTTAAAAGCTTTCATACTAATCATAGCATCTGTATAAGCTTTTAAATCGTTAGAGTGCCTTGCCGTTACACCATTTAAGTATAATAAAGCATCGTCTATTGTTGTACTTTTAGACGTTGCATTAGAAACCAACGCTATCTTGTTTTTTATTGTATTATTTAACCCTGTTTCTAAATAAGAGGTAAATACGTATTGTTCGTTCCAAAGCGCATATAAATAGTTTTCGTAATCTGCTTTAGTTACAAAGGCTTTTAAAAAGGCTTTATCTTCTTTATAAATACCTTTTTGAAAATTTAAAATACGATTAGTAATTAACGCCTTTATATTTTCTTTATCCTTTACAGATTTGTATAGTTTAGTAGCGTTTTCTCTATCATTACTTAATAATGCCGACCAAAAATCGGAATAACTTTCTTGAGCATTAGAGAAACTTAAGCACGCAAATGCTAATAGTACTAGTATTTTTTTCATGTAGTTAGGGTTGGTTATTGGTTACTTATTAAATTGAAGCTTTAATCACTTCAACCATTTTTGCTGCTCTTGCAGCGACTTCTTCTTCTGTCCAAGACAGTTTAATTAATGCTGAAATATTTCGAGCAATATAATGATCGGATTGCGTAAACGTTTTATTAGACAATGTTTTTAAGCCTTCTTTTATAGCTGGACTCACTGGATATAATGATTTTACATCTTTTAAATGGTCCCATTTACGTACATAATGCCAATTATTATCGTAATAATGAAAGCAAACATCTACACCAGCTTCTTTAAAACCTTTTGAAGCTTTTCTTGCCGATTCTAAATCCGGTAAAAAGAAGTTTAAAAACGCATAGCTTTCTTCTCCGCCTTCCGGTACAGTTCTAAAAGTTACTTCTGGTATGTCGGCTAAAGCCGTTCTTAATGTCGTATAGTTTTTCTTTTGCACTGCTAAAAATTCTGATAAGCGTTTTATTTGCGCTAAACCAACAGCAGCGTGTAATTCTGAAATTCTAAAGTTATATCCTAAAAACGGGTGTGTCTCTGCGCCTCTATCGTTACCAACGTGATCATGGCCGTGGTCACTGTAATGATCGGCATGTGTATAATATTCTGTAGTATTGGTAATAACTGCACCGCCTTCTCCACAGGTTACGGTTTTAACAAAGTCGAAAGAGAAACATCCTAAATCTCCAATACTTCCTAATGCTTTACCGTTATACGTGCCACCAATAGCTTGGCAAGCATCTTCTACTAATAATAAGTTATGCTTGTCGCAAACTGTTTTTAAAGCGTTCATATCGCCCATACTACCACACATTTGCACTACCATAACTGCTTTTGTTTTTGGTGTTATAGCAGCTTCTACAGCTTTAGGATCTAAAGTTAATGTATCGTCTATATCAACTAAAACAGGGATAGCGCCTAACATTGTAATCGCTTCAAAACTGGCTACAAATGTAAAAGTGGGCATAATTACTTCGTCTCCTGCTCCTACTCCTGCTGCCGCTAATGCTACAGATACTGCTGCTGTTCCGCTAGAGACTAATTGTGCATGTTTTACATTAAAGGTTTGCTGTAAAGCCTCTTCTAAAGATTTAGCTTTCCAATGGCCATTTCGCATGCCATCGAAGCCATATCGCATTAATACTCCATTGTCTAAAACATCTTGTACTTCTTGTCGTTCTTGATCTCCAAAGCGTTCAAATCCTGGCATTATATATAGATTATAGTTATAATGCCAAAACTAACAGAAATTAGTCAATAAAAAAAGCCTGTATAATGTAAGTTATACAGGCTTTTTAAAGTTTTTATTAAGGTACAAGTGTTATGCCTTTTAATGAAATTTGTTAGTTCTAGTGGATTTTACGATTTAAAATGAGTAAAATTGGTTCTCGATACGATTCCTCATACTTTGGAATCACTAAAACTGACGTATCGATTTATTTTTATAATTTCAACTTCAGTTTCTATTTCGAACAACTTTAATAGTTTTCTAAAACAGAGTCTATAAAATTAAAGTGCGTATCGGTTTCGCGTAAAAATGTATATCCCGACAATTCGCCAATTACATTTAAGTTACTGTTTAAAGCTACTAAATTTGGGTAACCTCCGCCTTTATTATATTTACCAACTAATACTTCGTTCTTTTTACGTTGTTCTGGCGTAATAATATCTGTTCGTCTTGGTATATCTACCATTACTAATACAAATTGTTCTGATTTCTTTTCGAAAGCTTCCGAATTAAAAAAGTCTTTTTTCAATGTTTTACATGGTGGGCACCAATCGCTTCCTGTAAAAAATAGTAATATCGGCTTTTTAGCAGCTACTGCTTCCTTTTTAGCTTCGTCTATATCTGTTAACCAATTTAGGTTAGAGACTTCTTCTTCATCATACTGTGCAAATCCTTGTGCAGCAAAACATAAAGTTAATATTAAAAGTAGTTTTTTCATGTCGTTTTTCGTCTCGTTAATAATACAATAATAAAGATTTTATCTAAATAACAAAAATCTTGCCATTATATTGTGCTATAATACAATAACCGATTCCTCTAAAGGTTTTCTTACTTTCTTAAACCCTGCAAACATATCATCTTCAGCACGGTAGCCAATTGGCATCACTAAAACCGATTGTAATCCTTTAGTTTTTAAATCTAAAATGGCATCATATTTAGAAGGTTCAAAACCTTCCATTGGGCACGCATCTACGCCTTCTACAGCACAGACAGTCATTAAATTCCCCATGGTTAAATAGGCTTGTTTGGTTGCCCAAAGTGCAATAGCGTCTTCTGTTTTACCTTCAAAATCATTAATTAAAAAGTCTCTAAAGCCTGCTAAAACACTATCTGGTGTGTTGCGTATGCTTTTAACGCGTTCAAAATAATTTTCTATATAGGCTTTGTCTACTGCGGTTTCTATACAAAATACTAGTACATGAGAGGCTTGCGCTACTTGTTGTTGGTTCATAGAAGCAGCTACTAACTCTTCTTGCAACGCTTTATTACTTATAACTACCAATTTTAATGGTTGTAGTCCATAAGAAGTCGCGGTAAGGTTAAAGGCTTGATATATAGTGTTTAATTTGTTTTCTGAAATGAGTTTCGTGGCATCAAAGCTTTTAGTAGCGTAACGCCATTGTAATTTATCTATAATATTCATTAAATACGGTTTATCTTTACGCAAAAATACTATTTGATCGTTACATTACGACGCTTGTTGTAATAATAAAAAATGATACTACTATTATGAAATTAACTGATGATTTAATTAAAGCTTCCGAAACCAGAATTTTCAAAGCTATTTTCCCCAATACAACCAACCATTACAACACGCTTTTTGGTGGTACTGCTTTACACATGATGGACGAAGCTTCTTTTATATGTGCTACGCGTTTTAGCAGAAAAAAGGTAGTGACTATTTCTACAGATAAAATTGACTTTACAAAACCTATTCCCGAAGGAACTATTGTAGAATTAGTAGCTACAGTAAACAAAGTGGGGCGTACCAGTTGCGTAGTAAAAGTAGATATTTTTATGGAAAAAATGTACGACCAATCTCGCGAACTATCTGTTACTGGGTTCTTTACATTTGTGGCGGTTAATGAAGACATGAAACCAATACCAATACAGGATTAAAAAATTTAAAAAAAATGGTTTTTTTATTTTTTTAAATCTAAAAAGGGTTATATATTTGCACCCGCAATCAGGGAATACCTGATGAGACACTCAAGGAGAAATGGCAGAGTGGTCGAATGCGGCAGTCTTGAAAACTGTTGAGGGTCACACCTCCGGGGGTTCGAATCCCTCTTTCTCCGCAAAAGGAAAACCATAACGAAAGTTATGGTTTTTTTATTTTAGGGAAAAAGCAAAGCGGGCTTTAGCTTTTGAGATGAAATAAAAAAATAAAGCAAGTGATAGCTTGCTTGTGGTTTTCTATGCTTGTTCTGGATATTTTTTTTGGATGACTGGAAGTAATCCCTCTTTCTCCGCAAAAGGAAAACCATAACGAAAGTTATGTTTTTTTTGTTTTATGGAAAAAGTAAAGCATGCTTTGGCTTTAGAAGGAAAACAAAAAAACCAGAGCAATCAATCGCTCTGGTTTTTTAATATTTTCAGTAAAACAGTAGTATCTAAACACTCACCGCCTCTACTCGCTTCAAACTCGGCGTCCTTTCAACAAAATCCTCTAAAACTTTAAAGAAGTTTAAAATATCTTGTTTTTCGTTATTGGCATTAATAGTAACCAATCTAATAAACGTATCGTCTTTAAAAGACCCAAAGCCTACAACAGTTACTTGATGCTCGTATAAAGCTGTACAAAGTACTGTGGGATCTATATCTTTATAATTAAAACATACAGAAATAGAATCATCAAAACTATAAAGTGTATAATCTGGATTACTTTTTATATAGTCTAGTGCCACATTAGCCAATTCAAATTGTTGATCTACAATGGTTTTTAAGCCTTGTGTTCCTATAGATTTCCATAAGGTCCAAAACTTTAAAGCATCGTTTCTTCTACCGCATTGAAAAGAGGTTTTACCTAAATTAAAATCGTCGCCATCGGTTTGGTATAAATAATCGGCATCATTACTAAAGGAATCGTGTAAGTGCTTTTTATCGTTTACTAAAATAATGGAACAGGTTAATGGTGTCCCCAACATTTTATGTGCATTGTAACTAAACGAATTAGAACGCTCTACTCCTTTTACAAGGTGTTTGTACTGTTCACTAAAAATAACGCTTCCGCAATAAGCGCCATCTACGTGAAGCCACATATCATAACGTTCTGTAATGTCTGCTATTTCGTTAATGGGATCAAAAGCACCTAAAACGGTTGTTCCTGCTGTTGCATTAACATAGGTAGGAATGCCTCCATTTTTTATATCTTCTTGTATTTGTGCTTCTAACTGCTCAGGAATCATACGGCCTTTAGCATCGGCAGTAATGTAACGAATATTGTTTCTTCCAATACCGGCGAAACTTGCATTTTTAGCATTAGAATAGTGAGACTCTTTAGAGGTGTAAATAATCAACGGTTTCGTCATACCATTTAATCTACAATCTGGGTCTTTGGCATCTCTGGCCATAACCAATGCCATATAATTACTCATAGAGCCACCTGTTGGAAATGTCCCGTTACTTTTAGGGCCATACCCAATTAAGTCGCACGATTGTTTAATAATCTCCTGCTCTATACCAACTTGTGGTCCGGCAACCTTATAGGTATACATGCTATTATTAAGCATTACTGCTAGTAAATCTCCTAAAACGGCTTTGCTTTGTCTACCACCAAATAGTTGATTAAAAAATAAGCTTGTCGCTGTTTTTGGGGTAGAAATAAGCACCTCCCGAAGTAAGGCCTTAAAGTTATCGTCTAGCATTGCGCTGTCTTGCAACGACAAATCTATAGCATTGTATAGCTTACTGGCTTCTATTCTTTCGGCAACAGGGTTTTTATGTTCCTCGCTAATTAAAGCGTCAACTAATTCATTAAATAGTGCTAAGTCTTTACTAATATTAGACATTTTTCTTTTTCTTTTTTTAGGTTTGGTAATCGTTATGCAGTAGTATCGTAAAACATATTCTTGTTTACAAACGTTTTAGAATGTTCATCAAAAATATTACAGTTACGAATAGGTTTTGCGTATAAATGAAGCGACATACTTCTTTTATTAGCTATATTTTCTAAGCGATGAAAGCCCATAAAGTCTTTCATATAAGTGACTTCATTCGCTTTCGAAATTGAAGATTTTACGCTAATTAATTCGCCAACTTCATCTTTTTTATAAATCGTTTCTTTAAATTCACCTTCAATCACTTTCACCCAACATTCTTCACCCCCGTGGTCGTGAATAGGAGTTTGATGGCCTTCGCACCAACAAATTAAAATGAGTTCAAATTTGTCGTTATCTATAATACAGTTTCTAGTGTAACAATCGTTAGACCATGAACTGTATTTTTTAAAATCATCTATAGAGAGTTCTACAGAATGTATTATAGCATTAAACCGTTCTGTTTTCTCTTCAGAAAGGGCTAAAATTAATGCGTCTAATGATTGAAGTACTAAAGAAGTGTTATCGTTAAAATTCAAATAATTTGATACTTTTTTTTGTTCATATTAAATGTACAAATTCAAAGCCAATTTTCAAATCGAACTTAATGAGATTTTGTAATCATCCTAGTTTCACAAATATAACCAATTATGTGTTGTTATTATATATTTCGCATTCTTTTTAAAAAAAAGCACGCTTTACTGCATTTATTTTAAGTATTTTTCAGAATCTTAAAAAATGACTCTTAGTTATTTTTAAGGTTCTTTTTATACAAACCAACACTAACCCATCCTAATTTTAACCCGTATGCAAGATTCAGATTTAGTAATTAAAATAGCGGTATTAGCTGTTTATGTCGGTATTTTATTTTTAATTGGAATTTTTGCCTCTCGCCGTATTAAAAGTATGAGCGACTATTATGTTGGCGGAAAAAAAATGGGGTTTTGGGCCGTTGCTTTTTCTGCAAGAGCCACTGGCGAATCAGGCTGGTTACTTATTGGGCTCACAGGGATGGGTGCTATGGCCGGCTATTCTGGTTATTGGGTGGTTTTAGGAGAACTACTGGGTGTTTTTGTATCCTGGCAATTTATGGCAAAACGTTTTAAAAAACGATCAGACCATTTTCGTGCTATTACTATTCCAGATTATCTGCATAATCATTTTATGTCTAGAACGCATACGCTTCGTATTATTGCTGCTGCTGTTCTAGTAATATTTATTGTTATTTATGTGGCGTCGCAAATAGATGTTACTGGTGTTGCTTTTAGGTCTATGTTGGGTATAGATTATAAACTTGGGGCTTTAATTGGCTTTTTAATTGTGCTTGCTTACATCTTTTTTGGTGGGTTTGTAGCCGCTGTTTGGTCCGATTTATTTCAAGGATTACTCATGTTTTTTGGTTTGGTTTTATTACCCATTGTCGTTTGGTTTTCTATGGATCATGGTACTGGTATTACTAACGGATTAAATGCAATAGATCCAACGCTTACGCAAGTAATGGGCAGAAGTAGCGATGGTTGGATGAATCTTTTTACAATTTTAGGATTCTCTATGATTGGTTTAGGCTTCCTTGGTTCTCCACAGGTGTATGTACGATTTATGTCTATAAAAGATGAAAAAGAAATAGATAAAGGAAAATGGGTTGCTGCTATTTTTACACTTTTAACCGATGCTGCTGCTGTTACTATAGGAATTCTTGGGCGTATTTACTTTACAAAATCTGGACAAGATCCTGAAGCCATTTTAGGTAATAATGGTGAAAATGTTTTAAGTATGATTACAGAGAGCTTCTTGCCAACATTACTGGTTGCCATATTTATTGCTATTGTTTTATCGGCAATAATGTCTACCATAGATTCGCTTTTAATATTGGCTTCTAGCGCTATAACTCGTGATTTTTATCAGAAAATATTTAGACCCAATTTAAAAGATGAGAATTTAACTTCTATATCTAGAATCGCTACAATTATTATGGCTTTTACGGCTCTAATTATTGCTATTATTATGAATTATGTATCGCCCGATAGACAAATATTTTGGGTCATAATTTTTGGATGGTCTGGCATTGCCGCTACCTTTTGCCCCGTTATTATACTTACGTTATTTTGGAAGGGTTATTCCGAAAAAGGCGCTATAGCATCCATGATTTCTGGGTTTATTGCCGTTATACTTTTTAATTTTGTTTTTAAAGAATTGGAAAGTGTTGGACAATATTTCGTTGCCATGGATGTGCTTTTTCCTGCTTTTATTGTGGCTATGCTTGTTGGCGTTATTGTTTCTAAAAAATATCCTCCTAGGGCTGAAGCTGTAAAGCAAATTGAAGCTATTGATGCTGAATTAAATGAGAACGCATAGTGTTTTCTGTTGTGCTATAGGAGACATTATAAAGTACAAAATATATTCTATACCTGTAGTGCACTTAAAGGGTATATTTGTTTTGCTATTTTAGAATCTATTAAAAACTGTAATCGTAATTGTAAATTAATGGAACGTTCATTTAATTGGGGAGAAAAAAACAAACACCCTTCTTTTTTTATATCTAGTTCTTTAATTTCAATTTTGTTCTTTGTGTATTCCCCAGCTCTAATAGCATCTTGGTAAATATCTAACTGTTGTTCGGTAAGGTTAATGCTGTTTAAAAACTGTAGTAATTTACTTCTATTAACACTGGTAATTTTGCAATTGTAGTAATCGTGCTTTTCAGGGTTTTTAGCTTTAATACTTGTCACCAAAAAGTAGTAATGGGTGTGTTTATTAACATCAAACAGCCAACCTTTTTTTAAGGTGTTGTGTTTTAGATAAGATAATTCAAAAGTAAAGGTTGGTAACTCTTTATTTACATAGTCTAATTGTCCTTTTTCGTCTATATAAATGTCTTTGTTATTCTTTGTATATATTAAATCTATACCTCTATGCTGTTTATTTGTATCTGTTATTCTAGTAACCTCTAGGTTTAGTTTTTTATAAACTGTGTCTAAGTATATGCCTAGTTTTTCTTCTTTGTTAAGATCTCTTTTATAATATGATTGCATAACTAGTATCGCTCTATTCTACCTATCTTTTTTCTAGGTGCAATTTGCTCTTGTGTTATTTTAAAAGTTTCTGGAGGTGTTAAACCAATGATTAATAAAGGTACTGTTAGTATATTTTGCAGTGGTGGTAAATAGTCTAAGTATTTTTCGTATGTACCAATAGCGCCATCGAACCCGCCTAATTTTCGCATAGCATTTGTAGCTGTAATTACTACTCCTATTTTTGTTTGAATGGCTTTTTGCACATGATTTAATTCGCTTGCTAAAACAGGTTTTATTAAGTTCCACGCTATTACAGACGAATGGTTAAAGGCTACCTCAACAGAAATATCGTCTTTAGCAAAATCTAGTCGCCAAGTATCGCCTGTGTATTCGGTATCCTGAAATATTCCTGATTCTCCAATCCATCCATTCGCTTCAAAGCGTTCTTTTAGCAAAGCATTAATAGCTACAGATAGGCTTTTGGGTGTTTTTTCTATAGTAGTTTCACCATAACTTTCATGTTTATTAATAATATCATCATCAGAAATACCATCAATAATAGTTAACAAATCGCTGTATTGCTCTTCAAATTCATCTTGAATTAAAATAGCATCGGCATGCCTAAAAGCAGTGGTTACAAAATTCATTAGGTTATCTATTAGAACTTAAAAATACTTTATTTTATTAATAAAATGGACTCGTTGTGGGTTTAGATTGTTTTTTAAATTAAATCTCGTTAATTCGTGTACCGTAAGGTACGAATGAAGCATAGAGAATTAGATGCATCCATGAAAAAACTATTCTCTATACATTTTGCCTTCATTGCATTACGCCAAAACACTCGAATTGACGTTTTTCCTTAAACATTATAAACGTATTAAACACAATTAAATGTAAAACATTTTATCTATGACGTCAGTTCGAGTGATTTTTTGATAAAAAAATTGTATCGAGAACAGGTTTAATAACAGAACTCTTATTCTCGACACCTTTTGCCTTCATTGCATTACGCCAAAATACTCGAATTGACGTTTTTCTCTTCAACATACTAAACACCATTAAAGGTAAAGCGTTTTATAAATGCATTGTACTTTTTAAATATAGCTTTGTCTTGTTTTAATAATTTACTAGCATTAGCTTTAAATACCGTTAACAACGCTTCTTGTGCTTCTCTTTCTTTTGCTATTGCAGATTCTTTAGTTAAAAAGTGATTTAAAGTCTTTTCATTAGGTTTATTTTCTGCGTTTAAAAAGGTTTCAAACGGTTTTGCTAAACACTTATATTTACCAATTGGCAATGCTATTAAAAATATAATCGCTAAAACCTCTTCGTCTTTTGCTTCTTCAGAATATTTAAAGCCTTTATGAGCTTTTATTATTCTAAAAATATTTACAAAACGTTTTAAGGTTCTAGGGTTTGCGCCAAGCACTTTAGAGAGTTCTTGTATTAATTCTATTTCCTTGGTTACAAATTTTAAAGACGCTATAACCTCTTCGCTAGTTTCTTGCGGTGGTACCTCTAGATCTTCATTTTCTATATCTTTTACAGAACTGTAAGTTGTACTTTCCTCCTTCACACTTGTTTTTGGGTTTGGTATAACTTCGGAATCTATTTCTCCTGTATCAACGTCTTTATCGTCTTCTTTTACTACTATTTTTAAATTCGGATTAGATTCGGCTAAGGTTTTTAACATGTATTTCACGTTATCATCTGATGCTTCTTGTAAATGAAATGGTATTTGAAATATTTTTTCTAAATAACCTGATGGTTCTACGCGCTCTATTAACTTGGCAGCTTCACCATTGCCTCCAAATTGTAATTCGTGCTTTTTAATTAATGCGTTTTTTACCCAACGGGGGTCTACTCCTACTACAACTACAAATAACGGATACGCCATTAATAAATTTACAGCCTCCAATACTTGTATAACACGGTCGTCTGTACAACGATCTAAATCGTCTATATATAATATAATGCGCTCTAGAGGTCTTTCGAACTTACTTCTAAACGCTTCGTAAGTTTCTTTGGTTTTTGCTTCATTTAATTCGGTATTATGATCCGTGAATAAATCACTTAAAATTTCGAAGTCTTTTCGTATTACAGACACAATACCTAAATGCTTTTTATAATCATCGCTTGTTGAGCGGTTTTCTATAAATTTAAATAACGCTTCGGTTGTATGTGTATTATCTAAACGGTATTCTATATCTTTTTTCTGTGCTTCCGCCTCTCCTATTTTAAGATTTAGTTGCTGTATGTTTTGCTTATAATTTTCAATTTGAAGTGTTATCGCCTTCTCTTCTTGCTTAAATTTGAATAAAGCATTTTCTTTTTCTAATATATAAGCTTCTTTTAGTTTCCAAAACGATGCTATTAAAGGGTGTAAATGCCTTGCTGTTTTATAAATTCTGAGTAGTATGGTTCCTACTAAAGATATTGCAAACCAATATTTAGAAGCTATTTTGAAATCAATGTTCTTTATTTTATACTCTGTAAACTGCATAACAATAGGAACACCTATTACTACTATTAAAACTATAGCTAGCCATAACAGATTATTCTTCCAAACCGACTTGCCGAAAAAGGTTTTTATAAAAGTTAATGCTGTTTTAGATTTAGTATAAAGCTCATCTGGACTTTGCCAATATTTTTCGGGTATTATTTTACTAAATTCTTCTGTAGATTGGTTAAAAGAATCATTGGCTTGTAATGCTGTTTGTACTTGTTCCTTAACATTAAATTTATGGTCTATTTGCTTAAATAGGTTTTTAATTGATTTCTTTTTTATGTCTTCAATTTTTGCTTCTAATAAGGCTTCCGAAGCTATTTTTTTATCCTTTAAACTTTCAATTTTCTCATCTATATCAAGCTTTCGCTGCTCTAATTCTTGAAAATGTTGCTTACTAGAGCTTAATTGTTCTAAAAGTATTTTTTCTATTTCTTTTTTCTGTGCATCGGCTTTACTTTGATTACTAATGTACTCTTGTAAGCCTTCAAATATTTTAGTAATAATGCCTGCCCATAAATTAGAATCTACATAGGACCATGCATTAAAATGAACATGTGCTATACCTGTACAATATACTTCTTGCTCGGCGTCTTTAGAATAGCTTTGAATTTGTTCTTTTAACTTTCGCATAAAGAAACTCTTCCCCGATCCCCATTTACCTAATAAAGCTATTGCTAATGGTGGAATAAAGTTTTTTGCTGAAATAACACGCGCAAACGCATTAACATCTTTATCTATTTCTAAATAGTCGTCTCCAGAATCGGCATCGCTAACTAAGCCTGCTATTGTAGTGATGTTGGATTGTTTATTAAAGTCTTCCTCTTTTGGCGTGTCTTCTGGCTCTTCTTTTAGCGCTTGGTATGTAGCTCTATTTACTTCTTCTAATTTCTCCTGAAAATTGGGTATGATTTTTAAATACTTCTTTAAAATATCTTTAATATCTCTTGGAAGAATTCTAGTAAAACCTTGAAACTTTATAGTACTATCTATTAAATACCTAGCATCGAACTTATGCCAAGCAACATTTAATGTAGTTCCATTTTTTTCATTCTCTTTTACAATACCAACGCCGTACACTTGTAAAACATTAGTATTTTCTGCTTCGGCTCCATAGAGTAACAATAAAACATCTCCTGCTTTCACAGAATTTATAGTTCTTTTAGTAACTTTATTATTACTTCTATTTTCCCAAACTCCAGAAAATATATAGTTTAAAATACCGTGTTCTTCAAGGTCATTAAACTCTGCTAAATAATAATTGCGTTGCAATAGTTCTTTTAAAACAGGTTCTAAAGGTTCTGTTGTTTCTTTTTTAGTTACTTTTTCTGGTGTATCTGTGCTTGTTACTTGTTTTGTTTCTGGTATTGAAGATCCTTTACTTACAAGGTCACCTAACCCGCCTCCTTTTGTAGCTAAATCATCTTCAACAACACTACTAGATGGGTCATCGTAATTTTGTGCTCTTAATTCATTATACAATTCAACCCCTTCTTTATTTTCTGGAAATGATAATACAAAATCCGCGTTAGATGAAAACTTATTAAGAATATTTACAGTAATCTCATAACTTTGCTTAAAGCTTAAACCACCTGCTCCAGTGCCCATTAAAGGCACCCAAACGCGTTTACCTTCTAATATACTTATATTATTATCTATAGCGTTTGTAAGGTTGTTAATCAAGCTATTTTCTGTATTCCCTTGCCCTACTGTTACTACAAATAAAATGGGTTTTAATCCTTTTTGCTGTAATAGCTCGTAACCTTTACTTAGTGCAATACTATTTATTGGGTTTAATTTATAATCGTATTCTTTTAATACTTGTTGATTTAATGTGCCTAAAGTTCCTTGTGTATTAACAGAAACGAGAGCCATATCGTAGTTTAATGGCGAATTACCAATAGCCATGGCAAGCCCAGTGTTAGTTTTATCCATCGATTAAAGCGTGTTTAGTTCTTAAAAATAAGAAAACCTATTGATATTGTAATGCCTTAATTTACATTATAAAGACACAATCCAATCGTCTGTATTATCGATGTCTTTTGTATGTAAACCAATCGTTTCTAAAAAGTCGTTAGAAAACACTTTAGCCATTTCTGGAGATAACAAACCATTTCTAAAGTTTTTCCATTCTTTAATAGATGCAGCATCGTACATCTCATTTACTAAATTAGGAAATGCCCAATCGCTTGTTTTTCCCCAATGAATGGTAAACGGAATGTTATGCTGTTTTAAAACTTCAATCATACGTCTAGAAAATTCAGTAATACTCATAATACGTTTGGTCTTTTTCCAAAGTACGCCGTCTATTTCTATCATACAAGTTATCGGGAATTTTGTAAACGCTAAAGTAGCTTCAGATTGCTTTACAAAACGCATAGCGAAAATGCCTGGTATTGGGCCTTCATCTACAGTTAAATCGCCTAATACTTTCATTGCTTTTGGCGCATCGGTATGATCTATACCAAAAGCACAAGCAAAGGCAGGACCTTGATATGGTGCATCCCAGAAAATCTCTGGTAGCGTTCCTATTAATTCTTCATTAACGGTAGGTAATATTGTTTTTCGTAAACGCCTTACTAACCAAGGAATTCGTTTAGGGAACTTCTCTGCAATTTTTACAAACAAATAAATTAAATCTCTGTATAAGGATTCCTTAATTATAGGAAAAGGATCTTCATAAGGTACAACATATGGTTTTTTATACATTAATTCCACTACATATTCCGAATCGTCGTTATATTGGTTTACAAATATTTTATAGTGATATGGTCTATTACCATTACCTTGTGCATCGGTTTCTTCTGGAATTTTAAATGTTGAATTTTTAAAGTCCATAGTTCTAGCTAATTTTAAAGCTACATTTTTATCTATCTTCTTTACATAGCGCTTTAATAAAAAACGAGGTTCTGCTTCTATAACCACACCATGTATAAATCCATATGATCCTAAACTTACCAAAGCCGCATTAAATAACTTGTCGTTTCTAATCACTCTAGCTTTTAGCTTTGCTGCAAAAGCATTACTTAATGCAGGTTGTGTATGGCGTTCTATGTAAATAATATCTTCTGGATTAGGACCAACTATTAAGTTTAAACCCACTACATAATCTTGTACTGATCCAACATTTAATGCAGAACCATGTACTCCTGTAGAAATACAACCTGCAATAGTTTGTCCATTACTTGCCCCTGTTGTTTTAAGCGATTTTCCATGCGATGATAATTGCTTAGAAATCTCTTTAATGGTGTTACCACATTCAAATAAAAATAAATTTGAAGCATCGAAAGCAGTATTTTCATGACAATCGGTTGTAGCAATTGGTAAATGAATATTCATAAACCCATTAAAGTGCATACGGTCTTTATGGTGTGCTATATTATTCATAGACCAACGCGAACCATAAGCTCTAAAACCTTCATCACTATTGGCTGTTTCCTGTATTAATCGCTGTATCTCTTTAGCAGCATCATTATATCTATCTATTTTAACAGGGATATTACCATCGCCTGCTAATTCTGTTACATACAATGTTTTTAATGGAAAAGGTCCGTTATTATGTAAAGTATCCCATGATGTTTTTGGGTGTGCTATTGTAGTTGCCATAGTTTTTTAATTAGAAGGTTTAACACAAACATATTTTATTTTCATTCTTCGCTTTCTACCTAAAGTAACAGCGCTTAGTAATACACCACCAAAAGTGTTTCTATACTCTACGGTATGTAATTGCCCCGATTTACATTTAGGTGTTCGCTTTATTAAAAATGTAGGAATACTAGTTGTTGCTTTAATGGTTAATGTAGTATCTAGCTCTATAACACTTACATTACGGTAATCATCCGTACGCTCGCTTACAGGGTCTGGTTGCCTTTCGCCTTCTGTACTCATTACTCTAATAGAATAACAAGATTGTAATGACAAGGCTACGCAAATAATTAGGAGTGCTCGAATTAATTTAGAATGAAAACTAAACATGATTTATGGTTTTAATAGATTAATAGTTAAAAGGATAGCTATTTTTAATGTTTCAATATTACAATAGAATTAATTTTGAAATGATACCCAATAGCTAGTATTTTTATAGTTCTGAAAATTAAACAATTACGCAAAGTAATTCAAGAGGCAAAACACCCTTTCTTATAACGTTTGAAACCTACAAAGTAAGTAAAAGACTATTCGATTTTTGTGTTAAATTTGATTTCAAAATACAGCATAAACACAACAAAATCAACACTTAAGAAACACTCTTAAAGATTTGTTAAAATCCAGTCTTTAGATCCTTTTCTTTTTCATATATTAGCGAACATTATTAAAAAAATCTTAACGTTAACTATAAAAAACTAATTACTCCCTTATGAAAAAATCTACCACGTTTACATTAGTATTATCTATTGCATTTTTATCGTTTTTTTCAGGATTCTCACAAGATAAGCCTGTAACAGAATTACTTAAATCCTACATAAGCGCAACTAACAATTTAAGTGCAGAGGAAACACCAGATAATATTTTAATGTTACTAGATAAGAACTATCAAAACAACACCGCTTATATTGGGTTAACTGGTGCTTTAGAAAGAACATCTACTACTTACGGAGAATTTGCAGAGCAAATAGAAGAAGACATTAAAAACCAGAACTATAATTTTACAATGTCTTTGGATAAAACAGTATACGAATCTCAAAAAGAAAGCTCTGGTACTGTATCTGCTTTAATTAATTTTGAATCTAAAATTGATGGTAAAGTAGCAGAAAAAGGAACTATTTTAATGAACATCGTTGCTACTAAATCTCAAGGTGAATGGAAAATTACTCAAAACAACACCGTAAGAGTTTCAGAAGAAAGTGAAATAGGAAACTGCGTATGTTACTTATTCTCTAAAGGAAAAGCATTCTTTAATGCAGAAACTTACTACCCTGCAGGTGTAAAGTACGAAAGAGAATACAAGTCTTATAGAGTAAGTATTAAAGATGGTAAACGTACTATTGTAAACAGAGGAAATAATGATAAAACATTTATCTGGGCAGAAAATGGCGATGTAATGGACGGTAGCCGTAAAATTGGTACTGCTACAACACCAGACGAAGCTGTGCAAGCAGTATTAACATTTGTATACGGAAAAACATGTACAAAAATTAACTTTAGTTAATTAGTTATATAATACAATGCATATTTTGCATTATTAATAAAAACCGCAAGTTATCGCTTGCGGTTTTTTTATGTTATGTCTCCAAATAAAATAGCATATTTTCAATTTTATTTAACCCAACACAATACTTCGGCATAATTAATGTTTGTATTCTTATCTTTGAAACTTAATTATAAATTATGAAGTCTTTTTTATCAATAGTATTATTCAGTTTGGCATTTATAATGAATGCACAAAACAATGCATTCCAATCTGGCGAAAAGCTAGTTTTTACTGCCTCATACAATATGTCTGGTCTTATGACGGATATTGCACAGGTTAGTATGGAAGCTAATAATGTAAAAACAAAAAGCGGTACACTATTACACTTAAAATGTGCTGCCACTACTTATAAAAAATGGGACAACTTTTTTAAAGTTAGAGATTTATACGAAAGTTTTATAAACCCAAAAACAGTAACGCCTTACTTGTATAAAAGAGAAATTAGCGAAGGTGGCTATTACAAATATGTAAAATATAATTTTAAGCATAAAAGTAAAACGGTAAAAAGCTTAATTAGAAAAAAGAGTAAAAATTTCGAATCAGGTTTTTGGGATCGTAATAATACCGTGAAAATTAAATCTGGTACTAGAGATATTGTGTCTACTATATACTATTTAAGAAGCTTAGATATTAAAAAAGCACCCATTGGAGCTAGCGATACCTTTACCGTATTGTTTGATAATAAAGAAACTAAATTTTCTTTCACTTATGTAAAAAAAGAAACTATTAACACAGCAATAGGATCTAAGGAATGCTATAAATTAAAAATAAGCGTTGCTAGCGATGTATTAAAAGGAAGTAATAGTAATTTTTTATGGCTAACTGCAGACGAAAACAAAATACCAGTATTCGCAAAATTTAAAGTAGCAGTAGGTAATGGTGAATTAAAAATTAAATCGGCAACAGGACTAAAAAACTAATAACAGAAACTAATGAAAAAATTATTTATTATTTTAGGACTTATCACAGGCGTTTTAGCAGTTATACTATCTGTATTACCAACATTTAAAATTGCCTTTATACCTGCGGGACTAGCTTTTATTTTTGGATTACTTGCTTTTCTACAAGTTAAAAAAGAAGGTTCTTCTAAACATACTGTTCAGCTTATATTTTTATTCAGTATTATAGCCTTGTCTTTAGCAACCTATAAATCTATTTTTGAAACTAACGAAATTGGTAATACCGAAAAATTAGAGCAGCGAGAAGAAGAGTCTCTAGAAGATTCTATAGAAGAGTTAGATGAAGAGTTGGAAGATATAGATATTTCCGAATAAGTTTAGGCAGTATATATCGACTCTACACTTTAAAAATTATGCTAATAAATACTAAAATCATATTTAAATCGATTTTATATCTTTGGTTGCAATAATAACAATACATGGTTAACTTGCCCAAATCGAAGACATAATTGCTAATGAAATCTCTTATAATACTTTCTGCTTTTGCATTAGTTGGTTCTTGCGCTACAACTAAGTATAGTACGAAAATTGAAAATCTAAAAAATAATATTGCAATAAATGATAGTATAGTAATAGCTAAATATGCAAATACTATTACTGCAAAAGAGCTAGAAGAAAATCTATATGCATTTGCTTCAGAAGATTTTGAAGGACGTAAAACAGGAGAAGAAGGGCAAAGAAAAGCATCTCGTTTTTTAAAAGACTATTACAAAAAAGAGAACATTGCCCCTGCCCTAGACTCATCCTATTTTCAGCATATTCCTATTGATTTTCTTCCTGAAGGCATGGGAGCTTCAGAAAATGTATTAGCCTATATAAAAGGCTCTGAAAAACCAGAAGAACTGCTTATTATATCTGGCCATATGGATCATTTAGGTGTAGAAAATGATACTATTCACTTTGGAGCAGACGATAACGGCTCTGGATCTATGGCTATTTTAGAAATAGCACAAGCCTTTAAAATAGCAGAAAAAGAAGGTTATGTACCAAAACGTAGTATTCTATTTTTACACTTAACAGCAGAAGAAATTGGACTTCAAGGGTCACAATATTATATTGAAAACCCTGTGTTTCCATTAGAAAATACAGTAGCTAACTTAAATATTGATATGATTGGGCGTGTAGATTCTAAACATGAAAACAATCCAGACTATATATATCTTATTGGTTCTGATCGTATTAGTAAAGAGCTTCATTTTATTTCAGAAAAAGTAAATACAACCTTTTATAATTTAGAATTAGATTACACCTATAATGAGGAAGATGATCCTAACAAATACTACTATAGATCAGACCACTATAATTTTGCACAACAAAATATTCCTGTTATTTTTTATTTTAATGGAGAACACAACGATTATCATAAACCTACAGATACACCAGATAAAATAATTTACAGTTTATTAGAAAAACGAACTAAACTTATTTTTGCTACAGCTTGGCAGCTAGTAAACCAACAACACAGACCTATAGATAATGCTGTGCTTTAAGGTGTTAAAAAGTGTTAAACACTCCCAATAAACCGTTAATTTTCTTGTACTTTTACCCCAACCGAGTTAACTGATCAACACCTAATAACAATGGCTTTAATTATAAGAACATTGTTAGGTTGTCTTTTTATATTAATAAACATAGACAACTATTTTAAAATGAAATTAAATTTATGAAAAAAGGATTATCTCTTTTAGCCTTAGCAATACTTGTTGCAGCTTGTGGTACATCTAACAAAACCGCAAGTAAAAAGGCAGTTGCAAACCCTATGGATTATGCAAACACTATTACACAAGAAGATCTTAAAACAGCATTATACAAATATGCATCAGATGAGTTTCAAGGTCGTGAGACTGGAGAACCTGGGCAAAAAATGGCTGTCGATTTTTTAAAAAATCACTATATTAAATATGGTATCCCTGCAGCAAAAAAAGATGGGGATTACTTTCAAAATGTACCTCTAGAAGTTATGTCGCCACCAGACGTAACAGTTTCTATAAACGGAAAAAACTTTAGTGCTACAGACCATCTAGTATCTGTAGGTTCTGGAGAAACTAATGTATTAAATACTTCAGATTTTGTTTATGCTGGTTTTGGTATAGAAGACGATAAGTATTCTAGCTATACTAACATAGATGTTAAAGGAAAAGTTGTTGTTATTAAATCTGGTGAACCTAAAAATGCAGATGGTACTTACTTAATCTCTGGAAATGATGAAGATTCTAAGTGGTCGGAATTTAGACAACAATATGCTCTTAAAAGAGACATTGCTAAATCCCGTGGTGCTGTAGCTGTATTATTCTATTACCCAGAAGTTTTCCCAATGGCTAGAATGCGTTTTGGCACTTCTAGTGGACGTATGTCTTTAGTTGGTAAAAACGATAATATGTACTATTTCTTAATGGGAGAAGACTTAGCTAAAAGTCTAGTTAGTGATATTGAAACTAATGATAACTCAAGAATCGTTAAGGCCAATATGACATTAGATTTTAAAAAGAAATCTAAATCTATTTCTTCTGAAAATGTTGCTGCTTACATTAAAGGTTCAGAAAAACCAGACGAAGTTATTGTTATCTCTGCACATTTGGATCACGAAGGTGTTAAAAATGGAGAAGTTTACAATGGAGCAGATGATGATGGTTCTGGAACTGTAGCTGTAGTAGAAATTGCGGAGGCATTTGCAAAAGCAGTAAAGGATGGTAACGGACCAAAACGCTCTATTTTATTCTTAAATGTAACTGGAGAAGAAAAAGGATTATTAGGTTCTCGTCATTATACAGACAATGATCCTATATTTCCATTAGCGAATACAGTAGCGAACTTAAATATAGACATGATTGGGCGTACAGACCCAAAGCGTAAGGAAGGAGATCGTAACTACATTTATTTAATTGGAAGTGACAAGTTAAGTACAGATTTGCATAACATATCTGAAGCCATGAACCAAAAGTACATGAATGTGGAGTTAGATTATACTTACAATAAGAAAAATGACCCTAATCGTTTTTACTATAGATCAGATCATTACAACTTTGCAAAAAACAATATTCCAGTCATCTTTTATTTTAATGGAACTCACGAAGATTATCACCAACCTGGTGATACACCAGACAAAATAGAATACGATTTATTAGAAAACCGTGCGCGTTTAGTATTTTATACTGCATGGGAAATTGCTAATCGTGATGAGCGACTTGTAGTAGATAAAGCCGAAGAGTAAGATATTATTTATTATATTGAAAGCCGTTCTTTTTAGTAATTAAAAAGAACGGCTTTTTTAATTATGAACTCATCTACATGCAAGAACAAAAACGTTTACAAATAGGAGAAGGTAAAATAAGTGGTTATCTCTCTATCTTTTTAGCTGTAATCTCTTTAGGCTTTGTTATCTGTGCTTATTTTCCAGATACCTTTACAACCAAAGACTTTAGAGATATTTACGACCCTCAAATTGTAAAATGGTCTATTTTAGGAGTCTTAATCCTATCTTTTATTTTTGCGTTTACTAGTTTTATTTTAAGTAAGAAAAAACGTTATGGATTTATTGCTACATTACTTATAACTGCAACCATATTTTTAGGTTCTGCATTACCAGAAACCTATGGTATACATGATAAATCTGTAACGATAGGTTTAGATTGGCTATTAATAGACATTTTAGTATCTGCCATTGTATTTATACCTATAGAATTATTTTTACCAAAACGTATAAATCAATCTAAGTTTCATGGCGAATGGCGCACCGATTTAGTTTACTTTATTATTAGCCATTTACTTATTCAAGTCACTGGAGTTATTATACAAATTCCTGCTGTATTTGCATTTAAAAATATTGGTTTAGAAGGTTTTCAAAGCACTATACAATCCATCCCTTTTATACCACAATTGTTTGTTGCCTTATTTGTCTCCGATTTATTTCAATATACAGCACACTATTTCTTCCATAAAGTGCCTTATTTATGGCGATTTCACGCCGTGCACCACTCAACTAAACATTTAGATTGGTTAGCAGGATCTAGAACTCACTTTCTTGACTTAATCGTTGTAAGATCTGTTGCGTTTATTCCTATTTATGTTTGTGGCTTTAGTAGCTCTGTATTCTTAACATACATTGTTATTGTATCCTTTCAAGCCGTTTTAGCACATGCCAATACCCGTATTAATTTTGGATTTTTAAAATATGTATTTGTAACCCCACAATACCACCATTGGCATCACTCTGACGATCCAAAAGCTTACGATAAAAATTTTGCTATTCATTTCCCCTTTATAGACATGATTTTTGGCACCTACTATCCTATGGGCAATACTTGGCCTGAAGGTACAGGTTTAGGCGATGTAAAATTCCCTAAAGGTTTTTTAAAGCAGTTTGTATATTCTTTTACTACAGATCCATCAAAAGAACAAAATTTAGAAAATCCAAGTGAGCGTTGATTATTTTTAACTATTGAAAATTAATAGTATTGTAACATTTTACATTATTTCTATTCTTATAAGTAAATGTTTATGGAAGAACTCTTAACTTATATTGGTATACCTGTTTTATTAATCGTTTTTATAGCGATTAATATATATTCGCATAAAAAAACTAATGAAGATAGATATGATGATTATTTCGATGAAAGAAACAATCACTTTTAATTAAATTTTTATATTAAAAAAACACGTAATTCTACGCATAAATTTTACATCAAACTTTACGATCTTGGATAGCTCATAAATAAACGAACTATTTAAGGTATGAAACACTATGATGTTATAGTTATTGGTGGCGGTCCAATGGGGTTAGCTACAGCAGCCGAACTCTCTAAAACAGATAAAAGTACATTGCTTATTGAGCAGTATAATTTTATTAATGAAAAAGGGAGTTCTGCAGGAATGTCCAGACAATTTAGAGTACAGTATGCTCAAAAATATATGGCAGAATTGGCCGTTGAGTCTATTCGCTATTGGGATGCATTACAAGAAACTACAAACGATGAGTTAATTGGGAAAGTTGGGTCTTTATGGTTTGGTGATCCTGCTCTAAGTTCTCAAGAAGGAGGTATACAAGCTGCAATGGATGTTATGGATGAACTTTGTATTCCCTATACACCTTTAACTGCTGAGCAAATAGAAGCACAATTTCCTTTTAAAGATATTCCAAAAAAATATAATGGTTTCTTTCAAAAAGATGGCGGAATTATAGATTTTAATGCCACACAGAAAGCACTTTATACTATATGTAATGGCGCAAAAAATGTAGATTTAAAGGCAAATACGCCTGTTACAAACATTCAATCATTAGAAAACGGTAATATTATTGTTACAGCTAACGGGGAAGATATTACAACTGAAAAGCTAGTATTAACACCAGGTGCTTATGTAAACGATATTTTACGCTTTTTCAACTTATCTGTAGATATAGATATTTGGGAAATGTCTTCAGCATATTATAAAAAAACAGAAGATATTGAATTACCTACATGGTTTGTATTTCAAGAGCCACAAAACACTAGCCTATTCTATGGTTTCCCAGAAGTAGATTGGTCTCACCCTGGTTATATTAGAGTAGCTCCAGATATTCCAGACCGTATTATTAAAGATCCTTCTCAACGTACAGGAGTACCAAGTGAAAAAAGTCTAGGTTATAATGAAGCATGGGTTAGAGATCACATGATTGGACTAGACACTACTTCTCAGTTTACTGCAACTTGTTTAATTACATTAAGTAATAATAACAAAGAACTATTATTAGATACGTTACCAGATAGTGTTAATAATAACGAAAATATTATTCTATACACAGGAGGTTGGGCTGCTAAATTTGTACCTTTATTAGGAAAAATACTATCCGATTTAGCTCTTACTAATACAACCGAATATGATATTTCTAATTTTAAAATAGATTATTTACCTGCTAAATAAAAATAGAAAATTTGCATTTAGATTCCCGTCTTCACGGGAATGACAATTTTATAGGAAACTTCGACGTAAAACGTCGAGGAATTCTTTTATATTAATTACAACCAAAATTATGAGTTTAAAAGATTTAAAATTACAACATAGTGTACCTACAAATACAACTATAGATACTGCTATTATTGGTGCAGGTGTTTCTGGTCTATATACAGCATATCGTTTAACAAATGATGCGAATACCCCGTTAGACCCAAATCAAGTACAAATATTTGAAATGAGTAATCGTATCGGTGGGCGTTTAGAGTCTGTAGAATTACCGGGAATGTCAATAACAGGCGAATTAGGTGGTATGCGTTATATGACGTCTCAAGAAATTGTTACTGCACTTATTGAAGATGTTTTTAAAAACGAATTAGATGCTATAGAATTCCCTATGGGAAACAATGCCGATTTATTTGGATACTTTAGAAAAGAACGTGTAAGAATGAATGCTTGGACCGAAGCACAGAGTAAAGGTGAAAAACTGGTAACACGCTATTTTTTAAATGAAGATGATATTGGTTACAGTGCCGACCAATTGTTTAATAAAGTAATATATAGTGTATTAGCCAACGACCCTTGGTTTATGAAAAAATATGGGTCTTTAATAGAAAACCCTGAAGAATACGAATACAGCTTTAAAATTACTAGAGAACAATGGAATGATATTAAACCAAATTTAACGTATAACTTTAAAGGACCATATAATGGGTTAAAAGTTAATGATATTGGATTTTGGAATTTAATAAAAGATCAAGTATCAGAAGAAGGTTATACTTTTTTGGCAGAAGGTGGCGGCTACTACTCCAACACCATTAACTGGAATGCTGCAGAAGCATTTCCATATATGGTAGGCGATTTTTCTAATGCAGGTTCAGAGTATAAAACAATAGATGGAGGTTACGACTTAATTGCTTATGCACTTGCTAATGCTTACTTAAAACAATCTGGTGCAAATATTTGGATGGAAAACCGTTTGGTTACTTTTAGCAAACAAGCCACTGGAGATTATAAATATATTTTAGAGTTCTTTAATGAACATACACAAACCAATTGGACGCTTCAAGCTAATAAAATTGTATTAGCAATGCCAAGACGTTCTTTAGAGTTATTAGATCAAAACAACTTCTTCTTTAATCAAGATACCAAAACAGTATTACAAAAAAACATGGCTTCTGTAATTAAAGAGCCTTCTCTTAAAATTTTAATGGGGTTTGAATACCCTTGGTGGAAAGATGACTTCGGAACATTATCTGGACACTCCATTACAGATTTACCTATGCGACAATGTTATTATTTTGGTACAGACCCAGAAAATAGTCACTCGCTATTTTTAGGAAGCTATAATGATATGCGAACGGTTACCTTTTGGCAAGCTTTAGCAAACTCTAGAAGAAAAGGTGGTAACTCTAGAAAACTTTTTACGCCTAAACCAACCAAAAGATTAAAAGCCGCTAGATTTGGTAGTGAACTACTCTCTAATCAAGCTACAGAAGTTATGGTAAATGAAGCCATGTACCAAGTTAAAGAACTGCATGGTAGACGAGATATTCCAGAACCTTATGTAACGTGGTATAAAGACTGGGGAGAAGATCCTTATGGTGGTGGTTATCATGCTTGGAAAGCAAACTACAATGTAAAAGAAATGATGGAATACATGAGAAATCCAGATCAAGCTGAAGCAATTTATATTTGCGGAGAAGCTTATTCAGATCAACAAGGTTGGGTAGAAGGTGCTTTTTGTGTCGCAGAAAATATGCTAGAAGACTTCTTTGGATTAGACCGACCAAAATGGATTCCTGAAGATTATTATCTAGGTTGGTAAACAAAGGGTGTTTTCCCCTACTACAAACAGTTATATCACTCTAGTTAGAACAAATAAAAAATAGGTTATTTGTACTGCTATTAATTAAGTAATGTGCTATTACTAACATTATAAAAAGAGTTCTTTAAATGAAACATAAATTAAGTACAACGGTACCTCTAAAAAGAAACATTTTAAAGAGCTCTTTCTAATTTTACTATAAACATAATTTAAAAACTTCACACTTAATTATATTAAAAAGACAAACTTTCTTTTTAATACTACCAACAAAACACCTCCTTGTTTTGTGTTTAGTAGTATATTCTTTTAAGATAATTATTGCTGGCTACATAGGTAATTATTAAGTCGTTATTTTCTATGTTATTCTTAGGTTAAGTTAAAAGCAAACAAAAAAAAAACTAGCAATTAAAAATCAAATACTTAATTACATTTTCAATTCTAAAAATATACGTAGATATACGTATTGTATAAGACATTAATATTGTATAATTTTGTAACTATGAATAATAAACTATTTAAGAAGAAAGCAGTTTTACAAAACTTGTCGAAATGGGAAATCATTTTATTACCTATTATCGCCATTTGTGTTATCACTTGTGTGATAAACTGCTAAAAGATTATAAACTATACAGATTGTTGATTTCTAGTATTAAGTTTAATCTTAATATTTTACACATTATCCATTGTAAAATTAAAGTACAAAAAAACTTCTCATAATGAGAAGTTTTTTTGTTTTGGGATAATTATTATTAGTAGTTTACTAATTTAAAGTATTTACATAAGTTTTCATTTTCTTTACATTAGCAGTACTCACCTTTTGTTTTTTCTTATTTAGATTAACTAAAGTTTTTGCTTAAATAAAAAATCCCACAACTTTTTGTCTTGATCCCATACTAGTTAGTTATTAAGATATATAGTAATACAAAAAAAGCTTCTCTTATTAAGAGAAGCTTTTGCTTTTGGGTGGAAGACCGGATTCGAACCGGCGACCCTCGGTACCACAAACCGATGCTCTAACCAACTGAGCTACAACCACCGTGTAACATTATTGCTAATGCGAGTGCAAATGTAAAAGATTTAATAGTTACTACAAAGACTTTTTTTAAAATTTTTAAATATTTTTTTAGTCTTATTTTTTATTTCAAATCGAATAAACTGTCTACAGCAACGTAACGTTCTACAGTAAAGCCTTCTGCGTGTTCAACACCTACTAAACGTCCCAATTCTCTTGCTCTATAATCTATACTATCTGTAAAGTTTTTACTTGTAATTGGCGTTTCAGGTTCTTTACTGTTAGGGTCAAAAAATTGTGTTTTGTATGCAAATACCGAATCCATCTTCTTTTCTATAAATCCAGAGATGTCAACTACAAAATCGGGTTCTAAATTTTTCCATTGTATATAATGGTATACATGTTTAGGTCTCCATTTTTCTTGTAACTCTCCTTCTACTTCGGTTTCTATTTTTAATAACCCACTTAAAAAACAAGCATCGCTTACTAATTTACTACCTTTTCCATGATCTATGTGTCTATCGTCTATAGCATTGCAGATTACTATTTCTGGTTGATACTTACGTATCATTTTTATTATTTCTAATTGATGTGTTTTATCATTTACAAAAAAACCATCTGCAAATCCTAGATTTTCTCTTACTGAAACCCCTAATATTTTTGAAGCATTAGCTGCTTCTTCAAATCTAGTAAATTCGGTACCTCGTGTTCCAAGTTCTCCTTTAGTTAAATCTACTATTCCTACTTTTTTACCTTCTGCTACAGCTTTTGCAACTGTTCCTCCTGCTCCAAGTTCAACATCATCGGGGTGTGCACCAAATGCTAATATGTCTAATTTCATAAATAGTTCTCTTTATATTACCGCAAAACGGAGTTTATTATTTTTTATTCCAAGTTCGTTGTTCTTTTTCATTTAAAAACGTCCAAGCAACAATTCTACTCTTTTTATTGCCTTGAGACATTTCTATAATTTTTACTGTTGTCGCACCTAACTTCTTAAGGGACTTTTGCATGGACTTTATATTGTCTTTATTTGATACTAAACTGGTATACCAAAAACAATTAGTTTTAAATAAGGAGCTTTCGTATAAATAGGTATGCAAAAAAGCTTTTTCTCCTCCTGTATACCATAACTCTTGTGCTTGTCCCGCAAAATTTCTAATCACTTTGTCTGTTCCTTGTCCTAAACCTTTCAGTTTTCTTGTTGTAGCTTGTAAAGCTTCCATTTCATTTTTATAAAAAGGAGGATTGCATAGTGTTAAAGTAAACCTATCTGTTTCAGTTAAAATACCTTTAAAAATATTATTTTCATTTGGTTGCTGTTTTAATACTATATGCTCACTTAATCCATTTTTAGAAACAATCGTTTCTGCAACTTTTATGGCTTGAGTATTTACATCGGTTGCTACATACTTCCATTGGTATACTTTATGTCCTAATAATGGATAGATACAGTTTGCGCCTGTACCAATATCTAAAACAGTAATGGTCTCTGTAAGATTACTTTCCTTTAGTAAATCGTTTGTGTAGTGAATATAATCGACGCGCCCCGGAATTGCAGGACATAAATTAGTATTTGGAAATTCCCAAAATGCAATGTCGTAATGTGTTTTTAACAATGCTGTATTTAAAACTTTTACTGCTTCTGGTTTTGAAAAATCTATGGTTTCTTTTCCAAAATCGTTTGTAAAAACAAAAGGGGTTAACTCTGGGGCTTCAATCTTTAATAGACTTAAATTGTAACCTTTATTATGTATATTATTTTTATGCAAAATCTAATTAATTAGGAATTTTAAATTATGAATTACGTATAAATTACTCGGGTGTGAATTATGAGTTTGAATTACGTATTGTTTTTTGAATACTTCCAATGATTCTTAACAATTCGTCTATTGCTTCAATTAAAGGTTTGCTTCTTTCTTCATCTAAATAATTAGTATCTCTTAATAATCTTAACCAATATTTAGTTTCTCTAGCTTCTTTATAAGAAATAGTCAATTTCGCATAAAAGTCTTTTCTCGATTGTCCTCCTATGGCTTCTTCAATATTTGCTCCAATAGAAGTTCCAGATTTTAATAGCTGTTTTGATAAGATATATTCATTTTTTTCTTCACATAAATATTTATATATGTTTACAATTTTAATCGCAAAATCATAACTTTTAGTTTGAACTACATTATCTTTTTTCATTTTATTAATTGATACCCATAATTCATAATTACAAATTCGTAATTACTTTAATTGCTTGATTTATATCGGCTTTTAAATCTTTTATTTCTTCTATTCCTACAGAAAAACGAATTAATCCATCACTAATACCTAAAGTATCTCTTTGTTCTTGTGTCAATAAAGCATGTGAGGTTTGTGCGGGATTTAGCATTGTACTTTCTACTCCTGCTAAACTCATTGATGGCTTTATTAATTTTAAGGCTTTCTGAAATTGAACAGAATCGATAGCATCCTTCAACTCGAAAGATAACATGGCTCCAAATCCTTTCATTTGTGATTTTGCTAATGCATATTGCGGATGACTTTTTAGTCCTGGATAATATACTTTTTTAATGGCATCGTGATTTTCTAACCACTTAGCCATTTTTTTAGCACCTTTAGTTTGCGTTTTAACACGCAAACCTAACGTTTTCATACTTCGTTCTAGCATCCATACGGTTAGATCACTTAAACTTCCTCCTAGGTTTTTAGAAACATTCCAAATGCGTTCTATATGCTCGGAAGATGCTGCTAATGCTCCTGCACAGATATCGCTATGTCCTCCAAAATACTTTGTTGCAGAATGCATAATAATATCTATACCAAAATCTGCTGGCGTTTGATTTACCGAACTTGCAAATGTATTATCTATACTAGATACAATTTGCTTGGATTTTGCCAATTCTGCAACTGCTTTTATATCTGTAATAGTTAATAAAGGATTAGAAGGCGTTTCTATGTGTATTAGTTTTGTATTAGGCTGTATTGCCGCTTCAAAATCTTTTACATCGTAACCGTTAGTAAAGGTAAATTCTATATTTAGTTTTGGAAATTCTTCTCTTATAAAATTACTGGTGCCGCCATATAGTGTATTTTGTACTACAATATGATCTCCAGCTTTTAAGAAAGCTAGAAATAAATGGCTAATAGCTGCCATGCCTGAACCAAAAATCATAGCCGAATCTGTATGTTCTAAAGCTGCTATTTTTTTAGATAAAAACTCTTGGTTTGGTGTATTAAAATATCGTGGATAACGTTTTACATCTACATCTAAAAACTCGTATGAAGATGATAAATATATAGGAGAAACAGCACCTTTAAATTGTTCGTCTTTTATTTCTCCTACGTGGGCACAAATGGTATTTAAACCTAACTTTTTTTTACTCATCTTGTAAAGATAAAAAGATGTCTTTACAATAGATAAACTTTAAAGTAAAAGTTTTAATCGTTTCGTGTTGTTTTATTATAAGCATATATCATTGCTCCCGCCCATATAACAACGCAACAAAACACGATGACAGAAAACCATAAAACGATGTTATTTGCGTCCATTTTGTACGAGTTTAAGAAATATCATAACGCCTAATAGCGTTGGTGCCCATAGCCCTAAAAATATTCCGTGAAGTTGGTCTCCAGTTAAAAATAAATATTCTGCAACTAAAATAATTGCTAAACAAAGTAAAAGCATAAATAAGCTTCCACCTCCGAGGTTCTTTAAAAAATTCATTTACGGTAATAATTACTTTTCTAAGTTATGAAAAATTTAACAATTTTTCACATTCTATTATACACTTGAATCTAATAATAATAATCGCATATTTAGCAATCGCAAGTATAGATTGACTTTACTTATGTTTTATACTATTATTATATTTTAAATTTTGATAAAGTTTATCAACTTAAGCTATTTTTTGATTGGAATATGAGTAAAACTTAGGTATCGAGAATAATCTTGTAAACTAAAAACTACTCTCGATACTATTTTTATTACACTTTTACCGTTTTCCATTTTCCTCTTTTAAACCAAAGTATTCCAATAACTGCGATTAGTATTTCTGCTAAAGTAATGGCCCAAAAGACGCCTACAGGTCCATATTCTAAAGTAATCGCAATAACGTAAGCAAATGGTAATTGAAATATCCAAAAACATATAAAGTTAATATATGTTGGTGTTTTGGTATCTCCCGCTCCATTAAAAGACTGAATAACCGTCATACCATAACCATAAAATACATAGCCTGCTGCTATAATACGTAAACACATACTACCATACTTAACAACTTCTGGCGTACTATTAAAAAGTGTTATTATTTGTGGCGCAAAAGCTAAATAAATAACAGACACTATAGCCATAAATATGCCATTATATCGTCCTGTTTTCCATACTGATGCTTCTGCTCTGTCTGGCTTTTTTGCACCAAGATTTTGCCCAACTAAAGTTGCTGCAGCATTACTCATTCCCCAAGCTGGCATTAATGTAAAGAGCATAACTCTAATAGCTATGGTGTAGCCTGCTAATACTTCGCTTCCAAATTCGCTCATTATTCGCATTAAAAACACCCAGCTAGAGGTGCCTATTAAAAACTGACCTATACCACCTAAAGACACTTTTATTAGATTTAACATAACCTTTACACGAATCACTAAATCTTTTAGTTTTAGTTTTATGGTACTGTATCCGTAAAACAAAATGATTAATTGAAAAACGACTGCTGTTCCTCTTCCTATGGTTGTAGCAATGGCTGCTCCTTCTACTCCATACGCTGGAATAGGGCCAAATCCGAAAATAAACATAGGATCCAAAATAATGTTTAGTCCATTAGATAGTATTAAAGTCCACATGGCTACCGATGCGTTTCCTGCGCCTCTAAATATGGCATTTATTAAAAATAGAAGCATGATAGTAATATTTCCACCTAATAAAACTTTGGTATAACCAGAACCTTCTGCTATTAAATCGGGCTCCGCTCCCATTAATGCTAAAATTTCTTTTGAATAGAAAATACCTATGGTACTAATAATTATAGAAATTACTATACCTAAAAATAGAACTTGTACTGTAGCTTCTCCTGCTCCTTTTACATCTTTCTCCCCTATTCGTCTGGCAACGACAGCTGTTGCTGCCATACTTAAGCCTATGGCTACTGCATAAATTAGAGTGACTACAGATTCGGTTAGACCTATTGTTGCTACAGCATTAACGCTAACTTTAGAGACATACATGATGTCTACTATTGCGAAAACGGATTCCATAAGCATTTCTAAAATCATAGGAATCGACAGCATAAAAACGGCGCGCCTTATGCTTCCTGATGTGAAATCTTGTTCTTTGCCGCTTAGGGCTTCTTTAAAATATTTGAAGAATTGGTTTAAGGTAATTTTATTGGATTGCATGTGTGTTTATGTTATATATGAAGCATCATCAAATACTGAATGAAGCACAGCATTTGATACTTAAAGGTCGAAAAGATTCGACGAGACCGGAAACATAAATTAATCAATCATAATGAAACAAATATGGCTATTTATTTCGATTCTTGCAATTTTAATTTTATTAAAAGTGAAATGGTATTAAGGTTTTAGGGGTTACTTCTTATAGTATTTTACATATTTTATATAAGAAAAGGTTCCTAAAGTAGCTACTAAGAATCCAGCAATTCCAACAATTTTAAAACTTAATATTTGATCTCCACTGGCATAAGAGTGCAATCCTGCTAGATAGAAGTTTACTCCAAAATACGTCATTAAAATGCTCGCATATGCAATAATAGAAAACAAGTTATACGTCCAACGTCCTCTAAGTCCTGGAACTAAACGCATGTGTATTACAAAAGCATAAACCATAATACTTATTAATGCCCATGTTTCTTTTGGATCCCATCCCCAATAACGTCCCCAACTTTCGTTTGCCCATTGTCCTCCTAAAAAGTTTCCAATAGTTAACATAACCAAACCTACAGTTAGTGCCATTTCATTTATTATGGTTAACTCTTTAATGTTTAAGAGCATTTTAGTTTTGTTATTTTCGTTGGTTAGAATCATTAATAACAACGTTACAATTCCAAGAATTGCCGCTAATGTAAATGGCCCGTAACTTGCTACAATTACTGCTACGTGAATCATTAACCAATAACTATCTAATACAGGTTGTAGGTTGGCTATTGCTGGATCCATCCAGTTCCAATGTGCAATCATTAAAATCATTGAGGTTACAAAGGCTGTAGACGCAATAGTTAAATCACTTTTTCTACCAAAGGCTAGTCCAAAAAACATGGTTGCCCATGCAACGTAAATCATAGATTCGTAAGCATCACTCCATGGGGCGTGACCAGAAATATACCAACGGGCTATTAGGCCTAATGTGTGGATTATAAACAGTCCTAATACTATGAATTTAAAAATAGTTATTGCTCGATTTAACCCTTTACTTCTGTCTTTAAAAATCTGAAAAATTAGAAGTACAAATAATAATGTTCCAGCATACATATACCAGCTAAATAGCTTCTTAAAAATATCGTACTTATTATAGGTGATTTCTGCATTTATTTTATCGTCACTTAACATGACTTCGCTACCAATATTATTTTGTACTTTTTTAAAGGATTCTAAAAGTTTTTCAGCATCTTTAAAATCATTTTTCTTTTTAGCTTCATTTAAAGTTTGTAAGTACCAGTTAAAACCTAAATCTATAAAACTGCCATAAGAACTGTCTTGTATTTTCTCGTTATAGCCTTCGTTTCTATAATCGAATGTAGAGATCCATTTATTATTCTCGTCATTTGGTATTGGAAAAATCTTTAATGCTCTTCCATCTATAGCATTAGACAGTAAGGTAACACGCTGATGTGTTTCCATAAATTCTTTTTCGAAGCCATTTTTCACTTGTGCTTTAGAAGCTTCATCAATATATGGGTCTAATTTATAACGGAAGTCTTCTGTAAAGAAATCTAGTAAAGTCGCATATTCTGTGCCTTTTGAAACACCTATTATTTTTCGAATAGAGTCTGCTTTTCTTGCTCTTAAATAGATGATTGGTACATTGTACCAAAGCATTGGGCTTTCTTGAATGGATAGAAAGGCTTGGTTAGCATCTAAAGTTTCGTAATGGTCTTTTTTACTTAGTTTTCTTAGTAATTCTGAAGCATAGGTATTTACAGGCATCATACGTCCACCTATATCTTGTATTACCATGTAACCAAACTTTTCGGCATGTTCTTTTGGGGCTACATTGGCTACTAAAATAGAATCTATTTGCGTTTTTGTAGGACGTTGTCTTTCTTCTTTTTTATCGTGATTGTGTCCATCTCCTTCGGTATGCTGTTCTTGTGCAAATCCTGTTAATGTAAAACACACCAATAGTATAGTTAATAGTTTCGATTTTTTAGCTTTTACTTTATCTAAAGCTTTTTTAAGGTCTGCAAAACGTGTGTTTTTATCGAATAGAATAGCCATTAAACCAAAGTATAGCAAGAAGTAGCCTAAATAGGTAAACCATGATCCCCAATAATCATGATTTACAGAAAGAATGGTTCCTTTTTCATCTGGATCAAATCCTGATTGAAAGAAACGATATCCTCTGTGATCCAGAATATTATTCATAAATATTTTATAATCGAAATCGTCTACAGTGTCGTCTATAATAGTGACTTGACTAGAAAATGCGGAATACCCTTTATCTGTTCCTGGATAGCGTTCGGCATTAAAATCGTTAAGTTTTACGCTAAATGGTAATTCTAAAACTTTAGAGCCGTATTGAAAATCGAAATCTAATCCGCCAACATTTACACGCTCCCATCCATTATTACTCCCTTTTCCTCCTAGTAAGTTTACTTTTTTAGTTTCGCCGTTGCTTGTAACATTTAATACAATACCGTCTTCATCATTTTTTAATATTCTTGATTTTTTAACCACATCGAATGTTCCTTTTACCACAGGTTTTGGAAACACCATTTGCATGTCTCCTATAAGGTAACGTGAACGTAGCATTAATGGCTGAACACTGTCTTTAACCAACTTTCCTTCGGTCATTGTTGCCATTTGCAAATATTCGCCTTCAAACGGGGATTCTATGGTTAAAGCATCCTCTTTATAAGTAATATTTATAGCCCCTTTTGTTGGTTTATTTAAAGCAATTAGTGTGTTATGAATATTTTCAATAGTTCCCACTTTTAAAAAGTGATTGTGCGGCATTCCATTGCCTGCTTCTACAATTTTAAGATATTCTTCTCCTGTATCATCTGGAATTATATCTTGCTCTGCTCCTGCTACAAATTTTTCTAATGTTACTGTAAAAGGCTGTCCGTTGTAATCTCTATCAATTTCAAAATCATTATTTAAGCGTGGAGAGAAATCAACTTCTTCTTCTATTTTTAGGCGTTGTGGTACACCATTAATTTTATAATCACCATTTACAAACCCTGAAACGTATGTTTTTTGAGATAAAAACACTTTCTCGGTAACGCCTTCTCGTATTGGCATCATCCCTTCAAAACTATAGTATCGTGTTATAAACGCTCCAAAAATGATAAATATAAACGACAAGTGTAATGTTAAAGTTGCCCATTTTTTTAGTTTATATAATCTATACCTAAAAATGTTTCCAACAAAATTGACAATAAAGAATACAAGTATTGCTTCGAACCACCAAGCGTTATATATTAATGTTCTAGTGTATGGTGTTGGAGAGGTATCCATGTTTCTATCTAAAATAGTACCAGTTGCCATTGCGATAGCAAAGACAATAAATAAAATGGCAGTAAGTCTTGTAGAAAATAGAATTTTGGCGAGTTTATTCTGCATAATTATAGCCTTTTTTAGCTCGTGCAAAGATAACTCTTTTTGTTCGTTTCTTTAAAACGAAAATCGGCTAATATTCTGTTAAACTTCTTAGTTACTTATTCTTTATCTAGCTTCAAATATCTTTAAATACAAAAATGTTCCCATTTTACGGGCTCTACGCTTAGCATTCTCGGCATAATCACCTTCAAATAGTTCATTAATGGTTTGTGCCCATAGGTTTAACCAAATCCCGAAATGGTGTTCGGTTATACTATTATTAATAGCTTTATCGACTTCAACATGTACTTCTAAAGGATTGCCTTTATATTTTTTTTCTAACTTTTTAGTAAAAAACAAACTCGTCTCCCAAAAGGTTGTTAAATGTTCTAAATGAGCATCCCAATCTTTAATTTGTGCATTAAATATAGGTCCTAATACTTTTTCTGCTCTTACTTTTTTGTAAAAACTAGAAACTAACAGAAAAACATCTTCTCTGGTATTTATATCTTTTTTTATAGAATTCATTGTTAGAATTATAGATTAATAATACACAATACAATATTAGTGAATAGTGACAACAACAGTAAATTAAAAACCCATTTATAATGTAGTTGTGCTAATACAGAAGCATTATATAACATCGATAAAATAACACAGAGTGTTAATTGAAAAAACGGAAAATAATCGGATGTGCTACTCATTAAAATATACATAGCTGCAATAGAACCTATGCAACTCTGTAAAATAATAGTTAATGGTATGTATATTATAAATCGTTTTTTAAAATCGGATAATAAAAAATTATAATAACTCATTTGTCTTAGGTGTTTATGATTAACAGGACAAATTTCGATAGCTTATATTTGTTTTTATATGATTCAAATCATAAGCTCATGATACCGCCTATTATTTTAGAACAATACCATGCACAGGTAAAACAGTATGCAAAAGACCAAGTTATATTTAATGAGTTAGATACACCTCAATATTACTATCAAATAAAAACTGGGCATATTAAAATGTACAACTTAACCGAAGATGGAAAAGAATTTGTGCAGGGCTTTTTTGAAAACAATCAATCTTTTGGAGAACCTCCTCTTTTTGGAGAATTTAAATATCCCGCTTCAGCAATTTCTTTAGCAGCATCGTTTATTTATGTTTTACCAAAAGCTGTGTTTTTAAATCTTTTAAAACAACACCCAGATATTCATTTAAATATAACAAAGCTACTTTGTAAACGAATGGTATATAAAGCTAAAATAATGAAAGAGGTTTCTATACATCCACCAGAACATCGTATTCTAACATTATTAAATCATTTAAAAACTACAGCAAACACTAAAGATTTATATGAAGTAAATTTAACCAGACAACAAATTTCTGACCTAACAGGATTAAGAGTAGAAACAGTAATTAGGGCTGTAAAAAAGTTAGAAAAATCTGGTAATCTTTCCATTTTAAAGCGTAAAATTCACTTTTAGCACATTTAAATTGCTAATACGCAGTTATTTAAAATACTTTGCCATGAGTAAAGAAAATAACACTAATCATTAAAACAAATTATTATGGACAGAAAGACATTTATAAAAAAATCATTGACTGCAGTTGCATTAGCTATTCCTGCTTATGCTGTTTTAAGTTGTTCTACTTCGGATGATTCTGAACCAGCAGCTGCACCTCCACAAAGTACAGGAGCAAATTGTGGTACTAATGGTACCTCTAGTGCTATAGGAACTAATCACGGACACAATCTTGTAGTTTCTGCTGCAGATGTTTCTGCTGGTGTAGATAAAACGTATAACATTCAAGGTAGTTCTGCGCATATGCATTCTGTAACAGTAAGTGCTGCACAATTTGCTAGTTTACAAAATAACCAACAGATTACAGCTACTTCTTCAAGCGATAGCGGACATACACATTCTATAACTATTTCTTGTGCTTAAATAATTTAAGTATTTCACTTTAGTAAAAGCAAGATATGTTTATTTTTGCTTTATGATAAAAACCGTAATACTTGGTGCTGGTAATGTAGCCACACATTTATTTAAAGCTTTTAATGCTTCGGAAACAGTTACTGTTGCACAGTGGTACAATAGAAACTTAACTTCCATTTCAAAATATAAAAACAGCGTCTCTATAACCGATGATTTATCGGAATTAGTAGACGCTGATGTATATATACTAGCTGTAAGCGATGATGCTATTGAAGCACTTTCTATAGCTTTACCTTTCCAGAATCGTTTGGTTGTACACACTTCTGGAAGTTCTAGTTTGTATACTGCAGACAAAAAACATAAACGTGGTGTATTTTACCCGTTACAAACTTTTTCTAAAGATGCTCCTGTAGATTTTAAAGATGTACCACTGTGCATAGAGGCTTTAAAAAAAGAAGACCTTCCTATTTTAAAAGCACTAGCCGAAGCTATAGGAAGTAAAAGCCATAAAGTAAATTCCGATCAAAGACAGGCTTTACACTTAGCCGCAGTATTTGTAAATAATTTCACAAATCAATTGTATAGAGTTGCTCATGAAATTACTGAGTCTCAAGGTGCCGAGTTTGATATTTTAAAACCTTTAATTAAAGAAACTGCTAATAAAATAGAGTCTCTATCTCCTTATTTAGCACAAACTGGCCCTGCACTTCGCAGAGATAAAAAAACAATAAAGCGACACTTAAAACAGTTGGAAAACGAGCACCATAAAGATATTTACAACCTATTAACAAAATCGATACAAAAAACACATGGAAGATAAAAGCTACAAGGAATACTTAGAACATATAACCACTTTTATTTTTGATGTAGATGGTGTTTTAACTAACGGGCTATTAACCGTAACCACCAATGGTGATTTATTAAGAACTATGAATGTTAAGGATGGTTATGCTATGAAACAAGCATTAAACCAAGGATTCAACATTTGTATTATCTCTGGTGGTACTAATGAAGGCGTTAAAAGTAGATTAAATACGCTAGGGATTAAAGACGTGTATTTAGGTGCACACCAAAAGTTAGATCCTTTTAACGACTACATTTCTAAAAACAATATAAAACCAGAAAACGTGTTGTATATGGGAGATGATATTCCAGATTTACCTGTAATGTATCAAGTAGGTTTGGCAACATGTCCTGTAGATGCAGTACCTGAAGTAAAAGCTGCATCAAAATATATTTCACATAAATATGGTGGCAAAGGCTGTGTACGTGATGTTATAGAGCAAGTTTTGAAAGTACAAGGGAAATGGGAAGTTAATGTCAATGCCGAAGCTCATTAATTGTCTTTATAAAATCATAATTTAAAGATGATATCTTTTTAGATAAAATTCTTATTTTTAAATAAATAATTTTAAAATGTCAAGACTAATAATTCTATTTACTTTATTAATTACTTATCAATCAATATCTCAAACCGTTTCAAATAAAGAATTGTTAGGTGTATGGGTAGCAGAAGCTGTTTCTATAAATGAAGATGTTATTCCTACAAACGATTCAGATAAAATTACTATTATAAAAAACGGTTTTACAGGGTCTAAATTTTCTTTTAGCAAGTCTGGCTTATTTAAAATAGAAATGGCAGAAAATGCTCCAGAACCTTTTAACGATGCTATGTTTGAAGAAACATTCTATTATAGCCTAAACTCAAATATTATAGAAGTTGGACAATCCAGAAAAGGAAAAAACATTATGAATATTGGAATATCCAAAAACAATAATGTGTTCTATTTTAATTTGGTGGGTATTATTCTTAAAGTAAAAAAAATAAAAGATAAAGTTAAGTTAGAAAAAACTAAATCTAAAAGACGAACTACTGTATCACCGTCTAAACCACTTAAAAATGAAACGATAAAAGAAGAAGACATCATAGCTTTTAAAGCGGTTGATGTTATTCCTATTTCATTAGAGTGTGATTTAAAATTTACTGGAGATGCTCTTAGAAAATGTGTTAATAGTAGCTTCAGAAAACATATTAGACGAAAATTTAATATAGAGTTAGCATTAGATATGGATCTTTCAGGAAAGATAGAAATAAAAACTTCTTTTATTATTAATACAAATGGAGACATTGTTAATATAGAAGCAGAAGCTCCTAATAAAACCTTATCTAATGAAGCCATTAGAGCTGTTAACCTAATTCCAAAAATGATTCCTGGCAAACATAATGGCAAACCTATTAATGTAAGTTATACATTACCTATAAAATTTCAAATTACTAACTAATGCACATACTTAATCTTATTCGCTGGAAAAACTTATTAATGATTGCATTGGTGCAGTTATTAGTTAGATATGCTTTATTTAATGCAGTTGCTGTAGACACGACACTAGATACACCGCATTTTCTATTGTTAATACTCGCTACACTTTGTATTGCAGCTGGAGGGTACATTATAAACGATATTTACGATGTAGAAACCGATACTGTTAACAAACCAGAATTAGTAATAATAGACAAACACATCTCTGAAAAAAACGCAAATGCACTCTACATAACCTTAACTTTTATTGGCGCGCTTATTGGGTTTTATTTAGCAAACAGTATAGGACGTCCTCAATTTTTTGGTTTTTTCGTAATTATAGCTGCGCTACTCTATGTTTATTCTACATCTTTAAAACGTATAGCCGTTGTAGGTAATATTGTGGTTTCTGCTTTAGTAAGTTCTAGTCTTTTAATTGTTGGTGTTTTTGAGTTGTTGCCAGCAATTACAGAGCAAAATCAAAATGTGCAAGCCACATTATTTGAAATTTTAGCAGACTTCGGGATTTTTGCTTTTTTAATTAATTTTATTAGAGAAATTGTTAAAGATATACAAGATGTAGACGGCGATTACAATTCAGAAATGAGAACACTACCCATTATACTCGGAAAAAATAGAACGGCTAAAATTGCTTTTGGTTTAACTATAGCGAGCATTATTTTAATCGTTTATTACGTTAATGCATACATCTCTATGCATACAGAAGTTGTTATTTACTTTCTTGTTGCTGTTGTAGGCCCGTTAATTTACGTTGCTATTAAGTTGTTTACTGCAGAAAAAAAGAACCATTTTAAACATATTAGTTTAATACTAAAAATTATCATGCTAATGGGAATGTTGGTAATGATATTATATTGGCTTATCTTTTAAGCATGCTTAACGACAAACTAAAAAACTATACCATTATATTAGCCTCTGGTTCTCCCAGACGCCAACAATTTTTTAAAGATTTAGGTCTTGATTTTGAAATTAGATTAAAACCGATAAAGGAAGAATTCCCTCCTACATTAAGGCACTTTGAAATTACTAATTACTTAGCGCAATTAAAATCTATGCCTCTTTTGGAAACATTAAAGGATAATGACATTTTAATTACAAGTGATACTATTGTTTGGCATAACGAGCAAGCCTTAGGTAAACCACGAAGCGATGCCGAAGCTTTTAGCATGTTATCTTCTATGAGTGGTAAAACACACGAGGTTATTACTTCTGTTTGTATGCGTACAAATAACTACCAAAAAACAGTTAGTAATGTTACTAAAGTAACGTTTAAAACCTTTACAGAAGACGAAATTTGGTATTACATAAATACGTATAAACCTTATGATAAAGCTGGTGCCTACGGCATACAAGAATGGATTGGTCTTATTGGCGTTACAAAATTAGAAGGCTCTTATTTTAATGTTATGGGCTTACCGACTCACCTTGTTTATGAAACGTTAAATGCTATTGCTGAAAAGTAATAGAATCGTAACTTTATAATCTAATACAGATTATAATGAAACGTTTACACAACACTACCATATTTATATTAAGTCTTACTATACTATTCTCATGCTTTACTAGTTGTAAAAATGAAGTTAAATTTCCAGTAGGAGAATATGTTAAGTTAGAAACACCTCCAGCTCCTACCCCAACAAAACCTGCATTTAAAGCCTCTCAAGAGTTTAATGATTATTGGTATGCTGGAACTGCCGAAATATCTTCTTATGCATTAGAACAAGTACGTTATGGAGAACTTAGAAATGGTAACGCTGTATTAGTTTACGTAACTGAACCCTTTTTAAATGACAAGCAAGTAAAAGCAGATAATCATAAAGACACTAATATTCCTGTTTTAAAACTAAATAGCACTAAAAAATTTAATACTGGTATCTATCCTTATTCTATAATGCAGAGTACATTTTATCCAGTTGCAAACAATGCACATGCTGTAAAAGTAAGCTGTTCTGTACAAGAATGGTGCGGTCATGTTTATTCGCAATTAAATAACAGAACACAATTTGATGTGATGTCGCATTCTTATTTTGAAAGTGAAGCCGACCAAAATTTTAGCTTAGATAAAGCCGTTTTAGAAAACGAATTATGGACACAATTACGCATCGACCCAAAATCGTTACCTGTTGGTACATTTAAAGCTATTCCAGCATTAGAGTTTGTTCGTTTAAAACACAAACCATTAAAAGCTTATAATGCTTCTGCTGAATTGAAAGCCACTAATTACACCATTACTTTCCCAGAATTAAATCGTACATTAAGTATTAACTTCACAGCAGACTTTCCGCATAGCATTGAAAGTTGGGAAGAAACTATAAATGGTTTAACAACAAAAGCTACAAAATTGAAAACGATAAAATCTGCCTACTGGAGTAAAAATGGCAATAAAGATGCAATTTTACGTAAAACGCTTCAACTAGACTAAACAAGTTATTTATCTTTGCTGTCTAATTTCCCAATTATATGGATATTCTATTTGAAGGTAATAACAGTAAACTTACATATACATTAATTGCTGTAATTGTTTTTTTCTTAATTCGGTATATTACCAAAACTTTAGTTAGAAAAATAGGACGAAGAAATGGTGTAAACGAAGCTAGAATTCGTCTTATTGGTCGTTATTCTACAGTGACGCTACTAATTATATTTGTATTAGTAGAAGCATATATTTTAGGTGCAGAATTTAAAGACCTAACCGTTATTTTTTCTTCTTTATTTGCCGTTATTGGTATTGCTCTATTTGCCATTTGGTCTATATTAAGTAATGTTACTACTGGAATTATCATGTTTTTCTCATTCCCATACAAAGTTGGCGATAAAATAAAAATACATGATAAAGACTATCCTATTGAAGCCATAATTGAAGACATTAGAGCGTTTCAACTACATTTACGTTTAGATAATGGAGATTTAGTGACTTATCCTAATAATCTAATACTTCAAAAAGCGGTTACTCTAATAAAAAAGGATGCTATAGATGATGATAATGATGACGGTAGCGCTGCAATTTAACAATACGTTAAAGAAACACTAAAACAAAGTTAAATAGTACTTTTCTTTTTATATTTGATGCTTATCTAACTATCAAAATATAATGCGAAACTACTTTGTTTTCTTTATTGCATTTATAATCAGTTTTAATACTGTAAATGCACAGCAACCCCAAAAACCAAACGCTTCAGAAATATACGAATCTATAGAGAAACTTAACTTTTTAGGTTCCGTTTTATATGTTGCAGCACATCCAGACGATGAGAATACCAGATTAATATCTTACATGGCTAACCATGTAAAAGCACGTACTGCATATTTATCGTTAACCAGAGGAGATGGCGGACAAAATTTAATTGGTCCGGAAATAAGAGAATTACTAGGTGTTATTAGAACCCAAGAATTACTAGCAGCAAGACGCACAGATGGTGGAGAACAACGTTTTACAAGAGCAAACGACTTTGGATACTCTAAACATCCAGATGAAACTCTAGCGATATGGAATAAAGACGAAGTACTAAGCGATGTCGTTTTAGCTATTAGACAGTTTAAACCAGATATTATTATTAATCGTTTTAACCATAGAACACCAGGAACTACACACGGACATCATACAAGTTCGGCAATGTTAAGTGTTGAAGCTTTTGATATTACTAATGATAAAACTATATTTTCTGATCAATTAAAAAGAACAAGTACATGGCAACCAAAACGCTTATTCTTTAATACATCTTGGTGGTTTTACGGAAGTAAAGAGAAGTTTGAAAAAGCTGATAAAACCAATTTATTAAATTTTGATATTGGTACCTACTACCCTTCTAGCGGATTAAGTAATACCGAAATTGCTTCGTTAAGCAGAAGTCAGCATAAATCTCAAGGCTTTGGTAATACAGGAACTCGTGGTACACAAACCGAATACATAGAATTAATAAAAGGAGACTTACCAAAGGATAAATCTAATGTTTTCGATGGTATTAATACGACTTGGAATCGTATAGAAGGCGGACAAATTATTGGTGCAATTCTTGAAAAAGTACAAGCTGATTTCGATTTTAAAAATCCTTCAGCATCATTACCAAAGTTATTAGAAGCTTACAGTTTAATACAGCAGTTAAAAGATACCCATTGGAAAACCATTAAAACCAAAGAAATTAAAGCTATTATAGCTGCATGTTCTGGTTTGTATTTAGAAGCCGTTGCAGAGACTAATCATTCAACAATAACAGATCAGGTAAACTTAAAATTAGAAGCGATTAATAGAAGTAATTATAAGATGAATCTAGTCTCTATAACTTCAGCAAATCATATTTATATTAACAAAGGGATAACTTTAGATGAAAATGTAAAGATAAACCTTGAAGAATCTTTTAAACCTGTAGAACAAAATGCGATAACAACTCCTTATTGGTTAGTAAAAAAAGGGTCTTTAGGTATGTACTCTGTAGAAGATGAAACCTTAATAGGCAAACCAGAAACGCCTAGACCATTTAATGTTACCTTTAATATAAACTTTGGAAATGTAATGATTCCATACACTACTCCAATAGTATATAAAACTAATGACCCTGTAAAGGGAGAGGTCTACAAACCGTTTGAAATTATTCCTGAAGCATCTGCAAAAATAGCAGAAAAGGTGATTATTTTTGAAAATGATAAACAGAAGGATATCCTAGTTATTGTAAAAGCTGGAAAAGATAATTTAGAAGGTGTTATTGAAATAGCACATCCAAACAACTGGAACGTTTACCCAAAACAACAAAAAGTGTCTATTGCTAACAAAGGGCAAGAACAAATACTAACGTTTACAGTGATACCTCCAAAAAATCAAAGTGAAGGTTACATAACACCGATGGTTAAAGTAGGTGATAAAACGTATACAAAAGAACTAATAGAAATAGATTACGACCACATTCCATTTCAAACTGTATTATTACCTAGCGAAAGTAAAATTGTTAGGTTAGACATTCAAAAACGAGGCGAAAACATTGGGTACATAGAAGGTGCTGGAGATGTTGTTCCTGAAAGCTTACAGCAAATTGGTTACAATGTTGTGACCATTAAACCGGAAGATATTAATGCCGAAACATTAGATCGTTTTGATGCTGTAGTTGTTGGCATTAGAGCATATAATACTGTTGAAGCATTAAACTTTAAACAGCAAATACTATTCGATTATGTTGCTAGAGGTGGAAACATGGTTGTACAATATAATACAAGACATAGAGTAAAAGTAGATGAACTAGCACCTTATAAATTAGTATTATCTAGAGATCGTGTTACAGATGAGTTTGCAGAGGTTTCACTTTTAAACCCTAAACATGAATTATTAAACTTCCCTAATAAAATTACACAAAAGGATTTTGAAGGTTGGACTCAAGAACGTGGTTTATACTTTCCTAGTGATTGGGGACCAGAATTTACCCCACTCCTATCTATGCACGATAAAGGAGAAACACCAAAAACAGGAAGTTTATTGGTAGCAAAACATGGTAAAGGCCATTACATCTACACAGGTTTAAGCTTTTTTAGAGAGTTTCCTGCAGGTGTATCTGGAGCATACAGATTATTCGCAAATATGTTATCTATAGGTAAGGATAATATTAATAACAACCCAGAAATTAAAAACTAGACTTATTTATAGTAAGTCTTTAACCCCACATTTAATATAGTCCTTATGGAACAGTCTAAATATAAATGGAAAAAGCTGTACACTTTAGTACTTGCAGCTAATGCCCTATACTTTATTATTTTTCATTTAATCATGCAAGCCTTTTAAATTATGCAAACTCTAGACTGGATTATCCTTATAGGTACACTTTTATTAATAGTAGGTTATGGTACGTGGCAAACACGAGGTAGCCAAAACGTTAAAGATTATATTGGTGGCGGTAAAAGCTCTAAATGGTGGACCATTGGCTTATCTGTTATGGCAACACAAGCAAGTGCCATTACCTTTTTATCTACTCCAGGACAAGCCTTTCATTCTGGAATGGGCTTTGTTCAGTTTTATTTCGGAATTCCTATAGCCATGATTGTTATTTGTATGGTATTTATTCCGTTATACCATCGTTTAAAAGTTTATACTGCTTATGAATTTCTTGAAAGTCGTTTCGACTTAAAAACGAGAACTTTAGCAGCTATTTTATTCTTAATTCAACGCGGATTAGCAGCTGGAATTACCATTTTTGCACCTGCTATTATTTTATCGGCTGTTTTAGGTTGGAATCTTTTATTATTAAATGTTATTATTGGTGTTTTGGTTATTATTTACACAGTTTCTGGTGGTACTAAAGCTGTAAATGTGACGCAAAAACATCAAATGGTAGTTATTTTCACAGGAATGGTTATTGCTTTCGTTTTAATAATGAATCAACTTCCAGAAAATATAAACTTTACAAATGCTTTAGATATAGCTGGTGCAAGTGGAAAGATGGAAATTTTAGATTTCTCTTTCGATTTAAACAATCGTTATACTTTTTGGAGTGGTATTATTGGCGGTACTTTTTTAATGCTCTCCTATTTTGGTACAGATCAAAGCCAAGTACAACGTTATTTATCTGGTAAATCGGTAAAAGAAATGCAATTAGGTTTAATATTTAATGGGCTTCTAAAAGTCCCTATGCAATTTTTTATATTATTGGTTGGTGTTATGGTATTTGTATTCTATCAGTTTAATGAAGCGCCTTTAAACTTTAATCCTACTGCCGAGACTGCTGTTTTAAACTCTACGTATGCCGATGAATATAAAGCTTTAGAACATAAACAATTAGACCTATTTACTGCTAAAAAAGAAGCGATAACGAATTATATTGATAATAGTTTTATAGAAGATAAAGCTCCAAGTTATATTGATGCCGTTGTTATTGCTAATGCAGAACATGATGCTTTAAGAGCGGAAGCAAGAGCGTTAATAGAAAAAGTTGGAGATGAACAAAATATAAAAGTAGAATCTAATGATAAAGATTATGTATTTATTCATTTTATACTAAACAACTTACCTCGTGGTTTAATTGGCTTACTATTAGCTGTTATTTTAAGTGCAGCAATGTCTAGTACTGCTAGTGAACTAAATGCCTTAGCGAGTACAACAACTATAGATTTATACAAGCGTAATGCAGGAGAGAAAAGCGAAGAAGAGATGGTTAAAGTGTCTAAGCTATTTACATTAGCTTGGGGAGTTATAGCCATTGGAGTAGCCTGCGTTGCCAACTTAGCAGAGAATCTAATTCAATTAGTAAATATTATTGGTTCCATTTTCTATGGTAATGTTTTAGGTATATTTCTATTAGCTTTCTTCTTTAAGTTTGTAAAGTCTAATGCAGTATTTGTAGGCGCTGTAATTACACAAGCAATTGTTATTGCTCTATTTTTATTAAATGAATTCGAATATATAAACCTTCCGTTTTTATGGTTGAATTTCGTGGGATGTATTATTGTTATTGCAATAGCTTTTATTTTACAGGCTATTAACCCTAATAAAGATGATAGTGGTTTAGAGCTTTCGGAAATAGGGAAGCATTAATTTAGTGTACTAGTACAGTTTAATCTATTGGTTATTTTTTATCATTTTATATATTGAAGATTTTAAAAATAGTTTTATTTTTTCTTCATTATGTTCAACAATAGAATATTCATAACCAACCTTAAATCGCATTGGTTTCTCCTCACGTCCTAATGGAATATCAATATAACACTCTTTCTTTTTATTATAGATAATTTTTATTTTAGATAATGACAAGTCAATATTTTCAGAAATAAAAGCTTTACCATATTCTATTTGATAGGTTATAAACTTTAATGAATCCGTTTTATTACTTATAAAGTATATAGAATCCAAAGCTTGTCTAGACTCACTATGCTTACCTAATTTATTATAAATTTTATAACGTAATAAATTAGCTTGCCAATTTAATTCTATATCACAGTTTCCACATGAACAATAATCAGCATTTTCTGCTCGAACTATTTTTTTTAATGCTTTGTCATACTTTCCTTTATTAAATAAATTTTCAGATTTTTTTAATAATCTAAATGAACTTTGAGCATAAAGAGATTGTACACTTAAGCATAGCATTATAATTATAAAACATTCAAAATACTTTTTCATTTTATTTTTATATATAACACTGTTACAAATCTTTATTTTTCAACCAACTGAGATATTTTTCTTTAAATGATTTTCCGCTATCTATTTCAATCCAAGGTAAATAATACTCTATCAAGTTTGGATTGTTTATGCAAAATTCCATTGTGCAATTTTGAACTCCTGTCAAAAGAGCAAACGGCATTCCTTTAATTCGGTCAGCAATAATTATCGCTAATTCTCCTTTAGTTATATTGCGATTATTACATTCAGATTTTATTTCAGTCACATTTGAATCAGTAAAAAATTCCGCAAGAATAGGTAACGACTTTTCTCCGAAAGCCATAATTTTTTCAGTTTGCTTTGTTTTTACAATTCCGATAGAATTTTCTGTTTTTGCAACTTCGTTTAATAATGAATTAATTTCAGGTTTGGTTTGTGAGAGACAAAAGTTAAGATTCAGAAATATTGTCAAGTATAATACTATAGTTTTCTTCATTTGGTTTAGATTTATTTTCAAATCTATTCCTTGTTTAGTTGTTCAAAAAATCTAAATGAGTGAATGGCAATTCTCAGTTAGTTAACGCTCTTTCAAATGTTACAACACCCTATTATCAAAATAAAAAGGCACTACCTCTTTTAAAACGACATCTTTAAAGTCTTTATGAAATGGATTAATAATGTAATTAGGTTCTTGAGGCACAATAATACTAGGCACTTTTAAGATTAATGTGTCTTGTTTTTTAATCCAATTATAGGATAATTGTTTTAAATCTCTTGGAGACGGGACAGCTCTCCAGTTTTCTGGTAATTCATCTATAGTTATTTCACTTATAGAGTCTTCAGGTAATTCTATACACGCTAACGCCATATCTTTTGGTGCAAATGCCGCTGGAAAATGTGCTAAACATTCTAGCATACTCAATGCTATAGAACTACTAGTATACAATACAGAAACGCCTTTAAAATTCCAGCGCCCTCCTACTGTTTTAGCTCCAACACCTGTTAAATCGTTTATGTAAATGTCTCTTGCTATGCGATATACTAACATTATGAAAAAATACCGTATTCTATTTTTGTAAGTTCTTCGTTTAATAATTGAAATCCAAATGTAGTATCTAATAACTCTTTGGGTTTTTTCATACCTAAAGCCGTACTAGGATATTGCATCCATTTTTTAAACTGTTCTAAATCTCCAAAAACATCTTCTCCTTTACAATATAAACGTGCTAATTGTATAGCGCGCTCACTTACATCTGGACTTAATATTTTTGAAGTTGTATAACGTTGTAATGTACGCTCAGAGATATGAAGTATAGATGCCAGTTCTTTTAAATCGAACTCAATTTTTTTAGCAAGAAATAATAAGTTTTTCTTATTAATACCATTCCTTGATAATTCGATAAAATCGTAAACATTATGCAATGGAATATCTAAATTTAAATAACGTAATAGTCCCCCTGTTCCATCGTCTGACAACGAGTGCTGTATAGCTGTGTTCATAGTTTTAAATTTTTAAACATGACAAATATACAAAATAAAACGACATTTGTCTAAATTTTAACTATTTAATAGTATCTTTTGTTTTAGAAACGGTTTCGTAAATTAATAATTTATCTAATTTAGATTTAACGTCCTTTAATTCTAAACTCTTTTCCATGGCTTTTATTGCTGTACTAGACAAATAACGTCCTAAAGGTAATATGGGTTTAATACTATCGCTTTGCTCTTCTTTTAAATTTCTAATACGTGCTTGAAGCATTGTACTCGTTTTAGTTCCAGGAATTATATAAGAACGTCTAAGTTTTAATGGTACTTCATCTAACTTAGCTATTTGCTCTTTTGTATGCCCGGATCTAACATTTAATAATATTTTTAAAGGTGCATCTAACTGAGAAATGGGCTTATACTGCTCCCCTTCTAAACTTTCATTATCCAAATCACTATAAATTAAAACACTTTGTAGCTTTATTTTACTTTTAATAGTACTAAATTCTGGTGTTTCATTTAATACTTCTTTAAAAACATATTGTAAGGCTGTAGTTACGGTTCCTCCAATATTATCATAATAGCCAGAGTCTCCAAATAAGCCTACATCTTTAACTTCTCCTGCTGGTGTTAGATAAGGAAATGCCGCATTAATACGCATGGCTTCTACTAATTTTACAGAATGTGTTTTTCCTTTTATCGTTCTTATTTTATCTATGTAATCAAAGTAACCAGAAAATAATTTAGAATCGCTAAAATCTACAGGACTAATCACACTGTACTTACCTGTTTGGGCGTGTGTACTATTCATAAATAATAATGGCGGAACAAATCCAGAGGTATCACTTTTAGAATAAAAAGATAATACTTCCTTTTCTAAATCGTTACTATTAGATTTAAAGACTTCGTTGTATGCATTTTGCCATTCGTTTTGTAATAGCTCTCCCCTATTATCGAAAGGAAAAATACTGAGTATACTTTTAAAAAAATCTCTTCCTAGCAATCCTACTATTGAGGTTGATAAATAATTTTTAGAATATATAGTACTGGCCTTATATTTAAATTTGGCATTATTGTGTTTATAATCTACCGTTTTATTATTTAATTCTGCTTGCTGTGCAGCAGCAAAATACATTGCATTTCCTGCGCCTCCACCAGAAGCTCCTGTTAACGAAAATAAATGGTCTGTATAATATTTATTATTAGAGTTTTCAGATAAATAACTATGTATTAAAAACGACCATAATCCTGCTCTAGACCCGCCTCCTTCTGAAGACACAAATAGTATAGGATAAGACGCATCCTTAGCTTGTTCTATTTTAGTTTTTCTATTATTTATCCAATCTTTAACATAAGCTTTTAAAAGTGTTCGATCTTGATTACTCCTTACTGTAGTATCTAATTCGTAATGATTAAAGCTATCGCTATTAGCATTGTATTTAGATAATAACAACCCAATAATAACAACAAATGTAAATAATGGAAATTGTATTTTTTTACCTATAAATACAAATACAAAAGAAATAAGATATAAAGCCATTAAACAAATAAGTAATACCGATAATGGATTTATAAGCATTGCGATATCTGGTTTTATATTAAAAATGAGCGACACTAACAATACTAATACACCAGAAGCAATAATACCACCATAGAAAATAGGTTTAGTACGTTGCGTTAATAAATCTTTAGTATTGAATGATAAAATGAAGAAAATTAACGCTAATGATAAGTTAGAATAAAACAATAATATTAAATCCTTTTCTGCTTGATTATTAGCTGCTCCAAGTCCCAAAATAAAAATGAATAATAAAAAGATAGCGCCTACTACAATATAATTACGTTTAGGCAACTTACGTACTAATCGTCTTAAAAAACTATAAATATTATATTCTAATAGCAATAATAGTACTACTGCAATAATTACTAATGTGTTTGATGGATTTAATAAATTACTTAAATTGTTTTCTATATCAAACAACTCCATCGCATTTAAAATGGCAAATGCAGATACAAATAAGACTAAACAGCCTAAAACTCTTGGCAATACTTTTCTAACATGATATTTACAATTATAACTATACTTACTACTTTTTGTTATTGTTGCATAGTGTTTTGTAGGACTAAACTTTAAAATGTTTTTAAGTGTAATTTGTGAATAATTTGCCCTGTAGAAATACTTTGGCGCATTCCAAATGAAAAAAGAAATAATGACTAACAATGAGAAATACAATGGAACTTCTAAAGTAAAAACCTCCCAAATACTAATAGCACTGTTCTGATTTAAAACCAAAAGTAAATCTAAAGTTTGCGGAAAGAACCATAGCATAAAATAAATTAATGCTACTAATAGCACACTAATAATATTATTAAGTAACTCTGAAATTAACACCTTAAACCAGATGCCAAAACCATTAAAGAATGACATTATTATATTCATATAGATTATTTTTTGGGGTATAAAAATAAATTAACGTGAAAGCGACACTACACTATCACGTTAATTTAAATACTTATTTACTATATATTCTTACTATTTTAAGTTAATACTATTGTTTTAACAGTATCTACTATTGTTTTTATAATTTTATTTTTGAAGTGTCCTAGACTAATTTTACTAACACCAGCTTTATGTAATGCTTTCATTAATAACAAATCTTTCTGGCTTTTTAATAACCATTCAAAATCGTCTAAAGTAATATCTCCATTAGCCAATAATTTAGTCCAACGTTCCAGTTTTACTTTACTTTCTGCTAAAAATTGTTCTACATCTTTTTTAGACTCTTTTTTTAAATCATCCCACTTCTCTCCAAACAATCCTAATATTGATGCTTTTAAGTCTTTTAATAATGCTTCGAAATCCATATCTGTATTGTGTTTTTATTAATTAATAGTTTGATTGTTAGTTGTTACTTGTTATAATGTCTAGTAACTTGTCTTTAGACTCTTTGTCTTTTTTACCTTCGTATTGTATTAATAAATCCATAGCTTCCAATACTTGAGCTTTAGCTTCCGTTATAAAGAACTGAGATAGTTGCCCTTTTTCTTTCCAACGTTTAAAAAATCCTGATAATAGATTTTTTTCTTTATTGCTTAATATTTTCCACATAGCATAAGTAATCTCATTGTTGGGCTTATTTTTTTCGTACTCTACTATCTTCTGAATCTCTTTATCTAAAGCTTCAATTTCTACTAAATTATCTGAATAGGCTGTCGTTGCTTTATCCATTAAACTAGAGGCTTCCACTTTAATTTCTACACTTTTCTGGTAAGAATGCTGATCGTAAACAGCTGTTTTTAAGGAATCGCAAGAGGTCGTTAATAACATTACCAAAGCCACTAAAACTATGCTAGTTTGTTTTTTTAGAGCATTGGTTACAAGCATTGTTCTTATTTTAATTTGTTTCATAATTATTGATTAAAAGGGTTTTATATTATTTTCTTCTTTAAAGTTACTATTTTATAAGTATATCTAAAAGTGATTTAGCAAGTTAAGTTAGTTTAAATTTTATACTATATTAAGGGGTGTATCACGTTTTTTATTATGGGTTATATCACTGTTTTTTGTACAGGAAAAACACCCTTTTTATAATTTAGTTCCTTTTTAACTCTAATGTTTCTCTATTCCATGTTTTATAAGTTAAAACATCTGTTCCTGCTCTTGTTGGATATAGTTGTTTATTTTTAACTATAAACAGATTACTATGCGAAATGCCTTGATGATGCAACATTTGTAAAAACTGTGTTTTAAACCCTCCGTTTACTATTAGTTTAAATCCTGTTTCAGTAAGTTGAGAACTATACCACTCCCAAGTCCTTAAATATCTTAAATTATAAATTAAGATATCTATACTAGGAAACAGTAAATCATCTTTATGATAATCTTCGTTATCCAATTGTTTGGTAAATGCGACTAATGGTTTTGGTAATAGTTTTTCCCATGTAATACTGTAAATACTCAATTCTTTATGGTTTAAAAAAACTTGTATTGTTTTTTTAAACTGTGCTAATTCTTCCTTAGGGTTTATAATGTTTTCTACTATTACTATATTATAATTTTCCTTTGGTAATTCTCCATTAATATTATTATCTATTCTATTTAACTCGGTCACAGTATAAAAGGGGTTTTGGGGAAAGAGTATAATTTATACTCTAATTTATTTGTTTTAATAGCTTTATTATTAAACTGAATAAGCACTTATTTATTTTAGTTAACATTAATAAATATGTGTTAAAAATCTTACTAACAAAAGCAGTAATCTAGGTTTTTAATGTTTAATAATATTATTCTTATCTTATTTTAAAGTATAGTTTCTTTTATATGTATACTTCTATTATATAGGTCACGTTTTGTATAAAACATTACCCAATAATTAAGATATTAATGTCTAAGTAAGTCTGTAGTATTATACACAATAATTGTACCATATACTTAGACATATATAAATATGTGAAATATATTTTATATAGAAAAGTTATATTGAGTAAAGTGGTACCTTTTATGAGTAATAGTGTATTCTAGTTATATTAAAAAGATTGTATTATAACTAAAAAACCATCCAAATTTTTGGATGGTTTTATATAAAGACTCAGTCCCTCAAAAAAAGTCTTTAGTTAGCAAAAATAATTTTTAAATATTTTTACTCTTGCAATATAAGCAATAATTATTATTTAACAACTTTATATAGTCTATTAATAAAATCTTATGGAAACATCTAATAATCAACTTCTAAACCTCTATTAAAAAACATAAGAATAGTCCTTCATATTTTTAATAAACTTAAATAAAATAATAGAGGCATGCATTTTAGTTAGGGAAAAACACACACCTCTTTAGTAGAGTTGGTAATTTATTCTTTTACAAGTTTAATTGTTTTAATTCCTGAATTTGTAGTGATTTTTGCTAAATATAATCCAGTATTTAATGTTGAAGCATCAATAATGACTTCTTCTAAATTTGGTTCTAAACTCATCACTTGTTTTCCTAAAACATCAAATACTTCAACTGTTTTAACTTTTTGTGTTGCGTTAATATTCCATGTATTTTGTGTTGGATTTGGAAATACATTAAATGTACCTATAGAAAAGTCTTCAGTACTTAATGTAGGATCATTCCAAAAATAAACGTTGTCTAAATAGATATCTACAGGCACCGTACTTCCTGCTCCGTTTGCTGCAAATTTCATTTGAAAAACACTATCCCATGTCATTCCTGTAAAACTAGCTATTGGTAAATCTACACTAGTCCATGTACCTGACGTGTATGCTATAGAAACAAGTGTTTCGCCAGCTCCTGTTCCATTATTTATTGGACTTACTTGTATATCTGTAGCCATAGGGTCTGCTGCAGTCCATATATCTACATGTAAAAAATCCATAGCAGAAGCATCTACTGCTGCTAATTCTGTTCCTTGATAATTAAAGTTAGGGTAAGCTAATAAAACATTTCCTGTTCCTGGATCATATGCTGCATTTACTTGTGTATGTCCAGATTGCCCCCAGTTAGGATCATAATTTGTTACTCCATTTGAATACGTACTGCCGTATATAGAAATAACATCTGCAGCAGCTACAGTTGGCGCAGCTGGATTATTTGTTGGTGCAGTTTGTACTGCTTCAGAAAATGATACTGTATATGTTTTTGTTGTAGTACCATTTTGAGCTGTTACTAAAACAGTTGCGTCGCCTGGAATAGCTGAAGCTTGAGTAATAGCTGTAGTCGCTGTAGGATCTGTAGTTTCAACAAATGTTATTTGTGGTACAACAGTTGTTCCCATAGGTAACTCTACTGAATAATCCTCTGTTATTGAAGAGAAACCAGCTACAGTTACCATATCTACTTGTAAGTCGCTTAAAGTAGCATCTGTTCCCGCTGCTGTTGGTGTTTTCCAGAAATAAACATTATCTAAATAAATATCAACGGGTACTGTACTTCCTGCTCCGTTTGCTGCAAATTTCATTTGGAAAACACTATCCCATGTCATTCCTGTAAAACTAGCTATTGGTAAATCTACACTGGTCCATGTACCAGATGTATATACTATGGAAACCAGTGTTTCTCCTGCTCCTGTTCCATTATTTATTGGGCTTACTTGTATATCTGTTGCCATAGGATCTGCTGCAGTCCATATATCTACATGCAAATATTCCATTGCTGAAGCATTTACTGCTGCCAGTTCCGTACCTTGGTAGTTAAAGTTAGGATATGCTAATATAACGTTCCCTGTTCCGGGATCGTATGAAGGATTCACCTGAGTATGTCCAGATTGTCCCCAGTTTGGATCATAGTTAGTAACACCATTAGAATAGGTACTGCCGTATATTGAAATAACGTCTACAGCATTATTTGTTGGTGGCGTTGAATTTGTTGCTGGTTGTGCAAATGCAAAACTAGCTGTTAATAAGAATAATAAAATAGTAATTTTCTTCATAATTTACAGTTGTATAATTAATATTCGATAAAAAAACAAGCAAACGTTTTTTATATTAATAAAAATACACCCTAATTATTACAGAATTAACAAAATAGACCCCTATAAAAAACATACAAAACAAAAAAAACATATTTAGACACAGAATAATTAACTTTATCAACAATAGCAATACTTAAGCAGGCTACTTAAATCGTTTTGAATAGTTGCAATTTTACAGTTTTTGTGTTTTGTATTGGTAATGTTGTGGTAAAACACTGACGCTTTTATCTGGTAAAATTATTTATACTAAATAAAGTTATCTTCTTTAATTAAATAGTGTTCTTTCATCACTAATTTTGGGGTTCTATCTACATTAAATAACCCCCAATGTTTTTCTGGTTCCATAGCTTCGCTAGATCCTTTCCAAGTTTCATCGAAAGCTTCAAAAACAAAGGTTAAAATCTCATCTTCTTCACACCAATTTACCAAATCGTTGTAGTATATTTTTTGTAATTCTTCATTAACATTATGTGGATCTATTCCTCTACCATTAGAATTGGTTGCCCAACCTGCTTCTGTTATAACCACTAAGATATCTGGATACATATCTGCTACTGCGTAGTAATTCTGTTTTGTATACTCTAAGGCTTCATGTATATTTTTATATTCCCAAACTGGATAGGTATGTATGGAAATAAAATCGACTGCATTTACCAAATCTTTTAGTTTATTAAGCCATGGTAAATAGTTTTCACAAAACGTAACAGGTTGTTTTGCGCCTTCTTTTATTATTTTCACATAATTAATAACACTTTCTACTGGGACATAATGATCTGTCCAATCTACACAAGCTTCATTTCCTGCAGATAGAGAGAATATAATTTCTGGATAATGATTTGCTAATTGTATTAATTTCTGAATTTGATATTTATTTTGTGCTTTATTTCGAATCAATTCTTCTTCGGTATAAGTACCTCCCCATGGACAACCATGGTTATTCATTTCGGCTACTATATAGGCCCCTAACATGACTTGAAAGTCTAAATTTTCCTTTTTAATAACTTCTAAAACGGTATCTGCGTGCTGGTCGCAATCGTAAAGTCGAAGGTATTTCCAGTGCTTTTGGAGAATTAATAAATCTTCTTTTACTTCTTCGTATGTTGGATAGCTCTCTCCTGGCCGTTGTCCTTCTCTAAAACCAGAATAACAAATAGCGTTACCTAGTTTTATATTAAGTGCTTTAGTATACTTCATTAAATACAATTAGGTTAAGTTCTGTCTGTTTTAAAATTTAAGGTTTTCGTGTTTATCCCAAAGCCCCCAATATGCACCTACATCACCTTCATCTCCTACTTTCCATGATTCATCAAAAGATGAAAAATAGAAAATTGGAATTTTATTTTCGTTTGTCCAACGTATCGTATCAATAAAATATTTCATTGCTGCTTCTGGTCCTGCTTGCGCACCTTTAAGCTCACCGCCTTCACTTGGCCAACCTGTTTCGGTAATTATAATAGGCTTGTTTTGCGCAGCATCTACAACTTGTCCATACATGGCTTGCATATGCCCTAAAGCATATTCTATTGGGCAACCTTCCCAATATGGGTAAAGATTAGCAAGAATAACATCTGAGTTCTCTACTAATTCTGGATGACGTGAAAATTCATAATAAGCATCTACATAACCAACTGGTATGTCTAACCCAGCTAATGCTTCTTTAACCCTTTTAATATAGCCTAATAACTCTTCAAGAGATAAGTCATTCCTATACAGTACTTCATTACCAACAGCAGCAACATCTACATGACCTGCTTTAGCAAGCGCAATAAGTCCTTCAATTTCTTTTTCATTATCATCTTTATCATCGCTTAACCAAGCACCAACTAAAGTTTTTAGTCCGTGTTTTTTTGCAACAACTGGTATATGCTCATTACCTTCTATACACGAAAAAGAACGTATTGCAGTAGTATGAGGTTTTAATATTTTTACACGACGCTCTACTTGCTCTATACTAATTTGATCACCTGGTTCTTGTCCGTCTTCATACATACTAAAACAGATACCATGCATACCATCTTGGATGGTTTTTCTCCATAACGTTTTTAATTCTTCTAAGGAATATTTTGAAGCATCAAGCCCTTGTGTATTAATTTGGCTGTAATTAGCTTTATAATAGGATTCTTCTCTATATGACATTTTAGTTATATTTTAATTGTTCATCTTTATCCCATATTCCCCAACGCGCTCCTAGTTCACCTTCAATACGCACTTTCCAAGATTCATCAAATGAAGAGAAGTGAAATATTTCGACATTTTCTGTTTGTGCCCATTCTTGAGTTTGAATAAAATATTTCATCGCATTTATTTGTGAAGGTTGTGCATCGTCTACAGATTCACCTTGACTCGGCCAACCTGTTTCTGCAATAATAACTTTCTTTCCTTTAGCTACTTCTTTAGTTATAGCATGCATTTCTCTTAAATGGCTAAGAGAATCGTCTATACTAAAACCTTCCCAAAAAGGATAGCAATTTGCTAAAATGATATCTGATGCTTCAACCAAATTTGGTCGTTTATAAAACTCATAATAAGTGTCTACATAACCAACCGGTATATTTAAACCCGATAATGCGTTCTTAACTTTATTTATGTAAGTTATTAACTCCTCTTCTGTGATTTCACCTCGTAATAATACTTCATTACCTATAGCTGCAATACTTACATGTCCTGATTTAGCTAGTTTTATTAATGCATCTATTTCTCTATTATTTCTTTCTTTATCATCACTAATCCAAGCACCAACAATAGATTTCAAATGTGCTACATTTGCAATTTCAGGAATTAACTCATTTCCTTCTGTACACGAAAATGATCGCACCCATCTTGTATAAGGCGAAATAATTTCCATACGTCGTTTAATTTGTTTTTCAGATAAAATATCTCCAGCTTCTTGCCCTTCAATATATGGGCTAAAGCACAAACCATGTAATTGTCCTTTTAGCTTTTCAGAAAACATTGTTTTTAATTCTTTTAAACTTTTATTATTAAGGTCTACCGTTTTATATTCTTCTAATTTTAGTTTCCCTGTAATAGACAATAAGTTTCCTGCACCATAAGCTGATGATAACTTTTTAGTTTTATTTTTTCGTTTTTCTAATTCGTTACTAATTTCTAAGGCTTTTTCTTCTGTAAGATCGTAATTACGCATTATCCACATCGCTGCAAGTGTCCCAACTATTGGTAAACCTGAGTAAAAAAGCCTTATTCCTGTAATAGAAGCTTCTGTATTTTCTGCATCTGGCACAAAGCCAACTAATGCCATAATTGCGCCTGTTAATAATCCTGCAATTGCAAAACCAAATTTTACCATCCACCAATAAATAGCTCCAAAAACCCCTTCTCTTCTCTTTCCTGTATTTAATTCATCTATATCAATAACGTCAGACGTCATAGACATCATAAGTGTAAATAAACTTCCTATTCCAAAAGAGAAAAAGGGTAAAGCGAATAAAAACATATAAGGTTTACCAGGAATAAACAAGAACCAAAGCATTAGATATCCCAAAACAGAAATACCTTGCGACACCATAAAAGCTTTCTTTTTCCCTAAAACTTTCGACATTTTTGCAACAATAGGAATCACTAAGAAAGTTGTTACTAAAGCACCTACACTTCCTAATAAAGTAGGCCAAATACCAGCTGCTCCAGCATCTCCATTAAATAAATAATAGACTACAATAAAAAACGAAAAGCCAGCAACGGTATTAAATGCATTAAAAATTAGAAAAGTAGAAAAACATAGTTTTTTAAATACTTCAATTTTAAACGCTTCTTTAAAATTATCTAAAATCTGCTTTAAACTACCTCCAATTGTTTTTAAAGTTAAAGGTGTTAAGCTATCATCGTCTAAAGTCGATTTACTTTTTATAAAAAGAGCAGGAATCATCGCGAAAATTGCACAAATAACAGCAACCCAAATTGCAATAGTTCTAGTGGCAACATCTGCGCCTTCTTCAAACCAAGAGGGATCGTACATTATTACCCAAAACCACGGTGCAATTACCCAAGCCCATTGCCCTATCCATTGTGCAACTGCCATTATATTTGTACGCTCATGGAAATCATCGCTCATCTCATACCCCATAGCAACATAAGGGACGGAAAAAATAGTAAGCCCTAAGTAAAATACAAGAGACCATAATAAAAAGTAAGTAAAATTATATGTTAAGCTATCATCTTTATATAATTGCCACATTAATGCAAACGAAATCCCCATTATAATAGCTCCTATAAGCACATATTGCCTACGTCTACCCCAAACAGATCTTGTATTATCTGAAATAAATCCCATTACTGGATCGGTTATAGAATCGAATACCCGTGGAAGAAAAAATAAAACTCCCCACATCCAAGTTGGAAACCCTAAATCTTGAATTAATACAACCATAAAAATTCCTAGTGCTGCTGGAAACATTTGATTAGCTAACATTCCAAATCCAAAAGCGATTTTTTGACCTATTGGGACTTTCGATGACGTTCCTGTGTTTGACATAATTATATGGTTTTTAGTTAATTAATTTATTATTTAATATGCTTAATCTGCAATCATAATCGTTTGTAATGCTTGCGCATTTACCTTGATATTTATAGTTTTATCATTTAATACTAAATTGAAATTCTTAGCTTTTTTACCTTCATTAAAAATAACTACAGCAATTGAGCCATCTGGATTTTTTGCCGCTGTCGCCATAAGTGTTTCATCGGTTTTCTCTAGCCCTATAACTACAGCATTAGGCCTTATGTATTTACTAAAGTGACTTAAAGTATAGTAAATTGGAGTAAAGTATACTTCATCTTTATCGGGGTCTACAATTACCGGTGCAACACACCAATTTTTAAACCAGTTAGGTCCTCCTTGTCTATCTAGAACCATATTCCAATCTATCCAACCGTCTACCCAATTATTAAGGCATCCTATAATATCTCTTGCATAACGATTAACTGGCGCATATTTTGGGTGTAAATGTTTGTCTTGTTCTGGTGCCCAATCCCAACCCCAATCTGTAGCTTCTTTAGTCCAATACCACTGATCGTCTTTCCATTTTGGTATTTCAGAATCTACACAAGCTTCCGATTGTATAAGGTATTTGTTTGGTGCTTTTTGGTGTGCATATTGTAATGCTTCTGGAAACACCTCGAAAGTACTTGCATACCAATGTATAGCAGTACCGTCGTAATATTTTGAAGTTTCTTCGGTTTTATACATTTCATCCACCCAATGCTTTAAATGTTCACGATTTTGATCATAACCTAGAATTTTAACATCGTGCTGGTCTCCTTCTAATTTTGGACCGAGATAGTCTTTTACAAAATGCGTCATTTCTTCTGCAGAGAAATGCATACTCTCCCAATTTTTATCATTACCTAAGGGTTCATTTTCTACTGTAAAACCCCATATATCTATTCCTTCCTCTTTATAAGCATCTATATACTTAGAAAAGAATAATGCCCAAGTATCATAGTATTCTGGTAATAATTTACCGCCGCGCCAATCTTTATTATCTTTCATCCATGGTGGTGCGGTCCAAGGTGAAGACAAAATTTTAAATCCATCTTTAGAGACTACCATTGCTTCTTTAATCATAGGTATTAAATCTGCCTCATCTTCTTTAACTGAAAAGCTTTTTAATTCTACATCTCCTTCTAATGGCGCATAAGAATAATTACTTAATGAAAAATCACACGAATTCATGTGTGTTCTTGTTAATGAATATTTTGCACCACTTTCACCAAAGTAAGCTTCTATAATTTTCCTTCTATTTCCTGTACTTAATCTATTTAATAATGATGCCGAAGCTTCTGTAAAAGATCCACCAAAACCTGTTATGGTCTGAAACTTATTATCTGGCAACAGTGTTATAGTGTCTGTACTTTTTTCTGAAGAGAATTCTGTAATTCTAGTTAAACTGTTTCCACTTGAAGATGTTTCAAAAACAACTACATTTAATTGTTCCGCAGGTTTGCTACAACTTATTATTGTTAGAATTATCATTATACAGGTGTAATACTTTAATGGTTCCATTATTTAAAGTTTTAAATACATTTCTACTCTTTAGCTTTTATTTCACTTGCTGTTGGCGGTACTAAAACAGCTTTCATTAATGCATCCTTATCTCCATTATATGTTTTAGTTATTGGGTTTCCGTTTCTTGTTAGCCCCTTAAATGTTCCTTTATCTACTAAATCCCAGATTACATACTTTGCTTTACCATCTATGGTAAAAAGTCCAAAGTGGTTTTCTGAACCTTGTGGGTTTTCTGCATCTTTCCATTGCTCATTAAAAGCTTCAAAATAAAAACAAGAAATACCATCTGTATTAGTCCAATCTCGCATATGGTTATAGTATAATGCTTCTTTATACTCATCTGTAGCTTTAGAACCTTTTGGCCCATAAAACCCATTAGAAACACTTGCCCAACCAGTTTCTCCAATATGAATTGGTTTATTTACACCAAGACTTTCCATGTATGTTTTTACATTACCATACTGTGTCTTAGCGTAGTTTTTAGCACGTAGCATTGCTTTATCAATTTTCTCATTATCTAACATCTTAATGTCTTGATCTGGAATACCCCAAAAATCTGGGTTGTAATGCGTATCGTGCATTGGATACGTGTGTACCGATAAATAATCTACAGCTTTAATAAGTTGGTTTAAGTCTTCAACTTGGTATTCGCTATCTCCACCACCCCAAGACGCAAAATTATCTGAACTAGTAATCCATAAATCCTTGGATAGCTTACCTTTTGCTTTTAAGTCTTGTAAATGATTTACCCATTTTAAAATTATAGCAGGCTCTACATAATAACTCGTAGCCCATTTTACCATAGCTTCATTACCTACAGCAATAACTTTAATAATGTCTGGATATTGATTTGCTAATGCTACAGCCTTTTCTATTTGTGGTTTATTAGCATCACTTTCTACATTATGTATTGGCTCTAAACCAGTCCAAGCATTTTTACAATCTATCCATGCACCTAGCATAATGTACATTTCAAAACTAGAATCTTCATTTTTTAATTCGCTTATTGCTTTTAAAAGATTTTCTGCTTGAGGTAAATGCACCTTATAGGTACGTAACACCTTAATATTCATTGCAGACAGCAACTTTAAATCTTCTTTTAATTCATTTAAAGTTGGTTCTATGCCATGATCCACATGCCTATAGCCGCCATAAGACATAGCTAAATAATTTGGATTTCCTAAAATGTCTTTTGCGCTTAAATTTGGTTCTGTTTTCACCGTATCTAGTTTACCTTCTTTTTTAGTTACATCATTACATGAAAACGCAAGTATTACCATACTTATAGAAACGATTACTTTAATATACTTTTTCATGTTTTGTAGTTTTAGTTATTTTTTTAACGAAACTAATATTCGATCAATTTCACCCGTTCTTCCAAACAACATTTTGCTCGTTGTTTCGTCTAAAGCCAACACCTTAAAGTCTTTAGTAGTGTTATCTCTTAACTGTACAGACGTACTGTTTTTATCGGATAACTTATAAATAATAGGCACTTGACAATAGGTGAAACAAATAGATTTCTTATCTATTGCTATAGCTTTTGTTTCATTATTAACATCTGTATAGTTAAATGTTTTAGAGTCTTTTAAAAACTCATCTTCTTTTAAAAGCCTTGGATTAAATTCTAGTATTCCCTTTTTCACAACAACACCTAATTCTCCAAAACGAGATAAAATATCTTCTTTTACTTGTCCCGTCATTCCTGGCTGCTGAGCTCCTTTTCCTGCTGGTGTATGTGAATATGGATCTGTTGGAAATGCACCATAAAGTATTGGTGATTTGTGTACTCCTATACCTTCATTAATTTCGTAATAGTGTTCTAATAAACGCCCAATAGTTTCTGCGCTTTCGTCTTCGTTTATAGCTTTTAAACAGCATTCTTGAACTGCTAATTGCAGTTTAGAAACCATATGCCAATAAATAGATCCTAATCCTTCGTAACCATAGAATGTTCCTGAACGCCCTGTAAATGCTTTATGGTTGAAAACCTCTTCAAATATTTGAAGTATTAACTCTTTTTCCTGATCGGAAGCTTCATTAGAAAGATTTTCTAGAGCTATACTTACATCGTTTGCATTTTTAAAATTACCATTAAAATGATAATCCCCACGATTGTCTTGTTCTACTATTTGAGTATCTCTATTCGCTAAATGCTCTTGTAATAGTGTCGACTTATCTATAGATTGTTTTGATATATTATTACGATCTATAAACCCTTTTAAATCTTTATATGGATATAATAAATAACTGTATTGGTCTTCTCTAAACAGTTTACTACTTTTCATAGCATCTAAAACTGCTAGTGCTTCAACAGATGTTAAGTAACCAGAACTTAAAGCTGCTACTTGTCCTTCTAACATTTCGTCTAAATAAGAAATAGACACTTCCTTTTCATTTTCTATCGTCATTAAGTTATAAGCGTGGTATAAATTATCTGTTCGCTTATTGGCTTCTATAGCATGCTCTAAATACTCTAAACTTACTGCTACAAAATCTTTTAAAGATTGAAGAGAAATTGTTTCTTTTCGTCCAGAAAAGGCATTATTGTATATAGTCGTTCTAAATGTACTAGCAGGAATTGCTAAACCATCTAAAATTTGTTTTCTTTCTATATCATTAAATGTTGCTGAAAGTAATTGTTTATGGTTTTCGAATGTTTTTAAAACTGCGTTATAAAATGTAACGAGCTCTTTAGAGACTTCAACAGACTCAAGTGCTGCGTTATCGAAAGTTCCTTTAAAAAACATTAAGAAACGTCTTAAATAGTATAACGTTACCATAGATACACCATTACCAACTAATGCATTATTAGCATCATTCCATTCAGGTCTTTGTGTATTCATCCAAATACCACATTCTGGAATGAAATTGGATAATTTAGCTAATATTGTTGCTAATATTTTTTCTACAAAATTTACTTTTATAATAAATCTGTTCTCGTCGCGCAGTAGAGCTCCATCTGCTCCTAACTCACTTCTTTCTCTTCGTATTTTATGATCTAAATCTTCATCGAACTCAATAGTATCTTTTGGATTTTTAAGAATATCCTCATAAGACTTTATTCGATAAGGCACATTGGCATACACAAACATATCTTGATTAAAAAAGCTTTCTAATTTTTTAGGTTGATGGTTTTCTATAAATTCTAAAAACTTTAATAAGTATATAATTTGGTGATCTCCCCAATAGCCTATATAACTCCAAGGGTCGTCTGGTTCGCTAATTTCCCAATCGAAACCGCCTTTTGTAACTCTATACGGATTATAACCATCGAAAGTAGTCGCATTCAAAAATTTATGAATCATACTCTCTATAAACTCTGGATAAGAAAGCGCTAAGGCTTCCCAATTCTGGAAAATATCACGCCAATTACCTTCATAATCTAATATTTTTGAACCATCTTCATTTCGCGTATTAATAGAGAATTTATTCCAAGGACGACTTGGATCTCCATGACGACGGCTAAATTTTAATGGCATATATTCTAAACACAAACGACGGAAGTTTTTATCTTCTGTCTCAGAAGCCATTGCTTTTAGTTTAGATAATGAAAATTGTTCTTCTAAACGTTCTATAATATGCTCATTACTACGTGCTACCTTTTTATTCGCCTTTGCTATGTAGTTTTTAAAATCCCATTTTTCAATAGTATAGTTATTATCGAAAATCCCACCACGCATAATATTAAATAACGTATTGGAAAAGTGGCGTGTATCGCGAGCATTGTCTGCTGTTAATTGTATTGCATCTGAAGAAGCGTTTAAATCAATTAAACGTTTTGTTCCTAAAGCAATATCTGCATTTACTTTGTCTTGTAAATTTGTATCATTCTGAATGCTTTCTGAAAGTAATACCACATCGGAATGATCTTGATTTACATTGGCAACTAGCATCCAATTTTCTGTTGAATTTGGAGCTAATTCTAAAGAAGTATTTATTAAATAAGCTCCTTTTTCTGCTTTTACATCTACTTCCAGATGAATTTCTTGTTTTTTTCTGTAGTTTTTAAGCTGTAAAGAAGACAGTAGATATTTTGAATTACTTAAACCTAAAGACCAAACTATATTTGTTTTTAAAGCTTCGCTAGGCTCTGCTTTATCTACAATAATTGCACTTAACGCAAAGAGTCCTAATCCAGATTTTTCTTCTAATTCACTTCTTTTGTAAGCATCTACTAAATTACTACTAGCATTTTGTAAATCGCTGCCAACACCGTAGGGTAAAATATTTTGAATACCGTCTAAAACTTCAATCTGTACCGAAGTATTACTAGTATTTAATAATTCACTTTTTCTAACAAAGCCATATACATTACTAGAATTCCACTGATAACGAAATGTAACTTCCAAATCGTGATTAATTTCTTCAAACAACACCTTATTTCCGTAGCTGTTTTTATATAAATTTCGTGTGGTATTATAAATACCTTCAAAACGTTCAGAAAACGGTTCCCAAATATGAGTTTTTCCATTTTTATTTACTCTAAAAATAGATTTACTTCCTGTGATATCTGCACTTTCGGTAATTTTATCATCTGTATAATAGGGAAATAATGCAAATTCAGAATTTCTTCGTCCTGCAGTTAATCCTCCATTACTAGAAATAAACATCCAATGATTTGAAGCACTTACAATGCTCATAAAAAATGGACGCATTTCGTCGTTATTCGAAATTTTAAAAAAGCGTTCACCGTTTATTTTTACTTTTTCTAAGGTGACTTCTTTTTTTATGTTTTCTTCTAAAATTGTATCAGTCATTATTATTCTAGCTTTAAACTGCCTTTAATGTTGGGTGTGTTTAAAAAGGTCGAGATAGTACTCTCGACCTTTTTCAATTCAAATAATTGTCAAATAGGGTGCTATTCTTGAACTATATCATCGATATAATAAATAGCCTCCGTAGCTACAGGAACCATATTTGTTTCATCATAATCCGGGAAAATCACAATTTTGTCATAGCCATCTGCTAAATTTATTGGTGTTGTAGAGAAATCGAATGTTAGCTCTACCCATGTGTTAGCTTGTGCTAAATTTTGTTCTACATTGTAAGTAACTATTGGGCCTTGGTTACCCTCTTTTTCTAACTGAAATCTTACATTAATATTAGCATTTGGAGACCACATTTTAACTTTAAATGTCGTTCCTGCTGATGCATCTATGTCTTGACTAAAAATATGGAATACACCAGAATACCATGCTGAATTAACTATTTTGTTAAACTGGAACACATTTGCAGAAGTGTTAATTCCGCTTGCGTTTGGATTAGGTGCGATAGCTCCATTTGCTCCATTATCGAAAGCTCCTGTAAATCCTACACCATCTTCAAAGTCTAAAAGAGCAGAACCTGTTCCGCCTCCACCTCCACCGCCGCCTCCTGGCGCTCTGTAGAAGTAAATGTTATCTAAGTAAATATCTACAGGTACAGTACTACCTGCTCCATTTGCTGCGAACTTCATTTGGAAAACACTATCCCAAGTCATTCCTGTAAAATCTGCTATTGGTAAATCTACACTTACCCATGTCCCCGTTGTATAAGGTATAGAAACTAATGTTTCTCCTGATCCTGTTCCATTGTTTATTGGACTTACTTGTATATCTGTAGCTGCAGGATCTGCTGGCGTCCACATATCTACATGTAAAAATTCCATTGCTGATGCATTTTGTGGTCCTCCTGACCCAAAGTCTGTTCCTTGATAATTAAAGTTAGGATATGCTAATGCAAAGTTTCCATCTCCTGGATCGTAAGTTGTATTTACTTGCGTGTGTCCAGACTGTCCCCAGTTTGGATCAAAATTATCAACGGTTATATTAGTGTAAGCTTCTCCGTAAATTGAGATTACATCTCCTGGATCTCTTGCTGGTGGTATTGGCGCAGATGTTGTTGGTGCTGTTGGTGCAGCCGCAACTTCTACTGTTCTAGTTACTTGATCTGCTGCGTTACCTGCTGCATCACTAACATCGTATGTTATTACGTAAGTTCCCATTGTATTTACGTCTACAGTGTCTCCTCCTACTACTATACTTGCCGAAATATCTCCATCTGTATTATCTGCTGCTGTTGCTCCTGCATCTGTATATGATGTACCGATGATTACGTTAACCATTGCATCTCCATTTAAAGTAATTACCGGTGCTGTTAAATCTACAGTTGGTATTTGTGCTACATCATCAAAATAAAATGTTCCTGCTGTTGTTCCTGGTCCATCTACAAAAAGAGTTACTGTTGAATACTCTGCTGCAGAATCAAAAGTAAAAATAAGTTCTTCCCATCCTGTTCCACCATGACTTGCTGTTGTTTCTACATCTCCACTAGTTCCTTGTTCTAATTTGAATAATATATCTACTGGAGTGTTTGCCCAGAAGTTCATTTTTACAGACTTATCTGTTGTTAAATCTAATGGCGCTCCTAATTCGAAAAATAAACCTTCAAAATTAGCCCCACTATTTGTTATTGCTCCTACATTAGACACTACAGTATTTGTTCCTGAAGGGTCTGGGTTCTCAACAACATCAAAAGCAGCTCCGTTAAATGTAGTTGCTTCGTAAACCACTAAGTCTTCATCGAAATTAAATGGTATTGTAATGGCTTCAGGAATAGCTATAGTAATTGTATCCTCGAAAGTTGCTGAGGCTCCTGCAACATTAGTTGCTTTTAAAACTATTGTATAGGTTCCAGATGCGTAAATCTTTGTAGGGTTAATTTCTGTAGACTCACTAGTATCTCCAAAATCCCACGAGTAATTATCAGCATTTGTAGAAGTATTAATAAAAGTTACTGTACCAGTAGCTTGGCTAATAGTATGTGTAAAACCAGCTTCTACTTTTGGTAAAACGACATCATCGTCTTCACACCCTGAAAAGGAAACGGCTAACACTAATAGTACAAGTATTTTAGTTTGTTTAATTAGATATTTCATAATATTCTTTTTTAGTTTTTATTGTTGTTGGTAAACTCGTACATAATCTACAAGCATAGTTTGTGGAAAAACAGTTTCGTCATTTGGAGATCCAGGAAAGTTTCCTCCAACTGCTACATTTAAAATAATATAAAATGGATGATCAAAAACCCATTCTCCTGGTGTATCTTCTGGTGTTATCGTTTGGTATAATGCATCGTCTACATAATAGTTTATGTACCCTGGTCCCCATTCTATACCAAAGACATGAAATCCTGTATCGTAACGACCGTTCTCTAAAACATAATCCTTAGTTACAGCTTCCCCTGCAGAGTATCCTGGTCCATGAGCACTACCAAATATTGTTGTTGGGTTATCGCCTAGGTATTCCATTATATCAATCTCTCCACACTGCGGCCAAATATTTGTCTCGCAATCGTTTCCTAAAAGCCAAAATGCTGGCCATAGACCTTTACCATATGGTAATCGTATACGAGCTTCAAAACGTCCATAAGCTTGTTCAAATTTACCTTGCGTTGTTATTCTAGCAGATGTATAAGAGGATCCATTAAAATCTTCTTGATTTGCAGTTATTAATAAATAACCATTTTCTACTTTAACGTTTTCTGTTCTGTCTGTGTAATATTGTAACTCATTATTACCCCAACCATTATTACCTGTTCCAATTTCATAGTTCCATTTAGAATTATCTGGAGCACCGTCTGTGTTAAATTCATCAGACATTACTAATGTTGTGAAATTTGCTACAGTTTGGCTTTCGTCTGTTGAACAGTTTGTTGTTGTAAGAAATAACACGACCATAAGGGATAAGAAAACACCCTTGACTAAACCACTTTTATTTTTATTCTTATTATTCATATTTTAGTTATTTAGATGGTTTAGTTATAAAAATAAATGTTGTCTACATAAAAATTAGGAACTCCACCAACAAAAACAAGTAACGCTAAATTATTTTTTTGCGATGCTATGTTTCCACTTAATGGAATATCTATAGATGTCCATTGTCCTTGCGGTAAACTGTTAACTGAGTATCTTAAATCGGCGTCATCCTCTGTTGGGAATCCATTGTTGTCTGAGTTTATAACTCCGTTTGCTCCACGGTCTCTTATTTGTATCTCGAAATTGCCATTTATAACATCATCTGTATAAATATCTATATGCATGTGCGTCATTGCTGAAGCATCTACTGTTGGGTTTTCGAAACCAATACCTACAAAATTGTTTTGTGTATAATATTTTATATCATTCCCTCCAGAGTTTATATCTGTTGTTTCTGTTGTAGACCCTGTCCATCCTGCGTTAAAGAAATCTACTGGAACATCGTTGTATGCATTACTAAAAATTGAAATAACATTCGCTGCTGGTAATGTCGGTGTTGGTGCAGTCGCTAAAGCTCCTGTTGATTCTATAGTTAAAGAACCATTAGCTGCAACATTACCTAAAGTAGCTGTAATTGTTGCTGTACCTGTACCGACTACAGATACAACTCCTAATTCGTTTACAATTGCCACATCTACATCCGAGGATGTAAATTCAAAATAAGATGGCGCCACAGATACCGTTTGGTTTTGTCCTGAACCTAAGTTCTGAGTTTGTGTTAATCCACTAAGTGTTATGTTAGTATCTACAAAGGTCTGCTGTACTTCGTCTACACCATTAAGTATTGCTGGTTGTGGTTGTCCGATAGTTCCTAATTTTTCGAATCTTAACTCGTCTATCCAAAAGGTGTATCCGCCTTCATCAAATTGATTTTCTGCACCTTCTGCATACCAAAACATTCCTTTTTCTTGATTTAGTTTAGAAGCATCTGGTATAGCTATTACATATTTTGCCCAATTTGTCGTTAACGGTAAGTTTTGTAACGTTACTTGAAATTTATTATTAGTATCTCCGTTAATACCAAAACCAATTTCGTTTATATCTGCACCTTGCGATGCTTTTGCCCAAAAGGTTAAAGCGTCGTACCCTGATAAATCCCTAGGTCCCGTACTTGGAAATGTTGCACCTCCATAACTAACACCAAATTGCGGAATATCAAAACGCATAGAAGCTGATCCTAAGTATGTTTCTTCTGTCTCTACAGAAAAAGCTTCAGCAAATGAGCCTCCAAAAGGAAAGTAATCTAATCCGCCTACAAATCCATCGATAAAAATATCTGGAGTGGTCGGGTATGTTGCAAACTCTGCATCATCCGAAAGGTCTCTTTCACAACTAATAGCCGTGATAAAAATCAATCCTACATAGAGAATGATTTTTGAATACGTGTTTTTTCTAGTCTTCATTTTCATTTTTTTTATTTACCTATGTTGATGTGTATGTATGTTCTTATTTCCCATTCCGTTCCATTATCAAATCCTTCTGGGCTTAAAATTGGTACTGGCGGGAATGTATTTGGCGCTATCGTATTTGGTGAGTAACGTGGTGAGAATTCATCTAAAGTTCTCCAAGTTCCTCTTACACCTACTCTAGTATTTGGTAATATAAACCAGTCTGGCTTGCCTAAAGTTGTTGATAAATCTAACATAAGCTGTACTGGGTATGTTAAGTTGAAATCTCTATGATAATCAAATGGTCCCCAATCGTTAAATTTTGCTTGATACGTAAGTTTTATTTTCTTGTAAATCATTCTTACATCTCCACCAAAACGTTCTATTAACCTAGCGTCACTACCGTTGGCTTGTGCATTACCTCCATATACATTTGCGATAAACCCTAAATCTGGACTTACTTTTGAAACAACACGTGAGTGTACTTCCCATAAATCTTGTGCTGGCGCAGAATTAGGAAATGCAAAAGAAGTACGATTGCTTAAAAACCCTATGGCCGCATCTTGTGCCGTTGGATGATGACGGAAAACAAATCCTAAATTCATAGCGAATTTTGCATCTTCCGCTCTGTCATTGTCCCATTCGTACATCCATGTTCCTGGTGTTGGATCGTAGGTTAATAATAGTTCTCCTGCTGTTGTTTCTCTGTTAGCTCTAACTGCAAAAGGATCATCTTGAATATTTCTTAATCTACCTACGCCGTCTACATCGTTTGGCATGGCATCTACTAATGGTTTTTGCCAAAGAAAGTTAGGTGCTATTTGAAAATCTCCTACTGAATAAGTAAATCCAGATAAAACGTTAGTTTGGTTACCGCTTCCGCTATCTAATAATCTCCATCCTGTAAATGTTTGGGTTTGGTCTCCTCCTCCATTAGCTACTAAACCTTGGTAAGCACCTTGTACGTACCAATTAAAACGGCCTTTTTGATAGGTTACTTTTGCTTTTGCTCCCCAATTATCGTCTGAATTAACTTTATCTGTATAGATTGTATAATTTCCAGGTTGTCCTTCTGCCACTTGAAACTCTCTATCGTTTAATGGCTGTCCAGCCCATAGACCTCCCAATTGAATTTTAAAATCTCCTATTTCTCTTTCTACATGAATTGAAGCTCTTCTTGTTCTAGGCATTGGTACTGCAAAAGTACTTATCGCTTCTCCTGCATCATCTATATCTTCATGAAAGATACCTGTAACATCATACTTTCCTATTTTTCTATGGTACTTTAATAATACTGCTGGGTTAGCTCCCCACCATAATTGTGGTCCAAATGCTGCTTTTAAGCCTTTAAAGGCTTTTTTACCATCTATTTCTATTCCAGAAATTACACCATTATAAATATCTAGGTTAGGTCCATAATTTGCTTCTGGATATAAACCAAAAAAGTCACCTTCGTATCCCCAATGATAATGCCCTGTTCTATAAAACCCTCTTAAATCGAAATCTTTAGCATTCCATTCGAACTCGGCATTATATACTTGAACTCCATTAATGTTAGTTAAATCTAGATTTCCTTCATCTGTATTTACAGATACGGTTCTTCCTCTATTTTCATAAAATATTTCATCAATTGGATTATCTGCTACATTACCTAAAATATTGAAATTAACGTTAGCTTTCATGTTTGATGACGGCTTACCTTCTACTCCAACAAAATAAGATTGCATGTGATCGAAGCCTAATTCATTAGGAAAGGCTTGACTCGTTGGGTCTGCTTCATCTGGCGTTGTTAATAAACTTCCACCTGTATTAAAGGTTGTAAATTCAGCTCTTAATTGGCTTATACTAAGTTTTTCGTCTCCTCCTATAGCTGCTTTATCTCCTCGTGCTCTAAGCACAGCATCCATAAGATTAATATTTGAGAAGTAGTTATTTACAAAGTCTAGAGTAACATTGTCTCCGTATGGATTTAAACTATGAGCATCCTTTAAAGCATAATATGCTGCTCGTGGATATAGTGTGTATAAACCACGACTGTTGGTTGGTCCTTTTGCACAAATACCAAACCATTCTTCGTTCATATTATTTGCACCTTTATAAGCTTCATCTATTGTGTAACCTCCAGCATTCCATGTAGATTCTGTTTGGTGTGTATCTGCATCTTTTCTATCATTAAACCCTGCTTTCCACCAACCATCACTAAACTGAAATGTAAAACCACCTATAGAGTTATTAACTTTTCCAAGGCCTGCCGCATTTTGGTAGATTTCCTTCCAATTGTTAAGCATGTAATAGGCTTGCATTTTCTGGTCTTCTTGGTTTTCTATTGCGTTAAAAGCATCAGAACCAAACTCAGTAAACATAATTGGTTTGTTTAACTTATCCTTTACTACCTGAAATGCATCTCCAAAAGAAACACCTCTATACATGTTTGTACCATAAATGTCTACATCTTTACATTCTTCTGCAATAATATCTATAAACAAAACATCCCCATTACATATAGCTACTGGATGAGAAGGGTCTATTGTTTTCATTGCTTTAGAGGCTTCATTCATTAACCTATACATAGGTCTACCTCTTTTCTCACCAATAAATTGCTTTTCTTCCTCTCCATCAGGAAAATCTTCAGTTTCTGCTCCTTGCCAGAATAACCCGTAGTTATTTTCATTCCCTATAAGATACATTAGTATACCCGGAGTATTCTTGTACTCAGTAACCATACTTTTAATTTCGGTCATTAATAACTCTTGTGTTCTAGGGTCTGAATAATCTGTAACCGGAGTCCAAACACCATCAATAGTTAATCCGTAACGACCAAAAGAGTTATTAAGCATGGTATATATACCGTAATTTTCATAAATATATCTTACCCATTTAGCTGGTACTCCTGTATATTGACGAATAACATTTACATTCATATTCTGTAAGAGTGCCATTTCTGCATCTAATCCTGCTTTGATTACATCGTCTGACTTTTTCCAGAAATTTGCATTTACTGTATTTGTACCTATGGGAATGTAATCCCAGTTCATACCGTTAATCATGAAGTCTTCTCCATTGACTACTAACTTAGAACCTTCCTCGGTATTTTTAACTTCCACTACGCTTGACTGTGCAAACACCGAAGTCGTTAATAAGAAGGTAATTAGTATTAGAAAGTTGTTTCTCATATTAATGTTTAGTTTAAGTTGACTATTGTAAATAGATAGGTTTACTCTACGTAAAATTATGCTTATGAATTATGAAAATGACAAAAAACACCACTACAAAAAACATACAATGCAATATTTAACACTAAAAATTGCAGTATCATCAATAATAGCAATGATTTTAAGTTTAAATTTTGTTTAATAAATATACAAAAATATTAAACAAAATAATATTTGAATCAAAATGTTGTGGTATTGTATAGGTGTTTTTTTACACTGTAGTGTGCTTATAACTTAATGATGTAGTCGGTTAAGCTTGTTTCATGTGGTAAATCAATCTTTTTACGTAAACGATATCGTTTAACTTCTACACTTCTAGGGGAGATATTTAATAAGGGGGCTATCTCTTTAGAGGATAGATTTAACCTTAAATATGCGCATAATCTTAAGTCGTTTGAAGTTAATGAAGGGTGCAAATTTTTTATCTTCTTTAAAAAGTCTTTATCTGCATTATTAAATGCTTCTTGAAACAGTTTCCAGTCATCTGTATTGTTTAAGTTTTTATCAATTATTTTTATAACTGGCTTAATATTCTTATCATCTTTGATACTAATTAGCTCATTTTTGATACTATTTAAGAATTCGTTCTTTTTTATTAGACTCATAGTAGAGATTGCTAATTCTCTATTTTTACTCTCTATGTCCTTAGTTAAGTTTTCATTTTTAAAGCGCATAGACTGTTCTTGGTTTGCTAATTCCTTTAATTCTATCTCCTTATTTTTTTGTTCTAATAATTGCTTACGTTGTCTTTTATAATATTGCTTATATATATTGTGCATAAGGAAGGAGAATAATATAATTCCAATAATATATACAGCAATCATAAGATTAGACAGATGCCATGGCCTTGCGATAGTAAAAGAATAGGATGCTATGTTTTGAGTAAGGTTGTTATTAATTCGCCCTCTTACATTAAAAGTGTAATCTCCAAACGGTAAATTCTCGAATAATTCTGTTGAATTAGACGACCATTCACTCCAATTATTATAAATACCTTTTAATTGGTATTGATAATCTACTTTTAAGTATTTATTGTATTCTGGTATACTATATGTTATTTCTATATTATTTTCCTCATTAAGGAAACTACCTTCTGTAGATAAATCTACATATTCGAAAACACCATTGGTTCTATCTTTATTTTTTGTAATTGAGTTTATTCTAGCACTATACTTTTTATTAAATGGTTTCTCTAGATTAATTAATATGTAACCCGATGTTGTGCCTAATAAATAATGCTGATCGTCTATAGAAATTATATTTTCAAAACTAGTAGTGCTCTTACGAAGTTGATAAGGCAATGGTATGGTATTTACTTCTGGTGTTTGACTTAATTTACCTGGTGATATAAAACTAATTTCATTATTAGAAAACCCCCAAAGTCTATTGGTTTTAGGTTCTACTATTAATTTTCCTGAAACAAACGATTTAGAATCGTATAAATTCATTAATAGTGTATCTTTTAAAAACTTTTTTACAGATTGGTCATATTTAAAAATACCATCTTTGTAAGCATAAAGCACATTATTATTGTACTTAGACAAACTAGATTTTAAACCTTTACTTATTGGCTCTATGGTTATATCTAGAGCTTTAGTATAGTCATCATTAAGTTCAATTTTTAAAACACCTTTATATTCATGCCCTACAAAAAGTGTTTTATCGTCTAAAAATTCGAAAAATCGAGAAGAAATATCAAAGCCTTCTATTTTATGGCTATAACTCCATTTATTGTTGCTTTTTTTAAGAATATACAATCCATTATAATTCCCCTGTATTAATACTTTTGGATTATTTTCTATTGGTTTAATATTCCAAGTTCCTTGAATATTGGAAATTTTTTCAACTGTATCGCTATCTACTATAAAAGTTCCTGAATTATGCCCGCAAAACAAACTCCCATTTATTTCTAATAAGCACCAAACTTGACCTTGAGTACCATCTATAAACTTGAACTTTTCATTTTTACTAAGCGCTTTATAATACAAGCCTTGGTTAGTTCCTAAATACAAAACATCTTTATATACTGCTGCTGTATACACAGCTCCTAACGTACCTCCATAGTCATTAAATACATTAAAATGAGAATCCATATTTAGACAATTGATTCCATTATCTAAACCCAACCAAATATTATGCTCTATATCTTCAAATAAATTAAGCACTGTATTATTACTTAACCCATTATTCTGGCTAATTTTATATTTAACTTTACCTTCTTTTGTTATAATAATTACACCATTAGAAATCGTTCCTAGAGCCAAACTACCATCATTTAACTGAATACTGTTATAAATGCTTAATGTTTTTAACTCATTATTTATAGGGGATTCCCATGGTTTTAAAACGTCATCTTTAAACGTAAAAAAACCATTGTCTTGTGTTTCAAAAAAGAGCTCTTCTCCCTTTTTAAAAATATTAACCACAACATTATCACGTAATTCTTGTGCTTCTGTGATTAAAATATCTTTTCCACTTTTAATTTTAAATATTCCGTTGTTAATACGCTGAAAGTAAATACTACCATCTACTTCATACATTTTTGTAATTGTAGTTTCAGATTCTATTATTCTGAAAGACTCTGTTTTTAAATTATAAATATAGATTCTATTTAAGGATTGAAACAGTACCCAATCTTCCATAGCAATAATATTCCAGAATTGTTCATCTTCAATTAAAGGGACTTCAAGTTTTTTTGATAATGATGTATAATCTAATGTGCCTAGTTTATTTTTTTTCCAATATCCAAATTCCATATAAAATCCGGAATAAATGTATTCATTAACCGCATTTACCGATCGCATTATACTTTCGTTTGGAGAAGGATATAAGCGCCAACGTTCTCCATTAGACTCTAAAAGCCCTGCATTATTTGCAACATATATTGTTTTGTCTTTAGCTTGAGATATTGCCCAATTTTGATTTTGTGCTTTATAAATTTCTGGTGTATAAATCTCTATTGGTGGTAACTCTTGAGCATTGTTTTTAAAAACAAACAACCCAAACAATACGCATATAATGGCTTTTATATTTTGCATAGTATTTTTTCTTGTAACTATAAGTATATATGCAATATACGAAGAATGTATAGTAGTTTCACAATATATCTTTACAACTATACAACAACGCATCATAATAACACATTATAGAGTTATATATAAAACCCAAATTCTATAGTGTCTTTACACTAAAGTCTTTTAAAAAATTAAGTATTTATAATAGTACACAGATAGTTTCCGCTTTTAAAATATATTGAAACATTGTATCTTAATAGCTTTATTATATAAAAACAGGTATTTATACGCTAAAACGAAACCTAGCAATTATATAATTTGTCTTTTAAATATTTTTGAAACTTAACTTAAAAAAATCAACCATTTTTTATGAAATCATTAAAAAAGAAACCCATTGATTTGTTCGAAAACCTAAGTATTGTACTTACGGGGTTTTCTAAAGCAGACATTGTAGGAACTGGACTCGTACAAACCTATTTCGATACCGTAAAAAAAGAATTAGGGAAAGAAATCTTTGAAGCTATTTTAAATGCTATAGAAAACATAAAAATTAGCAATCCCGAACATCCATCTGATAAAAATGCTAGGCAAATAAAAGATTTAATGGGGAATATTAATTTTAAAACACCAGTTAGTCAAATCATTCAATTATGGTACACGGGAGAATGGGTTGTAGGGACCTTTAGCCCAGAAAACTATATTGTATCGTCAGAATCTTATTTAGAAGGGTTAATATGGAAAGCTATTGCTGCACACCCAATGGGTGGTAAACAACCTGGTTATGGAACTTGGGGTTTTCCTCCACAAACATTTACATCTAAAAACTAACTAATTACAATACAACAATGAGTAAAAAAACAGAATACGACGTCGTAATTGTTGGTGCTGGAATTAGTGGTGCCATCGTAGCAAATCAATTAGCAGAAAAAGGACATAGTGTATTAATCCTTGAAGCAGGTGCAAAAAAAGACTTTAGCTTTGAAACCTATAGAGAATACTTAAACACCTATTATAAGAATACTGTAAAAATACCAAATTCGCCATATCCACAAAACCCAAATGCGCCGCAGCCATTGGTTACAGATGTTGGTAATATAGAAGACGGTATTCAACAATTTAATAAAGACAGTTATTTTAAACAGTTAGGCCCTGCCCCTTTTCAAAGCACATATACACGTGCTAAAGGTGGCACAACATTACACTGGTTAGGTACGTGTTTAAGAATGTTACCATCAGATTTTAAAGAACAAGATTTGTTTGGTATTGGTAAAAACTGGCCAATTAGTTATTACGATTTAATGAAATACTACAGAATGGCCGAATTTGAAATCGGAGTATCTGCAGATGTAGAAGAACAAGACTATTTAGGTCTTGCTTTTGAAGAAGGTTACGTGTTCCCTATGACCAAAATACCGCAAAGTCATTTAGATAAACAATTAACTAAATGGACTAAAAACGCTGTTTTTAGTTATGAAGGAGAAACTTATAGCTACGATGTGGTAAGCACACCACAAGGTAGAAATAGTAACCCAAACCCTAAATACGATGGTGGTAAAGGCTACCAACCTGTTGGAGCCGTTGGTAATCCAGATTTAGGGCAACGTTGCGAAGGAAACTCAGCCTGTGTTCCTATTTGTCCAGTACAAGCAAAATATAATGCATTAAAAACATTAGAAAAAGCGGTTAATAATGGCGTTGTTATTAACGAACAATGTGTGGCTTCTCAAATTCTATATGATGATGACACTGGAGATATAAAAGGCATTACCTATAAACAATACGACGATATAGATGCTTTAACCTGTGGTGAATCGCCTAGTTATAAAGAAAAGACAATTACGGCTAAACGCTATGTTTTAGCAGCACATGCAGTAGAAAATGCTAAACTAATGCTAGCCTCTGGCTTTAAAAACAAAAACATAGGGCAAAACTTAATGGATCACCCTGTATTACTAACTTGGGGATTAGCGCCAGAAAAAATAGGATCGTTCCGAGGACCTGGATCTACTTCTGGGATACCAAGTTTAAGAGATGGTGCCTTTCGTAAAGACCGTTCAGCCTTTAGAATAGAAATAGGAAATTGGGGATGGAACTGGCCAGCAGGTTCACCAAACACAGAACTTACCGATGGATTATCTGAAAACCTATTTGGTAAACAATTAAGACAACGTTTACTAGATAAAGTACAAAGAGAATTCCGTTTTGGATTTTTAATAGAACAGCAAGCATTATCTAATAACTGCGTAACTATAGATGATCGTTATAAAGATGCTTTAGGCAATCATCGCCCTATTATTAATTACAATATTACAGATCACGAAAAAGAAGGCATGCTAGCTGCGAAATCATTCTCTGAGCAGTTTTTTGAAACCATAAAAGGAGAAAATAAAACCCAATACGATTCTAGTAAAGGAGGTTACATCGAGTATAAAGGAGAAGCTTTATGGTGGCAAGGTGCTGGGCATTTAGCTGGCACGCACATCATGGGGACTACTAAAGACAATTCGGTAGTAGATAAAGATCAACGTTGCCACGAACATAAAAACCTATTTTTAGTAGGTTGTGGTAATATGCCATCTATGGGAACCTCTAACCCTACCCTAACCATGGCTGCACTCTCGTTTTGGGCAGCAGAGAATATAGATAAAGACTTAACCGAATTAAAAAACTAAACCATGTCAAAGACTTTAGAATCTTATAAAAAACAGCTTCACGATAATTTACAAACCGCTATAGAACTTGAACACTCAACAATTCCACCCTATTTAGCTGCTTATTTTACTATAAATCAAGACACCAATACCTTTTCTTGGAATGTAATACGTAGCGTATTCATGGAAGAGATGCTTCACATGACTTTAGCGTGTAATATTATGAATGCCGTAGGTGGACATCCCTCTATAGATAACCCAAAATTTATTCCAGAATACCCAACAAAAATGGAATTTGCCGACAGGAAGTTTGATGTTGGTATTATTAAATTTTCAAAAGCATCTATTGAAACGTTTTTAGAAATAGAAAAGCCTTCAGAAGACAAACTAATGGTACGTGGTGAATATGCTAAAAATTTGATGCAACCAATAAAACTGAAAGAGAAAACCATTGGTGAATTTTACAACACTATAAAAAAGCAATTAGTGTATTTAGTAGATACTTATGGAGAAGACAAGGTGTTTAATGGTGATAAATCGTTACAAATAACACCTAAAGATTACTACGGTGGTGGTGGCGAAATTGTTGTTGTGGACAATCTAGACAAAGCCTTATTTGCAATAGATATTATAGTAGATCAAGGTGAAGGCGCCGCTGGTACTATAGATGATGGAGACGATGCCTACTTTGGACAAGATCAAGAAGTAGCACATTATTTTAGATTCAACGAAATCTATCTAGAACAGCAATACAAACCAACCGATGTACCCAACAAAAAACCTACTGGCGAAAAAGTAGATGTAAACTGGGATGCTGTTATAGACATGGTAAATAATCCTAAAGCTTCCGATTTTCCTGAAGGTTCTCCTGCACGCGAAAAAGCAGAAGAGTTTAATCAGTTATATTCTCATTTCTTAAGAGCTTTACATTTAGCATTTAACGGGCAATCGTCTTTAATAGTTAAAGCTATTGGTATGATGTACCAGATGAAATACTTGGCTGCCGAATTACTTAATTGCCAAGTTCCAAATAGCAAACAATTTGCAGGACCACCTTTTGAATACATTATGCCAGAAGCAAGAAAACAATACACTTGGCTAATTGATGAACTTATTGCAGACACTAAAACACAACAAAACTAATGATAACTAAACCTTTTAACCGTGTTATCACGATCATGTTCGAAAATCAATATCGAAGTTATGTGATGCAAAATGCCTTCATGAAAAAATTAGCGTCTGCAGGTGCAGATATGACTAATTATTTTGGAGCCTTCCACCCGTCTCAAACCAATTACATAGCGTCTTTAGCTGGTGAAGTTTGTGGTGTTACAAACGATACGCCTCCTGCTTCTCCTCTATTACAAGAGACATTAGTAGATTTATTAGAAGCTAAAAATGTAAGCTGGAAAGCCTATATGGAAGCCTATCCTGGAGATCCTTGGAATAAAGCTTGGGTTGACCCAGATTATAATACTAAAAAGACTGCAAATCCACCTATTGACGAATTTCCATCGTCTGATGCTACCGAATTAGCTCGATATTTCCGTAAACATAATGCTTTTGCTTCTTTTCATACCATACAAAAAGAGGAAAGCCGTTGGAACAAGATTGTAAGCGACACACAATTTTGGAAAGACGTACACGATAAAACGTTACCAGAATACAGTTGGTTTACTCCAGACATTTGGAATGATGGCCATTATCTATACAATACACATGTAGATACTAATCCGAGAACACAGTTAGTACCACAACTTTCTGCTTGGCTAGAACATGTGTTTTTAGGCAATATAGAAACGTCTAAAGTGCAAGGATATGGTGGTGTTACAGATTTTGACCATTTAGGATTAAATCTAGATATCGATTTACTATTAACGGATCCCGATAAAGCTTGGGCACAGTCTCATGTTCCAGAAGGCACTTTGTTAGTGATTACTTTCGATGAAGCCGATTTTAATGCAAAACCCGGTGATTACGACACAAATTACGATGGGCCTAACCAAATATACACCGTGCTTTTAGGTGATATGATTACACCGGGAACCGTTATAGATACGCCATACAATCATTACAATTTAATAAGAACAGTTGAGGAAAACTTTCAATTAGGGTCTTTAAATAAAAACGATTTTGGTGCCAATTGGTTCCGTTTTCTTTGGGAGGAATCGTTTTCTTGGAGCATTCCTACAGATACCGATTTTTCTGCAGCTAAAACTCTAGCGATTACTAATGCCTCTTATGGAAAACACATGGTGTTTGCTAATGCCAATGGGCAACTATTTGAAAGTATTAATAGTAATTCCAGTTGGGGCCAACCAAAACCATTACCATTAACTAGTAATGGCGCAATCGCCATGGCATCTATAGAAGATACTAGTATTTTAATCCTTACCGATTCTATAGGCGATTTATTAATGAGTACTTACAACCCGACTACAAAACAATGGTCGCCTACCAGTACTTTAAACCAGAAAGCATCTGGTAGTTTTGCTGTAACGTCTTATTATGATATGGCAGACGCTAAACATAAATTTATGCTCTGTTGGACAACGCCAGACGGTTTTATACAATCTATGGTAGGTAATACACATGGGTTTTCTGGTACAGTAGTTCCTGTAAATCAATTAACTGATGGCCCTATTACTTTAGGACAATTAGGCGCGTCTTTATTTATAGTATATAAGGAACGTAATACTCGTAAAATGCGAATGACCTCATATAATACTGGCCCATTTAATGCTTTTAAAGGCAAAACATTTAGCGATGGCCCTGCTCCAGAAAACAATACATCACTACACCAATGGTCTGTAACTGATTTTCCTGTTGGGCATTTTTCTAAAAAAATGGCTGCTTTAGGTAACGAATACCAAAGTTTAGGTAGTATGGCAATGGCCACAACTTCTGGCGAGATGCATTTAGTACATCGTGGCGGTTATGCAGATATTTCTAATGCCTTTACAGAGGTTTTCGGGTTAACAGGTATCTATTCCGCAGATAACCAATTAACTAATGGTTTTGGCACTTTAAACCAAGCAGGATGGACTTTAGAACAGGAATTAAATGGTGTGGCGCTTAATGTAGATACCCCAATGGCTATGTGTTCTAATAACAACACTATTGTTTTAGTATGGATAGACCCAACAACAAAAACCATACAGTATAAACAAGGTGGGTATGCTTGTGGGTAGTGTAAAATAATAAAGCCTTTAAAATTTTACTAAAAAGTAAAGTTTGATGTCATATTGAGCTTGTCGAAATATTTTCTATTATCGATTACCAATATTAGTTTCGACAAGCTCAACTTGACAACGAGAATTATAGTGACTTTTTAGACAGCCTCCTTCATTTGAAAAATATAGGAACTTACACTAAAACAAAAGGTACACATAACCAACTAATATTTGGTTATTTATAAAACAACCAAAAGGTTGGCATATACCGCTTTGAATAGACTATAAAATAGGAAGTATTTGATAAGGTTGGTATATACTGATAATTGTCGCTAATAAAAAATGAAAGAAAACATGGTGACATTTTGAGACTTTTAATGTTTTATAGAACCTAACTTCAAGTTCAAATAGGGTTATTTCAATAAATATTTATTTCAGTTCAAATCTATATAATTGTGTTTTAGCAACCTAGTTTTGATTAGTAAGGACTGCTTAATTTTTTATGTTAATTAACATATCCAATTTAGAGATTGACCCATAAATAGCAAATTTCTTTTCTTTTTCGATTGCCCAAATAGCATTTCCATAATCAAAATGCCAATATTCTTTTAAATCACATACAAAACCTTCACTTTGAAACAAACCTATTAATAGTGCTCTATTTTCTTTAGCTTCTTTACTAATTTTGGGGTAGTAAGGATAGCACTTTTTAGAAAGATTGATATCATATCCTTTGTTCGTGCCAAAATCCATTACACATTTTTTGTCATTATCATAAATTAATGCATCTACTGCACCTCCAGTAGCATGCATTGACTTTGTAGGAAAAGCAATAAAATAATTAACAATTTTTTTAACTTCGGAGAAGGGTTTTTCTGGATGCTCTTTTTGAAAGAATTCAAATTTAGTATCCCATAAAAGTTGTTGATGCTCTGAAGATCTCCATGCTGATCGAATAATCAACATCTTATTTTGGGCATTTAACTTTTCACTAATTCTTCCTATTTTTGCAAGAATATCTTCTCTAACGAGGTACATATAATCTACAGAAATAGAAGGTTCAAAAATTAAATTAAAATCTGTATTCATTAAACTCATTAATGGCGAGTTATTTTCTAAAATTCTAATCGAAGGAGTTAAAAGTTTGTTTCTACTATCTTTTGCTTCAACTGCTTTGCAGTACGCTTTTACATTCATTAAAATTGATTGTATTTTTAGTTATATACGGTGAATTTAAGACTCTTAATAAAGCACTATAGTTCAAGTCAAACTCTACAGTATCTCCTACTTTTAAATTTGACTCGGTGTTATCTATCACAATGTGGTCACTACTTGCGCCCAAAATATCAATGTTTTGCCTTGGTGTAATTCCTGAAACATCAACATCTTGTCCTCCTATAGCTAGAATAGCTCTATTCATTAAACCTTTTTCTTTAATTTTTTTAATTTTTCCATTGGCATTTTGAAATACTTTACCATAAGGTTTGGAAGGTTTTATTTTTGATTCAATTACTTCAACCACTAATGTGAAAATGTCTGTAAAGAGTTTAGGTATTGGCTTTCTGCGAAGTGCCTCCCTTCCTAAAAAGATAGACTCTCCTAATCGTAAATTATTTATTCTACCAACATTTTTTGAAGATTTGAACCAATGATAGTTTGCAGAATTTCCGCCAGAAATAATTGCTAATTTAATTTTAAAAGTTTTTTCTAAATGTGTCGCTATTGATGATAGCTTACTCATTTTACTGGCATCAGGCCCTATTCCTCCAAAACAAGCAAGATTTGAACCTATCCCTATTAAGGAAAGCCCTTTTAATAGTAGTACCTCTTTTACAGTGTTATTTATTTCTAAAGGCATAATTCCTTCTCGTAAATCTCCCAGCTCCACCATAAGAATTACTTTATGTATAATTTGATTCCTTATAGCATATTTTGATAGCTCTTTTAGGACGATGAGTTCAGAATTTAAGCTTATATCGGTGTAAATAACAACTTCTTCTATTTGGCTTAAAGCAGGTGTTCTCAATAACAAATACTTTGCTTGAACACCAGCTTTTCGCATTTTCACAATATTTTCAATTCTAGAATCTGCAAGAATCTTTATATCTTTTTTCACTAAAATTGAAGCGATTAGTGGATTGCCACCAATGACCTTTGTAACACCAGTAATTTGAATTCCTTTGGAGCCATATAGCTTTCTTAATTGTTGAATGTTATGGGCGATTTTTCCAATATCAATATCTATCCTAGGTAGTTTCAAAGTAATACGCTCTCTCTCTCTTTAATTTCGGAAATGTTTTTAATAGTTCCTTTATCAGTTTATCACATCCATGCTTCAAGACATCTGTAGTAGGTAGGTTATAATCTATTTGATAATCTATAATAGTATTAGCAATTTCTTGATCAGTCATATCTTCATGATTAATAGTAATAGCAATTACCTTTGATTTAGAAAATATTTCTATCATCTCTATCTCATCCTCTAGTGATAACATTGGGATATTAGGATAATCGCAATAATTTTCTCGCATTGGTGGATGTTGAAGAATAATTGCATCTGGCATTGCACCACGTAAAATTGCACTTGAAGAAGTAAAAGCAGGATGGCTTAAAGCACCTTGACCTTCAACAACTATAATATCTGGTTGTTCTTTCTTACAAGCATTTAAGATAACATTTTCAACTTCTCCCGAAGCAAAACCAGAAGTTAAAACATCTATAGCAACGCCATATTTTGCCCCTTGGAGTATACCTGTTTGTCCTGTGGTTACAAACACAGTATTAACCCCCCTTTCTCTCAAAGCGTTTACCATAAGCAAAGCGGTCGTTCGTTTTCCTACCGCACAATCAGTTCCCATTACTGCAATTATAGGAATCTTCACATCCATTATGCTCCCTGTAAAATTATGGAGGTTTTCTCGTTTTGGAGGTTTTCTCACATCCTGAATAGTAACTCCATATTTGTTGGCAACATCTCTGAATTGAGTATTATCATTTAAAAATTCTGGCATACCATTAACAATATTCATTCCGTATTTGATGGCAGTAAAAATTATTTCTTTTTGTTGGTTACTCAAAAAAGAAGTGAGAGGAGCTATACCATAAATAAAATATTGAGGAATATTTTTCAATTCTTTTAAAGCACTTTCTATGTTATTGAAAACAGGAATCCCATTTTTTATACCATCGAGATATTCGCCTGCATCCAAACCAACTTTTGTACTATCAATAATTCCAACAATTGTATAGATTTCCGACTGACGAACTAAACCATTTGCAACCTTTCCATCTGTATTTCCAAATTCATTTTCACAATAAACTAATGCATTACTTTTCATAGTTATTCATTTTTAAATTATTAGTTTTTAATTGATCGTCAACACATGGCATTAGTTCTCTCTCAAAATAGACAAGTTCTTTTGCAGTATGGTCTGCCTTAATATTACAATAATATATTTTCCTAGCATATACTCTAACAATGAGTGTCACTGAAGGCCTAACTTTGGCGAATACAAAATCGCCAGCTTTAAATCTATTTTCCATGATCTTTTTATGATTATTTCTTTAATGATAGAACAAAATTATCTAACCATTTTTTATTGTAGTACATATCATCTTGAATGGCAGGTTGGCTTCAATTGAACTGCTAACAGCCCTGGGAATAAGAACTGAATCTCCAGTTTGCATAAAGGATGAATTGTTGTTGATAACCACTTCTGCTTTTCCTTCAATAATATAAATGAATCGAGAAAAAGGGGATTTTTCATATAACTGGACTTTTCCAAAATCAAAAGCAAAGACTTGTATCACACATGTGTTTTCAACAACTATATTTTTTACTCCAATAGTATTCGTACTATAATTTAGTAAGTCCAATAAATTAAATTTAATAGATTCTTCAAATTCACTATTTTTCATCCTTCAAATGTTCTAATGTTTCCCTTTTCTCTATTCTGAATACTTTTTTGCATTTAGTTTTAAAATTTTAGCAGCTTTTTTTTCTTTAGCTGTTTTGGCAGCAGGAGTTTTACTGTTTTTTTTCTTACCTTCTTTTTCTTTTGACATTGTTTTAAGTATTTAATTGATTGTAAATGGTATTTATAAAATTAAATGAGTTACATATATCACAGATACAGTTGTATTATAAAAAATAAAAAAGCAGACTAGTAAGTCAACTTTCACATGCCAAATGAGATATTTCATTTGGACTTACCCTGATTGATCAATAACAATGCAAATTTGATTGATTTATTACAGTTTCAGTTACATAGCATTAACTCTAACTTACATAAATCACAGATTTTCTAAATTATACTTTCTTTTTTCACCTATTTTTTTATAGTATGAAGGGGACTGTCCTGTTACTTTTTTGAATTGATTAGATAAATGGGCTACACTACTATAATTAAGTCTATAAGCTATTTCTGTAAGGTTTAAATCATCATAGAGTATGAGCTCTTTGGCTTTTTCAATTTTATGCTTGATAATAAAATGCTGTATTGTAATGCCTTTGACCTCGGAAAAAATATTAGACAAATAAGTATAATCATAATTCAATTTTTCACTAATAATGTCTGAATAATTAGTTTTTGGAACTTCATCAGAATAGTGTATCATTTCAATTATAACATTTTTAATTTTATCTATGAGTATACTCTTTTTATCGTCTAATAGTTCCAGACCAGATAGAGCTAAATTTGATTTCAGTTCTTGTTTTAGTCCATTAGTAATATTCTCTTTTATTTCAATCATACCAAGTTCAATACTTGTATAATGCAAACCTAGTTTTTCTAGCTCATATTTTACCATGAGTTTACATCTTAAGCTTACCATGTATTTTATATATAATTTCATAAAGTTTCAACCTGTTTAACAATAATTTTAAAATTAAGCTTAATTTTCTGAAGACCAATCATCTATCTAACTAATAAACTAAATAGAATATTTTTGAAATAAAAATGAGATAGGATTTGCATTTCAAAAGCAAAAAAAGTAATATATTACTAGACACAACAAAGAACTGAGGTAAAAAACAAATAAAAATCATTAATGTAATTATCCCCTGCTAGCGCTTGTCTGTGACGAGTGACGTATACAGTTAAACTGAAAAATAAAAATTTTCTCGCCCTACGTTTCTTATACGAGACGTTGGCAACAAGCGAAAAAACAATCTCAAATAAAATACAAATTAAAAACAACTAATATATTGTAGTTCCTTATGCAGTGGCTCAACTCACCATATCCATTATTACAAAAAACTAAATACAAGTGGTTATTTGCCTTATTATCGGGGCTTTTTGTTTTTGTGTTTTTGATTGTTTTTCAACCTTTCGGCGCAGCACAGTCAATAGCTTATAAATATTTTTTCTTGGCGGGTTTTGGAGTTGCAGTTTTTCTTGGTGTGGCTACCACCTATTTTATTCTTCCTAAACTATTTCGGGAGTTTTTTCGCCCAGAGAAATGGACCATAGCAAAGGAAATTCTATTACAATCTTGTTGCATCTTGATAATAAGTGCTTTTAATTCACTGCATAATTACAATTGGTGGAGCGATATTGATTTATATCAAACCTTTTTTAATTTTCTTAAAATCACTATTTCGATAGGGATTTTCCCTATTATAGGTTTAATCTTTTTTAAAGAGCGCACACTTTCAAAACGCAATATCGAGAGAGCACTATTACTTTCTAATCAGTTACCGCCCGAAGCATTAGAAGAGACCAGTACCGTTCAAATACAAGAAGAAAGCGTAAAAGAACCACCTATTGTAATGCAATTATCAGAGTTTGTATAAGCACAATCAGAAGGGAATTATATAACGATATATTATTTGGATGATAGTACGCTTATGCATAAACTAATTAGACTTTCTTTAAAACAGCTTGAAATACAATTAGAAAATCTTTCTCAAATAAAACGTTGTCATCGCTCTTACCTTATTAATACGCAACATATAACATCTATTGATGGTAATGCCAGATCACTCACAATACAACTAGATAACGTTGCTACTAGTATTCCTGTTTCTAGATCTTTTTCAAAAGCTGACTTTAAATAGCTTTCCCATTCATCACAAAAGTGGCACACTCATACCGTTTTTTTATAACGTACTGATTTCAAGACTATTTTTGGGCTAAATAATTTTTAAAATATAGACTTATGAAAAATCGTATTCACATCATCTTAATCTTAATGGCAGGAATCTTATTATTAAGCAGTGCTGCAAGTATGGAATCAGACAAAAGAAATTCTAATCTCAAAGTAAAACTTAATGAGGTGGCATCCTATATTGCTCTGCGGGATACAATAAACCTTGAAGTGTCAGAAGCTTCTGTTGCGTGGCATATGGATCACATTTATTTAATGGTAAATCAGTTACATAAAGCGCTCAAGTATTCTGATGAAAGTAATTATAAAGCGGAATCCAATAAGACACGTGACTATGTCTTTACTTCTAATACGCTGCCTAGAGGAAAAGTTACTGCGCCAGAGTCCGTAAGACCAGCAGAAAACTTAACTATCAATACGTTACGAATGCATTATGATGAAGCGCTTGCTAAAGTCGAAAAGTTGCCTTTGCTTGCAGAAAAGAAGCACTTTAATCATCCTATTCTTGGAACTATGAATAGAGACGAGACCATTAAGTTTCTTAATATTCATACTGAACATCACCTTAAGATTATACGCGATATATTGAAGAATAAGTAGTTTTCTAGACAATTACTCTTTGAACTAGTCAATATTAAACAGAAAAACAAATATTTTCTCTGTATATTATCCATCTAAAAAACCTGCTTCATCGATTTCTAGAACTGTATGGTCATCCTGAAAGCTTCTAGCACTAAAATATTTCCAATCAATAACTTTGGTAACAAAACCTGTTTCTAATGGGTTATTATGTATGTAATCTATTTTCTGTTGTATTACTTTTTCACTCCATAACTCTATTGGCTTATTATAATGTTGCCAAACAAATCTTGTCTTCTTACAAAAATTATCAAGGAATTTTTATTCTATTTGTATTTCCATTTACTAAATTAGGCGCTTAAAACTTATAACAAATCATATATAAGTATCAATTAAAAAATGGAAATAATTTTCAAACATACTTGGATCATGTTTATTGCAGTAACTATAGCAAACGGACTAATTTTAAAATACCGCTCTAAGAAATATATTGCTCAAAAACCTGAATTAGCAGATGGATATGACAAGTATTTTAAAGGGTGGATGGTTTTTGGGAATATTCCTTGGGTTATTATGATGATTGGGAACTTAAGTGGCATAACTCAAAATACTTTTGACTATTTTAATCCAAAAACTATGAATCCAATGGTGTTGGTTTTCCACTTTTCTATAATCGTACTTTGGATATTAAGTGTCAAGTGGATATACTTTAACAACGGTGCAGAGTTTATAGAAACTCATCCAGGACTATTAAAAAAATCAAGTCTTAGCGGACACACAAATATCACAGCAAAACAAATCAAACTATTCTTTCCTTTAATGTTATTGGGAGGTATAATTGGGATGGTAATGATGTGGATTATAGATGTCCCAAGTCCTCAATTTTAAAAAAAAATTAATGAATGAATCTCTAAAGAAGACAACTATCAGTCTTTGCAATTGGATTCTAAAAATGATACTCTTTAGTATTGCTGTTCATATTCTAATACTAATCATTGACATGTAGCGAAACCATACTAACATTATACCTAAAAAATGAACAAATATTTTCAATTGGAGCCTGAAGTTTCTGGAGAATTTGGTAAAAAACCAAAATAGATAATTCTACTCACCCACTGAAAATTAAAAATTTAGAATTCCTTTTTAAAGGTTGGTTAGGAGATTGTTTAATTGAGTGCTTTCCTCTGTTTTTAATTACGGAAAACGCTGCACATAAGTTGACTGATTATAAAGTAACTGGATTTTCATTAAAGAATGCGGAAATTAGAAAAGCCTACCCTTTTAATGAACTACAACCAAATTTGACTTTGCCAAATTTCATGTGGATTGACATAAACGGAACTGCTAAAAAATCTGATTTCGGAATTGAAAACAATTTATTAATTGTAAGTGAAAAAGTTTTAGAAATACTAAAATCGGAAGGACTAAACTATTGTGATATTGAAAAGAAATAACGGTGTACAGTATTCTATATAAAATTTACTATTTTGTACTTAAGCAATGTGAGTTGCTTTGTTTATTCCTAGTTTTTCCTTCGGAAAATCCTCGTCACAAACACACAACATTTCATATACTTAAGCGTTACCAACAATTAAAATGAACGACAGATATAAAAATCATCAATTTTTCTCACCAGAACATCTTTACGATTATGAAAACATACAACAGTATGATAATCCTAAAATAAATTCTGAAAACATTCGAATTGGAAGCTTATCTTTTCAATGGCACATTTCAACAAAAAAAGAAAAAGAGAGAGTAAAACACGAATGGATTAAAATAATTCCTTCACTGAAAAAGGTAAAACGTATTTCTATTGCTTATGGGATTAATCAGGAGTTTCTTGGCATTTTTTGTGACTTACCAAATCTTACTGACTTAATAATTGACGGTTCTAAAGTAAATGACCTAAACCCAATTTTAAAACTTACAAAACTAAAAAGATTAGAATTGGAAAGATTTACTCAATTGAAAGACATTTCACCGATTACTAAAATTGAATTGACACATTTAAGAATTGAAAACTCTTTCAAAATAGAGAATTACGAAAAAATTGGAGAAATAATTTCTCTTGTTGGGCTTTCACTAAATGGAGATGCTTTTGCACCAAGAAATTTGCGCCTAAAAAGTTTAGAACCTTATGAGAAACTTTTTAACCTAAAACATTTGAATTTGAATTCGTGCTCTGTAATAGATAAGAATTCATACAAAAGCCTTTTACTACTTAAGAATTTAATACGATTTGATATTTTGATAATTGTACCTAAAGAAATTAAAAAAGAAATATTACAAAATCATAAAACCTTAAACTCAGGATTTTTTGTGGATTGGGACGATAAAAATAAAAAAATATATGATGATAAAGATTGGGAAATAAAGACGTTAGAAGAATTAAAAAATCATTAATGTATTTATACTAATGCAATTCTATATTCAGTTTTATACTAATATTCCATTTTTAACGATAGCAAAAATGTGTTTTAATAGTTTAACAATTTTTGACAAACAAACACAAATAATCATCATATAAACACGTTATAAGTAATATGAAAAAACAGTTAAGCATAATATTAGTAATATTTGGAGTTATTTGTTGCTCCGCTCAAAACATAAAGGTAAACGGAAAAATACTTTTAGAAAATGAAGATGATAGAACTAATGTAATAGGAAAAACAAAAGTTGTTTTGGAACAAAACGGAACAAAACAAACGGCTATAGTAAATGATAACTTAAAGTTTTTCTTTGAAATAGAAAGTTTAAACGATATAAAAGTGACTTTTGAACCAAAAGGAATTGGGAGTATCACTGGACGCCTTTATACTTTCAAGAATACCGAATTAAGAAAAAAAGATACTATCTCATTAAAACTCCCTTATGCTCTTACCTGTAAATATGATAAATCCAAAGACAATAGAACGTGTCCAACATGTAAAAAAGAAGATGAAGTCATTCCTATTTCGTATGGATTGAATATAGACATCACTAAAAAGGATGAAGAAAAAAAAGAAAAAAAATATAAATCTGGTGGGTGTGTAGTAACTGATTGTGACCCTAACTGGTATTGCAAAAGAGATGCTCTCGATTTTTAAACGACTACTACTTAAAACATGTATCTGTCATTACCGACAAAATCTGTACATATTTTCTATTCGGTTTGTATTTGCTAAATTAGTTGCTTAAAAGCATATACAAACACATTGAGTGTTATTATGAAGAAACTAATAGATAAAATATTTGGAAAAAGAAACGAGATAGAAAAAACAACTTTTTTAACAGTTTCTGACAAAGACTTGACTATCCCAGAACGATTTTCAAAATGGATTAATATAATTGAATCTGGAAATCTGCCAACAGAAAAAATTAAGGGATTAAATTTTGGGTTATTCCAGTCATCCGATTCTTATATAATGTACTTGACTGGAGCTGAAATATTTGATGAAAAAGATGAGAATTGGGCTTGTAACGCTGACTATGAACCTGAATATAAATATTTGGATTTAAATGATTTAAAACTAAACGATTCTGATTGGAAATATGTGTTAGACTACTCGGTTGAATTTATATCGAACTACCTAAAGTTCAATGATAGTTTTTTGAGTCAAATAGAGAATATCACGACTGGATTTGACGATGGAAATTTAATACGATTGAAATAAATAACGAATACTCAACAATGACTATAAATAATTGTTGGTTCTCTCCTACTTTGGAAACCCTAACGGTTTTTCCATTCGGTTTGTATTTGCTAAATTAGTTACTTAAATCACGCAACTAATCTTATACAAACTCATTGTTGGTAATTGGATGAAAACATCTATCTACATATTATTTCTCATTTTGACTCAAACATTTTTTGGGCAAACTACCTATAATCCCATTTTTATAAATCAATGTACTAATGAATTAGAAAATGGTGTCTTTTGGTATTTGACAGATTCTTCGAAAGCCTATGGAATGGAAAATTTTGAATCGAAACCAATCGAATTACCTAAGGCAGGATTATATAATCTTTATGTCAATTTTGATAATCCACCTATTACTGTCGAAATAACTTCAAATAAAGTCAATCGAGATACAATCTTTTTAAAAAAGCTTGAATTGGCAATTTATATTAGTAATCCACCTCATTCTGAATATTTTGATTGCGGTAATCTCGCAAATGGAGAAATTACTGACTTCTATGCTAATGGAAACCTAAGAACAAAAGGCACTTTTAAAGATGGGCAACCTATTGACACTTTATTTGAATATCACAGAAATGGCAAGTTATCGGAATTATTTATTCCAAGAAAAAAACAAAAAAAAATAACCTATTTTTCTAACGGTCAAATGAAGTCCATTTACGACACAAAGAAAAAATATGAAAAAGAATACTATCTAAATGGACAGCTTAAAAAAGAGGAGTTCTGGAATAGAAAACATATAAAAACAACTGAGTACAATGAAAGTGGTAATGTTATAAAAACTAAGAATAAGAAAGAACAAAAAAAGTTCAATAAAAATGGAATAGTAATTGAAAAAATACGCAGAAAGGAAATTTTAGTTTTTGACAGAATATTCGCAAAGAATAAATATGACCATAATAATAATAGATTTTATAAATATAAATGGGATACATTCGATAATAATGGAATAATTAAAAGAAGAATTATTTTTAATAGCCACGGTTTTTTAATGAGCCCTTTTCCCGATAGCCTAAAGCAAATTGATGAATTACTATTTGAAAAAATTTTGTTTTATAAAAAAGGGAAGGAATCTAAAAAGATTGAATTAAACTATGTGTTTGAAAATAATGATGCCATAAAAAAAATGTTTGTTTTCCGAAAAGAAGAAAATAAATGGATTAAAGAAAAAACAACTACCGCCAATAATGTGTATCAACAGTTAAAGGAACCCCGTGAAGAATAGAATATTTCTACTAATTATTATTGTTTTGGTTTCCAACTCTTGTGGAATTTTTAAAACGCATCATAAAAATAAATTAATTGATTTTGAAAGTAATTCGTTAACCAACGAATCACTACAATTGAATGGATATTATTTTGCAGAATTTGAACTCGAATATGGAGAAAATGCACCACCTTTTATTGACGATTACATAGAACAAACTGGAATAAACAAAATAAAATATTTATCCGTATTTTTTATTTACGAAGATGGCTTTGTAATCAATATAGGTGGCATAAACGGACTTTCACATTACTATTGTGCTGAAAAAGCAAACTACAAAAACACCTATGAAAGTGCTCATAAAACTATTGAATTGATGCTCGAATCTCAACATTCAATTGAAAAAAGAACTAAACGAATTTGTGGATTTAAACCTGACGATATTGGAAATAAAGGTTTAGCTCAAATTGATAATGATAGTATTAAAATTCAGTTCTATAGAATTGAAATGCAAAACCCGACAAAAGATTCATTTAATTCAGCTTATTTATACGAATTAAATGGAATTATAACATCTGACTCAAGTTTTGAAATAAAAAATGAAACGGAATTTAGAACTAACGAAAAAACATCTGAAAACAGAATATTTAAATTTCGACAAACTGAACAGAAACCGAATATTGAGAATTATTTTAAAAAGAATATAAATCGATTTAAATAATTACTTACTTAAGTTACGTATAAGCCAACAAGACCATGAACTAAAAAAAATATAAATGGAGAATTTAAATAAATATGTTTCGATTTATAAAGAACAATTAGAGAAAGGAGACATATTAATAGCGTATAACGAATTAGTAAAGTTTGTTATGAAACTAAGAACGGATTTTATTAAAAATCTTTCTGACCAATACACATTTGCTGGAATTCTTCATGGATATATGGACTATACATATTTCTACTACTCCAATGATTTTTTAAAAAGTAAAAAACTAAAATTCGGACTTGTATTAAATCATTTGGAAATGAGATTTGAGATTTGGCTTTTAGGAAATACCATCTCGAATCAGAAGAAATATTGGGAATTGCTTAAAACGACAAAGTGGAATAAGGATAAAACGGAAATGCCTAAATATTCAATCCTTGAAACTACATTAGTTGAACATCCAGATTTTGATAATCTAAATGCGCTAACTCAACAAATAGAAGCCAAAATGATTACAGTTTCAAATGACATAATGGACTATCTAAAAACATTAAATTCTGAGATGTAGGAATTAGAATAAAACTTAAAAGTAATATATTGTGATGAAAATGTTAGAGGCTTTTATATCTCTAGGCGTGTACTTGATAATTTGCCAAGTCACAGAAAACCATTTAACAACTATTATAATTGAACTTTTTAAATACTTATGAGTAAACTAATACGCATTTTACAACCAACCCCAATCTATACCGAACATTCTTTAAGCTCTAGAAAAATCCGAGATACAGCCGTAGATGAATACATCCCTTATAAAAGAATAAAGCTAAGAGAAAAGGTAAGATGGTATGAAGTAATACTAGATAATGAAAAGTTAGGCTACGTAAGAAAAGATAATACTACGGTTTTTAAATGTTCTTATGTGGAATTGGAAGATGATGAGTCTCATGGTTTTAATTATAAATTGAAAACAGATAAAACATTAGATTTCAATGCCGTCTTTTTTCCTAAAAGAGATTTAGTCCCAGTTGATGATGACTCAGACAATACTACAGTAAAAAATGTAGAAGTAAAACAAATAAAAGATCTTGAAAAAAATAAAGCACGCTACATAGACCTATATTATAATAAAAATACTGTTGAAGTAGAACGCTTTTTTTTTAACAAGAAAGAAAAATTCCATCTCACTTATGAGCCAGACTATTCTTCTAAAGAAGTTTTAATAGAAGTCAACAATTTTAAAGACAAAAAGGGGTATTTGCTAAAAAAAACCAACCACGGTTTAGTTAGCGATAAATGGATGACATATTTAAGTTATGTAATTATTACAATATGTACAGTAGCAACATTTTTAGCTTGTCTTGCAACTGGATGGCTTGTTATAGGGTTTGTTTTAATAATCCCAGGAATAATTATTGGATTTTTAATTATGCTTGTATTACAAATTGCCATTTCTATATTAAAAGGTATATTTAATGAGATTTATGTAAGGTTATAATGTTAGGATTACCAATAGGCAATAACTAAGACTATTTTACAAATTTACACCTCTTAATCTTAACTAGAAATGACATTATGTAAGTTACTATCACTTTCATAATATTCAAATTTAAAGCTCTCTATTCAAATATAAAAAGGCTTATAATAAACTATATATGGTTTATTATAAGCCTTTTTTAAGTATTGTGTAAAACCTTTATTTACGTCTCACCGTTTTTTTCTCTTTATTAAATAACACAATAATAGAATCGCTATAAGCTTTAACAAGTTTTACATCATCTATAGTTTGTTTTTCTCGTTTTCTATGCAATTGGTTATTAATTTTCACCAAAGCCATTCTAGTTTTATTTGGTGTGCTTTTTACAAAACCATAATACTGTATATTAGGCCAAACCAGTGTTTGTTTAGGCTTTGTAGTTCTATTACCACTTGGTTTTGCTTGTTGCGTTGTATTGTTTTGCGAACGCCTATTTTTAGATGCTTTAAATGGGTCTCTAGTATTTAATTGCAATACAAAGGTATCTTTAGCTATAGTATAATCTATAGCCATGCTTTTACTTTTTATTTCATTTTCGGGTAGCTCTATCTTCTTTTTTGTAAAGTGCTTATAAATAACGCCACCCCAAATGGCAATCAGTAATACAATTAATATAATATTTAGATATTTTTTATCCATTTATTGAACTTCTATAGATCGTACCGTACTATTATCGCTAGCATTAGCTGCAGCATCTGTTGCTTTTACTCTCCAATAATAAGTACCTACTGTAGCAAAAGTATATTGGTGTGTGTTATTAGTTGTTTGTGCAGTTTCAATAATAGTATTAAAATTAACATCTGAAGCTATTTCTATGGTATTAGTAATCTCAGTTTGTAAATTCCCAGTATCGGTTCCATTAGCCCAAGTAAACGTGTTTGTTAAATCGGTTGTAGTATCGGCATCGTCTGGAGATACTAATGTTGGTTGATTTGGTGCTACTCTGTCTATAAATAGCGTACGTTGTGAGTTTAAGGTTTCAGAAGTTGTATTTACTGCTTTTACTTTCCAAATATATTCTGCATCTACATCGAAAACAGAAGCATCACTAACACTGTAATTCCCTGTTGTAATACCAGTTATTGGTCCTACTACTGTTTGCTCTCCTCCGTCGTTTTTTATAAGTTCGAAAGTATAACTTTCTGCTGTTACAATGGTTCCCCATGTAAAAATAAACGAATCATTATTAGTATACAGGTTATCTGTTGGTGTAGATAATGCTACTGTCTGCATGCTTAAATCTTCTGAAGCTTCTACAGTAAAGTTACTAGGAAACGTGTAAGCGGTTTCGTAAGCAAAATTAACACCTTTTATACGCCAATTGTATGCGCCTGGGTTAATAGTGTAGTTAAAAGATGTACCTGTTACTAAAGAGTCTACAATAATACTTTGCGTACTATTGGCTATTTGTATTCTATATTCGTCTGCACCATCTAAATTTACCCACGAAAAGTTTGCTGTATTACCTTCAATTACGGTACCTTCAGTTGGTGCAATAATCTGCATAATATCGTCTGTAATGTCTTCTTCTAATACGTCATCGCAAGCATAGGTTAATCCTAATAATGCAAAAATGGCAAAGGCTCTATTTATTTTTTTCATAATTCTGTAATATTATTTTTAAATACAGTTTTGTTGTTTTAGTTTGGTAATTCTTTTTAGAATATAATTTTGTACTTACTATTCTAGAAGCTTTATATTCTTTTTCTATAGCATATAACAATTCTACAAGGTTGTTATATGCGCCTTCTACTGTAATTTGATTAGAGTAAATTTTAAATTCGGTATCAAAAAAGGTATGTACATCTTCTATAGATACTACATTTACATTTTGATCTTGTTTAGTAATAAAATTTAAAATACTAGGTTGTACCAATTCTGGTCTTAAATTGTTTCCTCCTATTATATTATCTAATCCTTTTACTTGATCTTGAAGACTAAATAGTAAATTATAAGATTGATCGCTATTAACCAGTTGTTTTTCTATTGTTTTATATTCTTTTCTTGCTATTAAAGTATCGCGTATTTTTTTATTATAAGCTCCTATAGATATGAATAGGAAGCCTACTAGCAGAATAAAAAACTTTTTCTTATATGTTAGATTGTTAAACACTTATAATTTTATTTCTATTTTAAATGTATTTGTTTTATTGTTCGTTTGATTGTATTCTATTATTTCAAAAGCTTTAATCCATTCAAAATAATCTAATTGCTTTACCCAAGCATTAAAACCATCATCTCTAGTCGCTTCTCCTTCAACAATAATAGTATTAGAGTTAAAATTAATTTTCTCATTTTTCCTTACTTTTTTCAAATTTGGAAAAACTGCTATCGTTTTTAATGTAATATCATTAGAGACAGAGTTACTTAATTCTGAAATGTATTTTGTTACAAAATTTTTATTATTAATTCTATTATCTAATAATATTTTTTCTTTCAGATTAACTTCTTCTTTTAGCTTATTAATATCCTGTAGAATAAGCTGAGAGCTATTATAACTAATACTCTTTAACTCTGCTTGTTCTTTGTAGTAATCATTTAAAAAGTAATCTGCTAATAGAGAGGTTAGCAAAAGCCCAAGTGCAAAAAAACCTGCTATTTTAAACCATTTTTTAAATTTAAATTCTGAAGTATTCGTGCTAAAATCTTTAACGTCTACTTCTATTGCATTACTTGGATATTTATGATTAAAAAATGTCGCTAATAAAGGAACTTCACTTTCTTTAAAGGTTTCATCGTTAATCTTGAAACGTTGATTTGTTTCTGTTTTATTTTGAAAGTCTACAACGTTACCATCTTCTAAATCTAAATTATAATGTTTTGATGTAATGGCTGAATAGTCTTTTATTAATGGTAATAGGTTAGCCATTACAAAAGGTCCAAAAGCGACATTAAACACAAAACGACCTTGCTCCTCTATAGCATCTATGTATGCATTTATACTTGCTTTTCTAGATACTGAGGCATAAACGTTATTACCTTGGTGGTATTCGTAAAAATAAAAATCTTCAGGGTTGGCTTTAAAGATTAAGCTATTTCTATAGCCCACTTTATTCTCTACAACTTTATTAATAATAGTATCGCCTTCTACATATAATAATACAGGGTAATCTTTAGATAGCCTTTCTAAAAAATCCTCACTTAAATCGTTAGCAGTAAACCTATCTTCAACTTTAAGTTCTTCATTTTCTAATGCAATAGTTAATAGCGTATAGCTTAACGCACTTTCCCTATTAGAGACACCAACAACGTAAAAATTACGTTCTAAATTAAATATATTTTTAACCTTATCTAGCATTAATACGTTACTGTTGGTTTAATGAATATGTGTAATTTATTTTTTTCTTTACGTTTTTTACGACTACTAAAAAACCATTTTATTACTGGTATTCTAGAGAAAAATGGTGTCCCTGTACCAGAGTTTTCGTTTTCTAACTCGTCTAGTCCACCTAACAATACCATTTCGTTATTTTTTACACGTACCATAGATTCAAATTTTTGGGTCGCTTTTCCTGGAGGTGCATTCTCTCCTGCTCTTCCTAAGAACGAGCTTTTCTCTACGCCTATGGTTAAGGTTACGTTTTCGTCTTTAGATACATGTGGTGTAATAGTTATACTAAGATTTGCTTCTGTAGACTGCCATCTTCCACTTTGTAAAAAATTATTATTAACACCACTATTTACTATCTGGTTTTGTTGCTCGAAATAGTAACTTGTTTCTCCTATAGATGACTTTGCCTCATGACCGTTTAGGGTTACTAATTTTGGTGTAGAGGATAGTTTAATTAATGAGTTGTTTTCTAACGCTTGTAAATTTAAATAGAAGTTTTTTGTTACTTTCCCAAGTTTCACAATACCTAAGCCGTTAAAAGCATCTATTAATCCATTTACAGATGTAGAATTTAAAGCGACATCTCCTGTAGGAAACAACACGCCTGAAGTTGTTCTAGATTGGCTGTCTAAACCTGCTTGTAATCCTGTTTGGATTTCGTAAGATTTCTGATATTGTACAATAATAACTTCTATTTGTACTACTGGTACAACACGGTCTATCTCTCTAATAAAATCTTTAAATCGTTCTATTTGAGCTTTAGAGCCAGAGACAACAAAACCATTTAATTCTTTAATTTCTTTATGTTCTAAACCTTCTGTTATTTCTTTAGGCAATGACTCTTCTACTAATTCTATAGATCTGTTTTCTAATTGTACTAATTCTGTAGTGTGTAATCCAGAAGTATTATGCTCACCGACCAAGTATAAGTCTTCAGTTTTTTTGTAAGTGTACTTCTCGCCTTTAAGTAAATGGCTTAATAAATCTTCGAAAGTAATACCGCTCGCCATTAAGGTTGTCTTTACCCCTTCTGGCTTATCGTACATAATTAAATTAATATTAAGTTTATTTGCTGCATCGGTTAGCATATCTGTAGCATCACCATCGAAAGCTTTAACACTTAAAAATCCTTGTTCGTCTATTTCTAACTCAAAACTTCCAGGTTGTCCTTGGTTCGCATTGGTATTCGTTTGTCCTCTTCGGCCTCCTCGTCTTGGGTTTGTAGTTGTTGCTTTCCCGTTATCTTTGGGAGTTTCGTCCTTCTCTAGAAAATAATTATCATTTTCATCTTTAGTCAATAGCAAACCGTTAGACTTGGCTAACATCTCCATAACTTGATCAAAAGGTCTGTTTACTATATAAGAAGACACTTTTTCTGTTTTTACATTTGGTGCTAAAACAATATTGCGTTGTGACACATCTGTAATAGCTTGCGCAACTCTTGGCAACGAATCATTTTTAAGTTTTACCGATAAAAATTTGTTTTGATTATTAAAACTAACATCTATTTTTTTAGGTGGTTTTGGAGGTATAACAACAACTTCTTCTTTCTTTTTATTAAACTCTATAATCGTATTAGAAATACTAGCCTCTAAATTGTATCTTTTTATTAAAAACAGAAAAACTTGTTTTATAGGAATATCGAAAAAATTCCCCGTTACCATCTCATTTAATTGATTGTCTACACTTACATTTAGTTTATGCTCTCCTGCAAGCGTAGTAATAAAATCGTATAGTGTTAGGCCAGCTAAATCTATTCTAACTTCTTCATTTAGGCCTTTTCTAGTTTCCGAAAGTGTTTCCAGTTCTTTCTCAAACTGAGTTACATCTGTTTGCGAATAGCCTAGACTAAATACACATAATAGAAAGGATAATAGTATATATTTTTTGAGCATTGTTATGAGTTTATAAGCATTGGATAAATTTCATCTAATGAGGTTAACCCTTCGGATAGCAATGCGAAGGCCTTATCTGATAATCTATTATCGTTAATAAAGTTAGTTTGTTCTAGTTTGTTTTGTTTTATAGCTTCTGCTACATCTCTGTTAATTGGTAATATCTCGTAAATAGCGCGCCTTCCTCTGTAGCCTGTATGATAACATTGGTCGCACCCTTTAGCAATATGATGTGTTTGTAATGGTGTTGGCATTACAAAAGAGTGTGGTAAATCGGCTTCATCAAAAGGCATTTCGGTTTTACATGTATTGCACAATGTTCTTACTAAACGCTGTGCTACAGATATATTTATAGTTTCGGCAATTAAAAATGGTGGCACACCCATATCTATTAATCTAGAAATGGTTCCTGTCGCAGAATTAGTATGTATTGTTGATAACACCAAGTGTCCTGTAAGCGAAGCTCTAATAGCCATTTGTGCTGTTTCTCCGTCTCGTATCTCCCCTAACATAATAATGTCTGGGTCTTGACGTAAAAAGGAACGTAAAGCAGACGAAAATGTTAAACCTATATCTTCTTTTAGCTGTACTTGGTTAATTCCTTTTAGGGTGTATTCTATAGGATCTTCTACAGTTACAATATTACGTTTTATATCGTTTAAATATTTTAATGTCCCATATAGTGTGGTTGTTTTACCAGATCCTGTTGGTCCACTAATTAAAACGATACCGTTTGTTTTTTTAACGGCTTCTAAATAGAGCGCTAATTCTTGATCTAAAAACCCGAGTTGGTTAATATCTAAATGAGAGGCATCTCTACCTAAAATTCTCATCACCACTTTTTCGCCATGGTGTGTTGGTAAAATAGATACCCTAACATCGAAATCGTCGTATTCTATCCTACCATCTTGTGGCAAACGTTTCTCTGTAATGTCTAAATTAGATTTAATCTTTATTTGATTAATAAGCTCTAGATAATAGTCTTTTTTTATGTGATTCTTTTCTATTAAATGTCCATCTATTCGTAAACGCACTCTTACGTCTTCTTCATAGATTTCTATGTGTATATCACTAGCACTAATATGTTTTGCTTCGAAAATTAACTCTTCTAAAAAATCATTTCCATAGGAGACTAACTTCGGTTTACTATCATTCGTTCTATAATACGTTGCTAATGCTTGGCGTATTAATGATGAAGTTACTGGCTCTAAAACAATAGTTTTGTCTAATATTAGTTTAAGTTCTTCTTTTATACTGTTTAATTGACTCGCGCTTCCTTCATCTATAAAAAATGTACATGTACTCTCTTCTACTGTTTTAGGAATTACTAAAAAATGATTAGCAATCTCCGAACTTATAGATTGTTGCAGAGCCACACTTAAATTTAAGGATTGTATGTTATTGCCGTTTTTCAAAATATTAAATCAATTTTTAATACGTGTTTTACTAATAAATTAAGAATTAAAAACAGTGCTAAATAGCCCGCTAATGGTATGGTTTTACTTTTTTCAAATACTGTAGATATACCATGTGCAATTAACGAGAATATTAATCCTGCGATAAAAAACAGTATATAGGTTCTAAAACTAAATAATGGAGTTATTGCGATAAAGAAAACAACGTCTCCCATTCCCAAAGCTGTATCTATGGGATTTATTAATGCTTTATTTTTTATTGAAAAGTAAATAACGATACCTAATATGTTTACTAGAACAAATGCAGAATTATAGGCTATAGCTTTAAAGTTAAGATCAACAGAAAGGTAATTTATAACTCCTGCGATACTAAAAATTAAAATTGGCAAGATAATATGTATGCTTCTGTTTTTTAAATCTTGAATGATTACAAACAGTAACACAATTGCCAAAGTAGAAATAGCGATATAAAGCTCCAAATTAGTCCTTAATTATTTCTTTTAATTCTCTGTTTTGGTCAATTTGCCACGTATTATAGATGCCATCTCCATCGAAATCTTGAAGTGATGTTGCTGTCGCCTTAAATCCATTTATAGAAGCTTCTGTTATAGTTATTTTGTACACAGCTTGTCCGCCTTCTGCAATTGTTGCTACTTGTTCGAAATTAATTTCTTTTAAATCTGCAGAGTATCTTGAGTGTCTGTAAAAATGGTTTTTCTCTAAACTATGTACCATGGTTAGCATGTTTTTTGCTTCGGTTGCTTTAGCCATGGCCACCACTGGTGCTTGACTTGGCAATACAAGGTAAATTAGTATTCCAATAATACAGAGTACTATTAAAATTTCGGATAGAGAATACGCCTTTAAATGGTGTTTCTTTTGTTTTGTCTTTATCATTTTCATTGTTTAATTTATAATACAGTTAATTATGTTGTTTTATCCTACAAATATATACTATCTAAGGTCTTATTTTTATTAGTTTTCTATAATCTTACTTAGGTTGAATAGTGGTGAATACATAGCTACCATTATAAAACCGACAATCCCTCCTATTATTAAAATCATTAAAGGCTCTAATATTGTTCCTATCATTTTTGTGGAATGATCTATATCTTCATTGTATTGATTTGCCAATCCATCGTACATTTTATCTAATTCATTAATCTGCTCTCCTATAGATGTTAACGAAACTATTTTTGATGTAAAAAGACTATGCTTTTTTAAACTATTAGTTAATGTTTCTCCTTTTAAAATATCTTTTTTACTACTCGCCAGCGCCTTTTTTAATGGATAAAATGTTATCATTTTTTCTGTTAACTCTAAAGCTGTTATTAATGGTGTTTTAGCTGAAAGTAAAAGACTTAATGACTGGCAAAATCTGGCTAAATATATTTTTTGAACCAGTTTACCAAAATAAGGTATTTTTAAAATTAAGGATGCTATTAAGGATTTGTATTGTTCGTTGTTTCTAAGCAATCGTTGCATTAAAAATAGTGATAGTAAAACTATACCTACTATTGATGCTATGGTACTAAAATTCTCTGACAGCTTAACTACAAATTTTGTAATTTCTGGTAGCTCTTTTCCAAATTGCTGAAATACATCGGCAAACATTGGCACTACATAGTTTAGCATAAAGTATAATACTGCAAATGTTATAAGTAATACAAATACTGGATAAGCTAATACAGAAACTATTTGACGTTTCATTTTAATTTTTCGTGTATAGAACTTTTGTAGCTGATCAAAGATTTCTGGTAAGCGTCTTGTTTCTTCCCCTATTTTAATACTATAATATTCATAAGGAGAGAAAAACGGATAGCTTTGTATGGTTTCGTGCAATGGTTTTCCTTTTACTACTGCATCGTTTATTTCTTTGTAAACCGAACGTATATATTTAGATTTTTGCTGCCCTGTTAATATGGTTAAGGCTTGATTAAAGTCCACACTGGCTTTAATAAGCGTAGAAAACTCTCTGTAAAAGTCTTCTTTTTGCTTATCTGGAAAACGTTTTAAAAAAGAAGTATCAAATTTTAAATTAATTTGCTGTCCTTCTTTTTTGCTGCGTTCTTGTGTGTATGAACTAACATCAATCTTCATTAAAATACTTTTTGTTTATTCGGTCTGCATCATTTTCTTGTAAAAAATAATGGTTTGAAATTTTTTCATTTAAAACAATTAAATCTAGATCTAATCGTTTGGTTTTATTCTGAGTTTCTAATTCAAAAATTTTATAATTTTCAACAGTTAATTTAAAACTGTCTATACTTTCGTTTTTCTGTCTTAATATAAGTGTCTTTTCTAAGCGATATGTTACCCTAGAGTCATCATATTTATTTAATTGTATTGTATTATTCTCTATACTAAATGTATGCGCTGTATTAATATCGTATTTAATGGTTTTGTTTAACAGATTGTATTGTAATATTTCTGTGTTCTCTTTTTCAAACAATTGCATTTGTCTATTAAAGACATTAAACATTAAATAACTTAGGCTTATAATAATACTAAGTATTAGCATACTAATTAATGCTTCTGTTATGGTAAACCCTTTTAATTGCTTATTCATAACCATACGGAATTATTTTTCTTACACTATAATCTTTTTTAGCCGTTTTAATAATCCATTCTAGCTCTACTACTCGCTCTTCTTCTTTTACATTTACATCTTTAGTAATGGTATAATTTTCGTATTCGTAACTATCTATTTCGTAATCTTTAGTGTCTATAGTTTGCTGTGTTAATAATTCTATAGTTTGCATTGCTTTATAATAGGCTAACGGTGCATTTCGTTTGGCCACATTTATATAAATTGTAAATCCTACTAATATACATACCGATATAATGGTTATGGCTATTACAGACTCTAATATAGAAGACCCTTTTAGATATTTAAAACGTTTTAATACTAACATATTCTTTTTTAGTGTTTTTAGTTTCAAATAACGATAAGCCAACAAAATAATCTGGTAGACTATCTCTGTTTATTGTTGCATTATATATAACATTCTCGTAATTAGAGGATTTTGTTTTCAGAAAAAACCTATCGGAATAAATACCGCCTATAATTTCTCCTTTTAGTTCTGTACGCCCATAACAATATATATCTCCTATTACAGTAGCGTCTTCTTCTATAATTAACTGACGTTTTAATGACCCTTTATAGGTGTTACCATCTATAACGATACCTCCAGCTAGCTTTGCTTCTTTTTTTATGCGTACAGAAACAGAGTCTATATCACTCTTTATATAAATACTAGAAGGGTATAGTAATGATGCGTTTTCATTAAGCGTAACTTCTCTTTTTGCTATAATTTGAATATTTCCCCTAAAGCCAGAATCTATTGTAACTTCTGGTGCTATTATTACCACATCGTTTAAAACTGCTGTTTTATCAATTTTTAAAGGGCCATTACTATTTAATATTAAATTCCCTTTGCAAATTAGGTTGCCAACAGTTCTAACACCGTCTAAGTCTAATACTTTTGTTTCTTCCTCAAAGCTATTAACTAGTATACCGTTCTCTACATTTTGTAGCGTAACTCTTTCGTAATTACCAGTTGTTGTATTAATGTCTTTATTTAATTTCGGGAATTGGTGTTCAGATTTTGTTTCTGTTCCTTTTATAACAACATCGTTACCAATTTGGTTATTAATGTATGCTTGTTCTGTTCTACCAATTGGTACTTTTATATTACCATAAATTCTCATTTTACCTGAGAATTTTAAAACTCTATCGTAATCGGTAGTATATAAGGCTAATGCTTTTTTATGATCCTCTTTTGTGCCTACTAATGCTATTTTGGATATTGTATCGTTTTTAAAAATAGTTTTCAAAACTAAAATGTCGTAAAACCCCCAGTTTTTCTTTTCTGCATAAGAATAGATACCATCGCCAAAAATATCTAACTCCGTTTCTTTATTAAAGGTTAGTGTTTCTAGGTTATTGATATAATAGTTAAAGGCTGAATCGTTTCTACTTATTAAATGATTGCTCATTTCTAGTTTCGCATTCAACATATTTTGATAATGCGATATTAAAACCAGACTACCACAAAGAATAGATATTATTAAACATATAAAGATCGCATTACTTAAAGAGGATGCTTTATACCGTTGTTTAATAGCTATGTAGGGTTTTGAAGTAATGATTTACTAGTTTTAAATATTAATTTTAAGCAATAGGCTTAGGTTAAAGCCTTTTATTGTTTTTTAGTTTTAGTAACAGTATTCTTGGTTTTTACTGTATTTGGTTTTTCTTTTTTCTTGAATAATCGCTTAAAAAAACCGTCTTTTTTAGTTTTAGTATTGTCTTTAGTTTTCTTTTTATTTGTAGCGTCCTTGTTGTCTTTGTTTTTATCTTTCTTTTTAAACAATCGCTTAAAAAAGGATTCTTTTTGTGTGTCGTCTTTTATATACAACTCCCCTTTTTTGTAAACGGTAGTATCTTTAGTTTGTAAATTAATCCAAGTTCCAGCTTTATGATTTCTTCTAAAGGTTCCTTTTTCTAGTATGGTTCCATTTTCGCTATATGTTATATAGTCTCCATGCTTCTCCCCTTTATTCCATTTTAGAGTTTCTTTTAATTGTCCATTTTTGTACCAAGATTTCCAAACACCATCTTTTAGACCATAATTAAATTCTCCTTTTTCTGCTAATTGGTTAGACTCATAAAACTTAGAATAGGTTTTATGTAACACAAAACCGCCAGCACCAAATCTAGAAGTATGTATTTCTCCTGATTTAAACCAGTAATAGGCCTTATCTTCATCGAAAGAAGATACGTCTTTTAAAGAGACGTAACATTCTATATCGTATTCGCCACTTCTTAGTATTTTTTTCTGAATATCGTTATTAGTTTCTATAGCTTGCGTAGACAATAGAAATAAAAAACAAAAAGCGATTAGAGTAAATGGTTTATGCATAAATATCTTTATTAGGAAAACAAATATAGTTTAAATTAAGTAATGTGTTTTTACTCTTAAAACACCTTTAACATTAAGCTAAAGTTACTTTTAAATTAACATTATTTTATAGTCTTTATTGTTACAATCTATTTAAAATTAAAAAGCTAATGCAAGTAAGTAAAAATTAGTTAATATAACTTGTCACTTATTGGATTAGGTAGTAACAAGTTAATATTTGGTACAGATTAATTAATATTCGTATTATAGGTTATTAAATTAGATAAGTTGAAATACGTGTATCTACATGTTTTTTTGATAAACTATCTTACCAATTTATATCTTGGTCAAATATAATTACTAAGCAAGTAGAAAAACAAAAACTATTAGTCGATATTTATAAATATCGACCTACTTTAACTTAATTATATTATAAATGTATTGTTGTAGAAGTTGTCTAAAAGAAACGAATCATCATAATCTATATAAAAATCGATTATATCTTTAAATACTATAACCGTTTTGGGTTCGTTCCATTCTTCGTTATATAAACTAAGAAGTTTATCTGTTAGTGCGTATAATCCACTTTTAATATCTAATACCCCATCTGAATACATAAATTGTATACGTTCTTTACTTTGAAGTAGCGATAAATCTCGCATTTCATTTACATACTTTTTGGAATATCATGTTTGTTGTAAACAAAAGCTTAAGGAGACATCATACCGATATATAACAATCCTATAAAACAATTGTTTTCAATTCTAACATAAATGAAGAAGCGTTATTTTTATTTAATCTGAAGGTATTTTAGGTGCAACGGAGTCGACTATTGAAGCTTCATCTATTGTATCTATAGTTGCTAAGCTATTTATTTGTTTTGATGCTTTCTCTATAATTTCATCATACAACTTCAAAACATCAGCATCAAAACCTGGAGTTTCTTCTGCTGTCATTTTAAAAATCTCCATTTGGTACAAAAAATTATTTAAGACATGGTGTGAAGAGGATAACATAGCCTTATAAATTATTAATTTTTCATGCTTTATTTTATATTCTTTTTTTCTTTTGAATACATTAAACAATATAAATACGATGAAAATAAATAATGGAATAACGAATTCGTCTATTTCATAGGCTTCCATTATACTTAAAGAAGTAACAAAACGTTCAAAGAAATCTAAATCGTAAATAACTGATATTAAAAAAATAACAGTTGCTATGGCAAAACCAATTAGAGAGAGTCTATACTTTTTTATAATATTTAGTTTGCTCATGCAATCAAATATACAAGTATTCAATTATTAATTTATTGCTTTAGCCTATTTTTCGTTTAATGTATTTATCTATAGATTACCGACATATAGTTGTGCTTTCGTTCTATTATATTATAATGATTCTAAAGGTTTTAAACGGTATTGTTTATAATGTATTTCCTCTATAATAATCCAACACCTTAACGCGCAACAAATAATCATATTTAGCATTTACTAAATTGGTTTGTGCTGCTTCTAAATTATTCTTGCTTGTTATATAGGCTAAAAAGTTGGAAGCGCCATTATTAAACCGAATCTCATTAATACGGTACGACTCTTTAAAGGCCTCTACCTGTATTTTTAAACTATTATATCTATCGAAAGCTGCTTCCATATCAAAATGCACTTGAGCAATCGCATTTTTTATCTCTTGTGTTGTTCGCTCTAAAGTTAATACAGCTTCTTCTACTCTTATTTTTTCTAAAGCGACATTGTTTTTTGCTCTAAACCCATTAAATAAAGGAATACTAACATTCACACCTACTACAGTGTTTAAGTTATTATCAAACTGATCGCTGTAACCTATTTTTTTACTTTCAAATTGTGTTGCATTAGTTTGTACAGGAATGGTAGCACCATTAATGGTTACAAAATCTCCTGTATCTTGCACACTTGTTCCTGTTTCAGAGAAAGTTTGAGCAGCACTAGAGTAATTTGTATTTAATTGACCGAAAAATGATAACTCTGGTGTAAATTGTGCTTTAGCAACACTAACACCTTTTTTAGCGGCTTTTACTCTTAAATCTCTTGCTTTGAAGGTTACTAAATTTTGAAGCGCATCATTAAAAACATCGTCAGAAGTGACCCCATAACGTGCTGTATCTAATAAAGTAGCTGTTGGATTTACTGCAATATCATCACTTAAATTAAGTAATCTTGCTAAATTTATTTTAGCATTATTTAAAGCACTTTCCGAAACTAAAATTGACGTTTCATCTCTTGTTTTTTGTCCTTTTATATCCATAAAATCGGCTGGATTACCTACTTCTTGTTTATAGAATGTTTCTTGTCGTTTATACTGCTCTTCGGTAGTTATTAAACGTTCTTTTGCTAGTTTTAAAATAGCTTTACTATTTAACACCTGTAAATAGGCTAAAGTAACTTCTAAAACTAAGTTTTGTTCCGCTTCTTCTATTTCTAATGCTGCTGCTTGTTTATTAAAGCGTTGTTGTTTTGCTGTATTTATTAATCTAAAACCGTTAAATATTGTGGCATCTAAATTTAATCGTGCATTAGAAAATGTTAATTCCTGATTAATAAAATCGTTGGTAAACGGATCAATACTTCGTCCTGTATTTACTCCTATATTGTAATTCCCGTTTAAAGTTGGTAAAATATTAGCTTTAGATTGCTTAAAATTAATATTAGCTGTGTTAGCTGTCAATCGTGTAGATTTTAAATTTAAGTTACCCTCTAAAGCGATACTTATACATTCTTCTAAAGTATATTCTTTTTCAATTTTAGCCTGCGAAAAGCCTATGCATTGCATAAGCAACACAGCAAATACTATTACTCTTTGTAACATGATGTTTATATTATTCTGAAACGATTTTACCGTCCAATAGATTAATAATTCTAGAACCGAAAGCAGCATTACTTTCGGAATGCGTAGCTTGTATAATGGTAACGCCTTCTTTGTTTAGTTCTCCGAATAGTTCCATAATTTCTATACCCTGTTTAGAGTTTAAATTACCAGTTGGTTCATCGGCCAAAATTAATTTTGGTTTGGTTATTAATGCTCTAGCAATACCTACTAACTGTTGTTGTCCTCCACTTAATTGCGACGGAAACAAGTCTTTTTTACCTACAATATTAAAACGGTCTAAAATATCTGCTACTAATGCTTTACGCTCAGACGATTTTACGTTTTTATATAATAATGGCGTTTCTATGTTTTCATAGACTGTTAATTCATCTATTAAATGATACGCCTGAAACACAAATCCTATATACTCTTTATAGAGTTTAGATTGTTGTTTCTCTTTCATAGTATGAACAGGTTCGTCTAAAAAGGTATAATGTCCTTCGGTAAACGTATCTAACATGCCTATCCCGTTTAACAAGGTAGATTTTCCTGACCCAGAAGGCCCCATTAAGGATATAAATTCACCCTCTTCTACATTAAGATTAATGCCATCTAAAAGTGTTACTTTTTTACTGCCCGATTTTACTGTTTTTGATATATTATTAAGTTCTAAAAGCATAGTCGTTTTATTTATTTTGATGATTGATTCTTTCTTTTCTATTGGGTTTAACTAATCTACTTGAGAGATATCTACATCACCAATAGCAATGCCTTTTCTAATAGATGCACTTCCTTTATGCTCTAATGAAGCGTCTCCGTAAGCCGTTATTTTTATTTCGTTAGAGGCATTTATTTTAAATTCTGCTTCCCCGTAGGCTCTTAATTTTGAGGTCTTATTATCTACATTAAATAAATCTACACTACTCTCGCCATAAGCTGTTATTTTCTGTTCGTTAATAGCTCCCGATGCCACACTAAATTCACTTTCACCATATATGGTAACTTGTAAATAATCTAAAGCCACATCATTTAATACCACTTGAGATTCTCCATAAATTTTAAGGTTAAGTTCTTCTTGCTTTATAATACTTTCGCACGTTATTTTTTGCTCGCCTCTTGTAGATAGTGTTTCTAATGTTTTGTATGTAATTTCTATTGTTAATACTTTATCTTTATAAATAGGGACTTTTCGTTTCATTCCGTCTATTACAACGGTTTTAGTCTTTGTTACTTCTTTTGCATCATCAAGATATACCCTAAGTGTTTTTCCTTTTACTTCAATATTTACTTTATCATTCGAAATGGTGTTCTCTTTTATAGTTACAGATTCTGTATCTCCTTCTACTAAAACAGCTTCAATATGTGGGCTTATTACCACTTTATTAAATGGTTTTACATCTTTTGTTTGTGCTATTCCTGAAGTAACTATACTAAGGCATAGTAATACGATATAATAAGTGATTGTTTTCATTGTCTTATATTTTTAATATTTTATTCTGTTTTTAAACTGTCTACTGGATTAGTAATAGCGGCTTTAATAGCTTGAAAGCTTACAGTTACTAGAGCTATAATAATGGCTATTATTCCAGCTGCAACAAAAATCCACCAATTAATGTCTATACGATACGCATAATTGTCTAGCCAACTACTAATTAACCACCAAGCAATTGGAGCGGCCACTAGTATAGATATGAGCACTAATTTTAAAAAGTCTTTAGATAATAACTTTACTATGGTTGGTACACTCGCTCCTAATACTTTACGAACGCCTATTTCTTTTCTACGCTGTTCTGCAGTATAAGCAGCTAATCCGAAAAGCCCTAAACAGGAAATTAAAATGGCTAGTATTGCAAATATTTGAGAGAGTTTGCCAACTAACTGTTCGCTTTTAAATTTATTATTAAAGGCTTCGTCTACAAAAGTGTATTCAAAAGGAAAGGCAGGATTATTCTTTTTCATTATACCTTCAATTTTAGATAATAGTGTACTAGTTTCTATACCAGCAACCGTTTTAATATATAAATATCTTGCATGTTCCGGCGCATTAAAAAACAGTACTGGATCACTAGTACCATACATATTACCATATAAAAAGTCTTTAACTACTCCAATCACTTGGTAAGAGTCTTCTGCATCTCTTCTAATAATTTTTCCAATGGCACTATCGTCTCCCATTAGTTTTGCCATAGATTGTGTTATTATAGTGTGTGTACTATCTATAGCCGAATTAGCACTAAAATCTCTACCTTCAATAAGTTCTATATTCGTTGTTTTTAAAAACGAAGGGCTCACATATCTAAATGAAATTAAGACGTCCTCGGTATTGGTTCCTCCTTTCCATTGTAATCCTGACCCATTATTTCCTCCAGACAGTAATTGAGAATTATTAAATGCTGCACTTTCTGCTACACCAGAGTTTATAAGATCTTGTTGTATTACATCAAAATTCTTTACCATATCTCCAGTGACATCTACTTGTATTAAATGCTCTTTATTATAACCTAAGTCTCTATTCTTTACATGTTGAATTTGTTGATATACCAGTATGGTACCTATTATAAAAACTATTGAAATTGTAAATTGTCCAACAACTAAGCCTTTACGAATAAATGTTGCACTACCAGTTGTCGCTTTTATACCTTTTAGAACTTCTACGGGTTTAAAAGAAGATAAATAAAAGGCTGGATACAATCCTGCAAATAGACCACAGACTAATGTTATTATTATTAATATCGAAAAATGTAATGGATTAGACAATCCTAATACTAGAGTTTTATCTATTATTAAATTAAACTGTGGTAATAACACAAATAGTAAAACAATACTAACTATAGCTGCTAGAGTAGCCATTAGTAAGGCTTCTGCAATAAACTGAAACATTAAACGCTTACGCCCAGAACCCATTGCTTTACGCACACCAACTTCATTCGCTCGCTTTTCGCTTCTAGCTGTTGCCAAATTCATAAAATTAATACAAGCTATAAGTAATATAATAAGTGCTATGACCGTAAATAAACGCACATAAGTAATACGGCCTCCAACGACTTTTCCGCCTTCAAACTTCGATTTTAAATGCCAGTTTTTAATTGTATGTAACCATGCAAAGGTTTCATCATCTCCGGTTTCTTCTAAGTATTTTTTACGAACCAGAGCATCTACTGTTTCAAAATTTGCCTCTGGCGCTAATTCTACAAAGGTATCGGCAAAATTACTCCCGTATTCATTTGTCCATTCTCTATTGGCAGCAAAACGCTCAAAAGGCGCAATCCATTTAAAAGGAAAACTTACATTATCTGGTATGTTTTCTATAACTCCAGAAATTAGATAACTCGTTTCATTATTTACTTTTACCACTTTTCCTAAAGCAGTCGTATTTTTACCATACAACTGTTCTGCTATTTCTTTAGTTATAACAATAGCTTCGGGATTTTTAAACGCTTCTTTTGCATTCCCTTCTATAAACGAGAGACTAAATATTTCAAAAATATCTGAATTAGAATACATGCCACGCTTACTTATGGTATTATCACCAACCGCAAACATTAAATTCTCAGACTTAGTTGTTGATGCCCTAACAATTCCTGGAACCTCATCTTTTAAAACTTTTGCTAAAGGACCTGGTGTAGAATAAAATGTTCGCCACTCTCCTTCATATTTTTGATTTGTTGGTACATAATACACCTCATCTTGCTTTTCGAAAACTTGATTAAAACTTAACTCGTCTTCTACCCAAAGGAAAATTAAACTCGCACAAGTAATACCTATAGCTAATCCGAAAATATTTAAAAAGCTATATCCTTTATTTTTAAGTAAACTTCTAAAGGCTATTTTTATATAATTCTTAATCATAACGATTCGTTTTTTGATTGATGATTTTTTATTCTGAATACCTTGCGATAAAAACAACTGGCATTCTATTGTTATTTATACTATCTATATAGTGAAGATGATGCCAAAAACACAAATACCTAAAAATCAGCAACTTAAATTATATTTAAAAATTAAAAGTGTCCGTTTATGATACACTTTTTGTTCATAATCGGACACTCGAAACACTTTATATAATTAATCTTACCTGTTACTCATTTTAAATGTAATACTTCAACTATTTCTGAAGCAAAAAATGTATCGAAACACTTTACAAATAGAAAGGTTACCGATACATTTTTCACTCATTTTAATCGTGAGACTCACTCAAACTGACGTAACAGTTCAGAGTCAATCTAATACGTCAGTTCGAATGAAATTCCTTTTTCTGGAATTTTGTATCGAGAATAATTTAGCTATAAAATTTACTTAAGCTAGGCTTAGATACCTTCAATTAAAATATATTTTAATTTCTATAACCTCGAAAATCACTTGAAGTGACGTAAGAGTTTGACGTAACGACTTAAATCTACTCTGTTTTCAATGATTTTACAGGGTTTGCTATTGCCGCCTTTAATGCTTGAGAACTTACCGCTATTATAGCAATAATAAGTGATGCAGCTGCAGTAATTACAAATACAGTCCAGTTTATAGATATTCTATAAGCAAAATCTTGTAACCAATGTTCCATAAGCCAATATGCAATTGGAAACCCTATAACTAATGCTAAAACTACTAATGTTATAAATTGTTTAGACAACAGTTTTGTAATACCAATTAAGCTAGCACCTAATACTTTTCTAATCCCAATTTCTTTTTTACGCTGTTCTGCTGTAAAAGCAGCTAAAGCAAATAATCCTAAACAGGCTACAAAAATGGCAAGTATTGAAAATACCAAACCTACTTTTGCTACTTTTTGCTCTTGTGCATACATACGTTCTAAATTTTTATCTAAAAACGTATAACCAAAAGCGGTATTTGGCGCTGCATTTTTAAATGTAGTTTCAAAAAGCGATACCGTTTTAGATAATGCCCCAGTTTTAAAACGAACCAACAAATACGATTTATACTCTGTTGCTCTATTATGAAAAGCATAGCCTCCAATTGGCGTATGTAGTGACGAGAAATTAAAATCGTCTACAACACCACAAATGTATGAGTTACGCCCTAATTGCATGTTTACTCGTTTTCCAATAGCTTCTTCTGGTGAGAGTCCTAAATAATCTACGGCAGATTTATTAATAACTACATCTACTAGTGTATCGCCTTCTTGTTTTACTTTAGGTAACATATTTCCCGCTAATAACTTCAATTCTAAGACTTCTGATATTTCTGAATCTGATAAATTGGTTTGAATATTCATCCCTTTTTCATCCGTCTCATGCTTATACAAGCCTCTACCACTTACACCAATGCCCGGATAACCTTGAGCAAAAGCAACAGAAGATACATTAGGTAAATTTTTAAAAGCATCTATTAAATGTGATTTATTAGTGTTTTTACTTAACGCTGCTGTAGAAATAGCCATAACATTCTCTGGGTTATAGCCTAAATTCTTATCCTGCATAAATTGTAATTGTTTATGGATAACAATAACACCGATTATTAAAATCACTGAGGTCGTAAATTGCATAACCACTAATCCTTTTCTAATAAATACAGGAGCTCCTCCTCTATCTTTAGAAGACTTAACGGCTTCTTTTGGTGAAAATCGTGATAGGTATAATGCAGGATATGATCCAGATATTAATGTGGTTACTAACCATATTACAACGAGTGCAACTATAATTTTTATTGAGAAGACCGAGGATATCTCTAAAGCGTCTCCCATAAAACTATTAAATACAGGAATTAAAACTATTGCTATAATTAAACCTATGGTTATAGCGACTAATGTTATTAATCCAGTTTCTATATAGAAACGTAAAATTAAATTTTTAACGGTAGCTCCCATAGTTTTATTAATCCCAACATCTTTACCTCGTTTTTCAGAACGTGCCGTAATTAAATTCATATAATTAATACAGGCGATAATTAGTATTAAAAGTGCCAAAGTGCTTAAATTTTTCACTTCTTTAATGCTTCCATTTCTACTGGTATAAGAATCTTTATATTCTGAAGAGTACAAGTGAATCTCTTTTAAAGGCTGCAATGTAAACGAAAACCACTGCTTATCTTTAGCAACATTCTTGTTTAAAACCTGTTGTATTTTATCTGTTACTACAGTAGATGATGCTGTTTCGTTTAACAATGCAAAAGTTTCAAAACTGGCATTTCCCCATGTAGGATTCTTAAAAAAATTGAGTGTACTAAATGCTCCTATAATAGCACACGACACAGAACTATTTCTAGGAAAATCTTTGTACACTCCTGTTACTGTTAATTCGGTTCTATTATCTACTATAATTTGTTTCCCTATTGGATTTTCTGTTCCGAAGTATTTTTTTGAAATCGTTTCAGATAGTATTACCGTTTTTGGATCTTTTAAAGCCTCATCTGGGTTTCCTTTTATAAACTCCATATCGAACATGGTAATAATTTCTGGGTCTGTCCAAAATAGCTCTTTCTCTTCGTAATCGTTATTAGCAGCTTTAATGTAAGCTGTGCTTCCAAAATCGTGCTTTAGCATACGCATTGCATATTCAATTTCTGGAATGTCTTTTTGTATACTTGGTGCTAAAGCAGCTGGAACATTAGCCCATACTTCCTTTCCTCCTTCATCTTCTGTATGTAATAACACACGTTGTATTTGTGCTTTTTTAGAATACATAGCATCATAACTACGTTCGTAATTAATAAAAAGAAACAACAATATGGTTATGGCCAATCCTACAGATAAACCTAAAATATTAACTACCGAAAAAAGACGGTCTTTTTTTATATTTCTCCACGCTATTTTTATATAATTCTTAATCATAACTTTTTGTTTTAGATGGATTAATTTATTCTGATCGTAAAGACTTAACAGGGTTAGCTATAGCTGCTCTAATGGCTTGAAAACTAAGTGTAATTAAAGCAACAACCAAAGCCACAGAACCAGTTACAAAAAATATAACCCAGCTTAAATTAATTCTGAAAGCAAAATCTTGTAACCATTGGCTCATAAACCACCATGCAATTGGTGTTGCGATTACAAAGGCAAGCATAACTAATTTTACAAAATCTGTAGATAGCATTCTCACAATATTAGTTACCGATGCGCCTAACACTTTACGTATACCTATTTCTTTAGCACGTTGTTCTGCGATGTAAGTAGCCAACCCAAATAATCCAAGACACGCAATAATTATTGCTAATAACGAAAACACGAGTGCTACTGTACCAACACGTCTTTCTTGACGATACATATCATCGAACGCTTCGTCTAAAAACTCATATTTAAATGGTAAACCAGGAGCAGCAGCTTTATACTTATCTTCTATTGTAGACAATAAACCACTTACATCTGCTGTATTAAATCTATAGGCCGTTTCCCAACTATTATTTCCTAACTTAAAACTTAATGCCCCTACGTTTTCACGAAGAGATGCATAATTAAAATTCTTAACCACACCAATAATTGTATTTACTTCAAGGTTATTATTACCATCCGAGGTATATAATTTCTTTCCTATAGGATCTTTAAAACCAGCTAATTTAACCGCAGTTTCATTTAATATTACACCAGTTGAGTCTGAACCAAAATCGCGAGAAAAATTTCTCCCTGCTTTCATCTCCATACCAATGGTTTCTAAATAATCGTAATCTACTCTCCAATACTGCATGTTAAAACCATTAGATTCCGTCATAACACTTTCCGTAGAGAACGTTGTGTCTGAACGTGAAGAACTACCTACTGGTAAATAACCTGCAAACGATGTTGATTTTACCTCTGTTAATTGTTCTATATCATTTTTTAAAAATTCTCTCGTTTCACGTGATAATCCTGAATTATTTACCACTAACACATGATCTTTATTAAAACCTAAATTAGAATTTTGAATATGATCTAGTTGTTTGTAAATTACTATTGTACCAACAATTAATATAATAGATGTCGCAAATTGAAACACTACTAAAAAGTTTCTAAACGTATTTTTATTATTTCCAGAAGACAGTTTTCCTTTTAATACTTTTATTGGTTTAAATGAAGACAAGAAGAATGCAGGATATACACCAGCCAATCCTCCAACTATAAATGGTAATACTGCTATAAATATTAAAAATTGAGGGCTCAATAAAGAGCTTAACCCCATCTCTTTACCTGAAATATCATTAAACCAATCTAAAGACACCCAAACGAACAATAATCCCATAAAAAGGGCTAAAATTGAAATTAAAGTAGATTCTGTTAAAAACTGACCAATGAGCGCTTTTTTCTCTGAACCTAACACTTTACGAATACCTACTTCTTTTGCTCTGCCTGAAGATCTAGCTGTAGTAAGATTCATAAAATTTATACAGGCTAGCAATAAAATAAATAGAGCTACTGCAGAAAATATATAAACGTATTGAATGTTACCATTCGCGCTTAATTCGGCAACTCTAGAGGAATGTAAATGTATATCTGTAAGCGGTATTAGGGAATATTCTAATTTATTTCCGCTGGCTTCAAAATCGGCCATGCTATCAATTTTCATAAATTGAGATGCTTGCGGTAATATGTATTTATCAATAACTGCTGTAAAATTCTTATTGAAAGCTTTATAATCTGTACCTTCTTTTAATACTACATAGGTATGAAAATTGTGACTTAAATAATTTCCGAAGTCATAATCTACATTAGCCATCGAAAAAAAGAAATCGAAATTAAATTGAGAATTTCGAGGCATATTTTCAATCACAGAAGTGACTTTGTATAATGTACTATCATTATCGTCTGTTTCTAACAATTTACCTATAGCTAATTCTGGACTACCAAAATAACGATTAGCAACCCGCTCTGTAATTACTACTGTATTGGGATCTTTAAGTGCCGTTTTTGTATTACCAACTATGGCTGGTAACGTAAAGACATTAAACAAAGTAGAATCTGCATGAGCGATTGCAGATTCATTTATATATTCGTTTCCTTTTTTTATTAATTTAGAGCCTTGCGATGCATAAAATCTTACATAATCTTCAACCTCTGGATAATCGCGTTTTAAAGCTTCTCCCATAGGATCAGCACTAACCGCCATACTCATCTCGGTGCCTCCAAAAACAATATCTGAGTTTACCCGATAAATACGATTGGCTTTTTCATGATAATGATCGTAACCTAATTCATCTATTACAAACATAGAAATCATAATAAAACAACCGATTCCTAGGGATAAACCAATAATATTAATAGCAGTAAACCCTTTGTGCTTTATAAGATTCCTCCAAGCTATTTTAAAATAATTTCTTAACATAACGACTCATTTTTTGATTGATTGATTGATTGATTGATTTTTTATTCTGTCCTTAATGAATTTGCAGGATTAGCAGTTACCGTTTTTACAGCTTGTATACTAACCGTAATAAATGTTATCGCTAACGCTCCTATTCCTGCTATTAAAAATATATTCCATGAAATATCTATACGATAGGTAAATTTCTGTAGCCATTGGCTCATAATGTAGTAAGCCGCAGGAGATGCTATTAAAAGCGCTATAATTACAAGCGTTATAAAATCTTTAGATAACAACACCCATAAATGACTTACCGAAGCACCTAAAATTTTACGTATCCCTATTTCTTTAGTACGTTGTTCTGCTACAAAAGAGGCTAAACCAAACAACCCTAAACAACTAATAAATATGGCTAAAATTGTAAACACTTTTGCTAAGCTTGCTACACGTTCTTGAGAACTAAACTTTCGTGCATAAACTTGATCTATAAATTGGTAATCGAATGGTAGATTAGGAAAGTTTGCTTTGTATGTTTTTTCTACTAATGCTAAACTCTCACTTACACTTTTTTCGGGGTTTAAACGTAAATTATAAAAACTAGCACTTTCTACTTTATCGAAAACATACATGGCTTGCTTTACTTTACCGTAAGGCGATTGCACAATCATATCTTTTACTATTCCAATGATCTTTATTGGGTCACCTTCTCCATCAGAAAACTTCATATATTTTCCAATAGGGTCTTTAAGTCCCATGTATTTTACAGCAGTTTCATTAAGCACTACAGCGTTAGAGTCTGTTGCAAATGCTCTAGAAAATCCTCGCCCATCAATCAATTTTAAACCTAATGTCTCTACAAACTCATGAGAGACACGCATATAGGCAAAATTATCTTGAAACCCTTCTGGTTTACCGTCCCAACTATAACCGCCTTGATTAGACCAAACGGATGTGGTTGGACTACTTGTGGTAGACATATTTACAACACCACCAGACGCCATAAATTGATTTCGCATAACATCTGCTTTACCTAAAAACTCTTGGCTCATTACAGGTATTTGTATTAGCCCATTGGTATTGTAACCTATAGGTCTGTCTTTACTATGTTGTATCTGGCTCATTACTAATAGCGTCCCTATAATAAGCGCTATAGAAAATGTAAACTGTGTTACCACCAATACTTTACGTGGTAATGCCGCAAATTTACCTGCTTTAAATGTGCCTTTTAATACTGCTACTGGGTTAAAAGACGATAAGTATAATGCAGGATAGCTTCCAGAAAGGCATGCTGTAAATAATATAAAGGCTATGGAGACACTCCAGAATTGAATATTTCCCCATGGAAAAACGATTGCTTTACTGGCTAGATTATTAAAACCATCCATAAATAAAAGCACCAAGCCTAAAGCTAAAACAAAAGCGAATACAACCACTAAAAACGATTCGCTTAAAAACTGAAGGATTAACTGTACGCGTTTAGACCCAATAGATTTTCTTATACCAACTTCTGTAGCTCTTTTTTCTGAACGCGCTGTACTTAAGTTTATAAAGTTAATGCATGCTAACAATAATACAAAAGCACCTATTATTCCAAATAACCAAAGGTTTTCTATACGTCCTCCTGTTTTAACTCCATCTACAAAATCGTTACGTAAATACCAATCTTTCATAGGATGTAAAAACAATTGTGGATTAAACTGTGCTTCTTCTGTAGCTACATTTTTCTTAAGATCTTTTATTTTCTCACTAACCGCTTCCATAGAACTATTATCATGAAGCTGAACAAATAATTGAAACGAGTTATTACCCCATTCTGTCTCTGCTTCTTTAAGCCATTCTTGCGTAGTGATGTAATGCTTCCAAGGCATTAAGTATTCTAAATTTTTAAAAGAACTATTAGCTGGTAAATTTTCGTAGATGGCAGTCACCTCCATACTATGTGTATTATTCACCGTTATTAGCTTCCCTAGCGGTTCTTCTTCTCCAAATAAATCTTTAGCTGTAGATTCCGCCAACATGATAGCATTCTTTTTATCTAAAGCATTTTTAGCACCTTTAATAATAGTAAAGTCGAACATCTCTAAAGCCTCATCCTGCATATAGTTCCCATCTCTAGAGATACTTTTACCCTTATATTCAAGATATCTAGGCGCTTCCCAAGTAGCCATAGAGATATTTTTAAAATCATCGCTATACTTATTGCGTATTTCAAATTCTAAAGGTCTAGGTATGGCTGGACCTGTTCCTATTTTACCGTTAAATTTCTGACTTTGAAATATCTGAGCTATTTGTCCTTTATTTTTAAAATTATTATCATGATTCAACTCATCGGCAATCCATAATCCAATCATTATAGTTACTGCCATACCTATAGCTAAACCAAAAATATTAATGAAAGAATAGACCTTGTTTTTTAACAGGTTTCTAAACGCTATTTTTATATAATTTTTAAACATAACTTCAAGATTTTACTGTTCGTTTTTTGATTGATGATTTTATTCTGTTCTCAAAGAATTTACAGGATTAGCTGTCGCTGCCTTAATAGCTTGTACGCTTACTGTTAGCAGAGTGATTAACAAGGTGATTAGGCCTGCTAAAACAAATATCCACCAACTAATAGTAATTCTGTAAGTGAAATCTTGTAACCAATTTTCTATAAAATAATAGGCTAAAGGTGTCGCGATAACTAATGCTATGGTAATAAGAATAAAAAAGTCTTTAGTTAACATTCGCATTACAGTACTTACACTTGCACCAAGCACTTTACGTATGCCAATTTCTTTCTTTTTTTGCTCGGCCATAAAGGAGATTAATCCAAATAAGCCCAAACAACTAATTACTATTGCTAGTGTTGTAAATGCTACAGAAATATTAGCTAGGCGCTTTTCTTCTGCAATTAACTTTTCTGTTTCTTTATCTATAAATGTGTACACAAATGGTGTTGTTTTATTAACCTGTTTCCAAGCCACTTCCATCTGATTTAATATTGTCTCGAAATTTTTGGTTTCTGTTTTAACTATTAGCCATTCTAAACTATCTTCTAAATACAGCATTATCGGTTCTACTTCTTCTTTTAATGAGGCAAAATGAAAGTTCTCTGTCACCCCTACTATTTCGTAAGTGTTTACATTATCTTCATAAGCAGACAACATTCTAGAACCTATTGCATTTTCTAATTGTATTCCTAAATCGTCTATAGTCGCTTTATTAACAACAATCTGGTTATCGTCTGTGCTTCGTAACTCTCTACCCGCTAATAATTTAGTACCTACTGTTTTAAAATAGTCTGGTTGTACCCCATTATGCTTTACTAAAATTTGATTCTTTGGATCTCCACCTGGTAAATGTGCGCCTAAATCTCCTCTTACAAATTGTGACGGATATAAATTGCAACCAGAAATAGATTTCACTCCAGAAATACTACTCATATTAGTCTTTAATGCATCGTATTGCGTAAAGGCTTCTTGTGTCCCCAAACGCACAGCAATTAAATTGTCTTTATTATAGCCCATATCTTTATTTTGGGCATATTTTACTTGTTGTGTAATAATCGTTACTGTAGCTATTAAACCAATAGAAATAACAAACTGAAATACCACTAAACCTTTACGTAATACGGTTCCTCTAGAACTAGAAGACAATGTGCCTTTTAATACACGAATAGGTTTTATTGAAGATAATACTAATGCCGGATAAATACCTGCTATTAACCCCGTAACAATGCCTACAACTAATAAAATGGTAAGGACACGCCAATCTAAAATAGCTGTATAATTAATATTTCCTTGTGTTAGCTTGTTTACTAAAGGCAATAATAAGGCGGTTACTGGAATACTAATTATTGTTGCAAACAGGGATAATAATACAGATTCCCCTAAAAACTGACCTATTAAGGATTTTTTATCGGCACCAATTGTTTTTCTTACTCCTATTTCTTTAGCTCGTTTATTGGCTCTTGCTGTACTTAAATTAATAAAATTTACACATGCTACTAACTGAATAAATAAAGCGAGTGTAATTAATAGATATAAATAACCAATCTCTGACACCTCTCCTATTTGACGAGAGATCCCTTTTGAATATAAATGAATATCACTTACTTTTTGTAGCAGCAATTGTTTTTTAAATGATACTTGAGCAAAATCTTTAGCACCACGAGCTTCTAAAAATTCTGGCAACTGACCCTCAACTTTAGTAGCACTCTCACCAGAATTTAGTTTTACATAACTGTAAATAAAATTTTGTGTCGCAAAGTTTTGATTCGTTCTTACAAATTCACCCAAACCAGGTGTATTCATCGTTACAAAATAGTTTGGATTTAAGTGTGATCGCTCTGCTCCTTTATCTTCAAAAACACCAGTAACCGTTAACGATAATTGTTGCTCTCCACTACCAGAAATAACCGTTTTATTAAGTGCTGGAACACTACCAAAAAGCTTCTGCGCTAATGTTGCAGATAATACTACCGTATTGGGTTTTACCAAAGCTGTACTTGGGTTTCCTTCAATAAAATTAAATGTAAACATGTTAAAGATAGTAGCATCTGCTAAATAACCACGAGGTTCGTAAAACCCTGTACTACCATCGTTAGCACGAATTAATTCTTCGGTCCCTTCTCCCATATATACCAATCGTCCAGCTTCTACAACTTCTGGAAAATCTTCTTTCATAGCAAAAGCTATTGGAGGACTCGCCGAAGCAGCATTAAATTGAGGTGTGCTTGGATCGTCTATAATCGTTCTAACACGATATACTGCCTCTGCATTATCATGATGTGTGTCGTAGCCTTGCTGAGCAAAAACATAGATTAAAATGCTTAAACAACAAACCGTACCAATAGTTAAACCTAATAAGTTAATACCTGTTTGTAATTTATTTTTCTGAAGACTTCTCCATGCTATTTTTATATAATTCTTAATCATGACTGCTCGTTTTTTGATGTGTTCGTTTTTTGATTGATGATGAGATTGATGATGATTCTTAAATATTACATTAAAATATTTTCGGTTACTTTCTGCCCATCTAGCATACGTATAATGCGGTGGCTATATTTAGCATCATGTTCACTGTGCGTTACCATGATGATTGTTGTACCGGCTTCGTTAAGTTCTATAAGTAAATCCATAACCTCATTACCGTTAGTACTATCTAAGTTTCCCGTTGGCTCATCTGCTAATATTAATTTAGGCTTATTAACGACTGCTCTTGCTACGGCAACACGTTGTTGTTGTCCTCCAGATAATTGCTGCGGAAAGTGATTACGTCTGTGCATTATTTGCATTTTCTCTAACACTTCTTCCACACGTTGTTTACGCTCTGCTGGTTTAACACCGGTGTAGATTAATGGTAATTCTACGTTTTCGAAAACCGTTAACTCATCAATTAAATTAAAACTTTGGAATACAAATCCTACATTATGTTTACGTAAGTCTGATCGTTTACGTTCGTTATAACCAGCTACTTCTTGTCCATTAAACATAAAGCTTCCGCCATCTGGATCATCTAATAATCCTAAAATGTTTAGTAATGTCGATTTACCACAACCCGAAGGTCCCATAATGGCAACAAATTCGCCTTCTTTTACATTAAATGATAATTTGTTTAATGCTATAGTTTGTACTTCTTCTGTTTTGTAAAACTTTTCTAAATCTGTAATTTGTATCATCACTCTTGTATTTTTTAATTGAATTGATTCTCTTTTATTTTAATATTAATTCTTGTGTCTCTCCGTAGGTATCGTAACTAGACGTAATCACTTTATCGCCTGTGTTTAAACCTTCAACCACTTCGTAATACTCTGTGTTTTGGCTTCCTAAACGAATGTCTACTCTATAAGCCGTGTTTCCGTCTTCACTTACTTTAAAAATCCAGTTACCGCCTGTATTTTGGAAAAACCCACCTTTTGGTATTAAATAGGCTTGTTTCTCTGCGCTTAAGGCTACCTTAATTTGTAAATTCTGTCCGCGACGAATGCCTTCTGGCACATCACCTTCAAATTGCATATCTACTTGAAAACGACCATTGTTAACCTGTGTAAATACCTTTTTAATAACTAAAGTGTAGGGTTTGTTATTAAGTGTTACCAATCCTTTTTGTCCGTTATAGATTCTAGAAATATAATGTTCATCGATATCTACTCTTACCTTATAACCGCTTAATACATCTATTTGCCCTAATCGCTCGCCTTTGTTTTTAGACTGCCCTATCTCGGCATCTAAAGCTGTTAATTGTCCATCTATTGGCGCACGCACAACTAAATCGCCAACCTTTCTACGCATCAACTCTAAAGCACTCTGTGTTCTTACATAAGAGCTTTTAGCTTGTCCTAATTCCTGTTTTGTAGAAGTTGAATCTTCGCGTAATACTTCTTTAGCTAATTTCATACGTTGTTTCTGGTACGTGTAATCGTTTTTAGACGATTCGTAATCTTGACGACCAATAGCGTCTTTTTCGTATAATATTTTGTTTAAATCGTAAACACGCTTGGCTTCTATTAAACTGTTTTCTACGTCTGTAAACTGATTCAGTTTCGTAATCGTGTTTTGTCTCGCAGCATTTTGAGAAATCTGCATTTGCGTTAGTAAGTTGTATACTGATGTTTCTTGATTAATTAAACTCAGTTCTAAATCGGTATTAGATAATCGTAAAATAGGTTCTCCTTTTTTCATCATCGCACCGTCTTCTACAAACTTCTCTTCTACTCTACCGCCCTCTAAAGCATCTAAGTAAATAGTAGTAATGGGCAACACAATACCGTTTACAGGAATATTCTCCTGAAACACGCCTTTAGTTACCGTATTAATAGCAATACGTTCTTTCTCTACATTTAATTTAGAACCTCCCGCAGTTTGTGAGATTACGAAGGCTATTAAAGCGACTATAGCTAAACCGCCGCCAAGCATTGCTAGTTTTGATTTTGAAAATGTCTTCTTTTCAATTGGAACATCCATATCTGTATATTTTAATATCGTTTTTGGTTAATGACACTAAACTTATAGTCAAGATGATGCCAAAAACACAATTGTCTAAAAATCAATTAGTTATATTTTTATTGAAAAATGAAAGTGTTCGGTTTTGATACACTTTATGTACGGAAACGATCACTTTTGTTTTAAGCTTATTTTATTAATTTTAATAGTAGTTAAAAAAATAAGAGGCTGTCTAAAAAGTTATTATAATTCATTTTGTCAAGTTGAGCTTGTCGAAACTGATATTGATTATCAATAAGATAAAATATTTTGACAAGCTCAATATAACATAGAACTATACTTTTCAGACAGCCTCCTATTAAGTATGTTACACAGGTTAAAAAATAAAACAATTATTCCTTTAATGTTTTAATTATAAAAGGTAACCATTGGTGCTTAGGTATCGTTTTATCTATATAGAAATCTGGTTGTATTCCTTTTTCATCTATTGCCATTTCGGGTACTCTTAAGCTTCTAGAAATACAGTATTCAAACTCATAATCTTTACAAGGTGAGGTCACAGCTATTAGGTTAGAAATATCCAATGCTCCCATTGTAGTCGTTCCATACAGCTTTACTTTTTTACTTTGTTTTGCGGCTAATAAAAATTGTTCGGCTGTACTACCATTGTTATTATTAATTATAATAGCTACATTTTTTGGATACTTATAAATGGTATCATAAGTAACTACACGTACTTCCTCACCAATAATATTTACGTATTCCCCAAGATTGTTAGATAACTTATCATAGGCTTCTTTAGCCCATTTTTTTGAATCCTCTGTAGGGTTTGCTTCTGGGCTAATTAAAAAGTCATAAAGTGTTTTATTATTTAATTTTGTGGAATAAAATCCTACACCTACTTCACGTATAGGATTCGTATATATAAATGGTAACAACTCATTGTAACTAGAGTCATTTCCACCACCATTATTTCTAATATCAATAATAAAATTAGGAGTGCTTTTAATGGCTGCTTCATTTGCAACAATAATACTATCTATGGCTTGTTTATGGGACCTATGAAAAGACGGTACTCTTAAATAAGTAGTAGTACTATCCTTAATTTCAAAATAAGGCATTTTGGCATCTATCTGCTTAAAATAGGCTTCTATAGCTACGTCTTTTTCTAGTTTTGGGTATGTGCGTTCTAATCTAGCAAATCCCGAACCTATTTCCAAATAGTTATTACCTCTTAATCTGGGAGCTGTAAATTCATTTATAGAATGGTTTTGCATATAATATTCTGTAGTATTATCTGCATTAATTTTAAATTTAATTTGCCCTTTCGTCCAATATAAACCATCAGCTTCTATAATAAAACCCACATAGGTTGTTTTTACTTTTTTAATGCCTATGGTATAATCTCCAAATTTCCAGATTCCTTCGTAACCAATTTTGGATTTCGTATCTAGATACTTCTTAAACGCTATTAAATTTACTTCTAAACGCTCTGAGTTTTTATATTTCTCTATAATCTCTGCGTCTGTTAATGGTATAGTAGTAGTAGTGTTACTATCATTATTTATTCTGGTCAACCCTATATGCCCAGTACGAAAAAAAGTAAGCCATTGATACATTGTGTTTAAACAAGTGTTGGCATCTGTAATATGCTTAATTTTTTCTGTATAATCATCATTATGAATTTTGTAGGCAATTTTGCCTTTAATCTTTATTGCACTGGCAAATCCTGCATCGTTTTCTTCAAATGTTTTTTTTAACCAATTAAAATTGTCTTCACAAGTACAATCTTGTGAAAACCCAGAAATTGATATCAATAAGATTATTATTATACTAATTTGTTTCATGATATATTTTTTATTTTAATAAAAAAATACAATAACATCATGCCAAAATGTAACACACTAAAAACAAAATACTTACCTTTTTAATAAAAGCAAAAGTGTTCGATTTCGATACATTTTCTGTTCAAAATCGGACACTTACACAATCTCACAAATTTTCTTTTTTCTAATGTTTCTTAGCTGAATATAATATTGTAATATTGTAGTATATGGTATTAAAAGAAGCTTCAATATTAGTTATAGACGACGATCTAGACGTTTTAACCGCCTTACGTTTACTCCTTAAACCATTGGTAAAAGAAGTCGTTATTGAGAAAAACCCAAGTAATATTGGGGCTCAAATAGAAAAAAAGGCCTTCGATATTATTATTCTAGACATGAATTTTAATGGTTTGGTAAATACGGGGAATGAAGGTATTTTTTGGCTTAATAAAATAAAGAAACAGAAACCCGAAACCGCAGTTATTTTAATTACGGCTTATGCCGATATCGATTTGGCTATTCGTGCGTTAAAAGAAGGCGCTTCAGACTTTTTAGTAAAGCCTTGGAAAAACGATAAAATAATAAATACCATAAGTACGCTACTAAAAGATAAAACTTCTAAAACAAAAACACAAGGCACCTTCTTACAAGCCAATAGTAGTACTATTCTAGGAGAAAGCGATGCTATAAAAGATGTGTTTGTAAAAATTAAAAAAGTAGCACCTACCGATGCTAATGTTTTAATACTTGGCGAAAATGGTACTGGTAAAGATTTAATTGCCAAAGCACTACACGATAATTCTAACAGAAAAGACAAACCGTTTATTAAAGTAGATGTTGGAGCATTAACGTCTAATCTTTTTGAAAGCGAATTGTTTGGTTATAAAAAAGGAGCGTTTACCGATGCTAAAGAAGACCGAAAAGGACGTTTTGAAGCCGCTAATGGTGGTACGCTATTTTTAGACGAAATTGGTAATATCGGGCTAGGTCAACAAGTACGATTGCTTACTGTATTGCAAAACCGTATGGTAACACCTTTAGGCTCTAACGAGTCTATACCAATAGATATTAGATTAATTTGCGCCACAAATATTGCTCCAGAGATGTTAGCCGATGAATCTAAATTTAGAAAAGATTTAATTTATAGAATCAACACGCTAGATATTATAGTCCCGCCACTTAGAGATCGTGGTACAGATGTAACGCTACTCTCTAAACACTTTATAAATGTGTATGCAGACAAGTATAATAAAAGTCCGTTTACGTTAGAATCTGGCTTTATTTCTAAATTAAAAAAGCACGATTTCCCTGGTAATGTTCGCGAGTTACAATACGTTTTAGAACGCGCGGTTATTATGACGGATGGCAACCAACTAAAAGCCGAGGATTTAGTATTCTCTTCTATAGAACGTTCTACCAGCAAACCCGTAAATAAAACCATGAATTTGGATGATATTGAAAAAAATGCCATCCTTACCGTACTAGAAAAAAATAAAGGCAATGTCTCTAAATCTGCTAAGGAATTAGGTATTACAAGAGCAGCTTTATATAGAAGATTAGAGAAATATGAATTATAAAGGTTATATTTTTAGACTCTTTTTACGCCTTATCCTTTTAGTAAGTTTACTATTAGCCATCGCCTACTTTATTTACAAAGAGAACACTACAGTAATAGTATTATTAAGCTGTGCAACACTTTACTTTGGCTACACTACTTACGCCTTTATAAAGCGTCGTTTTGTGGTTATGGACGATTTTTTTGAAGCTGTAAAATACCGAGATTTTTCACGATGGTTTCCAGAAGATCTTGGCCCTAAAGACATTCGGTTTTTATACCAGGGCTTTAATGAAGTTAACCGTACTATAAAGGAAATGAACTCTAAAAACGAGGCACAATACGTCTATCTGCAAAAAATACTAGAAATGGTAGATATTGGTATTATTGCTTATAACTTAGAAACTGGCGATGTACTTTGGTCTAACGATTCGTTTAGAGAAACCTTAAGCATGCCTTCTTTTAAAAACATTCGTTTTATAGAAAGTAGAAAACCAAATTTATATGAATCCATTTTTGAAACCTATCATAGAGAACCTAATTCTATTGCAATAGCTGTAGAAAATGAAAAAATAAAGGTATTAATTTCAGATACGGTGTTTCAGGTGAAGGACGATGCGTTTAAATTAATCGTCCTTCAAAATATTGATGATACGCTGAATAAAAACGAATCGGAAGCATGGAAAAAGCTATTAAGTGTTATGACGCATGAGATTATGAATTCCATCGCACCTATCTCCTCTTTAGCAGAAACCCTTCAAACACATATTCAATTAGCTTTAGACATACCAGAAGCACATCCTATTGAATTAGAGGATTTAAATTCTGGTATAAAAACCATTAAAAACCGAAGCGAAGGTTTATTAAAGTTTGCAAAAACCTACCGTAGTTTAAGTAAAGTAACACACTTAAATTTAGAGAAGAAAAAGGTTTCTGAACTTTTTGAAACCATACAGTTATTAATGCAACCGTCTCTAGATGTTAAAAATATAGCCATAGATTTTAAATTAAAAACACCTAAGCTAGAATTAGATATCGATAGCTATTTAATAGAACAGGTGTTAATTAACCTTATTCTAAATGCGGTAGATGCTTGTAAAAACCAAGAGCATCCCGAAATTAAAGTCATTGCCGAGTTAACACCTAACAGAGCGGTTGTTATAAAAGTTTACGATAATGGTTCTGGAATACCACAGGATATTATGGAAAGTATTTTTATTCCGTTTTTTACTAGTAAATCTACAGGAAGTGGTATTGGTTTAAGTTTGTGTAAGCAAATTATGCTATTACATAAGGGTAAAATTCTAGTGAATAGTAAAGAAGGCGAAGGCACTGTTTTTAGCTTAGTGTTTTAGGTTGGATACTATTCTATCCTATTAAACCTGTTCTCGATATAATTCCGATAGCTATCGGAATCACTCGAACTGACGCAGTACATAAAACAAAACCAACACTTTACCTCTAAGCACAACTTATTTCACTATATTTTTAAGCTGATAGAAAAAGCGTTCTATTAATCGTAAGTCTTCAGTAATAATATCTGCGGTGCCTTTCATTTCCTGACGGAATTCAATTTTTTTATTATAACTAGTAATTAAGTCTTGGTGTAAATCGACATCTATTAAATAGCGTCCTTCTTCATCTGGGATTAAAGAAATCGATTTTATTGTTCCGTTAAGTTCTCCAAATTCATCTGATGGGTAATTTAGTAGTTTAATTTGTACATTTTGTGCTTTTTTAATCTTTCCAGAATTTGCTGCTGGGGCTTTTATTTTCCCAATAAATGAGGTGTTTTTTTCTGGTATTACTGTAAAAATTAAGTTTCCAGATTGTACGGTTTGGTTTTCACTCCAATAAGACAGAAACGATACTTTACCTTCTATAGAGGCTTTTAATGCATATAGTTTTTCCCAATCTTTAATCGCTTTTTTTAAATACAAAAAGGCCTGAATGGCTTTTTTCTGTAATCGTGTGTCATTTTGTATTTTTTTAATAGATGTGCTTTCTATGTTTTGTTTAGAGCTTCCTATTAATTCTCGCATTTGAGATATAGAGGATTCTAATGTTTGGTATGCGCGTTCTGCTTGCAGGAATTCTAATTCTTTTTGCTCTTTGTCTTTAGCCGCAATAACACCTTTATCGAACATGCTTCTGCTGCGCTCTAAATCGTTTTTTTTATATTCTAATTCCTTTAGGTTTAAATTTTTCTGTGATAATAGTATTTGTAGCCTACCCTTAGCCTCTATAACCGACATTCTATTGGCGAAATTTTCGGGTTTGTAAGGTGTTAACTCGTTGTTTAAAATATATTCTGTGTAATCATTTTCGAATTGAGAATAGCTAGTAGTGATATCGCCTAATACCAATGGTGGGATTTTATCTATAGGAAAGGCAAAATTATGCTCGTAGTTTATAGTATCTACAATGCTTTTTAATAACAGAACGTCTTTATAAGATGCACTATTTTCTATAACTGCTAAGACTTGATTTTTTGAAACAGTATCTTCTTCATTAGCTAAAAAAACTTCGAATGGCCCACTTGATTTTGCATAAATTTTTTCTGGTGGAAACGCCGTTGTTACCATAACTTCTGTTGTTATTACATCGGGGTATTTTACAAACCATGATATAAAGAGAAGCATTAGTATTAATAGAAAGAATAAAGTATTGCCCCAACGAATCATCCAATTGGGTATATGACTTAATATTTCTTGTACTTCTTCGCTTCGTACTTGTATGTCTCTATTGTCTTGTGGCATTAAGTAAGTATTATAATATTTAGAGCCAAAGCATTGCTGCTTTGGCTCTTGTTTTAACATGTATTAGACACAACTGTAAGTTCCGTCAGAATTTAAACTACATCTGGTAGGAAAGTAGCACACATATACTTGTCCGTTCACGACTTCGCATAATTCTGGTTTTCTACCGCCTCCATTAACTTCTTTTTGTTCAGCTTTATTTAAAGCTTTTCCTAGATTCAAAATTTGTTTTTTCATAATAAATTGATTTTTTAAGATTAACATGGAAGGTAACAAGGACAGTCTTCAAAAGGCATTGTTCCGTAACGATCTACTTGCATTTGTTGCATCGCTGGCGACGCACTACAATATTGTTGGCAGGTATAAATGTAACCGCCATTAATTTCGGATTGTTCAGCTTTATTTAAAGCTTTTCCTAGGTTTAAAATTTGTTTTTTCATAATAAATATATTTTAAAGGTTAACATGGACAGTCATCAAAAAGCCATGCGCCATAACAATCTCTTTGAGTTTGTTGCATCGCTGACGACGCACTACAATATTGTTGACAGGTATAAATGTAACCGCCGTTAATTTCGGATTGTTCTGCTCTGTTTAAAGCCTTCCCTAGGTTTAAAATTTGTTTTTTCATAATAAAGAAATTAAATGTTTAATATCCCTTGATCATTTAAAGACACTCAAGGTTTGTGTCTATTCTTCGCGAGAGAATATTGTTATTTGGTTGCAAGTTTTATTAAAAACAACCATTATCTATATTGTAACAAGCACTTGCACCAGGATAGTTGTCAATTTGGTTACAAGGAATACAATAAGGATCATCATAAGAAAAACAAAGACCAATCCTTGCGTAATAATTACAATTGTCACCTCCAATTATTGATTTTTGTTCCAATTTGTTTAGTGCTCTACCTAAGTCTAAAATTGATTTTTTCATACTTTAAATAATTTAAAAAATTGAATTAAATCCTTGATCATTTAAAGACACTCAAGGTTTGTGTCTATTCTTTGCGAGAGAATATTTTATTTCCCAAGATTTAATTGATTTTTCACTAAATGGTAATAACTTCCATTTAGTTGTATCAATTCTTCATGGGTTCCTTTTTCTATAATTTTTCCTTTGTCTAAAACCACAATTTGGTGTGCATTTTTTACGGTACTTAGTCTGTGTGCTATTACTATGGCTGTTTTATTTGCAAAAAACGTATTTAGTTTTCCCATAATTACTTTCTCATTATTAGCGTCTAACGCAGAGGTAGCTTCATCGAAAAATAAAAATCTTGGGTTTTTGTATACCGATCTGGCTATTAATAACCGTTGCTTTTGCCCTGTACTTAAACCAGAACCTTCAGTTCCTATTTTGGTGTTAACTCCTAGTGGTAAACCGTCTATATAATCGGATATATTAGCCACATTAATAGCATGCGCTAATTTTTCTGTGTCTACATAATCTTCGCCTACTGCTATGTTTTTGGCTATGGTATTATTAAAAATATACCCTTCTTGCATCACTACACCACAGTGTCTCCTCCATTCTTTTTGCGATATATTTTTAAGGTTAAAATTGCCAACGGTAATATCACCACTATTTACATGGTAAAACCCAAGTAAAAGCTTCATTAGAGTAGTTTTCCCGCTTCCACTAACCCCTACAATTGCTGTTGTTTTATTAGCGGGGATTTCTAATGTTAATTCTTTTAATACAGGCTCTAATCCGCCTGTATACCTAAAGGAAATATTTTTTAATGTAATAGCAGCGTTTTCAGGAATTATGGTTACTTTTTCATCTTCTGGCCTTTCTTCATCTTCCATACTATGAATCTCCCCTAATCTATCTATAGAAATTTGTGCATCTTGCACATCTCTCATAAAGTTAATAAGTTGTGTAATGGGGCCGTTTAACTGTCCTACGATGTAACTAATAGCCATCATCATCCCCAAGGTTATCTCACCATCTATTACCAATTTGGCAGATAATATGGTAATAAACATGTTTTTAAGCTCGTTTATAAAACTAGAGCCTACACTTTGGGTTTGTTCTAGGGCTAAACTTTTGGTAGCGACTTTAAATAGGCGTGCTTGTACGTATTCCCAATTCCATCGCATACGTCTTTCGGCATTATGCAATTTAATTTCTTGCATACCATTTATTAACTCAATCACTTTACTTTGCTCTTGACTAACTTCTGAAAACCGCTTATAATCTAGAGCTTTTCGTTTTTTAAAGAAGAATAATACCCAACCAAAATACAATACGCTTCCTAATACGAAAATGCCAAAAATTTGAAGACTATAGTAGCCTAAGACTAGGCTGAATATAATAAGGTTAAAGAAAGAAAAAAGTACGGTTAAAGAGGATGTGGTTAGTATTCTTTCTATACGTTTATGATCGTTTATGCGTTGTAGTAAATCGCCCGTCATTCTAACATCAAAATACGAAATGGGTAATTTCATGAGCTTGATAAAAAAATCGGAGATTAACGAAATATTTATTCGGGTACTAAGGTGTAATAAAATCCAACTTCGTATAATTTCTAACGAGGCTTTTCCTATAAACAGAAATAATTGTGCAAATAAAATGAGGTAAATAAAATTGATGTCTTGGTTTTTAATCCCAACATCTACAACACTTTGGGTTAAAAACGGAAGGATTAATTGCAATACACTCCCTGCTAATAAACCAATGATTAACTGTATTATAAATCGTTTGTATTTAAAAAGGTATTTAAATATAAATGAAAAGCCAAAGGTATCTTCCTCATCGAATGTAGATTGATAAAACTTGGGTGTTGGTTCTATTAATAATGCAATGCCTTCTTCTGTAGTGTCGTCTGCATTGTTCCCAATCCAACGTTTTATAAACTCAGCTTTGGTGTACGTGATTAATCCATGAGCGGGATCGGAGATGTAAACGGTATCTTTCTTTATTTTATAGAGTACTACATAATGGTTTTTATTCCAATGTACAATGCAAGGTAATGGTGCTTCTAGTAGTTTTTTATAAGCTAACTTTAAGCCTAAAGAGCGAAACCCTACAGATTCTACCGCTTCGCTTAACCCCAGTAAACTGCTGCCTTCTCGTGTTGTTTCACTTAAACTTCGTAATTGCTGTGTATTTATGGTTTTACCATAATGTTTTGCTATAATTTTAATGCAAGTAGGCCCACAGTCTTTAGCTTCAGTTTGCTTATATGTTGGAAATTTTTTCAAAGAAAAAGGAATCGTATTTTAAAGTATGAGGCTGTCTTAAAAGTTACGTTTTCGTTAAAATCGAATCCCTTTTGGTTTCTCATTATTATTAAAAACGATGTATACTACTTTTAAGACAGTCTCATTTACAAATGTTAATATGGTTATAACTGGCCGTTCTAAAAACAGCTAGTTTGGGCCATAGTTTGCATTTGCAAAACATGACGACGGCGTACCTTCATAAACACCCGGAATAGCTCCATCTGGGCATAATGTTAAGCAGTTAGAGGCTTGTACCATTGCACCAATATGGCAAAAACAACGGCAATTTGGACCTTGATGAGGAACTCCTCCATTAATATCTTTCTGTGCAGCTTTATTTAAAACTGTTCCTAAATTTAAAATTTGTGTTTTCATAATTGTGTTTTAATATTAATTATACCCAAGTATTACAACAACCTTGATGGCAAACAGCGCTAGCTACTTTACAATCGGAATGACTGTTACAGCTTTGTCCTGTGTTTCCATTGGTTCGTCTACAGCCTCCAGGTACACCGCCTCCATTAATCTCTTTTTGCGCTGTTTTACTTAAAACTTCGCCTAAGTTTAAAATGTGTTTTTTCATTATTTATTAATTAATGTTATTTTAGCAGTGAACATTTTAAGACACTCACTATTTGTGTCTATTCTTTGCGAGAGAATATGTTTAAATGCAAAGCCCTTTTTGGGCTTTGCTTATTTTTACACTGTTTGCATTGCTACTGCAGCATCTGCCCTATTAAGATTATCATAACTATACTCTTCTAACTCTTCTATAAATAGTATGAGGTCTCCTTTATTATATGATTTTGGAAATGCTCTTCCGTTAATTAAAATCTCTGGAGTAAAGTGTATATTATTGTTTTTACACCAATTATATTCTTTTTTTAATTCTGTAAGGGCTTCTGTTTTATTTGTGCATGCCCCCCATGTGTTTAACCATTGTTTATGGTTCCCGTTCTCGTAAATGTCGGTCATTGCCAATAGGCATTTATGCTCGCCTTCTTCTTTATATAGTTCTATAAGTCTGGTAACAATGTTAACTGCGGCACTATTTTCGTCTTGTACGCCTACATTAAATCTTATTTTAACATTTACATGCGCCTTGAATTTTTGTAAGATTTCATGTATTTGCTTGTGTACAGGTCTACAATGTCCGCAAAACGGGCTGGTTACTACAATAATTTCTAATGGGGAATCTTGATTTCCCAGAATAATTTCTTGACTTTCTATTATTTTGGTATGTAATTCTGGGGTTTTATTTAGCATGGTTTTAAACAGTTCAAAATTTCGTTTAAACTTAACTGCTTCTATTTTATCTTTTCGTAGGTTGGTAACTTCTGTAATCAATGGTTTTATGTAAAACCACGCTATAGTTAGTGTTATAACTATTATACCAAAAACAACAGCTTCATTGGTTGTAAACGCTGTAAGATTTTTTTTTGCTATTAGTGGTATTAAGGCTTGTAACCATAATACGCCTACGCTACTTAAGCACAATAAACACCATGTTTTTAAAATTACAGATTGGTAGTAAAGAGAATATAGTGTTACTGGTATTACTAATAATGAGGCTAAAAAAGAGAGTGTTGGATTTGTTATTTGAATAAAAGTAACAACTGTTAATATAGAGAAGTAAACCACTCCAAAATCGCTTAATTTATAGCCTTTTATAATTTCTGCGCCTTTAGAACTTAATACAGCGTTACAGTCTTTTTTGGTATCTGCTCCCGAGCAAAACGCATCGCCAATGGTGGTTTTAATACCTAATTCTTGTTTTACAATGGCAATACTAATAATAACACCTAATATGGATAATAGTAAATAAACCATATTATAGAGCGAAACTGTTGCATTAAACATTAAAAATGCAGCTAAAACAACGAGCAAACCTATACCAATATATTCTCCTATTTTAGATGTGCTTCTTTTAATTTTATTGCCTTCTGGTTTTTCTACAGCAACAACAATACCTGTAAACTGTTCTAGAAATGTCTTACTAGTTAGTATTTCTTTTTTGTGCTCTGTACTGTATACTTCGTATTTTAATTGTTTACGTTCTACTACAACTAAGTGCTTACTGTTTTCTTTGTTTAATTGTGCTATAAAACAATCTGGTAATTGTTGTAACGTTTCTAAATCTAGAGGAACTTGTACTGCTACATTTTCTATATTAAAATGACTTAATACTCCTGTTACAGCATGTAAACTTGGGTAAGATGGATGACTTTGTATTTGAAATTCCAACTCGTCTTTATCAAAATAAATTGCATTTGTTTTAAGTAACCTTTGTACTAAATGTATTAGTGAATCTTTCAAAAAAAGTATAGTTTAAAAAAGCTGTTATTTTAGCTTTCACTCAAAGTTATTTTTAAAACGAAAAACTAGCTTATAAAAAGCCATACAAAAAGTAAGGTAAAACCATACTCTATTTATTTAATTATTAGGATTTTAAAAGGCTACTAACTCTTCTTTATACATCGATAACCTTAGCATTTAATAGCATTTATTAATACCACTATTAGTTATTAATACAATTGCTTACACTTTAATTCTGAATTAAATGTGCTAGATTTATAATCTTAAAACAATTAATTAATGGGATTAGATTATACAGCCGGTTGTGTTAATTTTAGAGATGTTGGAGCCTATATTAATCTCATTCTAGATAAACCTGTTCTTCCTGAAGGTAAACTGTATCGTGGCGGTAGCATAGATTATATAAAAGCAACTTCGGAAATTGCCCACTGCAATACCATTATTAATTTAAGAAAACGTGCCGATTTTGAAGATTTCAAAGTAAACTACCTTCATTTTTCCATGGCTAATACCATTGAAAAATACGACACTTCGCAAAATGAAGTAAAACGTTGGTTAAACGCTATTATAAAAACGTTTGAAAGCCCAGAACTCCCCTATCCAGCTTTAATACATTGCTTATCTGGAAAAGATAGAACAGGTATTGTTATTGCCGCTTTGCTTTTAATTCTAGGTCTAAATAAGGCTAGTATTATAGAGGACTATTTACTTAGCGAAGGTGAAGTAACAACAGAGCTTATTACTTTAGCTATAGATGGGATGACGCCAATTAACGATTACTTTAGTGGCTTGAATTTAGATTTGGTTAAACAAAATCTACTGTCTTAAATGTATTGCTAAAAAAAACTCTCAAGCTTGTACTTGAGAGTTTCGAGACATGCACTAACGGACTCCCCCGTTAGTATTTTAATCTAAACTTCTAAACCTTTAAATCTGCGCTATTAATCTTTATAAAAATTATGGAATTTTTGGATAAGATTGTAAAGTTTTATACGAAGTCTATTGTAAAGACAGTAAAATACTAGTCTACCCTATTTTATTTTACTTCTTTAGCTTTACTCACTCAATATCTTATCCAATTTAGCTTCTAATGCATCTACCTTATCTAGTTTTTGTTTTAATAGTTCAAGCTCTTTTTGTTGTTGCTCTATTAATAATTGTTGTTGCTTTGTTGCTTCTAGTAATACAGCCGATAAAGACATATAATCCATAGATTTATAGCCATCATTATCGGTATGGATTAATTCTGGATAGATTTTTTCTACTTCTTGAGCGATGACTCCAATTTGTTTATCGTTTTCAAAATCGCGATCTGGGAATTCTTGAGTTCTCCAATAATAGCTAACGCCTCGCAATTTTAAAATATTATCGAGTGTATTATCTAGAGTGGTAATATTTCGTTTCCAACGCATATCTGAACTACACGTTCCTCCTGTACAATTAACAGAACCATTGACATCTAATCTTACCGAAGGATTATCTCTACCAATTCCCACTTCTCCATTTGCATCTATAACCATACGTCTTGCTCCTGCAGTATTATCGTATATATGAAATTCTCCTGGGTTCGCATCAAAAGCACCTTGAATACCTATAAATAGTTCTCTTTGCGTATTTTTAGCAACCATTCCTGCCCAACCATTACTCGAGTTTTCAAGTCTAACGCGTGTACCGTTTTCGCCTGTAGTAATATGTAATTTATCGTCTGGATTGGCTTCATTAACACCTACATTACCATCTTCATCAATCACCATACGCTGAGCACCTACAGTATTATCGTAAATATGAAACCCAGAAGTGGTATTATTAGTTTCAAAAGTGGCTTGAACGCCCATAAAGAATTCGCGAGTATTGTTTTTTGCAATAACCCCTGCAAAAAAGCTATCTTCACTGTATGCTCTTAAACGCTCACCTCCTGTACCACGAACATCTAACGGAAAACTTGGGTTAGATGCAGAGGCGCCAATACCTATATTACCTGTTCTATAAATCTCCTGCTCTATAGTAGTTGGTAATGTTCCATTGGTACGTAACCACCCTTGGGCAGTTGCACTTATTACATTGTTAGTTAATTCTATACCAGAACCTGCTGTATAAGGTGTTGTAAGATTACCAGCTTCTGTAGCATGTAATGCATAGGGTACTTGTACTAATTTTGTTGTGCCTAAAGGGCTATACGTTGTACCACCTGTAATATCTACAGAAAGGTCTAACCATTGGTTTTGTGTACTCCAATTTATGGTAGAAAACACATCCATTGTAGTCCCTTCTCCTACGCTTATAGCAATAACGCCGTTTATATTTGAGGTTACTGTATGGGTTTCGGTATATAATGTACTCCCTGTTGCACTACCGTCTAGGATTTTTAATTGTACACCTATGGCTTGGTTTGCTATGGGGTTATTAGAGGCATCGCGAACAACGGCCTGGTAATTAAATGATTGCGAAAAACAAATGGCATTACTAAGTAGCACCATTGCTAAAAGGATGGTTTTTTTCATAATGTGGATGTTAGTTATAGACTAGATTACAAAGAAACAGCACACTCTACTATTTTTTAATCTTTTAATCTGGTTTGAATATTTGCTAAGATATAGTAATTAGTTTTAAATGTTTCTTATTTCTAACAATAGTGTTGCCTCTTAAATCTTATCATTTATATGTGTTACTAGACTACCTATAAGTGTTATTACACACCCTTTTAGCCCTAAATCTAGGGTTTCTCCCCTTTAAAAGACTCCTTTTTACCTTTGCTTATACGTTTATAAGCATTAAAACAATAGAGCTCGACTGTTCTTTTACTTGTTATAAGCGTGCTTAAAGTTCTTATAGACGTTAACGAAGTACTTAAAAGCCACCTTACATGAGGTCGAAGGGGTTGTAAAAGGGCTGTTAACCTTCTTTTTAAGGGTAACGGCCCTTAAATTAATACTTATAAGAGTGCTTTTATGGACTAATATTAATTAAAAGCGGGCTAGTAAGTATTAATTTAATGCTTAGAAGTACTTGTTGGAGGGGGTAATGCGGTTTTTTGGTGTTTTTTTTAACTGTTGCTGGACTGAGTTCAATATAAGAATCGTAGATAAAAACCAATCAATATGCTAGATTCTACTTATAAAGCGTTTGTTTTCATTAAAATGAGCTTCGCTATTTTTTGTAAAACCATCCGATGTTTTCATTTTGAAAAAACCACCTTCCTTTTTTTAAAGGAAGGAACTTTGTTTGTTAACTTCTATTTAGAGTTTCTTTTAATTAGGCATTCGTCATTCATAGATATCCAAACTAACATTATAGTAAGAAATCTTAGGTGTATTAACCTATCGCACAACTAGCTATCATAGGTTTTTAGTTTAATTAATATCGCTTTTAAAGCTTCCATTTCTTGTCTAATTACAAAACGAGCGACACCTAAGTGTTCTTGTTCTTTATTTTTATAGCGTTTTAGCTCTTTAAATTCTCGTTTTAAACGCTCTAAATATTTAGGTTTTGAAGTTTCTAAATAGTCTTCGTAATTTTCTTTAATTCTTATAATCTGGCTTTGTATTAATTGCCATTTTTCTTTTCTATCCTTGTGTAGCTGACTTCTTTGTAATCCAAAAATTTCTACAGAGGTTTTTACTTTATGCTCTTGGTGTTTTGTTATCTCAAGTTTCGGAAATATCTCACCATCTTCGTTATACGCTATAATACTTTCGGGTTTATCTTCGCAAGGGTTTATTATCAATCTTACCTTTTCTTCTGCTTTTAAGTTACTGCCCTTTGCTGTAGCTCTTTTACTTTCGTCTGCCAACGGGAAGTAATCTAATTTACCAGATACAAATTCTTCGCCTTCCACATCTTTATGTGTTCCTGTACGGTTACAGTGTGCACAGGCCAATAGTAAATTATCCCAATCTGCTGCCAACCAATAATAGCCTCTTATAACATCTCCTGTGTCTTTATTTTTTACCGACGTTTTTGGGCGAAAATGTTCTTTATCTACAGGGCTTGTTTTATCTACTCTAGATTCGCAATAGGCACATTTACCATTAAAAAGGGTTTCTATGGCTGTTTTTACTTCTAGGTTTTTAAACAACTTATGGTCGAACGCTTTGGTTTCTCCATCTGTTATATAATGTTTATGCGCTTTATCGTGTTCTGCTTTCGCTTTATTGGTTAACACTTCTGGCTTTGCTATTGTATGTCTATTAACGTGAATCATTCTTCTAAATCTTCTAAAAATTCGTCAATTAACTCAATAGCTTTTGCTTTTACATCTTTTTCAACTTCTAATCTAGAAAAAGGTTGTGCAGCTTCTTTATGTTTTGCTAATATGGTATCTATAGCAACATATAGTAATTCTTCACGTAGGCTATCGCCTAAATGGTTTTTTGCTTTTAATTCTTCTTTAAGTTCTTTTAAGCGTTTGTTCTCTTGTTTTGTTCTACTGGCTTCTGGTTTGTATAATAATTCGTAATAGGCTTTAAAAGCGGTTTCCATTTCTGGGTCTACTGTACTGTACAGACCAAAAAATTCTGAAGTTAATAATTGGTCGGCTCTAAATTCTGAAGGGTTTGGTAAATCGTTTAATACTTCTAGCGCTCCATTATTAGATTTCAACACATAGGTTTCGTTAGCTTCTATGCCTTTTAAGCATAAAGGATCGTGTGTGGTTACTAAAAACTGTACGTTAGGGAATGTTCTGCGTAGGCGTTTTACTATTTGCATTTTCCAACGTGGGTGTAGGTTTGCGCCTATTTCGTCTATTACTACAAAGCCTGTTGCGTATTCTATACTTTCGTTATTTCGTAATAGGCCTTCAATAATATTACAACCTAGTGTTATAACAGATTGGTAACCATCGCTTAACTCATTAAAATAGTGTTGTATTCCTGTGTCGTTATAAGTATACCATACGGTATGGTTTTCTAAATCTCGATTTATTATGGCTTTGTTCTCCAGCATTAGCAAATCTAATATGGCTATAGAAACATAGTTAAATTGGTTTTCTGATAATTGAAGAATAAAGTTTAAGGCATTGTGTAATGGTATGGCGGGATTAAAAAAGTTATCGACAAAGCAGCCGCCTTTAAATCTGTTTTTACCAAATAGTTTTTTATTAGCATGTTTAAATGGCCCAAAGGCTATAATAGAGTTATCTATAAAGTAGCTTTTAGGTAAGCTATATGTTATTTTGTTACCTATGCTTACAACATGTTTATTGGTAGCGCTATTAAACATAAGGTTTACCGCTGCATCTTCGTTTTGATGTCTTTTAACTTCTTCTTTTTTAAAGGTTAATCCATAATAATCTCTACCTATTAATGCTTTTAAAGTTGCCGATAATGCAGAGCTTTTACCTACTCCATTTTCGCCTATTAAAATTGCCCAACCTGCATTTCTTTTTGCTGTTCTATTAAAATTAATATTAAGGCTATCTATAGATTTATAGTTTGTTATACCTATGGAATCTATTTCAAACTTAGTTGGCCAATTACTAAATTGATCATTCATTGTTGCTTCATCATCTTCTTTTAGATTAATTTTGAAGGCTTTTTTTAGTTTCGATGGTGCATTATTAAGCTCTAGGCTTCTATTGGGCTCCAAAAAATATTGTCTTACAAAATATCTTAAAATGCCTGAATATGGAATAGTATTATTAAAAAACAGTTGCTCTGCTCCTTCTAATTTAACATCTATTTTATACTCTTCTTTTTTATTAAATTTTGAAGATTCTAATGTTTCTTTTACTTCTGAATATATATATTGGTCTCTGTCCTTTAAGGCCTTTTTTCTAGAGTCTACTAGCTTTACCCTGTTTAAGTCTAAAATATCAATTGTTATTTTACCTCGTTTGGTTTTAGAGTATATTCTACCAGCTTCATCATAATAAAAATAGTGTTCTGGGTTTTCGTATTCTGGATCTATAAATACTGGCGATTCCACATTATACAAGGCTTCTTTGCCATAATATCGTACCGATGTTCTGTTTTTTAATACAGGGAAATAATTGCTTTTACTTAGTTTACAATCTATGCAGACTGGAAAAAGGTTATTCCATATCACTGCTAACCACCAGTAATGTTCTTGCGAAATTAAACCAGTTGTGTCTGCTGCCGAATAATTTGGCCTATAATGATCTATGGTTCTTCCTTTAAGGGTTAAAGGCGATTCGCAATAGGCACATTTATGATTGGTTTTTTCTAATAACTCCCGCTCTACATCTGCTAATTCTGCTTCTATGTCTTCTACAGGGAATTTTGTTTGGCTACGTGCTCCCAAAGGCTTAGAGAAATGCCGTGCTATTCTATTTTTAAGGACTTTGGCTCTTGCCGACTTAAAAAAGGCTGGTTCTTTTATTTTAGTGGTTTTAATCATAGTAGCGATGGTGTTTATAGCATATTACGTTATTTGCTCGTTACTTTGTTAATGGTATGAGTACAGAATATATTCTGTGTTTTATTAGTTAGAAAACTATTTCAAGCTAAGTTCGACATAATGCTTTTGGATTAAGTTTTTATGTCGAACTCAAGCTGAATATATTAACCTAAGTATTTGTAATTTTCGTCATATTTAGACAAATAAATATCTTCTGTACCAAAATGTTGGTTGGTTTCTTGGTGTTGCCATACTTTATTTTCTTTAATGGCAGCTATTATATCATTTGGTGTACAATTGCTGCTATCTGCCCATAAGTTACAATTAGCTTCTGTTATTTCATTATTATTTTTTTTAAATTTTGCATTATTTGTATTGTGCATTTTCAACATACTATCTATTGGAAGTTCAAAATCAAAATCAAATAATGCCTTTCCCATTTTAGACACTAGCATATTATACAAATCGTTTTTTAAAATAATTAATAACTCGAAAACGCTAATTTTTAAATGTCTATTATTGAATATTAGGTGATCTGCTTGGTATATATTTGAAATGATTATAGTTTCAATTTTCAGGTTTTCTTTTTTACAGTCTATACCTAGGTCTTTAATTTGTTTAATTTCCTCGAAATTATTATTTACGTAGTGTTTAGCCTTATCTAATTGGTCTGAAGCTTTTTCATTAAACCTTTGGACTTCGTATTTTGAAGATTTCATAATATCTTCTTCCAAATAGGTCGATTTAAGTTCGCAAATAAATAACACATTGTCTTTACAGGCTAACACATCTATTTCTCCTCTTTTATTACCTTCACTGTATTTATAACTATTAACTGCCCCAAAGTTTGCCTTTTTAAACATTTCAGAGAGATACTGCTCCGACTCGTCTGCTATTTTATTATGGTTTATTAATTTCTCTGCTACTATTTTTTTGTGCAGGGCAATTTCCCAACGCCTATCTCTCATAATATTAGAGAGCCAGAAGTATTGATTTCCTACTTTTATTAAAGGTGCTGTTGCGATATTAATACTAAACCTTGTTTTACTATTTAAGTCTGTGGTTAAAAACTCTAGTATATTTTTAGTGTCTTCTTCTGTCCATTTAAAATAGGTTTTGGTTTTCTCTATGAGCTCCGCTTCTGTGTAGCAAACCATAATATCTTCGTCAAACAAATTTTTAAATTCTTTTGGAATAGTCCGTTGTATATATTTATCCCCAAAAGGTATGGCATCCTCATGCATAAAAAACGTTGAAAATGTTTTTAATAATAGTAATACTTTAGCGACATCTATAATCGCATTCTTCTTTTTAAGTTTTAATTTAAGAGGTAGTTTTAAAAATTTAAAGTACTCTAGTGAAGATAGCGTATCAAGTTTAAAACGCCTGTGGTGGAAATCTGTAATTTCTTGAATCTGTTTTAGTCGCCCTTTATTTTTAATAACTGTATTTGTAAAATAGGTTTCATCGTAAATACTTTTCTCTAGGGTTTTGCGGTATTCTGTATGTACCCTATTTGTTACTAATTTTGCTTCTAATCCTTCTATTTCTTCAAACGTTGCAAAACTGGTTAGGTATTTTTTAATTTGGTAGTCGTTATCGTATTTGGAGAAATAAAATTCTATAGTTTCTTGAAAGTCGATTTTAAAAACATTGTATTGTTCTACTATAATCGTTTTAAAATAATTAGGCTTATAAGCATTTGTTACTTGTTCTCCTTTACTTATAATTTCTACCTTTTTTAAATTTAAAAATGTATTTAATACTTTAATTAGTATGGCTTCGTAGCTTACCCTTCTACTTCTATTCCCTTTAGATTTTAGTGAATGTCTTTTAAAGTTTTCGTAATACATAATGCAGTGGAACATAATGTCCTCGAACGTCATAGCTTTAATAAAGTTTTGGTATGGTATTGCTTTTTGCTCCCAATAATCACTATAGGCTTTAACATATTTTAATTCTTTATAAAATATCTTTAGCTCTCTATCGTTTTGAAACACAATAAAGCTATCCCAATGGATTTTGTTATTAAATGCTTCGGAAAGCTTTATAATTTTTATTAATGTCGCTTTTTGTTTGTAATTAAAAAAACATTTTAAAAAAGCTTCATTAGCATGAGATTCTTTATTAAAGTATACAAACAGCAAATCTTCTAGAAAAGGGTCTTTTATAAGGTCGTTAAACCATACAATGGGCAATTGAGACTGCCAAAATAGTTTTGAGTCTTTACCATCGTAACAACGGTTACGTTTTAAATATACACTTACCTCTTTGTAACTAGAAGCTACTAAAAGTGCGTTTAAGTCGTTTTGTAATGTGTTTTTGTCTTTCATCGTTTAAATATTTAGTTATCGTAAAAGATTATATCTAAACAGTAAGACAAGTCTAAATTAGACAATTAAACTATATCTACAAAAAATAATTTGTAGAAAGTAATACGAGTAACAAAGCGTAATATTATAATATTAAAGATTATATGGTGTATGTTCTGAAATCGTTTTAATAACACTATCTACTTTGTCCCTATAATTTGATAGCACCTTAGCTTTAACTCCTTTATGATTCCATATTTTAGCTAGAGGGATTTCGAAACAATATCGACTACCAACAATACTCATTACAAGCGTTCTTGGACTACCAATATATCTACTACTTGTTATTACAATATCTGGTTTTGTTAGATTTATAAATTTTTCTAACTCGTCAATACGGTCCTTATCATCTGTTGCAGAGTGTATTGCTATAGTTATTTGTTTCCCTTCACTATTTACGCCTTGTAATTCTATTGAAAAATCTTTAAGCTTTCCTGAAGCTATAATTTTAGCTGTAGGTAACGGATTCCAATGTTGCTTAACTGTATATCCTTTTCTTAAAAGTTCTAAATAGAATCTCGCTATAGTTTCTGTTTTTCCTGTATTTTCTTGTCCTGTTATTAATAAAAATGTCATTGATTAAATTGTTTTTTCGAAATCGTCGCATAATTGATTAACGATATCTTCGGTTTCTTTTATAAAAAACAAGCCTAGCGTTTTCTTGTTTCTTTTCGTGTTTAGATTGTATATAATTTACAACCAGACTTTTGGTTTTTTTTGACTTTACATTTACAACTATTATAATTAAAAAATATACTATCTATTATATCTATAAGCCTCTTAAAACTTCAATTACACTTTTTGCTGTATAAGTGTTTTCTACTTGTTTAGTTTCGAAGACCATAAAATATTTATAATTATCTCCAGCTTTTTCAGCCCAAGTTTTACCTAATATGTTTTTGTTTTTACTATCATCATTGTCATAAACATCTCCTTTTGTTTCTAGCAAGATGATGTTTCCTTTTTTAGTATAAATAATAAAGTCTGGATAGTGGTTTGAGCTAAATCCATTTAAGGCAAATCCTTTTCCTCTTTCAAGGTTTCTATGCCAAAACACTATATTTTCTAGAGAAGCAACTTCAAGTATCATTTTTTGCTCATAATTATTCATACTAGCCTCTCCATCATAAAGAGATTTACTGATAGTGGTACTAGGATTTAAAAATGACAAGGTTTCTAGAAATGCAAAATTTTCCTTTACCACAATTTTATTACTATCAATCCCAATTTTAAAACGCTCTTTAGCATATTCATTAGTTAGCTCCTTAATTTTATCCTTAATCTTCTTTACATAGATGAAGTCATTGTCTACAATATCCCTAATTTGTTCAGCAGAAAGGTTGTCAAAAACCCTACTTACATATTTTTGTAGTTCTTGTTGAGAAATAGGGGTCATATCTCCTAGTTTAGATACAATAATGCTACTTATCTGGTTTACTTGAGATTCTTTAGGCTTAGATAAGATGGTGTCTACCAGTATATCTTTAGCTCTTTTGCTTACTTTCTGAGCTGTAGCAGTCTTTTTTTGCTCATTAAAATCTACTGCATATATTTCTTTAGAAATGTCCTCAAAAGTAATGCGTGTGCTATAATCAGATAATTTGAAGCCATCCAATAAACTTACTTTATTTAGGTATTGATCCTCAGAATTTAATTCTTCAAATAGACTTACTTCTTCTATTTCACTTTCTTCTACTTTTTTAAAGAACTGTGGTAATTTAATAGCACTTACTATATCTTTAAATTGAGTGTCTATTTTATAGATTTTTGGTGCAGTTTTCATAATGTCTGTAAAAATTGAAGTAGTATCATCAATCTCTATATCATTAACTTTCTGCTCAAAAGTTTGTCCTTCAACTTTTGCTTTTTCTGTTATTTGAGATACTAATGGGTTTTGTTGGCTAATGGTTTCTAGAGTTACTTCATCATTTGGATTAAATGCAATGGCTGTAACATCAAATTCTTCATCAGATTTTACTTCATATGTTAACTCTGACTCTTGAGCAAATAAATCTTGAGTAAGTATTTCATTAGGGTTTAATTCTTCTTCAAGCGCCTCTTCTGCATAATAATCATCTTTACTAAATCCAGATTCCTGTAAACCTTTAACAATGCTATCTAATGTGTCATTAAATTTTGATGACGCTGTTAATACAAAAGACATGTTGAGTAATGCCTCTTTATGTTTAACTACATATGGTTGTCTTAAAACTCTACCTAAAATTTGTTCTACTTCTACAGCAGAAGATTTATCTGCTAGAGAAGCTAATATGTAGGCATTAGGGCAATCCCAACCCTCTTTTAAAGCATTTACTGTTATAATATATTTTACAGGACAGTCTTTAGCCATAAGGTCTATACCTTTAAGCTCATCTATACCACTAGTTTTTATTTTTATTTGTTCTTCAGGAATTTGAAGCTTTACTAACTGTTCTTTTATTTTTTGAAATGTAGTATTGTTTTTTCCTTTTATGTTAGACTGTGCTTGGAATAATATAATAGGTCTTATGTATTTTCCTGTAGCTTTTTCTTCTTCAATAGCTAATAGTTCTAGTTGTCTTTGTAAGTGTAAAGCACTTGTAATAACCTCTTCTTTTTTATGATGATTATAAACTACTACAGGTAGCTTCACCATATTTTCTTTTTTAAGAGCCAAGGCATTTACAAAAGAAATAATGTTGCTATTTTCTTTAGGTGTAGCAGTAAGGTCTAGCACTAAAGATGGATTTAAGTTATTAAGCATTTCTACACTTAAACCACTTTCTGCATTGTGGCTTTCATCTACTACAACAATAGGATTCAAACTTCTAATAACATTAATTAATGCAGTTTCATCTGTATCTGGTAGCACCAAATCTTTATCTACAATGGTGTTTCTAAAAGACTCTAATGCACCATTTTCTTGAAACACTTTTCTGTCATCTTTTTTTCTAGAGTTTATACGTAAACTACTAAAGTTAAATACAAAAATGTTAAGCTGTTCTGTTACAGAAGTAGGGTTGAAATTAGCACCTTGTAGCAACTGGTCTTTTTCATAAACTTCAACCCTGTTGCCAAATAAACTATTTAGTTTTTCTCTATATGGGTGGTTAGGGTTAGATAAATTTTTTACAGTTTGTTGTAACAGATTAGACCAAGGCACCAACCAAACCACAGCTTTTGTATTACCTTGATTAAAATGCTTATTTATAGTGTGCAAGGCATTACAGGCTATAAAGGTTTTACCACCAGCAGTAGGTACTTTTACTGCTACATGAACTGTATTAGGTATATTGTCTTTGTAAGGTTTCATACCCTCAAAAGAACCATCTAATTGTGGTGTATAAGGCATACCCAATTTATCTTCCCAATATTGGTTAAATGCTTTTGCAGGACTAGGCTCTTTTTGTACATAAGACAAAAAATGCTCTAAATCTTTAATTACTTTATGTTGGTATGGTTTTAGTTCCATTTAGGTATATCTTAAAATCGTGTAATATCTCTTGGTATTTTTTTAAATACAATGTTGTATTTATCCATAATAGCTTGGTCTAACAGGCAATTATCTGCATAAATTATATATTGACTAGCTTTTGTTTTAATAGCTCTTAAAAAGCTTTCATCTAGTGTAGTTAAGCTCTCTTTTTGATAGTAGAAATAATAAGCAGTATCATGTTTAGCACCTAACAAATACTTCTCTTTTTGGGCTACAAATGGTTCTTTAGTTTCTGTATACCACACATATTCTAATATTTTGGGTAAACCAATGGCTTCATTTAAAAAGCCATTATCTAAAAATAAAGATTGCCCTAACTCATAAAAAGTAAAATCTCCTCCTGTACCCTCTACTGCTTTTTGATCTTTTCCATAACCTTTAATTACTCTTTTTACCCTCTCAGCAGTAATGGTATTGGCATAGTCTTCCATTTCTACTAAAATAAATTTTCTGTCACCACCGTCTTGTTTGTTAAGGTTTAAGACTGCATGCGCAGTTGTGCCTGAACCTGCAAAGGAGTCTAAAATAATGGAGTTCTTGTCTGTTCCCAGATAAGTTAATATCTTCACTAATTCAGATGGTTTAGAATATTCAAAAACTTTTTTATTAAATATCCTTTCTAACTCTTTTTTTGAATTATCATTTGAATAAATATTTTCTGTAAATTCTAATGTAGTTACAGGTTTTTGCCTTTTTTGAAAAATGACTTTATAATCCCCATCTTTTTTTATTGTACAATTCAAATAAGTTTTAGTATAAAGTCTTTTTCCATTTTTTGATTTTTTTACTACAACAAATCCATTATTATAACCAAACTCAAATAATTCTTTTGACCATCTCCAACAAAAATCACTTTTGGGGTTTAATTCTTGCCTTTTTATCATTTCCTCCTTTGATGCATTACCAGGTCTAAAAGTTTCACCATCAATTATGATTTCATAATCTAAAGATGGTGAATACTGAATCGTACCATAATCTAGTGTTTGGTTCAATTTGTACTTACCTCTTGTTTCAATGTATTCATCTTCATATTTAAAATTGTCATCATTATGCTCAAATAAGTTTAAACTAGTTTTCTTTGATTTTTTATAAATCAATAAGTTATCATTGTTTATTGAGATAAATTCAGATGATTTCCCTGATTTTTTTGTAATTCTTGGTAGATCAAAAATAAAATTGCTTCTGCCAAAAATTTCATCAAGTAATAATTTTAAATATGCACATTCATTGTAATCAATAGAAATAAAAATTACTCCATCATCAGCTAATAATTTGTGCAAGAGTTTTAATCTGGGGTACATCATACACAACCACTTGTCATGTCTACTCAAATCTTCACTTTCTTTACCTACTACTTGCCCTAACCATTTTTTAAGCTTGGGGTGGTTTACATTGTCATTATATGCCCAACCTTCATTTCCTGTATTGTAGGGTGGGTCTATGTAAATACATTTTATTTTACCTTCATATTCTGGCAATAGACTTTTTAGAGCTTCAAGGTTATCTCCATGTATTATTTTGTTTTCAGAAGTAGCATCTTTATCTTCTTTACCATTACTAAAAGTGTATTGAGGCTCTAGTATTTTATAATGCACATCTTGGTGATGGTTAATTACTTTTTCTTTTCCTATCCAGTTAAGTGTTGGCATATAGTCTTTGGTGTATTATGGTGGCCACTAAAATAGCCAAAGTTATTGAGTTTATTTTACGGTATACTGTAATTTGTGTTTAAAAACATTGCTTTTTTAAAATGTAAAATATATTCTGCACTTTGTTTTTACACTGGCCAATAGATGCGCTTTAATGGCACTAATGCTCTACTTTCTGAGTCTAATGTTTCGTAATAGTCTATTAGTAATTCTACTAAACGGTCTAAATCGACTAGTGTGATTTGAAAGTTGGCGCGCTCGGCTTCCATTTTAGCGTCTTTAGAAAAGCCTGTTGATGACACGTAAATGCCTTTTGTGGTATTACGTAAACCGCCGACAAAGCTTCTTATGTCTGGTGCGCCTATTTTATCTTTGCTTTTTATTTTGTGCTTAACTTCTACTTTTATAATGGGTTCGGTCATTTCTAGTCCGTCTAGCGAAGCTATAATATCGCTTCCTAAGTCTGGACCTCGACCTGTTAATCGTGCTTTATAGCCCATGGCTTGCAAAATGCCCGCTACTAATTTTTCGAGTTCGTCCCATTCTAATTTTACAATAAGATCTTTTATAAATTCGTTGGAACGGGAAATGACGTCTTCTTTTATGTCATCCAATTCGTGTTCCTTTTCATATTCTACTATAATTGGGCGTACATCTTCTTCTAGCCCTTCATCTTCTATCATTTTATTAGCTTCGTCTCCTGCTATAGCTAAATCCTCTTTAGACATATACTTTGGATGGTCTTTTATTAATTCTTTCCAGACCTTTAAAGGCACTTCAAAAATGGTTAAAACAGCTCCTAGTATATTTTTAGACCCAACTGAGAGTGCATCTCTAGACATGGGAACTTCTATCCATTCTACTGTTCTATAATGGCGATAACTTAGTTTTTCGCTGTATTTATACCCAGAAGTTATTTCGCCTAAATAATAAACTCTAGAATCGGAATCGTAGGTAACCACCTTATCGCCTACTTTAAATTTTTTAAACATTCTGAATAGCTGTCCTGCACTCATACGAACACGATTATCTGAATCGTCTGGATAAGCTTCACTTAACTTTTCTTTTATAGTATTTAAGGTGGTGCCTTCTTCTAAAGGACCTATATCGTTCCAGCCAATGGCTACGATATCTTCTTTTAAAAATTCTTCTATTAAATAACTGCCGCGTCCTGCACGTACCATCCAGATTTTAAAATTCTTTTTTGCCATTAATTTAGTTATAGGTATTATTTGTCTTGTGTTTTACCTTAGTAAAGCTCTAGTTTTTTATTTTAATTAGGCTATTAAAACTCTTGTAGGGAAGAATGTCCCTAAATATAGTACTTAATACAACACAATAATAACTGAATCTTAGTTTTTGTAACTACGGAAAGCCGTAAACAAAAAACCATCCTTAATTGGGGATGGTTTTATGTTTTAATAAAAAGCTTGATTTTATTTATATGGAATATGTTCTATTTCTCTAGATATTAATGCTTCAATTTGTTGATCTGTAAGCTTGGGACATTTATAGTCTAACAATTCTAAATCTGTTATAAACTCTAAAGGAAGTTTTATATGATGTTCCTCTATATAATGTATTAACCATTTTCCCCACATCCATTTTCCATCTATCATGTAAAGCATAGAATGCTTTTCGTTACAAAATTCGCAATCCCGTAATGATGCTATACTTACATAACCATTACCAGATTTAAGATAGTTTATTACCTCTTCCGATAATTCATTTTTATGACTTAAGTACTCTTTTTTTACATTACCATCTTTATCTAAGATGTAATCATCTATTAGTTTCATTATTTAACAGACTTTAGTATTAAACAAAATGATTAGATAACAAAATTCCTAAAAAAAGAAATTTCACTCGAACTGACGTTAAGGGTAAATTGTGTAATCTCTTAGTTATACAAATACATTACACGCTCTTGTGCATCTGGTAAGCCAATAATATTATTAGCATAATCTTTTTGCGGTTGTAAGCTTCCTTTTTTAATATAACCTTCTACATACGGCATACAAGCTCCCCAAGACGCAGACACTTTACAATTATTATAATCTAATACTTTTACAACAGTATGGTTAGCTACAATAATAACGGCTTGTCTATATTTTTTTGCTTCTTCTAGAGTTTCTTTTATATTATTTTTAGTAATGGTTATACTCTTACTCGCTTGATTAGTAGCAAGTGCTTTAAAGCTTTTTACAAGTTTTTCATTTCCTGCGCCTTCTGGTGTTTTTGTATTCTTAAAAAAAGGAATCATGCAGTCTGGTTTATCAGCTTTAATGATCTCTACTTTAGTTTCTGCCTGCTCTGTTTGTTCTGTTTGTGCTTCTACAGGAGTGTTTTTTGCTTTTTTAGTGTCGTCGTTACAACTAAAGATTATGAAAGCTAATAGTAGGACTGTGAGTTTGTTCATGGTGATTTTAGTATTTAAGTTGATTGTTTTATATTTTAATTAGTGTTGACATCTGATGTATTAAAAATAAGCTTCGCTATTTTATGTAAAACCATCCGATTTTTTCTTTCGAAAAAACCACCTTCCTTTTATTAAAGGAAGGAATACCTAAAGCTTTTAAATAAAGTTAATAGCTAATAGTATCCAGCCCGCCAATAAACATAAACCGCCTAAAGGTGTTATTGGACCTAGTATTTTAATTTTATTGCCTTTTGCTGAAGAAATACACAAGCCATAGATGCTAAAAGAGAATAATAATATGCCTATTATAAAACACCACACCATAGCTTGTTCTAAAGTGGTTTGTAAGGGCAACTGAAATCCTAATAGTAGTAATACTATAGCGTGATACATTTGGTATTTTACACCGGTTTCGAAACTTTGCATTAATTCTGGTGTAAACTGTTTCTTTAAAGCGTGTGCGCCAAAGGCTCCTAAAATAATGGCTAAGGCTCCAAATATCGCGGCAAATATAATGACTAAACTCGAGGACATTTATAGTATGGTTTTGGTTATAAACACAAACATACAACTCCTTTATTTATTAAATAATAATAACATGTAAAATATATTCTGCAAATAAAAAGAGGCGGTCTAAAAAGTCATCATCATTCATTTTGTTAAGTGTAGTCTGTATAAATATTAATGACCAATACAATAAACTATTTTTACAGACTAAATATAATACAGAACTCTACTTTTTAAACAACCTCTTACACAACATAGCAGCTATTTTGTTAGTTATTTTATAACGTATTTACACGCGCCTCTAATTGGTATTATGGTGCGTCTTATTTAATAACAGAGATGTAATAGGTTGCCCCATCTCCTCCATCTGGATCTTGATTTCCGCCATCGGTATTTCTAAAACGTACACTTACGGTATTGTTTCCGCTTACCCACGCTTGCCCAATAACGACTTGACTTTGTAAATTTTCACTTGGCGATACAAATACGACATCTCCGGGGCTTGCACCACTTACTGTAAAGGTTTCTATACGACTACTATTCCCTCCTATATTACCTATATTTCTTGATATTGAAGTTTTATAAATACCGCTTAAAGTAGAGCTTGAACCTATTTTTAGAGTACTTGTCGAGGTTAACCCTGTAGTAGTTGTATTTCCATTAACTGTAGCGTTAGATGTTGTTTGAAACGTACCGTTAATTTTTAAGTTATTTGTACCAAAGTTACCTTCTAAAAGCGGTGTTGTAGTATTGGTATTGTCTATTATAAGCATGTTAGAGGTTAAACCACTTAAATCTGTATTAGCACCTAAAAACACATTTCCTCTTCCTCTACTATTTAAACCTGCTCTATAACCAATAGCAACATTATCGTCTCCTGCTCCAGTAGATGTACTACCTACAGATGTGCTTAGTGCACCAACACCAATGGCAACATTATTACCGCCATGTACTGAGTTTTCTAACGCTCCTATTCCTACGGCTGTATTTGCACCACCATTAGTTAATGCGCTTAATGTAAAAGCCCCAACAGCTACATTAGATCCGCCACTAACATTTTGTTGTAATGAGTTAAACCCAATACCAACATTTTCATTGTCATTTAAATTGTCATTTGCTCCTGCATTTTCTCCAACAAATACACTAAGGCCACTATTTAAAGGTTCTAGTCTTCCTTTTTTCATTTTAAAGTATTCGACACCTTCTAAATCAAAACGTATAGTATCGTCATCATTGGTTTCCTCTACTTGTATTTGTGTATCGCCATCGGTATCGGTTAGTACTGTTGCGCTTCCCCATAATACATTACCACTTCCATCTGTTACCAATGCTTGTCCTGTACTACCATCTGTATTGGGTAAAGTGTAACTGTTATTTATTCTAACAGAACCATCTCCTCTAGCGCTTAGTGTTTCGTTACCTTTTACTGTTAAATTTAATTTATAATCCACGTTTTGTGGTGCTGGAAGTATAGTTACATTTGGAAAGACATTAGTTATAGTATTTGTATTTGAATCATCTTTAAATTCTAATCTTAAGTTATTCCCAAAGTTAGGGTTTGAAGCATTTAGTTGCATTACACTACTAGAAAAGCTATAAGATTCTGCTATCCCCAAATTTATTTTAACATTGTTATTGTTGGCTGTAACAACAGTATTATTATTAGTGCTTTCTAATTTTGTAGCACTTTCGGAAGTATTTGCAGTTAATGCATACGGTACGCTTACTAATTGTTGTGTTCCTATATTACTATAGGTAGATCCACCAGCTAAATCGACTGCAATGTTTAAAAAATGAGACGTATTGCCCCATGAAATCGATGAAAAATCATCTGTTGTTGTGCCATCGCCTATAAATAATGTTGCTAATCCATCTTGCGAGGTCGTTACCAAATGCGTTTCGGAATAGACTGTTGTTCCGTTTGCAGTACTTTGATTAATATTAACCTGTACACTAATATTTTGATTACTTACGGCCTCTCCACTCGCATCTTTAATAACCGCTTGGTAATTAATTTTTTGAGGGGATTGTGCAAAAACTTCAATTATAGATAGCATAAAAAATGCTATAAATAGTAATGTGTTTTTCATAATTATATAGATATGGATTAATTCTTTTAGTTATTTAATTACAGAGAAATAGTATGTTGCACCATCACTTCCATCTGGATCTCTGTTGCTTCCGCCTTCTGTATTTCTAAAGCGAACACTTACTGTATTATCGGCACTTACCCAGCATTGTGCAATTGCAATTCTACTATTTAAATTTTCACTAGGGGACACAAAAACAACATCTCCTGGGCTAGCACCATTAATGGTAAAGACTTCTATACGGCTATTATTTCCGCCTACATTGCCTACATTTCTAACTATTGCGACTTTATAAATGCCATTAAGCGTAGAACTAGAGCCAATTTTTAAGGTTCCCGTAGATTCTAAATTACCATTAGCTCTTAACAAGTTATTATTAAATTCTCCATAAATTAATGGATTAGCAGTTCCACTATTATCGATAAATAATTTATTACTTCCTATAGAGTTTGCCCCTGCTTCATAGCCTATAAATACATTTCTTGATTCAAAATTTGAACTACTTCGTTTACCAGCTCGAGCTCCTATAAAGGTATTCTTTGTTCCTAAATTATTATCACCAGCTTCATAACCAACCATAACATTGTCACTTCCCACTGTTTGATTAACACCAGCTTGATTCCCTATAAACACATTTCTACTGCCTATCGATAGCCCGCCCCCTGCAAACTCACCAAAAGTAGTATTTTCATTATTAATCCTATAAGGTATAGTAATCCAAGACAGTGTACCATTACCATTTGTTTGTATAAATTCTTCCTCGTTACCATCTACAATAGGCAACGTATAATTACTATTAGGTAAAACTATTGAGTTCCATGACAATTCACCATTACCATTAGTTATAATTGCTTGTTCTGTATTACCATCTGTATTAGGTAAAGTATAAGTATTATTAATACGTACCGAACCATCTCCTCTTGCTCTTATTATTTCGTTACCTCTTACTTTTAAATTTAATTTATAATCGATATTTCCTGGTGAGGGAAACGTAACTACACTAGGAAATATATTTTCTATGGTATTTATATTAGAATCGTCTTTAAATTCTAATTGTAAGTTGTTACCAAAATTAGCGATATTTGGTGTTATACTCATTTTACTATTAGTAAAATTAAAGGCTTCAAAAAGTCCAAAATTTAGTTTTACATTATTATCGTTTGCTGTTAGAATCGCGTTATTATTTGTACTTTCTAATGTTTCAGCACGCTCAGTTTTATTAGCTACTAAAGCATAGGGTACACTTACCAATTGTAATGTTCCTATATCGGTATATGTTGTTCCTCCGTTTAAATCGACAGCAATATTTAAAAAGTAAGACGCCCCCTCCCATGCTATACTCGAAAAATCATCTGTAGTTGTGCCATCGCCAATTAATAAAGTAACCAATCCGTCTTGAGACGTTGTTACGGTATGCGTCTCAGAATATACGGTAGTACCATTTGCTGTATTTTCATTAATATTAACTTGTACGCTAATACTTTGATTACTCACAATTTCCCCACTCGTCTCTTTAATAATGGCTTGATAATTAATTTTTTGAGGGGATTGAGAAAACATAATAGTTATAAATAGGACAAAAAACGACAGCGATAGTATTATCTTTTTCATAAGTATATAATTTAATTTTTTGTAGAATTATTTAATTACTGAGAAATAGTATGTTGCACCATCGCTTCCATCTGGATCTCTGTTGCTTCCGCCTTCTGTATTTCTAAAACGTACACTTACTGTATTATTGGCACTTACCCAACATTGTGCTATTACAATTCTACTATTTAAATTTTCACTAGGGGATACAAAAACAGCGTCTCCTGGGCTAGCGCCATTAATGGTAAAGACTTCTACACGGCTATCGTTTCCGTTAACATTTCCTACATTTCTAACTATAGCAGCTTTATAAATGCCGTTAAGCGTAGAACTAGAGCCTATTTTTAAGGTTCCTGTAGATTCTAAATTGCCGTTAACTCTTAACAAGTTATTGTTAAATTCTCCATAAATTAATGGATTAGCAGTACTACTATTATCGATAAACAATTTATCACTTCCTGTGGAGTTTACCCCTGCTTCATAGCCTATAAATACGTTTCTTGACCCAGAATTTGTACTATTTCGTTTACCTGCTCTAAATCCAATAAAAGTATTATCTGTTCCTGTATTATTATCGCCAGCTTCATAACCAATCATAACACCATAAACTCCCACTGCTTGGTCAATACCTGCTTTATGGCCTATAAACACATTTCTACTCCCTATTGATAGAGACTCCCCAGCAAACTCACCAAAAACAGTATTTTCATTATTAATACTATAAGGTATAGTAGTCCAAGATAGTGTACCGCTACCATCTGTCTGTATAAATTCTCCCTCGCTACCATCTGCAATGGGCAAACTATAATTATTATTAGGTAAAACTACTGAGCTCCATGACAATTCACCATTACCATTTGTTATAATTGCTTGTCCTGCATTACCATCTGTATTAGGTAAAGTATAAGTATTATTAATACGTACCGAACCATCCCCTCTTGCACTTATTATTTCGTTACCTCTTACTTTTAAATTTAATTTATAATCTATATTTTCTGGTGTGGAAACAGATGTTACATTAGGAAATATATTTTCTATGGTATTTATATTAGAATCGTCTTTAAATTCTAATTGTAAGTTATTCCCCAAATTTGCCTCCCCCGCATTTAATCTCATTTTGCTATTAGTGAAATCAAATGCTTCTGAGAGTCCAAAATTTAGTTTTACATTATTATCGTTTGCTGTTAGCGTTGTATTGCTATTTTCACTTTCCAATTTTTCAGCACGCTCTGTTTTATTAGCGACTAAAGCATAGGGTACACTTACCAATTGTAATGTTCCTATATCGGTATAGGTTGTTCCTGCGTTTACATCGACTGCAATATTTAAAAAATGAGACGCTGTCTCCCATGCTATACTAGAAAAATCATCTGTAGTTGTACCATCGCCAATTAATAAAGTAACCAATCCGTCTTGCGATGTTGTTATGGTATGCGTTTCTGTATAGACCGTAGTACCTGTGGCTGTATCTTGATTAATATTAACTTGTATACTAATACTTTGATTACTTACAATTTCCCCACTCGCATCTTTAATGACTGCTTGGTAATTAATTTTCTGAGGGGATTGTGCAAACAGACTAGTTGCAAATAGGGTGATAAAAGCTAAAATTAGAAATGACTTTGTCATAAAAATATATTTTGTTTTATATTTAATTAAAGATTGTGCGACTTCTTGTTTGTTTCTTTTGAAAATTAATTGGCAAAATGATGCTGTAAAATCAACTTTTAATATTGCCATTTTCAGGAAGTACTTTTAAAGCAGTAAAATTAACACACTCGTTAAAATAATATCGCGTTTTTGAGGTAGCAAATAGTCGCAAACCCTATAAAATCTATATTTTTATTGTTAATTTGTGGGCGATGAGAAAAAATACCTTAATCTGTTTTATTATTTTATTTGCAACTATTACTACATGTTTTGGTCAGCAAAAATCACATATAATAGATTCTATTGCTTCACTTTTAAAACAGGCAAAAACCGATTCGCTATTAGTAAGACATCATTTAGAGTTAGGCATTTTAAAAGATAAAGTTGCCCCCAAAATAGCAGAGCAACATTTTTTTGAAGCCTTAAAGTTATTGGAGACTAATTACAGTTATACCGATAAATTAGAAAAGCAAGCCCTTGCAAACGATTGTTTAGGGATTATAGAACGTCGCAGAAATAATTACGATAAAGCTTTTGAATACTATTTAAATGCCCTAAAAATTAAAGAACTTGCTAAAGACACTATTAAGATTGGTCGTTCGTACCATAATATAGCCATGCTTTTTAGCTCTAATAGAGACTACGACAAAGCTATTAAATACATGCAAAAAGCATTGCCTATTAGAAAAAGAGACTCCTTAAAATATGCTATTTCTTTAAATAATTATAGTCAATTCTTCTACTATAAAAAACAGTATAAAGAAGCTTTAAAAGCATTAGATAGTGCTAAAAAATACTATGGGAATAGTGTAAAAATTGCTGATGCTAATACAAATATCTCAAAAATATATAATAAGCAAAAACGGTATAAGGAAGCTTTAAATATTCAGAAAAGTACATTAAAAATATACCAACAAAAGGAATATACAGAACGCGTGGCTAACGTATTAAAAAGCTTAGCTGTAACCTCTAGAAAGTTAAAACAATATAACAATGCATTAAAGTATCTAGACAGCTCTCAAACTATAGCGCAACAATTTAATAATAAAAAACTTACAGCAACTATTTATAAAGAACGCTATCGTATTGCTAAAGCTAAAAACAACTACGAATTGGCACTACAACACTACAAGACTTATAGTGCTTACGAGGACTCTGTTTTTACTTTAAAACAGACCAAAAATTTAAAACAATTAGAACTGGATTATAGTTATGGAAAACAAATACTTGCGGATAGTATAAATTTTGAAAACCAGAAAAAGCAATTGGTTAATTCTGCCGATAGGCAACGGTTTCAAAAACGATTTTATGCTATTTTATTTCTTGTGTCTAGTATTGCTTTGCTAGCACTCTACTTTTTATACCGCTACCGCCGTAAACTTGATGATAAAAACATACAAAAGCAACAGTTGGAAGCCGAGTTACTTAATGAAAAAGTATTTTTCTTAAGGTATAAAATAGAACGTTTATTAGTAGACAATAAAATGCGTACAAATTTTAATGAAAAACTTTCCCAACGTATTAAAACGTTAAAAACTACAGAAAACAGTTCTATACTTATTGAAGAATACCAATCTATACTTGTACAGTTAAAGAATCAAATTCAGGCTGAAAACCGTTTAAACGATATTTCGGACAAAAGGCAGAAAATAGATAAGGATTTTGAATTAAAACTTACTGAACAGTTTCCTGAACTTACAAAGTCTGAACGTGAAGTGTGCCATCTTATTTCCCTTAACTTAACGAGTAAAGAGGTGATGAATATTAGAAACATTAGTATGTCTTCTGTAAAGTCTATACGTTATCGTATTCGAAAAAAATTAAATGTACCTAAAGGGGTTGAGTTAGAATTATTTATTCAACGTTTGTTTTAATTTTTTTGATATTCTATTCAAATTCATATTTAAGTTCTAAACGTTCTCAATATACTTCTTCATTTATCCTGTACTGAGCTCAAACGAAGTATCAGAAGCACTTGAACTGATGTTTAGATTATATAATCTATTTTCTACTTTATTTTTAAGTACAACTTCAACATTTGTTATTACATAAACAGATTACCTCGTCCTACGTCCTCGTAATGACGATGTTTTTAAATTTCCAGTTCAACTTCAAGTTCTATTTCGAGTTCCCCTTCAATTTAAGTATCTTTACCATGCTAAAAAAAGACAGATTTGCTATACACTATTATCGACGTTGAAACTTCTGGACGGAGTAATCGCATTACCGAAATTTCTATTTTTAAATACGATGGTAACACAGTTGTAGACGAGTTTACATCGTTGGTTAACCCCAATTGTTTTATTCCTGATCATATTACTGCTCTTACTGGTATAGATAATGGCACTGTAGCTAATGCTCCTGAATTTTCGGAGATTGCAGATAAAGTTTTAGAGATTACACAGGATACTATTTTTGTTGCGCATAATGTAAACTTCGATTATAACGTAATACAAGGTGAGTTTAAATTATTAGGTATTGCTTTTACACGTAAAAAGCTTTGTACTGTTAGATTGAGTAGAAAGTTAATTCCTGGGCACCGTAGTTATAGTTTAGGAAAATTGTGTAAAGCACTAAATATAAATTTAGTTGATAGACACCGTGCGCGTGGTGATGCCGAAGCGACTGTAATTTTATTTCAATTGCTACAAACCCAAGATAATGCCGAAACTGTTTTTAAAGATTTTTTAAATAAAAATAATAAACAGGCTACTTTACCACCTAATTTACCTAGTAGTGTATTTAATGCCTTGCCAAATGCGGCTGGTATTTACTACTTTAGAAATAAAAAAGGCACTATTATTTATGTAGGTAAGGCTAAGGATATAAAAAAGCGAGTGTTGAGTCATTTTTATAGTAAGTCTCAAAAATCGTTAGATATGGTACGTGAAACAGCACATATAGATTTTGAATTATCTGGTAGCGAACTTATTGCTTTATTAATGGAAGATGCTGCTATTAAACATCATTTCCCGCAATATAACAAAGCTTCTAAACGCAAACCTAAAGGCTATTCTATTTTTAGTTATCAAGATAGAAATGAGGTGATGCATTTGGCTATTAATACGACTAAAGCAACTCCTAAACCTATTATAACTTTATATAGTATACGAGACATTAGAGCCTTTTTAGAGCGTATTTGCGAGCAATTTAACCTATGTCCTAAATTTTGTCATTTACAAGAAGGTGTCGCCACTTGTTCGCACCATGCTATAACTAACTGTAAAGGTATTTGTTCTGGTGATGAATCTATAGAACAGTATAACGAACGGGTTACCAATGCTATTTGTGATATTATAGATAAAAGAAAGGATAGCATTATAAAGGCAAAAGGAAGAACGCCAGAGGAAGAGGCTTTTGTACTTATAAAAAATGGTGCCTATTTAGGTTATGGATTTATAGATAAACATGAACAAATTACGCATGAAGAGGCATTGGAATCTTTTTTAATTAAACAAAAAGATAATAGCGATGTACAGAGTATTTTAGCTAAGTTTTTGTAATCATTTATTAATTTTTATTCGTTATTCTACATCCTTTGTCCTCGCTATGACGATGCTTTTTTGATTTTCTAGTTCAAGTTCAAATTCTAAAGGTTCTCGATACACTTCTCCTTTGTCGAAGCACTCGAACTGACGGTTTCGTTTTATTTTTAAAAAAAGTAATCCCCAAGATATCTCTATCTTGAGGATTAACAAATCAAACTAAAAACTTAAAATAAATCAATTATTATTATAGATTAAATACTCCCACAAACAATCTATAATATTTATAAAATGTAATATATTACCCAATAACTACATTTGGATGTCCTAGCATGATGTGATTTTTATTTGAAACACCTTATTGCTAATACGTTAGCATACGCATTTCGATTTATATGATTCTACACGTTCTCCTTTTTCGGGATAGCCCATTTCGGACAACACATTTAATGCAATAGATAACTTATTGGCTTTTAGAAAATTAAAAGTTATAAGTGATTCTTTAGGATAGAATCTAATATTATTAATATCGTTAACTAATTGAAGCTTTTTTTTAATACGTTTTGTACACCCTTTACAAAAGCGTCCTTGTACCTCTATTCTTGCTGTTGATGTCATTTTTTTACGTATTTATTATTAAAAAACTCTAGATAGGTTAAATCCGAAAAAGATATCGCCTTCTCCCCAATCTCCTGTACCTTGTCCTAAAAACCCATTAGTATTCATGGGCTGTGCATTGGTAAAATGAAGCTGAAAAACGTGACCTCCCGTTTCTAAATCGAAACCTATAGATAAGGGATTGTTAAATGGTGAATTATCTGCTCTGTTTAAATGCCATCCATAATCGAAGTTAACCGACCAACGTTTGGTTAATTTGTGTCTACCTCCAAACCCCATAACATATTGCGAGTTATCCTGCTCATTAATATCCACATAATTATCATGAAAAAATGTAGGCATTAGTTGTAACGAAAAGTTTTTATTAAATTTTTTAGAGATTAATAATTGAGACGTATATCCCAATCTTGTTTTAAATTCTAATCCTGGCAATATGGTTTCTTCTAAAGAAGTATTTACCAAAATATTATTTGAACTTACTATGGTTACAGGAGAGCCGCCTTTTTTCTCACGTACTAATCTTATTTTTAAAGACGATTCGTACATTTTTCTAAATGAACTTCGAGATATCCCCACATTAATAGCATCTGTAACTCCATAAATAAGGTTAAGTCTTGTTACTGCTTGATCTAGTCCAAAAAAGTCTGTGAGTCCTGTTTCTACAGATCCAAATCTGTGAGATACTACAAAATACATTTCTTTTTTAGACACCATTTTAGTGGACTCGAAATTTACAATTTTTAAGCCTTTAAAGGCGGCACTTTTATAGTCTTGTTCTGTTTCACCATCTATTTCGGACAGCAAATCGTCTTGCCCGAAGGTTACAATAGGTAGTAAAAAAATTAACAGATATATATATTTCATTGTTGTTGGTTTATTTATTAATTAGGGTTGCTTGGTCTATTTTTACTAGTTCTAAAAGTTCGTCGTATCCTACACATCGCCCTTTTATGGTTACAGCTGTTCCTTCTTTATACCCTGCTGCATTTACTGCACTAAAACTTACTTGTACGCCATCATTTAATACCACATCATTACCTTCTATAGCTGTTATTTTACCTGTGGTTTTTATAACTTTGTCTAAGTAATTTGTTGTTGCTAAAGATTCGTTTGCTGTAAAGTCCGAATGTAATTCGCCTGCCGTTAATACTACTGTTGCTTTTTCTTCTGCTATATTTCTATGCTTAGAATTAAAAACGTAATTATATACTAGCAGTGTTACAATAGAAGCAATTATTAGCCCTGAGATTAAGATTTTCTTTTTATTCATTTTTTAGCTAATTTAAAATCTAGAATCACCTTTACTTCTTTAGCAATTTTATTTTTTACAACACTTGGTATTTCTATATCGAAATCTGCAGGCGCAACTGTAAATTCTCCTTTAATTGTTATTACATCTCCAGATTTACTTATTTTAAGTGTAGTGTTAATTTGCTTTTCTTTTCCATGCAATGCTATTTTCCCATCTACTTTTACTTCTGTTTCCGCTGCTGTAAGTGTTGTTAAATCTATATCTAATAACTTCCCTCTAAAAGTTGCTTTTGGGTAGGTTTCAGATTCTATATAGTTTTCATTAAAATGCTCTTCCATTAAAGAGTTTTTAAATCTAAATCCTTTCATAAGTGCCAAAGCCGCTATTTCGTTAGTGCCATCATTTAAAATAGCAGTTACCGACTCGTTTGTTGCTTTTACGGGTTCAAAAAGTTCTTCCGAAGCTTCAAACGTTAGCGTTCCTTTTTTATCTATATACTTATTTTGTGCTTGTAGCGTACTAATAGTTACTAGCATCATTAGAACTAAAATATATTTTGCTTTTTTCATGTTAGTCTCGTTTTAGTTTATAGTTTATTATTAGTTTTCTTGTTTACCGTCTGCTATCCATTGTTCTATAACATCTATAGTAGATTGCGGTAGTCTTCCTGATGGTGGCATTGCTCCTGCTGCTCCATTTTGTAGGCTCATTCTATTTAAAATACCTGTTGCTCTCTGGTTTACTTGCGCAAAATTTACTAATGCGAATGGTGCTCCATTTACCGGAGGGCTTGCATGACATCCTACACAACTTGTTTGTATAATTGGTCTAACATCGTCTGTATAATTTAATCCACTTGAATCTGGGTCTGGGTCTCCAGATTGTGTAGTTGCTGGTACAAAATCGTCTTCGCTATCATTGCTACAGCTATAAATACTTAAACTTAGTGCTAGCAATCCTAAAAAAAATAGTGCTTTTGTTTTCATGTTCGGTGTTTTTAGTTTTTATTTTAATTTGAGTTTGTTATTCTTTTTTTAAAGTTATTTGACATAACCTATATAGAGCCAAAATAATGTTGCAAAAACGATAAGTGTTATCACCAATTTAGAACCAAAAAAATGGTAAACTGTCTTACTTTCTTTTGCTTTATTATTGGTTTTCATGCGCTCTTTTTTAAATGACATCACAACGTCTTATTTGGTTTTATTTAATTTTAAATTGTAAAACTTAATATTGTGTTTTAACTATTTTATTATGCTACAGTGTTGTTGTAAAACTTTGATGGTGCTAATATAGATTGCCATTAAAAGGTTTCAATAAAAATGGCGTGTACAATAGGTAGACGTGTATTTTGTATACCACAAAAAGAGGTAGACAATAGGTAGACACAAGATTCAATAACCACTGTAAATCAAATGGTTAACAATTATTTAATCAAAATAATTAATTATTGGTTTTTCCTGTTTTATCCTTGTTCTAGCTGAACTAAATAGGTGAAAATTTCTTGCTCAGGACTTAACTCAAGCTTTTTACGAAGACGATAACGTGCTGTTTTTACACTTTCGGGAGAGATTGCAAGTATGCTAGCAGTTTCTTTTATGTTTAGATTTAGCCTAATTAATGAGCAAATTTTTAAATCGTTAGTTGTTAAACCTTCATGTTTAGATTTTAAAGTAGAATAAAATCCTTTGTGTACATCGTCGAAGAAACGACTAAAGTCTTCCCAATCTTTATCTATACTTAGGTTTTTTCGTATTATTTTATTAAGGTCTGTAACCAGCTTCCCTTTCTCTATGGTAGTCGATTTTTTTACTTTATTAATTGTTTGTTGCAATTGCTGAACTACTTCATTCTTTTTAATAAAGTTTAACGCATACGATGTTAATTCTTTATTCTTAAAATCTAACTGTCTCCTTAATTCTTGTCGCTTTAATTCTGAATTTTCTAGTTTGTTTTGAGTTAACGCATTAAGAGATTCCATGTGCTCTTGCGTTTTAATAGATAATTCTTTACTTTTTTTACTACGTTGTTTAGATATTACATAGATAACATACCCAGCAATAGATAGACTAATAACGCTAATTATAAGTATTAGCTTAATTAAGTTATCTTTCTTTTCTTTTTCTTTAAGTGCTAATAGCGCTTTGTTTTGCCTTTCAATTTCGTTTTTAAATTCTAAATAGGCTATTTCTTTTGATTTTTCTGAATTAAACAGAGAGTCTTTTAAAACAATATATTTATCGTAAAACGTAAAGGCTTCTTCTGGTTTATTTTGTTCTTTTTTAAGTTCTTTAAGGACTTCGTAAGCCAATAATTCAAATTGTATTAAGTTATTATCCTTAGCCAATTGCAATGCTTTAGAAATTTCTACAGTAGCCTCTTCTATTTTATTAGAAGCATGAAGAATTTTACCATATACAATAAGATTATCTGTTAACCCGTATGTGTCGCTTAATTGATCACCTAATGCCATAGATTTTTTTATGTGGTAATAGGCTTGTTCTATTTCTCCCTTGTTAAAGTATAATTTTCCTAGCCTATTGTGTACCTCAGCAACGCCATAAATAAAATCATTATCTATATGCATTTGCAAGGCATCCATTAAGTATTGTAAAGCGTCTTCGTTTTTATGTAATTCTATAAGAATTGTGCCCATTTTGGTAAACGTGGTTGCAATTCTGCCTTTTAATTCTAATCCTGTGAATTCATTAATAGCTTGCTCGTAATAACTAAGTGCTTTCTCATAGTCCTTTAAGTCTGAATATACCATACCAATATTAAGTCTAGTATTGGCTATGCCTTTTTTATTATCTATAGTGATATATATTTTATGTGAATCGTTAAGATAATCTAAGGCTTTTATATGAAAACCTTGAGACCAATATGCAACACCTATTACTCTATTGGCTCTAGCCTGTCCTTTTAAAAGATTAATATCTTCTGCTAATTGTAAGGCTTTCTCTCCAAAACTAATAGATTTGTTAGCATCGACTATCCAATATTTATAACCTAAATTATTTAATAGGTTTACTTTTACACTATCTTCTTTTTTATAGTTTTTTAACTTATTCTGTAAACTATCTATTGTTCTAGTTTGCCCAAATGCAATTGTAGCATTCATGCTAAAAAAAAGAATTCCTAATAGAGTTACAGCGAACTTATTTATAGTAAAATGATTATTCGATATGTTAAAAAAAAGTTTAAAAAAACGCATGTATTACTATAGGGTTACCAATTACAGTATTGCTATTACTATTTACAATTATAAAGAAAGTAAATAGTTATCAATTGAGGTGGTAAGATAGTATAAAACGAGCAGAAAGAAAACAGATATTTTACACGTTTAGCCATGAAAATTAACATTAAAGTGTTTTTATTAGTACAAGCTTTACTAAAGGTTTTTAATGTAGAGTAATAGTATTTACTAACTAGTATTTTTTAGCTTTTGTATTTAACTCTTTAAATCTGAAGGACACATGCTAAATTCTTTTTTAAAACATTTTGAAAAGTATGAAGGGTCTGAAAAGCCTGTTTTAAAAGCAATTTCTGAAATAGTAAACTGTGTATTTCTAATCAATTCTTTTGCCAAGTTTAAACGCATAGATGAAATAAGTTGGTTAGGAGATTTTTTTACTATAGCTTTAATTTTTCGTTGTAATTGACGCTCGCTTACTCCTATTTCTTTGCATAACATTTCTACTCCAAAATACTCATTATCTATGTGCTTGTTAATAACATGTATTACATTCTCTAAGAATGTGTTTTTTTGAGTGTTTTTATTCTTTACAATCTCTTGAAGCTGCTTATTACATTTCTGTGTAATAGTATAAAGTAAAAATGAATCTCCAAATGTTGTTTCGTAAATTATTTTATGAGGTGTAAAACTTACGCTAGCTTCTGTTAGTAAATTTTTAACTGTCTGGGTTACTATAATTTCATTAGGTACCGATTGTTTAGCTATTAATGCGGCAAAGTCTTCTGTTTGTTTACTCATTGAGGTTGCTAACGAGCATTCTTTAATATGTATACCTATAGCTAGTGCTGCATTACATTTTTTAAGCGCTTCGGTTAATTGTATACTACAATCTACAGCTTTACTTGGACCTTCAAAAGTAATAGTAAATGCGTGATCATTATAATCTGCTAAGTGACCTTTGTATTTTTCTATATGGTCGCTAATTAGCTTATAACATCTAAAATTATTGGTATTTGGTTTTATAAAACGTGCAACTATTACTGTAAACAGTTTCTTTTTGTGTTCTGCTTCTGGTACTTCATTTAAAATAAAAGGTGTCATTTCTTTTAAAACAGCTTCAGTATTACCAGTCCAAAAAAGGTGATCGCTTCCTTCTAATTCTATCAGTTTTGCATTTTCTATGCGCTCTGCAATAAAACGTCCTTCTTCAATTTTCACATCTATATCGTTAGTACGTTGTAATAACAGAGTTGGTACTTTAATAGACCCAAGAATATCTATAATGTCTACTTGTGTATTCATTTTTGTTAGTTTTAATGCTGCACTAGGGCTTGCTCCTGATCTAAAATAACTAGCTAACCAATCCATAAACACTTTATCATTGGCTTTAGATGGTGCTAAGGTTTCCAACTGCATTTCTCCACTCCCCCAATCGTTCTCAATCATATCGTATACTTTTTGACGTTCTTGATCGGTTGGTGCCCAGGGATAATATGATGCGTATCTGCGTTTTGCAAATATGCCAAAAGCTATAAGTGAAATGGTTCTACTAGGATAGGTTGCCGCAAATAGTGCCGATACAGACCCTCCTTCTGAATGTCCAAAGAGCACTGCCTTTTTAGAATCTACAGCATCCATAACAGCTCTAATATCGTCCATGCGTTCTTCTAAAGTGGGAAATGATACAACTCGGTCTGAAAGCCCTGTACCACGTTTATCGAATAAAATAACTCTCGCTATTTTACCTAATGCTTCTAAAAACGCTACAAGCTCTGGGCAGGCCCACATACAATCTATGTTAGAAACCCATCCAGGTATGTAAACTAAATCTATAGATCCTGAACCAAATACTTGGTAAGCAATATTAACGGTTCCACTTTTTGTGTATTTAGTGTCTGGCTTCATAGGCGTGCTTTTAATCTAAAACTTAATTTTGAAGGCATCGTTTTTTAATTATATACGGTATAGTATTATAATTTTGTTTTTGCTAATGTAAATTCTCTTTTTACTTCAACATTATTTATTGCGTATACAATAGGTAGACATGGTATTAAATTAGTTAATTTACAGGTAGACAATAGGTAGACAACACAAATTTAAATTCCTAAAAATCAATTAATTAAACAAAAAAAAAAAAAAAAAAAAAAATTAAAAACGTGTTTTCTATCATATTGGGGTGAAGTTCTTAATACTTTGTGTACAAAGTATATTTTATACTTCATTTAAAAAGCCCATTGTAATAAAATATACAATGAGCTTTACTTATATAACTATGTAGTTGTTATCTAATTATTAGCACCTTCTGGTAATTGTTGTATAAATAGAAAAGTGCCTATTGGTGGTCCTCCAAATACAGAATTTGAAGGATTATTAAATATATTATCTCTTACCAATAACGTATCGCTAGTAGGGCCCGAGAATACAGTTACTCCATCCATATTTGTATCTGTTGCATTATAGCCTATAGATTGGTATGTCGCCACCGGAGGTCCTCCAAATACAGAATTATCTGGATCGTTAAAAACCTGACTTCGTATTGGTTGTATTTCTGATAACGCTCCTAAAAAGTTTAAGCGCCCGTCTTCTGATGCATCGCCTGCCCAAAGTCCTAATGTGCCATTTGGCATCCCAAAGGTCGTTTGTGCATCTGTACCAAAGGCTACAGTGGTGCCATCACTAAAATCTAATCGTGTTATTACATTTGCTAATGCTACTGTGCTAGCAGACATAATACCTAAGTGGTTTCTATGTTTTACAACTATAAAATAATTCCCTGCTGGGGCGTTAAACTGTAAAGTTCCAGTACCGTTGGTGGCAACTATATCTCCATCTCGTTGTAATAATGCAGATTGTTGCTCTACAATTGTGGTATTATTAGTAGCATCTCGTAGTTCCACAAATACCCAGTCTACTATTGCATTGTCTCCTGTTGTATTAAATACCGTACTTGAGCAAGTTGCATTATCTGCGTACGGTGATGTTGTAGGGATGAGTCCTGCAACTCTTAAATCGTCTCGCATTAAAGTTTCTTCTCCAGTGTTTGGGTTTAGTATGGCTCCTTGTAATAGAACTTTGGCAGATAAGGTAGTTTTACCGGGTTCTATTATAGATCTAAAGCCTGTCCAACCTGCATTTATATAAGCTTGTGTTGTTCCTGCGGGTATGTATAAATCTGCTTCATCTCGATTTCCAAATGTGCTATTATTTACATTTGGTGGATTTACGATTTCTGAAAACACCTCTGTTAAATTTGAGTCTAAAAAGGATTCTTGACCAATATTAGTAATATTTTCGGTTAGTGTTATACTTGTTAAATTTCCATTATCTCTAAAGGCACGAAACTCTAAAGCTATTAGTGTACTCGGAAAAATAATACTTCTTGCGCCTTTGTTTCTAAATGCTGAGTTGCCAATAGTTACAATACTAAAATCTATTCCCCCTTTACTTAATAGGTCTGGAAACACAAAATTACCTCCTACAGCACTTCCTCCTATGGCTTTTAAAGTATTAGGAGCTAATGTTAGTATTTCGTAAAAAATATTATTATCCACAAAAGTATCGCCAACTCCTAATTGTAAAATACCATTTACTGAAAAGAACCCTGTCCAACCTTCTGTATCGTATGCTGTTTCACTTCCTACTGGGACTGTTAAATTTATTTCATTACGGTCTCCAAAACTAGAAGTTGTAATTGTTGCTGGTGTTGCACTTAAAGCCGTTATAGCGTTTAACCCACTATTTTGAAATGCATTATCGCCTATTGCAACTATATTACTATCTATTATAAGGTCTGTAACGGGTGTGTTTTTAAAAGCTTCTGCTTTTATCTCTGTAACATCAAAAGTAGTACCTGTTAAATTATCTGTTGCTGTTGTTGGTATGGTTAGGTTTTCTACATTACCCTGCGCACCGGCAACGGTTAATTTATTAGGGTTAACTTCTATAACCTCGTATATTAAATCTCCTATTACAAATGTAGCACCTATATTAAATCCACCGTTAGTACTCGCAAAACCGGTCCAACCAGCTGCTGTGTAGGCATCTGCTACAGTTTGCCCAGTTGGTATAGTTAAACTAATAGCACTACGGTCTCCAAAACTAGTAGCATCTATAGTTGCAGGTGTTTCACCTTCTGCCGCTATAAAACCTATTGGGTTATCAGAGAAGGCATTATCTTCTATAGTAGTAATATTACTTGGTATATTAATGGCAATTATAGCATTACCTCTAAAGGTGTTTCTTTCTACGGTTGTTATACCTGTAGGCAATAATACAAATGTTAAGGCATTACTTCTAAACGCAAAGCTTCCTAAAGTTGTTAAACTATTTGGTAAATTAATGTTTTCTATTTGGTTATTTCTAAAGGCATCATTTTTTATTGTCTCTATAGTATTAGATAATGTAACACTTGTTAACTGGCAGTTTCTAAATGCAGCAATACCTATAGTTTTTATACTATTACCCATAGACAATGTAGTAATATCTGTGTCTTTAAAGGCAGCATTACCAACCGATGTTACGGTATAACTTTCATTATTGTCTGTACTAAAGGCTGTATCTGGTATTACAATATCTTGTATTGTAGTTACTCTTCCTCTTAGTTCTACTGTGTTAGGATTTTCAGAAGTTATTCTATATATAAAGTCGCCATCTGTAAAATCACTCCCTAAAGGCACTCTCCCGTTTATGGTTTTAAATCCTGTCCAGCCTCCTGCCAAATAAGCGTCTACCGATGTTTCTGGCACAGTTAAATCTATAACTGCACGGTTGTTTATACTAGTATTACCTAGAGTTGGTGGTACTATCGCTTGAGAAATAATTGAGGTTAATGGATTTTGGTTAAAAGCTTTAATATCTATTGTTGTTAGTGTTTCTGGAAATGTTATAGTCGTTATATCATTATTTTCGAATGCTTCTCTTTCTATAGTTATAAGTGGTGCATGAAATACGACTTCTGTTATATTATTATTTTCGAACGCTTTTTGACCTATAGACATTAATGTATTTGGAAATATAACGCTGTTTAAACTTGCATTATCGAAAGCTCTAATAGACACTTCTGTTACGGAAAAATCTGTATTTAATTGGTTTATGGTTCCTGGTATTACTAAATCTGGTGGTGTTGTACCTCCATTAATTCTAAGTGTATTAGGGTTAGCTCCTGTTGTAGTATAAGACAAATTATTATTTGCAAAACCTATTCCTGGAGTGGGCTCTCCATTTACTGCAAAAAAACCACTCCAACCTACTATTGCTAAATAATCTGCTTCTCTACCTGTAGGTACAGTAAGTACTTTTGTGTTTTTATTTTCGAAAGCATTCGTTGCTATGGTTGGTGGCACTGTAGCTAGTATACTTACATCAGTTAAACTATCCGTAATATCGAACGCATCTCCTTCTATATTTGTTATACTAGACGGTAGAGCGACACTTGTAATATCTGTACTTCTAAAGGCTCTAAAACCTATAGATATCGTTGTATATGCAGTTCCAGTTTCTGTGCTTATTACGGTTTCTGGTATTACTATGTCTAGTGTAGCAGTGACTCTATTTCTTACCTGTACTGTATTATTATTACTAGATAATACGCGATAATTTAAATCTCCAACTATAAATTCTGCTCCTACTGGAAATTCTCCATTAATAGTAGCAAAACCTGTCCAACCGCCAGCAACATAATCTTCTTCTGTACCGTTTGGGACTACTAGCTCTATTATTGAAGGATTCTGGAACGTATTACTTTCTATGGTTGGCGGTGTTATTGCCGAAATTGAAACGTTGGTTAACGATAATGTATTGTCAAAAGCTTGTCCTTTTAAATCGGTTATACTAGAAGGCATAGATATACTTGTTATGTCTGTAGCTCTAAAAGCTCTAAAACCAATAGCTATAACAGTATAACTGTCGCCTGTTAAGCTACTAATAACTGTTTCTGGTACTGTTATATCTTGTGCTGAACCAACACGTTGCTGTACTTCTACCGTATTGCTGTCGTTAGATAGGACTCTAAATTTTAAGTCTCCAGAATCGAAACCACTACCCTCAGGTATTACTCCGTTTAAGGTTAAAAAGCCTGTCCAGCCTCCAGTTAAGTAAGCATCATCTTGACCATTTGGCACTGTAAGATTTATTGTTGTTCTGTTGTTAAACGTATTATTAGCAAGTATAGGTGGTGTGGTAGCTAAAGACGTAAAATTCGTTAACATTTGTACGTTATCGAAAGCTCTCCCTTTGATTTCAACCGTGCTAGATGGTATGACTATACTTGTTATATCTGTGTTTCTAAAGGCATTAACTGCTAAAGCTGAAATGGTATATACAGTTCCTGTATTACTGTTCGTTACTGTTTCGGGTATGGTGATCACTTGTGGTGTACCAAAACGTGATACGACTTCTACTATATTAGTATCGTTAGATAATACTCTAAATCTTAAATCTCCTGAGGTAAATACAGTTCCCACTGGCACTACACCATTAACACTTGCAAACCCGTTCCATCCACCAGTAATATAAACGTCCTCTTGATTATTAGGCACTGTAAGGTTTATTATTGATCTGTTGTTAAACGTATTACCTGCAAGTATTGGTGGTGTGCTTGCTAAAGACGTAAAACTGGTTAATAGAGGTACGTTATCGAAAGCACGCCCCTTAATTTCAAGGATACCTGATGGTATTACCATACTTGTTATATCTGTATTATTTCTAAACGCATTAACCCCTATAGTTGTAATAGTATAAGTTGTCCCTGTAAAACTGGTTATTGTTTCAGGTATAATTATGTCTTGTGGTGTGCCAATACGTGATACGACTTCTGCTGTACTATTAATGTTAGATGCTATTCTAAATCTTAAATCTCCCGATTCTATAATATTACCAACTGGGACTAAACCATTCATCGTTAAAAACCCTGTCCAGCCACCACTAACATAGGTTTCTTCTAAACCGTCTGGAACTGTAACATTTATAGTACTACGTGTACCAAATGAGCTATTAGAAATAGTTGGTGGTATTGTACCTAAAGCTATTATTTCATTTAAACCGCCATTTGAAAAGGCTTCTCCTTCTACATTGGTAACACTTTCTGGTAAGGTTATGCTATTAAGGTTACCATTATCTCTAAACGCACGAAACGCAATAGTTGTAATACTATTAGGCAATACAATTTCTGTAACGCCTTTATTTCTAAATGCAGAGTTACCTATTTTAGTTACTGTATAAATAATACCATTATCTATAACTGTACTAGGAAATGTTAACGGGTTTACAACAGTACCTCCTGTTACTTCAACCGTGTTAGGGTTTGTTGTTAGTACATTGTAATTAAGACCATTTGCATCGGTAAACGTCTGCGCAAAACCTAGTGTTGTTATCAACAAGAGTGCTAAAAAAAGTAGTTTTGTTTTCATTTTAAAAAGTTTGATAGGGATTTTACTTTCCTATTAAATTTATAGTATACAAAGGTAATTTGCGCTTCCCTTACTGCACTAGTAAAACTACGCCAATAGCATGTGTAATTCCGACATGTAACTCGTCGTATTTATCACATTATAACTTTTCCGACAATTACTTTTTATAAAAATAAATCTGAATTAAGTTCTAATTATTTTCAGAATTCAACTCTAAAATATACGCAACTTATCGTATTTTAAACACTAATGGTTTGCGCTAGTTTTACAGTTCTAAATTTTAGTTTAATATGAAATCAATTGTAACAACACTAGTATTCTTTTTATCTGCACAATTAGCTCTATCTCAAGTAATAGATATGGTAAATGCACCACAAAACCCTATAGGGTTTAAACATAAAAAAGAGCATTTTAATCTTAAAGGAGACATTTACTCCTCATCTGGGAAAAAGTTTGATCGTAATGGAAACTTAATTTATAATTTTGGTACGCGTTATTATTACGACGCTAATGGTAGAATTACGGGAAACAATTATAATGACAGTATTACTAACGATAATCGTGGAAACGTTATAGCCTATAAGTATAAAAACGGTAGCATAACTAATTATCGTTTTAACAACGATAATCTTCTGGTTTTTCAAAAAAATAGTTATGGAAATGAAAAAACGTATACCTACGATTCGCAAAATAGACTTATTAATACGGTTATAAATCGAAAAGGCGTTTTTTATCAAGCTCGCGATTATACTTACAACAAGTCTAGAGATACCCTAATTGTTAAAATACAGTATACAGAGCCTGATAAAACACTTGGTTTTAAAGGTGAATATTACTATTTAAATGGGCATTTAGTAAAAGAGAAGTTAGCTTCAGGAACATTAAAATACACAATTACTATAGATAATAAGGGTAATAAAGTTGACTCCTACCTTATTAACAATACAAATGCTAAGCATTATAAAACGGTAAATCGTTATTACAGCAACATAAACAGTAATGACATCTTAGAATTAGGTTATTATTCTATTGACAAAAAAATATCAGACAAAAAATATCAAGCTGTTTTTGTAAATGGTGAAAGAGATGCTAGCTTCGAAATTAGTAAAGGTATTAAACCTAATGAAAAAGTAATATACGATGAACTTAGCAATACCTATTACTCTGTAACCAATGTAACACCAGACTCGCACACCGTAAATACGAAATTACCTATAACTACTGTTATAGCTTCAGGAAAACAACATATAAGCTACGCTTACAACGGTAAATTTATAAACTACGTCTATGGTTCTAATAGCGTTAAGGATAGAGCCTTTAACTTTTTAGGTCCACACATGATAGACTATCGTATAAACAAAAACATTGCTCGTACCTACGTTGTTAATAATTACAAGAACTTAAATGATAAAGCCGTTAAAACCTTATCACTATTTACTACAGATACCACCTCAATAATTTATACTAGAGAATTAAAAACAGAAAACTTTTATGTAGTCGTTAAAGGAAAACATATCGATTACAAAAAAGCACGTTTCCAGTACCTTAACAGTGAAGATATCGTCGTTTTTATTGAAGATAAACCTCTATACATACTTAACGGTTTTAGTAATGCTAAAACGTATGAGATTTTAAAAGGTAGTCTGTATAATGGTGAATTGAAAAATAAGACAACTAATAATGTTTCTAGTACTACAACCACAACAGATGCTTCGGCTTTAAAATGTACTAAAGGCGATTGTAAAAATGGCTGGGGCCGTGTACAAATAAACGGTATTATTACAGACGCTACTTTTAAAGATAGTGCTATAGATGGTGTTGCATACATTACTTACCCTAATGGCTCTTATTATCATGGACAATATAAAAACAATAACCGTCATGGTGTTGGGTATTATAAATGGGCTAATGGTAATATTTACATTGGTGGCTGGAAAACAGGTAAACAACATGGTTTAGGTTATACCATGAATACTAAAAATGAAATTACTTCTGCAGGTCTATTTGCAGAAGGTAAACTAACAGAAGAAGCAGCGCAAAACTACAAAGCTGGTAAAACTTCTGGAAAATGTATGGGCGATTGTATTAATGGTTTTGGCAAGTTCTCTTACTCTAACGGCGATAGGTATTGGGGCTTCTTTAAAAACGGGGAACGTTTTGGTGTTGGTACTTACTTATGGAATAATAAAAGTGCTTATACTGGCGCCTATGTTTTAGGCGGTAAACGCAATGGTTATGGCATTTATACCTATGTTGACAAATCTGTATTTAAAGGATTATTTATTGATGATAAAATCGATGGATTAGGTGTTATGAAATATGCTAAATCTGGTGATATCTCACAAGGTGTTTTTAATAATAATGGTGCAAAAACAAAAGACTACTAATTAACCTAATATATACTACAATGAAAAACATTAAAAATACAATAGTACTTTTCGGCTTAATAATAGGATTTTTCAACTGTAATACACAACCAAAAGAAGACGTAACAACCTATACGGTAACGCCAGAATTCTGTAAACTTATAGACAAACCAGAGGTTCATTTTACGGTAAATATCCCAAAGACACTACATCTCGACAAACCCAATGTTGGTAAAAAAAATAGCTCTTATGGTATGATTCAAGAGAAAGACAACGATAGTACTGTTACAGAAATGTACTCGTTTGGTTATATCGCTTCAAATGGGATTACTATAGAAGAAGGCGGCAAATCATTTATGATACAAATAAAAAACATGCTTAAAAATGCTGGTTATAAAATTGAAGAAGACACCATAGGTATGACTAATTTTGATGGCAAAAGTTATATGTCTTTAAACATGATAGGAACCATGGAACAAGGACTTAGTGATCTTTTTATTGGTCGATATTACTTTAATATAGTTGCCAAACCTAATCCTAATGGAAACACCCATATTTTAATGCTTATGGCTGCTAGAGAAGACCAAGGTATTACTACTTACGAGGATTTTAAGGATAAGTTAAGCATTTCTACTGTTTGGAAAACCTTTAAATACTTGTAGAGTACAACCCTACATCATCACTGGAGTTTCACAAAAAAGTCCGCTACTTGTTAAAAACGTTGTAGCGGACTTTTATTATACATCGTTATACCATATATAAAACCTTAATGACTTAATTTAAAAACATTATATACTTGTAATCTTTTTACAACTTTCTCGACACTACTATTTTCCATTATTACCATTAAATAGATTATCCTTTTGCTAACTTTATAGCATTATATTAGTTTTAATGTCGCACAATTACTTTGGCAAAAAAATTATAAGTTTAGACGTCTTTTTGCGTTTAAAAAAAATCTAATTAATGTATCTTACACCCCGTTTAAAGGGTATTATTATGAAAAACAGTAACACACTAAATTATATTAAAGCGGTTATAGAAAACATGCCAAGTAATTGGTTAAACCTAACAACCCATAGACTAGATATTTACAACGAAAAATTAGCAAAAACTGAGTTCTTAGAACAGTTTAATAATTTATATAATAATAGTAATTCTGAAACCTCTGCGTTAGCCGAATTGCCAACTGCTTACGACTATATTAGATTAGGACACCCATTATCTTGTGTGTTAGAATGGGTTGTTGCGCGTTTAAATAACATAAAACCAGAAGCTGTAGTCAGTTTTTCGTCTAGAACAACTCCTATTCTATCCATTTTAAGACAAAATCTTTTAGATCATAAAAATACTCAAATTGTTTATACAGGAACATTGCCTGCTTTTTTTGATGCTGAAGTATTAAAAACTATTTATGGTTACACATTCGACTTAAAACAGGTAGACGATATCTCTAATATCGGCGAGTTTAATGGTAGTACCGTTTTTATTTCTCAAAAGGAAGCTATTTTTAATAGCAGCCTAGCTTCAAACATAGATTTCTTAATCAATACACATCCTAACTTTGGAAGTATTTTATTAGTTAATGGTGAACATAATGAGCATTATATTTCTGAAATTCAGCACGTACGAAGAAGAGAAACCATTGCAATGACGCCTAGTAATTGTTTAACAGCTTTAAAAACACTTGTAGAACTATCTGTTACAGAAAGTAAAAATAATACACTTGAAGCTGATAAAACGGCAACCACAAAAGCCATTACAAGTATTACAGGTACTAACGGAAAAGCGCTAGCCGCTTCTAGTGGCTTATCTATGCAATATGCCATTATGATGGGGCTTATTCACGATGCTACACTAAAACATAAAGGAAAAGCCATTAAATTTATTGTGCCACCAAATTGTTATGGAGGTACTAACGACCAAGCAAGACGTGTTGCTGCCTGTTTAAATAATGTTGAAGTTGTAGATTTACCTGTAGATGGTGGTAATGATATGGTTGAAGGTATAAATACCGTTTTAAATACTTTAGCCGAACAAGATGCAGTGCCTTATATTATTGCAGAAATACCAACAAATCCAAGAGTTGAAGTTCCAGATTTAGAGAAGCTAAAAGCCGTTTTAAGTAAAGTACGTAAAACAGCTACTGGCACTACTGCCGTAGACCCTGTTTTTATTTTAGACCAAACTTTTTGCCCAAATGTTCACTTTTTAGGAGATAATGCAATATTATCTTCTGCTAGAGCTATTGCGTATGCAAGTGGCTCTAAATTCCCTAGTGGCGGATTATGTACAGCTGGCTATTGCGTAGCCAATGAAAAATCGGAGGCTTTAATTGAAAAAATAGAATTGCACTTAAATCTATGCGATAACGAAGCAACAGCATTACAATACGAAATATTAGCAAAGCAATTACCGTCTATGAATCAACGTATTGCTGATGCTTATAAGAATACTCGTGAGTTTGTAAACTACATTAACGAAACGTTACCTGAAGCGAAAATCAATTTCGTTTCCGAAGCATTAGCACAACAAGGCTTTACACCTTCTGTGTTTTCATTGGACCTCCCAACAAAAGGTGCTACAGATGCCGAAAGAGAATCTTATAAGAGAGCCTTAAACCTTAAGTTAATTAACTTAATGATTACAGAAATCCCAGACGAAAGTAAGTACTGTGTAAGCTATGGACAGCTAAAAGGTTGTTATTGGACTATACCTGCAACATCTACTCAAGGGACTACTAAAGAGGCAGATAAAGATTATATTGCACGTGTTGCACTGTCTGCTAATATGGATTTAGAGCACCATAAAGCTGTATTTAAAGATTTTGTAGATAGTATTTAACACTTATTATTGTACACTTAATATTAGCATATTTGATTTACTAAACTTGAAAAAAAAGTGTTATTTTTTCTCGTAGTTTATCTCTTGAATTCACCATTGTTTTTTGGTAGATATTACGGACATGATATTTTACTGTATTAGAAGAAATAAATAGCTTATTTCCTATTTCTAAATTGGAGTAATCCTCTAAAAGACATTTTAGTATATCTAATTCACGTTGAGTAAGTGGTTCTGTAAAAAGGTCGTTTTTAGTTAAAAACTGTAGGTATGATTTATTTTTTTGCATCTCTGCATTAGCACTCACAATTTCTAAAGCTGCTGCAACATCGTTAATTTGAAAAGGTTTGGTTAGATAGGCAGATGGTCTTAAACTGGCTGCTTCTTTAAGTGTATTTGTATCTTTATTTGCTGTTAGAAAAACAAATGATTTAAATCGTTTATTCATTTCTTTAGCAACATCGAGTCCTGTTAATTTTTCTGCTAAAAAAACATCTATAATCGCAATATCGAAATCCCAATCTGTGCTATTTAAAAACTCTTCTCCGCTATAAAAATCTCCTACTACACTATGACCAAGAGCGCTAACCACTTTTATTAAGTGCTCTACAGCAAACAACTCATCTTCTATAATAACAATTTTAGACATCGAATTTAAATTTATATAATCCTTTTAATTTATCAATAGTAAGGTTACTACCACCAACACGCCTTATTAGTTTTTTTATTAATGAAATCCCCATTCCATTAGAATTTGTTTCTAATAATTGCGAAAAATCACAATATATAAAGGCATATGAGTTTTCTTCGATAATTATTTCAACATTTACATTCTTGTTTTGCGATGTATTGTGTTCTACCGTATTTGAAAATAGTTCATTTAATATTAGACCAAAATAAACGATGCGTTCATTCTTAATTTCTATGGGTATTATGTCTCTTTTAACAACTAACTGATTAGCAGTAATATTTTTGTAAAAGCCTATAATTTCTTCAAAAAACAAGTCTATTCTAACTTTTTCAAAATGTACATTTTTATTTAAATGTTTATGTAGAGATGCAATGGTTTCAACCTTACTAGAAACACGTTTTAAGGCTTTCTCACCATTATCTATAAAGTCCTCATTGCTATAATCTAGAAGTGAAATAATCATTTGGAGATTATTTTTTATTCTATGATTACTTTCTAACATTAATAATTCGTACTTCTTATTAGCAAATTTAAGGTCTGTATTTATACTATGTACTTGTTGTTTTAATTTACGCTCTCGAAGAATAAAAATACCTGCACATAAAAGAATTAATAACAAAGCTGCAGAGAAATAAATGACTTTCTTTTTTTGAGTTTTTTCTTCGCTTAACTTCTTTGAATTTTGGGTAGATATTAAATTAGATTCTAAAGCTTCTCTTTTAAATTTATCTGTTTCAAAACGGACTTTAAATGAAGCCATCTGCTCAGAATTAATACGCTTATAATATTCAATATAATTTTTCCCCGCACGGTCTAACCATTTGTAATAACGAATAGAATCGCCTCTATGTAGATATCCATTTCCTATTTTTTTAAATAACTCTGCTTCTACTGAATACCATTTTTTACCTGCTGCTAAAGCTAATAAATCCTGTCCTATTAAATCGAAAGATTGCATATTATTAGACATTATATTATTTTCCATTATATGCATCATAGGTCGCAAATAATTAGCGGTATCTCCTATTTTTTTAAATAATTCTGCAGATCTTAATAAATGTGCTCTAGATTCCAATCTTTTTTCCTGTCTCATAAGAAACAAACCGATTTGATTTCTCAAACTTGCTTCATGACTTTCAAATTTATTTTGAATTGAAATTAATAGTGCTTCTTCAAGAAAACCTTGAACAGAATCTGTAACATTAATATGTTCTGGGAATGTTTCTTTATAATAACTACCTTCTGTATAAAGCGCCGACATGCGATCTAACAGACGTACTTGAAGTTCTGGGAATTGTTTTATATTTTTTTGTGCGTATAGAATTTCAAGACCTTTTTTATAATTTTTTGTTCTTCGCATTAATTCGGCAAGAGATATCTCTGAGCTTAGTCTATTATACTCATTATTCTCTTTTGTAGCTATAGTTATTGCTTTTTCGGTAGCTTCTACACTTTCAGAAAATTGATAGCTTCTATTAAGCTTATCTGCTATATCAATATAATATTCATAGGATTCATTTATTTCATTATTTTGACCAATGGCTACATTAGCACATAGAATAAAGAAAATGCATAATCTATAAAGGTTCATTAATTTTAAGCTTTAGTATTAGACAATCGTATAGGTTTCGTTTGAATAGCAATTGTCTCCAGAAAACAAATTAATAACTTATTTACGAGTAAATCTAAACTAACAGGGTGGTTTTTACCACCCTTTACTCCTACTTATAAACTTATTAGTTTTCAATAGAAATTAAATATCTATCTAAAACAAAAGTATTATGATTGTAGAATTGCCAATTGAAACGGGTATTAAATAGAAATATAACTGAAAGTACTTTTTTATTCGCACGCTCTTTTAAGATTGTGAAACATTAATTTATAGTTTCTTTTTGTGAACCTACTCTAAAACAGCGTTCTTCTCCAAGATACAATGGATTACCATTTTTTTCTGACCAAAACCCATCTAAAAGGTCTTTAGTAATACATTTATACACAACAACTCCCTTATAAATAGTTTCGTTATCGCCTTTATAATTAAAATTAATAACTAAAATATTATCTTTAAAAAAGCCTGTTCCATATTGGTTTTGGTCGCTACCTATACACCATTTAGCATTCACTCTATTATTTGCATCTAGTGTTAACTCTAAAGTACCTTTATATACTCCTGCTTCCGCATCTTGATTACTTCCTATTATATTGAATTTACCTACTAATTCTTTTATGTTCATTGGTTACTTTCCAATACAAAAATTAGCAAAAATATTACCTAACAAATCATCGCTTGTAATTTCGCCTGTAATTTCGCCAAAGTGGTATAGAGCTTGGCGAATGTCTATAGCCATTAAATCGCCAGAGAGTCCCATTTCTAGTCCAGATTTTACTTTATCAATCTCTTCGAAGGCTTTTAAAAGCGAATCGTAATGGCGGGTGTTAGTAACAATAGTTTCGTTATTACGCAATGCGCCCGTGTTTACAAAACCTATTAGTTTTTCTTTAAGTTCTTCTACGCCTACTCCAGTTTTAGCGGATAGTAATAAATATTGTAGCCCTTCGGCTGCGCTCAGGGTGACATTAATAGATTCTTTTTCCGTTGTAGTTAATATATCCGCTTTATTAATAATGATGACTAAAGGTTTCAATGGAAAACGATTTTTAATTTTCTCGATTTCTACTGTAAGGCGTTGGTTTTCTGTTTTAAATTCTTCAGCAGAAAATAACAGTACCACAACTTGTGCTTGCTCCATTTTCTCGAAGGTTTTTTTAATACCTATGCTTTCTACTACATCTTCGGTTTCACGAATTCCTGCGGTGTCTATAAAACGGAATCCTATCCCTTCTATTACTAATTCGTCTTCTATAGTGTCTCTGGTTGTTCCTGCTATATCACTTACTATGGCGCGTTCTTCGTTTAATAAAGCGTTTAGCAGTGTTGATTTCCCAACATTGGGTTCGCCTACTATGGCTACTGGTATACCATTTTTAATGACATTACCTACTGCAAAGGAATCTATTAATCGTTTTAATACAAAGCTTATACGCTCTACTAAGGCTTTAAACTGTGAACGGTCTGCAAATTCTACATCTTCTTCTGCAAAGTCGAGTTCTAGTTCTATTAAGCTAGCAAAATTCATAAGTTCTTCTCTTAATTTTGCTATTTCGCTAGAAAAACCGCCTCGCATTTGTTGCATGGCTATTTGGTGTGATGCTTCGTTATCACTCGCAATTAAATCGGCCACAGCTTCTGCTTGAGACAAGTCTAATTTTCCATTTAAAAAGGCACGTAGAGTGAATTCTCCTGCGTCTGCCATGCGGCAACCTTTGCGTAATAATAGTTGTATTATTTCTTGTTGTATGTATACAGATCCATGACAGGATATTTCTATTACGTTTTCGCCTGTATATGAGTTTGGGTTTTTAAATATAGAGACTAAAACCTCATCTATGGTACGTTTATCGTCTACTATATGTCCTAAATGTATAGTATGCGTTTTCTGGCTGGTTAATTCTTTATTTTTTGTTACTGACTTAAAACAGCTTGCCGCTATTGTTATAGCCTCTGGACCAGAAATACGAATAATGGCTACTGCTCCTGCTCCCGAAGCGGTTGCCAACGCTACTATATTATCGTTATTAATCATGATGCAAAAATAGTGAATTGCATTTGGATACTTATCTGTTTTTTGAGTACAAAATATATTTTGTGTGTACTTTATAGTTATAGTCTTTTTATAATATAGAAAATCTACTGATGTTTTGCTTTTTCATGTTAAAACCAATCTAAGGGGCTACCCTTATTGTTATATATAGTAATTACATTTAATTTTATATCATAAATATTTTCTTCTCTGAATTGGAAGGATTAATAGCAAAAAAGGAGACTAATGAGAGGTCTCCTTTTTTATATATTATAAAGCAGTAAGTTATACATTAAAGCCACTTCTATTAAGAAATGGCTCTTAGAAATTAAACTGACTTAAAAATCAATCCACAAAGATAACTTGTTAGTTTCCGCCTTCTGGCAATTGCTGAGTAAAGATATATGTAGCCACTGGTGGACCACCAAATATAGAATTCGAGGGGTTATTAAAAATATTATCTCTTACATATAACGCATCACTAGTAGTACCTGTAAAAACAGTTAAACCATCCATATTTACATCTGTAACATTATAACCCTGAGATTGGTACGTGGCTACGGGCGGACCTCCAAATATGGAATTATCTGGATCATTAAATACTTGACTTCGTATGAATGGTAACTCTGATGTGCCTCCTAAATAATTTAAACGCCCATCATTATTAGCATCACCTGCCCATAAGGCTTCTACTCCGCTTGGTGTGCCAAAACTTGTTTGGGCGTTTATACCTAAAGTAATAGAGTTGTTTATATCTGTAAAATCCACAGGAGTAATTGTATTAGATAAACTAAGTGCGTTTTCTGTAATTACACCTAAATGATTGCGGTGTTTTATGGCTATGTAATAGGCTCTCATCCATGAATTAAAACTAACTGAAGATACACCATCTACATCTACAACATCTCCATCTCTTTGTAATAAAGCCGAACGTTTTTCTGTAATGATAAGATTATTATTACTATCTCTAAGCTCTAGCTCTATCCAATCTACTATAGCATCTGTTCCTGTTGTATTAAATACAGAGGCTTCACAGATTAAGCCATCTGTATAAGGACTAGTTACTGGTATTAAATTAGCAATACGTAAATCGTCTCGCATTAATGTTTCTTCTCCTATATTAGGGTTTAACACTGCCCCTTGTAAATATACTTTTGGACTTATTTTCACTCTACAATCTAAACTAAAACTAGCATGGTTATCTACTCTTAACCAGTTGGTTTGCGAATAGGTAACATCGTCTACTTCTATACAGAATAAGTCTGGTAGATTTACGGCGCCAAAATGATAGATTGCTAAATTATTACCATTTTTAACATTTAAAGAGGTAAGGTCATTACCAGAAACATCAAGCCAGGTTAGTTGTGGATTCTGTGACGCATCAAATGTTGTTAAATTATTATAGTTTAAAAACACTTCTTCTAAACCGCTATTTTGACTAATATCTAATGCTGTTAAGTTATTATGCCAACTCCAAACTTTTCTTAAATTAGTATTATCTCCAAAGTCTACAGAATTTAATCCTACATTAAAAATATAAGCAACTTCTAAAAGTGGGTTATTAGTAAAATCGAGAGTTGTTATATTATTAAAATTTAAAGGGTCTACAGATACAGGATTGCCATTTTCATCAATTTCTATATCGCTAGCATCACATGGTTCTCCAGCTGTGCATTGTTGTAATGCAGCCGCTCCATAATTACCTATAAAAAGGCTTTTTAAATTAACGTTATTACTAACATCTAAACTTTGTAGTTGATTATTGTAAAGTGCAATACTTTCTAATAATAAATTATTAGAAAGGTCTACTGTTGTTAAATTGTTTAAAGGTGCCTGTAACGTTTTTAAATTTACAAAATCTTCAATCCCAGTTAAGTCCGAAATATTTTTTTCGTACAAAAAAAGCGATTCTACCATATTTATCCATTGTGTAGGTACAAAATCATCTAAAGGGGTATCGTCCATACCTTCATCTATAAGAAATTGCTCGAAATTATCGTCTGGTATATAGGTTAATTCATTAGCACAATACTGCGTGTATACAGCCGTATCGTCTACACTCCAAGACGTTTTTTCCATAGCTAGTGTAGGGTTACTTACTTTTACACAGGTTAATGCTGGTAAATTTGTAGCAGTAAAGACAGGAATATTTGTACTAGGATATGTAGTTGTATTTCCTTTTAAGTTAATCTCTTCTAAATTTGGATTATTACTACAATTAATATGGCTTAAACTTAATATCGAGTTTGAAAAATCTATTGTAGTTAATTGGTTATCATTAACAAAAACAGTTTTAAGATTTGTATTTGCACTTAAATTTATGCTAGAAAGCATATTATTATTTAATACTAAGTCGCTTATACTAGGGTTTTGATCTATGTTAATAGAGGTTATACTGCTATTACTAACTTGTAATGTTTCTAGAAGTGTATTTGCCGAAAAGTCTAAAGCTGTAATAGATAGCCCTACTAATGTAACCTTTTTTAAATTAACATTTTGACTCAAATCTATTGCGCTAAGTATGGTCGTAGGGCTATTTATGTATAATTCTTCTAATAGTGTGTTTGCACTAATATCTATTGTGTTTATTGAAGCGTTTCCAATAATAGAAATGTTTTTTAATTGGATTAATGTAGTTAAATCTAATATTGGCGTGCTAAAACTTTCGCCCAGAGTTAACTGTTCTAAGTTTATAAAACTATCTAACCCTGTAATATCCGTTATTTCTGTTCCTAAACTTAAAGCTTTAATAGATTCTACAGCTGCTGTAGGCACATAATCATCGTAAGCACCATCTATAGGATTATCGTAAGCATGGAGCCTAACTAAAAACTCAAACTCATCGTCTGGAATATAAGTTAATACAGAACAATCTAGACTATAGGTTGCTTGTTCATCTTTAAGCCAGTTTACATTATTATTAGCCAAAACAGGATCGTTAATAGTAACACAATATAACGACGGGTTATTGGTAATATCTACGCTATTAAGACTCGCCTGGTTGCCATTATTTAAATTTAAGTTTATGTCTAATAGATTGGACGCTGCATTTAAACTTAACAAGTTTATATTATTACTAACATTTAAGGTCGTTAAATTATTATTAGAAATGTTTATAGTCTCCAATAATGTATTAATAGTAAGATCAACTGTCTCCAGTCCAACACTATTTAAGTCTAATGTTTTTAATCCCGTGTTTTGTGATAAATCTATTGTACTAAAGTTATTTCCTGATGCTTTTAATAGTTCTAGTTGTGTATTATTGGTAATGTCTAAACTTGTTAATCCATTTAAGGAGATATCTAAATCGGTAAGTTGCACCAATGCAGAAACATCTATGTTTGTAAGTGTATTATTAAAAAGAATAAGTTTTTGCAGTGTCGTATTTTGAGATAATGAAATGGTGCTTATTACATTATTACTGGCATTTAACTCCTGTAATGCTGCAAAACCTTCAAGCCCTTCTAAGCTACTTATATTTTTTCCTGAAATGTCGAGGGTTGTTATAGATGCTATTGCAACTGTCTCTACTTTACTATCTAACGTCGTATTAGTATCTATACCCAAATCTATTAAGGCCTGCTCAAAATTAGCATCGGGTATAAAGGTGTAATTTGTACAATCTGTACTATATCCTGTTGTAGTATCTTTTAGCCAATTCGCATTATTATTTGCAATAGTTGGGTCATCTACGCTTATACAACTTAACAGAGCGTTATTACTAAAATTTGCAAATAGTAAACTAGAATTGGCTCCGTTTTTAACATCTATTGAAATTAAATTGGTATTAGAAACATCTAACGCTGTTAAATTAATATTTGTAGATAAGTTTAATGAACTGCATTGTATTCCCGAAGCTAATAACTGTGTAAGTAAAGTGTTAGTTTCAAGAATTAAAAAATTTATTGGGCAATTAATAATTTGTAAAACCTCTAAAATAGTAGCATTTGTAAGGTCTAGGTTAGTTATTGGATTATTATTAAGCCTAATATCCTTTAATAATGGATTGTTACTTATATCTACAGTTGTTAATTGATTGGATCCAGCATTAAACACCTCTAATGCTGACGACTGGCTTACATCTATTCCTGTTAATGCGTTTCCAAAAGCCTTTATAGATGTTAACAGGTTTAATGTTGTTATATCTAAACTCGTTAGGTTATTTCTACCTACATCTAAAGTTAAAAGACTCGTGTTTTCTGAAACATTTAAAGTTGAAAGGGTGTTATTATCTAAATTTAAGTGTTCTAAACCTGTAAACGCTTCTATCCCTTGAAGATTAGATATGTTTTTTGAAGATAAATCTAAAGTTGTTAGTTGTAAAACTTCCGATGTAAGAAATAAAGAACCATCAATAGCGTTATCCAACCCTAAGGTAATGAGTTCTTGTTCAAAATTACTATCTGGTATCGCTACTATACCACAATAACTAGTTGTAATATCCTTTAACCATGAATTATATGGAGTATTACCATTAGTAGCTAAAGTAACATCATCAACGGTTATACAATCTAATACTGGACAGTTTTCGGCGTTAAACGTTGTAATTAATGCATTTGCATTATTATTAATTAATACTCCTGTTAATAATGGAGCATCAAAAATTTGAACATTTGTAAGGCTTCCGTTTTGAGTAAAATCTAGATTTGCAAACGCATTACCACTTATTGCAACGGTATTTAACAAAGGCGCATTAGAAAAATCGATTGCAGTTAATGTATTTCTTCTAGCATAAAATCTTTGTAATAATGGGTTTTGACTAAGATCTATACTCGTTAAAAAATTATCATTAAGATACAAGTCTCTTAATAATGGAAGCATAGTTACATCTATAGTACTTAGCTGTGTTTGATGCATACTAATAAATCCTAGTTTTAAATTATTAGAAAAATCTATTGTAGTAATAGGATTGCCCCTTAATTGTAAAACGGACAGTTCGGTTAATGGAGATAAATTTAGTGTTGATATGGTATTATATCCTACCTCTAAATTTTTTAATAATATATTTTGACTTACGTCTATAGCTGTTAAAGCATTAGTATTAAGAGATAATATCTCTAAATTAGGAAGCATCGTTACATCTACAGAACTTAATTGTGCATTACTTAAATTAAGCACTCTTAATCCAGTATTTGTTGAAAGATTAACTGCTGTTATTGGGTTATTACTTAAGTATAAATATTCTAAATTAACTAAAGCACTTGTATCTATAGATGTTATATTATTTGAAGATAAATTAACTTGTTTAAGCGCTGTATTTTGAGATAAATCTATGGTAGAAATAGTATTTCCGATTAAGTTAAACTCTTCTAGTAATGAATTGTTAGTTAAGTCTACAGAGCTTAGGTTATTTGAACGTGCTAGAAGCAATTTTAAATTTGTAAAGCCCTCAATTCCTGTAAGGTCAGATATCCCTTTAAAATCTAAAAACAATTGCTCTACATTAGCAATGTTAGTAGTTATTACAAAATCATCAAGTACATCATCATACCCAGCATCTATTAGTGCTTGTTCAAAATTATCGTCTGGTATATAGGTTTTACAAACATCTTGAGAATAATATGTTGTTGGTTCTTTAGTCCAACCGGCATAAGAGCCAAGTCCTGCATCTGCAGAAACTTTATCATCAACTAAAATACAAGACAAATTGTTACTAGATATAGCATATACTAAACTTATTGCACTATTATTACCGTTAGCAACATTAAGAGTTTCTAAAGTTGCAATATTATCTACAGTTACATGAGTAATATTTGTGTTTAAAGATAAATCTAAGGTGGTTAAATTTGTAAACCTACAGGTTAATTGCTCCAGATTAATATTATTAGATAAATCTAATGAAATTAATGCGCTAGATTCTACATTTAAATTATATAATAAGGTATTCTGGGATATATCTAAACTTGTTAAATCAGTATGTGGACAATATAACAAATACAAATTGGTCATATTACTCACATTTACAGTAGTAATAGGATTTCCTGCCAAATATAAATGGGTAACACTGGTAAAATACTCAATACCAGTTAAATCTGCGATATTTTTATTATTAAGATTTAACGAAGTTACACCAGAGATATTAGCAGTTAAAACACTTCCATCAATTACGTTATCGTAGCCTAAATCTATTAATGCTTGTTCAAAATTAGTATCGGGTATTGCTGTTGTTTGTGCGTAAAGAAACGATACATTTAAAATAAAAATAAAAACAATAATTTTCTTCATAGTATTTGGGATATTTATGATGGAAACAAATGTAAAGGCATTTAAAATCTCAAAAAATAAGGGCATTCCCTTATATTGGTTTTGTTTGTCCTTGTTTTTTAATATCTTAAGGGAAGTCCTTTTATATTTGAAGAAAATTTAGAATGAAATATCACGCTTTAAAAATCGCTGCAAGTTTATTATTGATAATTTGTTCTTCAATACTAAACGCTCAAGATAATACCATAGATTATTATAAATCTATTTTAAACACCTCTATTAATGACTCTAAAAGATTAGAAACCTTAGATTCATTATGTAATAAATTATACAAAACAGACACTAAACAGTTTATTAAATATGCAGACTTATATGTTTCTAATGCGTTGGCTTCTGGGCATTATAATGCTGCCCTAAAAAAAGGAGTACAACTGGCGCATTCTAGTAGTGTACTGCATAATGACACCAGTAAATCGTTTACTATTATAGACACTTTAAAAACGTATGAAAAATACGTTACAAAAACTGATGTTTTAGGAGATTTATATAATGAAATTGGTTTGCAATATTTTAATGGCATCGATATAACTAAAGCTATAGAAAATTTTGATATTGCCATTAGTAAATACGACTCCATTAAAGACAAACCATTATGGTGCAAAAGTATTTATATGAAAGGGTTAGCTTATAGTTATAATGGTAATTTCTTAAAATCTATAGCGTCCTATAACAAAGCATATAAAATTTATGAAGAGCTTAATGACGACTATTTTAAAATAGCGGTTAAATCAGACATTGCTGCATTATTATATTCTAATGGTATTTATAACAAAGCCATAGAAGAACATAATCGTATAATAAAAATAACCGAAAATAATCCAGAATATCACAATTTAATGTTTGCTATTTTAATGGATTATTCAAGGTTATTCCGTAATAATAAAGAATATAATAAAGAAGAAGAACAGTTATTAAAGGCTGAACGGTATTTAATACAAGATGATTTTTATAGAGAAGAACGCTTTACCTTAGATTGTGCTTTAACAACATTATATGCTAATAAAGGAGATGTCTTAAAAGCCGTGGCTTATAAAGATAAGATACTTAAAGAAGAAGCATTTTCTAAACAAAATAAGGAAACCTACGAACAGTTTTTAAATGCAATTACAAGCTATAATATTAGTGCCAAAAACTATAAAACAGCACTAAAATACGCTACAGAACATAGAACATTAGCTCAAAATTGGAAAACTGAATATCCCAGATTAAAAGCTGAAGAAGAGTTATTTAATACATATGAAGGGTTAAACGACATAAAAAATGCACATACTCATCAAACAGAATACTATAGATTAAAAGATTCTCTTTTTAATATTCAAAAAACCAATACCTTACTGTATTACCAAACCTTATTCGAAACTTCAGAAAAAGAAAAATCAATTATTAAAAGAGAGAATGAAATACAATTATTAAAACAAAGCAAAAGGTCCTCTTTGCGCTTAGCCTTAGCCGGGCTTTTTGGTATTGCTTTTCTTTTTTCTGTATTGTTTTTATTACGAAAAAGACAAACGTTAATTAGAGAACAAAAACTACAACAAAACTTTACCGCTAGTCTTTTAAAATATCAAGAAGACGAGCGCAAACGTGTTGCGGAAGAATTGCATGATGGACTGGGACAAAATTTAATGTTAATTAAAAATAAGATGGTACTTCAAAAGGATGTGCCTGCTCAAAAATTAGTTGATAATGTTATAAACGAAGTCCATCATATCTCGCAAATGTTACATCCATTTCAATTAGAAAAATTAGGATTAACCCAAGCTATTAAAAGTATTATTGATTTAACAAATGAAAATTCTAATGTCTTTGTTTCTAGTAGTATTAATGATTTAAATAATGTCTTTACTAAAAACCAAGAATTAAATATTTATAGAGTAATACAAGAAATTTTAAATAATAGTATTAAACACTCTAAAGCAGAAGCCTGTAGAATAGAAATTGTAAAGACATCTAATTTTGTACGAATTCAAATAAAAGATAATGGAATAGGGTTTAATTTTTCTGAAGAAATAAATAAAACTGGAAGCCTTGGATTAAAAACAATTAATGAACGTATTCGTTCTTTAAAAGGTATTATAAATTTTAATTCTACTAAACAAACTGGCACTAACATAAACATAGAAATACCATTATGAAATTATCCTCTATATTAATTGCAGATGATCACCCATTGCTACTCTCTGGGCTAAACACATTTTTATTAGACCGTAATTTTAATGTTATAGCTAAGGCGCAAGATGGTATTTCTGCATATAATAGTATTATAAAACTCAATCCAGACATAGCTATACTAGATGTAAGTATGCCAAAACTAACTGGAATAGAAATTGCCAGAAAATGCAAAAAGAATAACATAAAAACCAAAATAATACTCATTACATTTTATAAAGATAAAGCGCTATATTTAGAATCTAAAACTTTAAATATTTCTGGATATATATTTAAAGAATTTGCTTTAGAAGAAATTGAAGAATGTATAAATGAAGTTGCTAATGGAACTACCTATTTTAGTCCAAAAATAACAGAGTTTTTAAATATAGACCTAAACAGTAACTCGAAAATAGATACCCTTACTAAATCTGAAAAAAAAATACTTACACTAATTGCTAAAAACCTTACTACTAAAGAGATTTCAGAGCGATTGTTTATAGCTCCAAAAACTATAGAAAAACACCGCTCTAATATTTCTAAAAAAATAGGATTAGATGGAAAAACTAATAGCCTACTAATTTGGGCTAATGAAAACAAAGCTATGTTTACTTAATTATACATTTATTTAATTGCAAAAACCACTTATATCTACTAGAGACATTATGGGTTTTTACGTTACTATGTAATTCCTGGAGATAAACAACTGAATGCATTGCGGCTATATCATAGGCTTTAACTTCTATAGCTAATTCTATAAGCTTATGGGTATATTTTATATAGGTCTTATTATCTTTTCTGTAGGTTAATTTCCCTATTTCATTGTATAAATCTATTTTCCCCTCACTGGTTGTTAGTGTTTTTTCTTTTTCTATTAGATCCTCTAGCTCCGTTTGCGCCGGTAACGTGAAGACTATAAAAAAGAAGATATAGAATATATTCTGCATGGTTATTGTTTGGTGATAAATCTATTAATAATACACTAAATTAATTATTAGGGTTACTCCTACCATAATTTAAAATAATAACAATATACACGCACAAAAAAAGAGCACTAAGTTAGTACTCTTTTTAAAATATTATGTTCTATATTCTTAATAAGGTGGGTATAAAAAGAATAAAGCGTCTTTATCTCTAGAACTTAATTCTCCATCTGTACTATTATCTAAACAAGCATTCATAAGTGAATCTTCTTGTACAAGTATTCCTGGAATGCTAGGTAATGTTCCAAAAATTAAATTTACTTCTCCCGTTTCTATAGATGTTTCTTCTTGAAAACCAACATCTACACAAGATTGTCTTGAGTTCCAGTCTGTATGACGAAACCCTATTGCGTGACCGATTTCATGTGTCATTACATGCTCCATAAAGTCACTTCCAACATTAGTGTTATCATTAAATGCTGTATTTACACGGATTAAGAAACCTGGCTTGTTATTCGTTCCTGGAAACATTGACTGGGCTAAAAACGGTGCTACATTACGTTTTACAATAAGAATTTCGTATACGCCATCGTTAGTGTTTATAGTTTCATCGTCACCAAAAGTAACTCTAAATTCTATATCTGGTCGTAAGAAAGTTAAATCAGTAGTATTATTCCAATTTTCTACTGCATCTAAAACCCCTTGTTGCACTATAGGTGAAACTCCAAATTGACCGCCATTGTATACATAAATATCTATAACGTCGTAAGTATCTGTATCTACTAAATTAGCAGATCTATACTGTCTTGCTTCTCCTTCTATTACAGGAATGTTTAAAAATTCGTCAACTTCAATACTAGTATCACCTAATGTATTTACTAGCCCTACGATTGTACCGTTTGGTAATTCTACATCTTCGTATCCTATAGTTTCAGGATCCAACTCTAATTCTAATGCTTTTTTCAAGACATTTTGAGGGAGATGTGATGTTTTTGCGTTTTCTAATGTGTTTTCTTCTTCTTTAGAACAAGATGTGTTTAACACGACTAATGATGCAACAAATAATGCACCTGCTTTAAAAAAATTAGCTTTCATTTTATTTTGGTTTTAATATAGATTAATACCCTAAAACTAATTTTTATATCGCTTATACATTGTTCAATTTGTTTTAACGGTTATTTTGAGTGTACCAAATACTTTTCTATTACATTAACGGTTTTTTATTTCTTAAAAAAATGTTAACATGTTATAAAATATTCATTTTCTCATACAATTCTTTTTTACTATTTCTAGAGATAGGAAGCGATTTTCCATTTTTCATAATGATGGAGCCTCCTTGCTCTTTTACTAGAAAATCTACATAGTCTAGGTTAATTAGATATGATTTATGGACTCTAAAAAAGTTAAAATCTTGTAGTTTCTCTTCAAAATGTTTTAAATTTTTTGAGATTACAATTTCAGATTCTTCTACCATTACAAAAGTGGTATAATTTCCATTACTAACACAATAGAGAATATCTTTTACTTTTATTATATGCACGCCTTTAGCATCGGTTATAGAGATTTTTGGTGTTTCCATAACTTGACTGTAAAGCGACTTAAATTCTTCCAGTTTTTTATCTTTAGCTTGTTGAGATTCTCCTAATCTAAAGGTTTTATCTACAACCTTAATTAAGCGTTTGGGCTCTATTGGTTTTAATAAATAATCTATGGCATCGTATTGATAACCTTGTATAGCGTATTTATCGAAAGCAGTAACGAAAACAATTTTAAAATTAATATGTTCTAGCATGTTAAATACCTCGAAAACAGAGGTCGTCCCTAATTGGATATCACTAAAAACAACATCGGGTTCTGTTGTAGATAATACTTTTAGTATAGAGTCTTTGTCTTTGGCCTCTCCTATTATCTCTACTTGTGGGCAATAAGACTCTAAAAGCATACGTAAGTTTTCCCTATCTTTCTTTTCGTCGTCTATTATTATACACTTTATCATCCTAATTGTAATTTTAATTATTGATCTTGTATTGGTAATATAATTACGACTTCTGTACCTTTAGGGATCGTTCCAGTGTCGTTATATAAATCGTTTATTTCTACACTCGCCGAACGTTGACTTACTTTACCTAGTATTTTTAAGCGTTCGTTAGTATTTCGTGTTGCAATAGATAAATTTTTTATGCCTTTATTTTCCTTCTTTATCGCTTCTGCTTTTATTCTTCCAATACCATTATCTTTAATTTTACATATTATATGTTTATCACCTTTGTCCATAGTGATTGTTAATAGACCTTGGTTTTTTAAATGAGAAAAGCCATGAATAATCGCATTTTCTATATAAGGTTGAATAATCATAGAAGGAATGGTAGGGTTTTCTTCTATTAAATTAGAATCTATTGTATAAACGACTTCAAAACTATCGTTAAACCGCTCTTGCTCTATACTTATATAGGATTTTAATATCTGTAACTCATCTTTAAAAGCAATGTAAATACTGTCTGAACTTGATAACACATTACGTATTAAACCTGAGAGTTCTGCCATATACTCGTTAGCTTTTAAGCTTTCCTTTTTTAGAATATAATTTTGAAGCGTACTAAAGGAATTGAATAAAAAATGAGGATTCATCATGGACCGCAATGACTTTAAACGATTCATACTCAACTCTTCGTTTAATTGATGAAACCTTATTTTACTTGTATAACCTCTATATAATAACACCGTCATTGTAATAATTAAAAAGGCGCCTAAACAGTAGCTAAGCGCTTTTGTTCTATTTATTTTGTTTCCTATTTGTAAATTCTCTTCTTCAAGTTTAGATATCTTTTGTTCTTTTAATTCTAATATTTTCCTACTTTCAATTTTTGCAACACCTCTAGTTACTTTTAAACTATCCATGACTTCTCTGTAGGGTTTTATTTCCCTCAATGTGGTAATGCTTTTTTGCAGTTTCCCTACTTTTTCATAAGCCTTGGATAAGTCTTCTTTAGTCTGTACTATGTTAAATATATCGTTACGTTTTTCAAAGTATTCTTGAGAAGTTTCAAAATGAGTTATTGCTTTATCGTAATCTTCAAGACTAAGATGGATAACACCTAATGTATGCATAAGTGCTGCATATAGATTATCGAAATTTCCGTATTCTATTTTACTAAGATCTACATTAGCATTAATAATATCTAATGCTTTTTTAGAATTTCCTTTTAAATGATTTGCCCAGGCTAGATTATTATAAGCTAAATTACAATGTCTTAAATTGGTTTTAGGTTTACATTTAAATGCCGCTAACTCAGAATAATAGATACAAGAATCCAATTGTATTTTTTCGAAAGCTGAAGAGATATTTATATATGTTAAGCTTTTATTATAAGCAGATGTTTCTTCTGTAGTGTACCTTAATGCATTTTTAAAATCTTTAAGTGCATTTTCATCATCACCAAGTATTCTAAGTAAGTTTCCTCTAGTAGTATGCATTCTCCAATGCAAATTATTATTTGTAGATTTTTCAACTTTCTCTAATGCTATGTTATAATGCTTTAATGCGTTAACAAAATGTTGTTTTCTCTGATTTAATCTACCATAATCAAGATAACATTTTACAATACCGTTTTGATCTTTGTTATTTCTAAAGTACTCTAACAAATAATCTAATAGTTCCTCCGCATCCTTGTATTTTTTTAATTGATAGATTTGAAACTCTACTAAGCGAAAACCGAGAATACTAATTTGATTAGCGTCTTCTACTTTTTTTGCTAATTCAAACGCTCTTATATAATAATTTTCGGCTGCAGATAATGTTTTAGAGTTTTCAAGGCGATTCCCTATTTGCATTAATACAGCTATTGAATCTTTTTTTGCTTCTATATTAAGATTAGGTGAGTTTTGCGCGTGAGTATACAATAGACTTGCTATAGCCACAATAAAAGTATAGAGGGTCTTTTTCAATATATTCGGTTTAAGGGGTATAATAATTATAAAGTACACGTACTTTATCCAGTTATTATTAATATAATATAAAAATACTCATATTATTTTAAATTAGTTCTTTATGAAAATAAATAAAAAGCATATGAAGTAGTATATGTAATATCTTAATATATTTGCAATGTAAATATCCTTAACATTATGATAAAAAAAGTAATATTCCTCAGTTTAATTGCATTTATGTTTTCTTGTGAAGAGAAACTAGATGGATACGAAATTAATGCTAGTATTGATGCTTCTGCTAACAACAAAATAGCCCAAATATTTAGAATGGATGGGCAAAATAGAATAATTGAAGACTCTACAACCGTTAAAGAAGGAAAAATTATATTTACAGGTAATGTAGATACTCCAGACACATATTTTATTGTAGTAAATGGTGTTAACGGTTCTTTACCTATTATTTTGGAAAATGCAAGAATAGATATTACTATGTATAAAGATAGTTTATCTAGATCTTTAATTACTGGAAGTAAAGAAAACGAAATCACAAAAAAGTATATTAAGGAAGCTCAGTTTTTAAGCACAGCGAATAAAGAACTTATGGCACGTGCTAAAATCGCTCAAAAAGGCGGAGATCCAGAAGCAATGGTTACAATGAGAGCTTCTTACGATAGTTTTATTAAAGTTGCTACAAATTTTGATAAAACGTTTATTAAAGATCATGGCGATTACACATTCTCTGCAATTACATTAGAGCGTTTAACACGAAACCAATCTACTACTTCTGCAGAAGAGATTGAAACATTGTATAATGCGCTTTCTGAAAATGTGAAACAATCTAGAGCTGCAAAAAAAGTAGAAGAATTTGTAACTAAAAACAAAACAAAAAAGAAAACAGTGCCAGCTAGTATTGGTAATATAGCACCAAACTTTTCTGGTTTAACGCCAGAAGGTAAAACATTGGCGTTAAGTGATATAAAAGCTAAAGTAACAGTTATCGATTTTTGGGCCTCTTGGTGTAAACCTTGTAGAGTAGAAAACCCAAACGTGGTAAAAATGTATGAAAAATACCATGATAAAGGTTTAGAAATAATTGGTGTATCGTTAGATAACAACGGGCAAAAAGCACGTTGGGTAAAAGCTATTGAAAAAGATGGTTTAACATGGCCTCAAATTTCTAATTTAAAAGGATGGCAAGAACCTGTAGCTGTACAATATGGTGTACGCTCTATTCCTGCTACTTTTATACTTGACGAAACAGGAAAAATAGTAGCTACACGTTTAAGAGGAAAAGCATTAGAAGCTAAAGTAGAAGAGTTATTATCTTTATAAACTTAACTATAACAAAATAAGAGGTTGTCTAAAAAGTGATTTTTAGGCGATTTTCTTTTTTATAATTTTGTTTTTTTTGAGAACTTCTTTTATTAAAAGTATTAAAGAAATCTCTATTCGTAATTATCAATACGAACAGCATAATTTAAAGAGACCAAATAATCATACAACTTGAGTAGTAATACTTAACAGATTGATAATTGTACAAACTTGTCATAATTTTACACTATCGAAATAAAAAACAAAACTACGTCTGTAACAAAAGAAACTATTTAAAAAGTAATTTTTAAGTTGTATATCTCATTAAGCATTGGTTAAAATGAAAATGTATTTTCATTGATAACACCTTGCTAAGCAAAACGCTTTGTTTTTAACAACGTTAAAAATTCAAATTTAGCTTACCCCGATATAAACAAAAGAGGGTTTTAAATAAGAATCTATTACTTTTTAAACGGCTCCAAATTTGTTTTTTAAACATTTATTTGTGGTAAAATGTAAAAACTAATATTTTTATATTTAATTACTACTACTATAAAACCGCACTATTTAATAGTTATAAAATAGTGATAAAATTAAAATCTATTCCTATTGTTAATTCGCTGGACCATTTGGATTCGCTAGAAGGGTTGAATCACCATAATCATGTAGACTACTAGTCCCTCCACTCACATTCAATAATTGTAAATCATTTAACTCCATTATTGAATATTTACTAAATTCCATTGTTTTTTTCTGTGTTTTCATAACTTTTTTTATTTAAAATACTATTAAATATATAACAAAAACTAAAAACATCAAAAAAAACCAATACACTATTTATAATTGAATCTTATATTATTTTAATTATTAAAGTGCTTGTAGCATCATTTTATAATCGTCCAGTTCGTTTCATAACAAACAATATTATAATAGGTATCGTCAATAAAATAGTCATTAATAAATGATCTAATAATAAACCACTCGCTAAAATAAAGGTAATAACATAACCACCAATAGCACCTCCAAAGTGAGCATCGTGTCCTATATTATCATTTTTATGCTTCATAGCATAAATAGTATACAATAAATAACCAACGCCTAATAAATAGGCTTTAATACCTAAATCTAAACTTCCAATACGAGGCGGTAAAAATATAAAATAACGTTTTAATTCTGGCCCTAATAATATGGCCGAGTATAATACTCCTGTAACAGCACCACTAGCGCCAAGAGCACTATACATATAATTATCCTTATTAAAGTATAGAGATAGTAAACTTCCCGCAAATAAACTTCCAAAATAAACCGCTAGAAATCCAGCAGAACCAATAGTGTTTACTACTTGATCTGCAAAAAAGTAGAGTCCAATCATATTCATTATTAAATGATTAGGATTAGCATGTAAAAAACCAGAAGTGAACATTCTAAACTTCTCCCCTCTATTAATAGCACCTACATTAAATTTATATTGCTCAACAAAGTAAAAATCATTAAAGCCTTTTAAAGACACAAAAACATTTGCAGCTATAACGATGATGGTTATTAAATTTAAGTCTCCCATAAATTGTAACTCTTTTTCTAAGTATATTTTAAGTTAAAAATAAATACTACTATAAAACATAGGTACTACTATACTTATTATTGTTTTATACCGCCAAAATATAGCATATATTTGTCATTGCAAATTTAAATCGTATAAATGCAACTTTTAGCTTACATAATTATCTACCCTTTTTTATGGTTAATCTCCATACTTCCTTTCCGTTTACTCTATGCATTTTCAGACGGGTTATATATCCTTGTTTATAACATTATTGGGTATAGAAAAAAGGTAGTTGTAGCCAATTTAAAATTAGTTTTTCCAGAAAAGTCTTCCGAAGAAATTAATACCATTACAAGAAAATTCTATCATCATTTATGTGATATGGTTGTAGAAGCCATAAAATCTATGACTATTTCTGAAAAAGAAATGAGAAAACGATACATATTTACTAATATCGAAGAACTACGTCAGCATGAAAAAAATAATAGAAGCGTTGTTTTAATGTGTGCACATTATGCTAGTTGGGAATGGATTTTTATACTTCAAAAATATGTAGAGTTTAAAGGTTTCGGGATCTACAAACGTTTACATAATAAGTATTTTGATGCTATGGTGAAACGTATACGTGCACGCTATAACTCTTACTTAATAACAACTAAAGAGACTATCCCAGTATTAACAGCATCGAAACAAAAAGGAGAATTATCTATGAGTGGTTTTGCGTCTGATCAATCACCAAAAGTAGAAAAAGCACACCATTGGCAAGATTTTATGGGTATTAAAGTCCCAGTACATACTGGTGCTGAAATGATTGCTAAGAAATTAGATATGACAGTTGTATTTTTTAACGTTGATAAGGTAAAACGTGGCTACTACCAAACTACCTTTAAAACACTAGCAGAATACCCACTTGAGTTTGATGATTACAGTATTACTGATGCCTTTATAAAATTGGTAGAAAAGCAAATACATGAAGCACCAGAGTATTACTTATGGACGCACAAACGTTGGAAACATCGCGATAAAGTTCCTACAGAATTCAAATAAGAATAACTAAAAAAAGCTGAGATTTAATTAAATCTCAGCTTTTTTTAGTTTCTATAATTATAATGGTTTACAACTCAAACCAATCGCTAACACGCGTATCTTGTTTAGGTACAAATGTTTTGTGTATAAATTCGTTATTTGCTTTGTTATATTCATAGTCCTCAGCCCATGCTTTATGATTTTTAGCTAAAGCTACAATCCCTTCGCATACATAATCAATCTCCTCGCAAGTAGTTGTAGGATGAATAGACATACGAATCCAACCTGGTTTACGTATTAAATCTCCCAAAGTTATTTCGTTTACCAATTTACTAGATTGTTCTTGATCTACGTGTAGTAAATAATGTCCGTAAGTACCTGCACAACTGCAACCTCCACGTGTTTGTATTCCAAAACGGTCGTTTAATAATTTTACACCTAGGTTAAAGTGTAAATCTTCTATATAAAATGAGATAACACCTAAACGATCTGTCTGGTTTGGTGCCAATATTTTTATATTATCTACGCCATTAAAGTTTTTAAAGACTTGGTGTAATAGCTCATGCTCTCTGTCTAACATGTTTTTCACACCCATTTGGTCTTTTAATTTAATAGCTAAAGCCGTTTTTATAGTTTGTAAAAAACCTGGTGTACCGCCATCTTCTCTATCCTCAATATTATCTATATATTTATGTTCTCCCCAAGGGTTTGTCCAACTCACAGTTCCACCTCCTGGGCAATCTGGAATCATGTTTTTATATAGCTTTTTATTAAAAACTAATACTCCAGAAGTTCCTGGACCTCCAAGAAATTTGTGAGGTGAAAAGAAAATAGCATCTAAAGCTTCATCTTCATTCTCAGGGTGCATGTTAATGTCTACATAAGGGGCAGAACAAGCAAAATCCACAAAACAAACGCCATTATGCTTATGCATTAGCTTTGCAATATCATGATATGGTGTTTGTATACCTGTAACATTAGAGCCTCCTATAACAGAAGCTATTTTTAAGGTGCATTCTTTATGCTTATTTAAAAGTATTTCTAAGTTTTCTAAGCTAAATAAACCATCATCTCCCGCAGGTATAACCTCAACTTTAGCTATGGTTTCTAACCAAGAAGTATGGTTAGAGTGATGTTCCATGTGTGTTACAAAAACTACTGGACGAATCTCATCTGGTATTTTAGCATATTTAATAATATTCTCTGGCACTTTTAACCCAAGAATACGTTGAAACTTGTTAACGACACTCGTCATACCATTTCCTGCAACAATTAGCACATCGTCTGCATTACTATTAACATGACCTTTTATAATGTTTCTAGCTTTGTGATACGCATTTGTCATAGCTGTACCAGACACAGTAGTTTCTGTATGTGTGTTGGCAACAAAAGGGCCAAATTGATTCAATATTTTATCCTCAATTGGTCTATACAATCGTCCAGAAGCAGTCCAATCTGTATAGATTATTTTTTGCTTCCCGTAAGGTGATTCAAATTCTTGATCTATTCCTACAATATGCTTTCTAAACTGAGAGAAATACTGTTCCAATTCAGAGCGACGTGTACTTTGTTCTTGTGTTGTTAACATGTATAGCTTTTTTTGTGTTGCTAAAATACTAAATATTAGCGATTTCTTTAATCTCTCCTATAATTTTATCTGCTAAAGTATCTGCAATATCTTGAGACTTCGCTTCTGTATAAATTCTAATAATTGGTTCTGTATTACTCTTGCGTAAATGCACCCAGTTTTCTGCAAAATCAATCTTTACACCATCTATAGTTGTTAGGTTCTCTTTTGCATATTTTGCTTCCATTGCTTTTAAAATACCATCAACATCTATTTCTGGCGTTAAAGCAATTTTCTTTTTACTCATAAAGTAGCTTGTATACGTTTTACGTAACTCGCTAACACTCATTTTCTTTTCGGCCAATAACGTTAAAAATAAAGCCACTCCAACTAAGGCATCACGTCCATAATGAGACGCTGGATAAATAATGCCGCCGTTACCTTCTCCACCAATTACAGCATTATTTTTTTTCATTAAAGTAACTACATTTACTTCTCCAACAGCGCTAGCCTCGTAAGTACCACCATGTTTTTCAGTAATATCTCTTAAAGCTCTAGTAGAACTCATATTACTTACCGTATTCCCTGGATTTCTGCTTAATACATGATCTGCACAGGCCACTAATGTATACTCTTCTCCAAACATCTCTCCGTTCTCATCCATAAATGCTAATCTATCTACATCTGGATCTACAACAATACCAAAATCGGCATGTGCTTTTTGTACCTCTTTAGATAAATCTGTTAAATGTTCTTTTAAAGGCTCTGGGTTATGCGGAAAATGTCCGTTAGGTTCACAATATAGTTTTACTGCTTCTACACCTAATCGTTCTAATAATAAAGGAATAGCAATTCCACCTGTAGAATTAACACCATCTACAACTACTTTAAAATTAGCAGCTTCAATAGCATCTTTATCTACATATTCTAAAGCCAACACTTCATCTATATGCAAATCTATATAGGCCTCATTTTTAGTGATTTTCCCTAAATCGTCTACCGCTGCGAATTCCATATTGTCCGATTCAGCAATTTCAAGAATTTTTGCACCTTCAGCTGCATCTAAAAACTCTCCTTTAGCATTCAGTAATTTTAAAGCATTCCATTGTTTTGGGTTATGACTTGCTGTTAAAATAATACCTCCATCTGCATGTTCCATAGGTACAGCAATTTCAACTGTAGGCGTTGTAGACAATCCTAAATCTATAACATGAATTCCCAAACCAACCAATGTATTCATTACTAAATTCTGAATCATTTCTCCAGAAATTCTAGCATCTCTTCCAACCACCACTCTATAATTATCTTTTTCACGTTGCGATTTTAACCATGTGCCATAAGCCGATGCAAACTTAACTGCATCTATAGGAGTTAAGTTATCGCCTACTGCCCCACCAATGGTGCCTCGAATTCCTGAAATTGATTTTATAAGTGTCATGCTCTAAATTTATTTTTAAGTTTTAAAAAGTATGTTTCAAAATAGTTGTAAGACAAGTATGCCATTACAATTGTTATTGCAAAGGTTAAAATATTAATTAATATAATAGTTAACCAGTTATTAAAAATATCTAATTTATCTATTTTAAGAAAAACAAAAACGACACAATTTAATGCTATAACATGAAACATATAAATCCCATAAGAGATTTCACCTAAGTAATTTAACAGTCTGTTTTGTATGGTTACACCAAAGTTATTATAGGCAATTGTGTGTATAAAAAGCCCAAATAAAACCATTGTTAGTCCATTAAATAATAGTTTGTTATTAAAATCAAGTATAGGTGTTGTAAAATATAGTATCGTAGTAATAACTATAACCAGAGGTGTTAGTTTTGTTCGTTTTAAAAACTCTAATTGTTTCTTTTCTTCTAGAATAGCAATAATACCTCCAAAAAACAAAAAGAAAAATACCATGTCGTACTGTTTTAAAACAGTAAAAACCTCTAAATGAAACGCAGTAAAATATATAATCGTTAATACAATTAAGGCCAGTAAAACTCGCCCTCTATTAATCCAAAAGATAAGTGGTGCTATAATAATATAAAATTGTTCTTCTATGCCTATAGACCATAATACTTCTAAAATTCCTCCAGGTCTGTATAATTTACAAAACACATTAGGTAAAAAAAACGTTGTCAATGCAACACCATCAAACAACTTGTAATTATTTTCGAAAGGAATACCTAGTTTTGGGACAATGTACCAATAGAATAAAAAACCAAAAGCAGCAATTAAATAGTATAGAGGAAATATTCTAAGCATTCGTCTTATGTAGAACTTTTTAATAGAAAAGGAGCGCTTTTGTTTCTCTTTATAAATTATCCTTATAATTAAAAAACCACTGAGAACAAAAAACATATACACAGCTTCTACGCCACGATTTAAAACAGATGTATCTAAAAAATAAGGAAGCCCTTGATTTCTAGACAACTGTGGGATATGAAATAGCATTACTAAACTTGCTAATAAAAATCGTAATACATTAAGGTTTGGTAATCGCTTCAATTTTAAAAGATTTAAAGCGTAAAAATACATATATTTATACAATGAATTTTCTTGCGCATATTTATCTTTCCGGAAACGATAATAACATAACAATTGGCAACTTTATAGCCGACGGCATTCGCGGTAAAGACTATAAAAAATACCCAAAAGCAATTCAAGCAGGAATTTTATTGCATCGCCAAATAGATACTTTTACAGATGCTCATAAAACCGTTAGACAAAGTACTAAACGTTTACACGAAAATTACGGACATTACTCTGGTGTTATTGTAGATATATTATACGATCATTTCTTGGCAAAAAACTGGAAACACTATTCTAATGTGCCTTTAGAAAATTACGTAAATCATTTTTATGATACTTTAGAAAATAATTTTAAAATACTACCGCAACGTATTCAAAAAATGATGCCATACATGATTGCCGATAATTGGCTATTAAGTTATGCTTCTATAGAAGGTATAACAAAGGTTTTAGAAGGTATGAATAGACGTACAAAGAATAGATCGCAAATGAATTTAGCTATAAACGAACTTCAAGAGTTTTATAATGAATTTGAAGATGAGTTTACACGCTTTTTTAAAGAACTAATTCAATTTTCTGAAGAAAAACTAATTGAAATACAAAACAATCTGTAATGAAACTAAAATCATTCCTGATCCTCACGATACTTTTAATAGCTTTCAATGCTTGTAAGAAAGAAACACCAAAACGCGGCTTAGTAACACAAAAAGCTATGGTTGTTTCTGCCAGAGTTGAAGCTTCTAATATTGGGAAGTATATATTAGAACAAGGAGGTAATGCTTTTGATGCTATGGCGGCTACACAATTAGCTTTAGCTGTAAGTTATCCCTACGCAGGGAATGTTGGGGGTGGAGGATTTATGGTATACAGACTAAATGACGGTAAAGTAGGAAGTCTAGATTTTAGAGAAAAAGCACCTGCACTAGCTACAAAAGACATGTATTTAGACTCTCTAGGTAACGTTATACCAAACCTAAGTACACGAGGTGCTTTGGCTGTTGGTGTTCCGGGCTCTATTGCAGGCGTTTTTGAAACACATAAGCGATTTGGAACACTACCAATAGAAACTATTATGAAACCTGTAATAGCTTTAGCAAAACGAGGTGTTGTTGTTACCGAAAAACAAGAATTACGTATTGCTGAAAAATTAGAAGACTTCGCATTAGCAAATAAAGATACCATTCTATTTGCAAAAGCTTGGAAAGCAAATGATACTATTAAGTACACTAATTTAGCAAAAACACTAACCAGAATTATGAAACATGGTCCTGATGAATTTTACAAAGGCCAAACTGCAAAGACTCTTGCTCAATTTATTAAAGATAATGGTGGTATTATTACAGTAGAAGATTTAGCCAATTACAAAGCTAAATGGAGAACACCTGTAACGTTTACTTACGATGATTTAAACATTATATCCATGGCACCACCTTCTAGTGGAGGTATTGCTTTAGCTCAGGTTTTAAAAGCAGTGGAAGTTTACGATTTAGAAGATTTTGGACACAATTCTGTAAAAACCATTCATGTATTAGCAGAAGCAGAACGTCGTGCTTATGCAGATAGAAGTTTTTATTTAGGAGATCCCGATTTTGTAACTGTTCCACAAGACCGATTAATAAGTAATACTTATTTAACGAATAGAATGGCAGACTTTTCATTCGAAAATGCAACACCATCTAACACCATAACACATGGCTCTGTAGATATTATAGAAAGTGATGAAACGACCCACTACTCTATTGTTGATCAATTTGGAAATGCTGTTTCTGTAACCACAACATTAAACTCAGGATTTGGTTCTAAACTATTTTGTGAGGAATTAGGCTTCTTCCTTAACAATGAAATGGACGATTTTAGTAGTAAACCCGGTGTCCCTAATGTCTACGGACTAATTGGAGCCGAGGCTAACGCTATTCTTCCACAAAAACGTATGCTAAGTTCTATGACCCCAACAATTGTAGAAAAAGACGGTAAACTATTTATGGTAGTAGGTACGCCAGGAGGCTCTACTATTATTACTTCGGTAATGCAAACGATTTTAAATGTACACGAGTTTAATATGACCATGCAAAATGCTGTAAATGCACCGCGTTTTCATCACCAATGGTTACCAGACGAGATTAGAATGGAACCAAATCGTTTTTCTAAGGACGTTATCACTGCTTTAAAACAAAAAGGACATACAATAAACGAGGAACGTTCACCTGTAATTGGTATTGTAGATGCTATTTTAGTATTACCCGATGGTAAACTAGAAGGTGGTGCAGATAATCGTGGTGACGATGCTGCTGCTGGATTCTAAAGGAAAGCTATAACAGTGTAAGTTTGAGCGTCGTTTATGGCTTTTTACTTATGGACAAAGACTATTTTAAGAATAAATAATGAAATTCCTGACTTAGCAGGAATAAAAAGAAACTTTTTATGAAACCATACGATTGCATTATACTAACCGATTCTCGCTACTTACAAGATTCTACAGATGTATATAAACACAACGTATACAAAGAAGACGATTACGTTGTACAAGCTCTTAAAGACTTAGGATTAAATACTGAAAGATTAGCGTGGGACGACCCTAATTTTGATTGGTCAAGTACAAAATCTGTAGTATTCCGTACCACTTGGGATTATTTTGATCGATTTGATGAATTTTCAAAATGGCTAGAAAGTGTTTCCAAACAAACACGTTTAATAAATTCTGAAGTAATTATCCGTTGGAATATAGACAAACACTACTTATTAGATCTTCAACAAAACGGTATTCATATAGCGGAAACGTATGTTATAGAACAAGGCCATACAGAAACACTAGAAACATTGCATCGTAAACTAAATTGGAATGAAACTGTTTTAAAACCTTGTATATCTGGTGCAGCAAGGCATACGTATAAACTAAACGAAAAAAACTTAAACGCTCACGAAGCAATTTTTAAAACACTAATAGCAAATGAAGCTATGCTGTTACAGCCCTTTCAACATAATATTGTTGATAAAGGCGAAATCTCTATGATGGTTTTTAATGGCAAATACACACATGCCGTTTTAAAGCAAGCTAAATCAGGTGACTTTAGAGTGCAAGATGATTTTGGTGGTAGCGTACACGAGTATACACCAACACCCGAAGAAATTACGTTTGCTGAAGCTGCTGTTAAAGCATGTATTGAACTACCATTATATGCAAGAGTCGATATTTTTGAAGATAATAAAGGTAAAGTCGCTTTATCCGAATTAGAGTTAATTGAGCCCGAATTATGGTTTAGAAATCATCCTGAAGCTGCTATTAAATTAGCTAAGGCAATTAAGGAAAAAATAACCTAATTTTGTAATAATCGTTTTTAATTAATATGATTTGTCAGGTTGAGCGCAGTTAAAACCTCTATAATTGAAATTACAATACTTCTTTTTACAAGGAGAGAATAAATATAATAGGATTACCGTTTTCAAGGAAACGGATTAAGACTCCTTCTTCAAGGGAGTGAAAAAAAACAGTTTTCACGGAAAATAAATATGAACACAAAAAAAATACTAAAGGTAACTACAGGAATTATCATCTTCCTAACCCTACCAACACTACTATTATACGGTTTCCTATATTATAAATACAATGAAGACCTGCCAACAGGTGTCCCAGGCGAACAGGCAGACACATTAGCTTACAGAATGCTTAATGCTTTAGACTATCATGCCTATAATGTAACAGATTACATAGAATGGACGTTTAAAAAACGTCATCATTTTAAATGGAATAAAGCAGGAAACACCTGCGAAGTCTATTGGAAAGATTATAAGGTGAATTTAGATTTTAATGACGCTTCAAATAATACTGTATTTAAAAGCGAAGTTCAAGTAACAGGAGAGGACACAACGGAGCTCATACAAAAAGCAATAGGTTTATTTAATAATGATTCCTTTTGGGTTGTAGGCCCTTATAAAGTCTTTGATAAAGGTGTAAAAAGAAGTATCGTTACGTTAGAAAATGATGAAAAAGCACTTCTAGTAACGTATACTGCTGGTGGTTCTACACCTGGAGACTCATACTTATGGTTGTTAGATGAAGATGGTAAACCTAAAAGCTTTAAAATGTGGACGTCTATTCTACCTATAGATGGTTTGGAAGCATCTTGGAGTGATTGGACAACAACAGAAACTGGCGTGCAATTACCAACCTTTCATAAACTAATGGTTTTAGGATTGGAGATTACGGATATTAAGACTTCAAAATAATTTGTAAATAATACTAATTAACTGAGAATACTTAAAACCAATTCTATACGTTTAGTAATTACTAATTTTAATCAAAATGAAAGTACTCAATTATGCCTTTTTAGTATTTATTGGATTATGCTTGTTATCTACTTCCAAAAAAAATATTAATAGTGAAACTCTAGAAGATCCTATTATAGGAGTTTGGGAACTTGTTAAAATACAATACAATTTTCCTGATGGCACTAACAAAGAAAATAAATTTTACAGATGTTATGATAAAGCGAGAAGTATATATCGTGCTAACGGAACGCTAGACCACATTTCACCCAAAATCTATAATAATACAGGAGAATGTAACTTCGATGTAGAAAGCTACTGGAAAGGAACTTGGAAAAAAATAGATGATAATAGATATAGTCGAAAAAAACTTGAAGATAAATATGCAGATACTACAGAAGTTTATTTCTTTTTAAATAAAGGAAATACTTTAAAGATATTACGAAACTACAAAGATGCAGGAATTATATTCAATTCTAATGATGCCCCTATATCGGAATATGTAACTTTAAATAGAATCGAATAACTGTAAGTAATTTAATGCTTAAACATGTTTATATACTAATTAAAATAATTCTATATGTATTAGGATTGTGCTTAATAAGCTACTCTGTAGTAACAGATGGAATTGTAGATAGTCATACGCCCCCGGTTGGGTTTATAATCTCGTTTTTTATTATTTTAATAACATCAATTTTTATCATTATCGATTTCTCACTCAAAAAGTATTTAAAAAGCTACTCTTTTCATATTAAAATAAACATAGTATCAATTGTCTTGAATTTAATTATTATGAGTATACTTTTAGGAATATATTTATGATACATAAATAAGTTTGCGTAGTCATGAATAATCGATACTGATTAATATAGAACAAAAAAACTATGAAAAAAGTAATAATAGTCATTAGTTTTATAGCAGTATCTTGCTTAATGCCTCCGCCTCCAAAATACTATAATTACAATTTAATTAAAGAAGAAGTAAATAATACTAAATTCTCTATACTAGATTCAGATTTCAGTGCTGTGTATACAGGCAATCACTATCTAAAATCTGTATTACATTTAAAACTCCTAAATGTAAATTATACCAATCAATTAGACATTAAAAGTATAGCATTAGACTCTAAGTTACTTAAAAGTGATGCGATAGAAATCTATTTAAAACCAGACAGAGTACCTATTTTACCATATACGCCATTAAATATTAAGGATAAAGACACAATTAATTTACTCATTTACTTTTTAGATAAAAATAGAATTAAAACCATAAAAAGAAAAGACTATTTAAATTCAAAACAAACTGATACTGTTACCATTAACTTAAACATAAACAAGGAAACGTATCAATTATTTTATAAATAAAGCAAACACAGACTGAGACTGAGACTGAGACTGAGACTGAGACTGAGACTGAATAAACTACTTACTCTTCTGTCCTACAAAATTATGGTCCTTCAATTTAAACAGTACATTAAATGTGGTTAAACTACCATAAATACGTGTAATATATTGTTGTAAATCGATTTTTTCTTGTTCTTCTAAATTACTAGAATTCACCTTTTGTTCCATAACACGCAAACGGTCGCGTACCATTGTTATTTTATGGAAAAAACTATCAATTGGTAATTCCTTTCCTTTTAAATTGGTATCGCTAGGTTCTAAAATTAGCTTTCCTCCTTTCCATTTATCGGCAATCGGAACAATTTCCGAAACATCGCTATAGCGTTTCAAAATATGTCTTAAACTGCTTTCAATATCAAAAAAACTAATAGTATCTACATCTTTATCGGCAGCTTCAATAATATCTATTTCAGCATCTAAATCTATTGTTTCCAATCCATTATCTATAAAGGTTACCCAATATTGTTTGGAGTCTACATTGGTTACTACACCTTTTCCATATTCTGGATGATTAATTCTTGATCCTATTCCTAATAATTTCATATGTATTACCCGAGAAAGCGGGTAGCTTGTTTTACAGAGGCTGTCTAAAAAGTATAGTTCTATGTCACATTGAACTTGTAGAAATGTTTTATGTACTAACTAATAAATATCAGTTTCGACAAGCTCAACTTGACAAAATGAATGATAATAACTTTTTAGACGGACTCATTTTGTTTGTTAATGTGAATTCAATATCATGATATTGTTGATTCTTAAATCTTACAACTTTAAAATCGAATTCAAATTATTTAAATCTCTTTTACAGTTTTAAATTTAAACATAAAATCAGAAAAAAAACAATCCCTTTTTTATTTTATTTTAACATGAAATGATAACTCACTCATTTCAAAAAGAAAAGCAAAACCCGTATCTTTGCAAATCTGTTTTAAAAAGCTACAGAATTGCTTATGTCTATTACCAATTTCGAAGAAAATATAGAAGTACAAGGCGCAAGAGCCCATAACCTTAAAAATATAGATGTTACTATACCAAGAGATAAACTCGTAGTCATTACTGGACTATCTGGAAGTGGAAAATCATCTTTAGCCTTCGATACTATTTATGCAGAAGGACAACGTCGTTACATAGAAACCTTTTCGGCATATGCAAGGCAGTTTTTAGGAGGCTTAGAACGCCCTGATGTAGATAAAATTGATGGACTTTCGCCAGTTATCGCTATAGAGCAAAAAACAACTAGTAAATCACCACGATCTACTGTAGGAACCATTACAGAAATTTACGATTTTCTTCGACTATTATTCGCTAGAGCAAGTGATGCTTACAGTTACAATACTGGCGAAAAAATGATAAGCTATAGCGACGAACAGATTAAAACATTAATCACCGAAAGCTATAAAGGTAAACGCATTAACGTTTTAGCTCCCGTAATTAGATCTCGTAAAGGACATTACAGAGAACTATTTGAACAAATAGCAAAACAAGGTTTTGTAAAAGTAAGAACAGATGGCGAGATCAAAGACCTTGTAAAAGGGATGAAATTGGATCGCTACAAAACACACGATATAGAAATTGTAATAGACCGTTTAAAAATCGATGATACCGTAGATAACGATAAACGATTAACTGAAACCATAAATACAGCCATGTATCATGGAGACGATGTGTTAATGGTAATTGATCAAGACACACAAGAAGCACGCTATTTTAGTCGTAACTTAATGTGTCCGTCTTCGGGAATATCGTATCCAAACCCAGAACCTAATAACTTTTCATTTAATTCGCCTAAAGGCGCTTGTGATAATTGTAATGGTATTGGCGATTTGTATCAAGTTAACGAAAACAAAATTATTCCAGACGATTCTTTATCTATAAAAAATGGAGCATTGGCGCCACATGGCCCAGCCAAGAAAAGTTGGATTTTTAAACAGTTAGAATTAATAGCAGACCGTTATAAATTTAAATTAACAGACACTTATAAATCGATTCCTAAAGAAGCCAAACAGATCATTTTATATGGCGGAAACGATAAGTTTTCAGTAGAAAGTAAAACCTTAGGTATTACTCGCGATTATAAAATAGATTTTGAAGGCGTTGCTAATTTTATTGAAAACCAATATAAAAACGCAGAATCGACCTCTTTAAAACGTTGGGCGAAAGATTATATGGACAAAGTAGAATGTCCTGTTTGTAAAGGTTCTCGTTTAAAACAAGAATCGTTAAACTTTAAAATAAACGATAAAAATATTGCAGAACTTGCTAATAAAGATATTGTAGAGTTAACAGAATGGTTTCAAGACCTAACAAAACACCTATCTGAAAAGCAATTTAAAATCGCTGAAGAGATTGTTAAAGAAATAAAAACGCGTTTACAGTTTTTAGTAGACGTTGGTTTAACCTATTTATCCTTAAACCGAAGCTCTAAATCATTATCTGGTGGCGAAGCACAACGTATCCGTTTAGCCACACAAATAGGATCGCAATTGGTTGGGGTGCTATATATTTTAGATGAGCCAAGTATTGGTTTACACCAACGCGATAATGAAAAACTAATTAACTCTTTAGTATCGTTAAGAGATATTGGAAACTCTGTTATTGTTGTAGAACATGATAAAGACATGATAGAACGTGCCGATCATGTTATCGATATTGGGCCAAGAGCCGGGAAACATGGTGGAGAAATTATTAGCCAAGGCACACCAAAAGATCTATTAAAGCAAAATACCTTAACAGCCGATTACTTAAATGGTAATAAAGCTATAGAGATACCTAAAAAACGTAGAGAAGGCAATGGTAATTTTATAGAATTAAAAGGTTGCACAGGAAACAATTTAAAAAACGTTTCTATAAAATTGCCTTTAGGAAAAATGATAGGTGTTACTGGTGTTTCAGGAAGTGGAAAATCGACTTTAATTAACGAAACCCTCTACCCCATTTTAAACGCTTACTATTATAATGGCGTAAAAAAACCAATGCCATATAAAAGTATAAAAGGCTTAGAACATTGCGATAAAGTAATAGACATTAATCAATCGCCAATTGGTAGAACACCAAGAAGTAACCCTGCAACTTATACAGGAACTTTTGGGGAAATACGTAGTTTGTTTGCAAAAATCCCAGAAGCGATGATTAGAGGTTACAAACCAGGACGTTTTAGTTTTAATGTCGCCGGTGGACGTTGTGAAACTTGTAAAGGTGGAGGATTAAGAGTTATTGAAATGAATTTCCTCCCAGATGTTTACGTAGAATGCGAAACCTGCCAAGGCAAACGTTTTAATCGCGAAACCTTAGAGATTCGTTATAAAGGCAAAAGCATTAGCGATGTGTTAAATATGACTATTAATGAAGCTGTAGATTTCTTTGAGAACATTCCTAAAATTCATAAAAAACTAAAAACCATAAAAGATGTAGGTTTAGGCTACATAACTTTAGGACAACAAAGTACAACTCTTTCTGGTGGTGAAGCACAACGTATAAAACTAGCCACGGAATTAAGTAAAAGAGATACAGGAAACACCTTTTATATTTTAGATGAGCCTACTACTGGCTTACATTTTGAAGATATCCGTGTGTTAATGATAGTATTAAACAAACTAGCAGATAAAGGCAATACTGTAGTCATTATTGAACACAACTTAGATGTTATTAAAGCCGTAGATCATATTATAGACATCGGTTACGAAGGTGGAAAAGGTGGCGGAAAAGTTGTTGTTGAAGGGACTCCCGAGGTGGTTGCCAAACATAAAAAGAGCCATACAGCACGATTTCTTAAAAAGGAATTAGCCGTTTAGTATAAATGCTCTCAACTATTTTAATAATTTTGAGAGCATTATTTTTTATATCCATTCTAAAGTAATACCACGTTTTACTATACTTAAATTAGTCTCAGGCTACAAACTAGTATTTCATAATTCACTAATAATCAATAAAGAGAATCCTATTTTCTTCTTAAACAAAATCCTTTTTAACAATAGGCTTTCAATGTTTACTTTTTACACCTATCTTAGAGTTTAAAAACAATTACAACTAAAATTGATTTAGTAGTTTAAAAACAGAATATAAAATACTATCTTTCGAGGCTTTTAAAATTTGAAAAGAACATGAGAAAAGAACAACATCATAAAGATTGGAATGAAAACAAAACGAACGACTCTTGGGCAATCTTCAAGATTATGGGAGAATTCGTTAATGGATTTGAAAAAATGAGTCAAATAGGACCATGTGTGTCTATTTTTGGTTCGGCAAGAACAAAACCAGAAGATAAATATTATAAGTTAGCAGAAAGCGTAGCCAAAGGTATTGTAGAGGCAGGCTACGGTGTTATTACAGGTGGTGGACCAGGAATTATGGAAGCTGGTAATAAAGGGGCGCATTTAGCAGGAGGAACTTCTGTAGGATTAAATATAGAATTACCATTCGAGCAACACGATAACCCATACATAGACAACGATAAGAGTTTAGACTTCGATTACTTTTTTGTTAGAAAAGTAATGTTTGTAAAATACTCTCAAGGTTTCGTAGTTATGCCTGGAGGTTTTGGAACTTTAGATGAGTTATTTGAAGCCATCACACTAATACAAACTAACAAGATTGAAAAATTCCCTATTATTCTAGTAGGTACAGAATTTTGGTCTGGATTAATGGATTGGGTAAAAGCTACACTTTTAGATCGATTTGCTAACATAAGTCCCAAAGATTTAGATTTAATACATTTAGTAGATACAGAAGACGAAGTAGTAGATATATTAAATGTGTTCTACAAAGAATACGGGTTAAGTCCAAATTTCTAAAAAAACATAAACTATTGTTAAACACATACTCGTAAGGATATTTTTACGTTACTTTAAATAAAAAAAGCTAAGTCCCATTGAAATATAATTATTTTAAAACCCTCCTATGTCTCATTTTTAGTATTTCTGCCTTTAGTCAGAGTAATAAAATGGATATAAAGGCTGCTTTTAATATTGAAAGTAAGACCATTGCTATTGAGCAAACTATTGAATATTATAATAGTACAAATACAGCACTAAGCGTAATATACCTTAACGATTGGAGTCATAGTTATTCGGCTAAAGATACCCCTTTAGCCGAACGTTTTGCCGATGAGTTTAAAAACACGTTTCACTTTGCAAAAAACGAAGATCGTGGTTTTACAGCTATAACGTCTATACAACAAAACACCTCTAATGTAGACTATTCTAGACTAGAACAATTTCCAGATGTTTTAAAAGTAACCCTAAATACACCGTTACGACCAAACAGTTCGTATACTTTAAAACTAAATTACACTGTACAAGTGCCAAACGATAAGTTTACACGTTATGGTATAACTGGAGATGACGATTATAATTTAAGATATTGGTATATCACCCCAGCAGTTTACGACGGCAAATGGCATTACTTTAGTAATAAAAATTTAGATGATGCTTATGTACCAAAAGCAAAATTATACTTAGATATTGAATACCCTGAAAATTATAGTCTCATTTCAGAATTAAACACAATAGGTACAATTACTAAAGACGGTAAAAAGAGAACCACTTTAGAAGGGTCTAACAGAATAAATTCTAAACTGTTTTTAAACAAAGTAAACACCTATAACACTGTAGAAACCGACTTTTTCTCTGTTCAATCTAACATAGATACAGAAGGTTTATCTGGACCAAAAGTAGCAATAGCAACAGACAAGGTTGCTGAGTTTATTACACGAAACCTAGGTTATTATCCGCACGATAAAGTATTACTAACCAAAATAGACTATAAAAAAAGCCCTATATATGGTATTAATCAATTACCAGATTTTGTGCGTCCGTTTTCAGATGAATTTCAATACGAATTAAAAATATTAAAAACCACATTACACAACTACCTAGAAAACACGCTATTAATTAACCCAAGAAAAGACCAATGGTTGTTAGACGGTATACAAATCTACTATTTAATGAAATATGTGGAAGAGTATTACCCTAACATGAAGTTACTAGGTAATTTAGCTAATATTTGGGGCGTTCGTGCTTTTCATGCCGCCGATTTAAACTTTAACGACCAATACAACTTTCTGTATTTACACATGGCAAGAACCAATATCGATCAGCCATTAACAATGCCAAAAGATTCACTATTAAAGTTTAATAAAAACATTTCTAACAAATACAAAGCTGGTGTAGGACTAAGATATCTAGACGACTATATTAATTCGGACATTATGGAAAGTACCATTTTAGAGTTCTTAAAAGAAAGTAAGCTAAAACCAGTAACTTCAAAAGACTTTAAATCACTTATAGAATCTAAAACTAAAAAAGATATCAGCTGGTTTTTTAATGACTATTTAGCAACGAGTAGTAAAATAGATTATAAAATACAGAAAGTAAAAAAAGGGAATGATTCTATTAGAATAACACTTCAAAATAAAAGAGATAACGTTATGCCTGTCTCTCTATTTACTTTAAAAAACGATTCTATAGTTTCCAAGCAATGGATTGAAGGGTTTAGAGACTCTAAAACAGTAACGATACCAGACAGTGATGTTGATAGATTAGTACTTAATTATGATCAAGTAGTTCCAGAATTTAACATGCGTAATAACTGGAAGTCTACCAAAGGGTTTCTAGCAAATAACAAGCCTTTACAATTTAGATTGTTTAAAGATGTTGAAGATCCTAATTTCAATCAAATATTTTTTATGCCAGAAGCCGATTATAATTTCTATGATGGCTTCTCCCCTGGTTTAAAATTGTATAACAAGACATTACTAACAAAAAACTTACTGTATAAAATAAGCCCTAAATACGCTATAAAAAGTAAACAAATAGTAGGAAGTGCCTCTATAAGTTATACAGATAGACGCGAAAACACCGATAATAATTATATTAAATACGGATTGTCTGGAGAATACTTTAACTACGCACCAGATTTATCCTACACCTCGTTTACACCCTTTGTAAACTTTAGGTTTAGAGACCATAAAAACTTACGTGATAACAAGCGTAGCTCTTTAACGCTTCGCTATGTAAATATAGATCGCCAAGTAGACCCAACAGGAGAGTTTGAAACCGATGGAGAACCTAAATACAGTGTGTTTAATGCTAATTTCAGAAAATCGAATCCTAATCTAAAAAACTTTAGTTCTTGGTCTACCGATTTACAATTGGCTAAAGACTTCGGAAAAGTCTCTGCTACATTAGAGTTTAGAAAACTTACCGAAAATAACAGACAATACAACTTACGTGTGTTTACAGGAACATTCTTATACAACAGAACTTTTGAAGACTCTAACTTTTTTAGTTTTGCTTTAGATCGCCCTACTGATTATCTTTTCGATTATAACTATTTAGGTCGTACAGAGGAAACTGGATTATTAAGCCAACAATTAATAATTGCCGAAGGTGGATTTAAGTCTCAATTAGAAACCCCATTTGCTAGCCAATGGATTACAACCGTTAACACCAGTACAACCATTTGGCGCTACATTATGGCTTATGGAGATATTGGTGTTTTAAATAGTCACGGTAGTAGCCCTAACTTTGTTTACGATACAGGAATACGCTTAAATTTAGTAGAAGATTACTTCGAATTGTATTTACCTGTCTACTCTAATTTAGGATGGGAAATTGCACAACCTAACTACGACCGAAGCATTCGTTTTATTGTGACGTTATCTCCAAAAACATTGTTGAGTTTGTTTACACGTCGTTGGTATTAATACTTTCTCAGTTATATTTAAAATATAATGTTTAATTGAATATTGTGGTTTACAAAACTCATCATGCAAAATTAGAGGGTATTTTATCTCTATTTTAGGCTTATAATTGCACTTTTATGTAATTATATATTACAATAAACAATCTAAAAAACCCTTATTTTTCAATTAATAAAACACTTTTAGATTACTATCCTTTCGGGATGTTAATTCCAGGGCGTAACCAAAGTAGTGATAGTTATCGATATGGGTTCCAAGGACAAGAGAAAGATGATGAGGTTAAAGGGAAAGGGAATTCAGTTAATTTTAGTTTTCGCATGCATGACCCTAGGGTTGGAAGATTCTTTTCACCAGATCCTTTAACAAAAAAATACCCTTTCTACTCGCCTTATCAATTTAGTGGAAATAAGGTGATTTCACATAAAGAACTAGAAGGAGCTGAAGAGCTTATTGCAATTCTTCCTGAAGGTAATAATAGCTCAATTTTTTCATCTCTTGATGGTGAAGGTATAATGGTTAGTATTTTCATTACTGGATTAGAAAAACTAGGAGGATTTGCTGAAGCTAAATCATATACATTTGCATTTAAAAAGTTAAAAGCAGGAAAACTGAAAGGAAGCAATGGTAAAATATATACTACAACAAGAACGACTGCAAAAACAGTCACTTTAATTGACGGTACAGTATATCATAATGTTAGTATGGGGCAAAATTTCGGTAATAAATATTTCACAACTAAAGGAATAAATCAAATTGAGGCATTTAGAAGTAATAAATTAAAAATAGTAAGTAAAGCACTTAATAATGCAGGATATATGTTTGATGCTATTATGCTTGTTAAAGACACTGCTAATAATGATGGGCAAATTGATGCCAACTCTCTTTTAAATATGGGAGTTACTACTTATTTAGTTTCTGCTAGTAGTGTAACAGGTCCAGTAGGGTTTACTTTAGCTTTAGCAGTAGGGCTTACAATCGATACTATTCAAGGTATAGCTTTGAGTGAAATTGAAGCAGTAAAGCAAACTAGAAGGGCCTATATACTTGCTTTATCTAAAAAAGGGTCTATATATGACCTAGCAAACGAAGTAGGTAAAGGATACATTAAAGATGATTTTGAAATTTTATATGCACCTACTCATGTTTTAGGAGATTTTCTTACTGGTCAGATTAAAACTTTACCTGAGTTAAAAAGAATTATTTGGAGTGATGATAATATTGATTTCGAAAAAGATAGTGCTATCTTAATTGAATACTCAGCCGATGGTGAAAAGGCTTATGTTCATAAATTATTTTTAAATACTGAAGGTAGTATTGAGTTAAAGAAATCAGAAAAAAAATCAACAAAAAAAGAATAATTGTTTTATATATTATCATTTCTTGTTTTTAACTAGAATAATTATAATAAAACAAAAGTTTTTTCTCCTACTAATTTTTGCTAGAGTTAAAAAAAACAAAGCTTTTACAGGGATGTAAAAACTTTGTTTTTTTATGATACTTACTCATACCGTTACTAGAAAAATTCTAACGGTAGCAGAGGTAACTCCGCTTTTTGTTTTTAACTTTTATTTAAATAGAATTTCTAATTAAAAAACCAAAATAACTAACAATGATAATACATATAACTTGAAATAATAAAATAATTAAAAGGTTATAAAAATTTATCTCCTTATATACTATTTTTTCAACAACGGAAATTATCAAGGCTTGAATAATTCCAAAAATTAAGTTATAAATTATAACAACCATATCCCCGGCTGGAACCTTAATATATTTATTTAGAATTAATACAAAAGCTATATTCGAAATTAAAAAATTAACTACCGTTCTTCTTTTTTTTGTTAACATGCTCATTCCGTTTTACTCCTTTTTGTTTAAATTCTTTATTAACTTTTGCCTCAATTTTTCGTTGAGACGACGTATCGTTATGATAACTGTGCCCACCAGAATTAGATATCCAATTCCACAGTAAATTAAACCCAGATATTTTAATGTTTTTTGATTTCGGGTCTTTTCTAGACCCTAAAGGCCCCTCTGAATTCCATGTCCATAATGAATTAAATCCATCATCGGTACCTATCCATTGAATTAAATCTCCACTACTATAAAAACTTAAATTCACTCCATTACCTATGCTTTCTTGTTGAAAATCCTCCCTTTGCGGTGTGGAAATATTTATTAAATCAACTGTCCATCCATTTTCTTCAAGAATATTCTTTGCTATCTTATTTACATTACCGCCATGGCTATGACCAATTAAAGTTGCATGTTTAAGTTCTCTATAAGGATTGTCCTCAGACATTAACCTATGTGCTAGCATTGCTCCCCCTACAACTCTATCAACAGATTTATTAGCTCCTGACCATGCAAATTCATAAGTAGAATTGGCATTCCAACCTGAATAGATTGCTAATCTTTGAACAAAAACTCTATCCCATGTACTTAATCTTTCCCCATCAGAATCTTCATTATAATTAGCTATATCAAAGGAAAATAAGGGCTTATCGTCTCTTTGAGCAAAAGTTCCATGTGTTAAGACAACTTCAAGACCTTCTAACTCTATTCCATCAATAACTCTATTTTCACTAAAAGCATAAGTAGAATTATGTGGATACTTTCTAAATAACGGATCCATGGCAAAAAACCTCCCAACCCTAGGGTCATGCATTCTGTACTTATAATTTACAGAAGTACCATTTCCATCACGAACCTCATCATCTTTCTCTTGTCCTTGGAACCCATATCGATAACTATCACTACTTTGGTTACGCCCTGGAATTAACATCCCGAAAGGATAGTAATCATTAAAGGCAATTATATCTGCATCGAAACTACCATCTTTAACAATTTTACGGTCTGTAATTACAGATAAGACATTACCTAAATGGTTAGAGAGTTCAAAGCGTTTGTCTCCTGTTAACCTATTATAATCTGTCATACTAATAATTCCTGGTACTGCTGGATTATTATTGGCTGGATCTAAGAAATCTAAATGGCCATCTGCATCGGTATCGTCGTCTGTTGGGTTACCGTTTCCGTTTTCGTCTTCTTCTTGAGTTATATAACCATCGCCATCATCATCTATATCTAAATAATTTGGCATGCCATTATTATCAGTATCTAATAAGTATGTCTCTACATATCCTGTATCTCCTGGTTGTAATGGATTTTCATCTGCCGTTAATACGGTATCGTTATCATCGTCTGTATCTAGATAGTTTGGTATACCATCTTCATCGAAATCTCCTCCGTTATTATATTCGTGTATAGTTAATACGGTATCGTTATCGTCGTCATTATCTAAATAGTTTGGTATACCATCTCCATCGGTATCATCATCGTCGTAATTACCGTTGCCATTTAAATCTTCTTGTGTTGTTGGGATTCCATCGCCATCGTCATCAATGTCTAAATAATTTGGTATACCATCGCCATCGGTATCGTCATTTAATACAGTGTTGTCATTATTAGGGTTTTCGTAAATGGTTAATATGCCATCGTTATCGTCGTCTGTATCTAAATAATCTGCAACGCCATCGCCATCGGTATCATCATCGTCATAATTACCATTTCCATTTATATCTTCATCGTCGTTAAGTACAGTATCATCATCTACATCATTATCTGGGCCACACGATGGTATCCAATATAATACATCTAAGTCTAATAAGCTTAAAGTTACTCCGTTCGACGTTGGGCTAGTTCCTATATTAGAAAACCCGAAGTTTCTAGACACACTATTAACGGTATAGTTTAAATAACACATTTCGAAATTGGTTGCATAAACAAAACCATCTCCTGGGGTTAAAAATAACCCAAAACTAGAGTTTGTAGTAATTTGTGTTAATGCTCCCGATTGCGATGTATAATTAACACCGTTATGTATTAGAGATACATTATAAATATTTGGTGCGGTAACCGAAATACTAAACGCTACTTCGTTTACATTTACATTAGGGATAACATTATTAATATTAGCTAAGTCGATAAACGTAGTACTTGTAGTATAATTTTGCCCATTTAAAACAGATTCGTCTAATCGAATTCGTGGTGAATATTTATAGCCTCCACCAATAATATCTGTTTTAACCATGTTAAGTAGTATTCTTCTAGTAGTATTTCCATCAAAATCTAGTATAGAAAATATATCTCTTTGGTTACTATTTATAGCACTTAACGTTACTTTAGTTCCAAATGTATAATTTTCTCCTGCTGCAAAATTGATATCTATTGCATCATCGCTATTTATAGTTCCAGATCTATTAGATGAAAAACTATAAGCACAATTATCGCATACAGCATTATTTGTAATAGGTCCTTCTGGTATATTACTATTTGTTGTTTTAGCATTTACCTTTTCGGCTAATTGTCTGTTAGCTGTTGTATTGCCTAGAGAGACGTTAGTGTATTCTTGTAGGCCTAATCTACTACTACCATAGATATGGTGTTCTTTTAGGGTAAAGCCTTCTTCATCGTAAACGCCGCCATTAAAATCTTCTACTTTAGCTACAAATGTACTTCCTACACTGGCTTTAAAGCCTGGTTTTAGGATAATTCCATTTCCAGCTTCTAAAGTTACATTACCTGTAGTAACTACATAATTTGTACCGTTTACATTTTCAATGTTATTTATAGCTTGTATTTCTTCTGTTGTAGTAACAGTTGCTGTTGGTAAAAACACATCGTAATCGCTTGGCCCTGTATTTGTAACGCCATCGTTATCTATAAGCATATTATACACGCCTAAAACATTACCTTGTGCATCTCTTACATAATAGGTAGTTTTAGTATCTCCACCGTTTTTCGTTGCAGATAAATCTACTGTTTTAGAAATTCTGTTTCCTAAACCATCATAATTGAACGTGATTTTTGTGTTGTCGTCTTTAAAAATCTCTTTTACTTTTCCTGCAACTGTCCAAGTTATCGTCTTTAATTTACCTTCTATATCTTTTGTAAGCTGTCCTATTTCATCATACACATAGTTATCTGGTTCTTGAGAATCTATATCTACATCAAATAGTGAAGCATTTGCACCATCTATAACATGGTTTAATTGGTTTGTTTTGTCATTATAATCGTATCTTAACTCATCCATGCTTTGTCCATCTGCATTTCTATTTAAAGACATTAGATTTCCATTTTTATCATAAGTGTAAGACGTTTTGTATAAATCGTTTGTAGAAGAGAATACATTGTTACTTGTTTCTCTTATCGATTGATTATTACTCTTACTTATACGATTTAATTGATCGTAAACATAACTATTAGACAAGGATGACAGTTTCTCTTCATTTAAATCTCTTAACGAGGTCGTCATTTGTTTTATGTTACCATTGTATAGATTATTAGGAGATGCTGTTTTTACTGTACTTAAGTTTAATAATCTGCTAGAATTATTGGATACATAATCGCCATCGAAATAATCTAGAGTAAATCCGAACGCATCTTTAGCTATGGTTGTGTTTGCTCCGTATCCATCTTGCCCCATATCGTCAGCAGGGTTTAACCTTTCGGAATTTACACCTTTTAACCAACCTTGTATAGTATAAACATAGTCTACTCCTTGTACTTTTTTATCTCCTATTAATACTCTAGCTAAAGGCCCGTGTTTATAATAATCGTAAACCGCTTCGTTTTCCCAAATAACGCCATTTGTAGATGTTTTAACTCCTACTATTCTGTTATCGGCATCGTAAGTATAACTATGTATAAATTGGTCGGTTTCTCCTTTTTGATAGATTACCGTATTTACGTTACCACTTATTAAATCGTAATTGTAAGCTACTCTTTTTATTTGTTGCCCTAATGCTACTAAGTCTGGCGTGTTAATATAGGTAATCAATTCTTTTACATTACCGTGTATGTCGTAACTGTAAAACAATCCATTATCGAATGTATTATCTGCAGCCGGATATTTAATATAGTGTAATACTGTAGTAACTCTATTTCTATTGTTATATTCATCATAACCTCCGAACTGATTAACAATATCTTGATCAAAAATAGCATCGTATACGGTTACAGTAACATCTTCTCTGTAGGTAGAGAAATTGTTTGGAAACTGGTTTTGATTAACAGTTTCTACTATTACATCTGCATTATTTACTAAACGTCCTGCTTCATTAATTTTATATTGTCCGTCTTCAACTTTAAGTTCTCCTGCTTCTTTAATTCTTCCTAAATCATCGTAAGCTGTGTAACTAAATGATACATTACCATTTTTATCTCTTATTGCTTGTTTTGCATTTTGAGACATGACTATTCTACCCAACTTATCGTACGCAAAACGTGTTTCGCCACCGTCTGGTGTGTATTGCCATACTAATTGGTTTAAAGAGTTGTATTTATATCTTGTTTTAAGTTGATGATTTGGTTCTACTACTCCGCTTCCATTATTAGAGCTTCTAGCTTGATTAATAACTCCATTATTTGGTGCTTCTAATCGATCTATTCCTTCTGGTGGCACTGTTTGCATTAAATTACCAGCTTGGTCGTAATAATACAATGTGTATTGGTATTCTTTATCGCTATATGTTAGGTTAAATGTTTCTACTAACTGGTTCATAGCCGCATTTAAATAAGCATTGGTAAATGCTTCTGTTTGCGCTTCTATATACTGTTCGTATAAATCGTTTGTATAGGTTAATTGTAAGTTATTTACAAACGATTCACAATCGGTAGTTGTTGTTTCTACTCCTGGTGTATTAATTGTTATTTGTGCTGTTGCACAAACACTATTAATAACCATATAAACATCGTTAACATACTCTAACCAATTAATTGTTCCTGCATTTTCTGGAATACTGATATAGGCATAAAAAGCTGATATTGCATCCATTGTGTTTGGATGTCCAACTCCTAATGCATTATTTGCGAATTCGAAAAAGGATATAAAATAAGGGCTATCTATTCCAAATAAACCAATGTTAAAAGTATCTATATAATTCTTATAATTTTCTACTGAGTATTTATAGCCTAAACCACAAAACTGATCTTTATTTAACCAATCTGGCAACTCATAGTTAGGAATATAATCGCTAATACCATCATTATTTGCATCTAATCCTATGGTAGTAGTATAAAGTGTCCAAGCTACATCGCAGCTTACTGGCGCTACTGGTTCGGCAATACAAGGATCTTCATCACAACCAAAATTTAATGATTTATCTCTAACACTTATGTTTCCGTCTGCAGAATAAGCTACAGGAACTTGTTCTACACTCGTTCCATCATTTAATAAGAAAGTATACGTAAGTGTATTTGCAGATATATTTACATGAACACTCTCTATACTTTCAAAATTAGAAATTCCAGAAAAAGACGGAATATTAAAGTAAAAAGTAGAGTTTGCTGCTACTATTTTATGTTTAAATGTAGGATGCGTAGCATCATAAATAATAGTTGCTACTAAATCATTATCATTAAAAAACTCAGGTAGATAACTATTGGTATAGCTTTCGTATGCACTTAAGTTAATTGCTGTTGCAGAAAATAAATCGTTATTTGAATTATTCAACTCATTTAGTACATTTTTTAATGCTAATTGGAAACGTTCTTGTCTTTCGTCACAATCTGTAGTATCTTCATCATAATTAATACTAATATCAGAGTCCATCTGGTCGTAATCGTAATCTATATGATTACTAGGGTCATCTGTACCACAATTTCCAATGTTTACACATGACTCCCCGTTAAATACAACTTCTATTGGATTGCTTGTATCTCCATTTACTATTACGGTAGCTAAAAAGGCAAACGTGTGTGGTGTTTCTGTTAACTCTTGTCCTGTAAATATTAAATTTTGAACTTGAGTAATATACCATTCTCCATTAGCGGTACCGTAATTAGACCAATTATAATTGTTGCTTGTATCGTTTACAAGTATTGGGCATGTTAAACTAGAACTAATATCATTACTATCTCCTACAGTTATACTTAAATCTCCTGCTCCTGCTGAATTTGCATCTGTAAATATTTTTATACCATTACTCCCCATTAAAGGTTCGTTGGTATTTTGATAATCTACAATGCCATCTAAAGCAGTATATAAATCGGAAGATAAATAGGAGGCGTTTGTTATTGCTGAATTTGATAAAGGTAAATTACCAGCTGTAGTTGTAAATAACCCATTTAAAAAATGTGTTAAATGTACAACATTAGGACAGTTACCTGTTTCTTGATATACTTGATATTCTACTTCGCTTGCTACTCCTTCTAAATATCCATCTCCATTAATATCGTTATTTCCAAATATTATGTCTAAAGGTATAAAACGTCTCTTTTTATCTATAAAACTACCAGAGTTAGAATGCCCACAAACTCCTACTGGGTTACCACTATAGTTTAATTCTGTTCCTAATGCTATTATTCTATTAATTAAAGCATCTATACTATTATCTTGGTATGAATATAATACGTTAAAAGGGGAGTTACTTAAATCTTCTATACAACCGTTGTAAAATCCATTTTGCATTGCGTAGATATTAGAAAACACATATAGTATTTTATTTTTGGTGCTAATGTATAATGACCTGTAACTCGTCCAAAAGGCTTCTTTTTCTTCATTTGTATTTAATTCTGCTAATGCTAATGATAAAGTAGCTGGTAGAGTACACTCAAAAAGGATTCCATCGCCGCACACTATATTTCTATAGGCAAATTCCCACATTGGCCCTCCTGTACCGTCATAATCATATTCTAAGGCATAGGCCATTAATGCTTTTCTAGCCGAAAGTTCTCCAGTTACTGTATACGTTGCTTGACCTATCGTAATATCATCATTACTTCCATAACTGTATGTATTATCTATATCGACTACTCCATTAATGATGCTATTTATACCTTCGTAAGATTCATTAAAATAAGGATCACTATCTAATAACATTTGAGTATCTGAGAAAATATCATCTAAATTTGAATTCCCTGATATTTGAATGTCTTGTGGATTACTTGAATAATAGACCAGGTCTTTTAAAAATTGATCGTATGCCGAAGAACTTAATTCTACAGGTGCATTAGTATAAGTAAAACCAGTGCTTCCTAACTTAGAACATATTTCATTAAAATAAGTTGTATATCCTAATTCTGGATGATAGTACAATAGTGATTCTGCCCAACTGTTTTCCCAATTCGCAATAAAGTCTTCTTCTTTTAATAAATGATTTGGTAGTACTTCTAAATTACCATCGTCGTTAATATTTGGTAAACCATTAGATGCGATATAAGTTGCTATATAATCTGAATGTATTTCTGGTGAAAAGATATATTGGTTGTTATCATCTAGAATATAATCTCCATTCGCATCTCTAGAAATTAACACTTCTACAAAAGCTTGATCTCCGGCATCATCTATATAAAAATCATTTCCATCATTCCCATTTATACCTATTGGATATCTCCATAACGGTAATTGTAATCCATTTGTATTTGGTAAAAAGGAATTATTTGTTCCATCTATTCCATCATTGTAAATACTAAAGTTATCTTCTATTACTTCTCCATCAATGTTTTCGTATATAGCATATTGTTCTCCTGGTCTAAAATCTTGTAATAGTCTTAAATTTGCAATTTTACATTCTGGTGTAAAACTGAATGTTCCTGGAGCATCTCCACTTGTTTCTTCTAAATTGATGGTTGCACAAGTTTCAATTTTTGTATTATATATTTCGGTTAATGCATTGGTATAAGCAGCTTCTTGCTCTTCACTAATTGCAGGAACTGGCGCTGCAGGATAAGATTCTAAAGTACTTGTAATTTCACTTAATTTTGTACTAACATAGTTATTCAAATTTGGATAGGTAGTAAAAAATGTATTACAGTCTTCTGTAGTTAAAGCACAATCATCGTCTACTAAATTTAAATTAAAATACTCTGAAGGAAGAATACAGTTTTCATTTCCCAAATAGGCTTCTAAATGTGTATTAAAAGCATCTGTATTAATTTTAATTGATTTATTAATAGTATAGTTTCCAATTTCTAACGTATTAGGAGCGGTTTCGAAAGTAAATGCATAGGGTTGTGGATTTCCACTAACGGCTCCTATTTGTGTTTCAAAAATAGATTTAATTCCGTTTTGATTATCTTCTGTAGTTGATATTTCCTCTCCATATTCGTTAACAACGCTTATAGATAAATCGTATACAAATGGATACTCAATATTATTACATGCATCTACATAACTACTTAAATTTGCTGTATATGAAAAATCTAAGGATGGTGCTATTCCCGTAACTGGGTCTTGTTCTACACTAGATACAAATTGAGTACCTGAAAAACTTAAACCATCTTGAAAGTTCTCAAAGTTTTCTGAAGAGAACCTATAATTACTATCTTCTTCTGTATCTGTAGCAGTTACAGATAGTTTATTTAATAAATCTGCATTTATTTCTCCTGCCGCTGCCTCATCTAACTCGGTAATGCCTTCTGGTGAATTTCCTGATAATGCTGTTGCAATAGTTCTTCCTTGCGGATCTATATAACTTACACTTATTTGCCCATTAGGATCTACAACTGTATTTTTTTTATAAAATTTATTATATCCTGTTTTATAACTAAATAGCCTATTTAATTCGTATTGCTTAGGTGTTCCATAATAATATTTCATTTCATGGTTTGTCCCTAATTGATGTGTCTCTCCAACCCCAGATTTCCGTTTTACTCTCCCTGTATTGTCATTGGTATACTGTATTTGCGAGAATGGGTAAGATTTTGCGTCTGGTATAAAATAATCTTTATCTTCTGTTTTTAATGATAACTCATCTGAGTAATATAAACTAGCACCATCTGCATCACTCATTCCATTTGTAGTATCATTTTCAGGATTTTGTGGGTCTGACCAATCAAAATCGTAATGTGTGTATAACTGATTGTTTGTGTTTTTGTTAAAGCCATCATGAAATCTTAAATTAGAGATTGTTGCTGGTGCAGGTAATACTTCAATCGCTGGCCTTCCTTGATTATCATAAATAACTTCTCCAACAATAGCAGATTTGTCTGTATTTATTTTTGTTACGGTTTGTCGGTTTCTTAATGTACCATCAAAATAACTTACTACTTCTTTCTTTTTACCATCTTCTGCATAAGATGCCTGAAATTGCCAGTTCTTATTAGTATCATGGCTACTTACACTAGCTACATTTAGCCAATCGGACACATATGTTTTTATACTTGTCCCACTAGTCCATTGTCCGTAAAATAGTTTAGATACATTTTGAAAATTATTGTCGCCAGTATAATCGTCTGGTCTGTATCCTAATGCTCGTACTCTATATATTAAATACCCACTAGAATAAATTAAAGGTATTTTATAGGTGTTATTTTTAGTACGTATTCTTGTGTTATTTGTTTTAAAGTCTAAATCGTTAAACTTAATTTCTGATGGGTTTAATGGTGTTAAAACATTTGTATCATTATAATTATCTACCCATGTCCATTCTAAATCGTATTCTGTGGCGCCAGTAATTGCATCCCAATCTATTTTTAATTCGTCGGCTTCTTGCTGTGATGCAATAACTTCACCCGATGTAGTATGTTTAATATACTCATGGTTTACAATAGGTAATACTGTAGTTAATCTGCGATAACGGTTACCAGAATATCGTAATTGTAAATACACATTATCTGGTGTATTAGCTCCTAGACTTTCATTATTGGTTTTATCGAAAACTTCTATACTTAATACTTCAATTTTTAATGCTTGTGCTCCGTTAATACGTTTTAAATCTAAATCTTTAATGTTCCCTATGTTACCAAAAGGACTGTATTCTATACTTAAATTTTGTGTAAATGGTGTGTTTTCATCTCCACTATATGGAATGTTTTCGTCTCCTGTATTTCTGTTTATAGTTGTTACCTTTAAAGCAATATTATAGGTATACCAGATAGATGGTGTTATAATAACATCGTCTAAAACACCTATAGATATATCAATTACAGGTGTTTCGATAGCACTATTTGGTGCAAAAAAGTTAGGGTCTTCTATTACTAAGGTTCCGCCTACATTAATTTGAGAAGGCGATAATATTTCTATAGCTTCTTCTGCTACCTGTGCATTTAGCCCAATAGACAAAAACAGACAACTTAATATTGTAAATAGACGCATAATATTATGATTCATAATGTTTCTAATTTTTTATATGTAAGACAGCAGACTACTGTGTTAAGATTTGATAATTTTTAATGTATTCTGAGGCGGAATATGTGTTTCCTTCTACCTTAGTAAGGTACTTGTCCAGGTTAAACAGTTTTTTAGATTGCTCTACTTCTTTCCTAAATACTTTTTGTACTACTTCTAAGCGTTCTTTTTCAGTATCTTTTGCTTCTTTATTAAACTTCTTTTCTACAGAATTTTTAAAAAAATAGACTTGTTTTAAAATACTATAATCTGTTTTCGATATGTTCATGATAATTTTATCATAAGGTCCTTTTATATCTTTAGATTTATTGAACGTACAGACATAATAAGCTCCTTTATCTTCTATTGTATTGTCTTCAAATTGTTCTGGAAACTTTACAAAGGGATTACTTTGTTGTATTAAATTTTGAATAGGCGTTTTTAATTCTGAATACAAAATGATTTTTTCAGAATGGCTTATTTTTAGCATGAATGCATTTGTATAAACCATTTCTGTTTCTTTCATTTTTGTATAATAATTATCTCCAGATTTTATAACCTCCCCCTTTAATTCATCTTTCTTTATATTAGAATTGCTATTACTATATAAAGTATAGTCCATGGTTATATGGTAATCGTTCTCTATATAAGCATCATTAACCTTTTTCATTACTGTATTTATATCTTGAGCTACAAGATTTAGATTACTAATTAATAGTACTAATACAATTATTAAATTTTTACTTTTATACATACTAGTTAGAGGTATTAGAGATTACACTTCCTGATCTTGTTTCTTGTATGGTCATAATGCCACGTTCGGTTTCTTTTTTAACACGTACTAAACCACCTTCATTATCATACTCGTAAAATGTCGCATAGTTATTTTCATCTAATTCACTAAGCAGTCTATAGTTTTCGCTATCGTAAACAAAGGACTTCATGTTAGCGTTATAAGGATGCATTCTAGCATCATCAAAAAAGGCATCGTAATCTTGATTATTGTTTTCTAATGTTATTTCTACAGTAGCAGCAAAATCATCATTAGGGATATTAAAATCTCCCGTAATTTTTTGCCAACCTTCTATAATGTCTCCTTTTGGAGATAATACTAGAGGAGTCGATAAATAAGCTGCGCCATTTGGTCTATAAAATTGAATTTTAGTAGTTACGTTTTCGTAGTTTAATGGTTGCGACGCCATTACTGCTTCTGGTTTTGTACCTTGCTGTGGTGTGTCTACTTTTACCCACACACTAAAAATATATTTCTTGTTTTTTAGCGGGCTAAAAGAGGTACATTCCTCAGAAAAATTAATAATTTTTAATAAACTAGCTTTATTACTTTGATTATTTCCTACATCTGAAAGCTTGTACAGTTTTAAACTTTTTCTTCCAGTGTGCGACTCTTGATTAGAAAGTTGATTATTTTCTCCTACTCTAAAACTAAAGTGCGTCGTTGTATCCACATTCTCTAAATTACTGCCTAGTGCTCCAGTAATATGGCAATTTTCGGCATCGTAAGTATTTTCAAAACTATCAAATCCCATCTCACGATATTCACTATTAGAGGCTACGGCTTCGGGGAATTTATAATCGTATCCATATTGTGCAGAAGAATAGCGATCTAAAGCATCTTTATTCTCTAGTTCTACCCCGTAAGGGCTGTATTGTGTTACTTCTGAAGCAGATATCCATTTGTTTGTATCTATACTCCAATTTCCTGAACCATCTGGTTTATAAAATGCACTAAAGTCATTGTAAAATCCAGATTTTCTAGGGTTAACAAAGGTTTCGTTTTCTTCATTTGAAGTTTCAGTAACCTCATCTTCTGTGTAACGCCCAGTTAAAAAAGCATACGATTCGTTTGCTCTCCATTCTCCTAACATATTATATAGATATGGGTTAAACTCTTTTGTAACCCCATTTCCTGGAGTAAAATCTATATTACCAGAACTATCGTAATAGAGCTCTGGAAAACGACATTCGCATTGAGATGGCCATAAGTTCTTGTATTTTACAGCAGATGCATTTATAATACGTTTAGTACTCCATAGTGTTGCATCAAATGTACTAGAGGATATATTTGTATAGTTATTTGTATCTGTATCCGTATTAGTATTAGGATCCACCTCATTACCATTATTTATAATAGGATTATGCATAAGTGTAACACTAGACATACTAGCACTTTGTAAATTTCTATATCCTGACCTAATAACTTTTAAAGTGTCGTTATTATCTGTAGTAGGTGTTATATAAAATCCATTTTGATCAATTAATTGAAAATTGTCACCTTGAATATTAGTAACCCAAGCTTTCATATTTTTCTCTGTTAACCATACTTCATCTCCATTTACTAAGTATAATGATGCATTGGCTGTGTTTATAGTATTGTTGCTTACAAAATTTATATCTAGTTTTAAATTTAAATTCTTTGTTGCAGCTCCCATATTCTTGTAGTGCCAATATGCTGGATAACTAAAACTGTAATATTTATCCTTGTATTCGTTAGCTGTTTCAGTTAGTAATACTTGTCCGGTTTCTGCGTCCCAAGCTTTATTAGTTGTTGTTACTTCTGCTCCTAAATCGAAAGCCTTTTTCTCAACTAAAAATCCTGTTTTATGGATTACTTTAGTTGTTGTTGCTGTCCTTAATTCTGAATCATGGAATGCTAATTGTGGAAATGCTGTTACAGATGTAGCAAACCAAACGAATGGTATAACTGGGATTGGAAACAATACAGTAGCTACGTTAATATCTGCTCCATAAGTTTCACTAGCACTTTTAGAATGTCTAAAATCGTTAATTACATTGTAATCTACTCCTATTGTTCGTTCTTTTACTTCTCCCGCATTATTAATAGTAACGACTTTATTATCTAAATCACCATTATCATCAACATTATAATGATATTCTACTGAAGATATTGGTAATTGGTCTCCGGTAGTAGATTCACTATATACTTTCTGACTTTTCGTTTTACCATTCATATCGTTAGTAATCACAGTAAATCCTTGAGACATAGATAATCGTTCTTTAGAAATAATATTTAAACCAAAGAAAGAGGTAAGAATAGATAGCTCATTTTTTGGAGGAAAGTTAACTTCGTTCGTTTCCCCAATAACAGTATGTTTTGTAATCGTTGGAAAATCTTTAGAGGTATAAAATTCATTAACCACTTTTCCAGTTCCATTATTACCCACTTCTAGAGTTGTACCATTATTTGTATATGTTCCTCTATTAAGGTTTTTCACTGTCACTCTTCCATAAGTTACAGTTGGTGAAGGGAAAAACGAATTACCAAATGGTTTTTCCGTGTAATTCTGATCTTGAGGTGCTAATAGTTTACCATCATTAACATCATCATAAAAGGGTTGCACAAATGGATTTTCTTTACTTCCTTGTGGCTCGTATGTTGCTACACCACTAGTATTACCATCTTCCTTAGTATAGTCATACTCTTGCCCATAAGACATGTTATACAAATTATTATTTGTATTTCCTGTCATGGTATCCCACTCATCGAACATTTCAACTTTAGATACTCTTAGTCCGCCTCCTAATTTATTATTATCAGAGCTTTTTAAACGTACCCAAGATTTTGTATTACTAAATCGTTGTGCACATTTTTTATTTTTCAACTCTGTATTAGGTCCTTGGAAAACAGCAAACATAGCTCCTAAATTTCCAGCTATTGTTTCAGCAATGTCTAACACATTAAAGTTTTGTATTTCTGCTTGTCCATATACTAATCTGTTTAAATACTTTCTACCAAAATACCAACCAGCTTTAGCTATTGGGTTTTCTCCATTATCATCATTCTCTAATTTATTTTTATGTACAAATTGTATAGGGATAGAACCGTATTCTTTTCCATTTTTATTAAATCTTCCAAAAGTTCTAGTAGAATCAATTTTAAGATAACCAGATACAAAATCGTAAGCATGATCTTGTCCTTTAACCATATTAAGCATAAACTTAAAAAAGATAGGTTTATCCATTAAATCCCCTATATATTTTGCTTTAAAGTCTTCGGCTGCTGTTTCAGAGGCTTCATTAGGTAATTCTACATATAAATAACGCATCTTTCCATTTGCGCCATATAATTGGTTATTAAAGCCACTTGATGTTTCTATTGGATTATTACCAACGCCTCTTACTTTAAACATTTCCATAATCCCTTTATCCTGTACAGAATTATAACTATCTGCTTCGTAAGACATATCCAGTTTACCTCCAGATGGTAAGTTTACCGCTGTTAAAGTCCAAGCTGTAACGTTATCGTTTTCTTCTTCTATATTACTTTGATCAACGTAAGGAAACTCTGCAGTAGTTGGCTCTGCATTATAAGTATTTGCATTTCCTTGTGCCGGTTTATAATTCCCCCAAAGGTTATACCCTTTTATATTGTAATCTGGATTAACATCTGAATAATTAAAAACATAAGGTGTATATTTCCCCATATTGGATCCTCTATAAGTAAAGTACACACTTTTAAGTGTTAATTTACCTCCCAAATTACCTTCAAAATTACGTTCGTTTGCATCTAAGTTATTATCATTAGCATTATTTGGAGTATTTTTACATAGAGAATAATCATATTCAAAATGAGCTACTTTTATTGGCTTTATATCTAGATTAGGGTTTTGTTCTAATTTCTCGTATTCCGGTTTAGAGTATAATGAAATAGTATTAATTTGATACATTTTAGAATTAGTAGACAAACCTCCATTTTCCCCAGTTACACCATAACCATCATTCCTTTCATTTAAATCGAAAATAGCAATATGGGTTTTTGTTTCTATTTTATCTACATATAAAATTTCTTTTTCACCATAGATATAGTTTCCCATATCATCCTTTTGAAGCGTATTTAATCCTTTATTAGATGTTGCTGTATTAGATTGAAAAGGAACTCTCCAGTTATATGTTTCGGGTTGGGTGTAATGAATTTTAGTGTAAGCTCCTAAATCATCATCTGTTGGGCCATCTCCTGTTAAGTCTTCATAGTCTGAAGATAAAACTTCAGATAATAAATAAGTGTGAGCATAAGCAGGTGTTGTTACTCTATTAAAATAATGGTCTTGTCCTTTAGTATTGTAAGGTGTATTATCGTTTCCTGAATAAGTGACTAACTCTTGTGTTGCATCTCCTGTATTACTATTTCCTGAGGCATTAAATGTTGTTTCAACTTTTTTAGTGTTATAAGCTGGCTGCCCAAAAACATACGTACTTCCATCTGGTTGTAATATTCTAGTCGCTACATTATGATGGTCTTTCGCATTAGCATTAATATGCGGTGCATTTTCTGTATAATTAGCATAGTATTTTTCAGCTTCTTTTTTTGTTATTTTTTGAATCGCTTGATTTCTTAATAAACGACTTTCTCTATTAATATTATTTTGAGCTTGAGAACTATTACTTCCAAAGCTTTCGGTTGAAGACAATGCTTCTCCAGTCCCTTTAAGATATTTATTTTCTACCGTTTTTTTATTAAAATTATCTCCTGTTAATCCTATTTTAATAGGTTCATCTCCTCCTAGTTGTTCTTCTAAAAGATTGTATTCGTTATCTACATTAAGTTCTCCTATTGTTTTATAAAATACTTTTTCGTAATCTTTTCCATTGTTATTGTTTTGAATAAAATTCTTCCTTGCATCATTTCTTTTTAGCCAAACTCCTGTAGATGACCTAGATGGAGAATATTTAAGATCTACTCCTAAATGGAATAAATTACCTACTCCGACCTCTACTCCTAAACTACCATCTTTACTTTTGTCTTTTACATATTTATCATATACATAGCCCACTTGACTTCTGTATGGTTGGTACATACCTGACACCCCTTGCCCTTGAATAGAGTATAAATCGTAAGTATAATTAGTTACGGGTAATACATTAGTATTTTTAGAAACTACTCTGTCATTCTCTCTATTAAAATCGAGAATATCATGTTTAGTTGCATTATCTGTAAAATTAAAGCCAAAAGCTCTTTCTGTTTTATGTTTTTCTTCTTCGGCTAAACGTTGTCTCGAAGCATGTACATAAAGTTCTAATTGCCCTTCAAAAAAGAAAAACTCTGCTCCTAAGGCTCCATTTGCAGCAATATTTTCATTTATCAATGCATTCCGTTTAGTAGGTGTGTAAGTTGTAGGTGGAAAAGATTTAAATCCAGAAGATAAACCACCAACTTTACCATTGAGTCCTTTATAATTTTTAAGCCTTTGATTAACTTTATTTATAATGGGTGCATAAACCGATGACGATATTGTTAAATGTCCTAAACCTTGCCTAGAATTTAACTGCGAACCTATAGATATTCCACTCAAACCAAACTTATCATTACCAAACAGTTTTTTATTCAAACTTACACTAGGGGATACAGAAACTCCATCATCACTAGAATTTTGTATATCCATATCTATAGTAACATTATCAGACAACTCATAACTTACTCCTAAAGTAGACGAAGCTGACCAACCATTATAATTATTATACTTTACGCCTAGTCCACCTGTTAAATCCAAACCTGCGGGAAAATCTGCTCCTGCAAAAGCTGGGTGCAAATTTATTGTAGCCCCAATAGTTTTATTAGGTTTTAAATTATTTTCATACAAAAGCTCATCCCCATTAAAATCATCTGGAATACCACGAACTTGTCTATTAATTTGCCCTACGTTTAAATTCCAACCCAAACCAACCCATGAGGCTTCTTGGTCCATGGTAATTCCTGAGTTGTAAGCCAAGTTTAAAGGATACCCCCCTACATCCATTATAGGTATGTTATAGTTAAAATCCCCAGAGGACAAATTAACCATATCACTAGTTCCAATTGGTGTAAAAGAATTAAACTCTGGTTGCGATGGACCGCCCGTTAATGCAAATAAATTCATGGGTTGCACAGTCATTAATAACATTTGCAATGCTAAATAACTGGCTAATATTTTTGAAAATTTACTCGTTCTTATATGTTTCATATAAATGAATTTTATAAAATGTAATGTGATGAGTTAAGCGATTAGTCTTCTATAGTACTTAATAGTTTTTCTATTTTATCTAGACGTTTTTCTAATGCTTTATTTTTACTTACTTGAGACTTTAGAAGTTTAATCTCTTTTTGCTGCTCTATAGTGTATAATGTTAACTCTTCAATTTTCTGAAGTAGTTTTAAATTCATTTCTTTTAACTTAATACCATTATTAGACATTTCTTGTGCAGACGGTATTTCTGGTAAATGATTGTTGGCTTTAGTGTACGCCTCAACTTCTTCTAGTGTAGGCATATTATAATTAGGGTTCAATTTCGATTCTCCCTTAAAGTATTTTTCAAAAACATAATCTGGTGCTATAGGTCCATTTATATCTACTCGTACCTCTTGTGCATGAATTTTTCCTTTAACGGTAAGTTTTTCGTCTGGTGAAGCAGTTCCTATACCCAACTTTCCATTAATGTTAACGATATCTGATGAGAAATCTCCATAAATAAGAGGTGTCGATGAATTAGAACTTTCTATATATAATTTATTGCTTCCTGTTTCATTTCGTCCAGATTCGTTTCCTATAAAAATATTATTTGATCCTGAGTTATCATATCCACTATAAAACCCTAAAAAGACATTTCTATTTCCTGATTGGTTATTATATGCAGCAGCATAACCTAAGTTTAAGTTATAATCTCCTTTTGTTTTTTCTCCAGCTGCATACCCTAAACTTACATTACCATTACCTTCATTTAATCTACCTGCAGCATATCCTATAAGAGTGTTATTGTTTGTTATTGGTCTTGTTGTTCCAAGATTACTATAATGATTATTATTATAACCTAACCCTGCGTATGTTCCTTGAAAAACATTATTTGACCCTATCGAATACAATCCTGTACCATAGCCTACATAAGCATTATTTTCTCCATCAATATTTGTGTAACCAGCACTTCTACCTATATAGGTATTTTTAGTACCTATTGTATTATTAAGTCCCGAATACATTCCTAAAAACACATTACTTTCACCAGAAGTGTTATTATATCCGCTAGAATGTCCAACAAAAGTATTGTAGCTTCCTGTTGTAGTTTTTATTCCAGACGATGTCCCGAAAAAAGCATTATTTGTTGCTGTAGTATTATCTCTACCTGATGCATAACCATAAAATGCATTGTAATCACCTTGGTTATTACTTCCCGAAGAATATCCATAAAAAGAATTTCCTGTTCCTTGATTGTCTTTACCAGATGAATAACCAAAAAAACTATTATAATTTCCTATACTACTTTGTCCTGAATAGGCCCCAAAAAAACTATTATTAGTTGTAGCGGTTCCTGAGTTATCACCTACATTTACTGTCTGTCCGTGACTAAAAAGCACTACAATGGTGGCAAAAATTGTTGTTACTATTTGTTTTTTCATGATAATCTGGCTTTATAATTTTATTGGTGTTTTATTTTTATATTTTTTGTTTTGTACACCTCTGTTACATAAACTCTATAAATGTTACCCATAGAATTTTATTTTTTTATCAAACCTTCATTTTTAAGTTAAAAACCATTAATTAAAATAATGTGAAAGCTTCAGTTAAAGAGAGCCAATAAACCTACTTCTTATTTGAACTTAAAGAATTAAAATGCGATAGATTATCTATTTAAGTATATAGGCTACACATTTAGGCGATAAAAATATATTTTGAAGTTATGCTGAAAAAGTCTAATTAAGTATCTGTTTTATTATGGAGTAATTGCCTAAATCAAAACAAGGTTTTAGATAAAAGAAAAACCTAATAGTGGCAGGGTTTTTGTGTTTTACCAAAAACCGATAAATTCAAAATAAAACCAACAAATGAAAAAAACAGCAGCTATTTTTATTCTTTTAATAATTTCTCAAGTGGCGATAAGTCAAAATACAATTTTATGGAAAGTAACAGACACTATAAATAATAAGACTTCACATATCGTTGGAACATTCCATCAATTTGGAAGCTCATTTGTCGATTCGTTTCCTGAAATAAAATCATCTCTACTAAACTCAGATATTGCAGTCTTTGAATCTACAGACAAAGCGGAAGATAATCGTAAAATTATAGCCCAAAGACCCCTTTCAAATGAAATAGAAAAACACATTAAACGTAAAAGCCTAAAACAACTTAAAGAAATTACAAAAGATTGGAAAGTAGATTTATACAAACTAAAACCAATAGAAATAAGCTGGAAATTACGACAAGATTACCAAAGAACAGTATGTAAAACCAGTATACCTACTGATACGTTTAATAGTTTCGACGTCTATATTGCCCATCTAGCCGAAAAAAACAATATTCCCATTAAAGGGCTAGAAACCAATCAACTTAATGTAATTAAAAAAGGAAGCGGAAATCCTAATTGGAAAAAAGAGCGTAAGCTTATTAAAACTTGGGTTCAAAAAATACGTACTGATAAATATGATAATCAAGACTGTGATTTTGCCACTAGATACAGAAACATGAACTTAAACTATGAGTTTGAAAAGGAATGTGAGAAGAATTATTTTATTTTTGAAAGGAATAACTTGTGGATGGAAGCTATTCCAGAGCTATTAAGAAATAATAATGCATTTATTACTGTAGGCTATTCTCATTTAAAATGGAATTGTGGACTTTTACAACAATTAAAGCGTAAAGGATTTAAAATTGAACCTGTTGAAATAAAATCAATTTCAAATAGCATAAATAGAAAACCATAAAACTCTAATCTTTAGGAAACTGAAAAATATTTTTCTAAACGACCCTGCGTCTAAAAACCAGCTATTTACAAAAGCTTCAAAACTTTGAATTATTTTCAACGAAAAGTTAAAAAACTCATAAATTTTAAACATTACATAACAAAACACCTTTAAAACTAATAATTCAATATTATTTTGAAACATTTAGCTATTGCGAGAAACTTAAATTTTTCGTAAATTTGCAAAACTTAAAATCTGAGCTATGCAAACAAAATCCGACGTAAACAAAGAGATTTCATTCGATAACTTTAAAGCGCAAGTTTTAGAAGATTATAAAATCGCAGTGACCAGTCGGGAGTGTAGTTTATTAGGACGACGTGAAGTATTAACCGGAAAAGCTAAATTTGGAATTTTCGGAGACGGAAAAGAAGTCCCGCAATTAGCTTTAGCAAAAGCCTTTAAAAATGGTGATTTTAGATCAGGTTATTACCGCGATCAAACCTTTATGATGTCTATTGGACAATTAACTATAGAGCAATTCTTCGCAGGGTTATATGCTAATACAGATTTAAAACAAGAACCAATGTCTGCAGGTCGCCAAATGGGTGGTCACTTCGGCACGCACAGTTTAGACGAAAACGGGCAATGGAACGATTTAACAAAACAGAAAAATTCTAGTGCAGACATCTCTCCTACTGCAGGACAAATGCCAAGATTATTAGGTTTAGCACAAGCCTCAAAAATATATAGAAACGTAGACGGAATTGATACTACTAAGTTTTCAGAAAAAGGAAATGAAGTCGCATGGGGAACTATTGGAAACGCTAGTACAAGTGAAGGGTTGTTTTTTGAAACTATAAACGCTGCAGGTGTATTACAAGTACCAATGGTAATAAGTGTATGGGATGATGAATACGGAATCTCTGTTCACGCAAGACACCAAACGACTAAAGAAAACATTTCGGAAATTCTTAAAGGATTCCAAAGAGAAAAAGATAGTAAAGGCTACGAAATATTACGTGTAAAAGGTTGGGATTATGTTTCTCTAGTAGAAACTTACGAAGAAGCCTCAAAAATAGCTAGAGAAGAACACGTTCCTGTATTAATTCATGTTAACGAATTAACACAACCACAAGGGCACTCTACTTCTGGATCACATGAACGTTATAAAGATAAAGACCGTTTAGCTTGGGAAGTTAAACATGATTGTAACGTAAAAATGAGAGAATGGATGATTGCTACTGGTATTTCTACCGATGAGGAATTAATCGCTATTGAGAAAACAATAAAAAAAGCAGTACGCGACGGTAAAAAAGCTGCGTGGAGCAATTACTTAAATCCAATATTAGAAGACGTTAAAACAGCTTCTAACCTAATAGCTCAGTTAGCAGCATCTAGCGCGAATAAAGTGTTTATAGAAAAAATAAACAATGATCTTTTAGCTATTGGCGAACCTAACCGTAAAGATGTAGCAACAGCAACTCGTAAAGCATTACGCTATGTTATAAGCGAAAGTTCTTCAGCAAAAGAACAAGTATTACAATGGTTAAATAATTTCTTCGAAGAAGTACAACCAAAATACAGTTCTCACTTACACAATGAAACTGCTACAGCTGCCATTAATATAAAAGAAGTAAAACCTACTTACGATGCAAATGCAGAACAAGTAGATGGTCGTGTCGTTATTAGAGATAACTTTGATGCAATTTTTAACAAATACCCAGAATCTTTAATTTTTGGTGAAGATGCAGGAGCCATTGGAGATGTAAATCAAGGATTAGAAGGATTACAAGAAAAATATGGCGAATTACGTGTTGCAGATGCAGGTATTCGTGAAGCTACTATTTTAGGACAAGGTATTGGTATGGCCATGCGTGGTTTACGCCCAATTGCCGAAATACAGTATTTAGATTATATTCTATATGCTTTACAAATTATAAGTGACGATTTAGCAACATTACACTACAGAACAAAAGGACGCCAGAAAGCACCATTAATTATCCGTACACGAGGACACAGATTAGAAGGTATTTGGCACTCAGGATCACAAATGGGTGGTATTTTAAATCTAGTACGAGGCATTCATGTATTAGTACCTAGAAATATGACTAAAGCTGCTGGTTTTTATAATACGTTATTAGAAAGTGATGAACCTGCTTTAATAGTAGAATGTTTAAACGGTTACCGTTTAAAAGAAGCAAAACCAACTAACTTTGGAAGTTTTAAAACACCAATAGGCGTTGTAGAAACAGTAAAAGAAGGAACAGACATTACACTATTATCTTACGGCTCTACATTACGAATTGTAGAACAAGTAGCAAAAGAATTAGTAGAAGTAGGTGTTAATGCTGAAGTTATAGATGCACAATCTTTACTACCATTCGATTTAAATCATGATGTTGTAAAAAGTGTCGCAAAAACCAATCGTTTAATGATTATTGATGAAGATGTACCAGGAGGAGCGTCGTCTTATTTATTAAATGAAGTATTAAATAACCAAAACGCATACAAGCATTTAGATAGTCAGCCAGTAACCTTAACAGCAAAAGCACACAGACCAGCTTATGGAACAGACGGAGATTATTTCTCTAAACCATCTGCCGAAGACATTTTTGAAGCTGTTTATGAGGTGATGCATGAAGCAAATCCAAATAATTTTCCAAAATTAAGATAAAACAAATAACTTAGTACCTTTACAAAAAGAGTACTAAGTTGTTTCCAGATTTTAATAGATATAGTTTACCTCTACTTATTTTAGTCCTTCAAGGTCTAGTCTTTGTAATACTTCTATTTTTGAGATATTATAAAAAACGACAGCTTTCAGACTTGTTTTTAGCGTTAATTTTACTGCTAACCTGTTATAGTCAAACCTGTTACACCTTTGGTTTTATGGGTTGGTACGATACGTTTAGAACAACAAAAATCAATTACTTTTTAATAAATATAGGTATTGGTTTAGCACCTTTAATTTATCTCTATTTAAAATCGATAACTACTTCCAATTTTAAATTTAAGAAAGTATATTGGTGGCATTTTGCTTTAGCTTTCACTTTTATAGTCTACCGCTTAAGCATTTTTACTTATGATGCTTTACAGCCAGGGTTTACCGAAACACAAAATGGCGTTTTAAAAATTACAGTAGATGAAGCAGTAGTATTACCATTTATGAGTTTTATTTCGGCACCGTTTATGTTGCTTTATTTAGCCTTTACTTTTCAGTTATTTTATAATTACCGTAAAAAAATCATTCAGTATTTTTCTAACACCTTTAAGTTAGAATTAAACTGGATTTTATCGTTTCTAATACTATTCAGTCTTAGTTTTTTATATGGCACCATACAAGATATTGTAGGTTCATTAGTTACAGACTTGAATTATATGGACCGCTGGTGGTTAAACCTATTTACTGCTTTAATTACACTATATGTTGGCGTAAAAGGCTATTTCACAGACACAACTAAACTAAATAAACTAGATTTTAGCTTTACACCTAATACTATTGGTATCCCTGAACCAACAATAAGTACTAGTAATAAAAGTGTTTCTGAAACACAAATAGAAGCGATTAAAACTCTAATGGAAACCGACAAACCCTATTTAAACCCAGATTTAAATTTATCGGATTTAGCAAAACAAGCCCATGTAACACGTGCGCAACTATCGGAAATTATTAATTCAGGATTCAATAAAAACTTTAATGATTTTGTAAACGAATATCGCGTAGAAACCTTTAAAACAAAACTACAGGAAGGTAAGCAAGCACAATTATCGTTACTAGGTATTGCACATGAATGTGGCTTTAATAGCAAAGCAACATTTAATAGGGTATTTAAAAAATTAACTAGTCACTCACCTACTCAGTATTTAAATACATTATCTGGTAATTAAAAAGTTGTTTTCATAATTTCTAGTATTTAACTCATCTTGACTTTAAATTTTAAAAACTACAGAATATATTTTACACGCAATTAATATCTAGACTTGCCCAAGCTTTCTTTTTTATCATTCCTGCATACTATTAGATATATAACGTCATTTCGATTTCTATGACGTGACCAAACGATTTTTATAAAAAGTTTGATTTTTAATTAGTGCGAATACAAGATGAATAATTTT
>CANLUH010000001.1 GCA_947494205.1 uncultured Flavobacteriaceae bacterium | reverse complement strand
CTTAGAACTCAGAGTGATTTGATAGTGTATCTTTTCCGTTTTTAATTTATAAAATTTATATATACAAATCTAAAGGAGTGATTCCGATAGCAATCGGAATCGTATCGAGATACAAATTTTAAAATGTAAATGTATAACAGTTTAATACAGAATATATTTTGTACTAAAATAAGATTCCCGTTTTCACGGGAAATGAATATGAAAAAAATAGAGTTACATCCAACCATATTTCTAGTAGAAGACTTTTTGTCTTCAGAAGAATGTGATGCTCATATAGCATTTAGTAACACCCAAGAATTTGAAGAAGCTAAAATAAATAGTGGAGGCGTACAAGTGATGAATAAAGGCGTGCGTAATAACGATAGAATACTATTCTTTAACAACGAGTTAGCCGAAACCTTATGGCAACGTGTAAAACAATATGTACCAGAAGACATGGGATTATTTACAGGCTATGGACTAAACGAAATGTTTAGAATATACCGCTACACCAAAGGACAACGCTTTAAAATGCATAGAGACGGAAGCTATAAACGAAACGATAAAGACTGTAGTTTCTTTTCACTAATCATCTATTTAAATGATGATTTCGAAGGCGGAGAAACAGAATTTAGAAAACTATTTACAGTAACACCAAAAAGGGGAACAGCATTATTATTTCATCATCCGCACAGACACGAAGGCAAAGAATTATTAGAAGGTGTAAAATATGTATTACGAACAGATGTTATGTATAAAATAGAATGAAAACGATAAAAGACATACTACAAACAGGACTAAATAAAGAAAAAAGGAATAACATCACCTTTTTAACAGGTGCAGGAATATCCTCAGCAAGTGGAATACCCACTTACAGGGGAACAGATGGTATATGGATAAAAGGAACAAAACACTATAAACCAGAATCCTTTGGAACCTTTAAACATTTTTCAAACAATGCAGATGAAGTTTGGCAATACACGTTTTTTAGAAAGAAAATGTTTGCCGAAGTTAAACCTAACGAAGCGCACTATAAATTAGTAGCAATAGAAGAACAATTACAAGATAGAGCACACATAATAACCCAGAACATAGATAATTTACATCAACAAGCAAACTCTAAAAACATATACGAAATACATGGTAATTTAAGAGAAATGCGATGTGCAACAGATTGCACAAAGACAGTTTATAAAATACCAGAAAGTATTACATTAAAAGCAATAGACGAAGATTTAACTTACGATGAAAAACAACTGTTATTTTGCCCTGAATGTGGAGACCATACCAGACCAAATATTTTATGGTTCGATGAGTATTACAATGAACGAAATTTTAAATTAGATACAACACTTAAATTAGCTAAAAATAGTAGTTTATTAATGATATTAGGAAGCTCGGGAGCAACCAATTTGCCAAACAGACTAGTAGAACAAACTTTAAGGTATGGCGGACATGTTATAGATGTTAATTTAGAAGACAATAGCTTTACCGAAAACTTTGCAGATAAAAAGCAATTTCATTCCTATCGAGGAACCGCTTTAGAGTTTTTAAATCTATTTGAAGAAGTAATGGGAAATGAAACTAATGCATAGAAAATTAGCACTTCTCGATAGAAAATCTTTATTAAGATTTCACTCGAAGTGACACATTAATAGTTAGAAGATTATAAGATAAAACAAAGAAATAATTATCGTCAGTTTGAGTGCCAAATCTGCGATTTGGTGTATCGAAAACAAGATAATTGTGACAATAAAGATTAAATGCCAAAACAACAGGACATACGAGCAGATTATAACAACAAAACGATTACAGTATACCAAGCATACGGTAAAGCTATAGCTTTACCAGCCATAAAAAACAATCAATTTGAAGCCCCCTTTTCATTTAATAGAATGACTTGGATAAAACCCTCGTATTTATGGTTAATGGAACGTAGTAATTGGGGAACAAAACCGAATCAAGATTATATATTAGGCATAAAAATAAAACGCGATTGTTGGGAAAAAGCATTAGCCATGGGCGTGTTAACAAATCCCGATAAAACCATTTATAAAAGCGGATTAGACTGGGAACAACAATTTAAAAAAGCAAAAGTACACATACAATGGGATCCAGAACGCACGCTAAAAGGAGGGAAGTTGCAAGAACGCTCTATACAAGTAGGTATTAGTCGCTTTTTAATAGAAGAATACAATAACGAGTGGATAGAAGACATTGTAGATTTAACCCCATTAACCAAAAAAATAAACCAATTGCGCAAACAAGGGAAATATAAAGAAGCCAAAAGGTTGTTGCCAAAAGAACGTATTTATAACTTGCCGACAGCAATAGAGAATACCATAGGCATAAAATAGAAAAGAATAACACATGAGAACATTAGTAATAGGAGACATACATGGCGGATTAAAAGCATTAACCCAACTTTTAGAACGCGTAACATTAACTAAAGACGATACTTTAATATTTCTAGGCGATTATGTAGACGGTTGGAGCGAATCGGCACAAGTAATACAATACCTCATAGCATTATCTAAAACGCAACAGTGCATTTTTGTAAAAGGGAATCATGATGTGTGGTGCGAAGATTGGTTACGCACTGGAGAAGGCGAACCTGTTTGGCTTATGCATGGAGGAAAAGAAACCGTAGAAAGCTATAAACAGTTTTCTGTGGAAGACCGTTTAGCACATCTTAACTTTTTCGAGCGTATGAAACTCTATCACATAGATACCGAAAACCGGTTATATATTCACGCAGGGTTTACCTCTTTACACGGTGTAGAACACGAAAAATTCCCTATGAATTATTATTTCGATAGAACGCTTTGGGAAACGGCAGTAAGTATGGATGTTACCATAGAAAAAGATTACTATCTCTACCCAAAACGCTTAAAACTATATAAAGAAATATACATAGGCCACACACCAACTTTACGTTACGACTCAGATAAACCCATGAACGCCATTTGTGTATGGAATATAGATACAGGAGCAGCCTTTAATGGTAAACTCAGTGCTATAGATATAGAAACAAAAGACATTTGGCAAAGTGAGGAAGTACAAACCTTGTATCCAGAGGAAAGAGGTCGTAATACTAGTCCGTATCGATTGATTAAGAAGAAGAGAAAATTATAATGAAATACACTATTCAAAATACAAGGAAACCAGTTAAGTATTTAATATGATTTATACATCAAAAATTAAATTACCAATAAAAGAACAAGGCAAATATTATTATTTTTTGGCAGGAAGTATTGATCATCATTTATCTGGAAATTGGAGAGGAAAAGTAATCAAGAAAATGGAAGATCAAATTTATTTTTTCGACCCTACTCGGATAGAACATAATGAGTTTAATGATTTTCAAATGAAAGAACACATTGAATGGGAGTTAAATGCTTTGGATTTATCCGATAAAATTATATTAAACTTTTTACCTGATGCAAAGTCTCCAATTTCATTAGTGGAATTAGGATTGTATATGAAATCTTCTAAACTAATAGTTATATGTCCAAATCAATTTTATCAAAAACGTTACGTTAAAGTAATATGCGAAAAATATAATACTCCTTTTTTTAATACTATAGATAAAGCAATTCAATATTTAAACTAAAAAATCCCTATACCCTTATGAACCCACTACTATATACAGATGGCTACAAAGTAGACCACAGAAGACAATACCCAGAACAAACCACCCTAGTCTATTCTAACTGGACGCCTAGAAAAAGCAGAATAGAAGGTGTAGACAACGTTGTGTTTTTCGGTTTGCAATACTTTATAAAAAAGTACATTATCGAAGACTTTAATACCAATTTCTTTGCAAAAGATAAAGCTGAGGTATGCAAGAACTATTCAAGACGCATTAATAACTATTTAGGTGAAAACAAGGTTGGTATTAAACACATAGAAGACTTACACGATTTAGGCTATTTACCAATGGTAATAAAAGCATTGCCAGAAGGTGTGTCTGTACCAATTCGTGTGCCTATGTTAACCATGTACAATACCAAAGCAGAGTTCTTTTGGCTAACAAACTATTTCGAGACCATTTTGTCGACAACCTTATGGTTACCGTGTAACTCGGCAACTATAGCAAAACAATACAGAGGTATTTTAGATACCTATGCAGCAGAAACATCATCCGTTCCAGAATTTGTAGACTGGCAAGGGCATGATTTCTCAATGCGCGGTATGGGCGGATTAGAATCTGCGATTATGTCGGCAGCAGGACACTTATTAAGTTTTACGGGAACAGATACCATACCAACTATCGACTTCTTAGAAACCTATTACAATGCTAATTCCGATACAGAATTAGTAGGCGGCTCGGTAGCAGCAACCGAACACTCTGTAATGTGTATGGGAACCAATACAGGCGAACAAGACACTTTTAAACGTTTAATAACAGAAGTCTACCCAAATGGTATTGTCTCTATAGTGTCTGATACTTGGGATTTATGGAAAGTACTCACAGAATACTTACCAAACCTTAAAAACGAAGTACTAGCAAGAGACGGTAAAGTGGTAATTAGACCAGATAGTGGAGACCCCGTAGATATTATTTGCGGAAACCCTAATGGTAAAACTGAAGAAGAACGTAAAGGCGTTATCCAATTACTATGGGATACCTTTGGAGGTACAACCAATGCAAAAGGTTACAAAGAATTAGATGCGCATATCGGTGCTATCTACGGTGATAGTATAACCTTAGAACGTGCGACGCAAATTTGCGAACGCTTAAAGCAAAACGGATTCGCCTCTACGAATGTTGTTTTAGGGATTGGTTCATTTACATACCAATACAATACCAGAGATACTTTTGGTTTTGCAATGAAAGCAACTTATGGAGAAGTAGACGGAGAAGGGCGAGAAATTTATAAAGACCCGATTACAGATGATGGTACAAAGAAATCTGCTAAAGGCTTAATTAAAATTGTAAAAGAAAATAACAGTTATAAATTAATAGATCAAGTCTCTTGGGAAGAAGAACAACAAGGTGAATTAAAAGAAGTCTACAGAGATGGAATACTATTAGTAGATACTACTTTAGAAGCGATTAGAAAACGTGTAAGGTAATTAGTAATACAATATAATTTTACGGTTAAATATAGTAGAAGCGTAATAAAAAGTAAATGCACAATAAGTACCCCAGATAAAGCAATATAATTTGTTTTGTCTGGGGTTTTTATTGAAAAAAGAGAGAGGCTAATGAGTAAATTATAGTAGGATATTGTATTTGTGTTTTAACAGTAACCCAAAATATCCCGGGTAACAGATCATCGATTTTAGGATCATATAAATAAATGAGTCGATGGCGGTATCCGAAAAGCCACTAAGAATAGAGTAGGTGAAAAAACAAGAATTATGAAAACAAAACACAGAATATTAGCAGTAGCATTTCTTTCTTTATCTACATTGTTTACAAGTTGTAATAAAGACGAAATAGATGAAACTCCAGTACTAGAGGTAGAGTCGGAAGAAGTAGTGATACATATTTTAGAGACAGATGAAACATTTACAGTACGGTCTTTAGAGGAAGCACAAGCTTTAATAGAAGGAGAGCATAAAGATGCATCGTGGTCTAAAGGAGCCGTAAATAAAATTAAATTACTTCAAGAAGAATTAGAATATTCGAATTCGTTAGATTTAACAAAACCTGCTGTAGAAGAAGAATACACAGCACATTTAGAAGCAAAATATAAAGCTAATACAGAATATTCTAAAGCAACAAGTGGTATTCTTTGGGATGGTAATTTAACAGGCTTTCTTTCGGTTACAACTGTGCCTTTTAATTTAACGTCAAGTAAACGTAATCGAGCATCATCTTGGCAATGTATTCTTCCTGGTAGTGTCATTTTATGTGATAAAACATGGTTTAGAGGGAAAAAAATAATCGTTGTTGGTATACCACCTTTTCGCGTTTTATTAGGTGGTGGTGGAGTGTATCATTTTGATAATAGAACAGATTCTTTCTTTTAATACAATGATATGTTTTAAGTAATAATTGTATAATTATTAAAAAAGACTCCAGTTGAGGTAATCTAAACAACTTCAACTGGAGTTTTAAACTATAATCAATTAAATACCAAACGCCCTTTTAAAGTAAAATCATCGGCAATAGCCTGTTCTTTTAGCTTCTTAAAAAGACTGGGAGAATTAAAATTCACGTTGTAATCTGTTCTATCTAAAACGGTTTCAAACTCTAAAACCGTTTCAGTTTCAGAAGTCATAACATTTACAATTAATGTTTCAGTTTTGCTAACCCCTTTAATTGTCATCATGCCTTTAATTGTTGCTTTGTTTTCTGTAATAATTGCTGGTTCTATAAGCGTAAATGTTGCAGTGTTATAGGTTTTAATATCAAAAAAGTCTGAACTCCTTAAATGCTTTTTTAAGTCTTTATTGTCATGGTTTAAGCTTTTCATATTTATAGTAATAGAAAGCGTTTTTATAGTAGCGTCGTCTAAATCTATATTTCCAGATTTAGTTTGTAGTGTTCCAGATAGCGAATAGTTATTAAAAGCAGCTTTCCCAGTCCAGTTTAAGGTGCTTTCATTTAGTTCTAAGTTCTGTGCATTCATAGTAAAAGCAATGCACGCCAGTATAATTGTTATAAATGTTTTCATAAGTATTTAGTTTAAAAGTGTATTTGTTGTATGTATTTTTTCGTAACCGCAAACCAGTTCTCCAGTTGGTGTTTTTCCTATAAAATACCATAGGGCCCAACCACCATAAAGTTTACTGTCTATGCGCCAGTTGTTAGCCCAAGTGTAAGGTTGTGCTTGTAGTAGTTTTTGTTTTTTGGTACCAAACGATTTGTCTAAGGTTTTTAAGGGATAAGATTTACGTAAGTTCCACTTATTATTGTAAAATAGATAAGCACCATATTCAACAATAGTAATAGTGTTGTCTTTACATAAAATAGAGGTGGTATGCTTCCAATAATAGTCGTTTTTTATTTTAACAGGGTCAATAATTTTAGGAAAGCTGTTAACTAGAATGGCCTGTTTTAAGTGTTGTAGCTTTTCGGGTAAAGGTTCGTTGTTTGGTGTGCCATATTTAATTTGAGCAGAACTGAGCGTACTTACAAGAAGTAAAATAATAGTAATAGACTGTTTCATTGGATCTTTTGTTTTTAATTATGAAACAAAGATGCCAATAGAAGCTACGCCAGTCGTCTCAATTAATTAAATGAGACTTGTTTTTATAAACTAAGAGGACTCAATTATAAAATTGAGACTATTTAACTGTTTGATTTTAAGTAGCTAGGGGCGTGTCCGGTAATTTTCTTTACAGCTCTGTTAAAAGAGGCTTTAGAGTTAAAACCAGCCTCGAATGCTAAACTAAGTAAGGTGTAGTTTGCGTTTTTTTCGTCTTTAAGTAAGGTTTTAATGGCTTCAATTCTATAAGTGTTAATATAGTCTGAGAACTTTTTTTCGAAAACTGTATTTAAACATTTAGTTGTTAAATACGATTTTACACCTAATTGTTTTGAGAGTTCTGCTAAGGTTAGCTCTGGATTTTTATACAATGCTTTTTCAACCATTAAAAGTTCTAAATCTTTTGCAATAGTTTCTAATTGTTCTTGCTCCTTATTAGTGAGTATTACTTTTGTTTTTACTGCACTTTTAGTTCTTCTATTAAAACCTTCTAGCCCTAACCAATACGTTATTAATGCTAAGCCAATAAATAGAGGATAATTGTAAAAGCGATTAAACGCATAATCGAAAAAGAAAAAATCTATTAAAACGATAAGGATAAAAAGAAAAGCGTAATAGCGTAATACTTTTAAAAAGCGTTTAATCCATAAAACATTTTCTTGTATAATTTCTATAGAAGGATTTGTGTTAGGAACTAACAGTTTTTCAGATTTAAGCGTGTAGATAATTATAAGTATTCCGCATATAATGTACATGGTAGGATAATGCATCCAAACAACATAACCCCAATAGCCTAACCAAGATAGACTTTCGCGTGTGCCATCCCAAAAAAAGTTTTGCGACTTAATAAAATTACTCCATAAAAATTCTATAATAACTGGAATGAAATGTATCCAATCTCGTTTTAATTGTAGCTTAACATTTGGAGTTACGTATGCTTTTACAAAAAAGAAAATGAGTGCGCCATAAATCCAATTATATTCTAATAATATATGGTATAAAATATTGTAATCTACAAAACCAAATAGCTTTAATATCTCTACAAAAAGGCGATACGAAAAAAAGAATAAAATGCTTGCTAAAAAACGATTAGCAATCGTGTTGTAATGTTTATCTCGCCATAAAATAATACCATATATAAGTCCTTGAATAGCACCTATGGATAACAGTACAACTAATAAAACATCTAGGGATTTCATCTCCCTAAAGATATAAAAGATTCCGTTTTAGACAATATGATTTATAAAAATAGAGTCGTTAAAATAAATTAACGACTCTATTGTAAATAAACTAAATAATGTTTTTACTATGAAAAAATATTCTAGTTAAAACAATTTTCTAATAACGCAATAAATTCATCATCGTTATTAACCGTTTGTTGCTCCTCTGTTTCCAAATCAACAACATTAATCGGGTATGTTAATGTAAAGAAATCTTCTGCCCCTAAGCTTTCAATAAAATCATTAAATTCATCATCGTTATTTACAGTAGTAATAGTACCATTATCTTGAATTAAGTTTAATGGGTAAACGATTTCAAAACAATTATCTTCAATGTCGTCATCAATTTCATAACAAGTATTATAAAGACCGTCGAATGCTCCAGGATCATTTATGGTAGCTACAGTTCCATTTGTTAATGTAACAGTAATTGGATAAGCAAAATCAACAGCATTAGGAATAGAAAACAATTCTTCTTGAGAGTTAACCTCTACTGTTTGTCCAGAGTCTAATACTACACCTAAAGGGAAATTAAATTCAAAACATTCCGATGAGCCATTAGGGTCATTTATATCACCGTCTTCACATTCTATTATAGCTGTAAATAAAGCGTCTAAGCTATCTATTGTAGATGTCGTTCCATTTACTAGAGTAATGTTTAATGGAAACACATACATGAAAGAAAAAGGAGAATTAGAATCTATATTTTCAATATATGCTTCTAAATCTGCGTCGTTATTAATTTCTGTAACATTACCTTGATCATCTTCAAAACTATAAGGATAGTTAATAGTAAAACAATCTTCTTCACTATCTAAATAATTACTAGATTGATTATTTGCTGCAGCAGCTTTTGCATAATTTGTTAAGTTTGCTTTTAAGCTTTGCTTAGCTGAGTTGTCTTGAGGTAAAATAACTTCCTCATTATCATTGCTACAAGATACTACCGCTAGTAGTAAAAGAGCCATAAACGAAATTTTAAATAAGTTTTTCATAATTATATTTTTAAATTTTATGGATTGTACTATACACAACTAGAAAAAAGAAAACCCTACGATTTTTTTTCTCCTTTGAATTTAAGTATTAAAATTTTGTAAATCAAGACTCTAAAATTGAAATATATTTTATTTAATTTTGAAAGCCTAAAAAACATAATAAAAATAATGCCAGACAAAGATAAATCAGTTTGCAAAGAAGTTAACTTTCAAGCGCTTTTTAAACAGCATTCTAAGGTTGTAAGAAATTATATTTATTACAAGTGTGGAGATCTAGATCTTGCTAACGATATGGTACAAGAAGCTTTTATAAAACTTTGGGAAAATTGTAAAACTGTGAAGTCAGATTATGCATTGTTTTTTTTAAAAAGAGTGGCTAGTAATGCGTTTTTAAATACAGTAAAACACAAGAAAGTTGTTTTACAACACCAAAAAACATTAAAAGATAATAGAGATATTGAAAGTCCAGAATTTTTGTTAGAAGAAAAAGAATTTGCTGCTAAAGTGCAAGAAGCTATAGCTAGTTTGCCAGATAAGGAACGAGAGGTTTTTTTGCTGAATAGAATAGATAAAAAGAAATATTCTGAAATAGCTGAATTTTTAGAAATTTCTATAAAAACTGTCGAGAAACGTATGCATAATGCATTAAAGGAGATAAGAGTAAAAATAGGTAACGTATAATTTTATTTAAAAGCACGGGAAAATGCATAGGGTATTTTTTAAATGTGTTGTTTATTAATTTGAGAAGATATTGAAAATGAAAAAGTTTGATGATACATTTTTATCTAGATGGCTTGAAGGAACTTTAAATTCTGAAGAAGAACAGGAGTTTAAAGCGTCTAAAGATTATAGTGACTACAAAAAAATAATGAATGTAGTAGATGATCTAGAAGAACCAGTATTTCATGAAGACGAGACATACAAAACTGTACGTGCTAATACCATTGAAAAAACTAAAGTTAAAAAGTTAAATTTTAATTATGTTTATGGAATAGCGGCGACGGTATTACTCTTTTTTGGACTATTTTATATGTTTAATTTAGATAAAACAACCTCCTATAAGACCAATTTTGGAGAGCAGTTAGCTGTAACTCTGCCAGATGGGTCAGAGGTAACTTTAAATGCTAATTCTTTTTTGTCTTATAATGAGAAAAAATGGAAAGAGAATAGAACACTTGAGTTAGAAGGGGAGGCTTATTTTAAAGTAGAAAAAGGAACGACTTTTAAAGTGGTTACAGATGAAGGAGTAGTACAAGTATTAGGTACCGAATTTAATGTAAATAGTAGTAAAGACTTTTTAGAGGTAAAATGTTATACAGGAAAGGTAAGTGTAGCAAATAAAGTAAGTGATAAAACAATTTTAACAAAAGGAAAAGCATACAGAATAACGAATGAAACTAAAGAAAACTGGGGATTTAATACAGAAGGTGTCTTTTGGAAAGGAGGTATAAATAACTTTACAAAAATGCCATTACCTAAAGTAATTTTAGCTCTAGAAAATCAATTCGGAATTAAAGTTGAAGGCTATACAAACTACACAGATAAACACTTTACAGGGAGTTTTAATAATACTAATTTAGAACTAGCATTAAAGACCGTTTTTGATGCAATGTCTATTCCATATTCTGTAGATGGTAAAACAGTAAAATTGAAGTAGAGTAAAAAATGGCGAAATTCTTTTTGTTGTGCACAGTACTATTATTCTCTACCATTGTATTTGCTCAAGAAAAAGAAACGATTACATATTTAAATATGAGGTTAGATACTGTTTTATCTAATATTGAAGAACAGTTTGAAATTAGTATTTCTTACGATTCTAATATAGTAGAAAATAAAATAGTAAATATTAGTAATAGTCCATTTAATCTTCAAGTTCTGTTTCGGGAAATAGAACGACAGCACCAATTAATGTTTTCAAAAATTAGTGAGAACAATTATATTGTTAAGCAAATTATAAACACCAATAAAACAACAGTTTGTGGATATATTAAGAATGCCAAAACGGGACAAAAGCTAGAAGGCGTTTCGATTACATTTAAAGATGAAACGATAAAAACAGATAAGACTGGTTATTTTAAATTAGAAGATATAACTACAACTAATCAAATAGAAATTACTCTACTAGGTTATAAAAAACGAAAAATATTAATAGAAGAACTCAACGAAAAAAAGTGCAATGAAATAGACCTTTACGAATATGTTTTTAATTTAAATGAAGTTATAGTAAATAACTATTTAGCTCGAGGTTTTAGTAAAAATAAAGACGGTTCTATTAATGCAACACCTAGTAAAATAGGAGCTTTGGCTGGTGTTATGGAGCCAGACGTTATGCAAAGTTTACAATTAATTCCAGGTATACAAAGTCCAGATGAAACCGCTACAGGTATAAATATTCAAGGCGGAACTCCAGATCAAAATTTAATACTTTGGGACGGTATAAAAATGTATCAATACGATCATTTTTTTGGTATGCTATCCTCCTTTAATCCTTACATAATAGATAATGTAAAATTGTTTAAAAATGTAGCTTTAGCAAGATATGGAAGTCACTTATCCGGTGTTATAGATATTACTTCAACTAATACAATACCAAAAAAGTTAAAAACAGGATTTGGAACTAATTTGATTTTTCTAGATGCTTATGCAAAAATTCCAGTTTCAGAAAAAGTAGGTGTATTTGTTTCGGCTAGACGTTCTTTTTCAGATGTTATTGAAACCGTTACATTCGATAAGTTTTCGGAACAAATATTTCAGAATACAAAAATCACGGATAACGATAGAACATTTAACGATGCTTTATCTAAAACAAATAACACCTATTATTTTGCCGATGTAACAGCAAAATTAATAGCTAAACTTGATGAGAAGAATACGCTAACCTTTAGTTCTATTTTTTTTAAAAATGATTTAGATTTCTTAGCGCAGTTCGATGAGATACAGCAGCGTACAAGAGACCAGTTAACTATAGAAAGTAGTGGGTTAAGTGCCATTTGGAATCGGGATTGGACATCGAGATTTAAAACAAATATAAAAACGAGTCTATCTAATTATAATTACGATTATTTAGGTGAAGAGTTACAGTTTAGTTTGTTTAATACAGAAGTGGCAAAGCAAAATAATATAAAAGAGTTCGCCGTAGATGTATTTACAGAATATAACTTTAAAAATAACCATACGTTTATTAATGGGTATAATCTTGTAAATACAGATATAAGTTATCTTATTTCTGATACATCTGATGTTATTTTTAATGACGATTTCTTTAAGACTTTTAAACAATTAAATACAACACATACACTTTACAATGAATATGTTTTTAATAATGAATTATGGCAATTAAATGCGGGATTAAGAACAAGTTATTTTACAAATCTATCTAGTGTTTATTTAGAGCCTAGACTTAATGTTTTTTACAACTTAAATAGTAACATAAATTTAAACGTATCTGTAGGACAACAAATACAGAATATTAGTCAAATTGTAGAATTCGAAACTCAAAATTTTGGATTAGGTAATTTGGTTTGGACCATGGCTAGTGGAGACAGTAACCCTATTCTTATTAATAAACAGGTAAGTTTAGGCGGACATTATAAAAAAAATGATTTGTATGTAGATGCTGAAATCTATTACAAGAACATTGAAAATATAACATCAATCACTAGTGGGTTTAATCAAGAAGTTAACGAATTTTCTATAGGAGAAAGTAATGTATATGGATTAGATGTTTTACTAAAAAAGAAAATAAATAATACATCCAGTTTAATAAGTTACTCTATAACCCAAAACGATTTTGTATTCGAGAACTTAAATAATAATTCTAAGTTTTATGGAAACAACGATATTAGGCATTATTTATCTTTAATAGAGTCTGTAACTATAAATGATGCTTTAGAATTTTCTTTAGGATGGAAATATAGAACATCTAGACCGTATACTCCTGCTAATGGTTTAATAGGTGATAATGGAGATAACATTACTATTAACTATGGGGACATTAATAGTAAGCGTTTAAATGATTATCATAGACTAGATGCCGCAGTTAAATATAAGTTTAGTTTAACAAACCAGAACATAAAATGTACTCTAGGCTTATCTTTATTAAATATTTATAATAGAAAGAGCCTTTTAAACAGGACATATAGAATAAACTTAAACACAAACGATGCTACATTCCGATTAAGAGAGATTAATAAATTTTCACTGGGGCGTACGCCAAACTTAACCTTTAGAGTAGATTTTTAATTAAGCAATGTGTTTTAAGTAATACTTGTATAAATCGTCTGCAGAAGCACCAAACCATTTTTTTACATAAATAGCCCAGAAGTGGTATTGTAGTTTCCAAACGCCATGACGCTCGTATAATCGTGCTGAGGTTTTAATTTTTTTATTAATAACAACAAACTGTTTGCGTTTATATAATTCGTTAATTAATATATTGTCTTCATAAATTACATAAGACTCATCAAAACCACCAATATCGTTAAATAATGCTTTGGTAATAAACTGGCTTTGGTCACCGCCACGACAAGCACGCCACGAAAATTGTGTTAACCAACTCGCTAAACGTAACCACCAATGTGTATTATCGAATTGTAAACGAAAACAACCTGCAGGATTGTTCTGTGTAACTTCATTAATTATAAGTTGATCGTATCTATTTGGCGGAAAGGAGTCGGCATGTAAAAAGTATAAAATATCACTTTTAGCCTTTTTTGCACCCGTATTCATTTGCTTGGCACGTCCTTTTTTGGAATGCAATAATGTAATATTTAAGCCTAAATTGTCAACAATAATCGGCGTGTTATCGGTACTTCCTCCATCTACAACAATAATTTCGGTTATAGTATTTAAAGACGCATTGTCAATTAAATGATTAAGTAGATTTTCTATATTTTCTGCTTCGTTTAAAACAGGAATTATAATGGATATGTTATGCTTCATTAATTCTTTTTACAACTAAAGAAAAAGTGTCTAGTTATTTAAACTCCAATTATAATCTTTGTAGCTTTTCTTAGCAGTGTTAGAAATGCTAATATCTGAATATTTGTTTAAAAAGTCTATTAGAGAGCCTTCCGTTTTAAAATCCTTTGCAAACCATTTAAATATTTTTGAAAGTTTAATAGAATTAGTTGATAAATTATTACGTTTAGGATCACTTAAAAAGCCTCTAGTAGCTTCTGTTAATTGCGTTTCTAAATTAGAAGCTGTAAAGGCTTCGTTAACTAATTTAGGGCAAGAGAAAGAAGCGCAAACAATACCAAAATGTATGCGAGGCTCGTCCATTTTACGTAGAATTTGATGCTCTATTTCATCCAAATTATACCATTTGCTTCCTAATTTCCATAACCGTTGTTTCCAAGGGTCTTTAATATCTTTAATACTCTCAATAGGAAGATTTCTAAGTATTAAATCTACAGTCATAGCATTGTAAGCGTTTATCCAATAAGCTATTTTATCGGCTTTAGCCCATGAGTTGCTTGGCATATTATCTCCTAAAGAGGAGATGTAATTAGTAATGGCTTTTCGCTTACTTTTTAAACCGTTGTAGTTTACATTACCCTTATTAGAAACGTATTCTTGTAAAAGTGTATTCCACGCGTCGTGATTAAAAGCTTCCTTTGTTGTTTTAATAGAATTTTCAACATTTGCTTCTATTACCTTAGTTGTGGTTTGTTGTATAGGTTCTGTATGTGTTGGTTCAATCTTTTCTACACTATTCGGCTTTTCTGGTAACGCAGGCTGTTTTGGTTGTTCAGGTTGTTTTGGAGTTGTAGATACTGCAACTTCTGCTGTCTTTGGTGTGTTTTCAATAATACGTTTTGTACCACCACAAGACATAAATAAGGTTAATATAAATAGAACAATTATGGTGTTTTTCATGTCAATGCGTTTTTATTAAAAATGCTATTTTTTTAAAGGATAGAGCTCTTGACTTAAAAAGTCTTTAGGAAAGGTCTCATCACCTTCAAACCCTAATTCTATATCTCTTCCGTTGTGCGGAATATAATTTGTTTTAAATAGATAATCCCAAACACTTAATGTTAGTCCGTAATTAACACCATAACTTACATTGCTTGGTAAGTCCTTTGCATGATGCCAGATATGCATTTTCGGGTTATTAAAAACATATTTAAAAATACCATAATCCCATCCTAAATTTGCATGGTTAATATGGCCTACAACAATAGCAAAGAAATGAACTATAGCAACATGTTGTGCATCGAAACCACCAATAATAGCAATAGGAATATATAACATTGTTTTATAAACAATAGGTTCCATCCAGTGGTAGCGTAAATGAGCAGCAAACCCCATTTCTTTTACACTATGATGTACTTTGTGAAAATTCCATAAAAATTCGAATCTATGCAATAAACGATGTGTATTCCATTGTGTGAAATCGCTTATTATAAAAAAGATAAATAGTCCCAGCCATAAAGGTAAGTTATCGACATCAAACAATTGAAAGCTTGAAATTGAAAGTCCTACAAATCCTAATAGATCATTAAAAAGTGTTGCTGTTGTTTCAGATAAAGCAATGAGTATAATTAAGTTTAATATGAAAAAATTAAAGAACATATAAAATGTGTCTAGCCAAAAATCTTTTCTAAATATAGATTGTCGTTTACGCCATGGAAATGCGATTTCAAGTATCCAAACGAATATAGAAATAACAATTAAACCATAGAAGTAATTATCCCAATGGTTAATAGTAATAATTTCGTTTTTAAGATAGCCCCAATAATTGGAGTAGGAGTTGATAATAGTATCTATATATTTATCCATAGTGCTCTATATGTCGTGTAGCTGTAGTAAAAATAACATAATAAGATTATATTTACAGTCTTAATATTGATTTAATACCCCAAATAAATAATGAGAAAAATAGATAGTTTATTGCGCGAATATGGAGAGAGTCATCAAACATCTTTTAATCAAAAAGTACATTACATTTGTGTGCCAGCCATATTTTTTAGTATTATAGGTCTGTTTGCAGCTATACCTACAGGTTCTATTTTTGAAGGACTTGTGCCTGCTAGTATACAACCTTATATGCATATTGGAACTTTAATTATACTATTTGGTTTGCTATACTATTTACGCTTATCTGTAAGCTTATTTATAGGAATGATTATTTTTTCTGGATTAGTACTTTTTGGAGTTAATGCCTTAACAAATTTAGATTTTGCTCCGCTTTGGGCAATCATGCTCGCTATTTTTGTAATCGCTTGGATTGTTCAATTTATTGGGCATAAACATGAAGGCAAAAAGCCATCCTTTTTAAAAGATGTACAATTTTTAATGATTGGCCCAGCATGGACCATGAGCCATTTATTTGATGCTTTAAAGATTAAGTTTTAAACTTGTAAAAGATTAGTTATTAAAAAAGCGCAACTTAAAATTAAGTTGCGCTTTTATATTTTGTTTTTATCGTTGTTTAGCAACAACCACCTCCATCATAATGGAATGTAGACTCAGAGAAATAAATATCATCTCTACCTAAAGCTTGTAATGCGGCAGCTGTTTTATCGCAAATTGCTAATGGCTGATTTTTTAATAAAATGTGCCCTAATTTATCATCAAAATAGTCTTCGTCACCATAATAAATAGCAGCTTTACCTGTAAAAATACAAGGGCCATCTTCTGGCATTGGATCTTTAATGGCAGCAACTTCTATAGATTCTATATATATTAATTCGTCTGTTGGGTAATTTTTAGGATCTAGAATACGGTATGGCTTACGTGCTCTAATTTCTATAGTACCAAAACCAGCATCAGTTAAAGCTTTAACGTATTCTGCTATTGGTAAACTACCGCTTAAGCATAAGGCACGTAATCTATCATCGTTACGTAATTCGTCATTCATTGGTTGTTCGCAAGTAGGATCACTCATTACTAAACGACCATGAGGTTTTAATACACGGTACATTTCTTCAATAGCCTTCTTTAAGTCATCTGCTTTAAAAATATTGAATAAACAGTTTTGTGCAGCTACATCAATACTGTTATCTTCAACAGGAAGATGCATTGCATCTCCTTTTTTAAGATCTACAAATTCACTTTTAAACCAAGGGTTTTGTGCTTCGGCTTCTATAAAGTTTTTTCTAGAAGCTTCTAACATTTCATCTACAACATCAATACCAACAACACCACCTTTTTCACGATTAAAATAGGCAAATTGAAGTAATTCCATACCGCCACCAACACCTACATAAAGCATTTTTGGGTTGTTCGTTAAATCTCTTGCGTGTACTGTACTACCACAACCATAATTCATTTCCTGCATTATTTTAGGAATCTTTAATCCTGGTAATTCCCAAATAGGATTAGTAGTGCAACATAACCCAACATCTGGTGTTAAGGCTGCTTCTTTATATACATCGTGTGTAGCGTCTAAATAACTCATATTTTAATTTTATAACATTCTTCTCTATGGCAGTTTGTTGTATAGAAATTTTATAGTCTTGTTTCTTTTAAAAACCTTTCGGTTGTTTTGTAATTAATTATTTTGGTTCAATTAGAGAGGCTGTTCTCTAATGTTCGAAAAATAGTAATTTATAATTTAATTGTTGAGAATTAAATTTAAGAAGAGGGATATATCTATTTGAATTATAGCTGTTTTATTAAGGCTTTAAAAAGTGTAATCATATTTGGTTCTGCTTTAGTAGCCATTGCAATAATTTCACCAATGTCTACAGGTTTTAAATTATCTGGATCACACTCGTCTGTTAACACAGAAATTGCTGCAGTTTTTAAACTTAAATGATTAGCTACTATTATTTCTGGAACGGTGCTCATGCCAACAGCATCCGAACCAATAATTTTAAGCATTCTGTATTCTGCTCGAGTTTCTAATTGCGGACCAACAACACTAGTGTAAACACCTTCGTGAAGTGTTATGCTATTAGCTTTTGCTATACTTTTAAAAGTGGCATTTATATCTTTATTGTAAGGTGCGCTCATATCTGTAAAGCGTTCCCCTAAAGTTTCAACACCTTTAAAAGCTAAAGGCGAACCGCCTTGAAGATTTATATGATCTTCAATAAGCATCAGTTCGCCTTTTTTATAATTTAAATTTATTGCTCCAGCTGCATTAGAAACTAATAGGGTGTGTATCCCTAATTTTTCCATAATGCGTACTGGGTATGTAACATCTTGCAAAGAGTAGCCTTCATAGACATGAAAACGCCCTTGCATTACAATAACTTTTTTTCCTGCTAATATGCCATAAATTAATTTACCTGTATGAAATTCTACTGTTGCTGTTGGAAAATGTGGAATATCGTTATAACTAATTTCTTTAATAATCTCTATTTCTTGAGTTAGTAACCCTAATCCTGTTCCTAGTATTATTCCTACTTCTGGTGTGTCGAAACCTTCCTTTTTTAAATAATTAGTGGTTTCGTTTATTAATTTAAGCATATGTATTTTTGCGTTATTTAGCTCTTAATCAGTTTTTTAACTATTCTCTGATCGCCGCTTTTAATTTCGACTAAATATACGCCAGAATTTAAACCAGATAAAGAAAATGTTTGCTTTTTTAATTGTGAATTTTCTACTGATTTTACTTTGTTGCCTAAGATATCATAAAGTGCTATAGATAATGGAAATTGGTTATCGTTACGTACTTCAAATTTTTCATTTGCAGGATTTGGGTATAAACTTACAGCTTGGTTTAATGTGTTTTCGTCTACACTTAAAACAAAACAATCTGGTCCACCTGTAGATCCTAATGTAACATGTCCCCAACGTTCATTAATAGCGATACATTGAATTACGACATAATCATAATCGTTTAATTCAATATTACTATCAATAGGAAATGTCATCATCCCAGTAATAGGCGATACTCCAGGTCCACCAATTCCACCATCATCATTTATAAGTTGAGAAGATATTTGTATTGCATCTGACCCTGTAGTAGCAATGTCATCTGTTTTAGATAAATATACTCTTAAATCGGCACCTTGAACAGTTGCAAAGTCAGATTCAAAAATAACATTTTTAGCACCAGATGTAGTAAATGTAATATTTGCTGTTCCACTAATGCTATACATTGGGTCACTTTGAACAAATGTACCAGATCGGCTACATTGTGCATTTACGAATTGAAAAGAAGTAGCAAGTAAAATTGCTAAAAAAAGTAGTTTTGTTTTCATAATGTTTGTTTTAGTTTTTATAGTTTATTTATAAATACGTAAAATGTGGCGACAACAGCTATGTTGCGCTACATTTTTATATATTTTGTGTGTAAGACTTAAAAAAATCATAAGGTTTTAAGTCCTCTACGTAATCTATGTCGTTAAGTGTTTCTAAAACATACACAGTATTATCATTTAATTTTAAAATAGTTTGTTTGTAGACTGTTTCGGTACCCCAATTGTCTATTTTAAAGACTGTTGGGTGTAGTGTTTTCATGCCTAATAAATAGTATCCTCCATCTTCTGCAGGCCCAATAACATGATCATGAGTCTCTAAAGCTTTAAATGCTTCGTTTATATGTTTGGGGGCTAAATCGTATAAGTCGCTGCCTACAATTACTATGTTCTCATAACCGTCTTCAAAGCCTTTTTTAAACGCATTTTCCATACGTACACCTAAATCGTCTCCAAATTGTTGGTGTTTTTTAAAAATAGAAGCATCCCAAAGATCATGATTTCTCACTTTTACAGAATAATAAACAGCCTTATCGCAATCTATTTGTTTTAACACACTTTCGGTATGCTCTAATAATTTAATATACACTTCTAAAGCTCCTTGTTCGCCAATACTTTTGGCTAAACGAGATTTTACTTTACCTAATTCTGGGTTTCTAGTAAAGGTTATGATTAGGTTTTTAGATTGTGGTGCCATTATTTAATTTGTTATTAATAAGGAACTTATTTATTTTTTGTCTTTTTTAGTTGAAGGTGTTTCTGAAGGTTCTTCGTAAATTTTTTGCCCTTTTTTTAACCATTTACTCCAATCTTTATTAAATGTATGTACTTGATTGGTTTCTTTTTCTTCTGAATCTATAACCGTAAAATCTTTGTTTTTCCATTCAAAAATACCACCGTATAGATTATAAACATTTGTGTATCCTGCTTTTTTTAATTTTTCACCAACAGTTTCAGAACGAATGCCTAAAGAGCAGTACACTACTATTTTTTCATCCTTATTAGGATATAGTTTTTGTATAGAATCTATATTAAAATTATCGTAACCTACACAAGTTGCGCCTTTAATATGGCTAACATTATATTCTTTAGGTTCACGAGAATCTAAAATAACAGCTTTCGTTTTTGGCATCGCTAATTCTTCAGCTGTAATATAGGGAACACCATTGTCGTTATATTGTTTCAGTAATTCGTCAATATTTTTTTGAGCAATTACTTGGGTTGTAAAACAGGCAAAAAGTAGAATAATAATATATTTCATCTATTTATTTTTTGTGTGTTAAAAATGTCAATCTATAGTTTCTAAATTAATAGTTTATAGCGTAATACCAAAACCTTGTAAACCACTTTCTACAGCAGGTAAAATTTCGGTATTATCCCAAATGCCAGTAACTATGGTTCTAGCGTATTCTTCGGGTAACAAACCGTTCTTCATTAAACTGTTGGTTAACTTGTAATTATAGTCGAGATTATGGTGTTTAAATTTCAATTCGTTATTAGAATCGTCTAAAATAGCATACCAAACTTTTGGTGAACCATCGTTTGCAGGCATGCCAATAACGCCAGGATTTAACCATAATTTATCATCTTTTTTATGATTAAAAGGCAAACCACAATGTCCAGCAACAATAACATCGCTATCTGTAGTTATAAAATTTGGCGCTTTTAAAGACCAATCGGTAGATTTAAAAATAAATTCTGAAATATTAGAATATGAACCGTGTACTACAGTTACTTTTTTATTCGCATATTGAAATGTTATATGGTCTGAAAATGTTTTAAGATGATTAATTGAAGAGTCTGTTAACAAACTCTGTGCATAAGGATACCATAGTTTTGAAAATCCATCGCAACGAGAGCCTTCGGTAAAATCGCAACCACAATCGTCTGCACCTTCAATAAGTTGAAGTTCTACATTACCTAAAATACTATTCGCTTTCCATAACTTAAAAAGTTGAACTGTTTCTTCAGGCTGTGCGCAATAGCCTACAATATCTCCTGTACAAATACAATTCTCTGATGGGATATTATGTTTTTCTGCAACTGCTTTCAATGCTTCTAAAGCTTGTAAATTGCTGTAAACGCCTCCAAAAAGAAGAACCTTACCTGTTAATGTCCCTAAATCTGTTATTGTTTTATCCATTTTGGTATAAAATATAAGATGATACAGCTTAAAATGCCCCAAACGTTAACCCAAAGTAAATCGGCATATTTTCCTGTTGTAAAAATGAGTGCTTCTGGAAAGGCTTTAAATACCAATAAAACCCCGAAAACTAATCCGCAGATAATACTTAGGTAAAAGCTAATTTTTGGGACGTTTACATTCCAGAATAAAAATATAGGCGTTAAGCCAATTACCATAGTTCCAGATATGGTCGTGGCAGATAAAATTTCGGCGCCAAAGAAAATAGGAATCGTTCCTAAAACGGCAATAGCTACCATGGCTAAACGTCCAAAAGTTAAGTTCTTTCCTAAATTTAAATCTACTGCTAATAATTTTGAAAATGATGAAAATGTTGAATCTAATGTAGAGGCTGCCGATGTGATCATTATAAAATTAATAACTAATAATATAACCACACCAAAGGCTTTACCAACTTCTACAGCGGCTTGACCTTTAAAACCTTGCGATTGTGCATAAACGCCGATAATACTAAATAATACAATACAAATGCCACCTAATACACTAGCCCAAAGAAAACTTTTTAAAGTTACTTTTGGTGAACTTATAAAGGCACGATCGGTTAAAACAGGATCATGAAACGGATAGCTAAATGACTGGATGATGGCTGCAAATAATAAGTTTAAACCTAAACTAAAACTCCAAGTTCCAGATACAGCAACATCTTTTACGCTAAAGTTCTCTATCGAGAATACATTAACTAAAATAACAATAAGTAAAACAGAAAAGAGTACCATTTGTATAACGTCTGTAAAAATAGAACTGCTTAATCCACCTTTTAAAGCGTAACCTAACGTTAATAATGTAAACACTAAAATGGATGAATAGTATCCTGTACTACCTTGCTCTCCAAAATAAGAGCCAATAACCATTGTATTACTCCAAACCTCATTAAATAAACGAAACACGATTAAAATAGTAAATAATGAAACGGCTTGTTTGCCATATTTACTAGTTAGAAATTCGTGTATACTATTAAATCCGCCTTTAGTTCTTAATTTGTAAATGAGTATGCCAGCAATAGCAAAACTTAAATAATAACCTGCATAAGCAACACCGCCAACTACGCCAAATGCTAATCCTAAATTTGCAGCGTTAGTAATACTTTTTGCAAAAATCCATGAAATTATTAAACTTCCGGTAAGGACTAAAACACTAGGCGCCTTTTTGTTATGAGTCGCTTTAAAAAAGGCATCAGGTGTTTTTGCAAATGGAGAAAGTAGGAACAAGATTAAACTTGATCCTACTACTAAAATCCATTGCCATAGTTCTGTTGTCATGTATTGCTTTGTTTTGTCATTCCCGCGTAGGCGGGAATCTAATCTATACTAATTTTCATCCCACCAAACAGGGAAATTAATACTGTTATCGTTTGTTGCACTTGCCGCTTGATTGTAATTTTGTGCGTTTAAAGCGGCTTCTTCTGCAGGATATGGCATTCTTACAGGAATTAAATCATTATTTAAACTAGCAGAAATAGCTCTAAATTCTGGAAAGCCTGTTCTGCGGTATTCAACCCAACCTTCGTAACCATTAATTAAATTCGCAATCCATTTTTGAGTAATTATTTGTTCTAATGGTGTTGTTCCTGGCGCATTAAAAGCAGCGTTCCCTGTTAAGTAACTTGCTGGCATTTCGGTTTGCCAATATTCAAACGCTTGTGTAACTCCAGTTTCGTATAATTCTTGTGCGTTGGCTGTAATAAATCCTTTTTCGGCAGCTTCTGCTAATGCAAAATGGACTTCCCATGCGGTAATAAAGTTAGCGTCTAATACAGAAGTATCTTCTCTAAATGCGGTTCCTGCTAATGAGTAATCTGCTAATAATACAGAGGTTGAAGTAGCATCTACACCGTTTAATAATCCATTATATGCTTCTGTTGTAGCATTAGTAAATGGTTTAAAAAAGGTTTCAATTCTCGAATCATTTAAATGGGTTAAAATATCTTCCATAGTTTCAGATAAGACGAAATTGTTAAAATCTCCAATTCTTAATTGCGCTAATCTAAAACTGTTTGGGTCTGTGTTTGTGAAATTGAAAATGGCATTTTCAGTATTTGATGTAATGAAATTACCTTCAGAATAAATGGTTTGTAAATCGTTAGCAACATCTACTTTATCTGAAATACGTAATAGTTGTTTAATTTTTAATGCATTTGCAAATTTTATCCAAGCTTGTAAATCACCATTAAACAAAATGTCGCCTTCTAACGGAATGGTTTCTGTATAATTGGTAATGGCTTCAATACCTTTGTTAAGGTTGTCTATAATACCATTATCATTTAAATAAATAGATTCTTGCGAATCGTAAGCAGGTGTTACGGTGCCATTAACGCCATTAAAGGCTTCAAAATAGGGGACATCTCCATATAAATCAGTTAATCCAGCTGCCATATATGCTTTTAAAATTAATGCAGGTCCTTCGTAAACGGCAAAAGTTTGCGAGCTTCTAGATTGTTTTAAAATAATTTCGTTATCGCGTAAATTAGTATAAAATACGGGCCAAGGATTTCCGCCTAATTGCGGAGATTTAAGCGCATGACGGTCGAATAAATTAAAGTCTAAAGCTGTTCTGTGTTGCGATAACAAATCGCCAGCAACGAAGCCTTCGTAACTCATTTGCTCTCCAAAATCGTATATTACTTGACGTAATAATAGACTGGGTTGTACACTATTTGGAGCATTGGGGTTTGTATTAATGTCTTCAAAATCTTTGGTACAACTACTGGCTAGTAGAAGTGTTATAAAACTGAATAGGTATATTATTTTTTTCATTGAAAATTATTTTTTCATTACCGTGAAAACGGTAATCTAAATTAAAAATTTAAACTTGCTTTTAGTCCGAAACTGCGGGACGTTGCATAACTCATATCCTCTACGCCACTTACAAAGCCTGTGCCTTGTACGGCTAATTGTTCTGGGTCGAAATGAGGGTTTTCTGTAATAACAAATAAGTTTCTACCTATTAAAGACAGGTTAATGTTTCCACCTTCTTTTAAACCTAAAAAGCCTTCTTTTAGTTTAAAGTCGTAACCAATAGAGAATTGACGTAATTTTAAATAAGATGCATCGTAAACGTTATTTTCTTCATGGTTTCTGTCGTAAAACTGTCTGTAATAGCTTTCTGCAGATACGGCTACTGTATTGGGTTGTCCAGATTGTGTTACACCTTCTGCAATAATACCTTCTTCTGGTCTAAATTCTGTTTCGGCTAATTGCCCACCAACGTTTCCTAAAGCACGTGTTCTAGAGACTATTTCTCCACCTTGTCTCCAGTCGAATAAAAAGCTAAGGTTCCAGTTTTTATAACGGAAATCGTTATTCCAACCTAAAGTGAAATCAGGGTTATAGTTTCCTAGTTTTTGTAAATTATTATCTGCAATGTAACGTCCGTTTTCATCTATTATAAATTGTCCGTTTTCATTTTTTAAATAACCTGTTCCGTAAAAGTCTCCAATTTGTCCACCTTCTTCTACTTGAAACCAAACCGTTTGGTTTTGACTATCGTAAATTCTACTGTATGCTAAGGTTAAACGGCCGTCGTTTTGTGGTAGTTCTTCAATTGTAGCTTTATTGGTTGCGAAGTTAAAAGTCGTATTCCAAGTAAAATTATCTGTTTTAATTGGAGTAATCCCAGTTATAATTTCTAAGCCTCTAGACTTTACCTTTCCACCGTTAACGACTTGTTGTTCGTAACCAGATGAAATAGGAATTGGTAAAGATATGATTTGATCTTTTGTAATAGCATTATAATAGGTGACATCAAATTTAAAACGGTCTTTAAAGAAACGTAAATCTGCACCAAATTCGTAAGATGTAGTACTTTCTGGTCTTAAATTTGCATTAGGTATAAAGTCTTGATTGCTAAATGTTGGTTGCCCGTTAAATGGTGTTTGCGATACAAAAGCTCCAGTGGTTTGGTATGGATTAGTATCGTTACCAACTTGTGCTACACTAGCTCTTAATTTTGCAAATGAAATAACATCTGGCAACTCTGTAACATTAGATAATATGAAACTTGTAGAGATCGATGGATAAAAGAATGAGGTATTATCTACCGAGAATGGTGTTGCTAATGCACTAGACCAATCGTTACGTCCTGTAATGTCTAAAAATAAGAAATTTTTGTAGCCTAATTTTGCGATACCATAAAAGGAGTTGATTCGTTTTTGAGATTCAAATTGAAACACTTCAATAGGTGATGCTGCATTATTTAAGTTGAAAATGCCAGGTTGTGCTAAATTTACAGTCTGCGATTGTTTTGTAGATGCTTTTTGATCTAAACGATTGCCTCCTAATGAGAAGTCTAAGCTAAAATCTCCAAATTGATTATTATAGTTTAATAAAAAATCGGTGTTGATTTCTCTAAAAAACACATCATGTTCTGCATAACCGCCATTTTGAAAACGGTTACTAGAAAAGGCTCTACGGAGTTGTCTTTTTTCCGAAGAATAATCCATTCCTGTTCGTACTTGTAAACTTAAATGGTCTGTAAAATCATGTTTTAAGGCTATGTTTCCAAAAATACGATCACGCTCGAACGAGTTTCTGTTTTCTTGTAGTATAAAGAAAGGGTTGTCGAAAAAAGTATAGTTAAAAGAGTATTGTTGTACGCCTTCTAATCCCGGTTGCCAATAGTCTCTTAAACTATCAATATTTAAAGAACGCGGTCCCCAAGCTACTAACGAATAATTTACATTTTCGCTCCCGTAACCATTAGAAGGTCTGTTGTCACTGCTAGAATTTGTGTAAGCAATAGAGGAGGAAAAAGTGGTTTTTTCGGTAGGTTGAAAGTTTAATTTAGCAGATACGGTTTGTCTGTCTAAATTTACGCCTGGTATAATAGATTCGCTACGTAAATCGGTAAACGATAAACGATAATCTCCAGTGTCAAACGCATCGGAAATAGCAATATTATTTATGGTTGTTACTCCAGTTTTGTAAAAGTCTTTTAAATTATCTGGATTAGATCTTAGTTCTGTTGGTGTAATTGTATTACCACTGTATAATGCTGTATCTCCTCCGCGAACTGTGGTGCCGTTTGGTAAAACAACAGGGCTGTCAAACTGTGGTATAAAAATACCTGAATCTAGTCTTGGCCCCCATGAATAAGTAATATTATCACTAGTTCCACCGCCAAGGCCATCTACAAATTCGAATGCTCCAGATTGTCCTTGTCCATAGGAGTTTTGAAATTCTGGTAATCTAAATGCAGAATCTATAAATACAGAGGTGTTAATGCTAATGCCTAAACCTTTAGATTTTTTGCCATCTTTTGTTTTTATAATAATTACACCGTTAGATGCTCTAGAACCATATAGTGCCGCGGCACTTGGCCCTTTTAATACAGAGACTTCTTCAATGTCGTCTGCATTAACTTCCATGGCGCCATTCCCAAAATCGATTTCTTGAAATCCTGCTGCTGCTTCATTAGTAAAGTTAAATACAGTGTTGTTGTTTATAGGGATTCCATCGACCACAAATAGCGGATTGTTGTTAGAAAAAGAGGCCTCGCCACGAATGGTTATTTTAGAAGAGGATCCTACGCCTGTTGCACCTTGAGAAATCGTAACGCCTGCAAGTTTACCAGATAAATTATCTAAAAAGTTAACGGCTTTAACTTCGTTTACATTTTTTGCTTTTATGCTTTGTACAACGTAGCCTAATTCTTTAGTATCGCGTTCTAAACCTAAGGCTGTAATAACAATTTCGTCTAAACTAGAGGTGTCTTCTACCAATTTAATATTTTTAGTGGTTTGGTTTCCTACAGTTATGGTTTGTGTTTTATAACCAAGGTATGAGAATTGTAATTGATCTTCTGTAGATGTAACTTCTATAGTGTACTTACCATTATCGTCTGTAATAGTACCTTGTTGGTCTTTAGTTGAAATGTTTACAAAAGGTAATGTTTCGCCATCAATAGCACCAGTAACCGTACCTGTAATAGTAATCTGTGCAAAGCTATAACTAGAAATTAGTAATAGTGCACACATGTAAATGTGTTTCATTTATATAAATAAAAGTGTGTGTTCTCGGGTACAGCCGAAGGTTTAAAACGGGCAAAAACTATTTAACTGTACTTAAATAGTTTGTTTGTTGGGTTATATATGAAGTGCTATAGGAGAGCCTTTATTGTAGTATAGTTTGTTAACATGACGATTAGTAATACTTTCATGTTGTTTGTGTTCTTCTTTTTTTGAAGCAGTAATAGATAGTAATATTACTTTTACAGCAATAGATAGTGTTTTATGGCTGTTAAGAATCTTTTTTGCATCTGAAACTGAATCGATATCCGATAATGTTTCTAGCAGCGCGACGTCTATGGTTTTTAACGCGACTAACTTTAAAATGGTTTGGCGTAATGCTTTTGTTTGCCAAGGTAAATTTAAAAACGTTTCTGCATTAAAGCGCGTTTTCGAAATTCCCATTAAATAGAATCCTCCATCTAAAGAAGGACCTAAAACTAATGCTGTGTGTTGTAGTTTTTTTTCGGCAGCAATTATGTGTGCTGTTTGTAAATGCGGTGTATCATTACCAATAGTAATAACATTGTCGAATCCTTTATTAAAAACAGATTGTATTGCATTTGTAAAACGAGCACCAAAGTTGTCTCCTTGTTGTTGGTTTTCCGAAATAATAAAATAAGGTAATCCTGTTTGTTTTACCTTGTGCTGTACTTGAGTGTTTAGGACGTTAAATAATTCGGCCGATTGTTTAAAAGGTTTGTATATTCCTTCTGTTTTTGCAGAGTTTGCAAAAACTAATATGGCTGTATTATGTGTTTTAATAGTCACTAAACTTTAAAATCTGTATTGTGTTATGCTACTACACCTTGGCAGCTACTTCCTGCGCCAGCTGTGCAACCATAACAGTGTTGCGAAATAATTATTTTTCGATCTTGTAATAAGTCTTCGTTGTATTCACTAATATGTTTTACTTTACTAGCGACTTTTAAATCTAACATTTGGTTAAAATCGCAATCGTATAACCAACCATCCCAACTTATAGAAATAGTGTTAGTACACATCACATTTTTAACGGCTTCAGGGTTGTATGCTTCTACTAAAGAATACATGTAATCTTCGTAGTTTTCTGAGGCTATTAAGTAATCTAAAAATCTAGAGATTGGTAAATTGGTAATGGCAAATAGATTGTGAAATTGGATTCCGAAGTCTTCCATTAAGGCTTTTTTAAAATCCTTTTCCATAGCCATTTGGTCGCCTGGTAAAAAAGCTCCAGATGGATTATATACTAAGTCTAAACGTAAATCGCTGTCTGGCATACCATAACCGCGCTCATTTAATTCTTGAAGTGCTTTTATAGACATATCGAAAACACCTTCTCCACGTTGTTTGTCTGTTTTTCCTCTAGTCCAGTGTGGCATAGAAGAAATGACGTGTACATTATGCTTTTTAAAGAAATCTGGTAAATCGTAATATTTCTTGTTGGCTCTAATAATGGTTAAGTTAGAGCGTACAATAAAATCTTTAATGCCTGCTTTAGAAGCTTCTTCAACAAACCAGCGAAATTCTGGATTCATTTCTGGTGCGCCTCCTGTTAAGTCTAAAGTATGTGCGCCAGTTTTTTTAATAACTTCCAAGCATTGTTGCATGGTTTCACGTGTCATAATCTCCTTTCGATCTGGCCCAGCGTCTACATGACAGTGTTCGCAGACTTGGTTACACATATAACCTAAGTTTATTTGAAGGATTTCTAGTTTTTTAGGAACTAGAGGGAATTGCCCTGTTTCTGCAATTTTATCTTTAAAAGTAGGTAGTTCGCCATCGGCAAAAATACCGTTAGACAGTATTTCTAATTGTCTATTACTACTTGCTAAATCGCTATCTCTTTTTTGTAACGATTGTGTTTTTAATTTACCCATCTAATTTATTCACTTTATTCATCATTTGCACGCCATGTACTAAGGTTGCTCCACTTTTTATCGCAGCTCCTACGTGTATGGCTTCCATCATTTCTTCTTTAGTTACACCACGTTGCAAACCATCTTTTGTATAGGCATCAATGCAATATGGGCATTGTTCTGTATGTGCGACAGCTAATGCTATTAACGATTTTTCTCTTGCAGTTAAAGCACCTTCTTCAAAGACTTTACCATAGTATTCGAAGAATTTATTGCCTAAATCTTCGCTCCATTCCGTGATTTTTCCGAATTTTCTTAGGTCTGCTGGGTCGTAATATGTTTTTGACATCTTGTTATAACTTTTTTGCTAAGATATAAATCTAAACCGTTATAGTCGCAAGGCGAAATTAAACCTAACGAAAATTATTAAAGAAATATGTGCCCCATGTTTTATAATAGGTTTAGTTAAAATAAGTATTTTTAGATTTTGAAAAATAGAACTAATGAAAACCATAACAATAACGGCTGCAAGTACTGAAGAAACAGTACAACAAATTCAAGAAGTTATAGGAGGTGTTATTAAAGAACGCTGGGGTGAATATACTTTAGAAGTTGCTAATACTATTGCAAATGGTAGTATTCGTTTTATAACTTTTGAATGGGGAGGTAGTTTATTAGAATATAATATTACCTTTTTTGAAGATATTACACTTGTTATGGATGCTTCTGAATATAATCCTATACACTTTACTTATGTAAGTGAAGGTTATTGTTTTCATAAATTTGAAAAAGAAGATCAAAAACGAAAATTAGATACATTACAACCTGTTATTATAACAAGTAGAAATGGTGGGTATAATTATGGTTATTTTCCTAAAGATGAAAAACTACACATTACTTTAATACAAATAAGTAGAATAGAATTTATTAATAGCAGATTAAATGATGCATCGCTATTAAATAAGAGACTTTATGAAGTGTTTTACGATACCAACCATGAAAATACATTTGCGTATTATGGAACATACAATTTAAAACTAGCGCAATTAGTTAAACAATTAAACAAAGTGAAGCAAAAGGGCATAATGCGTATTTTGTTAATTGAAGGTATTGTTTACCAAATTCTTGCATTAGAAATGGCACATTATGCAAAGGATATGCAAGCAGTAAAAGATAAAGCGCCTTTATCTAAACAAGAGTTAAAGTTAGTTAGAAAAGCGTCTAGAATTATTTTAAAAGATATTGCAGCTAATTACAATGTAGCCGACTTAGCATTAGCTGTTGGACTTACGCAAGCAAAATTACAGGAAGGCTTTAAATTTTTATTTTCACGTACTGTTATAGAATATATTCGGCATGTAAGATTGCAAAAGGCTAGAGATTTAATAAATACTACAGAGCTTAATATTTCGCAAATTATTTACACTATCGGTTTTAGTAGCAGAAGCTACTTTTCTAAAATATTTAAAAAGAAATATGGTATTTCGCCGAGTGACTTCCTGAAAAATAAACAAAACATAACTGTTAACGTAATATAGTATAGATTGAATATATGGTTTTGTAAATGAGCAAGGACTTCTTGTAAATGAGCAACTAGAAACAATATGTTGCTTATATCTTTGCAGAGTAAGATTTAAGTAATCGATTTAAATCAATAATTATTAAAAACCATATACTATGTTACGTTGGACAATTTCATTTATAATCATTGCATTAATAGCAGGAGTTCTTGGTTTTGGAAATATAGCTGGAGCAGCTTCAGGAATTGCTAAAATTTTATTTTTTGTATTCCTAATATTTACAGCCATTTCATTCATAAAAGGACTTCTAAATAAATCTGTTAATTAATGTAAAACGCTCTAGGTTTAATCTAGAAATAATTAATTCAAAATTAAAGTATCTACTATCAAGTAGAGCAGTTTTACTCATTAACTAAATAACACATACACACAGATGAAAAATTATATAGCATACTTAATTATATTATTACCAAGTTTAATATTCTCTCAACAGAAAACTATTGACAATATAAAAACAACAAAATCTAAAATAGTAAAGATAGAAGATGGGGATAATACTTACCATAAGAAAGTGAAAATTATAACGATTAAAGAACAACCTATGGTAGCCACTAGTGACATAGGAAAGTTAAACGAAGAACAGCAAGTCCCAACGATTAAAGTGCAAAAAACTATAATCATTGATAATGATGAAGATGCCTTGTACGACGAAGTAACTAAATTTACATACTTTAAATTAGATGAAGACAACGACCATGCTTTAGAAGTATCGGACGACCAACTTATAAACAGTTTTTTCGAAGATAGTAAATTCGCTAACAAAGAATTAGAGGACAATCCTTACTATATTGTTACAGAAAATGATGATGAAGTAATAGATATGGAATTACCAGACGATAATACAAAATTATTAATTAATTATTTCAGTGCTACAGACAAAGTCATTGATACAAAAGTTAACAACAACAGCATGTTTTAATAGTTGTTATTTAGATTGATTGTGAAAAGGTGGTCTTTTAAAGGCCACCTTTTTATGTTATTTAAAAAGCTTTTTTGTAAGAAAAAGCAAAAGAGCAAGCAAAAACAGTAAATGAGCAAAACCAAAACCTAGTATCGAGGTAACTTTGTAATGTGCTTATAACTATAAGCTTATGCAATCTAAAATAATAATCAATAAACAATAATGAACATGCAGAACAATATAACAGACGCAACTAGTAAAGTTACCAATAAATTGAATACTTGGCTTGATGTATTTATAGAGAATTTACCCAATTTAGGCATTGCATTCGTCGTGCTTATACTATCATTTATAATCTCTAAATACACAAGTAGATTTACAAAAAAAATTATAAAAAGAAGAGTACATAAAGATTCTATTGCTAATATCATAGCCAAAACAACAGCTACCATTATTGTATTAACAGGTTTGTTTCTTGCATTAGGTGTTTTAAACTTAAGTGAAACATTAAAATCATTACTTACGGGAGCAGGAATAGCAGGTATTGTAATAGGTATGGCTTTGCAAGGCACGTTATCTAATACTATAGCTGGAGTAGTATTATCTTTTAGAGATAAAATAAGAATAGGCGATTGGGTAGAAACTAGTGGGTTTTCTGGTGAAGTCATGGATATTAGTTTAAAAGAATTCACACTTAAAGAGGCAGATAATAACATTGTTGTTATTCCTAACAAAACAATTTTAGATAGCCCTTTAAAGAATTACTCATTAACTAAACGAATGCGAGTTGCTTTTAACTGCGGAGTAGGTTACAGCTCGGATTTAGAACTTGTAGAAAATATAACTAAAAAAGCCATCAAGAAAGCATTTGAACAAATTGAAACCAAAGACCAAGTTGAGTTTTATTATACTGAATTTGGAGATAGTTCTATAAATTTTCTGTGTAGATTTTGGATTGAAGCTGAGAGTTCTCTAGAAAAAATAAGAGCAAAAAGTAGGGCTATTATTCTGGTTAAACAAGCATTCGATAGAAACGATATTAATATTCCATTTCCTATTAGAACATTACAGTTTGACAATCCTTCATCTTTAGAACATTTGTCTAAGCTAGATAAAACTATTGTTAATTAATCTGCAGTGCTCTTCAACACGAGCAAAATATCAAGGTATAAATATCAATATTAAAATTTAAAAAAAATGAAGACAATAGAGAACAACACAAAAATAAAAACATTAAAAAAATTAGGATTTACATTTTTAGAAACAGCAGAAATAGTATCTGCAATACGTCAATTACAGGCAGACTATCAAGTGTTCTATTTTAAAATGAGAAATTTCCATTGGGATGTAAAAGGTCCAGATTTTTTCGAATTACATGAAGAGTTTGAAAAAGAATATAATGCTGCAAAAGCTAATATAGATATACTAGCAGAGCGGATTAAAGCATTCGGATTAAAACCAGGTATGTCCATAAAAAATGTTATAGAAAAGTCTAAAATAGATGATTGCAACACAGATAAGACATCTATAGAAATGGTGCAGGAGTTAGTAATGGACTATAATGTATTGCATAATAGTATGTTAGGTGTTGTGTCTGCCTCATTAGAGGTAGGAGATAACGTTACGGAGCAAATTGTTACAGACTTTATGAGGCAATTAGAAACGCGTAACTGGATGTTTACTGCATGGCTAAAAGATTCATAACATTTTAATAAAAAAAATACTAGAAATTTTTAAGAAGTGTGTTAAAGCAAGTAATTGTTTTAACACACTTTTTATTCTATTTACTTAAGCGTTTATACCAAACGTATTTTTATCCGTGTTATCTAAAACTTTCTTCCAAATTTGTTCAGAGTTTAAGTAGAAGCTACCTATACAATCGAAGTTACATTCATCTGGAGCTATTATAGATAAAAACGGGTTTTCATTTTTATCTCTGTATAAATGGTATGTTTGCCCAATAATAGGTTCGAAATTAAATTTAGAATTATATACTAGATTATTATACTCTAGCTCTTCCATCATTTTATCGTATTCAGCTTTTAATTCTAGATATTTAGCTTCAATTTGTTTATTGGCTTTTAGGATGTTTTTATTTTTCCAAGTAATATTGTCTGTTGCTATAATGGCTGGTGCACCTACATTTGTAGCATAAGGTTTTAATGCCGCATCATATTTTTGTGTATCGTTGTTAAAGACAACATTGTCTGGTTTTTTATCGTTTTCCATTTATTTCATTTCTTTTACAAAAATACTGAATTTTAGAGGGCTTTTTTATGTTTAAAGCTATTTAGTAACTTATTTATAATTGTTGATATTTCTTTTTAAATTGAATTGGAGTTATTTCTGTGTTTTTCTTAAAAACTTTAGAGAAATAAGCGTAATCTTCGTAGCCTAATAGCTCGGCAATATTAGATAGAGTGTTGTTGGTGTGTACAATAAGTCGTTTGGCTTCTAGTAAAACACGTTCTGTAATTAATTCGGTAGTGGTTTTATTTATAGTTGTTTTGGTTACTCTATTTAAGTGTTTAGAAGTAATGTTTAAAGTGTTTGCATAAAATGCGGCCGATTTATTCTCTTTGTAAAACAAATCTATAGCATTTTCTAATTGCCTAAGTATATGTAAGTAGCTAGAGGTTATAACAATATCGTTAGGTGTATTGTTTGTGTAAATTCTAGTTAGGTCGATATATATAATGTCTATAAGGCTAATTATTTTGTCTTTTATATCTTTTTCTTTTTGTGAATATTCAGAATAAAGTTCTTTAAATCTAGATTGTATTGTAGTAAGGTTTTTATTGTTTAACTGGAGATGAGGCGGATTTTTATAGGAATAATAAAAAGGAAAATGCGTTACTTTTTTATTAGCGAAATAAAATTCGTAAAAGTCTTGGGAGTGAAAAAAAATATAGCCTTCAGGTTTGTCTTCAAATGTCCAATAATGTGTTTGTCCAGGTCTTAAAAAAAAGACACTACCAGTGTTAATGTTGTAGGAGTTAAAATCTATTTCGTGCTTTCCAGTACCAGATGTAAATACAACACATAAATAGAAATTATGCTTATGTGGTTTATGTACAATTGCTTTATTCTTTTTTAAGTGTTCACTTAAATCATTGCAGTAGAATTCTTGTAAGGATTCTTCCTGTTTAAACTGTTTTATATTTAAAATTGGTATGCTTTTCAAAATAACATGTATATGTCCTAAATGTACAAAAAATAGCGATAAATGTATGAGTCTTTTTACAGGCTAAGGTGTAATTTTGTTTAATCTAAATAGCAATGCTATTGCTATTTTTAATATTGAGAAAAAATTAAAATTATGGCGTTTCTAAAACAAACAAAATTATACAGTATTCTAACGGGAAAATGTCCTGTTTGTCATAATGAAAGTATGTATTCAGAGACGAATCCGTATATATTAAGTAAAACATTAAAAATGCAAGAGCGTTGTAGTTCTTGTAATACTAAATATAAAATTGAACCTTCTTTCTTTTTTGGAGCTATGTATGTAAGTTATCCAGTAGGTTTGCTCTTTGCAGGTATTGTTTTTGGGTTGTGCTATTTAGTATTCAATTTTAGTTTAATGGTAACTTATGCTTTAATTGTTTTAGCTATGTTGATTTTGCAGCCTATTATTATGCGATTGGCAAGAAATATATGGATTAACTTTTTTATGAGTTATAATGGGTTAGAGAAATAAACGTTTTAATAATTTATGTTTGTAAGGTTTGGTTTGAAATAGAATTAATTATTAGTGTTACTAATATAGTACTATAAAAGATTGGATACAACGTTGATGTTATCTGGTAAGCGTCCTACATTTTGAAGCTTTAAAGAGGCTAACTGTAAGGCTACTTTTAAACATTCTTCAACGGGTTTCTCTTTTATATATGCGAATAAAAATCCAGACCAAAAGGCATCACCAGCGCCAGTAGTATCTCTAACTTTTTCAACTTTTATAGCAGGTAAATCAATTATGTTTTCTCCTTTTCTAGATAATTTAACACCTTTACTCCCTAATGTTAGACATACAGTTTCGACACCATGGTTATGGAAAAATTCAAATATTTTTTCATGTTTAAGTTTCTTTTCAAACAAACGCAACATATCGTCTTCGCTAATTTTTACCAAAGGATTAAACTTGCAATACGTTTTAATGACTTTTAGAGCTTCTTTTTGACTGTTCCATAATTTTCTTGCATAGTTTATATCGATGCTTAATTTACAGCCTAAATTAAAAGCGTCCTCTGCTTTTTTTAAAATAGTAGATTGTGCAGGGTTTTTACTTAATGCAAAGCATGTGGTGTGAAATATTTTAGCCTGTGCTAGAATACTAGATGGTATTTGTTTTTTTGTGATATGATAATCTGCTTTTCGATAGGCAATAAAATCAGGAGTACTTAGTGATCTTGAAACAAAAATAGTACTAGTAGGTATTATTTTTTTTCTTTTAATATTATCTGTATTAATATTTACCTCATTAAGCCTTTTCATTATGTATTCTCCAAAACCATCATCTCCAATACTAGCAACTAAAGCTGTATTTAGACCTAATCGAGCAACATTCATAGCTAGATTTGTTGGCGAACCACCAAGGTATCTGTGGTAATCTCTAGTTTCGCTTATGCTATTGCTTTGTAGGTGGCCAATAAAATCAACTAAAGCTTCACCAACACAAAGTATGTCTATTTGTTTATTTATTTTCAAACTAAAAATCTTTTTCCATTAATATATTGCTCTAAAGCAATTTCTCCTGCTGCACTCCATGTGCAATTGTTTACTCCAGATGGCTGTCCAGTTTTTGTGTTGAAATTTTCGTTAAACCCATAATCATTAACACAATTTAGCTTTTTTATATTTGCCAGAACATCTTGAGCTATTTTTCTGTTTTTTGCAACCAAACTCATTCCATAAAAACCATTTACCATTTGCCAAGTGCCTCCATTATGAAATTCAAAAGGAATATTTCTAAAATCGTACTTACAATTGTTTTTTAATAGTTTCCAATCTTCATTATCCTTAGTAATAGGTTCCCAAAAAGCGGGAAGTAATTTTAATGGTAAAGAAGCTCTTAGATTTTCTGAATAAGTAATTATATCTTCTTGAAAATCTGAATCCCCTAAGTCAATTAATAATGCTATACTATTCCCTAAAGCATCAAACATTGTTTGGTAACCAGATGGATTTACTGAAGCCATCCAATAGCTGTTTTTTTTAAGTGTTTTATATGCCTTTGGGTGAAATGGAGTCTTGTAATCTGTTTTCCGATAATTTCCTGTTAATTTTTCGGTAACATGATTTATTTTGTTTTCATACTCAGTGCCATTAAATAAATTATTTACACATTTTAAAGCCCATAGTCTAAGCACTTGGTCGTAAAAAATGTGACCTTCAGTAATATATTCATCTGCCCAATTTCCAGACCTTGGAACATAAACAAGATGGTTGTTATTAAACTCCCATGCTTCTAAAAGCTGTAGACCTTTATCTATTTTAGGTTTTAATTCCTTAGCAAAGGTTATGTTATTCGTTATAGAAGCATAATTACAAACCCCTATTATAAACCATGAAATAGTATCTACTCTTCCTGCTAAGCCTCCAAAGCTTATCTCAACTTCATCATTTTCTTTAAAAAAAACATTAGATGGTATGTGTCCCAGTTTGTGCTGGTTTTCTGCTAGGGTTAGTAGTGTTTTTTCAAAAGTTTTTATTAAGCTTTGGTCTCCATCTAATAAAGCGGCTAAACCACAAATTACACCATCTCTAGCCCATACTCTTTTATAATTAGTAATGTCGCTAGCACTTGCTAAAAACCCTTTATTAGATCTTGCTTTAGCCATTAGTTCTATGGCTTTTGTATAGGATTGTTCTACTATCATTTGCTATATAACTTCTACTTGTTTTTTTGTTTTTATAAAAAGGGTGCAAACTGTAGCAATTAGTAACAATACACCAGCAAAAGAAATGGCGTTACGTGGGTCGTTATTTAAAAAATGCTTTAAAATATACCCAAAAGATAATGTTTGAATAATCATTGGAATTACAATCATCATATTAATTATCCCCATGTAAACACCATAACGTTCTTTAGGTATATCTGCAACTACCATTAAATAAGGAATTCCCATCATACTTGCCCAACCAATACCAAAACCAGTTATAGCAAAGAATAATAAGTTTTTATTTTCAATATGTGGAAATGCTAAAAAACCTAAAGCGGCTATAATTAAACAAAAAGCATGTACTTTTTTAGCGCTGTATTTTTTTGCGAACCCAACTAATGCAAAGGCTACTAAAAAAGTGACCACGTTGTACCAACCATTTACTAGACCTGTCCAACTTACAGCTTCACTGTAAGCTTCTTTATTATCTGGTGTCGCATTCCAAACAGAGAGTGCAACACTTTTTGATGAGTTTTGCCAATAACAAAACAACGCATACCATTGAAAAAGATAAATTAATGCTAATTGCCACATTACTTTCGGCATATCTTTTATCGCAGAAAAAATTTCGATTAAAGGGCCTAAAACACTTCTTTTTTTATTTTTAAGCTTTGCTAATTCTTCTTCGGTTGGAGGGATTTCTTTTGTTTTGCTAATACTCCACAAAATTGTTCCTATAGAACAGGCTGCTCCTAAGAAAAAGGAAGCATACACCCAAGTTGGTAAAGCGCCTGTTGTACCTATAAAAATTAAAGGAAAAATAAATAAAGATAAATTAGCTAGTACTTGACCTAAGCCCGTAAAAAAGCTTTGCATTTGAAATCCTAATGGTTGTTGCTCGTTATCTAATTTGTCTGCTATAAGGGCTCTGTAAGGCTCCATTGCAGTATTGTTACCTGCATCTAAAATCCATAATAAACCAGCAGCCATCCATAAAGAACTACTAAAAGGAAAAGCTAACAAAGTTAAACTACATAAAATAGCTCCAATTAAGAAAAAAGGTTTGCGTCTTCCAAATTTAGGACTCCATGTTTTATCACTTAATGCTCCAATAATGGGCTGTACTAATAAGCCAGTTACTGGCCCTGCAAGATGTAATAACGGAATTTGATCAGGGCTAGCACCTAAAAAATCGTAAATTGGTGTGACTGCACTTTGTTGTAAACCAAAACTATATTGGATGCCGAAGAATCCAACATTCATGTTTAGTATTTGCCAAAAACTTAACTTAGGTTTTTTTATCATGCTTAATTTAATTTACTTAAAAATACTTCAAATGATTCATAATCATTAGTGATAATTTTACCACCTTTATCTACAACAGGTATCTGAAAGTTTGCAGTGCTAATATTTGCCTTTCTTAACTTAGTATGCATTTCTGTTATTTTTGAAGGATTTGTATCTAAATCATAAAAAATAAAAGGGGTGTTTTTTTTAATTAAATATGCTTTAGTATCTGTACAATAATGGCATGTTGCACTGCCGTAAATAATTATTTTTTGCTCAATTTTATCTTTTATAATTGTATCGTTAATGTTCGATACTTTATGGTTACAACTAAGCGTTAATAAAAAGAAAATATATAATATGACATTTTTCATGATAAGAGTATTTAATTTTTAAAAAGAGTTGACATTAATATAATATCAACTCTTTTAACACTCAAAAAAATAAACTAATTCAATTTAAAATTTATATCGAAGCGCTAGAGAAGATGAACGACCTGTTATAGATCTTCCTGTTACATATCTTGCACCGCCTGTTGCAGGACCTTGAACTCCTTCTACTTCTGTTATACCTACGGTATCTAAAAGGTTGTTTATATTAAGAGATAAAGACAGCCCTTCCGTAAGGCCAACGCTTCCTAAAAAGTTTACATAAGCATAACCAGGCATAATTAAATCATTTCCATCTGTTGCAAAAGATTTAGTAGTTCCTAAAATACTAAGACCTAAAACATATTGTTTTGTTTCTCCAAAGGAATAAGTAGGTGATAGGTTGTATACAAAATCTGCTTGCCTTCTTGGTGTTTTACCATTATTAGTTCCTGGTGTACCACTTGATCTATCTTCAATAATTTCAGCATCTGTCCATGTTACAGATCCTATAATTGAAAAATCTTTTATGCTATAAGCACTTTCTAGTTCTAAACCTAAGGCTCTAAATTCGTTACCTACAGTTTGGTTAAGAGCAGTTCCAGCATCTTCATCTGTATTACTTAAAAATCCTGTTAAGTTAATATATCCATTATCTATTTTTCTCTTGTAACCAACTTCTAATTGACTTACTTGGTCATACTGTGTTGCAGCTGTACCGTCTAATCCGTATCCATTTCTATCTGGAGCTCTACCAGAGGCACCTAAACTATATCTACTAAATATGGCAGAGTTGTCATTTAATTTGTAATTTAAACCTAGCGAATAAGAAACGTAGTTGTAATCATCTCCAATAATTTGGTTTTGACTAGGATCTCTTACTGGTACAGATTGTTCTATGTCTTCAATAGTACCATTGCCGTTAATGTCGAAATTTTGTGGAACAGCAGAGCCAAAAGAAGCAATAGTACCATCGACTTTAAAACTATCATATCTTAAACTACCATCAAAATTTAAGTTTTCATTTATGTCTATTGCGACACCTAAGTATGGAGAACGTACAGTATGCACGGTATTATATTTGTTATTACAACAATCACCCCAAAGTGGGTTACCATAAGCAAATTTACCACCTCTAGAATAACCATCAATATCTACCAGTCTAGCTTCTCCTCCTCCTTTTACTTCAGATAAGAAAGAAGACCATTGCCATGCTGTTTTTGTATTTTGAATAGCTGTGAAATAACCAGCAGTTACATTTACGTTTTCTCCAATTTTTTTAGATAATTTAAAATCATTCACAATATTACTCATGTCTTCAATAGTAACATCGAATAGGTGAATAATTTGTAATAACCCATTAGAAGGATTGTACGGTTCTCTTGCGCCATCTGCGTATACAAGGTCTCCAGTTGCAGTAGTTGGTATTAGATCCCTAACAGTAGCCTCCACATCTGCTGTTTCACCAAAGTTAGCTGTAAAAGGTCCAGACCATTCTCCTCTATTAGATGCTAGTCTTCCTTTATTTCTTATTTTCCAACCATCTCCTAAGTCGAAAGAAAATTCTATACCAGCAGTTTTAGAAATTGGATTGTTTCCAGTTCTTACATCTCCAGCTCTTCTTGTATTATCGGTGTAATCTAAACCTACATTTTCTTGAAGATATCTAGTGTGTTGAGAATCTGTAGTAATGTCAAATCCTGGTAAGTTACTAAAGGTTGGGTTTGCATCGTCTCCTTCTAATAACATTGGCATTGGTAGATACATTGCAGATCTATCATTTAATAATTTAAAATATGCGCGTACATAACCAGATTCGAGTTTTTTAGTAATATTTGCTTTTATTTGGCCACCTTTATTAGCAGTATAACCAGTTTCTCTTGGTCCTTCGCCTGCTCTCATAAACCCGCCAACATGATAAGATAAACCATTTTCTAATGGTTCGCCATATTCAAAATCTAATCTATTAGATTCGTAATCTAAACCAATACTTGTAGATATAGAACCTCCTTTTGTAGCACCTGTTTTACTAATTATATTAATAATCCCTGCAGGACCATTTGTTGTTTGTGTAGATGCTGATCCACCTCTAATTGCTTCAATTTTACTAACATTAGAATCAATACGTAGCCAGTTATCTGAATTTCCAAAAGAAGTATCTCCAAACACATTTAAAGGCAAGCCATTTTCTTGAATTTGTAAATATCTTGAACCTCCTGAAGATACAGGGACACCACGCACATTATAATTACCGTTTCCATCTCCACCAGAAGATTCTGCTCTAACACCGGGTACATTTCTAAAAACCTCTCCAGAAGTTCTTGGTGCAGATTGTTCTATTTGTTCTATTCCTATAGAGGAAACAGAAACACTAGATTCAATTCTAGATCTTGGGTCACCTACAGACCCCGTAACTATAACTTCTTCTAAAGCAGATGCGTCTTCTATTAATTGAAAATCTGACTCTACATTTGAATCTTTAATAGTTATGTCTTTACTAGCTTGTTTAAATCCAATATATGAAGCTACTAGATTGTAAGTGCCATTTTCTACATTTTTTAAAGAATATTTTCCGTCAAAATCAGTACTCGTACCTTGGCTTGTGCCAGAAATAAAAATATTAACTCCAGGAAGTGGCATTCCAGATTCATCCGAAACAGTTCCGGAAATTGTTGACTGCGCAATTAATGCTGTGGAAACTAGCATAAATAACGCTGAAAAAAGCTTTTTAAGTTGATTTGTTTTTTTCATTGGTTTATTAATTAATTGATTTTGGTATTAATTTTTTATCAAATCTATATTAATGAGTGCAAAAAATTGCGTTATTTATATCGAAAACGTTTTCGTTTTTAACGAAAACGTTTTCGATTTTTATTTTTATCGTACATTGCAATAAAATTATTTCTATTGAAACCAGTAACTTTAAAACAAATAGCTGAAACATTAGGTATTTCTATTACTACAGTGTCCAAAGCATTAAAAGATTATCCTGATGTAAGTAAAAAAACAAAGGCTTTAGTTAAAGATTTAGCACAGACTTTAAATTATAAACCTAATGCATTTGCAGTTAATTTAAGAACTAGTGAGTCTAAAACAATAGGTATAATTGTACCAGAAATAGTACATCATTTTTTCTCTAATGTAATTAAAGGTATTATTAGTCAAGCAGAAAAAAAAGGGTATCTAGTTATTATACTGCAATCTAATGAATCTTACGAATTAGAAAAAAAACAAATAAACCTATTATTGGATAAACGTGTAGATGGTATACTTATTTCTTTAGCTAACGGAACTGCAGATTTTAAACATTTAACAGAGGTTGTTTCTCAAGATAAGCCTCTTGTAATGTTTGATAAAATAGCAAAAATAGTTAAATGTTCTAAAGTTGTTATTGATGATAGAAAAGCTGCATATAGTGCTACACAACACTTAATAGATACAGGGTGCAAACGTATCGCCCATTTTAGAGGGCCTTTGTTACCTCAAAATTCAATTGATAGGTTTCTAGGTTATAAAAAGGCTTTGTTAGATAATGGGTTTCCATATGATCCATCATTAGTTTATATCTGTGAATGTGGAGACATGAGCTTTGATGAAGGTAAGCTAAATGCATCAAAATTACTGAATGATCATGATGATGTTGATGGTATTTTTATTAATACAGATATGGTTGCCATCGGGGCTATTACAGAATTTAATAAAAGAGGTGTTCGTATTCCAGAAGATATAGCTATAGTTGGTTTTAGCAATTGGTTTATGTCATCTGCTATTACACCATCATTAACAACAATAAATCAACCTGGTTTTGAAATGGGTAAAAAGGCGTTTAAACAATTGTATAAAGAATTAAAAGCTATTAAAAAAAATAAATCTAAGGCTATAAAAACAATAACATTGGAGACAATATTAGTAAAAAGAGACTCCACAAAATAAAAGAGTAGTTAAAGAATAGTATAAAACCAAAAAAACCGATCAAATATGATCGGTTTTTTTCTGGTGGTGCCTCCAGGAATCGAACCAGGGACACAAGGATTTTCAGTCCTTTGCTCTACCAACTGAGCTAAGGCACCAGTGCTAAATGCGGATGCAAATATATAACGTATTTTAGTTTCTACAAAAGAAAATTAATAAAAAATCGTTTTGTAAATTTGCTTTTTTTAAAATTGAACCATGAATTTAATTATAGATGTAGGAAACACGTATACTAAACTAGCTGTTTTTGAGTTGGATAACATGTTAGAGAAGGCAGTTGTTGAAACTGTAGATATTTTAAAAAAAATTAAAAAATTTCAAAAAAAATATTCCGAAATAGAGAAGGCGATACTATCTTCTGTAGGAAAAATAGACAAAAGTGACTTTAATTATCTAAAAAGTGAATTTAAATTAGAAGTATTAAGTCATGAAACGAGATTACCTTTTAAAAATTTATATACCACACCAAAAACTTTAGGAATAGATAGAATTGCATTGGTTTGTGCCTCTGTACAGCAATATCCAAGTCAGAATGTTTTAATTATAGATGCAGGAACTTGTATAACATTCGATTTTATTAATGCTAATAACGATTATTTGGGAGGTGCTATTTCGCCAGGAATAGATATGCGTTACAGGGCTTTACATAATCAAACAGCTAATTTACCGTTGTTAACTATAAAAGAAACAAAAGACATAATTGGGACATCTACAGAGCAAGCCATGCATTCTGGCGTTATTAATGGTGTTTTAAGCGAAATTGATGGAAATGTTAATGTTTACAAAACAAAATATCCAGATTTAACAGTTATTTTAACAGGAGGAAATACTAAAATGTTGTCTAAACAATTAAAAAGTAGCATATTTGCCAACTCGAATTTCCTTTTAGAAGGATTAAATTTTATTTTACAATATAATTCACACTAATGATTAAAAAGCTTCTATTAGTTTTTATTGCATGTTTTGCAGTTCAAAGTTATGCCCAAGAAGGGACAGCATCTCCTTATTCCTTTTTTGGAATAGGTAGCTTAAAATTTAAAGGTACCGTAGAAAACAGAAGTATGGGTGGATTAAGCATCTATAAAGATAGTATTCACATAAACTTAAGAAACCCGGCAACTTATGGCGGTAATAATATAGATTTTTACCAAAAAGAGAGTAGACCTGTTAAGTTTTCTGTAGGAGGAGGGCACTCTTCGTCTAATCTGGAAAGTAATAATTCTAGTGATCGTGTACAATCTTCTACTTTCGATTATTTAGCGTTATCTGTTCCTATAGGAAAGTTTGGTTTTGGTTTTGGATTATTACCATATACATCTGTAGGGTACAAATTAGAAAATAGCAATCCAAACGGAACTATAGATACACGATTTAATGGAAGCGGAGGTTTAAATAAGGCATTCCTTTCTGTAGGTTACCAACTAACCAAAGGATTAAGCATTGGAGTAGATGCTAATTATAACTTTGGTAATATAGAAAACACGACCTTAGAATTTAGATATAATAATGAAGGTGAGCCTTTACAAGCACAAACCAAAGAATCTAATAGATCAGATTTAAGTGGTCTTAATTTTAATATAGGCTTGCATTACCAGACCATGATAACCGATAAGTTAGAGTTGCAGTCTGCCTTAACTTATTCACCAACTAGTGATATAACTTCTCGTAATGAGCGTTTTTTTAATACACTAACTATTAATGCAAATACAGGCTCGGAATTTATTATAAATACAATAGATGCAGATTTAGAAGCTTTAGATTTAGATAAAACAAATTTAACATTGCCTTCTAAGTTTACTATTGGAGCAGGTATAGGGCAACCAAGAAAATGGTTTGCAGGAATAGATTATACTTCGCAAAAAACAAGTGAATTTTCTAATCCATTGTATACAAATACAGGAGTAACCTACGAGGATGCCTCTGCGTTATCTATTGGTGGTTTTTATATTCCAAAGTATAATTCGTTTACAAGTTATTGGCAAAGAGTGGTTTATAGGGCAGGGGTTCGTTTCGAAAATACAGGCCTAAATGTAAATAATGAGTCCATAAAAGAGTTTGGCATGTCTTTTGGAGTAGGTATACCAGTTGGAACAATATTCTCTAATGCTAACCTAGGAGTAGAAATTGGGCAAAGGGGAACAACAAATGCAAACTTAATTAAAGAGAACTTTGTAAACTTCCAATTAAGTCTATCCTTAAACGATAGATGGTTTAAAAGAAGAAAATATAACTAACGACAGCTAATTGCATAAAAATTAAGATTATGAAGAATAAGATTACATTACTAATAACAGTATTATTTTTGGGGCTCAACCTAAGTTTTGCTCAAAGTCAAGAAGAGTGTTTAACAAAGTTATCTATAATGTCTGAGTATGCTAAAGCAAAAGATTACGAAGCAGCATACAAGCCATTTATGGAACTTAGAGAAGAGTGTCCAAGATACAATAAGGCAATCTACACTTACGGAGAGAAAATTTTAAAGCATAAAATTAAAAAATCTAACGGCGCAGATAAAGTAGCATTTATAAACGATCTTATTAAAATGTGGGATCAAAGAGCTACAAACTTTGCAAGTAAAACTCCAAAAGGAGAGTATGAAGCTAAAAAAGCGCAATTAAGATATGATAATAAAACAGATTTAGGATTAACAGATGCACAATTGTTTGATGCTTTCGATAAGCCTTTTAATGAAGATAGAAAGTCTTTTAAAAATGCAAAAAGTTTATACATATACTTTAAATTAATGGTAAAGTTATATGATGCTAAGGAAAAAACAGCTCAACAATTATTCGATAAATATGATGACATTGTTGATAAGATAGAAGTAGAAGTAAAAGATAATTCAGATAAGCTTAATGTAATTTTAGCTAAAGAAGAAGCTGGTACTGCATTAGGTAAAAGAGAGAAGCAATTTAAAAGATATCATACACAAACATTAGCAGCATTCGATAAAATATCTGGAAGTGTAGATACAGAATTAGGAGATAGAGCAAATTGCGAAAACTTAATACCATTATATACTAAAGATTTCGAAGCTAATAAGTCAAATGAAATTTGGTTAAGAAGAGCAGCAGGAAAAATGTCTGATAAAGATTGTACTGGAGATCCATTATTCTTTAAATTAGTAAATGCATTACACACTTTAAACCCATCAGCAAGTTCTGCATACTACTTAGGGATATTAAAAGATAAAGAAGGAGCATCTAACGAAGCACTTAAGTATTATGAGCAATCATTATCTTTACAACAAGATCCTTTTAAGAAAGCTAAGCTGTATAAAAAGATAGCTAATAAGTTTAAAAAGAAAGGTAGTTACGGTAAAGCTAGAACATACTTTATGAAAGCATTAGAGTTTAACCCATCAGATAAAAGTCCTCACTCTTTCATCGCTGCAATGTATGCAAGTAGTGCTAAAAACTGTGGAGATTCTAACTTTAACAAAAGAGCAGTATATTGGTTAGCAGAACAAGAAGCTAAAAAAGCAGGAAATACTAAAGCAATAGCTAGATATAAAGCACTAGCACCTTCAAAATCTGAAATATTTACAGAAGGTAATGCAGGAGCTACCATTAAAATTGGATGTTGGATAGGAAGAAGTGTAACTGTACCAAGTATTTAATGCAAAACACAGTAAAACATATTATAAAAATCGGAGTCATGGCTATTGCCATGACTTTGTTTTTTTCATGTAAAAACAACTTTAAGGAGGTGCAGAAAATAGGAATCTCTGCAAACGAACCTCAAGGAGAGGCAGAAGGCATTAATGCGAAACGTACAGATTCAGGAAGAGTGTCTGCAAACCTTATTAGTCCTAAAATGTTAGATTACGGTAACCGATCTTTCGGGTATTCGGAGTTTCCAAAAGGGATTACGCTTTACGTTTACGATGACGATAATAAAAAAAGTACTATTATCTCAGACTATGCAATACTCTATACGCAAACAGACTTAATAGATTTACAAGGTAATGTTATAGTAGCAACACCTACAAATGATACTTTGTATGCAAAGCAACTATACTTTGATCAACAAAAAAAATGGATGTTTACAAACCTTCCAGTAACCTATAAGTCGGTGAGTGAAGGTGTAATTACTCATGGAGAAGGGTTTGATTCCGATAAGGATTTTAGGCTTACAGATGTTCTAGAAATAAGCGGGCAGTTTGCTGTTTCAGAATAATCCTTTTACCTTTTAAAAGCGCAATATCACATCTAAGCTTTAAAATTTTATATATCTTTACCGCATTAAAATTTTTATAAAGTGAAATACTTAAAATTTACCCAGTATATCTATCTTATAGCATCATTCTATTTTCTTTATGAAGTAATAAGAAGCTGGAATGTAGACAGAAGTCATGCCTATTTATCTCTGTTTCTATGTGCATTAGCTGTTTTTATGTTTTTCTTTAGAAGAAAGTTTCATAAAAAGTTTAATGATAGAAAGTAATTTAATCAACTAATACATGTCAATAACACTTATTATAACCATAATTATAGTATCGTTATTGCTTTCTGCTTTTTTTTCTGGTATGGAGATAGCCTATATCTCTTCAAACAAAATACATATAGAGATTGAAAAAAAGCAAGATGGATTTTTAGCTAAAATATTATCTAAACTTACAGCAAAACCTTCAAAATTTATTGCGACAATGCTTATTGGAAACAATATAGCATTGGTTATATATGGTTTTTTTATGGGAGATCTTCTCATAGATTGGTTTGCTAAAATATTACTAGAAACAAATTCTCCATTTATTAAGTTGTTATTAGATGATTTTAGTCTATTAACACAAACTATTATTTCTACTTTAGTAATACTTTTTACAGCAGAGTTTTTACCTAAAGTATTTTTTCAAATATATTCTAATACACTAGTTAAAGCATTGGCTTTTCCTGCTTATATTTTTTATTTAGTATTTACTCTTATTTCCGATTTTGTGATTTGGATTTCCGATTTTGTTTTAAAACGATTCTTTAAAACCGAAGGAGATCAAGTGCAGTTAGCATTTACTAAAGTAGAGTTAGGTAATTATATAAGTGAGCAAATGGAGTCTGTAGAAGCACATGAAGATATAGACAGCGAAATACAGATATTTCAGAATGCACTAGAATTTGCCGAGGTAAAAGCGCGCGAAGTTATGGTGCCGAGAACAGAAATTATTGCTGTAGAAATTAAAGATTCAATACCAGAACTAACTGCTTTATTTACCGAAACAGGGTACTCTAAAATAATTGTATATAAAGATACTATAGATGATATTATAGGTTATGTACATGCTTTCGAGCTTTTTAAGAAGCCTAAGTCTATTAAAGCAATGGTTTTAGATGTTGAATATGTGCCAGAAACCATGCTAATTAACGAAATACTTAATGTGCTTATTAAAAAGCGAAAAAGTATAGCAGTTGTACTAGATGAATATGGTGGAACTTCTGGATTAATGACTGTTGAGGATATCGTTGAAGAACTATTTGGTGAAATTGAAGATGAACACGATACGGTTGTACTAACAGAAAAGCAAATAGACGATTCAGTTTATTTGTTTTCAGCTAGGTTAGAAGTCGATTATATAAACGAAACCTATAAGTTAAACTTACCAGAAGGTGAAAATTACGAAACACTTGGAGGTTTAATTGTAGATCATACCGAAGAAATACCACAACAAAAGGATATTGTAGACACAGATAAGTTTCAGTTTGAAATAATAGAAGTATCCGACACCAAAATAGATTTAGTCCGCTTAAAAGTAAAAGAAGAAGATTAAATTTTAAAATACTCGTTTTTAAGTCTTCATTTAAAGAAAAATAGCCCGCTTTTTTAAATTATTATAATTAATGGTAAATTCTGCTTTTATTATTAAATAGAAAATGGTATTTTCGCCCACTATATTTCATAAAATCTATTTCAACAGATGGCAATTTTAAATAAGATAAGACAAAAAACATTCGTACTAATACTAGTCATTGCATTAGCATTATTTGCATTTATATTATCAGGAGTTTTTAGCTCGGATGTAAGCTTTACAGGAAAATCTCCAAATGTAGTCGCTACAGTAAATGGTAAAGATATTTCCAGAGAAGCATTTTTGGCTCAGGTAGAAGCTAGAAAAAACCCTAATGCTACAAGTACTCAAATTATGAATCAAGTGTACAATGCAGAGGTTAACAGAATGGTAATGGAGACTGAGTTTGACGCTTTAGGATTAAGTATTAGTAGAGAACAAATGATTGAGCTCTTAAAGCCAAGCTTACAAAATAGCCCAGAGTTTCAAAATGAAGCAGGCTTATTCGACGAAGCTAAATTAAATACTTATATAGCTAATTTAAAAGATTCGCCTAACAAAGCAGCATACCAACAATGGATAAACTATGAAACATCTGTGTCTGCAAGAGGATTACAAGATACTTACATGAATCTAGTTAAAGCTGGTACAACAGCAACGTTAACAGAAGGTAAGTTAGAACACGAATTAGAAGGCGATAAGGTAAATATTAAATATGTTCAAATACCTTTTGCATCTATAGCAGACACTACAATAAATGTTTCTGAATCTGAAATTACTGCTTACATAAATAAGAATAAGAAAAAGTACGAAGTAGAAGATTCTAGAAATATCCAATATGTAAAGTTTGAAGAAGTTGCCTCTGTAGAGGATGAAAATGATATTAAGGCGACTTTAACTAAGTTACTTAAAGATGCTTATGTAGGAGCAGATTCTACAGTAGTTAAAGGTTTTAATACTGTTAACAAAGATGCCGTTGCAGAATATGTAAGTATAAATTCAGAAGGTTTTGGATATCAAGACAGATTTAATTTTCCTAACACTATTCCTGCAGTTATAAAAGACACCATTACAAAATTAGAAGTAGGTGGTGTTTATGGTCCTTATAAAGATGGTACAAGTTTTAAAATGTCTAAATTAGTAGATGTAACTAAGCTGTCAGATTCTGTTAAAGTAAGACATATATTAGTGCCTTTTACAGGAGCTACTAATGCTGCGCAAGATGTTAAAAAAAATGATGCTGATGCAAAAACATTTGCAGATAGTTTATTGACAGTAATTAAAACTAGAAAAGCCAAGTTTACAGATTTACTTGAATTCTCTTCAGATAAAGTCGCTAATAAGGACAATGGAGAAATTGAATTTGGATATAATTCGCCTTTAGCAGAAGAATTTAAAAAGTTCTCTTTTGAGAATAAAACAGGAGATTTAGATGTTGTAAAAACTAGCTTTGGATATCACATTATCGAGATACTAAGTCAAAAAGAAAAGTCTCCGGCATACAAGATAGCAACAATAGAGAAGAAAATAGTTGCCTCTTTAGATACAGAAGATAAATTATTTAGAGAAGCTTCTAACTTTGAATTAGCTACAGCTAAAAAAGAATTTCAAGAAGTAGCAAAAGAAACGAATAAAACAGTTAATCCTGTTAATACAATAAAAGCATTAGACGAAAACATTCCAGGAGTAGGAAACCAAAGAGAAATTGTACGTTGGACGTTTGATGAAGGAAGAGAAATAGGAGATGTTAAGCGTTTTAGTGTAGCAGGAGGTGATTATGTAATCGTTCAAGTAACAGCTAAAAACGAAGCAGGTTTAATGAATATTACAGATGCTTCTGTAACAGCTTTACCAGAAATAAGAAAAGAAAAGAAAGCTAAATTAATAAAAGATAGAATTAGCGCTACAACATTAGAAGATGTTGCTGCTGCCGAAAACCAGACAGTAAAATCTGCATCTGCAATTAACATGAAGAATCCAACAATTGCAGGAGCGGGAAGAGAGCCACTAGTAGTAGGAACTGCATTTGGCCTTGAAGAAGGAGCAACTTCTAAATTAGTAACTGGAGATAATGGTGTATATATGATACAAGTAACTAAAAAGACACCAGCAGTAGCTTTAGATAACTATCTTTCATTTGCAAATAGATTAGCAACAGAGAAATCTAACGCTGTTACATCTAGAGTAGTAAAAGCTTTAACAGATGCTGCAGATATAGAGGATAACAGAGCAAAAACAGTTCAGTAAAAAGAGCTAGTTCTCAATACATTTTTTAATTTAAATTAAATAAACAAATGAAAAAATTGCTATTAATTCTACTAACAATAAGTCTTGTGTCTTGTTCTTCAGACGATAATAATCAAGAACAAGGGCCTAGTAGATATCCAAAAACGGTAGATATAAGATTTCAGGTTACTCCAGCTATTGCAAACGAGTCTATAGCTACAATAACAATAGGAGATGAGCAAATAATAGATGAATTGCAAGAAGTAGATTTGCCATTTAACTTTACAAGCTTACAAAAAACAGTTAATTTAGGAACTGGTTTAACATTAAAGTTTACAGATGATACAGCAGTAAGTACTATGCCAACAGATCCTTGGCAAGATTATGATGCAGTACTTAAAATATTTGTAGATAACGAAGAAGTAGTTAACGAGACTATAGAAGTAACGCAACAAGAACCTTCAGTATCCGTAACTTATACTTTTATATAGGTATAGATATAATACTCATTAAAAAAAGTCTTTTACAATGTTGTAAAAGACTTTTTTTTGTTATAAAATCATTGTACTAAAAGGTATTATTGTAGTATAGCCTTTAGATGTAAAATAAGAATTTACATAAGTTGTCTCTCCAGTTGCAAGTATAAAATCGCCACCCCAACCACCTAGGCTTTTAATGGCATGTTTATAATCTTTAAATATACGCTCTTTTATAGGTGTTTGGCTTGTAATATCTCCAATTAAAGATTCATGAGTGTGTATTAATGTTTCAAATGATTCTAAAGAGTCGCAAGTTTGTAATCTATTGGTAATGCTATTTATTCTAGCAATAGTATTAGAGATGTGTTTTTTATGTTCTTGGTACGTTTTAATGGCTTCTCTACTATCCTGCTTTTGATTTAGATGTATAAAGTGAATAGCGTTTTTAAAACTAGGGTTAAAACTTAGAGGATTTATAGAGGGGTTTTGATTTTGTAAATAATATATAATAGGCGTATTGTTAGAGGCGCAAGCAATATCATATCCGCTACCTCCAAAAGTTGCATCAGACAATTTAAAAGGATTAACTTTTGCCCATTGCGCAATGTTATTTAATAAAGTCGAAGAGGAACCTAAGCCCCAATTTCTTGGGAAATCTAATACAGAATTCACGGTATACCCAGTTTCGTCTTCTAAAAAATGAGGATTAAGCGTTTTTGCAGCTTTTAAAATTTGAAGTAATCTTGAAGCTATAGTATTTTCGGTAGATAAAGTGTCTTCAGTTATAGCATATAAAGGAAATGTACTTTCAAACCAAGTAATACCATTATGGTCTATACTTTTCCATTTAATGTCTGGAGTATCTGTTTTTTCTATAGATAATGTTTGTCCATATTTAGTTGGTAAAGCGAGAGCTTTAGCCCCATCTAAAACAACATATTCACCAGTTAATAATAGTTTTCCGTTACTATAAAATTTTTGCATTAAACTTATTCTGTTCTTAATTTCTCTAAAGCTTCAACAACGGCACTGTGTGTTACTGTATGTGTTTTAAAGTGATTAACAATTGATTCCTTTTCTTTAGTATTAGCATCAAATTGGTTTAAAATATTCATAAGATGCATTTTCATGTGACCTTCTTGTATTCCTGTTGTGGTTAATGAACGTACAGCAGCAAAGTTTTGAGCTAATCCAGCAACAGCAATAATTTGCATCAACTCTTTAGCTTTAGGCTTGTCTAAAATATCTAAAGCAATTTTAACTAAAGGATGTAAACTAGTTAAACCACCAACAGTACCCAATGCTAAAGGGATTTCTATCCAAAAACTAAAAATACCATTCTCAATTTTGGCGTGAGTTAAACTACTATACTTACCATGTCTAGAAGCATATGCATGTACGCCAGCTTCAACAGCTCTAAAATCATTACCAGTAGCTAAAACCACAGCATCAATACCATTCATAATTCCTTTATTATGGGTTACTGCTCTGTAAGGTTCTACTTCTGCAATGCTAACAGCTTGTACAAATTTTTCAGCAAATGTTTTTGGATCTATATTACCTTCTGCTAAATCTTCAATATTGCAAGAGACTTCGGCACGAACCAAGCAATCTGGAACGTAATTAGAAAGAATACTCATAACAATTTCTACAGAAGCATCAAGCTGCTCTTCAGCTTCGGCTTTAAACGTTTTTGCAAACTGCTCTAAGCAAGAGTTTATAAAGTTAGCACCCATAGCGTCCAAAGTTTCAAATGTGGCATGCAATTGGTAATAACCGTTTATGTCTTTGGTTTTATCTCGTAATTCAATATCTAAAATACCACCACCACGCTTTTCCATATTTTTGGTAATAGGCTTGGCATCTTCAATGAGTTTTGGTTTAATGGCATTGAAATAACGTTCTAAGCTATTAAAATCACCATGGAACATAAAGTGAACCTGCCCTATTTTGGTGGTAGAAATAACTTCTGTTTTAAAACCGCCTCTAGTCATCCAAAATTTTGCAGCTTTACTTGCAGCAGCAACAACAGAACTTTCTTCAATAGCCATAGGTATGGCATACGTTTTTCCGTTTATTAAAAAATTTGGAGCAACACCTAGAGGTAAATAATAGTTAGATATAGTGTTTTCAATAAACTCATCATGCAATTGCTGCAATTTACTATTAGTATTAAAATACTGAGTAATCGTTTGTTTTGCATTATTGGAGTTGGAAAGGTAAGTGCTTACAATCCAGTCTATTTTTTCAGATTTTGATAGTTTAGAAAAACCAGAAATCGATTTATTCATCGGGAAAATTTTAATGAAGCAAATATACCACTCTAAAGTCAAAGTCTAGAGGTTTGAGTGAAAGTTGGAACAATTAACAAAAGAAATTAAAAAATAATCTCGTTTTTACAACACAAGTAATAGTAAGTAAATACCGTAAAATATGAGCTTACAAGAAGAAATAACTGTTAATAGTTAGGGTTTTTTGCATAATTTTTAGTAAACTTGACATTATTTTGTTTAAAAATCATTCTTAATGAAAATTTGTAAATTTTTACTGCTCACTTTCCTTTTTGCAACTACTTTAACAACAGCTCAAAATCAAAACATAACACTCGAAGAAATATGGGGTGGAAAGTTCAGAACAGAAGGGATGGATGCGTTGCATTCTATGAATAATGGACAACAGTATTCTGTTTTAAATTTTGATAGAGAAAATGGGAAAACAACAATAGATATTTACGATTATAAAACCTTAGAAAAGGTGAAGACATTGGTAACATCTTCAGATATTGAAGCATTACAATATTTTTCAGATTATAAGTTTAGTGATGATGAAAGTCAAGTGCTTTTAGCAACTAACGAAGTGTCTATTTTTAGACGTTCTTCTTTAGGGAACTATTATGTTTTCGACACTAAGACTAAAAAAGTAATAGCAATATCAGACGAAAAAATTCAAGAGCCGACTTTTTCTCCTAACGGAAATAAAGTCGCTTTTGGTTTAAATAATAACCTTTACATTAAAGATTTAATAACAGGCAAAACTACTCAGATTACATTTGATGGTGAAAAAAATAAAATTATAAATGGTATTACCGATTGGGTTTATGAAGAAGAATTTGCTTTTGTAAGAGCTTTTGAGTGGAATGCCGATAGTAATAAAATTGCATTTATTCGTTTCGATGAAACTAATGTGCCTGAGTTTTCTATGGATGTTTATGGGCAGAATCTTTACCAAACGCAAACGGTATTTAAATACCCAAAAGCAGGTGAGGCAAATGCTTTAGTAACATTGCATATCTACGATTTAAAGACTAATAAAGCCAACGAAGTAAAAGTAGATAAGGCTTACTCTGATTTTTATATTCCAAGAATAAAGTGGACTAATAATGCTAATATTTTAAGTGCACATTATATGAATCGTCACCAAGATGAGCTAGACCTTTGGATGATAGATGCAGAAAAAAACAAGTCTTTTATAGCAATAGCAGAAAAAGATAAGGCGTATATAGATGTAACAGATAACTTAACGTTTTTAAAAGATGATAGCTTTATCTGGACTAGTGAGAAAGATGGATATAACCATATTTACCATTATGGAAAAAAGGGAAAACTAATAAACCAAATAACAAAAGGGAATTGGGAAGTAACAAATTATTATGGTTACGACTCTAAAAAGGAAAAAATATACTACCAGTCGGTAGAAAATGGTTCTGTTAATAGAGATGTTTATAGTATAGACTTAGACGGGACAAATAAAAAACGTTTAACTAAAACAAATGGAACTAGTAGTGCGGCATTTAGTGCAGATTTTACATACTTTATAAATACATTCTCTAGCGCAACTACACCACCAGAATATACTTTAAACAAATCTACTACAGGAAATGTAATAAAAAGTATTAAGGATAACGATAAATTAGCAAAACAACTTACTAATTATAAAACTTCTAAAAAAGAGTTTAGTACTATTAGTATAAATGGAAATGATTTAAATATGTGGATGATAAAACCTGCAGATTTTGATCCTAAAAAAGAATACCCATTATTTATGTATCAATATTCTGGGCCAGGCTCGCAATCGGTTGCAAATAGATGGAATTCATCTAACGACTATTGGTACCAAATGTTAGCGCAAAAAGGCTACATTGTTGCATGTGTAGATGGAAGAGGAACAGGATTAAAAGGCGCAGACTTTAAAAAGGTAACACAAAAAGAATTAGGGAAATACGAAATAGAAGACCAAATAGCTGCAGCTAAATTATTAGGAGCTAGATCATATATCGATGCTGAGCGTATTGGTATTTGGGGATGGAGTTATGGTGGATTTATGAGTAGTAATGCATTGTTTAAAGGTAATGATGTGTTTACTATGGCAATTGCTGTTGCGCCAGTAACAAGTTGGAGATTCTATGATTCTATTTATACAGAACGTTACATGACTACACCTCAAGAAAACCCAAGTGGTTACGATGATAATTCGCCAATTAACCATATAGATAAATTAAAAGGAGACTTTTTATTAATTCATGGAACAGGAGACGATAATGTACATGTACAGAATACTATGAGAATGGTAGAAGCATTAATTCAAGCAGATAAGCAGTTTGAGTGGATGATTTATCCAGATAAAAATCACGGTATTTACGGAGGAAACACAAGATTACATTTGTATAAAAAAATGACAAACTTTATCGATAGAACTTTAGGAGATAAAATTAAAGCCCCTAAAACAGCTAAAGAAGAAGTGAAGATTAAAGGATAATATTATACTAACTAATAAATAATTTATTTATATGGAATTTAAATTTGGAGGTTCAGAAACTAATCAAAAAACGGTGTTAGGTCATCCGTCTGGTTTATTTGTGCTGTTCTTTACAGAAATGTGGGAGCGTTTTTCTTACTACGGTATGCGAGCATTATTAGTGCTATTTTTAGTTGCATCATTAGTAGATGGTGGCTGGGCATGGGAAAGAGCCGATGCACTTAAATTATACGGGTTTTATACTGGATTAGTATACATAACACCAATATTTGGAGGCCTTATAGCTGATAAAATAATGGGGTACAGAAAAGCTATTGTTTTAGGAGCTTTACTTATGACTCTTGGACATGCTTCTATGGCATTAGAAGGAACTACCTCTATGTTCTTTTATTTAGGATTATTTCTATTAATTATTGGTAATGGTTTATTCAAGCCAAATATCTCTTCAATGGTTGGTCAGTTATACAAAAACCAAGGAAAAGAAAAAGATGCAGGATATACTATTTTTTACATGGGGATTAATGCAGGCGCATTCTTAGGAATTCTTTTATGTGGTTATATTGGTGAGAAGATTGGCTGGCACTATGGATTTGGTTTGGCTGGTGTTTTTATGTTTTTCGGAATGTTACAATTTTATTTTGCGCAGAAAATATTTGCTAAAATAGGATTGTCTCCAAATCATAAGGAAGATATAGATGACGTAATAGAAGATTCTATAGAAAAAATTGAAGATGATTTAGAGGATGTTATGGACGAAGCTAAAAAATCTAAAGTAACAAAAGATAGATTAATTGTTATTGGAGTTTTAGCATTTTTCACGGTATTCTTTTGGTGGGCTTTTGAGCAAGCTGGAGGGTCGATGACAATATTCGCATCAGATTATACAGATAGAGTTTTAACAGGTAATGGCGCTTATACATTTAAAATTGTAAATACATTACTAACAGTAATACCAATGTTAATAATTACATGGGTTTTAGGAATGTTATTTAAACAAACATTTTCAAAATACTCACTGTCAAATATATTGTTAGGAACGAGTTTTGTTATTATTTGGGCTATTGTTATTTGGATGTTAGTAAGAGAATTTCAATCAGATAAAGCGGAAGTTGCAGCATCTTGGTTTGGTATATTAAACTCTTTCTTTATTATTGCTTTTGCTCCATTATTCTCTAAGATATGGCAAAGTAAATACAACCCTACAGGTCCAGTTAAATTTGCCTTAGGTTTAATTTTATTAGGAATAGGTTTCGGAATTTTAGCATTTGGTTCTATGGGAATTCCACTAGGAGCTAAAACGGCTTCGGTAAGTATGGTGTTTTTAATATTAGCTTACCTTTTTCATACACTTGGAGAGTTGTGTGTATCACCAGTTGGTTTATCGTATGTTAGTAAATTGGCTCCAGTTAAGCTAGTAGGTTTAATGTTTGGAGTATGGTTTGTAGCTAACTTTATCGCTAATACTTTAGCAGGGATTACAGGTAGTTATATAGATCCTATTGTAGAAGATTATGGTATGACAACATTCTTCCTAATATTTACACTTATACCAATTGGAGCAGGTGTTGTAATGATTGTTCTTAACAAGACATTATTACGAATGATGCATGGTATTAGATAAAAAATAAATTAATATATAATAAAACGCCTCATTGAGGCGTTTTTTATTTTTTGTAACTTTGGAATGCTATTTGCGACTACATTAAAGAATTAAAAAGATTTAAAGATGAAAAAAACTGTTGTTTTATTATTATTTACAATATTTGCTACTATATCAATCTCAGCACAAGAGATTAACTGGGTAACTTTAGAAGAAGCTGTTGAGCTTCAAAAGAAAGAGCCTAGAAAAATTATGATGGATATGTATACCGTTTGGTGTGGTCCGTGTAAAGCATTGGATCGTAATACATTTCATAATAAGGATGTAGCAGATTACGTAAACAAAAACTATTATGCAGTAAAATTTAATGCAGAAGGAAACGATGTTGTAAAGTTTAAAGGCGAAACATTTACGAACCCTAATTATAACCCAGAGAAAGCAAGCAGAAGAAATTCAGCGCATCAATTATCTAGGTTTTTTAGTATACGTTCGTATCCAACAATAGTTTTTTTAGATGAAGAAGGAGAGTTTTTAGCACCAATTATTGGTTATAAAAAGCCACAACAACTAGAATTATACTTAAAAATGTTTAAAAAGGATGAGCATAAAAGTCTAGACACTCAAAAAGCATTTAATGAGTATTACAAAAATTTTAAAGCAGAATTTAAAGGGTAAACCTCAATCTGTAGATATAATAAAAGCTCCTTTTTCATTAGTATTATGAAAAGGGAGTTTTTCTTTTTTACAAATCGTTTTCCAGCGGTTTATATAAGATTTGTAGTTACTACCATCTGCAATAACATATTTAGGCTGTAACCTTTTTATTAAGCGTTCTAAGTTAATTTTTGGAGATTGTCTTAATAAAACATAAGTAGGGTTAATAGCTTTTAAATTATACAACCCTAAACTATCTACAATTAATATTTGGTTTGAGTCTATATTGTAAATAGGGTCTAAACGATTATTTGTTGAATAGGATATATTGTTAGCGACCTTATAGTTATTCAGCATCTTATTATTAACTACACTATCTAAATCTGAATAAATATGAAGAGCAGTATTATTTTTGTAACCAATAATAGTGTGTTTTCTTTTATGAAAAATAGTTAACTGGGTAGAGCTAGTAGTATACTTTGTTACTATAAAAGAACCCTGAAAACATAGGAATGCAATTAATACAACGTATAATCTCTTGTAGTTTGGTTTAATGACTAATCTTACAAAACTAAAAATTAAAAGATACGATGATAGTAGCTGTATTATATTAAAAGAGATATCTGTAAAAACAAAACTGTCTAGTTGTGCTACCCAAGCTACAAATTGATTCATTGTAGAAATAATATAACCATAAAACTTAGCTAAAAAATGAGGTAATGCATTACAAAGAGCCAGGACTATAATAAGTATGCCTAGGGCTAAAATCAGCTCTAAAAAAGGAATAATGACTAAGTTCGAAATAAAAAATAGACTAGGAAACTGATGAAAGTAAAATAAGCTAATAGGTATAACTCCAAATTGGGCGGCTAATGTTACCGTGAAAATATCCCAAAACCATTTAAAAATCTTAGGTTTTGGACTCCATAATTTTACAATTAAAGGTTGAATAGTAACGATAGCAAAAACTGCTAAATAGCTTAATTGAAAACCAATATCGAATATAAAAAGAGGCTTGAAAAGTAATAGAATAAATATTGAAGACGCTAATGTGTTATAAATATTACTTACGCGTTTTAAATGCATTGCTATGGCAATAAGGCTAAACATGGTAACAGCTCTTATTATTGAAGCAGACAAGCCGGCTATAACTGCAAAGCTCCACAGGGCTAAAAGTGTTAATACTATTTTTAATGTTTTGCCACGCTTTAAATAAATTAATGGATATAACAAACCATTTAGTAAAAACAAGAGTATACCAACATGTAATCCGGAAACAGCTAAAATGTGTACCACACCAGCATTAGTATATTGGTTTTGAATAATACTATTAATATCTTGTCGTTGTCCTAAAATTATAGCATTTATAATAGCTAATTCGTCTGGTTTAAATGCACTAGATTCAAGTTTTTGTTTTATAGTATTTCTAAACAAATCTGCATAACCATAAAAAGTATAAGGCTTATTTTCAATAAGTAATAATTGGTTTTTAGAGCTGTAGATTTGATGATAAATGTATTGCTTCTCTAAATAATATTTATAGTCAAACTGATTAGGATTTAACAATTTGCCAATGTCTTGAAGCGGTTGGTGAGTAGTGTAAATAGCATCAACCTTTAAATCAGTGTTTGTACTATCTTTAGAGACATTTAATAATGCAGTTCCTGAAACAGATTGTTCTCCAACCTTTAAAATGTTAATAGTGTACTTGTTATTGTACGTATTAGCTTTTAAAGAGCTGTTAATTTTAAAAGTAATTGAGTGTTCAGAATTGTAAACTTTAGAATAATGACGCGGATTACGTTTTTCGTTATGCAAATTAGTCGTTAAAACTCCAATAAAGACCATAGTAATAAAACTAAATAAACTAAAAGCAGTAGTTTTATTATGCCGTTTCTTGAATATTAAAAGTAAGCTACTTAAACAGAATAAAAACCCAAAAGTGGTGTATAAGGATATGTTTGTTGAAATAACAAAATAATGGGCAATAAGAATGCCCGTTACCAAACAAATGGTTAGTTGTATTATGGTCGAATTTAGGGCTTTCAATTACCCTAAGTTAATGAAAAATCTTACATAAAACGAAGTGACTTTCTTACTTTTTTAGCTTAAAAAAATAAGTATTTGATTTAGATTAAGTTACAAGTAAAATTAGTTTTACTAAAGTAATCGTCTCGCTTGTACAAACGCAAAATACCAATAACGTTCTGCTAAATTAGAGACAATAACACCTTTGCTAGTAGACGAATGTATAAATTCAACATTACCAGTACGAGTAGAAGTCACCAAACCAACATGATTAACTTTGCGGCTATTCTTTTTTGTGGCAAAAAATAGCAAGTCGCCAGGTTTAACAGTTTTTAAATCTACCCAATCTCCATGAGCAGCCATAGCACTGGACACTCTAGGAATGGTTATATTTTCTTTTTTAAATGCAGTGTATATTAATCCAGAACAATCCATTCCAGCTTTAGTAGTGCCTCCATATTTATAACGTGTTCCCTTATAATATTTTGCATTATTAATAACCGCTTTTGCTGTAGCGCTTGCGGCCGTGGGTTTTGTATTTAATTTTCGCGTAGGTTTAGTACGAGGTGTTTTTACAGTTCTTGTTGTTTTTGTTTTTTTAGTAGTAACAACACGCCTGTTTTTAGAAGAACCACAGGATGTTAAAATTAAAGCGAAAAATAAAAGTAGGCTTAGGGCTTTTTTGTGCATTAATGTTAAGTATTATTAATAGTATTATAAATTAATTTTGCGGTATTCTCACTGGCACCTCTTCCGCCAAGGGCTTTTTCTAAATCGTAATAATCAATAAAAAATTTAGTACGCTCATAAGAATCTAGTAATCGGTCAAGTTCTTTTTTTAGACGATTGGTATTAAAATCGTTTTGTATTAGTTCTGTTACGGCACCTCTATTTAAAATTAAATTAACTAGAGATATATAGTCTAACTTAACTAAGCGTTTTCCTATTTGATAAGATAACCATCCACCTTTATAACAAACTACTTGTGGAACTTTAAAAAGGCCAGTCTCTAAAGTTGCTGTTCCAGAAGTTACAAGGGCTGCAGTAGATACGCTTAATAAATCGTATGTTCTATTAGAAATAAAATGAACATTAGCTTTCTTTATAAATTGTTTATAGAAATTATAATCCTGTCCAGGAGCTCCAGCAATAACAAATTGATAGTTTTTATAGCTATCTACAACACTTAGCATTATAGAAAGTATTTTAGTAATCTCTTGTTTTCTGCTGCCAGGCAGTAAAGCTATAATAGGTTTGTTGCTTAATCCGTTTTGAGTTCTAAATTCAAACTCATCAACTTGAACCCTTCCAGCTATGGCATCAATTAAAGGATGACCTACAAAATGTACAGGGAACTTATGTTTATCTTCGTAAAAGGACTTCTCAAAAGGCAAAATAACGTACATTTCATCAATATCGTTTTTAATTGCTTTAATTCTATTTTCTTTCCAAGCCCATATCTGTGGTGAAATATAATAATGTGTTTTATATTGTTTTTGTTTAGCCCACTTAGCAATACGTAAATTAAAACCAGGATAATCTATAAATATAATAACGTCTGGATTATAGTTGTCTATGTCTGTTTTACAAAACGCTAAGTTTTTAGTTATGGTTCTTAAATTCATAACAACTTCTAAAAACCCCATAAACGCTAGCTCTTTGTAATGTTTTACAAGCGTGCCACCAATAGTTTGCATAAGGTCTCCTCCCCAGAATCTAAACTCTGCGTTAACATCATGAAGTAATAGAGATTTCATAAGATTAGATCCATGTAAATCACCAGAAGCCTCCCCGGAAATAATATAATATTTCATCTATTTATAATATATGGTTTGCCATGTTATGTATTTATCTAAAACTTATTCGCTAAAAAAATGATAGCAACTATCATGATAGCAAAAATTAATCCTTTTGCATAATCTTCTTTTTTTCTACTTAAAAAATAATAAAAAACAGGTAGGTTTAACAAAATCCCAATACCAGCATAATTTTTAATAGTAGAAAAAGATATTATTTTCTGAAACAACTCTTCAGATTCTAAACCTAGACTAGCGTTTAAATACAACATGTAAATAGTAATGCCAATAAAAGTAACAGCTAATCCAGTTGCAAAACCAATAATAATAGCCTTTTTATTCATAAAAACTCCAAGTATTTAATTCTTCAATACATTGATGAGCTGTTAAATCAAACTGAACTGGGACAACAGAAATGTAACCATGTTCTAAAGCCCATTCATCGGTGTCTTCACCATCATCATAATTTTCAAACACACCAGAAAGCCAATAATAATCTTTCCCTTGTGGTGTTTGTCGTTTATCAAAAGCCTCTTTCCAATTTGCTTTGGCCTGTCTGCAAATCTTTACACCTTTAATTTGGTCTTCGTTTAAATCGGGAATATTTACATTTAAAACAACACCGTTTTTTAAACCATGATCCAAAACATTTTTAGCAATAATCTTTATATATTTTTTTGAAGCTTCGAAATTAGTGTCCCAACTATGGTTTAAATGCGAGAACCCAATAGATGGTATGCCTTCTATGCCAGCTTCTATTGCAGCACTCATTGTACCAGAATAGATAACATTTATAGACGAATTTGTACCATGATTTATACCAGAAACACAAAGATCTGGTTTTCTGTTTAAAATTTCATTTACAGCTATTTTTACACAATCTGCAGGAGTACCAGAGCAGCTGTATTCTTTTTCAATAGCATCGTCTATATTAATTTTTTGAAGATGTAAAGTAGAATTAATGGTTATAGCATGACCCATACCACTTTGCGGACTGTCTGGTGCCACAACTACAACATCTCCAATGGTTTTCATAACGGCAATTAAAGCACGTATGCCGGGCGCGGTTATACCATCGTCATTAGTTACTAAAATAAGTGGTTTTTTTGTCATTATCCCTCGAATTTACTCGCTAAAATACATAAAATCTTATGCATTTTAACTTTTTAATCCGTTTAACAAAAAATTAGCTTCAATTGCATTTATTGGCACGGTTTTTTCTTTATTTTAGTAGAATATTATAAATTTTATTTTTCAGAAAACTAAGAGATGTTATAAAACTGCGAAAAATAGAATTAGAATACTAAAAATAGAATAAATGAAAAAGAAGTATAATGTGTTAATGTTGGTGCTATTATTAGCATTTGGCTCATGTAGCTTTACAGCAAAAGTAGAAGACGATCCAGATAAAGATAAATTACTAATTCAAATTATTACGTTGGCTTTAGAGCAATTACACTTTCAGCCTAAAGACTTTAACGATGATTTTTCCAAAGACGTCTACGATACTTATTTAGAAAGGATAGATCCATTAAAACGTTATTTCCTTAAATCGGATATTGAAGAATTTGCTAAGTATAAAACTGAAATAGACAATCAGTTAATGAATTACGATATTTCATTTTTTAACTTAACAAATGAGCGTTTAGTTAAGCGTATGAATGAAACTAAAGCTATTTATAAAGAGATTCTAGAGAAACCTTTCGATTATACTATAGATGAAACTATAGATACAGATTATGCAAAACATGATTATGTGAAAAATAAAAAGAAACTTAAAGAACGTTGGAGACAGCAACTTAAGTTTAGAACAATTGCAAGTTACGATGCTTTAATTTCTGATAAAGAAGAGCAGGTTAAAATGGATGCTAAAACATTAGAGAAAATAGAGGTTGAAGCAAAAAATAATGATAAAAAGATTGCACTAAATAAATCTTTAGAAGAATTAGAAGCAGAAGCTAGAGCAGAAACGACTAAAAGTTTAGATACATACTTTACAGATTTTATAGACGATATGGAACGTAAAGATTGGTTTGCGATTTATATAAATTCTATAGTAGAAGAATTTGATCCACATACATCATATATGGCGCCAAACGATAAAGAACGTTTTGACCAGCAAATGTCTGGGCAATTAGAAGGTATAGGTGCGAGACTTCAAAAGCGCATGGATTACACTAAAATAACATCGCTTGTTTCTGGAGGGCCAGCTTGGAGAGGAAAAGAGTTAGAAGTGGGAGATACTATCTTAAAAGTTCGTCAAGAAGATGAAGACGAGCCAGTAAGTATTGTTGGAATGAGGATAGAGGATGCAATTAAGTTGATAAAAGGGCCTAAAGGAACAGAAGTATTCTTAACGTTAAAAAAAGTAGATGGTACAATAGAAGAAATTTCTATAACAAGAGATATTGTTGAATTAGAAGAAACATACGCAAAATCGTCAACAGTTAAGAAAAATGATAAAACATACGGCGTTATTAATCTGCCTAAATTCTATATAGACTTTAAAGATTACGATAATAGAAACGCAGCTTCAGACATTAAAAAAGAAATAGAAAGACTTAAAAAAGAAGGTATGGAAGGTCTTGTTTTAGATCTTCGCAATAATGGTGGTGGTTCTTTAAAAACGGTAGTAGATATAGCTGGGTTGTTTATAAAAGAAGGGCCAGTAGTACAAGTGCGTTCTACAGGAGAGCCAAAGGAAGTTTTAAAAGATAATGACAAATCTATAATTTGGGATGGGCCATTAGTAATCATGGTAAATGAATTATCTGCTTCGGCTTCAGAAATATTAGCTGCAGCAATGCAAGATTATAAAAGAGCTATTATAATAGGAAGTGAGCAAACCTTCGGAAAAGGAACAGTACAGAATATATTACCGTTAAACAGAATGGTTAGAAATAATTCTCATGGAGATTTAGGAGCTATAAAAATTACAAGACAAAAATTTTATAGAATTAATGGTGGGTCTACACAATTAGAAGGTGTAAAGAGTGATGTGGTAGTTCCAGACAGATATAGTTTTGTAGATATAGGAGAACGCGATCAAGATAACCCGTTAGCATGGGATAAAATAGACGCTGTAGATTACGAATTTTGGGGTAATTATTACGACTATGATGCTACAATAGAAAATAGTAAAAATCGTATGAAGAATAATGCGCAATTAGCTCTTATAGAGAAAAATGCAAAATGGATTAAAGAGCAAATGGACGATAATACCTTCTCTTTAAATTACGAAAAATATAAAATAGAATTAAGTGAAAATGAAGAAGTAGCTAAGCAATTTGATGCGATTTCAGATTATAAAACAGATTTAACATTTTCATCGTTACCATATGAAAAAGCATTATTTGTTAAAGATACAATACTTAAAGAAAAGCGTGACCGTTGGCACGAAAGTTTAAGTCAAGATGTATATATGGAGGAAGCTTTGAATGTACTTCAAGATTTAAAGATGACCTACGAAATAAAGAAAGTAGCTACAGTAAAAGACTAAAACAATAAATGAGTAATACAACAAACTCATTAAGTAAATTAGCGCTCCAAAAGTTTAAAAAGAACTTTTGGGGCGTTTTCAGTTTCTATTTTGTCGTTATTATAGGTGTAGTATCTGTTTTTGCATATGTATTTGCACCAGATAATTCGCAAAATGCAAACCAAATGCATTTGTCAATTCACTCTAAAAAGCCAGGATTTAAAACAAGTCTACTAACATTGCCTTCTGAAATAGAAAATGAACAAGGAGTTTTAGATAAGTTATTCTTCGGAGAAATAGCAACTAAAACCGAAATTCCTATCACAGAATACACTATAGATAAACAAACAATACATTATACAGAATATGCTTCCGATGGATTAGAAGGATTAAAAAAAACGATAAGTATTAATGCTAATATTCTACCGCAAACCTTAGTAAGTGAAAAAACATTCTATTTAGGAACCGATAAGTACGGTAGAGATTTGTTAAGCAGGGTCCTAGTTGGAGCACGTATATCGTTTTTTATTGGTTTTGTAGCTGTGTTTATTTCCTTAGTCATTGGTTTGTTCATGGGGAGTCTAGCAGGCTATTTTGGAGGCGTTGTAGATTCGGTTATTATGTGGGTTATTAACGTAACTTGGTCCATACCTACACTCCTATTAGTTATCGCAATTACTTTAGTGCTGGGAAAAGGCTTTTGGCAAGTATTTATAGCAGTAGGATTAACCATGTGGGTAGAAGTAGCACGTGTGGTTAGGGGGCAAATTATAGGAGCAAAAGAGTTGCAGTATGTTACAGCAGCAAAAGCTTTAGGATTTGGACATTTTAGAATAATAACAAAACATATTCTGCCAAACATTATGGCGCCGGTAATAGTAATATGCGCGGCAAATTTTGCAGCTGCTATTTTAATAGAAAGCGGATTAAGCTTTTTGGGTATAGGCTCACAACCACCAATGGCAAGTTGGGGTGCTATGATAAAAGACCACTACAACTATATTATATTAGGAAAACCCTATCTAGCAATAATACCAGGTCTTTGTATTATGACTTTGGTTATGGCGTTTATGTTAATTGGCAATGCGCTTCGGGATGCGTTGGATGTTAAATCATAAAATTTAATTCAAAAACTAAAGCAAAATCAATGCAGGTAAAGTATCGTAAACGTATTCTTTTCATTTTATTATTATTTATAATAGGTCTGTTCTTTTTGTGGTCTGGTTTAATTTTAGTTTCGCTAATAATTATTGTCTTGGCAGAAGTAGTAACAATTAAATTTACTACAACGTTCTTGAAAAAGAAACTACCTAATACGTTGTGTAAATTTTTAAAATATAGTTTTTATTTAGTCGCTCCTATACTAGTCGCAATATTTGTTAGGACTTTTTTCTTCGATGTTTATTTTGTGCCATCTAGTTCTATGGAGCGTACGTTGTTTCCTAATGATTATGTTCTGATTAATAAAATAACTTATGGGACAAAAGTCCCTAAAAGAATTCAAGATATACCAGTTATAGGTGTGTTTTTTAAAAAGAATGGAAGCTTGTTTGAATTTGATTTGTATAAGTCCTTGAAGCCATTTAAGGCATATAATCAGGGAGATATAGTTGTTTTTAAATCTATAGAAGAAAATGATATGTTTTTAATAAAACGTATTATAGGAATGCCAGGAGATACTCTTAAAATAGAGAATGCTAAGGTGTTTATAAATCAAAAGAAGTTAAAAGAAAAAGGAACATATTGTTACAGTTATGTGGATAGTACTAAAAAAGGAGTTGTAAAAACATTCTCTAATAAAGAGTTTAACGAATTGAATAGTAAAGAAAGAAATAGTTACAAAAAGAAGGTGAAAATTAACCCATCTAAAAAGAGAAGAAATAACTTGTTTCCTTATCCTTTAGCGAGTAAAAAAAGATGGACTAGAGATAATTATGGGGAAATCGTTATTCCTAAAAAAGGAATGACGATAATTTTAAATGGAGATAATTTTGATTTATATAGGACACTTATATATAATTTTGAAAATAAAGAATTAAACTTAGAGCAGGGTGAGGAATTAGAGTATACCTTTTTAAATAACTATTATTTTATGATGGGAGATAATAGACATAGTTCCTTAGATTCAAGAAGTTTTGGTTTTATTCCAGAAAGTTATATACAAGGTAAAATGATAGTGCCTTTTTCTAGAGAACGACTTTTTAATTAGTTTTTTTTAGAGTAAAAATAGGTAAGTAAAATAAAATACCAATTAAAGAAAATATCAAACCACCAATAGTTCCTACGCCTAGGGCAAACCAGAAAACCTCGTTTTGTCCATCTTTTACAAAAGGTATAAAACCTAAAATAGTAGATACTATGGTTAGCATTATCGGAAATATTTTTTGTTTAAAAGCTTCTAGATAAAGTAGTATCATGTCTTTGTCTGGCTGTTCTTTTTTTAATTTATTAAATCCATTAATAATAAAAATAGAAGCATTAACAGTAATACCACTTAATAATACAAAACTAGCTAAGCCACCTTGGTCGAAATTAAAATCAAACCAATAGAAGGTTAAGAATACGCCTATAAAAGAAATAGGAATAACACTAAGTATAATAAAAGGTTGTTTAAAACTTTCAAATAAAATGGCGCATATTAAATAAATAATACCTAATACTAAAACCAATAAAAAAGCATAGTTGTTATTTTTGTCTTGATTTAAAAACCATTGTCTGTTGGCGCGTTCAAAAGTATAACCTAATGGCAATTTTGTCTCTAGTAATTTTAATTGTTCGTTTAAAAATTTAGATCCAAACTTAGCAGAACCAGTGTATTGAAACTGTACTAGTCTAATATATTCTTGGTTTTCTTTATAAATATTCTCGTCTGCCCGCTCTTTAGTTATTTTTGCAATACCATTTAGTGTAATAGGTTTGTTTAAACTGTCTAAAGGTGTATTTTTAATATGCCAAATATCGAATGCTTTAGAAGCCATAGACTCAAAACGAATAGGGCTATATTTACCATCAATATTTAAAGCTAAGTCTTGTTGTTTAGAAAGTGATAATTGTTTTAATTCATCTATTATTTTTGAAGGAGATACGTTTGCTAAGGCTAGTTTTTGCTTGTCTACTTTAAAACGATATTCAAAAGAAGGTTCTTCTGCCCAAAAGCTATTTTCGCGTATCAGCACTTTTTGTATTCTAGGATGTTTTTCTAAAGTTATTTTTAAACTATCTGCCCAGACATTTAATTGGTCGTAGTTATAGCCTTTTGCTTTAACAGAAAAATTAGTGGGTTCTCCATTACTACTTCCATTATTAAATCCTTTACCAACACCGTAAATATTCCAATCCATACCGCCAAAATCTAGAGCTTTTCTAATTAAGCGCGATTTTAATATAAAAGGCACGGAGGAGTTAGAAAACTCTGGTTTAAAGCTAATCTCTAATCTTGCGTATTCGCCACTATATATATTGGTAGTAAATAACTTAATTTCATTAAATTGCTTTATATAGTTTTCTACTTCTAAAAATACGGTATTCATTTGCTCTACAGTAGCGCCTTTTTCCATAGAGGCAGAAACATACAATTTAGTTTCTTCATTTTTTGCATAGGATGCATTATCAAATACATAAAAATTGAAAAGTCTAAACGAGCCACCTAAGTAAATATCAACATAAGGCCTTAGGGTTTCTTTATACCATTCGCTACCAATAGTATTGTTGTATGTTTTTTCGTACCATGCAGTGTTACTCTCTAGTTTTTCTGGGAGCATAAAAAAAGGAATACCAAAAACAAGAACTATAATAATAATAACCGTTTTTTTGTACCTTAATAGAGTAGTAATAATGTTATTGTAAATGTTATAGAAATGCTGTTTTACTTTTAAACTCCATTTTTTTTCTTGCTTATTAGATAGTTTAATTTTTTGTATTAAAGCAGGGATTAAAAATAAAGCAGTAGCAAGAGAAACAGAAAGATTAATAATGATAACTATTGCAAAATCGATAAGATTTACTTTGTATTTATCGTCTAAAAAGTAAATAACACTTAAAGCTCCCGCAGTTGTTAATGTAGAAGCTAAAATAGGAACAAATACTTTTTTATTGTTTAAATGCCTTATGTGGTCTATCATAACAATACTGTTATCTATAATTAAACCTAAGGATATGGTTATACCAGCTAAAGAGTATAATTGAAGTTCTACATTAAAGGCATAGTATAAAAGAAATGCAATACTTATATTGGTTATAAGTGTTAATAGTGTAATAAGTAAATACTTAACACTTTTACTTACTAATAAAATAAAAAGTAATAGAATAAGTATGGTATATGCAGAACGCTCGTATATTTTATTGAGTTCCGCTTTTAAAAAAGAAGTGCTGTCGTAGGTTTTAACTATGTTATAGACTTCAGGGATGTTTTTCTGTATGCTAAAAATATTATCATCTACTGTTTTTGCTAGTGCTATTGTGTTAGCCTGCTTAGTGGCGTAAATATTTATAGTAATGGCATTTTCACCATTAATTCTATAATGTGTTTTAGCCTCTTCTTCTTGTTTTTTAATAGTGGTTATTTCATCGAGATAGATAATTCTATTGTTTATTTTTTTTACAGGTATATGCCAATTTGTGGTTTTGTTTAATGGTTGCAAAGAAAGCGTTATGTGGTTGTTGTTATAATTAACACTACCTAAATTTTCTCTTTTAACAGACTGCTGTAATGCCGTAACCAAATCCTGCTTGGTCAATTTTAAAGTATTTAATTTAAAATGATCAAAAAGAATAAGATATTCTTGTGGGTTAGCACCATAAACTTCTGTTTTATCTACATGTTGTATAGCATTAATAATAGGCTGTATTTTAGATGTAACCGTTTTTTGTATTTCGTAAGTGCTTTTAGGCGCTTTAATACTATAAGATAAAATAGCAGAGGATTCATCTGCATCTGGCCTATTAACACTTAAAGTTGGGTAACTAGCCTGTTCTGGTAATTGTTTGTATAACTGTCTAATAATTGTTGCAGTTTCGAAGCGAACAATGTCTAAATTTATATTTTTATTAAAAGATAGTGTAATGTAGCCAGAACCCTTAGAACTTTTAGAATCTAACTTTTCTAAGCCTTTTAAAGTTGCAAAGCCAGCTTCTAGTTTAGAGGTTACATCCCGTTCTAAAGTGTATGGTGAGGCATCATTCCAACTATAATTAACAGTAATAGAAGGTAAAGATGCACTAGGGTTTAATTTAACAGATAATTTAGGTAAAATGAAAAAACCTAGTATTGTTAATATAATGCTTATTGTAAATATTTTAAAAGGAGAGAGTCTCAATAATTTTAATTTAATGTAAACTTATTAAAAAATTATGGTTACTGTATTGTTTTTTATGGTTAAGAAAGATTTGTTATTTAAATAGAAAAGTATTTTAAATTAAAAAATAGCCTATATCTTAGAGGTTTAAATTAAAATGGATAGTTTTAAACTATCCATTTTTTTGAGTTTTTAATATAATATATGAAAAATTATTACAATTATATCCTCTTCTTTATAATGCTTGGTTGCGCAAAAACAACAAGTTATGATCCTTTTTATCAAGAAGATAATGGAGCTGTTTTTAATGATGTTGTAGCCTTTGAAGAAGTAGAAAAAATAACACTACCTTTAGATAAAAATTCCGCTTTTCGTCATTATTCTTTTGGTTTTAATAAATCTAACACTAGTTCAGATTATTATTACTCTTTTTTAAATGAATATGAAAAATCTATAGTCTATTACAATTTAAAAAATAGAAAAATTAAAAAAATAGTCTTAAAAGAAGAAGGTAGAAATGGTGTTGGGAATCTTTCAGGAGTTTCAGCACATTTATTTAAAAATGAAAATGATTTTTACTACTACAATGAATATACTGCAACACTATTTAATTTAGATAGTTTAGGTAATATTAAATCAAAACATAAAATTAAAGATTATAAAACAGGAAAGGCTTTTCCTTCACCTGAGCCGTCTGGTATTAATCCTTTTGTCGTATTTAATAATGTAGCTTACTTTAGTTGTAGCTTAAGCCAACCCCAGAATGATTATTCAGATTATGGGATGATTCTTAAGTACGATTTAAAAAAAGAAACGACAGATTATATTGTGCCTTTTCCAGATTTATACAATAAAGATTTTTGGGGGTCTTCATTTCGATATTTAACATATTTTTATTTCGATACAAACAATGAAAAAATGACATTGACCTATCCTGTGTCTCCATTTGTGTACTCGGTAGATTTAAAAAATAAAACTAAAGATAGTGTTTATGTAGGGTCTAAACATTTTAAAACGGTAGAACCTATGAGACTAGATTTAGAGTATGCTTTTAAACAAGATAGAAACTTTAAGCAAGAAGATGAATTTAGTTTGACTAATTCAGATTATTTTAGGATAATTTACGATGAGTATAACAATTACTATTATCGATTTGCACTTGTTAGACCCACACTTGAGGAAAAAAGGAGGGGTGTTGTTTTTCCTGATTTTTCTATTATTATCTTAAATAAAAACTTTGAAAAACTAGGAGAACAAGTATTCTCTAGTTCTGTTTATGATAATAATACAGTAGGTGTAACAGATAAGGGGCTTTTAATAGCAAGAAAAGATTTGTATAATACTAACGAGGATGAAATTACTTTTAGTGTGTTTAATCCTATAAAAAAAAGCTAATTGATGAAGCTTGTAAAGGTGTTAACGATACTTTTCGTTATGGTGTTATATATGTCTTGTGTTAACAATACGAAGTATAAAATTTTTCAAGAGTCATTTAATACTATTGGCATCAATTTAGCTTCACCTAAAACAGTAGTTGTAATACCAAATGAAGGTTGCGGAGGTTGTATTAGTAACGCAACACGCTATATGATAGAGCATATAGATGCTTTAAATAATTCAACTTGCGTTATTTTTACAGGAATAAAAGATCTTAAATTATTTAAACTACAGGTAAATAATACATTTTTAAATAGATCAGATGTTTTTATAGATGCTAATAATGAGTTGTTTAAAGGGGAGATGTCTTCAATATATCCTCAAATAATTTATGTAGAAGAAGGAGAAGTTATAGATGTTGTTGTTTTTAAAGAAGAACTATTAAACATTAACTAGAAATATACAATATTCTCTAATATTTAAAATAATACATCTATTTTAGTATTATTATTTAATAACCACATTTATGCGCAATATACTATTCCTGTTAATCTTGGTTTTATGCAGTTGTAATACTAAAGAAACTAATGTATCCCAAGAACAAGAAAAGGAAATTAAAATAACTGAAAACGAAGGCGTATCTGTTAGTACGGTAGTTGTTGAAGAACAGGTGTTTCAAAAACAAATTATAGCTAATGGAACAATAGAAGCGCTAAAAAAAACGGAACTGCGTTTTAAAACTAGCGAGCGTATAGCAAGTTTAAAAGTTAAAAATGGTGATAAAGTAAAAAAAGGACAAACATTAGCTGTTTTAGATAATGCTATTTTATTAAATGATTTAAATAGAGCAACATTAGATTTAGATAAAGCAAAAAGTAAATTACAAGAAGAAAAAATAAACTATGGTGTAGGTAGTTTAGAAGAGGAAAAAATAGAAGCAAAAGTTTTAAAAAACTTAAAAATTAAAAGTGGGTATTACGAGGCGCAAAATGCATTAGAAAAAGCACAGTTATTATATAATCAAACTATAGTTGTAGCACCTTTTAATGGAGTTGTGGCGAATATAGAGGTTAAGCAAGGAAATTATATAACATCTGCCGATGTCTTTTGTTCTATTGTAGGGCAGCAGCAATTAGAAGCTAAATTCTCAATTTTAGAAAACGAGTTGCCTTTTGTTAATAAAGGTCAAGCGGTAACAGTAATTCCATTTGCTAATAATAATACTGTTATTAAAGGACGTATTACGGAAGTTAACCCTATAGTAGATGAAAATGGATTAATTGCTATTAAAGCAAGGCTAGAAACTTCAAAAAGTATGTTGTTTGATGGAATGCATGTAAAAACTATTATTAATAAACCTATAGAGAACTGTATAGTGGTGCCTAAGCAAGCCTTAGTATTGCGCTCTAATAAAGAAGTTGTTTTTACAGTAGAAGATGGTTTAGCAAAATGGAACTACGTTGAGCTTTTAGATGAAAATAGTAGTAGTTATGCTATTAAAAAGGGGCTTAAAAAAGGAAACGTTGTTATTGTATCTAACAATATGAATTTATCGCATGATGCCAAAGTGAAGGTAAAGGAGAATTAATTTAATCTATTTTGAATATCCGTAATAAATCATAAAGTATATTGTTGACCTGAACCTGTTTCTGGTTCTCACCATGAAGCCTCCATGTTTTTTTAGGTGTTATGTGATGCTGAAACAAGTTTAGTATAGTGTTATGAGTAGCATTATGATACAAAACGGACAATCAGAATCTATTATTTTTTAAGAAGATTATTTAATAACGTTCAATCTTCTTCATATTAAATCGTTAACATGTACTTTTATATAATTTATTCTTAAAAGTATATTTTCCGACAATAAAAAGAGAGTAAAAAAGTTATATTTACAATTCAATTCAGCAAATGGAAATCCCATTTGCTTTTAACTTTAAAAATATAAATATTATGATTAAAAAAAGTGTATTTGCAATTGCTATGGTAGGTTGTTTTGCAGTAGCTTCGTTATTTTCTGTTAATAATGCTGAGGCTAAGAAAATTGGAGATGTAGAAACTATAACTTGTTATTCTGCTAGTTCAGGTCTTAACGAAGGGGCTTGGTTTCGTGATTGTAAGAGGGTACAAAACATATGTCCAAAGGTAGACGGAATACATAGTGGACCTTCTGGTGTTTGTGGGAAATAAAGATTTGATAAAAAATATTTCATATAGCACCATCTAATTGGTGCTATATTTTAATGACTAATATAATGTTATGAGGAAATATATAAAATATATTTTTTTTGGCTTGTTGTTTTATAGCTGTAATAGTGAAATTAATAATATAAGTTTTGAAAAGACTATTAGTTTAGATAAAGGTGAACTTATTTTTAAGGACGAATATTCGTCAAGAAATATAGTTTTAACAGATACTTTATTAATACTGCAAACAAAAAATAAGGATTCCTTATTTAAGGTTTTTGGTAGCAAAAACTTAAATTTTTTAGGTGCTTTTGGTATAAAGGGAGATGGACCTAATGATTTTTCATATCCTTATACAAGTAAGCAATTCGTGGTTGACAAAGATGGCATAAAGATTTGGATGAATGATTTATGGAAATATAAATTGTCTCTCGTAAATATCAATAAAAGTCTTGATAGTGGAAAGACAATAGCTGAAAAAGAATTTAAGTTAAACCCCAAATACGATTTTACACACGATTTAATACATTATAATGACACCCTTTTTTATGGCAATCATGGACCAGATCAAATAGGCCGATCTAGAGTTTCAAAATATAACATAGGGAGTGATGTTGAAGTAAAAGCGAATTTGTTACCTGTTTTGGAAAATACAGATTTAATAAATAGAAGTAATATGTATGCTTTATATTTTGACTATTTAGCAATAAAACCAGACAAAACAAAATTAGTGTCAGCTATGTCTAGTTTTAATCGAATAGATTTCTACGATTTAAATTTAAATCATTTGAATGCTATAATTGAAACAGAAGGGAACGAAGTTAAAGACGTAAAAAATATTTTACATAAAGATGGTAATCAATTAATAAATATGCGTAACTTTTACTATTCACTTTACCCTACAAATAAATATGTGTATGCTTTGTATAGAAAGGGGCAACCTGTATCGGATAATGGAAAAAAGGATATAAATGTAGATGTTAGAGTCTTTGATTGGGATGGGAATCCAAAATATTTATTGAAAATGCCTAATGATTTAATAAGTATTTCAGTAGATGAAAAGAATAATTGGATTTATGGAGTAGATGCTTATAATGAAGCGTTATATCGTTATAAAGTAGATTTAAATTAGTATGAAACAAACATACAAAAGATTATTCTATATAGCTTGTTTGGCTTTAGCGATTGTTGGAGGCTTGCAATTTGGGAAATCCGACTTTTTCAAAAACAGACATTTAACGATAATGGGAGTGAAACAAAACATATACGATTTTGGTACAATTCCTCAAGGAAAAGAAGTTAAAACCTTTTTTAAGTATACTAATATAGGAAATGCTCCGCTTGTTCTAGAGGATGTTCAATCTAGATGTGGCTGTACAGTAGCAAATTGGGATAAAGAGAGGTTGGAAGAAAATAATACAGATAGTTTAGCAGTATATTATGATGCCAAAGGACTAGGTTATTTTTCTAAAGAAGTATTAGTATACTATAATAGTCAAAAAGGGCCAAAACAACTTTTTGTAACAGGGACTGTTGTTAAAAATATAACAGAATAAAGTCTAGTTTAAATTTTGGTAGGCTGCGGGGTTATTACTATTTTCATGCTTTATAACTAGTTGAATAATTAATACATTTGGTAAAGTTCCTCATTAACAGACCGGTTGCTGTATTTATGGCAACCTTTGCGTTCTTATTACTAGGTATTGTAGCGTCTTTGCAAATACCTACGGCATTAATGCCAGACATTGCTATACCAGAAATAACAGTACAGCTTGTTTACCCTAATAACACAGCAAGAGAGCTAGAAACTAATGTAGTAAGGCCATTACGCAATCAGTTATTACAAGTTGCAAATTTAAAAGATATAGAAACAGAAACTAGAGATGGTTTTGCAACCTTAAAATTGATATTCGAGTATGGTACTAATACAGATTACGCCTTTATAGAAACCAATGAAAAAGTAGATGGTTCGCTTAACTATTTACCACGAGATTTAGATAGGCCTAAAGTAATAAAAGCATCTGCTACAGATATTCCTATTTTAAATCTAACAGTATCTTTAAAGGAGCAATATAGCGATGAACGTTTTTTAGAGTTAAGTGAGTTTACAGAAACCATATTAAAAAAACGTATAGAGCAACTGCCGGACATCGCTATGGCAGATATGAATGGTCAAACCAAAGCAGAAATAATAGTAACGCCATATAAAAATAAAATACAAAGTTTAGGTATAGATAATAACGAACTTATTAATGCTATAAAGCAAAATAATTTCGAGTTAGGTAATTTAATTGTTCAAAATGGAATCTATCAATATAATTTTAAGTTCTCTAACCCACTTCGAACTAAAAAGGATATTAGTGATATATATATAAATCTTCACGATAAACTATTTCAATTAAAAGACTTAGCAAAAGTAGAGTTAAAGCCTCAATTAGATAGAGGTCTAGTTTATAATAATGGTAAAAGAGCTATTGTACTAGCAATTATTAAGCAAGCAGACGCTAGAGTTTACGAATTAAAAGAAGCTTTAAAAATACTAACAGATAGTCTTAAAGAAGATTACCCTAACTTAGAGTTTTCAACCAATCAAGATCAAACACAATTATTAAAATTATCTATAGATAACTTAAAATCTAGTTTATGGATAGGGAGTCTATTGGCTATATTTATTATGTTCTTTTTTCTTAAAGATGTAAGACTGCCTTTAATTATAGGTATAAGCATACCAGTATCTCTAATAGTAAGTATATTATTAATGTATAGCTTTAACTTATCTATAAATATCATTTCGCTTTCTGGTTTAATTTTAGGAGTAGGTATGATGATAGATAATGCTATTATTGTTGTAGACAATATAACACAAAAACTAGAATCTGGTTTAAGCCTTTTTCAATCCTGTGTAGAAGGAACAAACGAAATTATTACACCACTTATAAGTTCTGTTTTAACAACATGTTCTGTGTTCTTACCATTATTATTTTTAAGTGGTATAACTGGCGCTTTGTTTTATGATCAAGCAGTAGCAGTATCTATTGGTTTAATATCGTCTTTAATTGTTTCTATTATTTTAATACCGGTAATCTATAAACAATTAAAAAACAGAAAATTTAAATTCGAAAAGAAGCTTCAATTTAACTTAAGAACCCAAAATATAGAGCATTGGTACGAAAAAGGCTATTATTACTTTTTTGAAAAAAAATGGATAGTATATTCAATATCCATAATAAGTATAGGCGTTGCCGTTTTTTTATTTAAAACAATGCCCTATTCGCAATTGCCATTAATAAAACAGAATGAAACCATTGTCACTATAGATTGGAATGAAAACATAACAGTAGCCGAAAATCAAAAACGAATTAATGAGATTACTAAAACGATTTCAAATATAGAGACTCAATTTTCTCAAATAGGAGAACAACAGTTTTTATTGCAAAGGGATAATGCTAAAGGTTTTTCGGAAGCAGCAGTATATATTAAGTCAACAACAGTTTCAGAATTAAAAGCTATTAAAGAAGCTATTTTAAAACAAAGTAAAATAGTATACCCTAACAGTAAAATTGGTTTTAATGCGCCTAAAACCATTTTTCAATACCTATTTGGTACTAATAAAAGTAAGCTTGTAGCTCAAGTAAGTTCTAAAACATCTTTAGAAGTGCCAGCCGAAGATAATTTAGTAGATATCACGTCTCTTTTGTCTCAAGAGACAGAAACAAAAATACCTCTTAAACAGACGGCATCTATTCAAATAATTCAAGAAAATGTATTGTTGTATAATGTTGAGTATGATGTTTTGGTAGAAGAGTTAAAAACGACGTTTAATCAAAACTTTATAGATAATTTAAAAACAGCACAACAGTTTATTCCTATTAAATTAAACTATAATGTGGAAGACATGCAAGACGCTATAGATGGATTGTTTGTAAGGAATAAAAATGAAGCATACATTCCTGTTAAAAAATTAATTAAGATTAGTAATATTCAGCAATATAAAACCATAGTCGCAAATAGAAACGGTGAGTATTTAAATTTTAATATTAATGAAAAAGAAACTGTTGAAAATAGCATAAGTACTATACAAAATACATTTAAAGACAATGAAGATTTTAATGTTCGTTTTGGAGGAAGCTGGTTAGAATTAAATGCACTTAGTAATCAACTGTTAATGGTTATTATAGTCGCTTTACTATTACTTTACTTTATAATGGCTGCTCAATTCGAATCTTTATGGCAACCGTTAATAATACTAATGGAAATTCCTATAGATATTGGCGGCGCGCTATTTTTATTATGGTTATTTGGAGGGACTATTAATGTTATGGCAGCAATAGGAATAGTTGTAATGAGTGGTGTTATAATTAATGACAGTATTTTAAAAATCCACACAATCAATTTGTTGAAAAAACAAGGTATGGATGTTAAAAAAGCGATTAAGGAAGCCGGTAAGTTAAGGTTAAAGCCTATTTTAATGACATCGTTAACTACTATATTAGCATTACTGCCATTCTTGTTTATAAATGGCCTAGGAGCAGAATTACAAAAACCATTAGCATTAACAGTAATAGGGGGTATGTTAATAGGGACCTTTATAAGTCTTTATTTTATACCTTTAATGTATTACACTTTTAGTAAAAAAACGAAGTAATGAAATCTATCTTTTCCATTCTATTAATTTTGATTACGGTATCTGTGAAAGCACAAAATAAGTGGTCTTTAGAAGATTGTACTAATCATGCAAAAGAGCATAGTGTCGAAATAGTAAAACAAAAGTTTCAAAATAAAACTATAAATGAAGATATCGTTATAGCAAAGGGGAATTACTATCCTAATGCAAGTTTTTCGGGGACACAAGGTTATAGTTTAGGTAATTCTTTTAATGTGTCTACAGGTGTTGGGCAGCTAGAAAGTAGATTTAATAGTTTTAGTCTGTCGTCATCTCTAAATGTATTTAATGGGTTTAGTAATAAGTATAAGCTGCAACAGGCGCGATTAAATTCAGAAAAGGGTAATGTAGATTTAGAGAAGCTGAAGTTAGATGTCTCGCTTACTATTGCAAATCAATATTTACAAGTGCTTTATAATAAAGAGATCTTGGAATTAGCTAAAAAGCAAAAAACAATTAGTGAGAAAGAAGCAAATAGACTAGAACAATTATTTAAGTCTGCCTTAAATTCTAAAAGTGAATTCCTGGAAATAAAATCGGAATATGTTACAGATAATAAAGAAGTGTTAGTGGCGGAAAATAATCTAAAGAATAGTTTATTAGAATTGCAGGCATTGTTAGATGTAAAAACAATAAAAGATTTTGATGTTTATGAAATAGATGTTAAAGATTTTGAATACAATGAAACACTATTAGACTCTAAAAAAATATATGAAGAAGCATTAGGGTTTAATCCATTAATAAAATCTACAGAGTATGCTGTAGATGTTAATGAAAAAGGCGTTAAAATCGCTAAAGCAGATTTGTATCCTTCTATAAACTTTAATTATAGTTACAGTAGTAGTTATTACCACTTACAAGGTAGAGAAGATGTTGTCTTTAATTCAGAAACAAATCGATTTGAAGACAATGGATTCCTTGTGCAGTTGGATAATAACAGAACCCATTTCTTAGGGTTCTCTTTAAGTGTACCTATATTTAATAGGTTTCAAACAAAATCTAATATAGATAAATCCAAAGTTCAATTAGAGATAGCTAAAGTGGAATTGGAAAATCAAAAAAAAGAATTAGAAAATAAAATAGAGATAGCATACAACGATGTTATTACCGCTAAAGTAGCTTTAGAAGCTTCAAAGGTAGCTATGGAATCGCAAGAAGAGGCATTTAATATTGTTAAAAATAAATACCAAGAAGCCTTAGTTACATCTTACGAGTTTTTAGAAAGTAAAGCGAAATATATTGTAAAAGAATCCGATTTAATAAGAGCTAAATATGATTATATCTTTAAAATAAAGATTTTAGAGTATTATAAAAAATAATGTTTTTTAGGCTAAAAATTGTCTGGAAAACTATAATTAGAAGGCCTATCTAGCAATAATACTGGGTCTTTGTATTATGGCATTTATGCTAATAGGTAATGCGCTTCGGGATGCGTTGGATGTAAAAGGATAAATTTAATTTCGTTTCAGGCTTATTGGGGCTGGAAATGGAGGGGGAGGTACAAAATTATATTTGTTATGAATGATTTTTGTTTCTTTTAAATAAACGGGGTAAATAGATAAAAACCATTTATGGATAATGTCTTCTTCGCTTAAAACTTTAGCGCCTTTAAAAATAACTTTATTATTTACAACTCCCACATAACAATAAAATGTGAAATAATAAGTACCACGTGGAAACTCCTTTTTACTTTTAGTTGGGTGTGATGTTAGGGTGGCTAAATTGAGAAATAAAAATTTATCATTTTGCGACTTAGTGAAAAATGGTAGAATATGGTCCTTGGAATTTTGATTGTTAAAATCTAAGTCTAAACCTTTAAACGATTGTATGATTTTTTTTAGTTGTTCTTTGTTTAAGTTTAATTGTTCTGCAAATACATTGAAATCTTGAGGCTTTTTTATATTGCGTGTAATATTTTTTACTTCCTCTAAAATTAGATTAAACTCTTTTTGACTTAAAGTTTGAGAAAATCCACTTAGTAATGAAAAGAGAAAACAGAAAGTTAATATTTTTTTCATATTATTATGAGGGATATAAAGATGGATAAATAATTAAGTAGTCTCCATATTCGCATTCAAATCATCAATATACTTCAATACGTCATCTTTGCCAATACTTTTGGAACTAGAGGTAACAAAGTATTTAGGCATTGCTTCCCAAGTCTCTAAAAGAATAGCTTTGTAAGCATCTACATGATTATCTATCGCTTTAGGTTTTAGTTTATCAGCTTTAGTGAAAATAATAGAAAACGGAATGCCTCCTTCGCCTAAATACTGCATGAATTCTAAATCTATAGGCTGTGGTTTGTGACGAATATCTACCAAAACAAAAGCAGAAACTAATTGCTGTCGTTGTTCAAAATATTGTGTAATAAACTTTTGAAAGACCTTTTTAGTCGTTTTAGATACACGTGCATAACCATATCCCGGTAAATCCACTAAAAACCATTCTTTATTAATAATAAAGTGGTTAATAAGCTGCGTTTTTCCTGGGCGACCAGACGTTTTTGCTAAACTTTTTCTGCTCGTTAACATATTTATAAGCGAAGACTTTCCTACATTACTTCGTCCTATAAAAGCATATTCAGGAATCATCCCTTTTGGGCACTTTGCCACATCGGAATTACTCAATACAAATTCAGCAGATTTAATTTTCATCGCGTAGCGTTTCCGCGAAGGCGGAAATCTTTATTTTGTTCCCGACAAGTCGAGGATTTTGTTAATATCACTTTAATAGCGCAAAAGTAATAAAATTATCTATGTAAGTTAGAATGTAGTAGAATCCCTTTTTAGTAAAAGTATAGGTGTTAAGTTTTATAAGAGTTAATTAAGTTCTATTAAAAGCCTCGCTTCTGTAACCAATCAAATAAAATTTGATTAAAAGTATCAGGATGCTCCATCATAGCAGCATGTCCACATTTATCAATCCAAAACAAATCAGAATCAGGAAGTAAAGCGTTAAACTCATTTGCAACATCAGGAGGTGTAACAATATCATTTTTACCCCAAATAATACATACGGGAGTAGTCATGTTTGGTAAATCTCCGGCCATATTGTGTCTAATAGCACTTTTGGCAATAGCTAATGTTTTTATAAGCTTGTTTCTGTCGTTAACAGTTTCGTAAACTTCATCAACGACGGCTTTTGTAGCAACAGCAGGGTCATAAAAAACCTCTTGTGCTTTCTTTTTAATAACCTCGTAATCTCTTCTTTTAGTGTAACCACCACCCATTGCACTTTCGTATAAACCAGAACTTCCAGTAATAACTAAAGCTTTTACAGTTTCGGGGTGAGATTTTGTATGGTATAAACCAATGTGTCCACCAAGAGAATTACCAAGTAAAACGACATCTTTTAAACCCTTAAATTCAATAAATTCATTAAGGTATTTTGCAAACGCTTTTACATTAGTCTTAATTAAAGACATCGTGTAAACAGGAAGTTCAGGGATGATAACTTTATATCCGTTTTCACTAAAATGTGAAGTAACACTATCAAAATTACTTAACCCTCCCATAAGTCCGTGAAGCACAATAATAGGTGTGCCTTCTCCAACTTCTATATAGTTAAATTTTCCTTCTTTTTTTAAAGTATGCGTCATTAAACGTTAGTCGATTCGTTAAAAGCAAATATAGGTAATTCAATCAAAAAAATAACATAATCTCTATAGAGTTAATTGAGTAAAACAAAAAACGAAAGACAAAATTAAAAGATGTGTCAGGTTTTCCTCGTATTAAAAGTCTGATATATAGTGTTTAAAGGGGTTTAGGGCAGTTGTATATCTCTATAATAAAAGCGATTTAAGTAATAGTTATTAACAAAGTGGTAAAATGTGGTAAAATGTGGTAATTTTTTCAATATATTTGAATCTTAAAAGACTGACTCCAAGTTAAATCGTTTTGAACTCATTAATAGGAACATACGAATGTAAAGCAGATGCCAAAGGACGGCTAATGCTACCTGCTGCGCTTAAAAAACAGCTGGCTCCTGTGTTGCAAAATGGTTTTGTTTTGAAAAGAGCAGTTTTTCAGCAATGTTTAGAATTGTATCCTATGCAAGAGTGGGAGCAATTAATGCAGAAGATGAATAAACTAAATCGTTTTAAGAAAAAGAACAACGATTTTATTCGTCGTTTTACTGCAGGAGTAAAAATGGTTGAAGTAGATAGTAATGGAAGATTGTTAGTGCCAAAAGATTTAGTAGTGTTTGCAGACATTTCGAAAAATATTGTAGTCTCTTCGGCAATTAATATTGTTGAAATATGGGATAAAGATAAGTATGAACAAGCCATAGACGATGCAACTGTAGATTTTGCAGATTTAGCAGAAGAAGTTATGGGTCAAGACGATGAAGTAGATGGAATATCATAATCCAGTATTATTAAAAGAAACCGTAGATGGTTTAAATATAAAAGAAGACGGCGTGTACGTTGATGTTACTTTTGGTGGCGGCGGACATAGTCGAGAAATATTAAAACGTCTCGGTCCAAATGGAAAACTGTTCGCATTCGATCAAGATGCAGATGCGTTAGAAAATACAATCGATGATGAGCGTTTTACATTAATACATGAAAATTTTAGATACATCAAGCGGTTTTTAAGATTTCATGGCGCAAAAAAAGTAGATGGAGTATTGGCGGATTTTGGAGTGTCTTCACATCAATTCGATGTAGCAGAACGTGGATTCTCTACGCGATTTGAAGCCGATTTAGATATGCGAATGAATCAAAACAATGAATTGTCTGCATACCATGTTATAAATGAATATGAAGAAGCGCAAATAAAACAAGTGCTGTTGCAATACGGAGAGCTAAGAGCGGCGCCAGCAATGGCGCGTTTAATAGTAGAAGCAAGAAAAGAAGCGCAAATAATAACAAGCGAACAATTAAAAACAACATTAAAAAAGTTTTTGTCGCCAAAGCATGAAAATAAAATACTAGCACAAATCTATCAAGCTATTCGAATAGAAGTGAATCAAGAAATAGAAGTGTTAAAAGAATTTTTACAACAAACGCCAGAACTTTTAAATGAAGGAGGGCGATTAAGTTTTATAAGCTATCATTCGTTAGAAGATAGGTTGGTAAAGCGATTTATAAGAAATGGATTGTTTGAAGGGGAGCCGGAAAGAGATGTGTTTGGGAATTATGAAGTGCCACTTAAAAAAGTGGGGAAATTAATTATTCCAAGTAAAGAAGAGATAAAAGAAAATAATAGAGCAAGAAGCGCAAAATTACGTATTGCCGAAAAAGCATAGAATATATTTTACACTTCTTAAAAGGCACATTAAAATAAAGAAAACGTCACTTCTAGTAATTTGTGAGAAACTAGCAAATTGTATCGAGAAGTTGTTGAAAGTGTTAAAGTAGTTTAAAAAAAGAGATTCCTGTCTTTGCAGGAATATGAGATGAAAAAGAATATATATAGCATATTACGAGGAACGTTTTTAGTAAGCGACGACTCTTTTAAGAATTGGAGAATGATACTCTTTATTTCTGTATTAGCTATAGTAATGATTGCTAGTTCGCATAGTGCAGACAAAAAAGTGCACGAAATAGCAAGGCTAAGTAATCAGGCTAAAGAGCTGCGGTCTGCATTTATAGATGGACGAGGGAAGTTGATGGAAATGAAAAAGCAATCCGTAGTCACAAAAAAAATGAAAGAAAAAGGTTTGAAAACCTCAGAGGTGCCACCTCAAAAAATAAAAGTTAAACCACAACAAAATTAAGTTCTATCGTGGCAACAAACGAAACGAACATATTAAACCGATTGTATTTTGTAGCAGGATGTATGTTCATCTTCGGGCTAGCTGTGGTTTTTAAACTCCTAAGTATTCAGTATATAAATGGAGATAAATACAGGGATTTAGCGGAGAAAAGAACAGTAGACCGTATACCAATACCTGCAAACAGAGGTAACGTGTATTCCGTAAATGGAAACCTATTGGCAACCTCTATACCAAAGTATGATGTACGAATAGATGCGCTAACACCAACCCAAAAAACATTCGAAAAATATATAAAACCCTTAAGTGATTCTTTAGCAAAATATAAAGGTAAAAGTTCAAGCTATTATCAACAAGCATTACGAAAAGCAAGAGCTAATAAAAACAGGTACTATTTATTGGCTAGAGATATTGGGTATTCAGATTATATACGTCTGCGTAATTTTCCAATGTTAAATCTTGGCGCTTACAAAGGTGGGTTAATCGTAGAACAAAATACAAAACGAGAACACCCAATGGGAGGTATCGCACAGCGAACTATAGGTTACGAGCGAATAGACGATAAAGGTAATGTAACACGACCAGGAATAGATGGGGCCTTTGGAGTAAAGTATTTAAGAGGTAAAAATGGACACCGCTTAAAACAAAAAATTGGAAAAGGCCAGTGGAAACCAATTAGAGATGCAAATGAAGTAGAACCGCAAGATGGCTACGATGTGTATACTACTATCGATGTTAATATACAAGATATAGCGCACCATGCTTTATTAGAGCAACTGGAAATTTATGAAGCCGAGCACGGTTCGGTTATAGTAATGGAAGTAAAAACAGGAGAAATAAGAGCAATATCTAATTTAGGAAGAACCTCTAAAGGAAACTATTACGAAAAATTAAACTACGCCGTAGGAGAATCGCATGAGCCAGGATCAACCTTTAAACTTATGGCTATTATGGCTGCGTTAGAAGATAAAGTTATAGACACAGCGACAGTAATAAATACAGGAAACGGGTCTAAACGATTTTATGGAAGAACAATAACAGATACGAGAGGGCATGGAAAGGTTTCTGCGGCAAGAACATTCGAGTTGTCTTCAAATATCGGTTTAGCAACTATAGTAGACGAGCATTATTCTAAGAAACCAATGAAGTTTATTAAAAGGTTAGACTCTTGGGGGCTTAATGAGGTACTAGATTTGCCTATAGTAGGAGAAGGAAAACCAAATATACCAAGACCTGGAGACGATAACTGGAGTCGTAATGCACTGCCATCTATGGCTTATGGGTATAATTTAAAAATGACACCATTACAAACCTTAACGTTTTATAATGCAGTAGCAAACGATGGTGAAATGGTAAAACCGCATTTTATAAGAGAAGTAAAAGATTTAGATAAGGAAATTGAAACCTTTAAAAAGGAAGTGATTAATCGTCAAATCTGTTCTAAAGAAACGATTAAAGCTGCGCAGAAAATGCTTGAAAACGTCGTGATAAAAGGAACAGGGAGAAAGTTGTATTCTAAATACTTCTCCATGGCTGGAAAAACAGGAACCGCTAGAACAGATTATAGCAATTTTGAAGAATGGAAGAAAAATAAAAAATACATTTCTTCTTTTGCAGGCTACTTTCCGGTAGAAAATCCTAAGTATTCCTGTATTGTAGTTATTCATAAGCCAAGTGCTAAAAAAGGAATATATGGAGCAGACGTTTCTGGGCCAGTATTCAAAAAAATAGCACAAAAAATATTTACAGATACACCAATAATAGATGAAATAGAATCTTTAGAAGTGCAAAACGCTTCAGTAGAAAAAGAGTATCAAAACTATTACGATGTATCCAATACCTATTTAACCATTATGCCAAACATAACAGGGTTGCCAGTTATGGATGCAGTTGCATTATGTGAAAATATGGGGTTAAAAGTGACATTAAAAGGAACAGGAACGGTGAAATCGCAATCTATTCCTAAAGGACAAAAAGTAAAGAAAAATCAAACCATTGTTTTAGAAGTATCGTGAATTCTTTAAAAGACATATTATATAAAGTAAGTATCAATATTGTAATTGGTAGCACAGATGTGCAAGTAAATACTATTCAATTTAACTCTAGAGAAGTTAAAGAGAACGATGTGTTTGTTGCTATAAAAGGAAGTGCTACAGATGGACATCGTTACATTGAAGGGGCTATAGAACAAGGAGCAGTTGCAATTGTATGTGAAACCTTGCCAGAAATTACAATAGAAGGGGTGACTTATTTAGAAGTAACTAATTCTAGTGTAGCATTAGCAATAATGGCAGCTAACTATTACGGAAACCCTTCAGAAAACTTAAAATTAGTAGGTGTTACAGGAACCAATGGGAAAACAACGATAGCAACACTGTTATATCAGCTATTTAAAAATGCAGGTTATAAAGTTGGGTTATTATCTACAGTAGTTATAAAAGTAGATGATAAAGATTATAAAGCTACACATACAACACCAGATTCGTTAACCATAAATCGTTATTTAAAAGAAATGAATAGCGAAGGTGTAGAGTTTTGTTTTATGGAAGTGAGCTCGCATGGTATTCATCAAAAAAGAACAGAAGGCTTGCATTTTGAAGGTGGGATTTTTACAAACCTAACGCATGATCATTTAGACTATCACGATACATTTGCAGAATATAGAGACGTTAAAAAATCGTTTTTCGACAGCTTAAGTAAAAACGCTTTTGCATTAACAAATGGAGATGATAAAAATGGAAGTATCATGCTTCAAAATACAAAAGCAAAGCAGTACAAGTATGCCCTTAAAAGCTATGCTGATTATAAAGCACAAATTTTAGAAAATCAATTTGGAGGTCTGTTATTAAAACTTAATGATAGTGAAGTTTGGACAAGATTGATAGGTAATTTTAACGCCTATAATGTGCTAGCCATTTTTGCAACAGCAGAATTGTTAGGCTTAGAAAAACAAGAGATTTTAAGATTAATAAGTGAACTAGAAAGCGTAAGCGGACGTTTTCAATACTTAATCTCTAAACAAAAAATCACAGCAATAGTAGATTATGCACACACACCAGATGCGCTTAAAAATGTATTAGAGACAATAAATAGTATTCGTACTAAAAACGAAGAATTAATAACAGTTGTAGGTTGTGGAGGTGATAGGGATACAACAAAGCGGCCTAAAATGGGGCATATTGCATCTGCCTTAAGTACTAAGGTTGTTTTTACAAGTGATAACCCAAGAAGTGAACCGCCAGAGACAATAATAGAAGCTATAGAAAAAGGAGTAGAGCCACAACACTTTAAAAAAGTATTGTCTATAACCGATAGAAAACAAGCTATTAAAACAGCGTGTCAAATGGCGCAGCCAGGAGATATCATTTTAATAGCAGGAAAAGGACATGAAACCTATCAAGAAATAAAAGGAGAGCGTTTCGATTTTGATGATTATAAAACAGTAGAAACACTTTTAAACCAACTAGAAAAATAATAATATGTTATACTACTTATTCGAATATTTAGAAAAACAATACCAGTTAACAGGAGCAAGTGTGTTTCAATTTATCACATTTAGAGCTGCATTGGCTATCATTCTGTCACTATTGTTTTCTACCATATTTGGTAAAAAAATCATTACATATTTACAAAAGAAACAAGTAGGGGAATCTGTTAGAGACTTAGGGCTAGACGGGCAAATGGAGAAAGCCGGAACACCAACAATGGGTGGGATTATTATTATTCTAGCAACCCTCGTTCCTGTATTGTTAGTTGCTAAACTAGACAATATCTATGTTATTATGTTAATAGTAACAACGCTTTGGATGGGCTTAGTGGGGTTTACAGACGATTACATAAAAGTATTTAAAAAAGATAAAGGAGGTTTAAGTGGTAAGTTTAAAGTGCTAGGTCAAGTTGGGCTTGGGATTTTTGTAGGAGCAATTATGTATTTCCATCCAGATGTAACGATAAAACAAGATGTTGTGCAATCTGAAACTGCTATAGTGCAGACTGTAAGTAATGGAGATGCTGAAAAACAAATTAGACCAGAAGAAAAATCAACAAAAACAACGATACCATTTGTTAAAAATAACGAATTCGATTATGCAGATTTAATAACATGGTTAGGGGATGATTACGCTAAGTATGCTTGGTTAATTTTTATACCAGTGGTTATTTTTATAGTAACAGCAGTGTCTAATGGAGCAAATTTAACAGATGGAATCGATGGTTTGGCAGCAGGAAGTTCTGCAATAATAGTTTTTGCGTTAGCTATTTTTGCCTTTGTTGCTGGAAATATCAATTTTTCAGATTATCTCAATGTCATGTTTATACCCCGGCTTGGAGAATTAGTTGTGTTTATTGCTGCATTTGCGGGAGCGCTTATTGGCTTTCTTTGGTATAATACTTACCCAGCGCAAGTATTTATGGGAGATACAGGTAGCTTAACTATAGGAGGAATTATAGCAGTAATAGCTATAGCTGTTAGAAAGGAATTATTAATTCCAGTACTGTGTGGAATTTTCTTTGCCGAGTCACTATCTGTAATCATGCAAGTAAGTTGGTTTAAATATACCCGAAAAAAATATGGAGAAGGACGACGTATTTTCAAAATGTCGCCATTACATCACCATTATCAAAAATCAGGATATCACGAAAGTAAAATAGTAACACGATTTTGGATTGTCGGTATTTTTCTAGCGATACTGTCAATAGTAACCTTGAAACTTAGATAAAAAAATGTCAGTCTGAGCGCAGTCGAAGACTATTTGAATATAAAAATTGAAGTAAAAATTTAAAAGAGTATTAGTTCCTTCCTTTAAAAAAAGGAAGGTGAGTTTTTCAGAAAGAAAAACTCGGATGGTTTACAAAGAATAGCGAAGCTTATTCAAAAAGAAAAGTAAAAGAAAATTGAAGAAACAAAGATTAGTAATACTGGGTAGCGGAGAAAGCGGTGTAGGTACGGCGCTTTTAGGTCTGGCTAAAGGCTATGATGTGTTTGTTTCAGATAAAGGAAAAATAAAAGAAAAGTATAAAAACGTTCTTATAAATAACGCTATTCAGTGGGAGGAGCAACAGCATACAGAAACTAAAATTCTAAATGCAAATGTTGTAATGAAAAGCCCTGGAATACCTGATAAAGTTGCTTTAGTAAAAAAGTTAGTAGAAAAAGGGATTCCAGTAATCTCTGAAATAGAGTTTGCTTCAAAATATACCAATGCAACCATAGTTGGAATAACAGGGAGTAATGGTAAAACAACAACTGCATCGTTAACACATCATGTTTTAAAACAAGAATTAAACGTGGGGTTAGCTGGCAACATAGGTGATAGTTTTGCTAAGCAAGTTTTAGAAGAAGATTTTGAAAACTATGTATTAGAAATTAGTAGTTTTCAATTAGATGGAATAGTAGATTTTAAGCCAAATATCGCAGTATTAACCAATATAACGCCCGATCATTTAGATCGCTACGATTATAAGTTTGAAAATTACATCAATTCTAAATTTAGAATTGCATTAAATCAAACAAAAGAAGATTATTTAATATACGATGCAGACGACGAAGTTATAATCGATTGGTTAAAAAACAATACAATAGAAGCTACGCTATTACCTTTTTCATTAACAAAGACAATAGAAAACGGAGCGTATTTAAAAGATGAAAATATAATAACAACAATAGATAATAACAATATAATTATGCCAACAAAAAACCTAGCTTTAGAAGGGAAGCACAATATTAAAAATGCTATGGCTGCATCAACAGTGTCGCATTTATTGAAAATAAGAAAGCAAACTATACGTGAGAGTTTAGAAAATTTTCATGGCGTAGAACACCGTTTAGAACAAGTGCTTAAAATAAATAAAGTACAGTATATAAACGATTCTAAAGCAACCAACGTTAATGCAACATACTACGCATTAGAAAGTATGGAAGCACCAACGGTATGGATAGTTGGAGGAACAGATAAAGGAAACGATTACACAGAGTTATTCTCTTTTGTAAACGAAAAAGTAAAAGCAATCATTTGTTTGGGCATAGACAATGAAAAGCTTATGGAAAACTTTGGGAGTATGGTTGATGTTATTGTTGAAACACAGTTTATGAAAGAGGCAGTGAAAATTGCTTACAAAATAGCAGAAGCGGGAGACAATGTGTTGTTGTCGCCAGCATGTGCAAGTTTCGATTTATTCGAAAATTACGAAGATAGAGGGCGTCAATTTAAAGACGCAGTGAGAAATCTGTAAAGATTTTTGATTGTAGATTTTCGATTAACGATTGATGATGTTAAAAGAAAACGTTAGTTATTCCTGCAAAAGAAGGAGTCAAAAACAAACATAAAATTGAGATTAGAGTATTAAAATAGACTTTGATTGTAAGTAGTAAAATAGGAGCCAGTTCCTTCCTTTAAAAAAGGAAGGTGTGTTTTTCAAAATGAAAAACTCGGATGGTTTTACAAAAAATAGCGAAGCTCATTTTTAACATACAAATGAGTTTAGGTAAAATATAAAAAGAGTACAGTCCAAAAAAAGGACAAATAGAATGCAACAAGTATTTAAAAACATAAAAGGAGATCGGTTAATATGGGCTATTGCGGCACTGCTTGCAATATTCTCATTTTTACCAGTATATAGTGCTGCAAGTAATTTAGCGTATGTAGGAGAAAGCACAAATACCTTTTCATTTTTTGTAAAACATTTTATGCATTTGTTTTTAGGGTTTACTATAATGTACGGTGTGCATAAAGTGCCCTATCGCTATTTTAGAGGTTTGTCTATGATAATGATACCTATAGTTTTTGTGCTTTTGGTACTAACAATAATGCAAGGAACAACTATTGGTGGTGCAAGTGCAAGTCGTTGGATTAGAATTCCAATAGTGGGGATGTCGTTTCAAACATCAACATTAGCTTCAGTAGTGTTAATGGTATACGTAGCAAGGTATCTTTCAAAAATAAAAGATAAAAAAATCACATTTAAAGAGTCTATTTTGCCGCTTTGGGTTCCTGTATTTGCTATACTAGCACTAATATTACCCTCTAATTTTTCAACTACCGCAATTATATTTTTAATGGTAGTAGTGCTTATGTTTTTAGGAGGGTATCCAGTACGGTATTTAGGGATGATATTTGCTGCAGGATTAGTTGGATTGGTGTTTTTTGTAATGATTGCAAAACTATCAACAGGAGCCTTGCATGTAAAAGTAACAACTTGGGAGAATAGGATTATAAATTATGCTAATGGAGAAGATACAGAGGCAGATTATCAGATAGAAAAAGCTAAAATAGCGATAGCATCAGGAGAATTAACAGGAGTTGGGCCAGGGAAAAGTACACAGAAAAACTTTTTACCACAATCGTCTTCCGATTTTATATTCGCCATAATTATAGAAGAATATGGGCTAATAGGAGGCTTGTTTTTAATGGTATTATATATGTGGCTATTGTTTCGGATTGTTATTGTCTCGCAGAAGTCAGACACGATGTTTGGAAAACTCTTAGCATTAGGTGTTGGTTTGCCTATTGTGTTTCAGGCCATGATTAATATGGCTGTTGCAGTAGAGTTGTTCCCTGTTACTGGGCAAACATTACCATTAATAAGTAGTGGAGGAACTTCTATTTGGATGACCTGTTTAGCTATAGGGATAATACTAAGTGTAAGTTCTAAACGAGAAGAAATAAAAAAAGAAGAAGAGCATAAAGAGGAAGAAGTAAACCCGTTAGAAATTCTATCGGAAACGATATAAGTGAAAAGTACATGGAGTTGTAAGTATTAAAGTTAAAAGTTAGAGTACGATGTCATACTGAGCGCAGTCGAAGTGATTAGAATAAAAGGTTAAGAATTATAATATTGAAGTTATAAGTATTTAAAGTTAAATGAATATGTCGCACTAAGCTTGTCGAAGTGTTTATAAAGAGAAATTTAAAAAAGAAAATGATTCACTAAGCAAGAATAGCCTAGAAACAAATAAAAGTGAGTAGTAAAGACAAAACATATAAAATTATATTATCCGGTGGAGGAACTGGTGGACACATCTATCCAGCTATAGCAATTGCTAACGAATTAAAATCACGTTTCCCAGAAGCCACATTTCTATTTGTAGGAGCAAAAGATAGAATGGAGATGGAGAAAGTGCCACAAGCAGGTTATAATATAAAAGGCTTGTGGATTACAGGGATACAACGAAAGTTAACATTTGCTAATTTAATGTTTCCATTTAAGCTTATAAATAGCTTATGGAATGCAAGAAAAATTGTCAATCAATTTAAGCCAGATATAGTAATCGGAACTGGAGGATTTGCAAGTGGACCATTATTACAGGTGGCAGCATCAAAAGGAATACCAACACTAATACAGGAGCAAAACTCGTACCCGGGAATAACGAATAAATTATTAGCTAAAAAAGCAAAGAAAATTTGTGTGGCTTATGATGGGTTAGAACGTTTTTTTCCAAAAGATAAAATTATAAAAACAGGAAACCCTGTACGTCAAGATTTGCTACAAATTAATAACTCTAAAACAGAAGCAGTTAAAGAGTTTGGTCTTGTGGAAGGTAAGCAAACACTTTTGGTGTTAGGAGGGAGTTTAGGAGCTAAAGCGATTAATGAATTATTAGAACGAGAGTTAGACTTTCTGCAGATGCAGAACCTTCAAATTATCTGGCAATGTGGTAAGTTGTATTACGATCAATATAAAATTTATAGTAATACTAAACATGTACAGGTACACGCGTTTATAAATAAAATGAATTGCGCTTATGCTGCTGCCGATTTTATTATATCGAGAGCAGGGGCAGGATCTGTTTCAGAATTATGTATTGTAGGAAAACCAGTTGTTTTTGTGCCTTCACCGTATGTAGCAGAAGATCACCAAACCAAAAATGCAAAAGCAGTTGTAGAGAAAGATGCGGCATTGTTAATAGCGCAAGAAGATTTGGAAGTAGACTTTAAAAACAAATTTTCGCAACTCATAGCTTCTACGGAAAGACAAGAACAATTGAGTAGAAATATAAAAGAATTAGCATTAGTGAATGCAACAAAAGAAATAGCAGACGAAGTTGAGAAACTTCTAAATAAAAAATAAACAACAGCCAAGCTGTAATATGAACTTAAATAATATACATAACATCTATTTTGTAGGCATTGGCGGTATAGGTATGAGTGCTATAGCACGCTACTTTAAAGCTAATGGTAAAAATGTAGCTGGTTACGATAAAACGCAAACGGAGATAACAGATGCGTTGGTAGATTTAGGTATTGCAGTTCATTTTGAAGATTCTGTGGCGAATGTAGGTATGCGTTTTTTAAATCCTGAAACAACGTTAGTAGTATACACGCCAGCAATTCCGAAAGACCATAAAGAGTTAGCTTATTTTAGAAATAATAGATACGAGGTTTTAAAACGTTCTGAAATTTTAGGAGCAATTACTAAAAATACATTTTGTTTGGCAGTAGCTGGAACGCATGGTAAAACAACGACAACAAGTATTTTAGGGCATTTATTACACGAATGTAATGTGCCATTAACAGCCTTTTTAGGAGGGATAAGTGAAAACTATAACTCTAACCTTATACAAAACGGAACAGAAGTTAGTGTGGTAGAAGCTGATGAATTTGATCGTTCATTTTTAACATTATCTCCAGATTTAGCTTGCATTACTTCAATGGATGCAGATCATTTAGATATTTATGGAGATGCTTCAGAGTTAACGAAAACATTCAAAGACTTTTCAAAAAAACTTAAACCAAACGGGAAATTGTTTATTAAAAACGGATTACCGCTAGAAGGTATTACTTATGGTATAGAAGACGATTCAGATTATACGGTTCAGAATATAACAATACAAAACGGTACTTATATTTTTGATGTAAAAACACCAAAAACGGTACTAAAACAAGTTCAATTTAACCTACCTGGTAGACACAATTTGTCGAATGCATTAATAGCCTTGGCGATGGCTGTAGAATACGGTGCGCCCCACCAACAGCTCGTTAAGGCTTTAGCAACTTACAAAGGTGTTAAGCGTAGATTTACTTATCAAATTAAAAGCGATGCTTTAGTGTATATAGACGATTATGCGCATCATCCAGAAGAAATTAATGCAGTACATCAAGCGGTTAGAGAAATGTATCCAGAAGATAAAGTGTTAGCTATATTTCAACCGCATTTATTTTCAAGAACAAGAGATTTTGCAGATGGATTTGCAAAAAGCTTATCGCAATTCGATGAAATTCTCTTATTAGATATCTATCCAGCAAGAGAATTACCAATAGAAGGTGTAACATCTAAGGGGTTGTTACAACAAATAAGTAACCCTAAAAAAGCACTAATAGAAAAGAGAGAAATAGCCTCTAAAATAAAAGAAAGCAATGCAAGAATTATCCTTACTATTGGAGCAGGAGATATTGGTGTAGAGGTAAAACAGATTAAACAATTGTTGTTAAATGAAGATTAACTGGAACTACATAAAAATGATTGGGTTATGTGCTGTAACAGTGTTTCTATACGCATTTGCAACAGTTAGAAATAACGATAGAAAAGTAGATACGCCTACAATTGAGTTTTTAGGAGAACAGAATCTTTTTATAACGCACGAGGCTGTTAGTAAATTGTTAATACAAAATCAACAAGGAGCTACGAGTGTGCGCAAAGAAACTTTAGATTTGAATAATCTAGAGGCGTCCCTAAACGCTAACCCAATGATAGAATCCGCTGAAGTTTTTGTAGGTGTAAATGGAGCATTTTCAGCACGGATTAAACAAAAAAAACCTATAGCAAGAGTAAGTAATGCTCGTGCGTATTATGTTGACAGTCAAGGTGGTTTTATGCCGTTGTCTAAAAACTATACAGAACGCGTACCATTAGTTACTGGTGAAATAAATAAAAAAAAGTTAGCAAATGTTTTTACAATTGCTAACAAAATATATAATGATGAATTCTTAAAAACTAACGTTGTTGAGATTCATCAGAATGCAGATAATTCTATTTATTTAAAATTGCGTCAATGTCAATTCAAAGTACAATTGGGGCAACTTAAACATTTAGACAAAAAAATTAATAACCTAAAAGCGTTTTATCAAAAAGCAATAAAAGATAAAACGCTAAACAAGTATAGCAAAGTGAATTTGCAATTTGAAAACCAAGTTGTATGTACCAAAGTATAAGTTATGGAGCATAATATAGCAGTTGGATTAGACATAGGAACCACAAAAATTGTGGCTATGATTGGTCGTAAAAATGAGTATAATAAAGTCGAGATTTTAGGTATTGGTAAATCTAAAAGCTTAGGTGTGCACCGTGGTGTTGTAAATAATATTACGCAAACTATACAATCTATACAATTAGCCATACAAGAAGCAGAAGCTGCAGCAGCTGCAAAAATTGAAGCTGTAACTGTTGGTATTGCAGGGCAACACATTCGCAGTTTACAACATAGCGATTACATAACAAGACCAAATTCAGAAACGGTTATAGACGATGACGATATAGAGCGCTTAATTAATCAAGTGCATAAATTGGTAATGTTACCGGGAGAAGAGATTATTCACGTATTACCACAAGAATATAAAATCGACGGGCAAGGAGAGATTAAAGAACCAATAGGAATGTATGGTGGCCGTTTAGAAGCAAACTTTCATGTTGTTGTTGGGCAAGTATCGTCTATTAGAAATATTGGGCGTTGTGTAAAAAGTGCTGGATTAGATTTAGAAGGCATCACCTTAGAACCTTTAGCTTCTGCAAATGCAGTATTAAGCCAAGAAGAAAAAGAAGCCGGAGTTGCTTTAATAGATATAGGAGGAGGTACAACAGATTTAGCCATTTTTAGAGATGGGATTATCCGCCATACAGCAGTGATTCCTTTTGGAGGAAATGTAATTACAGAAGACATAAAAGAAGGCTGTTCTATTATAGAAAAGCAAGCCGAACTACTAAAAATTAAGTTTGGTTCTGCATGGCCAGGAGAAAATAAAGACAACGAAATAGTATCTATACCAGGATTAAGAGGTAGGGATCCTAAAGAAATAACGCTTAAAAATCTATCTAAAATTATCCACGCAAGAGTTGTGGAAATTATAGAGCAAGTGTATGTAGAAATTAAAAACTACGGGCACGAAGAACAAAAAAAGAAACTAATAGCCGGAATTGTATTAACAGGAGGAGGAAGCCAGTTAAAACATTTAAAGCAATTAGTAGAATACATAACAGGAATGGATACACGTATTGGGTATCCAAACGAGCATTTAGCAGGCAATAGCGACGACACAATAACAAGTCCGTTATTTGCAACAGCAGTAGGTTTAGTTATGGATGGTTTAAAAAGACAAGAGCGCCAAAAAGCAGAAACAATTGTAGAAGAAGCGCCAATTGAAAACGAACCAGAAGTAGTAGAAGACCATGTAGAAGACGAACCAGTAGTTGAAGCACCTAAAAAACAGAAACGATCATTTTTAGATGCCTTAACAGAACGCGTTAAAGATTTTTTAGATAACGCGGAATAGAAATTATAATAAAGAATAAAAAGAATAGATCCAGTAAAGAAGAATTTATGAGCAACAAGGAATTCGAAAGCATTTCATTTGATTTACCAAAGAACCAGTCAAATGTCATTAAAGTTATTGGTGTTGGAGGCGGTGGTAGTAACGCTATTAACCACATGTTTCAACAAGGGATAAAGGGAGTAGATTTTGTAATCTGTAATACAGATGCGCAAGCGCTACAAAATAGTGGCGTGCCTAATAAAATACAGTTAGGCGTTAACTTAACCGAAGGATTAGGAGCAGGAGCAAATCCAGATGTAGGAGAGCAATCGGCAGTAGAAAGTTACGAAGAGATAAGAAACATGCTAGGTTCTAATACCAAAATGGTATTTATTACAGCAGGAATGGGAGGTGGAACTGGTACAGGAGCAGCACCTATTATTGCTAAAATGGCAAGAGAAATGGAAATTCTTACTGTAGGTATTGTAACGATGCCGTTTCAGTTTGAAGGAAAAATGCGTAACGAGCAAGCCCAAAAAGGAATTGAAAAATTAAGAGCAGAAGTAGACTCTTTAATAGTAATAAATAACAATAAATTACGTGAAGTTTATGGTAATCTTGGCTTTAAAGCTGGATTCTCTAAGGCAGACGAAGTTCTATCTACAGCCTCTAGAGGTATTGCAGAAGTAATAACACACCATTACACACAAAACATTGATTTACGTGATGCTAAAACGGTATTAAGTAATAGTGGAACAGCTATTATGGGATCGTCTACAGCATCAGGACAAAATAGAGCACACGAAGCTATTACAAAAGCATTAGACTCTCCGTTATTAAACGATAATAAAATTACAGGAGCTAAAAATGTATTATTACTTATCGTTTCTGGATCACAAGAAATCACTATTGATGAGATAGGAGAAATCAATGATCATATACAAAACGAAGCAGGACATGGTGCAAATATTATTATGGGGGTTGGTGAAGATGAATCGTTAGAAGAATCTATTGCTGTAACCATTATCGCAACAGGTTTTAATATAGAGCAGCAAGATGAAATCTCTAATACAGAAACTAAAAAAGTAATTCATGCATTAGAAGACGAACAAACTATAGCGCAAAACTTAAGTACAACTAAGGATGCTGTAGTAACACCACCAGAACCTAAAGTAGAAGAGCAACCTAAAAAAGTAGCGCCACCAATAGTAAAGCATACTTTAGATGTAGAAGCACCACCAGAAGATGCGCTTAGTAAATTTGAAATGGATCAAATTAACAAGCAAAAACCTGTTACTTTTGAAGAGTTAGGATTAATACCAACATCTGAAGTTATTAAAAATATCGATGTTGTTTACGATGAAGTATTAGCTGATTTTACAGACGAAGACGATTTTATAATCACATCTACTGAGCCAGCAGTTGAAGCTGTAACACCTACAGAAGAGATTGAAGACGAAAATGAGCAGCAAATTACGTTAACCTTCGATATGCCTTTAAGCGAACCTTCTATTGAAGTAGTAGTAGAGCAAGAAGAAACAATTGTTCACGATTTAACAAGTGAAATTAAAAACATAGAAGTTACAGATGCTGAAGAAGTAAAACCAGCAGCAACAGTTTCTGAAACAGGAGAAATACGTCATACATTAGAATTAGACGATTATATAGAGGTAGATTCAGCAATGAATCCTAAAAAAGAAGCTATTGTAGAAGAGCCTAAAGCAGTAGAAGAAATAGATGTTGTTTTTGAGAAAAAAGTGGTTGAAGAAGAAACGGCAGAAGTTGAAGAAAAACCAACTGCAGGTGGTGATTTAGATCCAATGAATAGCTCTATATCTGATATCTTAAAAGAAAGAGCAGATACACGTAGACAAAAAATGAAAACGTTTAATCATAAATTCAATAACTCTAAAATTGATGATATTGAAAAGATTCCTGCGTACAAGAGACAAGGTTTAAATTTAGAAGAAGCACAACACTCTTCAGAAATTAATGCCTCTAGAACAAGTTTGGGAGTCGATGATAACGACGAAATACAATTACGTAACAATAACTCGTTTTTACATGACAATGTAGATTAAGAATTGAAGAGACGTCAGTTCGAGTGATTTTGAAGACATGAGAAATCGTATCGAGAACAGATTCACAAAAAGTATATTAAATAAAACCCGAAAAGCTTACATAAGTTTTTCGGGTTTTTCTTTGTCTTCAAAATTATATGATTTGATAAAAGAAGTCTTCAATTTCTAATCATTCATATTGCTACAAGTATAAATAGAATGCACTATCTTAATAAAAACAGGTATTTATACCCTAGGATAATTTATAACAGAATAAGATCTTTATAAATTAAATTAAAAATAAAACAGATTGCAAAATTAGATTTAAGTGAAAAATATGATGTAAATTAAGCTTGAATTAGATTATGTAACCTAGTAATTTTAAAGAAAAATCGAATAACAATAGACATCTATTGTCTAAAACTATTAATTAACCAATAATTTTAATATGTCTTATTTAAACTCACCAAGACTGACGTTTTCTGGTAAATTTCAGTCGGATGTTTCAACCGTAAACAATGATCCAAACCACTTTAATAACGCTACCTTTCAACCTAGTTATCAAGACTACCGAGATGAAAAAAATGCAAATGGCTGGTGGAATCCTGATGGTACAGGAAACTTTAGGTTAATAGATTTAACAATACACAGTGTTACCTATTTAGATGGTACAACTACTAAAGACCCTAAAGAAGATCCAATTATAGGAATGAGCGTCATGGATACCGAAAGTCGTGTAGCTGGAAAAATGGTAGATCTAGATTCGCAGCAACAAGGAGTTTCGGAAATTTGGGGATTAATTGTTCGTATTGGTCAAGGAGAAACTACTTATGTTAAAGGAGATTACGAAGTTGCGGCATTCACAAATCTTTGGTTTAGTAGATCTACAGATAAAAAGGGGTCTGCAGGAGCAACAGCAAGTTATCAATCTATAATAAAGAATTTAGAATGGAATATCGAGAAATCAAATTCAAGATATCTTAAAGAATTAAAAAATACGAGTCAAGATGCGCTATCCATTCAATTTACAGTAGATCGCTATAATAGTGATCGTATGTCTCCAGAATTTACAATTGGAAGGATGGTAGGCACAATTGGACCTGCATTTAAAGAGGAGCCTATTCATCATATAAATGGAAGACAGTTATTTCCACAAGTTTCAACCGTAAACTATGCAATGGCCATTGTTGATGATACACTTAAAAAAGTGGTCATGAATTTTTCTAACTCATTACAATTCGGAATTGCCCCTGAAAAACCTTTAGACATTATTGATGCAGAAGGAAAAGCCGAAAAAATAGCAAAAGCTGGTGTTGGTATTGTTGAAACAGCCAACTTAGTATTGGCTATAAATACAGGGACACCAAGTAATCCAGATTATAACTACATTGGTAAAGTAAATTATAATACTCCAGGATGGTATGAACTAGAATCCGGAATTTGCTCGTTCGATTTAACCGATGAACAATACGAACAGGTACAATCTAATCCCTTAGTTATTCTAGATTACTCTGCTTCTCAAACTAATGTTTTTGGGTTAAATGAGAGTACAACAGTAATATTCCAAGAACAACCTAATTATGTAGTTGCAGATACATATGTGTATCGTATGAATCCTTCAGATAAAGCAGAAGTTAAATTTTACGCTACTCAATTTGGGAAACCCCTAGCAAATGTATCGGTCACTACACGATTTGATACCGTTACCTTATTACAAGCACCAGATAATCCGCCATTAGGAGTGCCAACAAGTGCTTTAAAATTTAGCGCAGCTATAACAACTAACGAAAAAGGAATAGCAACTATGGCATTAGAAGCTGGAGACCCTGGAAATCCTAGAGATTTCATAGATGGTCAAGTATACGCTATTACCTATAATTTAGAGGGTGATTTTTTTGCAAATTGTAACCAATCTAATTTTATAAGTGTTTTAGTTTTCGATAGTGTAGATCCTAAAATAATAGCAAACCCAACATGGGCAGATTTACAACCCGTGATGCAGTTGTTTTCTAATTTATATCCTATTATGTCTAAAGGAATATTCAAATTAGCCCAACGAGAAGTAGTAGAAGAACATGCAAAAATATTGAAGTTTGTTTTTGGGAAGGACGTTTCTGATCCTAATTATATGCCTGTTACTAGAGACTTGTCTAAAGACAAACAGCAAATGATTTTGACCTATTTGACTAAGGTTTTAGAAGAGAAAGAACAAAATGAAGTAAACGCCTAAGCAAACCACTAATTCAAAATTTAACATCATGATTTTACTTAAAAATATAAAAATAGATTCTATAGACGCATTACGAAACGCTGTACAAACAGCAGTAGAACTCGAACATGCTACAATTCCTCCATATTTAACAGCAATGTTTTCTTTAGCAAATACCGAAAACACAAAAATTGCAGGACTCATAAAGTCTGTAGTTATAGAAGAGATGTTACACTTAACAATTGCCTGTAATATACTAAATGCTATAGGAGGTTCACCTGTATTAAATAAACCAAGTTTTGTTCCTAATTACCCTGGGCCTCTTCCTGGTGGAGTAGAAGGAAGTTTGACAGTTCCAATTGCCAAATTCTCTAAAAACTTAGTGAAAAATGTGTTTATGGTTATTGAAGAGCCAGAAGATCCTATAGATATAAAATTAGGATTACATTTAATGGATAGAGTCAAAATAGCGGATTCTGGAAATTTAGAAGCACTAAAAGCAGAACTACAAGAAAAAGCAAAAGCTTTAGAAAACAAAGAAAATTTAACTATTGGCGAGTACTATGGATACATTAAGATTCTATTAGAAGTTCTTGAAATTACAGCACAATTAGAGTGTACCACTATTTTTACGGGAGATCCAGAACGACAAGTAGTCAATACAAAATGGTTTCCAAGTAACGAATTGTTTCCAGTAACCGATTTAGATTCGGCAAAAAAAGCGATAGATTTAATTGTAGATCAAGGAGAAGGCTCTTCAACAGATCCTTTTATTAAAGATGGTGATGAAGCAGCAGGAGAACATGAGCCAGCACATTACTACAGATTTGAAGAAATCTATATGGGTAAAGAGTTAGAGGAAGATTCTAGCGCAGAAGTAGGTTATTCATACTCAGGAGCAGAGATTCCGTTCTTTCCAAGTCAAGTTCCTAATATGAAAGAAAACCCTAAAACAAGTAATTATCCACCTAGTTCTTTAGCGTTTTTAAGCAGTAATTTATTCAACTATAATTATACTAATCTTTTAAACAGTCTTCACGAGACATTTAATGGAGAACCAGATAAATTAAATAACGCTATGGGATCTATGTACGCATTACGTTTGTACGCATTAAAATTAATGGCACTTCCAGATCCTAATAACCCAGGATATGTTGCAGGACCAAGCTATGAATATGTCGCTAAAGAAGACTTGACAGTAGAAGAGCTAACAACGCTTAATTCGTAAAAACCTGTTTATAAAACCTCAAGATTATATTAGAATGTTACAAGAACTGGTTTTAAAAAAATTAACAGTAGAAGAAGTAAACTGGTTTACTAATAAGAGACAACTTATAGAAACGGATGAGTTGGGAAACCAATTCATCCTCATTTACAGTTTGGTTTTTCGTTTTATATCGAACGATTTAACAGTTTGGGATGCTGAAGAACTATTGTATTTAGAAAAACAATACCCCTCTTTTTCTGAAAGCAAATGGAATAAACAGTCCCTTTGTAGAGCGTTACTTATGGTTAATTTACCTAAGGAAAATAGTAAAGCAATATTAAAAAGACTTTTTGAAACCTGTAGTATTAAAGAACAAGTAGATTTTTATAAGAATCTTTTCTTTTTAGAAAATGCGGAAAATTTTAGTTCCCTTGCAGAAGAAGGAGTACGAACCAATGTTACAGATGTTTTTGATGCTATTGCACTAAATAATCCTTATGCAGCTTATTTTTTATCGGAAGAGGCTTGGAATCAATTAGTATTAAAAGCTATTTTTATGGGGCGCCCATTATATAAAATATATAACCTTCTAGAACGGAATAATCAAAAATTAGCACTAGTGCTCAACGATTATATACATGAGAGATGGTCTGCTGGGCGAACAGTGTCTCCAGAAGTATGGCAATTAATGTCTGGATATAATAACCCTGAACTGCAAGAAACATTAAAAAAAGCTGTAGCTTCTACCAATGACTTAGAACGTAAAGCAGCAGAAACAGTTTTAGAAGGTGTAAACCCAAATGCACAAGAATACAAAACCATTTGGGTTGAGATAGGAAAACAATACAATAATTAATAAAGACTAAATATATGCAATATATAGATCCACATATTCACATGGTTTCCCGAACAACAGACGATTATGAAGCCATGAGAGCAGCAGGAATAGTTGCCGTTATAGAACCCGCATTTTGGATGGGGCAACCAAGAACCTCAGTCGGTTCTTTTCAAGACTATTTTAATAGTCTAGTCAATTGGGAACGGTTTCGTGCTTCCCAGTTTGGAATTAAACACTACTGTACTATTGGTTTAAACTCTAAAGAAGCGAATAACGAAGCTTTAGCAGAGCAAGTCATGGACTTATTACCGTTATACGCTTCTAAAGAAGGCGTAGTTGCTATTGGAGAAATTGGTTACGATGATCAAACCAAAGCAGAAGATAAATACTTTAGACAACAAATAGAATTAGCTAAAGAGTTGAAGCTACCTATAATGGTACACACACCACACCGTGATAAAAAAAATGGAACAATAAAAAGTATGGACGTTTTAGAGGAACATGGCGTGTCTCCATCTATGGTGGTTATAGATCATAACAATGAAGAAACCGTAAAAGATGTTTTAGACCGTGGTTATTGGGCAGCATTTACTATTTACCCGAACACTAAAATGGGTAATGAAAGAATGGTAGATATTGTTAAGCAATATGGCTCTGAAAGAATTATTGTAGATAGTTCTGCAGATTGGGGCGTGAGTGATCCTTTAGCAGTACCAAAAACAGCATCGCTTATGAAAGAAAGAGGCGTTTCTAAAGAAGATATACATCTAACCTGTTATAAAAATGCATTAGATGTTTATGGACAAAGCGGACAATTTAATGAAGCAGATTGGCTAAAAGAGATTACAATAGAAGAGAAAGAATTATTAAACGGTAATTCAGTATTAAGAGGACAGGAGTTTGTTAAAAAAACGTATTCCAATATAATTAAAAACTAAAATGAGATTTGGTTCTTTTTTAAGAATGGCAAGGCCGGCTAATATTTTAACAGCTATTTCAGATGTTATTGCTGGATTTGCTATTGCTGGTGTTTTTTTTCAGGAAGTAGTAACTATTAAATTAGAAGCTATGGTTCTATTAATAGTAGCTACTATTGGTTTATATGCAGGAGGTATCGTGTTTAATGATGTTTTCGATTATAACGATGATAAACTAAATAGACCAGAGAGAGTTTTGCCTACCGGTAAAATTTCAATGAATGAAGCTGTTCTATTTGGAATAATTCTATTTTCTATGGGCATTATTGCTGCATTTCTAGCCTCTACTTTAAGTGGGCTATTAGCCTTTTTAATTGCAGTATTAGCATTAAGCTACGATAAATTCGCAAAACACCATGCTGTTTTAGGGCCAATAAATATGGGGCTATGTCGATCAGTGAATTTATTATTGGGTATGAGTATACTAAATAGTACTATTCAAGAATTATGGTTTATTGGTTTTGTGCCTTTAGCATTTGTAGGCGCTATTACTTTAGTAGGACAAAAAGAAGCACATGGTAATAATAAGAATTCAATTATTAAAGCCATTGTATTAGATACTCTAGTAGTCTTGTTTTTTGTTATTTTAATGCTGAATGATTATTTGAATATATGGGTCACTATCCCTTTTTTACTGTTTTGGTTTGGCATCAATTTATTTGCAAAAATAAGAGCTATAAAACAGAATAATCCAAAACAAATTCAACAAGCAGTTAAAATAGGTGTATTATCACTAATTCCGCTAAACGCCATTTATGTCGCTGGTTTTTCAAATGGGTATTATGCCCTTTTGCTTATTTGTTTGCTTCCAATATCTATAATAATAGCAAAACACTATGCTGTTACTTAATTTTAAAGAATGAACACACTAATTGGTGGACGCATTAATCTAGGATACATTATTTATGAGTAAAATTATACAACAAAATTTTCAAGTTCAATTCAATTATAATATCTCATTTACCGAAGCTATTTTTAATAAAAATAACTCGTTATTAGCAGAGGTGTTAACGGCTACACATAGTAATACTATGTCTAAGGCTGTAGCTATTTTAGATGAAGGGATGTTTCAGCATCATCCAAATCTAATTATTGATATTCAAGCTTATTTTAAAACATGTTGTCATAATGTAGAATTAAAAGGAGAACCTTTATTAGTAGCAGGTGGCGAAAAAATTAAGAATGATTGGGGAGCAGTAGAAAACGTTCTCGATTTATTAAACACTGAAAAAATAGATAGACATTCCTATGTTTTAGTTATTGGAGGAGGCGCTGTTATAGATATGGTTGGTTTTGCGAGCGCTATAGCGCATAGAGGTGTAAGACTAATACGTATTCCTACTACTGTATTATCTCAAAACGATTCGGGAGTAGGCGTTAAAAACTCCATTAATCTGTTTAATAAGAAAAACTTTCTTGGCACATTTCAACCACCATTTGCCGTTATAAACGACAGCACATTTTTAACAACACTATCAGACCGAGATTGGCGATCAGGAATTTCTGAAGCTATAAAAGTAGCATTAATTAAAGATGCATCATTTTTTTACTGGATAGAAGATAACGTCGAATTATTGAATGATCGAGACCTTAAAGCAATGGAAATCCTAGTTTTTAGATGTGCAGAACTGCATACAGAACATATAGGAACCAGTGGTGATCCCTTCGAGCAAGGATCCTCAAGACCTTTAGATTTTGGGCATTGGGCAGCACATAAGTTAGAATACCTTACCGATTATACTTTAACACATGGAGAAGCAGTAGCTATAGGTATTGTTTTAGATTCTTGCTATTCCCATAAAATAGGTTATTTATCTGAAAACGATTTGATAAGAATTTTAAACAGTTTTAAAAACTTAGGCTTTAGTTTAACCCATCCATTATTATTTGATATTGAAAATGGCAATACCATTAATTCAGAATTAATTAGTGGTTTGGAAGAATTTAGAGAACATTTGGGAGGCATATTAACAATAATGCTATTAAAAGCAATAGGTAAAGGAGAAGAAGTTCACGACATGAAAACCTCCAAATTAAATGAAGCTGTACACTATGCTAAAACATTTGAAACCATAGAAAAACAAAAAGCATGAGAATAGGTAAATCTGGGCATTTAAGTTATTGCACAAATATTCATGCAGGCGAATCGTGGGTTGAAATATTCGAAAACCTAAAAGTATATTTACTTAATATTAAACAAAGAGTTTCAGAAAAAGAACCTTTTGGCATTGGATTAAGATTGTCCTATCAAGCAGCTATTGAATTAAGTGATAAGTCAAAATTGCATGCCTTTAAAGAATGGATGACACTAAATAATGTCTATGTATTTACCATAAATGGTTTTCCTTATGGGAATTTTCATGGAGAGACTATTAAAGACCAGGTACATACGCCAGATTGGACTACCGACTTACGAAAGGAATACACCATGCTATTATTTGATGTTTTGGGAGCATTAGTACCTGTACACATATTAGGAGGGATTTCAACCTCTCCAATATCTTATAAATACTGGTATGCAACAGAAGAGAGGTTGGAAGATGCTAAAATAAAAGCCTGTGATTTTTTAATTGATGTTGTGCAGCACCTTATAGATTTAAAGAACCGAACAGGGAAAAGTATGCATTTAGATATAGAACCCGAACCAGATGGGGTTATTGAAAATTCGGAAGAGTTTTTACATTTTTATAACGATTACCTTTTAAAATTAGGCGTTCCGTTATTAATGAAAAACACTAACTGTACAGAAAATGAAGCGGACAATGCTATAAGGGAACATATTCAGTTATGTTTCGATGTTTGTCATTTCTCAATAGCATACGAAAAGCCAGTAGAGGTTATCCAGAAAATGAAGGATAATGCTATTAAAATAGGCAAAGTACAGATAAGTGCTGCTTTAAAATGTAACGTAGAGAGTAATAATAGTATTGAAGAATTACAAAGCTATTTAAGGCCTTTTCACGAACCTAATTATTTGCATCAAGCGGTTATTAAGACGAATGAAAATAACTATTTAAAATTTAGAGATTTGGATGTAGCAATTGAAGCTATGACTGTAACAAATTTTAAAGAGTTAAGAACGCATTATCATGTTCCTGTGTTTTTGGCAGAATATCAAGATTTACAATCAACGCAAGACGATATAATTGAAACATTACAACTTTGGAAAACCAATAATTTTACAGACCATTTAGAAATTGAAACCTACACATGGGATGTGTTACCAAATCAAATGCAAACAGATATAATAGGCGCTGTAACTAGAGAAATTAATTGGGTAAGAAACAGTATAGGCGAAACAATATGAAACAAACCGTTGTCATTAATGTAGTAGGACTTACTGCAAAAATATTAGAAGATAAAACATTGTTTATCTCCCAATGGAGTTCTAAAGACAAACAATTAGCAATAATAAAACCTGTGTTACCAGCTGTAACCTGTAGCATGCAAACCACCTACCTTACAGGGAAACTACCAGCCGAACATGGAATAATTGGTAACGGATGGTACAATAAAGAATTATCGGAAGTACAATTCTGGAAACAATCTAACAAACTAGTAAAGTCTCCAAATATTTGGGATGAAGCTCGTGGTATAAATCCCAATTTTACCTGTGCCAACATGTTTTGGTGGTATAATATGTATTCTAGCGTAGATTATTCTGTAACGCCTAGACCTCAATATTGGGCAAATGGATTAAAAAAACCAGACTGCTATAGTTCTCCAAGTACACTTAGAGATGAGTTACAGAAAGAACTCGGTATTTTCCCTTTATTCGATTTTTGGGGACCAAGAACAACAATAAAATCTAGTCAATGGATTGCCGATGCTTCAAAATACGTACACGATAAATATAACCCAACCTTACAACTCATCTATTTACCACACTTAGATTATTGTTTTCAGAAATACGATTACAACTCAAAAGAAGTTCAAAAAGATATCAAAGATTTAGATAGTCTTTTAAAAGATTTGATTGCGTTTTATGAGACTAAAAATATAACACCTATAATACTATCAGAATATGGTATTTCTTCGGTGTCTAAACCCATTCATCTTAATCGTATATTCAGAAAACAAGAGCTACTAAATATTCGAGTAGAAAATGGAAAAGAATTATTAGACGCAGCAGCAAGTAAAGCATTTGCTGTAGCAGATCATCAAGTAGCGCATATATATTGTTTACCACATCTTGAAGATAAAGTCATGGCTTTATTAAAAAGTATTACAGATATAGATGAGGTGTTAGATAAGCAGGAACAACAAAAAAGAGGACTTTGGCACGAACGCTCAGGCAATTTTATGGTTGTTGCAAAAGAAGAAGCATGGTTTACCTATTACTATTGGTTAGACGATAAAAAAGCACCAGATTTTGCACGTACTGTAGATATACACAAAAAGCCGGGTTACGATCCAGTTGAAATGTTCTTAAACACTAAAATAAGAGGGTTGAAATTAAAGTTAATAACCAAGCTTTTACTCAAAAAAATAGGATTTAGAGTGTTGTTCGATGTGATACCTCTTACAGCCGAATTAATTAAAGGATCCCATGGAAGAACTAATGTAAGTGATTCTGAAAAACCAATTATAGTAGCCGCAGGTAATGACAAAAAGCATATAGAAGCAGTTGAGGTTAAGGATGTGATTCTATCTAATATTTTTGGAAGTATTCCAAATGACAAGAAAAATAATAATAACGAAAAAAATAATGAAAATATGGAAGGAGTAAATACCAATTATCAAGGTATGGTAGTAAAAGTTTCAGTAAGCGATATGCGTAAATCTATCGACTTCTATTGTAATGTCTTGGGTGGAAAAATAGATGAACGTTATACTATTACAAAAAAAGAACAACCTAAAGCGGTACCATACGTTCAGCTATTGTTTAATAACATGGGCGTAACTACAGCAATTGGGTTGTATAATGATATAAAAGAACCTTTTAAAGAGAATACGAATGGTGTTGGGACAATACCAACACTCGTGGTTGAAAATATAGAAGAAATGATAACGTTTTTAAAAGACCACGATGTAGAATGTTCTGAAATTATTTCAAATACATCAGATCAAGGTTATACCGATAAATTTGCTTTTTTTAATGATATAGATAATAATGCTTTTGCACTTAGAGAGAATGTTGCGCGCTAATTGTTAAAGTGTTTTTATGTATCTATATGTTGAAGTAAGATATGATGTATTTAATAGAATAGAAACCCGAAAAGCCTGCAAGCTTTTCGGGTTTTTATTTATCTTCGTAGCCTAAATAAAATAAAATGGGTTTACAACAAGATCTAATGACAGCTTTAAAAGCTGCAATGAAAGCAAAAGATCAAACAGCATTAACAGCATTAAGAGCTGTAAAATCGGGAATATTATTAGCTAAGACTGAAAGTGGTGCAGAAGAAGAATTAACAGAAGCGCAAGAGCTGAAAATACTTCAGAAACAAGTAAAGCAACGTAAGGATAGCGCTGCAATATTTTTAGAGCAAGGACGTGAAGATTTAGCAAAACCAGAACTTGCAGAAGCAGAAGTTATTGCTCAGTTTTTACCAGAAGCTATGAGCGAAGAAGACATTGCAAAAATAGTGGAAGATGCGATTGCAAAAATAGGAGCAGAAGGGATGAAAGATATGGGGAAAGTTATGGGTATTGTTAACGGACAGGTTGCTGGTAAAGCAGATGGTAAAACCATTTCAACTATTGTAAAAGCTAAATTAGCTTAAAAGCTAAAAGTAATATAACTCTTTATTGAGAGGTTCTCGCTTTCGCGGGAATTTTGGCTGCGTAGTTCAACTGGATAGAATATCAGATTTCGGCTCTGAGGGTTGGGGGTTCGAATCCCTTCGCGGTCACGAATGAAAAGAAAATCAGCAGATAAATAATCAAGTTTACTTGAAATTATTTTTCTGCTGATTTTCTTTTATCAAAGCGGAGCTTTGGGGATGGTGTAGCAATCCCTTGGGAACTCTGAATGTGTAGTATAAACTGAATTTTGTAAACTATATTTGCGGCAATAATTTAGAATAAATAAAAAATCAAATAATAAATGAAAACATCGAGAATAGTAATATTTCTTATCTTAATTTTAACAACGTCAACTATTTTTGGGCAAGATAAAAGTGCAAATATAGGATTTAAGGGAGGCGCTAATTTTGGGAAATATACCCCGAATAAAGATTTAGTGGATTATAATTTTCAATTAGGGTTTTATGTTGGTGGCTTTTACAAGGTTCAGTTAGAAGAGAAATGGCAGTTTCAATCAGAACTATTGTTAGCGCTTCAAGGAAGTAAAGTAGGTACAAAAGATAACCCTTTAACTGGTTTTAATGGAGTTCCTATATCTAACACAGCTACTTTCGACTTTGATTATAATGTATACGAATTAACAATTTCAATTCCTTTACTATTAAAATTATATGTTTTCGAAGAATTTTATTTAGAGAGTGGTCCGCAATTTGGTTTTGTTTTAAACAGGAAGATTACTTCCTCTCAGGTACTTTTAGACGGTAATGATAATAGTTTTGTGAAAGAAGATGGGGATAATTTTGATTTCGGAGTTAGTCTAGGAGTAGGACATGATATCTCAGATGACTTATCTGTTAATTTAAGAACTTTCTCTGGTTTAGTTAAAAGAAATGATAACATTAAATCTTTTGTTATCAATTTCGGAATTGAATATAATTTATAAAAAATATTAAATACAATTAGTTAATATAGAATGGTTCTTAAAAAACATTCCAATTAAATTCAAAAAAAGCCTGTAAAATATTAATTTCACAGGCTTTTTATATTAACCTCTACTGGAATATTTTTCATAAAACATACAAATCATAAATCCATAGAATAACGAGAAACTAAATATCCCAATTATTAATTTAATAAGCGGTGGGGTAAATTCTCTCTAAGATACTATCTTATATTAGATCTTTCCAATAAGCTATGCCATATCTTGCTGTAGCCATGTTTACTAATAATATAGCTTTAGAGTTTTCGCTTAAACCGTCATTCTCTGAAACTAAGTTTTCAAAATTAGTAGAATATTCAGTAAAAGTATCTGTATGGCCAAAATTAATAACGCCACTATAATATACCTTTAATATTTCTCTCTCAGTATCTGTTAATCCCTCTAAATTATTTTGATTAGTAACATAAGACACTATTGTATCTTCATAAGCAAGAACTTCATTATGCATATTTTCTGATTCATTTAAAATATTGGGCATTTCTAAATGTATACCATTCTGGGAAATTAATTCATTCGCTTTTTCGTAATACTTGTTATAATTAAAGACAGCCTCTCCTAAATTATCTCCTTCTATAGCAGACGTATAATATTCCGATTTATTTTTTATAACATGATCCACTAGTTGATAATGAATAGAACCTACAATGTCGTACTCATTATTAACATTAATAGTTGCATGAGCTTGCTCTAAATTACCAAATTGATTTCCAGGAGGGCTTAAATTTACGGCAGTTGCAATAGAAGCTCCAGCACCACCTATTACACCACCAATTAAAGCACCTACAGGATTTCCGGCACTTACTCCAGCTCCAATCATTGCTCCTCCGGCGGCACCAATCATATCATTTCTAATAATTCTCCACCATTTTCCTCCTCTTGCAGCTTGATTTTCTGATTGATTTATATAGTATTCTGTAGTTAAATCTTTTGCTTCTAATAATAGAATTGAATTAGATTTTCCTTGCTCTAGTTTATTAGAGTCTTCTTTTTCACATGCACCGAATGTAACTACTAAAAGTGTTAAAAATGCTAAAAGTTTAATTTGATTCTTCATTTAAATTAGTATTTGTTATTAATATTCAAAGTTTTAAAACAACACTATTGCCTTTTAATGCTGCCATATTCTTAATTGACTTAAAGGGAAATTATATTTTTAACATTCTAAAAACTGTCCTCTTTTACTCTAAAACTAAAGAGAGAAAAATGCTAGCAGTTAATATCTTAAAATTGCTTTCTCATAATGCATTTACACTAAAACAATGGCTTTTCTAATCCCGCCTTTTTAATAGTGTTTATAAAAGGCCGAATCTGTTACCCAAAAAATAAAACATTAGAAAAAGGATTTTATTTACAAGAGAGTTGTTAATTTTCGTAGATAATAGAAAACACTATATGAGACTTATTCTTTATATCAAAGCCTGAAGAAGTGGGATGGAAAAGTTGAAACGTTAGAAAATTATTTTTTAAAAATATATAGTTTCATGTTTTATGTATTGTTTTTTTCTGTAATTTGGTTTTAGTAATTGGCCAAGCATTATGAAACGTGTTTTTAGTTTCGGGCTTTTGGAAATGAGGGAGTCAAATCCAAGAGCAGCTTATGGGATAAGTAACCGAAATGTAGAGCTAACTTCCGTTAAAAAAAATGTATTAAAATATATCGACGCAACTCTTGTCGTCACCTTCCTATTAAGACCATTACGAGTCTGATTATTCATTATACATAGATTGGAAACTTTAAAGTAACAACTTTAAAGACCATACTTTTTACAATTATTTTAAATCTACTGTTAAGATTATATATGAAAACAAAATATATTGATCTTGTGGATCAAACCTACTATTTTCCACAAGACGAATATGCTTTACATGGAGGGAATTTACACTTTCATGATATAGATATGATGGAGTTAATTAAAACGTACGGAACTCCATTAAAATTTACATACTTACCACAAATTTCTCAAAACATTCAACGCGCAAAAAAATGGTTTAGAAAAGCAATAAAAAACTATGATTATAAAGGAAAGTATCATTATTGTTACTGTACCAAAAGTTCTCATTTTAACTATGTTATAGATGAGGCGTTAAAAAATAATATACATATAGAAACATCATCTGCCTTTGATATAGATATTGTTAACCATTTTAAAGAACAAGGGAAAATAACAGATGACACCTATATTATTTGCAACGGGTTTAAAAGGGATTTATACATTCATAACATTGCGACATTAATTAATAATGGGCATTATAACTGTATTCCTGTAGTGGATAATTATGAGGAGTTAAAACTATTAAATGAACAAATTGATACTAAATTCGATATTGGTATTCGTATAGCTTCCGAAGAAGAACCAAAGTTTGAGTTCTACACGAGTAGGCTGGGAATAGGTTATAAAAACATTGTCAATTTTTATAAAGAACAAATAATAGATAAGCCTAATGTATCATTAAAAATGCTACATTTTTTTATCAATACAGGTATTAGAGATACTGCTTATTACTGGAACGAATTGCATAAATGTTTAAAAGTATATGTAAAACTTAAAAAGATTTGCCCTACACTTAACGCTTTGAATATAGGAGGTGGTTTCCCAATAAAAAATTCTTTGGCTTTCAATTATGATTATCAGTATATGGTTAATGAAATTATTAATCAAGTAAATATTGTTTGTCAAGAAGCTAATGTAGATGTGCCAGATATTTTTACCGAATTTGGAAGTTTTACAGTTGGTGAAAGTAGTGGAGCTGTTTATGAAGTATTATATCAGAAACAACAAAATGACCGTGAGAAGTGGAATATGATTAATTCATCGTTCATTACAACACTACCAGATACTTGGGCAATTAATAAACGATTTATACTGCTGCCAATAAATCGTTGGAATGAAGAGTATGAACGTGTGCTTCTTGGAGGATTAACTTGTGATAGTGATGATTATTATAATAGCGAACAACATGTAAATGCTATCTACCTTCCAAAATACGATAAAGACAAACCGCTTTATATAGGCTTTTTTAATACAGGAGCCTATCAAGAAACCATTGGAGGCTATGGTGGTTTACAACATTGTTTAATACCACAACCTAAGCGAATATTAATACAAAAAGACAACGAAGGAAATATTACAACTCAACTTTTTGCCGAGCAACAAAAGGCAGAAGAATTTTTAAAAATTTTAGGATATAATGACAACGAATAAAACTTATGCGGGCATTCCTGAAGCGTATGCAAAATTAGATACTGCAAAAATTGTTTTAATTCCAGTTCCTTACGATGGTACAAGTACTTGGCAAAAAGGAGCTGATAAAGGACCAGATGCTTTTTTAGAAGCATCTGAAAATATGGAACTCTATGATATAGAAACTAATACAGAAGTTTATAAGGAAGGTATTTATCTAGCCGAAGCAGTTACTGAGAATGACTCACCAGAAACCATGGTGGAAGCGGTTCATCAAGCCGTAAAACATTACATTAATAAGAATAAGTTTGTTACTTTATTTGGAGGAGAGCATTCTATTTCAATTGGAAGTATAAGAGCATTCAATGAGTGTTTTAACAGTCTTACCGTTTTACACATTGATGCACATGCAGATTTACGTAAAGAATATGAAGGCAGTACTTGTAATCACGCTTGTGCAGTTTATGAAGCAAGTCAAACAACCAATTTAGTACAAGTTGGTATTAGAAGTATGGATGTTTCAGAAACACGAGTAATGAATGCTGAAAAAATATTCTTTGCACATGATATGGCAACTAATGAGTATTGGATGGATAATGTTGTAGATCTACTTACCAATAATGTATTTATCACTTTTGATTTAGATGCTTTAGATCCCTCTATTATGCCAGGTACAGGAACTCCAGAACCAGGAGGTTTACTATGGTACGAAACGTTAGAGTTTTTAAAGACTGTTTTTGAAGAAAAAAATGTAGTAGGCTTTGATATTGTTGAATTATGCCCTGATAAAAATAACAAACGGTCAGAGTTTTTAGCAGCAAAATTATACTACAAAATGTTATCATATAAGTTTATAGAAAAACAAGACAACGAAACAGAAAATAACTATAACGAAAACTCTCCATTTTCTAAAATTTCAAAATTTAAAGACACAGATGACTACTAATAAGGGAACTATATCAAATTTTATAGAAAAATACTATCTTCATTTTAATGCCGCAGCTTTGGTAGATGCAGCCAAAGGTTATGAAGCACAATTGCAGCAGGGATCAAAAATGCTAGTTTCTTTAGCTGGCGCAATGAGTACTGCTGAACTGGGAAAAATATTTGCTGAAATAATACGTCAAAACAAAGTGCATATTATCTCATGTACAGGTGCAAATCTGGAAGAAGATATTATGAATTTGGTAGCGCACTCACATTATGAAAGAGTGCCAAATTACAGAGATTTAACGCCGCAGGATGAATGGAGTTTATTAGAAAAAGGACTTAATCGCGTAACAGATACTTGTATTCCTGAAGAAGAAGCATTTCGTCGTTTACAAAAACACATTTACAGAATTTGGAAAAAAGCAGAAGAAAATAATGAACGTTATTTTCCTCATGAGTTCATGTACAAACTCTTATTGTCGGGTGTATTAGAAGAATATTATGAGATCGATTTAAAAGATTCTTGGATGTATGCAGCGGCAGAAAAAAACTTACCTATGGTTGTTCCTGGGTGGGAAGACAGTACTATGGGAAACATATTTGCTTCCTATGTTATAAAAGGAGAGTTAAAAGCTACAACAATGAAATCGGGAATTGAGTATATGACGTTTTTAGCAGATTGGTATACCGATAATTCAGAAAAAGGAATTGGTTTCTTCCAAATTGGAGGAGGTATTGCGGGCGACTTTCCTATTTGTGTAGTACCAATGTTATATCAAGATTTAGAAAGAGAAGACACCCCATTTTGGAGTTACTTCTGTCAAATATCCGATTCTACCACAAGTTATGGGTCGTATTCTGGAGCAGTACCTAATGAAAAAATTACATGGGGTAAATTGGATATAGATACCCCAAAATTTATTATAGAAAGTGATGCTACCATTGTAGCACCACTCATTTTTGCCTATTTGTTAAACATGTAAAATCTAACAGATTATGAAAAGAGTAATTGTTGATTATCAAAAACTAACACAAAATATTTTAGCACTTTTAATAGAGAAATACCCTGATGGTTATGATGATTCGGATATTATTAAATTTAAAAATGCTAAAAATGAAATCATTGAAGCTGTAGAAGTTAGAACAGAAGACACGATTTATTTGATAAAAGTTAGCAAGCGATTGGCAGATTCTATAGAAAATTACGAAGAGAATATAAATGTAGATGAAAGTAATTTTACAGATGACTTTACAGAATGAAAAAAAAGCATAGAGAAAAATCAAGATTGCTTGTAGTAAGCGATTTTGAAGTATTGGTATTAAGGAAAAATACACCTAAAAAGAAATATGGATTAATTGGAGGTTTTTCAAAAAAAGGAGAGACTCCAGAACTGTGTTTAATACGTGAAACCTTCGAAGAAGTCGGTGTCCATTTAAATGATTATGAGTTTGAATACATTTCTACCTTTTGTAATGTATACAATAAGAAGCCTGTACTTACTAGGCATTATTTTCTTTTAAAGGATATACGAAAAACGTTCCTATTGCGTGAACCGCATAAATTTAATGCCTTAGAATGGGTAAATTGGATAGAAGCATGTCAGCATTTAGGAGTTTCTGATAAGAATGCTTTAGAGCGTTTTTTCTATTTAAAAAGAGGAATTGCTAACTAAAATGTATTGTTAAATTAAAGCAGCAGTTTCTATTATAACCCAACTTATTCAATTATGTAAACTTAGTTTAATATAAAGCTTTAATTTACACATAAACAATTACCTAAGAATCTCTTAATATTAGTTTGATTATGTGTAAATTGGAGTGATTTAACATCTTACGAGTACAAAATTAAAAACACACCTATCAGTATCCCCATTAAAGGAAGTAGTTTTTTACGCTTATTTTTTTCTTTGAATACAATGCCTCCTATAACTACTGCAATTATTAACTGACTTCTTTTTATAGCAGATAGCAGCATAATTAGAGCTTCAGGGTCTTGTAAAGCTTTAAAGTAGAAATAATCGGCAGCTATTAATAAAACCCCTACAGCAATAATAGTCCATCGCCATTTAAATGCTTTTCGCTTGTCTTTATTAGGAAACCATGTTATAGATAGAATGATAAATAAAATAAGTATGGTGTGCCAACAAAACCAAAACTGTAATGTTTGCGGGTTTAGTGCTAAGTTCTGTATTAAAAATTTGTCATATAAACCACTAGAAGCACCTAAAAACGTAGCTCCAATAATAGCAAATATCCATTTATTACTTTTAAAATTAATACCTTCCTTTTTGCCTATTTTAGAATAGCCTATTACAGAAAAAATAATAAGGAAAAAACCTATCCATTGCAACATGTTAGGTTGCTCTTTATAAATTAAAATGGCGCCAATAAAAGTAAAAAACGGACCGGCAGAACGAATAGGCGTTACAATAGTTATGGGTAAATGTTTTAAAGCTTGATATGCCAAAACCCATGAGGTTGTCATTATTATAGATTTTATAAAAATAAACCCATGTGTTTCCCAAGGAATTCTTGTAATATAAAATCCTGCTTTTTTTGCATACTCAGGAAAATAAAGTGAACTTACAAAAAAAGGAAGCAGTAATAAAAATCCCGAAGAAATAGTGCCAAAAAGTACAGGGAAAACTTCATTACCTTGTACAGCATGTTTTTTACATAAATTATGTAAACCCAAAAAAAGTGCGGCTAATAAGCCCAAATACATCCACATGGCGCGAATATAGTTTTTTAAGTTATTTTGTAATTAGATTATAAAATAATTTTAAAAATAATTAAAAGCGAGTTGTTTTAAGTGTATTTGCTCTGTATACAGAATAAACTTAAAAGGAGAATATATGAGAATGAAATTAATAAGTCTTGAAGATTTTGAGCTGCTTAAACAGTAAGATAAAGGTTATCTATTCGCTATTTTTATTTTTTCTATCTCTTTTTATTTCTGAATTTTTCTGTATTTAGTTTGTTTATATTTGTGTCTAATTTTAAATTATTTTGTAGTAAATCAGTTTTATATAATGAAGTTTGGTTTGTGGAGATTTTACTTTTTTAAGAGATTGTTATCAAGTTTAGTGTTTTTTTTACTGCTAGGTTGCGTGTCTAGTAATCAAGACTTTGCAATTTTAAAAGAGGGGCAAATGGAAATAACAACCAACCAATTGCATAAAAACAAGTCGCTAGTAATTAAAGGCAATTCATTGTTTTATTGGAAGCAGTGGCCGTTAGATGAACAAGGTGTTTTTACAAAAGAATTACTAACCAATCCAGATACCATAAAATGGCCAATTTCTGTATGGGGAAAGAAAGACTATCCTCCAAAAGGCTTTGGAACCTTTCGATTTTTTATTAAGCAAGAACATACCGATAATCAAATTGTATTTAATCTGTCAAGAGTACTTGGTGCAGCAGAGGTATGGGTAAATGGTAAAAAATATGCGACTCATGGTACGCTATCTAAAAAAAGTAATACCTCTCAAGATGCAATTCCTGCTTTAACTGTAGAGATGCCAAAAGAAGACATTCTAGATATAATGCTATTGGTTTCAAGCTTCAACAGTCGTCATGGCGGTGGGTTTCCGCTTCAAAATACAATTACAGAAAAGGAAAGTTTCTATAAAACTAAAGAAAGAAGATCAGCACTAGAAATTTTAGTAACTTTTTTAATACTAATGTTTGGCGTTTTTCAAATTATAACTTACACGAATTTCCGAAAAGAAAAGTATTTTTTATACTTCGGTCTTTTCTGTTTAGTAGGGGGCTCGAGGCAATTATTTGTGGGTGATACTTTTATCCTTAAGCTTTTTCCAGAAATGTCTTTTGAGCTTTGTCAAAGACTTAGGTATGTTTGTTATTATGGTGGTCTTGCACTAATTTTTCTGTATCACCATCATCTCTTTTACGGTTACTTCTCTAAGAAAGTTGTATTGTTTCTAACATTAGTACCATGTTTGGGGGTTATTTATGTTATAACCTCTTCTATTTTTTACGCTACTTATAGTGCTCCCATATTTCATTTTTTTGGCTTTTTATTTCTCCTTATAGGGTTTTGGCTCATTATTAAAGCGCTTAAAGACAAGAGACCTTTTGCAAAATTCATACTTTTAAATTTAATTTTTCTTACAATCACCTTTACTAACGATATACTCAATGGAATGTTAGTTATTCAAACAACATTTCTAGTTAATATTGGATTGTTGACTTATGTTGCTTTTCAGACCTATCTAAACCAAAGAATAAGAAAAGAAAAGGAACTTGAACTCCAAAACATGACTCTGGAAATAAAAAATATGAGTGAACAAATACTAAATAATGAAACTAGAATTTCTAAACTTCTTCATGAATCCTATTATCATTTTAAGTCCAAAAAAGAGTTAGTTAATAATTTAACTAAAATAAAACAAGAAGATACCACAGAGTCTATTAATAATATTCTTAAAAGTTTAAGTTCTGAATTAGTGGAGGACAATCAGCTCAACACAATTAAAAGTGATATTGAAATTCTAAATTATCAATATTTACAACAATTAAAAGCTAAAGCTCCAATCCTTACTGAAACCGATTTAGAGATTTGCTCATATATTTATATAGGCCTTAATAGAAATGAAATTGCTCGTTTACGAAGTACAACAATAGAAGCCATTAGAAAGTCTCGTTATAGAATTAGAAAAAAACTAGAATTGGATATAGATGAAAACCTAGAAGATTATTTAAAAAATCTATAGTCTTTACCTTTTATTTAATTTGGTACAATGTTTATTTCTCTAATGAATTTTTACAATACATTTTTGTCTCAACAAAAAAATAGCTAATAACTTACCTCTACTAAAGACGGAATATTAAGTGCAAGAAGGACTTAGTAATACTGTCCGCCTATTTGTCCGCACTTTTTATTTGCTAAATGAAAGCATACACTATTATTTTCGCCCAGAAAACAAACTGTATTTTTCTATATTAAAATATTTAGCCTAACTCTAAACTGTAGAATTATATTTAATTCTAAAACTATTACCATGTTTTTTAAAACAGATGCTTTCATCTGTGTTAATCTAAGCGTTCTGCTACAATAAAGCTTATAGAAATTTATTTATCCTACAATAAATTAACTTATGAATAGCCTCAAAAAATCAATTTTCAGTATAGTTTTCCTAATCTTAGGTCAAATACTGACAGCTCAAGTTGGTATTAATACAACATCCCCTAATGCTGTTTTAGACATTACTGCATCAGATCCATCTAATCCTAATGTAAATGATGGTTTACTAATTCCTAGAATAGACGCATTTCCTAGTACAAACCCCTCAACTGAACAAAATGGTATGTTGATGTATTTAACGACTACCGATGGTACAAATGAAATAGGTTTTTATTATTGGGATAGTACATCCAATACTTGGTCTAAATTATTAGCTAATAATTTAAACGAACTTTCTGATAATGATGGTGATACTAAAATTCAGTTAGAAAAAAATACCGATGAAGATATTATTCGTTTTACTATTCGTGATAATGAGTATTTTAATATGAATCAAGGTAGATTAAATATACTAAATACAGGAAATAGTGTCTTTATTGGAGACGGAGCAGGGGCAAACGATGACTTAACAAATAACGAAAATGTCTTTATTGGAAAAAGTGTAGGTCTTATAAGTACTACTGCCTCTAACACCACAGCAATAGGAAATAATTCATCTAGATATTTAACAAGTGCAGTAGGTAATACAACTATCGGTGCTTACTCTGGAAGAAATTTAACAACTGGAAGACAGAATACTTTAGTTGGATATTATGCAGGAGCGTCTGTTTCCACAGGAGAGCGAAATATCATGATTGGTCGTGTGGCTGGTGAAAATGCCGTAGGCTCTAGTAATATTTTTATAGGTAATGGCGCTGGGCGTGACGAAACAGGAAGTAATAAATTATACATAGACAATCAAAACGTAACTAACCCCTTAATTTGGGGAGACTTTTCGACAAATAATCTGGTTGTAAATGGTACATTAGGCGTCATGGGGAATTATATTTTTCCCACCACAGATGGTACTACAGGGCAAGTATTAACTACAGATGGTGCAGGAAATACATCTTGGTTAACTGTTTCAGGTCTAGATACAGATAATCAATTTGCAGATGTATTTCAGCTTAGTGGAAATAATCTTCAGTTGTCGCTAGATGGAGATGGTATTGCTACTCAAACCGTTGATTTATCTGGTTTCATGGATAATACGGATTCGCAAGATTTAACACTTTCAGGATCAACTCTATCATTAACAAACGATGGTACGACGGTTGACTTATCTGGTTTCTTAGATGCCGATAATTTGGGAAATCATACAGCGACTACAAACATTCAACTAGGAGGTAATTGGCTTAGTAACGATGGAGGTAGTGAAGGTGTCTTTGTGGATACAGATGGTAATGTTGGTGTTGGAACGTCTCCAACATCAAAATTTACTGTTAGAGATAATATTGAAACAGCTATTACCATAAGGAGTCAAGCCTCTAATGCAGACAATACGGGTATAGCTTTTCAAAATACAGGTGGTCATTATCACTGGGGTATACATCGAGAAAATACAAATGACCTTGTTTTTAGAGGAGGGACAAATAATGTGGCAGTATCTGGGTTACCAGAGATTATGCGTTTAAATACATCTGGGGTTGAAATAGGAGGTAATTACACATTACCTTTAACAGATGGTCTTGCAGATGAAGTATTAAAAACAAATGGTTCAGGAGTATTGGCATGGTCTAGTTTGTCTGTAAGTGAATTAGTAGATGCAGATAATGATACCAAAGTGCAGGTTGAAGAGAGTACAGATGAAGATATTATTCGATTTGACATGGGAGGCCAAGCATACTTTAAAATGGATTTAGGAAGATTTGAAATATTAAACACTGGTAATTCGGTATTTATTGGTGAGGATGCAGGACTTAATGATGATTTAAGCAATTCTAATGTTTTTGTAGGTTATAGATCTGGAAGAGATAACACTACAGGGTTCTATAATACTGCTATTGGCTATGAGGCGCTGGCTTTTGGAGCTACTAGTGATAGAAATGTGGCGATAGGACATTCTAATTCCGAAGATTTAACAGGAGGGTCTAATACATCAATCGGCGGATGGGCACTTGCATCTGGAGAGGCTGTTGACGATAATGTTGTCATCGGGGTAAGTGCTATGCGCTATCCTAAAGATGCCAGTAATGAAAACGTAGTTATTGGTGTAGATGCACTAAGAGGTAGTACATCACTAAATGGGCTATACCTTCAAAATGTAATGATAGGCGCTAGAGCCTGTGAATCTTGTGATGATATAACCAATGCAATAGCAATTGGGTATAATGCAGAAGCAACCTCTAATAATCAAGCTAGAATAGGTAATTCGTCGATAAGTTCAATTGGTGGCTATGCCAATTGGACCAATCTCTCTGATGGTAGGTTTAAAACCAATGTTAAGGAAGATATACAGGGATTGGATTTTATTTTAAAACTCAGACCTGTTTCATACCGTCTAGATATGGATGCATTGGCAAATTTTCAAAGGAAACACAAGTCAAAAAGAAACTTTGAAGGAGAACAACTTAAAGCTACTGAAATTCAAACTGGATTTATTGCCCAAGAGGTCGAACAAGCAGCTAGAGAAACTAACTTTAATTTTCATGGAGTTGACGTACCCAAAAATGAAAAATCACACTATGGATTACGTTATGCAGAGTTTGTAGTGCCATTAACTAAAGCAGTACAAGAACAACAAGCCATTATTGAAAAGCAACAGAAAACTATAGACACTCAAAATAAATCTATTGAGTTATTAAATGAAGAGTTAACGAAACAAAAGGTTCAATTTCAAAACCTTTTGAAACGTATAAATCAATTAGAACAATTAAAAAATTAAGTTTAGTAATAGACAAAAGACTAGTCATTCGAGTTTTTTTTAAAGGCTTCTCAGACCCCGAAAAATACATAGCCAAAATTATTTAAAGCTTTTTTTTTCGTGTAAAACTCTATTGTAACAGGGTTGTCCGCCCCTTTGTCCGCTGTCTATTTTTCGAAATTTTAATCAGATTCTGTTATTTCGCAACGTGAGTTTTACTAATTCTTAATGCTCTAATTAAGGTAGTAAACTTGCAAATTTAAAACGAGACTAAAGTCTTAAAGCATGTTCAAATTATATCGCTTAGAAGCTTTACACTAAGAACATAATACACTTACACAAATCTAAAACATCCCAAATGAAGCAAATTGCCCTAAATCTTATTTTATTTTGTTTACCTCTCTTAAATTTTGCACAAGAATGTGGTGCATTAATGCAACCTATATCGCTGGAACAACGGGTCATTGAAGCTTCACAAATTATTGAAGGTACCGTAGTCTCAAGCGAAAGTTACTGGGACACAAATAGACATAACATTTACACTGTACATACTATTAAAACCTATAAAAGTTTCAAAGGAAGTAGGGAAAATACTATTATGGTAGTGACCTTAGGGGGGCAGGTTGATGGAACAATACAGATTACATCCAGTTCACCAAATCTGTCGAAAGGAACAACTGGAATTTTCTTTGTTAAGGAGTTTAGAAAGCAGATTAATATTAAAGGAAAACTACACGAATTAGTTGCAGCAGCTCAAGGTGTGGTAAAGTATAATAGGTTTACAGGAAAAGCATCAGATGTTTTCAGTAAATATACTTCTATAGAGAATGAATTGTATTCCAAAATTCAACAAACCACAGGCTATAATACTCAAATTATTCAAGAATTCTCATTGTATAATGAAAATAATGCTGCTATACTTGCCAACCCAATAGTCTATAGTTTTTCACCATTAACAGCAACAGCAGGTACTCAAACAACATTAACAATTACTGGTAACAATTTTGGAGCAAGTATGGGTTCTGTTGGTTTTTCAAATGCTAATGATGGAGGTGCTTCTTTTACTACGGCGCTAGATTCTCAAATTCTTAGCTGGTCTAATACAGAAATCCAGGTAGAGATTCCTTATTTAGCTGGTACTGGAAGTATTGTAGTAACTAATACAGACAACAGTTCTACAACTACTTCGGTTCCTCTTACAATTAGCTATAGCCATTTAAACGGAACATCTGGCACAGTGGATTATCCTTCAACTCTACAAGATGACAATGGTAGTGGCGGTTTTACTTTTGACTATCATACCGATTTCGATACCAGCTCTGCCAAAACCTATTTTGAAGATGCTTTCGAGTTATGGAATTGTGAGTCTGGAATTAACTTCATTTTTGGTAGCACCACCAATACCGACGAATCTATAGAAGACGGAATAAATATTGTGCGTTTCGACAATGGAAGCGAACTAGCTTCTGGGGTACTAGGTCAAGTAACAACTAGATATGTAGGTTCCTGCGGTACTACAGGTAGAGCTATAGCTAATGAAATAGATATTACCTGGGATGATAGTACTAATTGGTATTATGGTAGTGGAGACGCATCAGCTTCTCAATACGATTTTAAAACAGTAGCCCTGCACGAATTAGGACATGCACACCAATTAGGACATGTGATAGATACAGACCTTATCATGCATTATAGTTTGGGGGCGGGAGAGAATAAATATAGTTTAGGAACAGATGATAAAGATGCTGCGGTTTATACTATGGGTGTTTTTGCACAATCTCCTGGATGTGGAATAACAGCAATGAGCTCAAAGACACTTTGCTGTGAGGACGTTACTATTAGCGCTCAACCTGCCAATTTATCCCTTGCAGAAGGGGACTCAGGACAATTTTCGGTAACAGCATCGGGTTACACAAGTGCTTTATGGTTTTCTAGTACGGACGGAAACTCTTGGAATGTACTTTCAGATGGAACAGATTATTCAGGCACAACAACGACAACATTAACCATAAACAGTGCAAACCCTTCAGATAGTGGTAAATTCTTTAGAGTATATATAGAAAACGAATGTATTGAATTTGTGAATTCAAATTCGGCAACTTTAACGGTAATTTCTTACACCAGTATTCCAGATGCTAATTTTGAAGATGCTTTAGAGGCTTTGGGATACGACGATATTTCTGGAGATGGACAAGTACCAACAGATAATATTAATACGATTACAAGTTTAAATGTTGATAATGCGAATATTTCAGATTTAACAGGGATTGAAGATTTTGTGGCTTTGGAAACTTTAGATGCCGATAATAACTCACTAACAACTATAGACGTCACTAATCTCACTAATCTTAGACAATTGTATTTACAGTACAATTCACTTGCAAGTTTGGATATTACTAATAATAGTAATTTGGAAACTTTAGCTTTCAGGAACAATTCGGTAACTTCTATAGATTTAAGTAATAATGTCAACCTATTGAGTTTGGCTTTTCAATACAATTCAATCACAGCTATAGACTTAAGTAACAACATACTTTTATATCATATTGCTTGTAGGGATAATGGGCTAACCGCACTAGATTTTACCAATAATCCAGACATGATTAATATTTATGCACAAAACAATAGCATTTCGGTTATTGATTTAAGTGGCAACCCAGATTTGGCTATCGTTGCATTTCCTAATAATGCTATTGTTGAATTTAATATCAAAAATGGAAATAATACAAACATTACTACCTTTAATACTAATGGAAACAGTAATCTTGAATGTATTTTGGTAGACGATGCCGATTATAGTAGTACCAATTGGACTCAGATTGATGGAACTGCAAGCTTTAGTGACACTTCTTACTGTAAATATACAGCTATTCCTGATGTCAATTTTGAAGCAGCTCTAGAAACACTTGGGTATGATGATATTTCAGCAGATGGACAAGTACCTACAGCATTAATTGAAGTAATAACTAATTTAGATATCTCTGGAAATTCAATTACAGATTTAACAGGGATTGAAGATTTTACTACGCTGGAAGAGTTAACTATCACTAATAATTCGTTAACATCGTTAGATTTTTCAAATAATCTAGCATTAGAGGGCATTTTTGCTGGAAATAATAATATATCAAGTATTGATCTAAGCAATAATATACAGTTGACTCGTTTATGGTTACAAGACAATAATCTTAGTACTATTGATATTAGTAACAATCCATTGCTTTTTGCATTTTCTGTAGGCGGAAATTCTCTAATTACCATTGCTGATATCTCAAATAATACCGCTTTAGAATCATTATATTTAAATGATACGGCAATTACAACTTTAGACTTAAGTAATCATACACAGTTGACAACCCTTGGACTTAGCAATACCAATTTGAATTTTCTAAATTTACAAAATGGTAATAACACAAACCTCACCACCTTATTTCTAACAGGAAATCCAAATTTAGACTGTATTATAGTGGATGATGCAGATTACAGTAACACTAATTGGTCAGGAAATATTGATAGCGGAACTAGTTTTACAGAAACAGGTTACTGCGAATATACAGCCATTCCCGATGCAAATTTTGAAGCAGCTTTAGCAGCTCAAAACTATGATGATATTTCGGGTGACGGACAAGTGCCAACTGCATTAATTGAGGGTGTTACAAATTTATCTGTAGATAATGAAGGTATTACTGACCTTACGGGGATTGAAGATTTTACCGCACTTCAAAAATTGAATGCGTCTACTAATAATTTAACTTCTGTAGATCTGACCAACAATGCCAATTTGGAAGAATTAAACATATCTGACAATGCCAATTTAACAAGTTTGGATGTGTCTAGTTGTGTGTTATTAGAAAGAGTAAAAGCTGAAGATAATGCATTTAGTACATTAGATCTTTCTGCAAATACCCAGTTAGATGCGTTATTTGTAACTGATAATGATGCACTTACTGAAATTGATTTGAGTACGAATTCGTTATTAAGAGTATTAACACTAGATAACCTAGACAATATAGCATCGGTAGATGTAAGTCAAAATGCCACTATAGATTCGCTTCAAGTCAAAAACAATGTGATTTTATCAGAATTTAATATAAAAAATGGTGCAAATACGGATATTATCTCCTTTCAAGGAAATAATAACAGTAGCTTAACTTGTATTTTAGTGGATGATGCAGATTACAGCAACACTAATTGGTTAGGAAATATTGATAGTGGAACTAGTTTTACAGAAACAGGTTACTGCAAATATACAGACATTCCCGATGCTAATTTTGAAACGGCATTAGAAGCGCTTATTATTGATGACGTTTCAGGCGACGGGCAAGTACCAACAGCAGAGATTGAAATTCTTACAAGTCTAGATGTCCGTAGCTTAAACATATCAGATTTAACAGGAATTGAAGATTTTGTGGCTTTAGAACAGCTCTATTGTTCCAATAATAATCTAACAGCTTTAAATGTATCTAATCTCACCAATTTACAGAAATTATGGGCTTTTAATAATTATTTAACAACAATAGATCTTACAAATAATCTTGCTATTGGAGACCTAAGAATAGAACAAAATGAACTTGCTTCAATAGATTTAAGTAATCAAACCAACTTAGTCTTCTTACAAATAGATCGTAACGAACTTACGGCATTAGATGTAAGTAATTCTCCTGCAATTACTCGATTTAGAGCTTACGGCAATAATATTTCAACTATTGATTTATCAAACAATTCTTTATTACGTGAAGTTAGAGTTTATGGAAATGACTTACTTTCCTTAAACGTTCAAAATGGCAATAATACTAATATAATCAATTTTGAAGCATATGGGAATGAGTTGTTGGATTGTATTTTAGTAGATGATGCTAGTTATAGTACTACGAATTGGACTTCCATAGACTCACAAACCACGTTTAACGAAACAGCATGCGCTATAGCGTATACAACCATTATCGACGCTAATTTTGAAGCAGCATTAGAGGCACTTATTAATGATGATATTTCAGATGATGGAAAAGTACCAACTTCCGAGATTGAAACACTTACAAGCTTAGATGTTAGTAGCTTAAATATTATAGATTTAACAGGAATAGAAGATTTTGTGGCGTTGATAGATTTAGATGCTGAACAAAATAATTTAACAGCCTTAGACCTTAGTAATAATACGCTTTTAGAAACTGTAGATTTAGATTCGAATGACCTGGCTACACTAACCTTACCAACCAATGGCAGTTTAGTGACCTTTATTTGTAATAATAACCCGAATTTAACTACCTTGGATTTTAGTGGGAATACTACTTTGCAAACTGTTCAAAGTATAAATAATGGACTAACAACTGTAAATCTCAGCGGTTTAACGGCGCTAACATCACTGTCATTAAACAATAACAGTTTAAGTGCCGTGGATATATCGTATTCAACAAACTTAGAAACTCTCACCTTGAGTGGGAATGCTTTAACAAGCATGGACTTATCTAACAACACCAATCTTACGTATTTAAATACAGAATCAAATAATTTAAGTAGTTTGGATATAAGCAATAACACAGCTTTAGAATATTTGTTTTTCTCAAACAATAATATTGCTTCCATTGATATCTCTAATCATACTGCTTTGTTGTGGCTATATACTGGCGGAAATCTGTTAACAAACATTGATGTTTCTAATAATACCTTGCTTCAAAAATTATGGGTAAATGATAATCAATTAACAAGTATAGATATTGCTAGTAATACAGCATTGGTAGAATTTGTGTGTTACAACAATGCCATTACTACACTAGATGCCTCTACTAATGTTGTTTTAGAATGGTTTTTAGTAAATGACAATGCATTGACAAGTGTGAATCTCCAAAACGGAAACAACACAAATATCTCCAATTTTACAAGTTATAATAATCCAGATTTAACTTGTGTTTTAGTAGACGATGCATCGTACAGCACTACAAATTGGACACTTGTTGATAATACAACTAGCTTTAATGAAACAGCTTGTTCTATAATGTACACAGTAGCAATAGACGTCTTTTTACAAGGTGCAGCACTCAATCCAAACACCGGAGAAGAAAACCTAATGCGAGACGATTTACGTATAGCTGACTATATCCCAACCACAAGTCCGCATACAGATGGATTAACTTGTGATGCAACAGTATTTGATACAACAGGAGATAATGCTATTGTAGATTGGGTATTTATTGAATTACGTGATGCAACAGACAATACAATAGTAGTAGCATCGCAATCGGCATTATTACAACGTGATGGCGATGTTGTGGATGTAGATGGTGTTTCAGATATTACTTTTTCATTAGATAATGATACGTATTACGTTGTTGTAAAACATAGAAACCACTTAGGTGTCATGACAAACACGGTTGTTACATTATCTAGCAATGCTGTTAATAACATTAACTTTAAAGACGCTACAAACGAGATTACTTACGGTACAGATGCGCAAACTACTTTTGGTATGCCAGATGGCGTTATAGCTATGTGGGCAGGAGATGCTAATGAAGATGGACAGTTAAATTATTTAGGAGCAGCTTCAGATGTGCCTAGTATTAGAAGTCAGGTATTTAATGATTCAGATAATTCAATCTTTGGAGGGCCACCAGTATCAACTTATCAATCTACAGGCTATTATAGTACAGATGTAGATATGAATGGATTTACAGTGTATGCAGGTGCGGATTCAGATGTATTGTATATAAGAAACAATATATTTAATAACGCTTCAAACTCCGTGTTTGGTGGTCCACCAGTAAGCACATTTATATTTACAGAACAATTGCCTTAATATATATTAATACTCTATAAATCTATGTTTTTTTTGTCTAGTCTATATCTATTCATATTTGATAAGACTGTCATTAAAACACAAAACCCTATAAGTAATAAACTTATAGGGTTTTTTACATAGCAATTATACACTTAAAAATGGTGAAATCGTAGAGTATTCTATACACTCTACGTTAAATGCAATTAAAGAGTTAATAAAAGCAAAGCAAGAACGTAAGAATGATTAAAATGATTTTAACTAAAGTTCGTATTCATGTTATTTTAATGTAAAATATATTTTACATTTTTTAGAGGGATAACATTTAAACTTTTTCAGGAAGAAGTTATAGCGAAACTTTGCACAACTATCAAGGCATCATATTTGATGAAATATAAAAGACAATACAAGTAATGTTAATATGAAAACAGTTTCAAAAACAAAACAATACCAATTTTCTATAATCTTCCCCATTTTAACCATACTATTTGTCGGTGTTATTTCTGTAGTTTCAGCAGATTATGATGAAGATTGGTCATATAATTGGATACCGGTACGAAAAGCAATTAAGGACTCTATTCAAGTTTCAAAATTTCGAGGAATAACAAGTGGTATTGGAAGTATGGGAGTATCTACACAAAAAGAAATAAATAGAAGGAGATGGATTATGGAGACGGCTACGGTCTCAGAATTAGTAAAACTAACAGAATACCCTAACGGAACCATTAAAGCAATAGCCTATGAAGGATTATTAAGACGGAAAACGTTTACCCAAAAAAGAGATTTAACTATAAAGGCAATAAAAGATACAACATACCTTGTAGATTATCAATTTGGATGCCTAGGCACAAGAATGAAAATTGGAAAATACCTTATTCAAAACGTCTTAATGATAGATAAGAATGTGCCTCTTCTTTATGAAGTGCCTATATCTAATTTTGGGTTGTCTGAATTAGATAAAGAAAAGATACTTTCTGAATATAAAAATTTATAAATACTACTAGCTAATAAAAATACCAACCTTACTTTATAAACAGAAATGTAATAACTACATTAGAAGAAAGTTTTTTAAAGTACATGGAAAATAAAATTTCGTTAACCAAGAATACCCTTGTAGTCCTTGATGATGGTAAAGAAAAACCCAAAGATCTTCAGTATTTGACAAATCACTTTTGTGGAAAAGTTATTTATCATTTTTCAGAAATAAAAGAAGTGTTAAATTCACAAGTAATCTATGTCTGTGGTGATATTAGTAAGCTTAAAGATGTTACTATTTCTATACACATTATTGAAGAGTTCTCGTACAATTATAATGACCTAAACAAAGAGCAATTTAAAGTTGTTACACTAGGTAAGGTGCCCATACAGATTAATAACACAGGCGTGTATTTTAGGCATTTTTTTGATGGCGATAATTATTTTAATAACATTAAAAATGAGCATGAGTTTCAGTATTTAACAGAATCTAATAAACCTTCAGTATCATTAAGAAAAGGCATTTACTTAACAGAGGTTTTAAAGGAAGAAACAGAAGCTAATAAAGAATTATTACACTATCGTTTATTAAGGTGTTCTAGTAATTTAACAGGACCAACAGATAATTTTAGACCAACAGATCAATCTATAATTAAGGCTTTAAATTTGGCTGCAAGACACGTTTTTGAAGAAGAAACAACATTAAATCATGTGCTAGCACAGATTTATGAAAATAAAAAGAAGATAGGAGTAAAAGCAAAAGAAACTAAAGCTAGAATTAAAGCACATTCCGATAAAACTAAGGATATGCGTAAAGATGGACTTATAGCATTTTGTACATTCTACGATAGCTCTAATTTTGAGCATTTGAAACCTTCGGATACCGATAGATACGATTGGTGTTATAAAAATAGAAGTGGCTTAACATCTCTTCATTTTAAATTAAAGAACAGCGTTATCGATGACAGTTTGGAAAAAGCTTTTAGTGTTACATTGTATCCTAATTCGGTTTTTATAATCCCGTTATCTACTAATAGATTGTATACACACGAAATTAAACCTTCTATATTAAATATAGATCGAATTCCAGTACGAATGGGCTACGTGGTGCGCTCCTCTAAAGCAGAAGCAGTATTTATGGATAATCAAGCTTATATTAAAGAAGATGGCGCGTTAATTAAGCTAGAGGAAATGACAGAAGATACCATGACGAGTTTACGAGATTCTTACTACGAGGAAAATAAAACTGAACATAAAGTAAAATACGGTAAAGTTCATTTTAGTATGAATTTAGGAGATTATAAAAAACCTATACTATAATTAACATATAAAGGTATGGAGAAACTAGGTTTTTATGTTATTATGCTACCCTTTAAAGGCAATATGTTTGAAGAATTGTCTAATGCGGTAACTTTTGAAACTGTAGGTAAAGGAAGGAAAGGAAATCATTTAGTACGGGTAAGCAAAAGTGAAATTCCTATAGTTAGAACCACAACTAAGTATAGTATACCAGCTCATGACTTTTCATCTAGTCATAAACGTGTTTTAAATAGCCTAGAGTCTGTGATTAATATTAATTATCCTAATATTTCATCGTTATCTTTTAATAATGCTTTAATTGAAGTCTACGATGAAACCTATACTAAAATGAAGTACCATTGCGATCAATGTTTAGATTTAGAATCTAATTCATACATCGCTCTTTTTTCTTGTTACGAACAGCCAGAAAATATAACAAAGCATGTATTAAGAAAACTGAAAATTAAAAATAAAACATCTGGGGAAGAATTTGAATTTCTATTAGAAAATAATTCAGTTATTTTATTTTCATTAGAAACGAACGAGAAGTTTCAGCATAAAATAGTATTAGAACAAGTTTCGGGTAAAAGAGAAGAACAGACACCAAATAAATGGTTAGGTATAACCTTTAGGCAATCTAAAACTAAAATACATTTTAAGGAGGGTAAACCCTGTTTTTCTAATGGAAAAGAACTTAAACTAGCTAATGAGCAGGAAGCAAAAACATTTTATATATTAAGAGGGGAAGAGAATAGAAGTTTAGGGTTTACATATCCGACTATTGAATATACATTGAGTATTGGAGATATACTGAAGCCTAAAGAATAACGATAAATAAAAGATATAGTATTTATACTTTAATTTATAAAGTTCAGTTATTTAATATAATAAAACCATTATACAATATGAGAACTACGATTTTTATATTTATTGTATGCTTTTCGGTTAAATTATTAGCTCAAGAAAAGTATAAAGACAATAATTGCGAATTAATAAATACTATAGTAAATACGATTAAAGGAGAAAAAGAGAAAATATATATTATAAATAAGTATTCTGGTTCATTAGACGAATACCTTCTTAAGATACAGAAAAGTGATGAAAATGGTTATAAACGTAGCAAGGATACTTTAGAAAAGTATTTTAAAACGAAAAAAATAATTTCTACTAAAAGAAAACTCAGAATGTTAAATTGTAAGATAGAAGGAGGGTATTATGTGAACAAAAATGAAATATTTGATATTTTTGAGAAACATGGTGTTTCTGGTTGGGATGCTTATTATGATAAATTTGGACCATATAGTTTTGTGTATTTTTCTGAGCCTGTTTATAATAAAGATAGAACACTTGCTTTAATTCAAATGGAATATGCTTCTGGTGGTTTAAGTGGAGCAAGTAAATATGTTATTTATAAATATACAGATAATAAATGGAGTAGAGTATCTATATTATTAGGAGGTTGGGTCAGTTAATAATTATAAATTAAACGCTTCTTTTTTATAAAAAAAAGGAATATATATTAAAACACAAAACCCTATAAGTACTAAACTTATAGGGTTTTTTACATAGCAATTATACACTTAAAAATAGTAGATGCTACATAATATTTATTTAGTATGTTAATAGAAATCTACATTTCCAGTTTTAATATTGTACATACCACCAATAATTTTAATCTCGCCATTAGTTTCCATTTCTGCTAAAACAGGGCTAGATTTACGAATGTTGTCTATAGTCATCATTACGTTTTTCTTAGCTACTTCATTAACGAAATCTATGTTTTTAGAGTTTCTTAAGCTTTCATCTTTAGGCTCGGTAACGGCTTCAACAGCTGGTTCAATTTTATTAATTAAAGCTGTTAAGTTTCCTAATCTTGCGTGATCGCAAGCACCTTTTACAGCTCCACAAGCAGTGTGTCCTAAAACAACTACTAATTTTGTTCCAGCCAATTTACAAGCAAATTCCATGCTTCCTAAAATATCTTCGTTAACGAAATTACCCGCTATACGAACACTAAATAAATCGCCAATACCTTGGTCGAAAATAAGTTCGGAAGACACACGAGAATCTATACAACTTAATACCGTTGCAAAAGGGAATTGTCCTGTACTAGTATCTTCAACTTGTTCTAATAAATTTCTATCTGCTTTTTCGTTTGCTTTAAAACGAGAATTACCTTCTTTTAAAGCTTCCAGTGCTAAGCCTGGAGTCATTTTGTCCTGAGTTGCTTTTGTGTGCGCTTTCATCATAATTATATTTTAATTAGCAAGTACTAAAACTGGTACTTTGATTTTGGTTATTTGGGTATTTTGAATTTGGATGCTTCATAATAAAACTTGTTTTAAGTACTTTTTGGTCTCAATTTAAAAAATTGAATAAAGCTATCTGGATTTTCAGAGATTCCTCTTTCGGAAATTAACTGAATATCAATATTTTTATTTCTTGCTTTTTCAGAAAAATCTTCTAAAATTTCAATAATATCATTGTCTAGATATCTAGTTTTTCTAACGTCTAGTTCTAGATGTGTATCTCTAGGAAGGCTGTCAAGTTCTTTTAAAATGGCTCCTTTGTTAAAAAAGGTTACTTCTTCTGCAAGTGTCATTTTTATTTTGTTTTTCCCATTGCTTTTATCTTCAATATGTAAAAAGTGAGAGTTTTGAAAGCTTTTTAATAGGATAACAAAAATTCCAAAAGCAAGACCTAAGCCAATACCTAATAATAAATCTCCAGTAATTACCATTGGTAAAACGGTAGCCATAAATGGTAAAAATTGTTTCCAACCTAATTTATACATATTAATAAATGTAGAAGGTTTAGCTAATTTAAAACCAACTATAAAAAGTACGGCAGCTAATACAGATAAAGGAATTTTATTTAATAATGTAGGAATTAAGATAATAGAAATTAATAAGAAGAAACCGTGTACAATAGCAGACATTTTCGACTTACCTCCAGATTGTATATTGGCAGAACTTCTAACAATTACTTGTGTAATTGGTAAACCACCAATCATACCAGATATTATATTACCTGTACCTTGAGCAAATAATTCTCTATTAGTAGGCGTTACATTTTTATCGGGATCTAATTTGTCGGTTGCTTCAACACAAAGTAATGTTTCAAGAGAAGCAACTAGTGCTATTGTAAAACCAGTAATCCAAACTTCACTGTTACCAATTGCAGCAAAATTTGGAAAGCTGAATTGACCTATAAAGCTATCTACACTATCTGGTACAGGAACAGATACTAATTGACTATTAACAAGGTTTAAAGAACTATCTTTGGTTAATAAGTAAAAAACGATACCTACAACTACAGCTACCAAAGGTCCTTGGACTAATTTAAATACTTTTCCTTTTTTAGAAAGAACATTAGACCATAGTAGTAGTATTCCTATGGCAACAATACCTATTACTGTTGCTCCAATACTAATGTTTCCACTTATTAAAGCATTAATGGCATTAAGTAATCCAGATATTAAATTGTCCCACTCTACCTGAAGGAAGGCAAAATCTCCTTCTGGGTTTTTAGCCATTCCAAAGAAAAAAGGAATTTGTTTTAGAATAATAATAATACCAATACCAGTTAACATTCCTTTAATAACTGAAGAAGGAAAGAAATAACCAATAATACCTAGTCGTAATACGCCGAATAATAATTGGATAACACCACCAATTACTACAGCGACTAAAAAGTTTTCGTACCCTAAAGATTTTATAGCTAAAAGTACTATAGCTGCTAAACCAGCTGCAGGACCACTAACTCCAATTTTAGAGCCACTAATACTTCCAACCACTATACCTCCTATAATACCAGCAATTAAACCAGAGAATAAAGGAGCGCCACTAGCTAATGCTATACCTAAACATAAAGGCAGTGCGACAAAAAATACGACGATACTAGCCGGGAGATCGGCTTTAAAATTTTTAAATGGATTTGAACTATTCATGAATGTAATGATTTGAAGAGGTACTAACCACTGAGATTGGTGTAAAACTTCAATTAATATTTGGTTTGATTGGGTTCCAAAGGGAACATTTAACTAGTAGTAATAATAATTAATTACTACTGGAACTTGAAATTGCTAAAACTAGCTAGGCTAATTTTGGAGGTGGTATAAGAATCTCTAAATTAAAATCTAAAACAGATTCAAAAACGTTATAATTAGAAGTGATTGAAGCATTAATGAATGTTTGTCTTTGCGTATTTAAGAATTGAGGTTCTATTCTTTCCTCATCCTCTTTACTATCGTCTTCTTCATCTGAAGTATCTTCCTCCCAGTCGATAGCGACTAATTCAATATCTTCATTATTAAATATTGAGATAGCTTGAGATATTGGCTGCAATAATATACTAAACAGAACCAATGCAAAAGCACCGTATTTTAAACTGTTTAATATGTTATATCTAGAAATATCCATTAAGCTATTGTTTTTTGTACTAAGTCTGTGTAGAAGCGTAATATATTATTTTTACCTTCTTCAACATCTGTAAGTGCAGGTAAATGTTTAGAAAAATACCTTTGGTGGTGTGCCCCCTCAATAACTGTTGAAATTAGCATGTGTGGAAACTCGAACCTAGGGTTTATTTCTAATACAATATTGCTAACACGTTGTACAACTCTTTTGTAGGTTTTATAAAATCCTTTTTCATTTTCTTTATCTACATCTTTTGTATGGTATGCCTTTGCCGATTCAGAAATTATAATTTTGTTAAGCAAGACCTCATTTATAAATGTAAATGAATTATCCGCTTCTACCTGTTCTGTAAACAATTTAATAGCGTTATCTAACCTTTCATTTGGAGAGACCACATTAGTAGTAGCAAATACTAATTTATATTCAATCCAACTCCAATACCAATTGATTAGATATATTAATAGTGCGTGTTTACTTTCAAAATATCTGTAGATAGAACTTTCATTAGAACCTATAGCAATGCCTAACTTTTTAAAAGTAAAGGCTTCAAAACCTAATTCATCTATCATTTCAATACTCTTACATACTATTTTCTTACCCAAATCGGACGATTCAGGGTTTTTAGTATATAAACTAGGGTTGATTGCAATATGTATGTGTAGATTTTCCATCGCTAAATAACAAATATATGATAGTATTACTATTAAAACAAAATTGTTTAACTTTTATTTATGAAAGTTTTGATTTTAAGTAGGTTAGTGTCTGTTTGATAGCCTGTTTGGGTATTAATTACTATCCTTATAAATATGGTTTTTGCTAATAAAGAAGTCGATGTCGGGTTTGTAGTAGTCTTTACTTTACGTGTAAATACTTGGGTATAAATACTTAATGGTTTTTGCCTGACTTTAAAACTAGGTAATTATACGTTATCGCAAGACTTAAGATTGATCTAGTTTTGGTAGTGTTCGAAATAATAAGCGAACAAGCGAAAAATCAATATAAATTATTTAATCAAAATTTTAAAATTATGTCAGATTCACCACAAAACCCAACAATTAACCAATCCGGTTCAGCAGCTATAAACTCTGGGCAATTCGCTACATGGAATACAGCAAGTGGTTCAGCTTCAACACTTACAGTGTCTAACTCTAGTAGAGCTAATACCTTAACTTTTACTATGGCAGGAGTTCCTGCAGGAGTGCTTTGTTTCGAGAATGGAGCTGCTAAACCAGCAAATGGGTTATTTACTATTCCGCCAAATAGTCCTTCTTTTATTGTTGTTTGTACAGGAGATTTTTTAGGAGCTAAAGTAACTATTACAAATATTACAAATGCTCAAAATGATGCAACTGCACAGATTCAGGCACAAACGACACAAAGCTAAAAAAAGAAACGGGCTATGTATTACATATATGGCCCTCTTTTTTACAATTTTTGTTTGCTATAAAGAAGCTTATACACAGGATTTAGTTAGCACTAAAATAGATACTCTTATGCAAGGAGGTAAAATTAGTGCGACATTAGAAACAAATAATGGGTCGCTATGTATATGCTCTATTTCTAACATAAGTAAATCTCAAATAGCTACAGTTGTTAATATAGGGGACACCCAAAACGTAAAGTTTACAGATAGTAGTGCTTTTAATGGTGTGCACATGTTAGCTACACAAAAGCAAATTATTGCAGTTGCAGATTTTAAAGGCAGTCAATTGATTGTTTCAAATTTATCTCCCTACAAAATTGTTGTTATTGTAACCTTTATATGCCCAAAGGATGAAGAATAACCAAATTAGACTAATAACCTTTACTTGTTTATACATAAGTTTGTTATAATAAGAGCTCGTTTTAGTCTGTTTTAATTTATTATAAACTTATTATGGAACTAGATCAACAAGATTCCAAAGGGACTCTATTTAGTAATGTTAACTCAGGAGACGATTCATTATACAATAATACTACAGTAGGTTTAGAGTCATGGTCTGCTATTTTATTACCAGAAGGTTCAGAATATCAAGATACAACACTTAGCTTATCTCAATCAACAGAACTCAGCGTCTATTTCCTTTTTGCAAAAACAGCGCCATCAAAGGAAGATATAAAGACTTATATAGATGAATTACGATACTATTTACAAAAATATAGAGAGAACTTTAATAACAATTTAACGACAGCATGGTTATCAGATGTATCAGTTTCTCCCAACAACGATAATGTTATTGCCATAAACTTTTATGTAAATTCTGCAGGAGCAATAAAAGTAGGTCAGACTTTTAATCGTACCATTGGAAATGGCTTTGCCACGCTATTAATACAAAATAATACGGAAATTTCCTTTATTCCTGAAGAGGCAGCAACTCAAATGCAGTTGGCATACAACTCAAACAGTCCAAATATATCGTTTAATAGTAAAGAATTTGGAAGTGATACGTTACTAGATAAGGACATCTCTATTTCCTTTTCTCAATTTTCTTGTGGCGGATTAGGCTTTCCATTGGGGTTTAATTTACAAAACGACTTTAAAGCCTTTTTTCTAGAAAACAGATATTACTTTACAAACCCTTCTAGCGACACCGTAGAACTGTTTAAGTATCCTATTTTTAAAGAACAGCAAGATACAGAGTATGCAATGACTCAGTCGGTAATAGATTTTTTAGACATAAGTAATACAAAAGGTTTAAATACTTATTTCGCTTTTACAGGTACTATATTTAATACTAGTACAGGGGTATCTAAAGCTTGTAGTTTACCAAGCTATTTTTCTATAAACACGGGGCATCCAATAACGTTGTGGCCAAAAATAGATTTAATAGAAAATAGTAACCCTGATAATAACAAAATACCCTCTTTATACAGTTCTAGATTCGTGATTTCTCCAGAAGATGTTGAAGAGAAAGATCGCTTCTATTTACAACCAGAAGGGGATTTTTACATGGATCCAGGTGAAAACCAAAAAAGACTAGCAGATGAAAATGGTCAATTTGATTTTCTCCCAGGATTATCTGGCACAGAAGTCATTTCATTTACACCGTATGCTAATGTCAAAGATGTATTGTCAGGAGATATATTACGATTTAAAAGTAAAGAAGCTGCCTATGCTGCAAACTTTCCAGCTGAAGAATTGTCGCTAACAAACCCAGGAGAAAATAACCCTACTTTAGATAAAACATATTTAACATTTTGGGCAAATATTATTTCTGAAACACCAGAAAATATACAATATAGCGCTCAAGCTGATGGCGCACCTTTATTTGCTAAAAATCATGGGGTAAGCGATTTAGTAGATGGTAAACCGAATTTATTAGGGTTTTATGAGCCAAGTGTAGACATGCCACAACAAGACGGTTTTTATGTTCCTATGGTACCTTATCTTAATGTTGAAACTAACGTGCAATGTCCAGAAAATGAAAACAAAACAACATTTGAGTCTCAAGTATTAAGTAAAGAACGAAAAACAGTAATAGCTAATACGTTACCCACGGCTAGAGCCACAAAAAGTGCAACAAAAAGATTGGCACTACTAGAAACAAACGATAGTAATTTTACAAGCTCTACAACACCACAAGGGCTTATTGCTCACGTAAAAAATAGTGGTTCTTGGAGTTTACTTAATTTAGGGCAAAACACTATAAATTCTGCAGGCATAAAAGAATATTTATATCCTGAAAACCAAGAGCCGATAGATCCTGCTCAATACCAAATGAGCTTCATCAATTTATCGAGAAAATTACAAAGTGCTTTTTTAACTAATCAGCAGTTTTTAGTAGTTACACAAAATAATCACTTAGGGGATTTATTTTCAAAATATACAGGAAGTCCATTTACAGGAACCTCAGAAGCATATTTTAATAATAAAATGTCTATTGAAGATTGGCCTTTCGATTTAAACGTAGGTACAAACAATACCTACGCAGATTATAATAACGTCTTTATTTTTAAATTCTGTAAAGGCAGTATTTTAGACTGGATTAAAAATCCTAAAACATGGACGCAAGCCAATGCTTTTAATACAGAAGGTGTAGAAGACCCTGCTAATGCATACCAACAATTAATAGCTATTTCATCATGGATTCAAAATTATATAGAAGAAGCAGAAGCAGCTTATCAATATGGCATTGAGCATCCAGAATCTAATCAAGCTATTTTATACGAAAAGTTTCATACTATTATTAATTCGCCAAACTGGAATGGTATTTTGGCATTAAAAGTAGATATCGACTTAAAAGAATTTCCTCAACAATTAAAAGGCTTAATTTCAGGAATAGATTTAAGCCGATTTAATGCCCATCACTTCGGTATTGAAGTGAATAAAGTAAATGCAGAAGGTGAGATTGCAATGGAGAAAAATAGCTCTCTTTTCGGGCTTATTAATTATTTAGATACAGCCTATCAACAACAATTGCTACAAGGTTTAAATGCCGAAAAACCAGTACAGCCAACCGTAGGGAAAGTGTACGATTTTAAAGTCCTACAATTACAAGTCCTTTTCGAGAATACAGCAATAAAGTTCTTTCAGAGTAAAGTACAATTAACCATGAATGAATTATTTTCAGATAGCGTTATTAGTACTAATAATCCATATGGCTCTGAAGATTTAAATACAGTAGTATTAGACGGTACTTATCAAGATCACGATGGAACACCAGTTTATGTTTTCGAAAACACATTCGATAACCTATTTTATTTCAATAGTAATTTGCTTAAAAATGTTGAAATCACAAAAATTCAATTTAACACATTAACTACAGATCCTAATGCTACTAATATAGAATCTAGATTTACTATGTGGGGGTATTTAAATTATGCCGTGATGCAAACGACCATAGAAGATACTAAAGGGAAAGCAATAACAACAATAATGGATGCCTTTTCTTTTGGAAATGGAGATGGTAGTAATAACGTAGATATTACAGATGGATTAAGCTATAATAATCTATTTATAGATATGGATTTTAATGTAGACACACCTACTGTAGTTAACTATGGTTTCGATGCAGGACAGATTGTGTTTAATTCCAATTTAAGTACCTCTAGACGCTACAGTTTATATCCAAATTTTGCATTACAAATTAATAATCTAGTAAGCGGAGATAAAGCAAATTTACCCTCTAGTTTAGGGTATTTATCTTTAGGAATACCAGGCATAAATACAAAAGGCTTAACAGGCGATTGGTACGGGTTAGAAATGACTTTAAATATGGGGACACCAGGGGAATTAGCTGCCTCGTTAGATTTTAATGCAACCCTACTCATAGCGTGGAATCCCGGAGCAAAATCTTCAGATACAGCCTATAATACTTTTATAGGCATAAAATTGCCAGGCACAAGTAGTAATGCAAAACTGTTAAGCTTACAAGGTGTTTTAAAATTATCTATAGATAAATTAAAGTTAGAATATATAGAAGAGCAAAAATCTTATTTAATGACGTTAAGTAACATTGCTTTAAAGTTTTTAGGAATCTTAAAATTACCGCCAGGCGGAAGTACAAATTTTTTACTTTTTGGAAACCCCAAAGAAGGCGCAACAGCAAAAAGTTTAGGATGGTATGCGGCTTATAATAAAACAACATAACCATGGCAAGAATATTATATTGGAACATACAGCAATTTGGGATTAATAAGATTAATCAATTAGGGAAAAGACCAAGAGGTGGAAATGTAAGACCTGTGACACCACAAGCAACTTGGAGAAGTGAAGTGATTAGAACCACACTAACCCAAAACACTCCAGATATTTTTGTGGTAGTAGAAACAAGTACTGGTGGAGGAGCACCTGGAACTTTAGTATCCGCAGGAGGTGCTTCTGGAGCACAGTTTTTATTAGGACAAATGCGAACATGGTTAGGTAATCACTGGATGTTAGTACCGTCATTACGTTTAGGAATAGGAGGTGTACAAGAAGGTATTTCAGTATTCTACAATAGTAATGTACTAAATTTCACAGGTCCATGGGGTTGGCAAGGTAATGCAAATCCAGCCAATAGTGTTGCTTCTATTGGTGCTGCAAACTTAGCAAACTATACAGGAGCATGGGCAAACTGTTTACCCGTAGGAAATACACCAGCAGGAGGGAATACAATAAATCCTAATATACCATATCGAAGCCTTGCAGGGCAATGGCAATTTAGAGGGCCAGTTGTTGCTCCAGCGCTTGTTGGAGCTCCAATAGTTTTTCCTAATAATTTTAATAGAACACCATTTTTAACCACATTTTGGGATGCTGCTAATGCGCGTACTATTAAGTTAATGTCTTTTCATGCTTCTCCTAAAAAAGGACAAGCTGCCAACGGTACAAATGCATTAGCGAATGTACTTGAAATGACAAATGATTTAGCAAATGATGAGGTTGGTGTTATCGTAGGCGATTTTAATGTAGATATTTTTAATGCCCGTTTTCGTGCTATTGCTTATGATAGACTTTTAGGAAACCTTCCAGCAGGAGCAGCTTATACAAGAGCTATTAATCCAACAGCAAACCAATGGCCAGATAAAGGGTATGTCTGCACTATGATTAGATCTCACAAAAAAGCAAAGCCTTGGGATACCAATGGTTACCCTGGGTATGAATACGTTATTCAAGATCATTACTCTAGTGTAGATAATGTATTAACAAGGTATGGCGCCAATGCAGGAGGACCAGCTGCAAATATTACAGTAGTTAATAGAGTAACTGGGGCGCCTTATAACAGAGATGCTAATCCACCAGTAAATGCGCCTCAAGGACATTTTGCTTACGATACAGCAATGGCTCAATTTCCCGTAGGACATGCTAATGCAGGTTTGCCATCTGCATTGCCATTACCACCTAATGGTCCTCATGGAGTAGGCGGATATAATCCTGGAGCTATAGGAGCACTTACCCGATTTAAAGGATGGGCAAATTATAGAAGAATACGAAGTACAAGCGACCACATGGCTTTAATTATTGAAGTTTAAACGATCTAAAATTATGAGTCTTTCAAAATTAGTAACCACGTTCAAGGAGCAAGCTGCAAAAAACAGTGGTAACATTACAATTAATGCAGCTTCTTTTACAGAGTCAGATTTAATACCACCAAGTAATTTAAACGACTCACTTGCTAAAGGGTTTCAATTAGCTAAAGACTCTTTTTTGCTAGTAGATACTACTAATGGAGGCATACCAGATCCGGTAGGTGATGTTTTAACAATAACAAAAGGAACAGTAGATGTTTTAAATGTTCCTGAAAAAAACACAGATACAACACTAATTGTTACTGTAGATACAGAAGGTAATGTTGCATTTACTATACAGGTAAATTTAAGTGATTGGACTTTTGAAACGAGTTGGGAGTTTATGACGGGCGGTGTATTTGATAATTTACCTTACACAAAACCAGCTTTTATTTTTAGTACAGAAGCTTTAAATAGCTTTTCATGGCAAAATCAACATATAGTACTAGTTGAAGGACAAAACTTTGCAGCATTAATAACATTAACAAAATGGTTGCAACCTGTTACCGACTTTTTTACTAGTTGGAATTCTAATGAGCAGTTAGCTTTAGTTGGGAGTTTAGACCCTTCTAAAGTAGATAATGAAACCATTATTTACCCAGAAATGAATCTTTCTGTAAGTATAAATGCAACCTTAGTATCATTAGGTTTTTTAAACGTTAGCAATCCAGCCGTTGGCTTTCAAATAGAAACTATAGAAGAAGAAATAACAGAAGATGATTCAGATGTTGAAGATGATGAGAATGGATTAGTTGTAAGTGCAGAAGATGATCCAGAAACAGAACTAACACAAACACCATCTTTATACTTTAAGTTAGAATTAGATTTAGGAACAGAAATTAGAATGGACTTTACTGCGGCTGTTCAGCCCAATAGTTCAAACTTCGATATTAGTGTAACGTCCGATCCCAATAAACCCTTAACGCCATTAAATATATTTTCGTTAATGGCAGATAATAACTGGTTTAGTAATATTCCGCCAACGTTGCAACAGTTTTTAAACTTTATCGTTTTTAAAGAATTTAATACCTCACTTAATTTTGAAGAAGATAAATCTGTAAACATTAGTAGTGTCTCTGCTTTAGTAGGCTCAAACCCTGAACAAACATGGGAATTATTTAATGGTTTTACTATAAATAGTTTCGATGTAAACTGGGTAATATTACAACCAGGTCCAGGGCGATTAAATTCGCAAAGTTTGTTTTTTACAGCTTCTGCCGATTTCTTTCCAGACTTATTCAAAGGCGGTTTCGATGTTGAGATAACTTCAGACTTAACATTGTCGGCAGCTTTTACTGGTACTGTTTCTATTAATGATGTATTAACAGCTATTACAGGAGGATTTGTTAAAATACCAGAAAGTTTAGTAAGTATAAATCTTACGGGGTTCGGAGTTAATATGGACATCCCAGGAAAATACTATGCCTTCGATGCTACGGGAGATATTGCCTTCGATATTATTACTAATGTGTCATTAACAGATGCCGCATTACTATTAACTTCTACCTCAGCAATAAGCGATACAAATACACAAAACTTAACAACAAATGTATACACCGCTTCAATAAGTGGGCTTTTTGCAATAGGAACGTTACAATTACAATCGGCAGTAAGTTATAATTCGTCTAAAGACGATGGCGGTTGGGATTTATCTATAGCGATGCTACCCGGAGAAAAACTGGATTTAGGTGAATTAATGGATGGCTTATTTAAAATGGTAGGCTTTCAATTACCAACAAGTTTTTTACCAGCCGATTTAGAAATAACAGCATTTGAGTTAACAGCCGACGTACCAAATGGCGATAAAAAAGGCTCTTATGAAGTTAAAACCAGCCTTGAATGGAATTTTACATTTCCAATCATTGAACAAAAAATAGATATTAGCGCCGATTTAGCACTTAAATACAATGCAGCAGCAGCTACCGATAAGCAATATTCAGGAGGTGTAAAAGGAAGCATACTTTTAGAATACTTTAATGCGCAAGTAGATATAGGATACAACTTTGAAGGCACCGATCAATTATTAATGATTGAGTGGGAAGGTTTTATTGCTAAATATGACGTGTCTGGAGAAAGTAGTACTATTATTTTCGAAATAAAGAACTGGAGTGTAGGTTCCTTAATAACAGCGTTTATGAGAATGCTGTTTAAACCAGATTTCGAATTAGATGCACCATGGGATGTATTAAATAAAATAAGTTTAGATGGCTTTAAAGTAACATATAACCTAAAAAATAAAGATGTTACAGTAGAGTATAAATTACCAAAAAGTCTTAACCTTATTTTTATTACAATAGATGGTATTAAGCTAACTAAAAATTCAGATGGTGTACAAATTTCGTTCGACGGAAGCTCGCCTGTACCTGCTATTAAAGATAGTAAATTATTAGGCGGTGGCGAAGGACAAGATATAGAGAAAATGCCAGAAGTGCCAGGGCAAGGCAGTCAATATTTCGAACTTCGATTACTGGCATTAGGGCAACATATTGCTTTAAAAGATATAGATAAGTACCAATCTATAAAGGAAGTTACCGATCAAATGATCAAAGCATTTCAAGAACCAAAAGAAGGTGTTATTCCTATAACAGGTTCCGACTTATTATCTTTCGATGAGAACTCGAATTGGTTAGTTGCTTCAGATTTTGGGATTTTAAATGTTGGGACAAAAGAGAAACCAATTTGGACTTTAGAAATGCAAGTCGTTTTTAATGATCCAAATTTATATGGACTTAGAATAGCCATGGCTGGTGACAAAGCTAAAGTGTTAGCAGGGTTGGATTTTGAAATCATGTATAAAAAGATTTCAGATGCTGTAGGTGTATACCAAATGGAATTAACCTTACCAGACGCCTTACGTTATTTACAATTTGGAGCCGTAAATATTACATTACCATCTATTGGTGTAGAAATTTACACGAATGGAGACTTTAAAGTAGATATTGGGTTCCCTTATAATATGGATTTTTCTAGATCATTTTCAGTACAAGCTATTGTGCCTCCGGGGATACCAGCAATGGGCTCAGGAGGGTTTTACATAGGAAAATTAAGTGGTGTAACAAGTACACAAGTACCAAAAACAAGTTATGGTGATTTTAATCCTGTAATTGTCTTCGGAATTGGTATGCAAGTAGGCGTAGGCTATAGTGTTAATTACGGTGTATTAAAAGCTGGATTTAGCATTACTGTTTTTGGTATTCTTGAAGGCGTTATAGCAACCTATCATCCATACCAAGGACAATTACAAGAAAATAATAGTACAGAAGTAGAAACTTCTTATTATTACTGGTTACAAGGTACTTTTGGGATTATAGGTATTCTTTACGGATCTCTAGATTTTGGTATTATTTCGGCAAGTGTAAATATTACTGTAAAAGTGTATGCGCAAGCCACATTAGAAGCTTATAACAAAATGCCTTTAGCTATAGTTGCTACTGTAGATGTAAAAGTAACTGCTAAACTAAATTTAGGATTATTCTCTATTAAAATAAACTTTAGCTTTAAAGCAAAAATACAAACAGACTTAACCATTGGTACAGATAATACAGCTAATGCACCATGGAATAGAGATTTATTAAATACAGGAGCGGCAAGAGTAGCAGCAATGACAGAACGTCTTATAATGCCACAAAAAGTAATGCATTATAACAGTAATTTAGTTGCAACAACAGATGAAGAACAACCAACACTAAATATTTATTTAATACCACATTTAACAGTTGCTGGACCAGAAAACGGAAATCTTAAAGATCAATCTGCACAATACGTAACAAGCTTATGGATAGATGCGCCGAATCCAGAAAAAACAGACGAACCAGTAACGTCATTTCAATATTTAAGTCAGGATTTCTTTAGATGGTTAATTCAGAATTATATAGATGAAACTGGAACCGATGCAACAAGATTAGAAGCAGATAGTACAGCCGTTTCTCAAGAAAATTTAGACGAGTTATATGCGTTTTTATCTAATGTAGATAATCCATTACCAATAGATCCAAATAAGTTAGTCAATTTTCTTAAAACGACATTTAAAGCTGTAAATATTCAGAATTTAAAAAGTGAAGATCAAATAGGAACAGCTGCGGTTTTTCCAATGCTTTTCGATTTAGGATTATCGGTGCCAGATGCTAATGTAGATTTAGAATTTAGTACTTATAATATGGCAACAGATGCTTATTTGTCTGAAGTTAAACAATGGTTTGCAGCACTAGAAGTTAAAGTAGCGGAAGAAAATAATAATGATGGAATGGCAAGAAAAATGGCCGAACCAATAGAACATTCATTATCTACTTTTGTGTTTGAAGATTACTTTATTTTAATAGGTAAACAACTTATAGGCTATGCAGGCGATGCTTTAAAGAACTATACTTACCCGCTTACCAATGGTAACAGTTTATTAAAAATGGTAAATTGGGCAGATGCAATAGCTACAGAAAAAGTAAGGAATACTGTTTCTGCATCTTCCATTGCAAAATCTAACGATACACACCCTTTAAATGGAAACCTTCCTGTTGAAATTACAGGCGTATTATATGAAATATTAGAAGGCGATACGTTTAAATCTATAAGTGCTACTTACGCACTATATACAGACCTTTTAATTGTGCAAAATGATGCCGTGCCAAATATTGTTGCAGCTGAGCAAACGATAACCTTTGACGAGAAAACATACGACGTTAAAGCAGGAGACACTATAACAGATATCGCAACAGGATTAGAGACAACTGTATCAGATTTAGCAGCAAGTAAAATCTTTCAACGTGAAACTATATTAACAGCAGATGCTACTTTAATAATCGCAGCAGCTAATTATGTGGCTCAAAATGAAGATACCTTTACTTCAGTTTCAACAACAATATACAATGGAATTTCTGTAGAAGATTTATTCATTCAAAATCAAATAGTACCGGGCTTATTTATTTCTGGAGATACCTTCAAATATAAAGAGACAACGTATACCATTGTACCTGGGGATACAGTAAGTAGTATCGCTGCTAATTTAACAAAAAGTACAGGAAGCACAGTTACAGTAAACGACTTAGCTAGTGATTCTGCTTTTCAAGCATTACAAGTACAGCCTTTAGGAACGTTGTTAATTCAACCTTTTGTGCATACAACAGCTACTTTTACAGACGTAGCAGATGCAGAAACATTAGGTAGTATTGCTAAAAAATATAATACAACACCAGCCATTTTAGGAACCAATTATGCGAATCAAAATATAGATAATTTATATTATGCCGTTGGAGACTACGCTTCTGTAAACATTCCAGATTTAAAATGCTTAGATGTACAAAGTATATTGCATTATTTTGATACCAATCAATCCTATACACAATTATCAGGAATGGCATCTAGATACCAATTACACGGTATGCGCTTGCCAACTAATTTGCCAGGATTAACATTAGATGCTAAATCGCCTTGTACAGGAGATAATTGTGCATTATATCGTTTAACAGGACAGCAATTTGAACTACCAGAAACTGTTACTACAGACTTTATTATTAATTTAGAAAATAGCACATTAGATTGGTTAGAATTCGATGGTGCAAAACCAGAAAAAGATGATGATGGTAACATGAAGCCTGCAACATTGCCTTTACAGTTAACTGCGGAAGATGTTTCGCAGATAACAACGGTGTTAGATTATGCTCAAGATTCGGGTATTATTCCAGATATTTTATCTCTAAAACCAATTAGACCATACGAATTGGCGCCAATGCAATATTCTTTTAAAACGATGACCAAATGGAATTCGTCTGGAGAAACAACATTACCTTATGGCAATTTAGGAGACCAAACAGCTATCTCTGCCTTAATATGGGAATTCCCATCTAGTTTATTACAACAAGTAGCATTGCCAAAAGCAGCAGGTTCTGCATTCGATATAGAAATTGGAACCTACAATAGTAAACAAGGTGTTATGGACTATAAAAAGTCTAGCTATTATGGTTGGGCTACAATGCTAAGTATAGACATAAAGAAACAAGCAGAAGATAAAGCACCAGGAACAGATGCGTTTACTTACGAATTGATTGGAGCAGATGAAGCAGGAACACAGATATTAGAACGTTTACTAAAACAATTAGATCCAAATTCAGTAAATAATAATCAAGGAATTATAGAAGATATACAATGGTTATATGAAGGAGAAGACGGCGTAGTATCGGTTGGTAATATAAATATGAAAACATTTATAGTACAATCTAATTTATCTACCGAGACAAATCCGCAACAAAGCAGTGCATTATTTTTAGCAAGAACAGCAGACCCTGTAAAACCAAACGGTGTATTAAATACCTTATACGATTTCGTTAAGTTATTATGGGAATGTAGTATTACACGCTCAGGAGGATACTATTTATTGTATGATGAAATAGCTAGTGCCTCTGGTTTCCCAGATTCTATTTTCGATACCTCAGGCAATGGAACAATTAGTCTTTATGTTAACTATAGCAGTAATTTTAATAATGTATTAAAAGATTATATGAATTGTGCTGTTACTGGTGATCAGATAGATACTAATGGTTCTATAGTTTATGCAGAATCTAAAGCACAAGATAATATTACATATACAACACAAAACGATAAAGAAACTTTAGCAACAATTGCAGTACAATACAATATTTTAATAAGCGAATTAGCAATACTTAATGAAACGACTGTAGCATTAAATACAGCCGCAAAACCTATTGTATTAACTAATTTAGTGTACGAAGTTGGTTTGCCGGAAAGTACGCCAACAAACACATTAACGGCCATAGCTAATTATTATGATGTAACAGAAGACGCTATTAAAAACAGTAACAAAGAGATTACTAGTTGGGATAATTTACCATTATGGCAATTAATAAATATCCCAGAGGTTACCTATACAATTTCAACAGCAACTGGAACACCAGGAAACACATTTAAAAGTATTGCAGATTATTACTTTATAGATGTAGATACACTGTCTGTGATTATAATGAATGATGCTGTATTTACAAGCGGTACACAATTTAAAATTGTAGACCAAATAGTAAATAAAATAGCGTCTGTAAATCAAGGGGATGCAGGTTTCGAGTTACAAAGAACAAACCCAGATACAACAGCAGAATCTTCCGAGAGTTATTTAAACAACCTCTATAATTTACTAAATTATCAAGTGGTGAAAAATAACTACTTTTACGAAAGTATTGTAGGCTTACCTGCTGGACCAGCAAATTCACAGAGTCAAGACGAAATACTAGATAAAGAAGAAACAACAGAAGATGGTATTTGGAAATACAATCAAGTAATTCCAGTGGCAAAATTTGCAGTAGAGAATCCAAAAATGGAATACCCTACTAATTATCCTCAAGCAGAAGATAATCCTTATCGCGGTATCGGTAATACCGTTCAAGTGCATTTTGATTGGGTAGATTACTACGGAAACCAAACCGTAACACCATTTACTGATCCAGCTTTAGATGTTAATTCACCATTAAATAACCCACCAATACAAGTAGGATATATGGACGAGTTAAAAGGATTCTCGCAATGGCCAAGTGTATTTTTAACGTATAACTTTGGTTTAAATAAAAATGATATTCCAGAGCTGTCGGTAGATTTCTCTTTCAATACAACACGATATGAAAATACAGATGGGAGTGCTTGCGTTACAGATATTAAGGATACAGCTAATATGGGCGAATGGCAACGTAATGCTATTCACGATTTAACCATATATACTACTATATATTATCAAATAAATCAGTTAAGCCCAGTAACAGGGAAAAATACGCTTGACATGATTTTAAGTTCATCTCTAATTCCAGGTGTTAAAAACACATTAGGATTAGATGCCTTAAATGCATTTGTAAAAGACATTTACTCTTATTTATATGCCATTGCCAATTGCAAGACAATACCTGCAGTACCAAGAATGCAACCGCTAACGCAAACCATAGAAACTAGTGATTTAGCAACAAATTCTATTTTAGAATTAACAGTTAATCTAGATTTATATAGAGACTTATCGTTTGTAAATAATGACTTTAAAGATAGTCCTTCGGTAACCAAAGCGCTAACCGTTGTGCAACCTAACACGCAAGTACCAACTGGTGATATAGAAAACGATGCCGGAGATGTAGTACAAGAACATACTTTAACGGCTTTTGCTATTAATTTTGAAGAAACGTTTTATAGTGCTAACGAATACATTTTAAAAGTAGCAACAGGTGTTAATGAAGCTGTAGCAGGAAGTAAGAAAAATCAAGTGGTTTACGTGGTTAGAATGGGATTAAAATCTGGTAATGGTATTTATTGGGATGTCGCTCCAGCCGATTCTTATGAATTGACTGAAACCTCAATAACAAGTCTTACAAGTTCTAAAGTACCAAAAACAGTAACAGATAAATTAGAAACACTTGTAGGAACAGTATATTCTAGCCAAGAAGCATTTAATATTGCTTTAAAAGACGTATTAACAGCAGAAGAGTTTACAACATATCAAATACAAATTTATACTTACAGCCTTTTAAATGCATCATTTTATGCACCAACACCGATTGCTACCAGTTTAGAATCTAAAAAAGATGTGCCGTTATGTAGTTATGTTACAGGAGCGCCTTTAAATTGTGAAGGAGGTAGCGTTAAAAACTTTACAGGAATCGATTTAGACTTATGGGGGAAGCAATGTTTAGAAGCTATAGATATTTTCTTAGGGTCTAACTTTGCAGTGCCTGCGTTTTTAGTAGATCAGTTAAAAATAGCAGAAGAGCAAGCATTCTTAGCAAAGGAAAATATAGATGCGAAATCATTTTTAGAAGCCATTACAAAATCTAAAAGTAAATTAGCTGAGGTTATTTCTAAAACAGTTGCACCAGTATTAACAGCACCTCAAATAAACGGAGATCAATTAGCAAGTGCTCAAGAGAAATTTAAGCAGCAACTATTAATGGAATTAGGAAATGCCTATTCAATTAATGCTGTTGTACAAATGGAAGTAACGGCAGAATCTGGTATAGCTAAAGATAATGAAGAGCAAATAGCGCCAAGGTTATATGGTACACCAACTATTGTAAATGAAAGTGAAGAAGACAGTAAATTATACGCGATTTCGAATGCGAAAATTCAATTGAATTTTGAGGATGAGAAGGCGTCATCAGATTTATCATTTATATTCTCTACTAAAGATGCTAAAGAGTTCTCAACAGTCTCTTTAAATATGGATTATCAAATAACCCATATAGAATACGATATAGAAAATGTGCCTAATGTAGAAGGCTATCAAGCATCTCAATGGTTAACCTTTATTATTCCAGCAAATATTGCAAGTTTAAATGAAAGAGGAATAGACGAATCACCATTAATACAATCCTTAGGAAATGTAGAAATACCTGTGGTGTTAAGAAATTACCCAACACCACCAACCTTAAACAAACAAGAAGGATTAGCGGTTTCTACAGTAGGAGATACAACAAAAGAACAAATAGAAAAAGCGTCCGAATGGAATTATAATTATACCTATTCTGAAGATCAAGCAGCACAAGATCAGATTTATTCAGACATTGAGTTTAATACAATAAAAGCGGACGATTTAGCGCAGAGTAGATTAGCTATTCCAAATAGAAATTTATTTAATGATATGGCACAAATGATAAGTGTTTGGCCTCAAGTTTTAAACGATTTAAATAAATATCTAGTCGAAATTTCTCCAGATTCAAGTAGTGATGATCCTAATTTAAACAATGCATACTTCGCTATGCAAGCTCTGGTACAGATAATAAATAATTTTGCAATAGCTAGAGAGCAATATAAAGCCAATGCAAACTTTTTAACAACGAGCACGAGTCCAACAACAAGAGCTTACGATTTTATTATTCAACAAAAAGAAGATCCTCACTTTACAACAACGTGTCCTTGTGAAAACGATGAAGACTGTAAACGATTAGTAGTCACTATTGTGCCACCAGAAGGTTTAACAGAATTGGATAGAGAGTTGTTTATGAATAATGAAATTGTTCAAGAAGCAGCTTTACCACATGTGCCAGTAGTATCTATAGAAAACTATATTAGAAAAGACGCTACAGACGAGAATGGCGTAGTTATTAAAAACTCGTATTGGTATGCTACAGAAGACAAAGACGGTAAAATTACTGGCTATTTAGGCTATCCATGTTCTTTCGAAATACCTAATAGAACGGTAAATGTACAAGGACTTAATGTATTACAATTTCAACATGCATGGGCAGGTATAGCGGTTATAAGAAATGAGAATTTAGTTGAAGATAACCCTACAAATAAGGAATTTATTTACCGAACACCATTGGTTAAGTTCTCCAATAAATTAATACCATTGCTTAGTTATGATAAAGCAATAGATATTTCGACAATAGAAAATCAAGCAGGAACTAAGGCGCCATTAAACCAACATTTAGCAACATTCTTTAAAACCTTTTTTACAGCAGATGAATTAAAAGAACAAACTATAAAAATAAGCGCATCTTGGAACTATACTTTAAAAGAAGGAAGTACATTGCCTCCAATTTTATTACCAGTTCTATTGTATACACCTTTTGCTATGCAAATACCAAGTGATTATACAATACCAGATGGTGGATGTCCAGACAGTATTACAAGCGATACACCGTTTATATGTCAAATGGCATCAGCGATAGAACGTTGGTATGCACAGATGAAACCAGTAACCACAGAAGCATATCTTAAGTTCGATTTATCTGTATTCTCAGCACTAAGTGAAACGCAATTACCATTAATTCAATTGTCAGACTTAGTGTTGCCTTACACAAACATTGAGAATTTGTAAAAAGAATGTTTAATTTTAATACAGATTAAAACAACTTTATGTCTAAAGCAACTTATAAAAGTTAAACGTTTTATAAGTTGCTTTTTTAGTATTAAATCACCAGTATAAAAAAGAAGACTCTAATTACGAATGTTAATAGAGCCTTCTTTTTTTATATATTAGTGTACTCATGCTAACTTAGAAACCCTAACAACTAACCCTAAAAGCAGATGATATGACAGTGCAAAACGCAGTATCGCTACAAATCCCTATTATCCCCAGTCAAGTAGATGCTATTACAACATTATTAAACACAGGAGGGAATCCTTCTAAAGAAGGTAGTTTTTTTGCTTTCGAGAAAATACCCTCGGTACATTTTGCAAGGTGGATAATAGCTCCTAAAAACGAAAAGTTTTCTGCAAGTTTAATATATGCAGCAAATATAGATGGAGATGAAACGCAACATCTTAAAGATTTAGTAAGCACATTATCCTACGGATTAGATTTAATTTTTGCCCACTGCGAAAATTATCCAGCCGAAGCATTAAGAGACGCTACAAGTAGATTAGCCTATTTAAAACAACATGTTATAAAAACACCAGGGTTTTATGTCGGCGCACCCAATAGAACTGTGCAACAAGTACATAAGGAAGCCGAATTGCATAACGCAGTTAGAGATTATGTGAGAGATAATGGTAAAGCATGGAGCAGTAGAAAAGAAGCTTACACAGCAATAAAAACATTTTTAGCTAAAGATTCTAAATGGGATTGGGCAAGAGAGCAGTATCAATTACCTAAAAAGAATTACTTAAAAATACTAGTGTTAGCATTAGTATTATTGGCAATATCACCTTTATTAATCGTTTTTATAATACTAATTCATTTTTTCTACGAATTACAAGCCAAGCCATTTGGAATAACTCAAAATCAAATACCATTAGAACGATTAGCTGAATTAAAATCGAAAGAAGATATTATATATCAAAATCAATTATCTCAAGTATTTGAAACCAAAGGCGGATTGAGAAAACTAGGTTTAAAACTTATTTTATGGGCAACAAGTTATGCTGCACGTTCTTGGTTTGTAGAAGGACAACTTATGGGAACCCCAACAATCCATTTTGCACGTTGGGTATTAATAGACGGTGGGGACCGTTTTGTATTCTTTAGTAATTTTGATGGTAGTTTCGATGAATATTTAGGAGACTTTGTAGATAATAATGGTTGGGGCTTAAATGCTATTTATGGAGCCGCTAAAGGTTATCCTAGAACATTCTTTATGTTTGGAGGAGGATCGTATAAAGTGTTAGAATTTATGGGATGGGGACGTAAAACACAAGTGCCTACACCTATATGGTATTCTGCGTATCCTTGGTATGGATTACAGCAAATAGTGGACAAGTCTAAATTAAGAGTAGAACTGTTTAACTCTGGAGAATTAAATGATCAAGAGATAAAAACGATGCTAAGTAGAATATAACGATAACTAAAAGACACATTACAAATGGCAATAATTAGCAATCCGCAAACATTAGATTTAAAAGATATTCAAGGTATGGTGACTCGTGGTTATGGGAAGCTTTACGAAACAGCCTATTTTCTGCTACAAGTAACAGATGCAACAAAAGCTAAAGCATGGATTAAAGACATTTTTCCTTTAATAGATTCGGGAGATGTAACTATTCAAGCAGAAAAAACATTGCATTTGGCATTTACACCAAAAGGTTTAAGTGCAATAGGATTAGATGATAAAAATTTAGAAAGCTTTCCTGTACCTTTTAGAGAAGGTGTCGTTACAGACGATAGAAGTAGAATTTTAGGCGATTATGGAGAGAATGCACCAAGTAATTGGCGTTGGGGAGCAAATGATGATACCTTGCACATGACCTTGATTTTTCATGCTAAAGATAAACCTGCCTTAACAACCTTTTTAGAAGAAGAGCGACAACGCATAGAAACTTCAGGCGGATTAAAAATAACTAAAGAAATAACGGCCCATTTAAGAAAAGATAATAAAGAACCTTTTGGTTTTCATGATGGTATTTCCGAACCTGTTATTCAAGGTAGTGGTAGGCCAAGTCCTGAGATAGATTTAATTAAAACAGGAGAGTTTTTAATGGGCTATAAAAATGAACACGATCAATACCCTTTCTCTCCATTGTTAGAAATAAATCAAGGTGATACTAGTTTACTTAAAAATGATGCGGCTGGTTCTGGTAAAAAAGATTTGGGACATAATGGGACATTTATGGTGTTTAGACAAATGGAGCAGTTTGTAGACGAGTTTTGGGATTTTATGGATGATAATACTAAAAATGAAGATGGAACAAGTAATGAAGAAGCAAAAGTGAAATTGGCAGCCAAATGTATAGGGCGCTGGCCTAACGGCGCTTCGTTAGTAAAATATCCAGATAAACAGCCAGAAGGCGATTTCAATAATGACGATTTCGGATATGCAGATACAGATCCCGACGGTTTAAAATGTCCTTTCGGATCGCATTTACGACGAAACAATCCCAGAGATACCTTTAGATGGTACGACAAAAAACAATCCTTAAAAGTAACCCGAAGACATCGTATTATAAGACGCGGTAGAAATTACGAAATACCAGCAACGAATGAAAGTGATAAACCAGAAATAGGATTATGTTTTATATGCTTTAATACAAATTTAGAATTACAATTTGAGTTTATACAACATGCATGGTCTAACGATAATCAGCCAACACATTTAAGTAATGATATAGATGTTATTATAGGAGTGCCGCCAGAAGGAAATCCAAATAACGATAAAGGACAATTTACTATACAAGCAGAGCCAGTAAATCAATATATAGACAACTGGAAACGTTTTGTAGCTATAAAAGGAGGAGAATATTTCTTTTTTCCTTCGTTAACCGTTATTAATTATTTAACAACCATATAAAATATTATGAATACTATAGAAAATCTTGTTTTTGAAGGCGGAGGTGTAAGAGGTATAGCTTATGCTGGAGCTTTAGAAGTATTAGAACAGAAAAATATATTAAAAGATGTAAAACGAGTAGCAGGCACTTCGGCTGGAGCGATAACAGCAGCTTTAGTGAGTCTTAATTATGATGCTGCAGCAATAACCAAAGTGGTTCGAGCTACCGATTTTAAAAACTTTGAAGACCATTGGAATCCATTACGTATACCTACACATTATGGATTGTATGAAGGCGATTTTTTGTTGGAATTTGCACAATCATTTATAGAGAAAAAAATAGGAAATAAAAACGCAACGTTTGAAGATTTTAAAAACCTAGGTTGTAAAGATTTAAGAGTGTTTTCTTCCGATTTAAATATGCAGCAAGCTCGAGAGTTTTCATTCGAAAAAACACCAAAAACAATTGTTGCCGAAGCGGTGCGTGCCTCTATGTCTATTCCGTTATTTTTTAAAGCATGGTCATTCACTAATAATATTCCAGATAATCATATCTATGTAGATGGTGGTTTAACCTATAATTATCCTATAACAGCTTTCGATGCAGATGGCGCAAATATGAAAACACTTGGCTTCCATTTTGGAGACTTAGGTAAACCAGCAACAAATAATGGTTTAGAATACAATCATTTATTAGATTATGTAAAAGCTGTTTTTGGAATGTTATTAGATACCCAGAAAATTGATTTTGAAAGAGATACTACAGATAAAGAAAGAACAGTTAATGTAGATGATTTAGGAATTTCGGCAACAGATTTTAATTTAACCGAAGCAGAGAAAACAGCACTTTATAATTCGGGTAAATTAGCGACAGAAGCTTTCTTTAAATAATACAATGGAGTAAAACGAATTAAATTATACGAGGTATATTTTTATATTTGAATTCGCTTAGAGGTTACAATTGTATTAGTCTTTAATAATTGTAACCTTTTTCTATTTTTACAGACTAACTTTAGTATATGATAAACCTCTTAATTTTTACACAAGAAGAATTCGAAAACCCTTTAGTCACCAAATATGTTTTGTTATTTGCAACCCTATTTCTAATTCTTTTAGTTCTATATAGAATATATATAAGTTTAGAATATAGGCATGCTTCAATCCACAAAAAGCCATTTTTTAATCATGTATACTTAAGATTAAGAAAATTACCAGAAGCACAATTAAAAGTACTTAAAAGCGAATTTAAATTCTATCAAAAACTACCAACTAAGTATCAAGGTTTTTTTGAACATCGCGTTGTAAAATTTATAAAAACTAAAGAATTTATTGGTAAAGATGATTTGGAAGTTACTGATAGAATGAAAGTATTAGTAGCAGCAACATCTACGATGATTACATTTGGCTATAGAGATTATAATATAAGGCTTATAGAAAGAGTGTTGCTGTATCCAGAACCATTTTTTTCTAACATAAATGAGCAGTATCATAAAGGTGAATTTAATCCAGCTTACAAAGCGATAGTATTTTCTTGGAAAGATTTTTTACACGGTTACGAAATAGATAATGATAATTTAAACCTCGGGATACACGAATTTATTCATGCCTTACATATAAGTTGTTTAAAGAAGAAAGGGATGACAGCAATTATCTTTTTTAATACATTTTTGGAGATAACAGAATTTCTTGAAAAGAATATAGAATATAAAGAGCGTTTAGTTACATCAGAATATCTAAGAGACTATGCTTATACCAATCACTTTGAATTTATATCTGTAGTAATAGAAACTTTTATAGAAACGCCGCATGAGTTTAAAAGTCAATTTCCAGAAATTTATGCTAAGGTTAAAGAAATGCTTAACTTTAATTTTAACGGTTATTAAGTATTCAATTATTTCTGTAACAAAACTTACAAAGTAAAATAGGTATAACTAATACTTCAGATCTATATTTTGTACTTATTTCATGTTTTGTTATGAGACATGAAAAATTCAATATTTGTTCAATAAAATAACAATCATTAGTATAGATTGCTTCACAGATGAAAACGAACGTCATTCTTCTCGTTTTTATGCAAATATTCCTGTTTATATTAATACTGTTTGTACCTGAGTAAAAATATCTACTATACTCAGTTTTTAATTCGTACCATATAATTACTTATTCGTACCACTTGTGTACTAATTCATGTTGTGTTTGGTGCTGTGTCAACACATTACGGTTTTTGCCGTAATGATTGTTGGTGATTTAAAGATACTTTTATTGAGAGCAAATTTGATTAAGCATTAAATCACTATTAGCTGTTCATTTTAAGTCAATCCTTTTACAGAATATTTTAAATACAATAGTATGAAATCATCACAGCATTATTTTTTAGTTTTAATAATACTCATTGGTAGTTTAGCAACTGCTCAAACTACAAATCTGGGTGCAAACTCAGGAACATTAGGAGCAAATAATACTAATGTAGGCGCCTATGCTGGAAATAGTACAATAGCAGGCGGGAATTATAATTCCTTTTTTGGGCACAGTGCGGGAAGAATTAATACTACTGGAGATTACAATACCTATCTAGGTTATTATTCGGGATACTCTACTTCTACAGGACTTCGTAACTCATTTTTAGGAGCATTTTCTGGCTATAAAAATACAACTGGGGGGTATAATGTGTTTTTAGGTTCATATTCTGGATATAATAATACAACTGGTCAACGAAATGTCTTTGCAGGTTACTTGTCTGGGTATGGAAATACTACTGGTAGAAATAACTCTGTATATGGCTATTATGCAGGTAGATTTAATACCACTGGAAATAATAATGCATTTTATGGCTATTATTCTGGGTACAGAAATACTACAGGTTATGATAATTCTTTTTATGGGTTGTATTCTGGTTATAGCACTAATACTGGTTATAGAAATACATTTCAAGGACGATCATCTGGTTTTAGAAATACTACGGGAAAGAGTAATACCATTATAGGTTATTACGCAGGGTATAACAACCAGACAGGATCATCTAATGTATTTATAGGTAACCAAGCAGGTTATAACGAAACAGGTAGTAATAAATTATATATCGATAATTCTACTACAGCTAATCCTTTAATATATGGAGATTTTGCAACAGATATATTAGATGTAAATGGAAGTTTTGAAGTAAATGATACAGGACAACAAGCCTTTTTTCAAGCTAATAGAGGGACCAAGAAGGTAAGTATAGGGACTGCTAATACACCTACAAGTATAGGAGGCGCAAACATAAGTGCTTACCGATTATTTGTTGCTGGAGGAATATTAACAGAAGCGATAAGAGTTCGAGTAAATTGGGCAGATTATGTGTTTGATAATGATTACAATCTAAAACCATTAGATGAAGTAGAGCAACATATAAAAGAAAATAAACATTTACCTAATGTTCCTTCAGGGGATCAAGTAGATAAGCAAGGAATAGAACTAGGTGATATGAGCCGTATTCAACAAGAAAAAATAGAAGAACTTTTTCTATACACCATTGCACAAGATAAAGAGATTAAAAAGCAAAAAGAACTTAATAAAACTCTAGAAGAGCGATTAGCTAAACTAGAAGCGATTATTAAAGTTTTAGAAACTAAAAAGTAGTCTTAACATAAAACAATGTTAACATTTCATAATTATAATTTATAACTATTATGATTCAAAGAATAAAAACAAGTAAAAGTGCTAAAGTTGTTTCGTGTTATCTGGCTATACAATTAGTTGTGTCAATGATTTATCCTTCTCAACTATTTGCATTAACAGGAGGACCAGCACAACCAGAATTTAACGCATTTACACCTATAGGAACTTCAGATATGGTGAGTTTATCTAGTGGTGATTTTGGTTACAATATTCCCGTTTTAGATGTAGGCGGCTATCCATTAAACCTCTCCTATAGTTCTGGAGTTACAATGGATCAAGAAGCTTCTTGGGTAGGTTTAGGGTGGAACCTAAATGTAGGACAAATAAATAGGCAGGTTAGAGGGATTCCAGATGATTTTGATGGAGATGAATTACGTTATCAAAATAACATGAGAACTAATTTTACTGCAGGAATAGATACAGGAATACGTTTTCCTCTTTTTGGTTTCGATTTTTTAAATCTTGGTGTAGGGTTAGGTATAAAATATAATAATTATGATGGATTTACACCGAATACTAATTTTGGAGCCAGTTTTGATATTTCAGACCAAGTAAGTGCTGGATTAAATATTACCTCTACAGCTGGGGATGGAGCATCAGTTACACCAACAGTTGGTTTTACATCAAAAAAGAAAGAAGTAGACGAAAATATATTTAGCTCATTTACCTCTAGTTTAGGTGTGCCTTTCAACTCTAGACAAGGTGTAAAAGGATTAAACCTGTCTACATCTCTTAATCGTTTTCAAAAAATCTATAATAAAGAGAAAAAAGATTATGAATATAAACAAACCTCTTCAGGAAATATCTCGGGTTCACTATCTTTTAACGATAATTTATTATTTAATCCAAAGAACGAACTCAGCTTTTTTAACGCTAACCTAACCATAAATTTTGGTTTGGGAACAGAGATTTTCGGATCAGAAGGACCACAAGGTCATGTAACGGGTTATGGGTCTATACAAAAGCTAAGAAACGTAGATAAAGATAAAAAAGTAAAAGCGTATGGTTACGCTAATACAGAAAATGCTTCACCATTAAACGCAGTACTCGATTTTAATAGAGAGAATGATAGAACAGTAAGTAAAAATACAACGATGCTGCCTTTAACAAATCAAACCTACGATTTGTATTCAATTCAAGCACAAGGAGTGGGAGGAATGTTTAGACCACATCGTAATCAAGTAGGATTTGTTTTTGATCAAACAACTACTAGTTTTGGAATAGGAGCAAGTACAGGAGGTGAAATAGGTCCAGGCTTAGGAACCCACTTAGGCGCCAATATAAAAGTAAATCCATCTTTTTCAAGGTCTGGTTTATGGATAGATGGCACTAATACAGTACTACCGAATTTTATATTAAATAACAATTCTAGCAACTCGGCGTACGAACCCGTTTATTATAAATTTGTAGGAGAACTAAATGCAGATAGCGAACCAGGTTTTTTTAATGACTTACATGGTAAATCTCCAATGAAAATTGATATAGGAGGAAGTAAGTTTAATAGAAAAACAAAAAACAAATATAAGGTTAAGGGATACGCAAGTAATAATGCAATAAATTATAGTACACACAATTTATCATCTGCTAAAAGAGATAATCGTGTTCCTAGAACCTCGGCAGTACAAATGGTGACAAAAGCACAAATGGATGTGTTGCCAGATGGCCAAATACGAACTAATACATTACCCTCTGCTGTGCCAGCAAACCACCAAATTGGAGTGAAAGTGTTTAAAGAAAACGGAAGTACTTACGTCTTTGGTGAAACGGCTTATAATACTAAAAAAGTAGAAGCCACTTTTGCTGTAAATAATACAGGGGATTGTTTAACAGGCTTAGTTAATTATACACCAGGATCAGAGAATTCTACAAATAATAATAGTGGAAGAGATAAGTATTTTAATAGAATAGAAACACCTGCATATGCACATAGTTACTTGTTAACATCTGTATTATCTAAAGACTATGAAGATTTAACTAATAATGGACCTACTGATGATGATTTGGGTGCTTATACTAGATTTAATTATGAAACTCCTACAAATTATGGTTGGAGAGTGCCTTTTCAACAAAATAAAGCGACCTACAGTGAAGGTATGAACACCGACAGTAGAGATAATAAAGGGAACTATGTTTATGGAGAAAAGGAAGTGAAATACATAGAGAGTATCGAAACAAAAACACATATAGCTATTTTTCATAAATCAAATAGAAAAGACGCATACGGGGTAGATAATGAGAATGGTAATAATAACGCAACGTCTTCTAGAATGATGAAATTGGACAAAATAGCATTATACTCTAAACCAGAGTATGATTTAAATCCAGGGGCTGCTAAACCAATTAAAGAAGTTTATTTCGAATATAGATACGATTTATGTAAGAATGTCCCAAATAATTTTTCTGGCGTATTAACTCCAAATGAAATTAGTAATAATGGTGGGAAATTAACCTTAGATAAAGTGTATTTTACCTACAGAGATTCTAATATGGGGAAATACACTCCATATGCTTTTAATTACGAAGGATTAAACCCAGATTACGATCTTAAAGGTTATGATGTTTGGGGAGGTTACAAACCAGTAACTGGAAATTGCAATCTAGCTACAGGAGATGCTACCGTATCTGAATTCCCTTTTACAGAACAAGATAAAGTATTACAAGATGATTATACTTCAGCTTGGACACTTACAAGTGTCGATTTGCCATCTGGAGGAAAAATAGAAGTAGAATACGAGTCTGACGATTATGGTTATGTCCAAGATAAAAGTGTCATGCAAATGTTTAAAGTGGTAGGAGCAGGGACTAGTAATAATACTATTCAAGGGCAACAATTATACAACGGTAACTCTGAAGAGCGTAATTATTTATACGTTCAAATTCCAAATGGAACTTCAACAAATCAGTTTGTAGATAAATATCTAAGAGATATAGGCAATTCAGACAGAAACCCACTATACTTTAAGTTTATGCTTAACATGACTAGTTCTGCATCAGATTATGATTATGTGTCAGGTTATGCATTAATTGATAATAAAATACCCGGTAATGGTGTAAATGTGTTTTCGCAAGGCGGAAACACCTATGCGGCTATTTTGTTAAAAGAAGTAAAGAGAGAAGGAGGAATTATAAACTCTAATCAAAAAGTAAATCCAGTTGCAAAAGCAGGATGGTATTTTGGTAGAAAACATTTAAACCGACAAGTTTATGGTGTTGATGCTCCCGATATAGACGAACCGTCTGATTTATTAGATTTAGCACTATCCTTTAAAAACTCTATTGGAGCTATAGGAGAAATTTTTACTGGTCCCAATAAGGCTTTAAGAAATAAAGGATGTGCTAAATTTTTTAACCCTAAACGATCATGGATAAGGCTATATCAACCAGAAAATAATAAGCTTGGTGGAGGTTGTCGTGTTAAAAAAATTCAAATGCAAGACAATTGGGATATTATGACGGATAATCTCGGCGATTCTGTATATAAGAATTTTTATGGTCAAGAATATAGCTATTTAAATGAACAAGGAAAGACAAGTGGAGTAGCAACATTTGAGCCAAATGGAAGCAAAGAAAATCCGTTAGTATTACCGTTTTACGACAAACCTCAAAAGTTAATAGCGCCTAAAGAATCTAACTATGTGGAGAAACCAATAGGTCAGTCTTTATATCCTTCACCATCGGTTACTTATGGCCGTGTAGTTGTTAAAAACCTTCAAAGAGAAAGAAATGATGGAGGCACTAATGTAACATTAAAAAAGCATGCCACAGGAGAAGTTATTACAGAGTTTTATACAAGTAAAGACTTTCCTACGATATCTGATTATACAGATATTACACCCAAAGTAGACGTTACAGGAATTTTAGGAAGTATATTAAAAGTACGAACAGGAAAAAGTTTAACCTATTCTCAAGGGTTCTCTATTCAAACTAATGACATGAATGGAAAACAAAAAAGTCAAACGATTAAAGCTGAAGGTCAAGGTAACAACGAATTTATATCTAAAGTTGAATATAAATACGCAACAGACCAATCGGGTAGATTAAACAATAACCTTAGTGTTATTAATAAAGATGGAACAGTATCTACTAGGCAATTGGGAGTAACACAGGATGTTATTAATGATTTTAGGTCGAGTACAAGCGAATCAACAGTATTAGGAGCTAATGGTAATTTAGGTGCCATTTTCGTTTTCCTTGGGCTCATTCCTGTGCCTACTATTTTTCCAGTAATTCAACGTCATGAAGAAGAATTAAAAACAGCTGTTACAACTAAATTAATTCATACTACAGGTATTCTTAAAGAAAAAATTGCATACGATTTAGGATCTAGAGTATCTACTAGAAATTTAGCTTGGGATGGAGAAACAGGTAACCTGTTACTAACCGAAACTGTTAATGAATTCGATGATAATTATTACAGTTTAAATTATCCAGGATATTGGTACTATAAAAATATGGGTGCTGCTAGTAATAATTTAAATTTCAGTGGTATAATAGAACAAGTAGGTTCAGGTAGTTTTAATAGAATAAAAGACGCTAATGGAAATACAATAACGAATATATTAACTCTAGGCGATCAGTTAATCGTTTCAGAACCTATATCTGGAGGTAATGTTAATACAGAACGATTATGGGTCGTTCAGATTAACTCGTCTGGACAAGTAAAATTAATAGATGATAGTGGAACTCTGGTTTCAGGATTGGCACCAGATACATCATTCTTTATATACCATTCTGGATATAGAAATGAGCAAATGGGGTCCATGGCTACAGTAACCTCGCAAGTTAATCCTACAACAGGAGGTCAAATCAATACGTTACCTAATTGGGTAACACTAGATATTGTAAGTGCAAATGCTATAGAATATAGTGATGCGTGGGATTCTCAATGTGAATTCAGGTTGCCAGATTCAGATAATGTTTTAGATATCCTAGGTAATTTAAACAATGTAGATAATTTAAACTTTAATCCATTTTTATACAATGTAAAAAATGAATGGAGAAGCGTAAAATCGTATGCTTATTTAGATGGTAGAAACAATGGAACTCAAGGCTATCATCCAAGAGAAGAAGGCTTTTTCGAATCTTATACGCCATTTTATAAACGCTCAGGCAATACATGGGTTAAAGACGATACTAATTGGACATTTGCTAGTCAAATAACACAGTTTAGCCCTTACGGTATGGAGATAGAAAATAAAGATGCTTTAGATCGTTTTTCGGCAGCGCAGTACGGATATCGTTACACTTTACCAACAGCCATAGGATCTAATACAGAGTATAAGGAAATGGCTTTCGATGGTTTTGAAGATTATGATTATGCTCCTTTAAATGGAAATAGTAGCAATCCAATAAATCCGCATTTTGGATATTTCGATGAGGTAATAACGAATGCAAATGCAACAATAATAGAATCTACATCTCATTCTGGACGTAATAGTTTAAGAGTTAATCCAAACGCATCAGCTGTAGCAAGGTATAGAATAATAGATTGTAACAGAGGTGGAGGTGGTGTTCCGAAACTAGAAGACAATGTGTCAATTAAAAATAGTAACGAACAAAATACAGGAGACGAAAAAGTAGAAGCTACTATTATTAATAATAAAAATTAGTTGCTTAAACAGTCATAATTAAAGTCACACACATTATGAAAAAATATTATATCATATTATTAATTACAATGTTTAGCTGTTCGTTACTGTATGCACAATTACCTAATGGTAACTTTAACGCTGCTACTTGTACTGGAAATGGTGCCTTTGCTACATGCGTCCCTAATTGGATACAATCGCATGGTTCACCTAGTATAAACTCGTCTACAAATCCTTATGCTTGGATGTGGTCCTACAGTGCAAGAGGAGAAGGTATTTTGGCTAATTTTAATTTTCAGCAAGGTGTTACTTATTCTATAACCTGTAGAATAAGAACAAGAGATTATAATATTCAAACCATAAGAGATAATGCCCTACTTAATATTATGGCTGCTAATGGTATAGTATCGCAAACGAGTTCTAGTCCAATACCAACGCCAACAAGTAGTCAAAACATAATTAGTAATCTTTTTAATAACTATACAAATTTAGTTTGGACTAACATCACAACAACATTTACAGCAGATGCTAATTATTCTCAATTTTGGGTGCACCCTAGAATGAATTTGCCTGCTCAACCCGATGGTAATGGTAACACTAGACAATCGGAATTAAGCATAGATGATATTACTATTACTGTAGTCTCTCCACCATGTGATGATTGTTATTCTTTTCAACCAAAACCAGGACAAGAATACATAGTTAGTGGTTGGGTAAAAGAGGAGCACGCGACACAAGTTATGTCTTATAGTAGCTCTTACATTAGAGTTAATTTTTATAACCAACAAGGAAATATAATACAAAGTACAGACTTTAATCCTGTAGGGCATATTATAGATAGTTGGCAACGGATAGCCGATACTTTTATTATTCCTGGTAATGCAACCGATATAGAAGTAGAGTTGCGTAACGATAACCAAAATATCGTCAGTTATTTCGATGATATAAGGGTACATCCATTTAATAGTAATATGAAGACTTATGTATATGATCCACAAACACAGTGGTTAATGGCAGAGCAAGATGAAAATAACTACAGCACATTTTATGAATACGACAATCAAGGTGGTTTAGTTAGAATAAAAAAAGAAACCGAAAAAGGAATTTATACTGTACAAGAAACACGCAGTAGTCATACAAAAAACAACTAATATAATTACACATAGTTATGAAAGTAAGTAGCACATTAAAATTATTAATTATATGCCTTCTAGGTAATACATTGTGGGCACAAAATGTAGACGATATATTAAAACAATATATAGAAGTAACTAAAAATCAAACAGCTGTACAGTCTAATATTAACTATGCAATGTATAAAAATGAAGATGGCACTAAAGCTTACGAGTCTTATAATGGTATTCAAATTAGAGCAAGTGAAACGTTTTATCAACAGTTAGATAAAATGGAATATATACAAGGTGAAGATTTTGTAGTCAAGCTAAATAAAGATCAAAAATTAATGATGGTTGGTTACTCGTCTGAACCAATAATAAAAGGGATAGACCAAATTGCCACAGATAAAATGTTAGAGTATTTTGATGAAAAATCATTAAAAGATAGTCAAACTTATTGGGAAATTGAATTAAGTTCACAAGAACCAGAACTAAGTGAAATATCAAAAATTATTCTTCATATAGACAAGACAACGTTTAAGCTTTCTAAGCAAATATTGTTTTTTGATATTGTTTCAGATTTTGCGATTTATGAGAATGAATCTGAACCGGATATGGGAATACCAAGGTTAGAGATAACATATTCTAATTATGTTGATACTATTAAAAATTCAAATTTACTAAATCAAAATCGCTATTTCGTATATAAAGACAAAACCATAACACCTGCAGAAGAGTTTAAAAACTTCGAAGTTATTATGGCTAACTAACACGTCTTTTTCAAAAAATAATTTTGTGCATGAAACCAATATTAACAGACTCTGTATAAATATCTATTAATAGATTAAAAACAGTATTTAAAAAGTGGTTTCATTATTCAATCGTTTAATATTAAAAGGTATTCCAATGGTATTTCAAAAAAGAAAGAATGCTGTCGTACAAAAAATAAGTTTAATTATATGTTTGTACATGTTTTGCTGTATGTTCACTACTGCAAATGGGCAAAATACATTGAATGGAAATCAAATTCAAGCAGGAGAGACTATTCAAAGTTTCTCACAAGTGTATAACCCAAATACAACTACAGTAGAGAGTATAAATGCATTTATTCGCCTTGAAGTTAACGACGATATTCCACCTTTTAATTGGAATAAGTATGTTGTAAATCTTAACGTTACACCTATAACATCAACTACTACAGAACCAACAGTACCATTACAATTAGAAATTTTATACAATAGTAATGGTAACACAGGGAACTATATAGATTTAGTAGAGCACCATTTAGCAGGAAAGTATGGTGCTACAGTAGAAGTGGTTTCATTAGAAACTTTTTATAATCTTTATTCTGGAACACCTTACTCCACAACAATAACTCCAGATAATGTTATTTTATCTGTTGGTACTAATGTAGAAGTTTATAAACAACTATCTCAAACAGCTACACAATTTTCGGGCATAACTGTTTTACCATCAGCAAGTAACCCTTGTACTGTAGAAGTCGCTTGGAATGCAGTTAATGGAGCAGAAGAGTATCAATTAGAATGGGCTTGGATAGATAATTATGGAGCAAATAATAACACATTATCTAATAATCAAATCCCCTTAACTAGAAGAGATTTTGAATTAAATAATACAAGAGTAGAAGTACTTAAAAATGTAACATCTTACGAAGTTCCTTTAATATATGATAAGGGTGCACTTGTTTTTAGAGTACGAGCTGTAGGACGCTTTTTAGCTAATACATCCATTCCTAAATATGGCCCATGGAGTTCTCATGCTTTAACTCCAAGTACAGTCTCAGACTGGGTAAGTCCGCAAGCATTAGTCTATGTAATACAAGCAATGCATGAAAATAATAAGAATTGGCAGTTTCAAGCATTTTATGCTGAAGAAGGAAAGAAAAAAGAAATTGTAAACTATTTTGATGGTACTCTAAGAAACAGACAAACAGTTACAAAAATTAATAGTGATGATAATGCTATAGTTGCCGAGACAATTTACGATAATCAAGGGCGTCCAGGAATAGAAATATTACCAGCACCAGCAGAAAATAATAAAATAAAGTTTTATAAAGATTTTAATAAAAGTCAGGTTAATAACAAGGCTTACTCTCATTATGATTTTGATTGGGATGTCGTTGGAGCTGTTTGCGATATCAACCTCTCAGAAATGATCGATGGCTCTAGTAAATATTATTCCCCAAATACTAATGTCTCTGCTAGCAAACCATTTCAAGCTTATGTGCCAGATGCTTTAAAATATCCGTTTACCCAAATAGAATATACACCAGATAATACAGGACGTGTAAGAAGGCAAGGTGCGCCAGGGGTAACTCATCAACTAGGTAATGGGCACGAAATGAAATATTATTACTCACAGCCTTCATCTTCGTTCGAATTAAATAGATTGTTCGGTTACCAAGTAGGTAAATTAACACACTATAAAAAGAATACAGTTGTAGACCCTAATGGTCAAGTAACTATAACTTATTTAGACCCACAAGGACGTACTATAGCATCTGCATTAGGAGGTGGTAACCCTGAAAGTAATGGACAAGATATATTGTTGCCACTAGATGATGAACAAGATTTAAGTTTACATAATATACTAGAAAGTGATTTATTAAATAAACTAAACGTTACAGACGTAGATACAAATGTAGATAATAATATAGTATATAATACAGGACGCTATGGGGCCTATAATGATGGCCTAAGAGTAGTGAAACAACTTACAGTATCAGATAATAATTCAAATTATACTTTTAAATATGAGTTAGAGAATTCTGGACAATTTACATTTCCAGAGTGCCCAGAGGAATATCCATACGAATATGATATAGCGGTCTCATTAACGGACGATTGTGGTGATGATAAATTTGTAGGAGGTTCAGTTAATGAATTACAAGAAGTCGCGTTTAACACAACTAAAACTGCTCAATTAAATACAGGAGAATATACTTTAGCAAAAGATTTAAGAGTAAGTAAAGAAGCTATAGATACGCATTGGGAGCATTTTCTGGCAAATGCTAATTGTATTTTAGTTGCAGAAGATTTTATACCAGAAACATTTAACTGTAGTGAAGTAGATTGTAATCTTGTTGCTCAAGGAGAAACTGCTTTTATAGTCGCAGAATTACTTTTAGAGTATGATGCTTCAACTTTTTCTGTTTCTGGAAACACAATTATTGTAACAGCAACAGGTAATCTAGGTATAGAAATTCAAGATTATATAAACGATTTAGAGGAAACCTTTATTATTTTATCTGAGGTTTGTGAAGTAAAAGACAAATGTTATGTAGACAGGCAAACATTATTAACAGATATGAGTCCTTATGGACAATACGGTAATGTAGAAGTAGACAATAATGGATTAGTTACAGACGAATTAAGTGTTTTTAATCATACAAATGGAGCGCTTTATAATGGAACGAATAATACAACCGCAGGAAATCATTGGAGGAACCCTATTGGGAATTATTTAGATGATGAAGGTAATGTAGCAAAAGTTCAGGTTCAAGAACAAACAGATGGTACGTGGCTTCCAGAAATTGTAAATGGAGTAACACCTACATTAGGAGTAAACGGATTACAATATTTTGTTTCTCCAGAAGATTTAGCTAGTATAGAAGATTTTATAACTGCTTGGCAACCAAGTTGGGCTGAGGCATTAGTAGAGTATCATCCAGAGTATTGTTATTTAGAGTATTCTACAGATTTATGTAATAGAACATTTGATAATCGCACATCACCAGGCTTTAATCAATATCTAGAAGATATAACAACTTACAGTGTAGCGTTAAGTCAAGGCCTATTAGGTAGTTTTGATGAATTATTAGATAGAGATCCATATTTTAATTTGCAATATGCATCGGAAACATCGACAAGTATAACAGAAGATGGTCTTAGGGATGCTATTATGAGGCATGCAGTTGTTACTGACTTTAATGATATGAATTATAATATGTTACGATTTAGTTATGCAACTGTAAGATATGGTAGTTTATTAACAGGAAGTGAACCTGTTCCTACTTCAATATCTGGGATACTATCTGCAATAAATGGACTGCCCACTACAGAGAAGAAAGATCAAGTTTGGAATCAATATGTTAATTACTATAGAGGTCTTAAAACGAAAATTTATGATGTATTTCTAGCTATTCATGCTATTAATGGAGGTTGCTATAATGGGTGTTTAGAAGGGGAGTTAATAAGTACAGGAGATATAGAAATTGCAGAAGAACAAAGTGGTTATAATGTAAATACAGGAATCACAGATTCTGATGATTTTACAGATGCGATTTATCATTACCTTAATGTGAATTTTAGTGGTAACTCTATACAAAATCAATTAAATAGTTTAGTCAACGAACCTAATAACCATTTATGTAATTCGGACTCAGCAGGATTCTATGAGAACAAAATTAAACGTTTTGTAAGCTCTACTTTACTAATTGATACAGAAGCTATAGCTGAAGATGAAGCAGCATTTATTGAAGACTTACAAAATCAAACTGAAGAAAATTATTTTGCATTAACAGGGAAGTGCAAATCGCAACTAGATTTACAAGTATTTTTAGATGGATTCTTTAAAGAACGTAATAGTTTAAATACTAACCTTACCAACACTATTTCGTATTCAGGACAATATATGTCTATAGAATTATTTCAGAGTTTAGGAGGCGCACAAGGCGATGCGCTTGCTATTTCAGGGCAAGTGTTATCAAATACTTTAAATTTTCAATTGCAAAACCTATCGGGGATAAGTAAATGCGTATCACCTATTACTATAGATTTACCAGATAGTAACGACTGGAGTAGCTCACATACCTGGTCTAATTATGGTAGTTCATGGGAGATTTTATCTATGACAGATATTTACTATAACTACGGATTATCTTCTCCAAATAACCACTTATACGAAATACTCGCAAAAGTAAGAATAGGAAGTAATATTGTCGAGTTTGTGTTTAAAGGTAAAAGCTGTGTAGATATTGGAGCCTGTTTAGATTGGTGTGAAGATGATGAAGATAATGATGGAGTACCAGATTGGGATGATAATTGCCCAGAAGTGGCAAATCCAGATCAAACAGATACAGATGGAGATGGTATTGGTGATGCTTGCGATGATGAAGTATATTGTGGAACTAATTTTGACGCTTCAGGTAATACAGGAATTTATACATTAGATATCTTTATAGGAGAAGATACAGGAACATTTAGCATAGATTATGATGCCTATACAGTTCCAGATAGATTTCAATTAATTTATAATGGAGTAGAAGTTGCAGATAGTGGTTATAGAGGATCAGGTACAGCTCCTAGTGGTTCATATAATTTAGATGTATTTGAATATATTGGAGGAAATAGTTTTCAAGATACAGGCGTTAATCAAACAGTAAATGGCGGACCTATTTTAGGAGTAGGAGAAGGAACATTATCTTTTAATAAAACTACAGCTTTTCCTACAGTAGTACGCTTAGTGGTAACAGGTCCAATAGGAAACACAGGATGGGAAGTTAATAATATTGTTTGTCCAGGACAAGGTGGAGCACAAAGTAGAAAGGTTTCTGTATTAAAAGAAATGTATAACAACGGAATAAGTGAAACCGAATTAGCTAATTATATAAAACTAAATAATGGAGTTATAAAAGACCCTAGTTATTTAGGAGTCGTAAAAGAAGAGTTAGCCAAGGCTTCAGTTCCAGAAGGATGCTTCGATATTAGAGCAGATAAAGAAGCAGCAGAAGAAGATTTTCTTGCATTATATCAAAAAATATTAAATGATGGATTATACATACAGCCAAATAATCCAATAGCATTAAATCAGTATACAGAATGGTCTCCGGCAATAAAATATTTCTTTAATGCAGATGGAAGGTATAGCTATACACCAGCAGATGTTGAAGCAGCGGAATTAATAAGAATACCTTATTGTAATAAAGAATGTAGTACTACTAAAGCTTTTGTTGTTATAAGAATTGCAAATAGGTACTATAAATTATCAACAGAGGTAGCAGGAAGCTCTTCTTCTCAATTCTCATTCGATAGAACTGCAACAAATGGAAGCGTAATAACTGATTTTGAGATAAATATATCACTACCATTTATTACTAATGCTCAAATAGAATTAAATAATTCAGGGACAACATTTAATGAGACAAGTTCATTTTCTTGGTTGTCTGAGATTACTGGTTCAGCAGGTTCTCGTTGTGTTAGTTCTGCTTGTAATTCGTCTAGAGGCGCATTATATAGATTCGAATGTACATACATCTCTTTACCAGAACCGCCATGCGATTGTGTAGTACAAACGGTACCTCCAGTAAGTTGCAATGAGAAATGGGATACTTATAATGATTATTTTTCTTTTGTATTTGATAATACATTAGACGCATTTGTATCTACAACGGGTACAGTTGGAGTAGAAAGGGCAGCAGCATTTAATGAAGATTATTTTTGTGGTATGTATTATGGCTACATTACCGATAATTATATTTATTATTTACAATACCATAATGTTACAGATGTTAATCATCCATTTTATTTAACTATTGGAGAGTTTGGTGATACGGCAGTTAATTATGGTTTTGATAATCTTTCAACGCCTAATAGTGAAATGCAAACGCTAATTGAAGGTTATACAGGAACCAATACATCTGGAGAATCTTGGACATGGAAACAATATATTCAAGATTATGTAAATAATAATCAAGTGTGTATTCCAGCTCCGTTTACGCCTAATGTTAATATTAAGATACCACCAGAAGATCCATGTGAAGCTATTATAGAAACTATAGTAGCGACTTATACAGAAGATAATTATCAAAATTATTTACAACAATTAAGAGCACAGTTTGAAGAAGCTTATACAGAAGGCGCCATACAAAATGCAGTTGAACATTTTGATATGAGTTATCCAGATAAAGAATACCAATATACATTGTATTATTATGATCAAGCTGGTAATTTAATGCAGACAGTACCGCCAGAAGGCGCTAAACGTTTAGGAGATGGGCTTACAGCAGCACAAAAAAACACATTAAATAATACTATTAATACAGATGTAAATAATGCTAGTACTAATACAACGCTACCGGCTCATAATCTTAAAACACAATATCGTTATAATACATTAAATCAGTTAGTTTGGCAAAAAACACCAGATGGAGGTGAAACACGCTTTGCCTATGATGCTTTAGGTAGGTTGATAGCTGCGCAAAACGCGAAACAAGCTTTCCCAATACAAGTAGGAGGTCATGATAAAGAACGCTTTAGTTATTCTGTATATGATGCCATAGGTAGAGTTATTGAAGTAGGAGAGGTTGTATATAGTTTACAATATAATTATAGCATAAGTAATGATGGTCGTTTATTAAAAGGTAGTTCAGTTGTTAATAATTTCGACTTTACTCCTGGAACTTTAAACGATGTACTAAGAAGAGAAGTAACAAAAACAGATTATGATAGATACAACGTTATAAACCCACAAACAGTATTCGAATCTTACATACCATACAACAGTCGTAATAGAGTAACTAGTATGTTATATTTTGATGAGTATGACGTAAATAAACCAGATACAGAATACGACAATAGTATTTTTTATAGTTACGATGTACATGGTAATGTTAATGAGTTAGTATGTAGAAATAATAAATTAGATATACTTGGAGATTTAGCAACTAAAAAAATACTATATGATTACGATATTATAAGTGGTAACGTAAATAAAGTTACTTACCAAAAAAACAAAGCAGATCAGTTTATACATCGTTATGAGTATGATGCAGACAATAGAATTGTAAGTGTTGAAACCTCGTCTAATGGAGTAGTTTGGGAAAAAGATGCAACCTATCAATATTACGACCACGGACCATTAGCAAGAAAAATAATTGGGGATAAGCAGGTTCAAGGAATGGATTATGCTTATACTATTCAAGGATGGTTAAAAGGTGTAAACTCAGAGCAACAAAATATTACACAAGATATAGGTAAAGATGGATTAAACTCTGGAGTAAATGCCAATGTAGCGAGAGATGCTTATGCGTATTCTTTAAACTATTTCTCACAAGATTATAGTCCAGCAATAGCAAGCAATCCTTTTACTCTATCAGATACGCCACCCACGGGAGTGCCAAATCATGCAAGAGATTTATTTAATGGAAACATTAAAACAATGATTACGAGTTTAATGGGTATTAACGAAGAGTTATTAAATACCGCTCATAATCAATATCAATACGATCAATTAAATCGTATTAAGAGTATGAAGAATGGTGAGGTTAATTATAAATTGGGTTATACTTCAGGCGTAAATTCAACTTATGAATATGATAGAAATGGAAATATAAGTAAACTATATCGTGAAGCGAAAACTAATAGTGGTAGTGTAGTCGCTATGGATAACTTTACTTATCACTATAAACCAAATACAAATCAGTTAACTTATGTAGATGATACTGTTTCTCAATCTCTTTTTAATGTAGATATAGATGACCAAGCTCCAAATAATTACGATTACGATGAAATAGGGCAATTAATAAAAGATGAAGCCGAAAACATAAATGAAATTAATTGGCGAGTAGATGGTAAGGTTAAGGAAATTATAAAATCTGATGACTCTAAAATTACTTTCGATTATGACGGTATAGGAAATCGTATTTTAAAAACAGTAGGTAATGTCGATGTAAGTATACCAAATAGCTATACAAGCTATGTAAGAGATGCTCAAGGAAATGTGTTAAGCGTATATACCCTAGACGGACATTTACCAACGTATTCAGAATATGAATTCGATATAATGCTTAATAATGATAATATATTTACAGAAGAATTAAAATATGCTCAAAATGGAATTTATGTTGCTGCAGCTACAGGTAGCTCGGGAACTTATGGAGTTTCTCCTGTAAGTGGTGATTTAACGTTAAGAGCGGGCCAGGAAATCGTTATAGAAGAAAATTTTGATGTACCGCTTGGAGGTCTGTTTTTAGCAGAGATTGAGGCTCCTATAAGCGATACAAGTGTTGCATACAATTTAAAAGAACAACATATCTATGGCGCTTCTCGTTTAGGATTACAAGACGGCAATACCCAATTAGAATTTATTAATGATGTTTATGCAAAACAAGCCCAAAAAACGAGTAAAACATATTCTCGTTTAGTAGGAGATAAACGTTATGAATTGACTAACCATTTAGGCAATGTATTAGAAGTAGTATCCGACAGAAAACTACCTAATTCATTACAGGGTTTCAGTAACTTTACGCCAGATGTTCTAGCTTATAACGATTACTATCCCTTTGGAATGCTAATGCCTACTAAACACGAAAATAGTGGAGAGTATAGGTATGGGTTCCAAGGGCAAGAAGCAGATAACGAGGTTAAAGGTGAGGGCAATAGTGTAAACTATAAATATAGAATGCATGACCCTAGACTTGGCCGATTCTTTGCTGTGGACCCTCTGTTTAGAGAGTATCCTCATAATTCTGTTTATGCTTTTAGTGAGAATAGAATAATGGATGCAATTGAATTAGAAGGACTGGAAGCATATTTTATTCACGGAACTTTTAGTAATAATAAAAGATGGACAAATAAGGAAGGGAATCCTAACGAAATAGCAGAACAATTACAACGACTGACTAATACTACTTGGTATGACACAAAATTTGAATGGGGTGGTTTTTTAAATTATGGTAATAATTTTTTTAACGATATAGAGGATCGTACAAAAGCAGCAAAAAAATTAGTTAAGCGCATTATGAAAAATAGAGTAGAAGGAGAAGATATTACATTAATAGGTCATAGCCATGGAGGTAATGTTGCTATTCAAGCTGTTCCTCTATTAAAAGCCGCATTAGATAAAGCTAATATAACTGATGTTAAGATTAATTTAATTACTATTGCAACACCAGCTGTAAACGCTAAAGATAATTTAGAAAATCCTGAGACTCATTCAGGTATTATTAATTCTCACATTCATATCTACAATGAAATTGATGGTGTTCAAACTGATATGGCGAATATGGTTGATAGAGAAAATTATGAAAGGACTTATAAATATGATGGGACTCAGAATATAAAATTACCAACGGAAGAAGTTAAAAAAATGTATACTCGAACAGTAACTGTTCCAGGAAGTATAAAAGAGGGGATACCTTCTTATGAAAAACAAGAAACGGATAAAACAGGAGCACACTCAGTAGATTATGATCATCCCGATTTTATTAAGGAACAAATTGATAATGGTTTAATTCCAAAAAATAATGACTGATAAAAAGAAAGATGAAAGTATACTTTTCGTATTTACTCTATTAATCATAATTAATTTTATAATGTTTTTAGTATACTGTAAAGAGTATTATAACCTTATAAATGATAATTATAATTACGATGGTTGGAGGTTTTTATATCAATATTTTGCAATGAGTATAGCGTTTATTTTTTTAATAATATATTTCTTAATATTAAAAAAATGGAGATTAGTATTGTTTTCTTTTATAATATGTCTATTACAATACTCATCCATTAGTTTTGGAATAGATTTTATTTCTCAAGTGGGTATGTTATTTTCTTTTTTGATAATTCTATTTCTAATTCTATTCAAAAAATATTTATTAAACAGTAAATAAACTTACTGTTTAATAAATATTCTATAATGGGATGACTCTTTATTAATCTTGATTATGATCATAATATCGTCTAAGGTCACTGTCATCTTCTTTAGGAAATAATGGTAAAGAGCCCCCAGTTTTAAAATCTAGATAATGTTCTACCTCATTTCCAATCCAATCAAGCTCTTCTCCTACCCCTTTCCAAAACCTAGTCCAGGCATTTCCTATTTTTTCGGAGTCTGTTTTAACTTCAATATTTACAATTCCTTTTATATTTATTCCAGCTTTAAACTCTGTAGGTAAACACTCCACATTACATGTGCCAGAAGGGGTTTCTGATGTTATACCTGCTATCTCCGCATTAAATACGACAGGTTGTTCAATAGCCGCATATATTTCAGCTAAATCTGCCTTCCCCAATTTAACACTTCCTTCTACAGATAACTCCAATTCTATAGTAGCTTTATCTTCACCTATATTATAAGCGCCTTTGCCTTTCCAATTGAATGCCAAGGCGGCAAACGGTCCTTCAGCTAAAGTTTTAGAGTTTTGAACTTCTATAGTTAAGTTTCCATCACTATCAACTTTGAAAGCAATTTCTTGAGACCAAGGATATTCATCTCCTCCTTCACCTATTAGACTTCCTTCAACGGTAAATAATCCTTCTTCTACTTTAAGATCAGACGGTTCTAATCCTTCCAATTCTATTTTATCTATAACTCTATTTCCCGAAAAAGCGTAAGGACTATAATACGGATACTCTCTAAACAGAGGGTCCACAGCAAAGAATCGGCCAAGTCTAGGGTCATGCATTCTATATTTATAGTTTACACTATTGCCCTCACCTTTAACCTCGTTATCTGCTTCTTGCCCTTGGAACCCATACCTATACTCTCCACTATTTTCGTGTTTAGTAGGCATTAGCATTCCAAAGGGATAGTAATCTTTTGAGCATTAAACCCTTATATAATATGATAGTATTTAAGTTAAAATATTACTTGAAAAAGTAATACAATCTTCATTGTTAGGTAAATTTGGCTAAAATTAAAAGTAGTAATATACTATTAAAACAAAATCTTCTTCAAGTTTTTATGATAGCTCTGGCTTACAGGAATTTTAATATCATTAATTGAAAGTTCATTTTTAGATTTTGCTGTAACCTTATCAATACGAACAATATAAGACCTGTGTACTCTTAAATATTCTAACTTATCAGGAACACTATCTAAGAATTTTCCAATATTCATTCGTATAGTATACATTTTATCATCGGTTTTTATGTCTATATAATTACCAGATGATTTTACAAATAAAATAGAGTTGGTATTTATTTTTATTTCTGTACCTCTATCTTTAAAAGAGATATATTTTTCTTTACGTTTTAAACGTTTTATAATCAATCTAATAAGCTCCCGAGTAATATTTCTACTATGTTTTAAAACGTTGACTTTAATAAAAGTATATACTAATCCAATTAAAATAAGAGATAGAATAACATAAAACCACCACTGGTGCCAAAACGGAGGATTAATTGTAAAATAATATTCTAATATTTCATCTCCGCAACGAGATTCGTCAATACACATTTTAACTTCAAAGTGATAGCTGCCTGGTGATAACGAAGAAAAACTAATAATTCTATTTTTAGTGTAAGACCAATCTCTTTCATTTAATCTATACGCATAAATAATTGCATTATTATTAATATAAGAGATCCCTTCTGTAATAATATCTATCTTGTTTTCATTATACTTTAATTTAAGCATACAAGAAGTTTCTTGATTATGTCTTTGAACATTATTTACTAGTACTTTTTTCAGTCTGAAAAAAGGAGTGTCTAAAGGCTTTTTATCCATTATTTGTTTCGGGAAATAACATAACCCTTGTTTAGTACCAGCCCAAACAGTATCGTTTATAATTTCTACATCAATAACCTCATTACTTAACAATCCCTTTTGTTTATTCATATTGGATATTGAGAAGTCATTATCCATAAAAGAAATTCGGTCTAAACCGTTGTTAGTACAAGCCCAAATAGTATTGTTGTCTTCTACATAAATTTCTTTAATAATATTACTACTTAAGCCCTGTTTTTTAGTAATATTGAATATGCGGTCTCCATAAATAACAATCCCAGCACCTTGGGTTGCTATAAATAATTTAGATTGATCTTTACTAAGATCAATATCGTCTGATCTAAACTGTAATAGCTTAGAGTGTTCAGCTAGAGGTTTAAAATTATTGTCAGAAGATAGAAATATGCCAGAAGGAGTAGCAATAACTAAATTATCTTTCCAATAAGATACATCTTGTACTCTGTAAGGAGATTTATAATATTTATAGGTGTTTTCATTCTCATTAATTTCATAAAAGCCATTAGGCTCAGATAGAAAAGTGGTTTCATTAATAGGTTCAGATAATTTTAGAGTATAAGACGATATAATCTCTTTATTTAATGATAAGGATTTTACTTTACTATCATTATATAAAATGATATTTTTGGAAGCAACATCGTATTCAACCAAAGCAGACGATTTTGTTTTTGGAATATCTATTATTTCTAGCCCATCATTAATTGTTCTTTTAGCTATAACGCCATTTTTATAACCAATAAATAATGTATTGTCATTAGTTTTAGCTAACGAATTTATATTATTAGTCTTATAATTTTGTATTGAATGATTTAAAACAGAAATAGAAGGTTTTTTTATATAATAGACTCCAGAGTTTTTAGTTGTAAACCAATAACCGCCTTCGTGATCTTTTAGAAAATTTGTTATCGACTTATTTTTTAAAAACGTTTTAATTATTCGTCCTTTAGTGTCTATAATCTTACCACCATCAAAATCATAACCAACAAAGAAATAAGGATAGTCCAATGGTTTTATTACTAGAGGTCTATGTGTGTTTTTAATTATAGTTTCTTTTCCTAAATTATTTTTTATAACGACACTCATGTAGTCCATAAATAGCGTTTCGGTAGTATTATCTTCCCACTTATATGCCATTAAATTACTACTCGTATTACGAATAGAATAAGATGATTTTTTGCTGATAGTATCATTATTAGATGTAAAGAAAAAAGAATTAGGAATCTCTTCATCGAAAACAATCTTTGTTGAAATATTATCTTGAGTATTACGTGTGCGTTTGCGGATAACATTACCATCATTTTTAATAATAATCTTACCGTTTATGCCATAACTACCTATGTGTAGATTATCTAATTCATCTATGTGTAAGCTTTTTAAAACGCTAGATTCTTTTAAATTCTTTTTAAGAATACTATTGTATTTATAAGTATTAAAACCTTTAAAATCCTCATTAAATAAGAATAAGGACTTGTTATGAAAAGTGTAACACCATACTTGCCCATTAGATTGCGGATAAAAATGTAAAACGACATTTCCAGTTAGGCCGTCGCTCATATCAAAGTTTTCAAACTCATAACCGTTATATCTAGATAACCCTTTGTCTGTAGCAAACCAGATATAACCATTTTTATCTTGGTATATATCATAAACTTCAGAACTAGGTAGCCCTTCGTCGACTCCAAAATGTTGATAAATAGCATCTTGAGCATTAATATTAAAACTAGCAGTTAGTAGTATGAGAAAATAAAAAAAGAATAGAGACGGAATTTGTTTGTAGAGGGATTGTAACAATGGAAGCGTTTAGTTTTTAGGGATTACAGCATAGTTTTCGATAACTTCATTAATAGTTTAAAAACATTATTTCATGAGTTTAATCTTTACATTAAAATAAAAAACTTTCTAAAAGATAAGAAATAATACGCTTAAATATTAAATGTTGAGCGAATTATTGTAGGGAATAGCTTTCAACTCATTAATGTAAATCTATGAAATTTAATATCAAAATAAAAAATAGATGCAGTATTAAGTATCTAAACTATAATGGAACATAAATTTAGTTTCAAAGAATTGCTCTCAAGGTAGAATGAAAAAAGCCTTTACTATTATAGTAAAGGCTTTTATAAGTATAATGAGACATTATATTAAGTGTTAGCTAAAGCTTTTAAGCCTTTTATAGTTTCTGTAGGTGTTTCACTTTTAAAAACATAACTTCCAGCAACTAAAACATCTGCCCCAGCATCAACTAAAGCTTTTGCATTTTTATTTGTTACACCACCATCAATTTCAATTTTAGTGTTGGCACCTTTTCTTATAATCAATTCTTTTAATTGTTTTACTTTATTGTAAGTGTTTTCAATAAAGCTTTGTCCTCCAAAACCAGGATTTACACTCATAATACAAACAAGGTCTATATCTTGTATTGTATCTTCTAATACATTTACATTAGTATGTGGATTTAATGCTACACCAGCCTGCATACCTTCTGCTTTAATGGCTTGTAAGGTGCGGTGTAAATGTGTACACGCTTCGTAATGTACAGTTAGTACATTACTACCAAGCTCTGCAAAAGTTTTAATATAGCGATCAGGGTCTACAATCATTAAATGTACATCTATAGTTTTTGTAGCATGTTTAGAAATGGCTTTTAAAACAGGCATGCCAAAAGAAATATTTGGAACAAAAACGCCATCCATAATATCTATGTGAAACCAGTCGGCCTCACTATTATTAATTAGTTCTATATCTCGTTGAAGGTTTGCGAAATCTGCCGCAAGTACCGAAGGGGCAATTAACTTTGAAGCCATTGTTGTGTGTTGTTAAGTTGTTTGTTGCAGCAAAAATAAAAGAATTATATTGCTGTGAACACTTTTACACCAACAAAGTTTTCTATAATTGTAATAAGCTTGTTAACCTTTTGTAATTCTGCCTGTTTTAGCCAATTTAGATATTGCTTAAGTTTATGTATTTGCCTGTTGCTTTCTATTATAGAAAATTCAGTACCATAACTTTCAAAAATACGATCACATATTTCTGTATTTATTATTATAATGATACTATGGTGTCTATTATCTAAACAAATATTTTGATATAGAGTATCCACTTTTTCTACTTCGCCTTCTAATATTTGTAGAAAATTACCATTTTTATGGATAAGAATTCCGGAGATACCTATACAAGTATTATTACTTTTTGTGGTTTTAAATAAGTGATTTAAATCATTTATTTTTAGACTGCTGTTAAGACTACTAACGTAGCATATTGTTTTTAGCATAGCTTATGGCGTTTTAGAGGGAGCTATACTTATATAAAAAATGAACCCACGGTAATCAGCCGTGGGTTCTTTCATCAATCAAAAAACGAACAGTTATGAATAACTGTTTGTTACTGTAATTTAGGTAGTACTATATACTATCCTAAATAAGTTTTTAATATTTTACTTCTAGATGTATGTTTTAACCTACGAATTGCTTTTTCTTTAATCTGTCTTACACGCTCACGAGTTAAATCGAAAGTCTCACCAATTTCTTCTAAAGTCATTGGGTGTTGGTTTCCTAAACCAAAGTATAGTCTAATAACATCTGCTTCACGAGGTGTTAATGTTTCTAAAGCTCTTTCAATTTCTGTACGTAAAGATTCGTGTAATAATTCTCTATCTGGATTTGGAGATTCACCACTATTTAATACATCGTATAAGTTAGAATCTTCACCTTCTACTAAAGGCGCATCCATACTAACGTGACGTCCAGAATTCTTCATAGATTCTTTAACGTCATTAATAGTCATATCTAATTCTTTTGCAATTTCTTCTGCACTTGGCGGACGCTCATGTGCTTGCTCTAAAAAGGCAAAAGTTTTATTAATCTTGTTTATAGAACCAATCTTATTAAGCGGTAAACGTACAATACGAGATTGTTCTGCTAATGCTTGTAATATAGATTGACGAATCCACCAAACGGCATAAGAGATAAATTTAAAACCACGAGTTTCATCGAAACGTTGTGCTGCTTTAATTAATCCCAAATTACCTTCGTTTATTAAATCAGGTAAAGTTAAACCTTGATTTTGGTATTGTTTGGCAACAGATACAACAAAACGTAAGTTAGCTTTAGTTAATTTTTCTAAAGCGATTTGGTCACCAGCTTTAATTCGCTGTGCTAATTCTACTTCTTCGTCTGCTGTAATAAGGTCAACCTTTCCTATTTCTTGTAAATACTTGTCTAAGGAAGCGGTCTCTCTATTTGTTACCTGCTTGGTAATTTTAAGCTGTCTCATCTAAAATATGTGTGATTTTTGTAGGTGAATAATTTGCTGTCAATAGTTATACGTATAAAGGTTACATTTTGTTACAAAAAGTTTTAAAATATTTTTATTTAAGCTGTTAAACCTTAATTTTAACTATGCTTTTTATTAGTCGTAATAATCATTAAAATATTACAATGTAATAGGTAACTTATTCAAAATCTAGTATTTGTGTTGCTTCAATTAGTTTTTGTAATGCATTTATTTTAGAATATATTTTATTAAAAAATAAATTGCGTTCTTTTTCCCCCGCAGTGTTTAATAGCTTAGAATTCTGTAATTGTCTATTTAAAAAGAGTTCTGCTTCCCTACAAGTTTGCTTGTCACTTGTTTTATAATATGATAATAAGGTAAAGGGAACATATAGAGATTGTAGATTGGGAATACTTACTAAAACATTATTGTTCATTAAATGTAATTCATTATAATATAATTTAAAAGTCTCACTAGCTGATGTTACTTTTTTAGAAACAGTCTGTATAAGGTTTTTTAGTAATTCGCATAATTCTAGAGCAGTAGTAGTTTCTACCTGTCCAGCTTCAAAATAAAAGTGAATCTGTTTTAAAGTACTATTAACAGTAGTAATGTCCCAGATTTCTGTAGTATTTAAATTAAGATACAAACTCCCTAATTTTTTTCCTGCTTCAATAAGTGAAAGTCTCGGTGTAAAATTTTCAAAGCTTTTATGTATTAAATCAGGACTTAATAACTTTAACCATACATAATATTTAAACCTACTTAATAAATCCCCATTTAAGTTATAAAATAAAGGAATGTCTTTAGCCGAATATAAAATACTACTGTCCTGTTGTTTTAATAAAGGAAAGAGTGAATTGTAAGACTCTTCAAAATATAACTCTAATTCGGTTTCATGTTCTATATGTTTGGTTTTTTCAACAGAGACAAAGTCTGCACTTTTAGCTTCAAATAAACGATCTAATGACACATTATAATAATTAGCTAAGATGACACTTTCATCTAGAGATAATTTACTTTTTAAAGACGTTCTTCTATGCGCTGCATCATAACTTATCTGTAAAGCAGTAGCTACTGCCTCTATTATAGAGGTGTTCTCAGGTAATTCTTGTTTTAAATGCTGAAGAAAAGTTGTTTGAAACATCTTCGAAAATACTTATAATTTGTGATTATCGCAAAAAAATAAAATCTAGATTGGTGTTTTTAACTCTTTACAATGCGATTATAGCAATAATTTTGAATTGAATTTATAACTGAACGATTATGAAACGAGCATGCTAAAATTTTTATCACCTATATAGAATGATTAATAGTAAACAGCATGTAATCATTGAAAATCAATAACTATAAACACATGAAAATACCAATTATACCAGGAAGAGGACTTGTAACAAGTACGTCTACCAATATGCGCTTAGATTTCTTGAAAACTAATAATATAAAGACTAACATTATTGCTGAAGCTAATTTAGACCTGTCGGATATTAAAAATAATATTGAATCCTATATAGGAAGCACGGAAATTCCATTAGGTATTGTTGGGCCGCTTCTTTTTAATGATTCTGGAACACAAGAATTAACTTACTGTTCGGCTGGAACTCTAGAAGGCGCATTAGTAGCGAGTATGAATAGAGGAGCGAAAGTAATTAGTAAAAGTGGTGGTTTTTCTGCGGAAGTGAAATGGCAAAAAATGACACGTTCTCCAATGTTTATTTTTGAATTCGAAGAAGAAGCTGCTTGTTTTAAAACCTATATAGAAGGGGCATTTCAGGATATAAAAAAAGTAGCTGAAGCTTATTCTAATCATGCAGAGTTAATAGACGTAACGACTATTCAACTTAACAATGTGGTGCATTTAAAGTTTACGTATTGTACAGGTGACGCCTCAGGGCAGAATATGACAACAACGTGTACATGGCATGCTATATTGCATATTGCAGAACAATTTAAGAGTATTAAAAATATTACGCCTGTAGATTTTGTAATAGAAGGAAATGGCGCTAGCGATAAAAAAGTATCGCAATACAATATTAATTCTGGTAGAGGGATTCACGTCACTGCCGAATGTAATATTCCTGAAGACATTATAAAGCGTGTTTTAAGAACTACATCCGATAAGTTACTAAGTTGTTTCTATCCCTCAAGAAAACTTGCCGAACAAGATGGCATGATAGGTTATAATATTAATGTAGCAAATTCTATAGCCGCGATTTTTGTAGCTACAGGACAAGATTTAGCATCTATACATGAGTCTAGTACAGGTATTTTACATCTCGAAAAAAGGGGAGAAGGCTTATACATTAAACTAACATTGCCCAATTTAGTTATAGGTAGTGTAGGCGGTGGCACATCGTTACCCAAACAACAGGAGGCTTTAGAGTTAATGCAATGTTATGGAAGTGGTAAAGTAAACCGTTTTGCAAAATTAATAGCCGGTTTTGCACTTGGGTTAGAAATATCTACTTATGCAGCTATTGTTAGCGGCGAATTTGCAAAAGCGCACGAGAAATTAGGACGAAACAAACCTGTACAATGGTTATTAAACTCAGAGATAACTCCCAATTTTATTGCATCTAAGCTGTCTAATTTTTTTAAAGACAAAGCTATTATTAATGTAAAACGAGTTAATGATTCTGGATTAGAAAACGGAATTCTTACGAATATCACTTCAAAAGTTAATAAAAAGATTATTGGTTTTATTCCAGCAGAAGTCAATTATAAACAGGCTGAAGAATCTTCAAAAACGAAACAGATTTTAATAAAATCTAAAGCGTTAGATAGAGACGTTGTAAAAGGGTTACACATAATAGCAGCATCTATAAATATTAATCTAGCCGATTTATTAAATACTTCACAAAAGCATTTAGAATATAATAAATGTCATTTAAAAGAAATTGAATTATACGATTACCTCCATGATATAGGTTTTGAAAATATCCCCAATTACTTCGGAAAACATATAGATGAACAACGAGAAATTTATATGCTATTTCAAGAACGTTTGGATGTTTCTACTTTAAAAATAATAAATTCAGAAAACACTCCAGAACTATGGAAACGAGAGGATATAATTAAATTAATAAAAACAATAACTACGTTTCATAAAAAAGCCTCTATAAACGATTTTAAGCATGTACAAGAATTTAAACCATGGAAATCGAAAGCATTATATAAAGAACTACTAACTATTTTAAGGAATGAATGTGTAGTAGATAATAATGTGAAGCTATTAGATAGTTTATATGATGATATTGATACTTTAGAGCAAGATGGAATAGCGTTAAACCTGCCTAAAACGATTATTCATAACGATTTTAATTCAAGAAATATCGCTGTTAAAAAAGAGGGGACACCTATAATATACGACTGGGAATTGGCAACCATAGATTTTCCGCATAGAGATATAGTAGAGTTTTTAAGTTTTGTTTTGCCTTTAGATTTTAAAAAAGAAGATCTCTTTTTCTATTTAAAAGAGCATTATAAATTATATCATGATGTAAAGTGGAACGATTGGTTAAAAGCATACCAATATTCGCTAAAAGTATATATTATTACACGACTCTCTTTTTACGAAGTTTCTGGGATATTGGTGACTTATGACTTCTCTAAACGTGTTTTAACTATTGCATTGGCAATGCTAAATTATTTGGAAGACCATGCATAGTTTTTTACAACATGTACTCATCGTATTATTACCGTTAATACTCTCTAATGTATTGCATATGTTAGTGGTAAAATACAACTATTTAAAACAGTTAAAGTACCCAGTTTCTAAAAAACTATTTGGTGACAATAAAACATGGAGAGGTGTTGTTGTTGTCCCTGTTAGTAATGCTCTTACTTTGTTTTGTTTAAGTATACTTTTTCAATTGTCTTTAAAGCATGCGTTCCTTTTGGGTTTTATATTAGGATTAGCCTATATATTATTCGAGTTACCAAATTCTTTCATCAAGCGTAGATTAGGGATCCAACCTGGAGCTGCATTTAATTACAAGGGATTGTCTTACTCATTAATAGATAAAATGGATTCAGCGTTTGGCGTCTGTCTTGTTTATGTTTTAATGGGATACATACATTACAACTATGGAATCCTTCTATTTATAAGTAGCGTTTTAATACATATTCTAATGAGTAAACTGTTGGTAGCAATTAAAATCAAAAAATCATTTTAAATTATGAAAAAAGAAAATATATATAACATTCCTAACGCTTTAAGCTTTTATAGATTACTAACATTTCCTTTAATTCTTTGGTTTATATATACTGGAAAGGAAAATCTGTTTGCTATTTTTTTATGCGTCAATTTAATAACAGACATTTTAGATGGGTTAATAGCCCGTGTATTTAACTTAAAAACGGAGTTTGGAGCTAAGTTAGATTCATTAGCAGATAACGGTACATTCATTGCAGCATTTGTAGGCATATTTACTTTTAAAATGGAAGTCATGTCTCAATCCATTTGGATGTTGTGGTTGTTTATAGCCTTTTTTATAACAGGATTGCTTTTGTCTTTTATTAAATTTAAACAATACCCAAGTTTGCATTTATACACAACAAAAATAGGAGGGTATATTCAAGGCATTTTTATTTTCGTATTGTTTGCATGGGGCTATAATAGCTATCTATTTTATATAGCTATGATAGCTGGTTACATCTCGCATATAGAAGAAATTGTAATTCTATTGCATTTAAAGCAGATGAAAACCGATGCCAAAGGGTTGTATTGGGTATTAAAAGAGAGTAAGTAATATAATGTTGAATCTTCACAAGCCATCCGAATGTTTAAGAATGCTAATAGTTGCTTTAGTTGGGGCAGTATTAAGTTTTGTAACGTATGAAGTTGTTTTCTATTTAAACCCATTATCTCCAAAAGCAACCTCGAGTTGGATTATAGCATTTGTTATAGGTGTAGCAAGGCAACATGCATTACATAGGTATTTTACCTTTTCGCATAAAGTACCCTATTTTAAAAGTTTATACAAAGCCTATGTTTTAGACTTAGGTGGCTTACTTTACAGTTCTGGTTTACACTGGGTATTATCTAATACGTTTAAATTAAATCATCGTTTAGTTTGGTTATGCTGTTTATTATCTACCGCCTTAATCAGTTTTGTATTTTTAAAACAGTATGTATTTAAAGTAAGTAATGATTAAATAAACTTTTGGATTTCGTTAAAAAAATGCTGAGTCACAAAAGGTTTTGTAATAACACTATTCATACCAGACTCAATTATTTTTTCTTTACTATCCTCTAAGGTAACGGCTGTTAAAGCTATAATAGGTGTTTCGGTGTCAAATTGCCTTATTGTTTTTGTAGCTGCATAACCATTTATATTTGGCATGTGTACATCCATTAATATAAGTTTAAAAGCATTAGTTTTTGCTTTTTCTATAGCTTCCAACCCGTTTTCTACAGTAGTAACTATTGCCTTTTTAGACTCTAAAAGACGTTTAGTAATCATCAAGTTTATTGCATTATCATCAACTACAAGAATATTAATGTTTTCTAGAGAGATTGTTTTATCTGTGGTTATGTCTTCAATACTATCTACTTCTTTGGTTTTAAGTGTAATATCAAAATAAAAAGTAGCACCTTTTCCAGACTCGCTATCTACTTTAATTTCACTTCCCATAGCGTTAAGAAGACGTTTAACAATAGAAAGGCCTAAACCAGTTCCTTCATAATTTCTGTCCAGTCTCATAGATTCTTGATAGAAATCTTCAAAAACCTGAGTTTGTAATGCTTTAGAAATTCCTATACCATCATCTTTTACTTTAATTTCTAAAGTTGCAGAATGTCCAATCTGTTCTTTACACTTTACTACAATCCATATATTACCATTCTTAGTAAACTTTAAAGCATTGCTTAACAGGTTAACAATAATCTGAGCTATTTTTAAAGAATCACCTTGTAAACTATTGGGTGTCTTTTCATCGATTTCTATATGGATTTTGTTGTTGTTTTCTCTTTTTAAATAACTTAAAGAATCTTTAATATTATTTATAAGAGATCTTATATTGAAGTCTATAAGATTAATTTCAATTTTATTAGCATCAAACTTATTAATTTGAAGAATATTATTTATTAAACCCAATAGATGCTCTCCAGAAGATTTTAATAATCTTAAATAACGTTCGTGTTCTTCTTTCGGACTATCATCTATTAAAATATCTGTAATTCCAGTAACAGCATATAATGGCGTTCTTAACTCATGACTAATAGTGGACAAAAAATTCTCTTTTATTTTTGCAGCATATTCGGTCTGCTCTTTAGACTCAATTAATACTTTGTTTTTTTCAATTAAATCTTCGTTTAGTTTCTTTCTAGCATTGTTACTTCGTTGTAATAGGTATAATATTATTGTGGTAAGTCCTAGAAAGATTAAAACAACATAAGTAAATAATTTTGTTTTTTGTAAGGTTTCCTGCTGTGTTTTATTAAGTTCTGTTTTAAACTCAATTGTTTTCTCTTTGTCTAATAATTGCTGTTCTAACTTATTATTTTTAATAAGTTTCTCTTGCTGTAATTTTTTGCTAATACTAACATATTCTATTTGTTTTTTTAGAGATGCTTTTACTTTTTCATCTTGATTAGTTTCCTCGTAAATATTACTTTTTATTTTCTCAGAGTTGAAAAGTGTTTGATAGTTTTTTAGTATTAGTGATAGCGAGTCTGCTTTACTTAAATATAAATGTGCCTGTTTATAGTTTTTCTTTTCAACCTCTATTTCCGCAAGAAACATATTTGTATCTATAAAAATTTTAGGTTGATGTAGAGAATTAGGGATAAAGTTTTTTAAAACTTCTTTAAAGTAAAAAGTAGCACTGTCATATTTTTTTTGACTCTGTTTTATTAGCGCTAGATTTATTGAAGGCCATATAATTTGAAAAGAATCGTTCTTTTTAATACAAAGTGCTCTAGATTGTTTGTAATACTTAATAGCACTTGGAATGTCTTTTTTTAACTCAAATAAATTGGCAATATTATTATAGTCTGAAGATGTAAAAGATTCTGGATTAGCTTCTAAAGCAATATTATAATACTTATCTGCTTGATTTAGATTTTTTAATGAAATATAAGCGGCACCTAATCCAGTGGCAGCATTTTTAATAATTTCCTTATCATTATGTAATTTACCATACTCCAAACCTGTATTAAGGTCTTTTACAGCTAAGTCTAATTTGTCTAGTCCAATATTTTTGAAACTATATTCAATTAAAGAAAGAATACTGTCTCGAGGTATAGTGTTAGACTGTGCAGCTGTGATATTACTAACTAAAAGAGCTGCGACAATAATAACTAGGTTTTTTGTCATGTATTTAATAGTATTTGGGGAATGTCAAAAGTAAGAATAAGCTTATATAAACTTGTTGATTTCACTAAAGAAGTTTTCTAGCCTAAATGGTTTTACAATAATACCATTCATTCCGGAAGCATAAATTTTCTCTTTATTCTCATCTAGCTTTACAGCTGTTAGAGCAATTATAGGAACCGTAGGGTTAAATTTTCTTATATTTTGTGTAGCTGTATAACCATTCATTTTTGGCATATGTATATCCATTAAAATAGTTGCGTAATCATTATTTTCAGCAGCTTTAATGGCTTCTATTCCAGAATCTACAACGGTAACTATTGCTTTTTTATTTTCTAAAATGCGTTTAGTAATCATTTGGTTTACTTGGTTGTCATCTACAACCAAGATATGTTTATTATCTAAATCTATAAGGTCTGTAATCTTATCGTTTTTTACATTGTCAGCATCAGCGATTTCTAAAACTAGATCGAAATAAAAATTAGACCCTTTACCTTGTTCACTTTTAATTTCAATTTTACTTCCCATTACTTTTAATAGCCGTTTTACAATAGCTAGGCCTAAACCAGTGCCTTCGTAATTACGTTCTAAATGCATAGATTCTTGATAAAAATCTTCGAAAATTCTAGATTGTAAATCTTTAGAAATACCAATACCATTATCCTTTACACTAAAATGAAGTATTACTTTGTTATCTGTTTTTTCCTTTACACTAATACTTAATAAAATATATCCATTATTAGTAAATTTTAATGCATTACTAAACAAGTTAATGAGTATTTGAGATAGTTTTAAAGAGTCCCCTTTTAAATGTATAGGAACATTATTCTCTATATCTATTTCAATGGTATTATTATTTTCTTGCTTTAAATAGGTTAATGAACTTTTTATATTGCTTACTAATGTTTTTAAATTAAAATGTAGGGTATTAAGTTCTATTTTGTCTGCATCGAACTTGTTAATTTGAAGCACATTATTAATTAGCGAGAGTAAATATTCCCCAGAAGATTTAAGTGTTTTTAAATAATGTTTTTGCTCTGTTTTGGGGTTGTCCTCGATTAAAATATCGGTAATACCGGTAACAGCATATAAAGGTGTCCTTAACTCATGACTAATTGTAGAGAAAAAATTTGCTTTTAGGTTAGAAGCATATTCGGTTTTTTTATTTGCCTCTATTAGTTCCTTATTTTTAGTAATTAGTGTTTTGTTAAGTTTATTACGTTTATCATTATTTCTATGAAGTAGAAAAAGTATTAAAGCAGTAATAACAAATAATATAAATATAATAACATTAAATAATTTTGTTTGCGCTATTGTATTAACCTGTTCTTTATTAGTTTCTTTGGTTGTGCTTATCTCTTTTTCTTTTTCTATAAGTTTTTGTTCTAAAATTGTTTTCCGTTTTAAAACTTCTGCATCTATTTTAGAAGAGAGTTCTAAATAGTTTATTTTTTTTAAAAGCGAAGTATTTGCAGAAATGTAATCTTCTCGGTCATTATAAATAGCATATTTTAGATCTTCACTTTTTATTAATTGAAAGTAATTTTTTTGCTCAAGGCCTAATGAGTCAACAATAGCTAAAGTCTTTAAAGCCTTAGTGTTTTGATTTCTTTCCTTGTATATCTTTGCTATGGCATTATAGCACTCTGTTAAAATATTGGGTTGGTGTTCTGTGTTTGGTTTATAGTATTGTATAGCCTCTTTAAATAATGGTAAAGCTGCATCATAATCTTTGTCCCTATAACTTAAAAGAGCAATATTATAAGTTGGCCAAAAAGCGTGATAAGGAGATTCTATTTCTAAAGCAATCTGCTTAGAAAGTTGAAACTGTTTTTCGTACTCTTTGGTTTTTTTTTGCTGAAAATAAAGGCTTGCCATATTATTATAATGGTAAACCATATAAGATTTATAATTAGCCTTTTTTAAAAAATCTATAGATTTTGTATAGTTTAATTCAGCTTTGTCATAATTTTGAAGAATGTAAAAAGTACTTCCAATGCAATCGTAAGCTTCACCAATAATAGAATCATTAGTGTTTTTTTTACCCCATTCTAATGCGAAATTTTGAAGATCTAATGCTTCTTGATACTTTTTGTCATTTGCTTTATTAAAGGATACATCTAGTATTTTTGTAACACTATCTTTAGATATAGAAAAGTCTTGAGCATTTAAGCTTTGCAACGATATGAAAAGAAGCACAACAAGAAGTAGGGGTTGTTGTTTTAGCATTGATAAAAAAATTGGGGTTGATAAAAATAAGTAAAATTTCTGACAACCAATGCTTTAAAACATAATAAAAACGATTATAAATTTGGATGAGTTTTTTTAGTCATTCAAATCTTGAAATAGTATCAATAGAAATTTGACCTCTTAATTTATTTATTTTTTGAAGCATTTTATTAAAAAACAAAGTGCGATCTTTTTCTCCAGAATGTACCAATAATTTCGAGTTCGTCATTTGTCTGCTAAAAAAATCGTCCATTATATCACTGGTGTCTTGATGTTCTATTTTTAAATACTCTAGCACTGTATAAGGCACAAAAAATACTTTTTTTTGATTTGTTTTAACCATAATAATATTGCTCATAGTTAACAAATCACTTTTATATAAATTATAAGAAGCATTGTTTTTCGAGTTTATAATACTCTGTTGAATAGTCTGCCGCTCTACATGATGAACAATTTCTTCTAAATCGTCACATATTTTTAAGGCAAGTTCTTTAGATAATAATTGCGATTCAAAAAAATAGATAATCTGTTCAAGTGTGCCATTTATAGTATTATCATTCCAAAATTCGGTAATGTTTATAAAATTATAAGTTTCACCTAATTGAAATGCTTTTTTAAGTAAGGAAGTTGGGATGGTATTTATAAAATCATCAAAAGAGACTTTGTTTTTAGTCATTTCTTTATTGGTTAATTTTAACCAGACATATATTTTATATCGTGTAATAAAGGAATCTTTTAATGTGTAAAATAGAGGGATATCTTTTGCCGAATATAATATAGAAGCACTTTTTAGCTTTGTAAGCGGTATTAAGTTTTCTATAGATTTTGAAAAATAGGATTCTAAATGTGTCTCATTTGTTATAATAGGAGATTTTTCGACAAGAATAGTGTTTTGAGATCCTACCTCATAGAGTTTGTTAAGCGAAATATTATAATGTTTTGCCAATTTAATACTTTCCTCTAAAGACAAGTTCGTTTTTAGATTAATACGCCTGTAAGCAGCATCGTAACCAATGTCTAATACAGAAGCGATTTCATCTGTAAATGAAGATATGTTACTACTCTTTTTTTTTAGGTATTGAATAAATTTACCTTGCATAAAACAAAAATATTAAACTCAGTTTGATTAGTGTTTGTAAAAATTGCAAATAATTAATATTTATTTTGTTGTTTTTATTAAGTTTCTCTTGAAAATCACAAATGACTCTAGCTTTTAATGATGCTAATATTTTAAGCAGTTTACTTCTATAAAAACCACAAAAAATAAATTTCAATATCGATTTTTTTATAAATACTTCATTAAATATCTCAAGTAGTTTTGAGTTCTATTCAGCTGTTAAAAATAGAAAGAACTTATTATCAATTAATTTTAGAAAAAATGAGAAGAAATAAAAAAAAGATAAGTGGGAACCTCTTATTACTTATTATTGTTATATGTTTCACAGTAACTTCATGTGGGAAAAGAGTGTATACAAGTGGAACTTATGGTTCTATAAAATCGTATACAGCTAGACCAGAATATAAAGGAAAGAATACAAAAGCAACTTATATTTCTACAGACTATAGCAGTGGAGATGCTGGTGGTGTAAGAGATAAAAAAACGTTGATTTCAGTAAGAGCTCATAGAAGCATTACACGTAAATATTTTAATTTGTATTATGGCCTTGGTGGAACTATTGGGAATTATAAATTTGGAGGGCCAATCAATGAAAATTCAAATTTTAATTCGGAAGCATTTTACAGTCTTAATTCAAAAGCAGGTTTTAATTTTAATTTACCGACTAAGAGGATGGATTGGCGACTTGTAGGAGCTGAACTTACTTATAATTACGAATTTGGTCCTTATCAAAATGTATTAAAAGAAGTTAAAGATAGTAATGAAGATTCTAATCTATTAATATTTAATAATAAATCGATGCTCTACTATAATTTTACCTCTGAAGCTGTTTTTAAGTTTAATGAAGATAATACATTAAGCTTAGGTATTTATTTTGGGGATTTATTGAATAAAACTAAAGATTTAAAAAATAGAGGTTCAGGTTTTTCTGGAACTTTTATAAGTTATAGATTCAAGAAATTCACTTGTAGTGTAGTAAATGAAGGTGGTCAGGCAAGTATTGATACTACTAAGTTTGGGTTAACCTATCAACTGTTTTAAAAACAATAATTATATGTATAAAAAAGCCCATCAAATTTTGATGGGCTTTCTAATATATTAAGAATTTAAAAAGGATTAATCCTCTTTCTTATCTTGTCTTGGTTTTCTATCGTCGCGTCTGTTATCACGTCCACGATTATCTCTACCTCTGTTATTATCACGTCCACCAGAACGTTTGTCATCTCTTGGTGGTCTTGCAACATAACCTTCAGGTTTTGGTAAAATAGCTTTACGAGATACTTTTTCTTTACGTGTTCTAGAATCTACTCCAAAATACTTAACATCAAAAACATCTCCCATGTTTACAACATCAGATACGTTTTCTGTACGTTCCCAAGCTAATTCACTTACGTGTAATAATACTTCGTTTCCTGGAGCTTCCATATATTCTACAACAGCACCGAAATCAAGCATTTTAATAACTTTTACTTCATAAACGCTACCAACTTGAGGCTTAAATAATAAAGCATCTATTTTAGTCTGTACAGCATCAATACCTTCGTTACCAACACCTAAAATTTCAACAATACCTTCTTCTGTTACTGGATCTTCGTTAATAACAATAGTAGTATTTGTTTCTTTCTGTAACTCTTGAATCACTTTTCCTCCTGGTCCAATTAAAGCTCCAATAAATTCATTTGGAATTCTTCTAGTAACCATTTTAGGTGCGTGACCTTTAACATCTTCATTAGGAGTTTCAATAGTATCTGTTAGTTTGCCTAAAATATGTAAACGACCATCACGAGCTTGTTTTAAAGCATTTACAAGAATCTCGTATGATAATCCTTTTACTTTAATATCCATTTGGCAAGCTGTAATACCATCTGCAGTACCAGTAACTTTAAAATCCATATCACCTAAGTGATCTTCATCTCCTAAGATATCCGATAATACCGCGTACTTTCCAGAATCTGCATCAGAAATTAATCCCATTGCAATACCAGAAACTGGTTTTTTCATTTGTACACCTGCATCCATCATTGCCATTGTACCAGCACAAACAGTTGCCATAGAAGACGAACCGTTAGATTCTAATACTTCAGATACAACTCTTACTGTGTATGGACAATCTTCTGGTACCATACCTTTTAAAGCACGTTGTGCTAAATTTCCATGTCCTACCTCACGACGAGATGTTCCACGAATAGGTCTAGCCTCTCCAGTTGAGAAAGGAGGGAAGTTATAATGTAAATAAAAACGCTCTTCACCTTCGTATGATGGCATGTCTATTTGGTTAGCTTCTCTAGAAGTACCTAAAGTAACCGTTGCTAATGCTTGAGTTTCCCCACGTGTAAAAATAGAAGATCCGTGTGTAGAAGGTAAGTAATCTACCTCACACCAGATAGGTCTAATTTCATCTGTCTTACGACCATCTAAACGTAGCCCTTCATTTAATGTTAAATCTCTAATAGCTGCTTTTTCAGCTTTAGAATAATATTTAGAAACTAATCCTCCAAAGTCTTCTAATTCTTCTTCAGAGAATGTTGCTTTAATGTCTTCTTTAATCTCTCCAAATGCAGCACCTCTTTCTTTTTTAGAAGAGCCTGCTTTTGCTACAGCATATACTTTATCGTATGCCATATCATGGATTTTTTGAGCTAAATCTGCATCTTCTCTTTCTGGATCGTATTCACGAGTTTCTTTTTTACCAAAAGCTTCAGCTAATTTTACTTGAGCAGCACATTGTACTTTAATAGCTTCGTGTGCAAACTTAATAGCTTCAGTCATTTCTTCTTCAGAAATTTCATCCATTTCACCTTCAACCATCATTACAGAATCAGCAGAAGCTCCTATCATCATATCGATATCAGACTCCTCTAATTGTGCTCTAGTTGGGTTAATAATGAATTCACCATTAATACGACCAACTCTTGCTTCAGATATTGGGCATTCAAATGGAAAATCTGATAATTGAATAGCTGCAGAAGCTGCTAATCCTGCCATAGCATCTGGCATTACGTTTTCATCATGAGACATTAATTGAATCATTACTTGTGTCTCTGAATGATAATCTTTTGGAAATAATGGACGTAATACACGATCCACTAAACGCATAGTTAATACTTCTCCATCACTTGGTCTTGCTTCTCTTTTGAAGAAACCACCAGGATAACGACCTGCTGCTGCAAATTTTTCTCTGTAATCTACCGTTAGTGGTAAAAAATCTACATCTGCTTGTCTGTAGTTGGAAACAACTGTACATAATAACATACATTTTCCAGATTGAACAACAACAGACCCATGGGCCTGTTTTGCTAATTTTCCGGTTTCGATAGAAATTTCTCTTCCATCTCCAAGGTCTATAACCTCTTTAAAAACTTTTGGAATCATAAATGTTTTTTAATTCTAATTAAACAAAGGTCGTTGTGTTGTTGTAGTAGTAGTTGTGTAATGACCAATGAAAAACTGTAATTAGCTTCTTCAATTTTGGAGTTTTAACTCTTCCAAAGCGAGTTATTATATAACAAAAAACCACGCTCGTAGGCGTGGTCTTTTTTTTAGATTATTTTCTTAATCCTAATTCTTTTACTATCGCACGATATCTTAAGACATCTTTCTTAGTTAAGTAATCTAGTAAAGATCTTCTTTTACCTACTAGTTTTACTAATGAACGCTCTGTATTATAATCTTTACGATTGTTTTTTAAGTGTTCTGTTAAGTGGTTAATTCTGTAAGTGAATAACGCGATTTGTCCTTCTGCAGTTCCAGTATCGTTTGCTCCTTTACCGTGTTTTGCGAAGATTTCTTCTTTTGCTTCTTTTGATAAATACATTCTAATATTGTTGTAAATGATTGTTATGTATATGAAAGGTTTTCTTTCAAGCGGCAAATATAGTTATTTTATTTAATATTATTGCCAAGCATTAAAAATAAAAACAGTTTAAACTAAGTATAGTCTAAACTGTTTATTTAATTGTATATATAACGTTTGAATTACGCTCTTAAAGGGCGGTTCATTATTAAATCGATATATAAATTTATTTTGTTTTTTAGGTTTTTTCTTTGTGAGATAAAATCTAAGAAACCATGTTCTAATAAAAACTCTGAAGTTTGAAACCCTTCTGGTAATTCTTTTCCTGTTGTATCTCTTACAATTCTAGGACCTGCAAAACCAATTAATGCACCTGGTTCTGCAATGTTTATATCTCCTAACATAGCAAAAGATGCAGTGGTACCTCCTGTAGTTGGATCTGTACATAATGAAATATATGGTAAGCCAGCTTCAGCCAATTGTGCTAATTTAGAAGATGTTTTTGCTAATTGCATTAATGATAATGCAGCTTCCATCATACGGGCACCTCCAGATTTAGAGATAATCATAAATGGTAACTTATTTTTTAAAGCATAATCTGCAGCTCTTGCAATTTTTTCACCTACAACACTTCCCATAGAACCACCAATAAAACTAAAATCCATGGCAGCGATAACTAAATCTTCTCCTTTAGATTTACCAACAGCTGTACGTACAGCATCGGTTAGCTTCGTTTTTTCCTGAGCAGCTTTTAAACGGTCTGGATATTTTTTAGTGTCTTCAAATTTAAGAGGGTCTTTAGATGATAAGTTTTTATCTAACTCTTTAAATTCGTTGTCGTCAAATAATATTTCGAAATATTCTTTACTTCCTATTCTTACGTGGTAGCCATCTTCTGGACTTACATAAAAGTTTTTCGCTAATTCTTTAGAGTCTATAACTTTTCCAGTTGGAGATTTATACCATAATCCCTTAGGAATATCTTTTTTCTCTTCTGTAGAGGTTTGTATACCTTTTTCTTTTCTTTTGAACCAAGCCATAATATCTATTTACGGTTTACTGTTTTAAGGATATAGATGTATTAATCTAAATCGTTTTCGTTAAAAAGGACTGCTATTTATTTAAAAAAATAAATGAAGCCTAACTGCAAAATTAAAGTTTTGTTTTTAATTAAGCGGTAAGGCTTTAAATTATTTTATAAAGTATTCACATTATTAAGATCTTCGAAAGCTTTTTTAAGTCTTTCTACAAATGTAATTTCTCCTTTACGTAACCAAACTCTTGGATCGTAATGTTTTTTATTTGGTACTTCGGCACCATCTGGGTTTCCTATTTGAGATTGTAGGTAACCTTCCTTTTCTTTCATATAATCACGAACTCCAGACATAAATGCATATTGCATATCTGTATCAATATTCATTTTTATAACACCATAACCTATAGCTTCACGAATTTCTTCTACTGTAGATCCAGAACCTCCGTGGAATACAAAATCGATATGATTGTGTGGTACTCCATATTTTTCTGAGATATGTTCTTGGGAATTTTTTAGAATTTTTGGAGTTAACTTTACATTTCCAGGTTTGTAAACACCGTGTACGTTTCCAAATGCTGCCGCAATTGTAAATTGATCACTTACTTTGCTTAATTCTTCGTATGCGTAAGCAACTTCTTCTGGTTGTGTGTATAATTTAGACTCGTCTACATCGCTATTATCTACACCATCTTCTTCTCCTCCTGTAATACCTAATTCTATTTCTAAAGTCATACCCATTTTGCTCATGCGTTCAAGGTATTTTTTACAAATTTCTATATTTTCTTCTAGTGGCTCTTCACTTAAATCAATCATGTGAGAACTGTATAGCGATTTTCCTGTTTCAGCAAAATGTTTTTCGCTAGCATCTAGTAAACCATCTATCCAAGGCAATAATTTTTTAGCACAGTGATCTGTGTGTAAAATTACAGGCACTCCGTAAGCTTCTGCCATTAAGTGTACATGTTTTGCTCCTGCTATACTTCCAGCAATGGCCGCTTTTTGGTTTTCATTACTAAGGCTTTTTCCTGCGTTAAAAACACCTCCACCATTTGAAAACTGAATAATTACTGGTGCATTTAAAGCAGCAGCAGTTTCTAAAACTCCATTTATAGAGTTAGATCCTACTACGTTTACTGCTGGTAAAGCAAATCCTTTTTCTTTTGCTAGGTTAAAAATAGCTTGAACTTCTTTTCCTGTTGCTACTCCTGGTTTTATTTGGTGTGACATGTTTTAGTTTTTAATTGAAAAATTGAATTTCAAAAGTAAACATTTTTTGAGTATTTGTAACGAAAAGTATAGATAAAACGCCGAAAACGTTGTAGTTGTAGATGTTGGTTTTACAGGTTAAAAAGGATAGTTTATACCTATATTATATACGGCATTAGCAAAGTTATAATCGTTAAACCATCGGTTTCTATCTCTGTAAGAGGGATCATAAGTTTTAAAACCAATATCTCCTCTAAGAACAAAATAATTAAAATCCCAACGTAAACCAAAACCTGTTCCAACGGCAATATCTTTTAGAGATTTAAAAGAGTTAAAAGTTGCTGCATCATCTTCTACATCGTCTAATGTATTCCAAATATTTCCTGCATCTATAAAAAGAGCGCCATTTAAATCGCCAAAAATATTAAATCTATTTTCGGCACTTAGCGCTATTTTCATGTTGGCTTCATTAAACTCATTGGTGGTTTCCGAACTTCCAGGGCCTAGGTTATAAGCTGTCCATGCGCGATTATCGTTTGCGCCTCCAGCAAAGAAGCTTCTAGCAAATGGAATATTAGAAGAGTTACCATAAGGAATGGCAATACCAAAAAAGGTGCGTATAGCAAATATATTTTTATTACCTAAATCCCAATATTTAATGTAGTCTAGTTCTGTTTTTACAAATTGAGAGTAAGCAACATTAAAAAGTTCATACCTGTTATTGCCATTTTTTTCAAGGTTTAAAACTTTAGAGGTTAATGCAAAAAGATTTCCTGCTAATTCTATTTTTGTTCTAAAAATAGAGAAATCATTATCGCGTAAATTATCTCTTTTATCTTTTACATAGTTGAAGTTAGAAGAGAAAATAAGGTTGTCTTCTGTAAGCCTGTTTTTTCTTTCGTTTATAGAATTTACAGTTTGTAAATCGTCTGGTGTTATCGAAGTACTCAAACTACCACTGGTAACATCTACTATAAATTGATCGGCTTGATTAGGTATGGTTAATGTTTCCCCGGTATTAATATATCCAGAGTTAATAGCTATGTTGTTTAATGTATTGAAGGAATTTTGGTAAACTCCAAAGTAATTAGAAGTATTTAAGTTTTTTACAAATTGTATATTAAATAAATCGAATCGATTGGTTACACCTATTTTTGGGTACCATCTATAATTAAAGGTACCTGTAAAGGTTTGTTTGTCTAAACCTATATTAGTTTGGCTAGTTGCTGCCATACTAATTCGTGTTGTAGGAAACATGTAGTCTGGAATAATTTTCTCGGTATTAAAAGGAGAAAATAATCGAGGGATAGTTAAATTTAAGTTGGCTCCAAGCTCGTTAATATCGAAAAACTGGTCACGATCATTAGCACCATCTTTTGATGCTCCAATAGAACCAATTCCTGAAATTTCTAATGTTTCTGCACCTCTAAATAAGTTTCTAATAATTAAACTTGGGTTTAAAGAAAAGCCAACAGATTGAATATTACTTTGCGATGCTTCTGCACTAAACCCTAACGAAAATCGTTTTAATGGTGTTAAGAAAATATTAGCTGTAAGTGTAGTGTCAGGATTCTCAACGTAATCTATTCTTGGATATCGAAATGTTTTTAAGTCACTTAGTTTTCTAGATGTTCTAGGTCTATTTATATCTTTAAAAAGACTATTTGGTTTAATAAAAACAGCATTGGTTAATGTATTTGGTGTGTATCGTAATTTTTCGGTACTGTAGATATTAAAACCATCGTACTTGGTAGAGTCTATTATAGGCTTATCCTTGTCTTCAAAAGAACTATTAGTATAAATATTAACGTCCTTTACGTTATATATATTAAAAGGTTGATACCTTGTAGTGTCACCTCTAATAGCTCTGTTTTTTATTTCTATATCTATTTTAACGGTTTTTGTTTTTCCGAAGGTATCTGATACAAAATAAACATAGTCTTTAGCAAAATGATACACTCCAGAGTTGCGCATAACGTTAGTAATGCGGTCTTTTTCTGCTAAGACAGATTGCGTTTTATATTGGTCTTTTACCTTTATAAGGGACTGTTTTTCTATAGTTTTATAGATGGAGTCTACTACAGGTGATGCTATTGAGGTAGACAAAGAATCTATTATATAAGGTTTTCCTGTAGTTATCTTATATTCTACTGTAGCTCTTTGGTTACTGTCTTTTTTTGTTTCTGAGGATAACTTGACATCAAACCATCCATTATTCCAATAATATTCATCTAGACGATCTAAAGATTTTTTTGTTAGCGTATCGTTAACAATAACAGGAGCTTCTCCAGTTTTTTTAATCCAGTTATTAAAGTTCTTCCTAGATTGTAAATACTTGTTTAACTGTTTTTTCGATAAAAAGCGTTCTAGTCTTCGTCGTTTTTTAGGGTTTCTTTCCAGTCTTGCATTTAAAATAGAATCTATATTCGGTCTTGCAGTGTTATAAATATGTAACCTTAGTGGTAGGTTTATAAGTGGAATTTTTTTATTAGGTGTTTGGTAAAGGAGATTATTTGTGACTTCGTTATTAATCGTCTCGTCATTAACAGTTATAGTCGCCTTGGTTAATAAGTGCTCGTTCGAAGCTACCCGTTTCACAGAATTACAACCTGTGAAAAAACTAGTAATTATAATAAATAGTAGTATTTTTGAATGCTGTTGTTTCAAATAGCCAAACCTTAAAATGATTAATTAATAGTACTAATTCTCGATTTTTTTATAACTTGAATTACTACCGATTCAAAAATACATTTTTTAAATGCTATCAAAAAACCAAATAAAACTAATAACGCGTTTAAAGCAAAAAAAGTATAGACTTCAAGAGGGTATTTTTGTAGCTGAAGGTGTAAAGGTGATAAATGAACTATTACAATCTTCTTTAACATTAAATCATGTATTTAGCACAGTACCTTTCAATATTGATGCCAATCTTGAAACACGTGTTACAGAAGTAGAACTTAAAAAAATAAGTTTTTTAACAACTCCCAATAAAGCTTTGGCTCTTTTTGAAATTCCAGAAATAAAAAATATTAATTTAAATACTCTTGTGGTTGCTTTAGATGCTGTTAGAGATCCTGGTAATTTAGGAACTATTATTAGGCTTTGCGACTGGTTTGGTATTAAAGAATTAGTTTGTAGTGAAGACACCGTAGATTGTTATAACCCTAAAGTTATACAGGCTACTATGGGATCTATTACTAGAGTTAATATTAGTTATGTAGATTTAGAAGTGTTTTTAAAAGAGGCTAACGAAACTGTTTATGGCGCTTTTATGGATGGTGATAATGTGTATAAAACAACACTAGCAAATAAGGGGGTTTTAGTTATGGGGAACGAAGCTAATGGTATTTCTAACGCTATAGAACAATTAGTAACTAAAAAAGTTTCTATACCACGTTTTGGAGATTTACAAGCAACAGAAAGCTTAAATGTAGCAACTGCGACTGCTATTTTATTAAGTGAATTTAAAAGAGGTTAATCTATACCAGTCAGTAAGCTGATAGCTTATCTAAATGTAAGGTTAATAAAAACACCACGCGTTTTCATAGATGCAATGTTACCCGTCCAAGGACTATTTGGGTCATTATCTCTTACTAATTCATCATTAATAGCAAAGACACCACGTATAGAAGGTGTAAATTTAAACCAGTATAAATAGAAATCTATTCCAAAACCAATGTCGTAAAAGAAGACATTTTTTTTCGTTCTAAACTCTCCATTACTATTATCGTCTGGATTAAGTTCATTACTAGATAAGTTTAAAGACGTTGCTACCCCAAAAGTTACAAAAGGTTTAAAATTATTGTGACGTTTAGTTGACAGCCTTAATAATAATGGTAAATAAACATAGGTGGATTTTACTTCTCTTAATAAATCTGAGTCGTTAATGTCGTCTATACCTTCAAAATAGTTTTCAGAGTACATTAAGTTTCTTGTTGTAATTACTAAACCTGGTTCTAGCCTAACGTTTATAAAGTCGTTAACACGCAAATCTCCAACTAAACCAACATTAAAACCTGTTGATTTTACATTAGTAATATCACCTTTGTTATCATTGTAATCAAACTTATAATCCAAATTATTAACTCCAAAATAGTATCCCCAGCTTAATAATTTTTTATCCATATTCTGGTTATTCTGTACTTTTTCCTTAGTAAAAAGTTGTGCAGAACTTGTGTTAACTACAAATAAAAGGGTAAATAATATAAGTATGTTTCTCATTATTACTGTTTTGATGCTGTATAAATGGTAGCCACACCAAAAGTTTGTGGCAAGTCTTTAACATTTATAAACCCAATATTACGTAAAATATTGTTTAAAGCTTCACCATAAGGAAAAACAGATGCAGATTCGCATAGGTATTTATAAGCACTTCTGTCTTTAGAGAAGGTTTTTCCTATTAACGGTAATATGTTTTTTGTGTAAAAATTATAACCTTGTTTATAAGGCGTTTTGTCTGGCATAGACGTTTCTAGAATAACAAATGTTCCCCCTGGTTTTAACACACGAAGAATTTCTTTTAATCCATTATCTAAAGTTTCAAAATTTCTAACACCAAAGGCAACAGTAATAGCGTCGAAAGTGTTATCTTCAAAAGGCATATTTTCAGAATCTCCTAAAATCATTTCAATTTTAGAGTCTAAGTCTTTAGCTTTTATTTTTTCCTTACCAATGTTTAACATACCTGGGCTAATATCTAGGCCAACTATTCTACTGGCATTAGTTTCCGCTAGGTTAATAGCCAAATCCCCTGTTCCTGTTGCAATGTCTAAAATAGATTTGGGTTGTCCATTTTTTACAATTTTCACAACCTTTTTACGCCATTTAATATCAATACCAAAAGAAATAACACGATTTAAACCGTCGTAATCTTTAGAGATCGTGTCGAACATTTTTGTGACTTGTTCTTTTTTTCCAAGGTCACTGTTTTTGTAAGGCTTTACTTTTGTCAAAATTTATTTTTTTACAAAATTACAATGTTTTTCATAAAGTATAAACTAAATAGTTGAATAAGGTTTATTAAGAGTGGTAATTGCTTTTTTAATGTGTTTTTTACTCTAGTTTGTTTTAAGAAACTTGAAAACAAACAATTAATTATGCTCAAAATAGTTAATTTAACTATCTTTGTTGTCCTTTTTATACTAAATAAAAGAATGAATTGTTCATGTTACAATCTAGGTCATTCGGAAGAATTGAGCGTTAGATTCCCTTTCTTACTATTAATAACAACAAAAAATTAGATGAAAATAATTATTGCTGGAGCTGGAGAAGTCGGTTTTCATTTAGCTAAACTATTGTCTTACGAGTCGCAAGAAATTACTCTAATAGATACAGATAAGGAAAGTCTTGCTTATGCTGAAAATCATTTAGACATTCGAGTTATAAAAGGAGATGCAACTTCAATTTCTATATTAAAAGAAGCGAAGATTAATACTAGTGATTTGTTGATTGCTGTTACCGCATCTGAAACTACAAATATTACTGTTTGTGTTTTAGCAAAGCAATTAGGAAGTAAAAGAACAATTGCTAGAATTTCTAATACAGAGTTTATTACGCATAAAGACGAAGTTGGCTTTACACGTTTTGGAATAGATGAGTTAATTTCTCCTGAATCTTTAGCTGCTTCAGAGATTGAATTATTGTTAAATCAATCGGCTTTTAATGAAAGTTACCAGTTTGAAGATGGTGCATTAACAATGGTAAGTTTAAATTTATCTAGAACTGCATCGTTTGTTGGGAAGTCTGTAAAAGAGGCTGCACAATTGTTTTCAGAAATTCATTTCGTGCCTATTGCAATTCAGCGTTTTGGTACACAGTATACTATAATTCCTAGAGGAGATACACAATTTAAAGAAAGTGATACCGTAGTTTTTATAACTAGTGAAGGTGGTGGAGAAGAATTGTGTAAAATGACAGGTAAAAAGAATGAACCTATTAAGGATGTTATGATTCTTGGTGGTAGTAAAATAGGTTATAAAACGTCACGAGATTTAAGCTCTAGAAATTTTAATGTGAAGCTTATTGAAAAAGACAAAGATGCTGCTTTTGATTTAGCCGATGAATTAGAAAATGTTTTAGTTATTAATGGTGACGGAAGAAATGTTGAGCTTTTAGATGAAGAAAGCATAGAAAATATGGATGCTTTTATTTCTGTAACAGGAAATTCGGAAACTAATATTATGTCTTGTTTAGTTGCTAAATCTAAAGGCGTAAGAAAAACAATTGCATTGGTTGAGAATATGGATTATTTCGAATTGTCTCAATCTATTGGTATCGATACTTTAATTAATAAAAAATTATTAGCTGCAAATAATATATTTAGATATATCCGTAAAGGAGAAGTTATTGCCATGACGAAGCTAAATAATATGAATGCAGAACTTCTGGAGTTTAGAGTAAAACCAACTTCTAAAATTTGTAATAAAGTAATAAAAGATATAGAGTTTCCACGCTCTGCCATTATAGGTGGTGTTATAAGAGATGGAAAAGGTCTTATTGCTTTAGGGAGTTTTAAGATAGAAGAAGGAGATTATATAGTAGTATGTTGTTTACCAAGGTCTATTAAACAAGTAGAAAAATTATTCTTATAATACGATCATGGGTAAGCGCTTAAAACTTAACTATAAAATTATCTTTCATTTTTTTGGATTGCTATTATTGTTTAATGGTGGTTTTATGTTGTTAGCAGCTTTAGTAAGTTTAATCTACAAGGATGGTGTTACTTTCGAGCTGTCTTTGTCTGGTTTAGTCGTGTTACTTGTTGGTGTTTTTGCCATGTATTATACTAGAGAACACAAAAAAGAGATGAACAAACGAGAAGGATATGTTGTAGTATCCTTTGGATGGATTGTTATGGCACTTTCAGGCTCTTTACCATATATACTTACCGAATCTATACCAGGATTAACAGAAGCTTTTTTTGAAACCATGTCTGGTTATACTACTACGGGAGCTTCTATTTTAAATGATATAGAAGCGGTTCCCAAAGGTGTGCTGTTCTGGAGGAGTTTAACCCATTGGATTGGAGGTATGGGAATTATTGTTTTAGCAGTAGCTATTTTACCGCTATTAGGTATTGGAGGTATGCAGTTATTTGCAGCAGAAGCTCCAGGGCCAAGCGCAGATAAATTACACCCACGTATTACAGATACGGCAAAACGTTTATGGCTTATTTATTTTGGCTATACGGCTGCGGAAACTATTTTGTTAAAGGTTGCAGGAATGTCTTTTTTCGATGCTATAAATCACTCCATGTCTACATTATCTACAGGAGGATTTTCTACAAAGAATGCTAGTTTAGCGTATTGGAATAATGCGCCTATAATACAGTATATAGTTATCTTGTTTATGTTTTTAGCAGGAACTAACTTTGTATTAAGTTACTTTGCTTTTAAAGGGAAGGTAAAAAAGATTATACAGGACGAAGAGTTTAAATTATATTTTAAGTTTATTACTTTATTTACAATAATAGCAGCTGTAATCATTTATTTTAGAGCAGACTTAAGTATATCTTCTATAGAGCATCCTATGGTTTGGGGACAAGGTGAAAGTGCCTTTCGTCATTCGCTATTTCAGGTATTAGCAATAATAACAACAACAGGGTTTGTGTCTGCAGATTATACTTTATGGACACCTTTTTTAACGGTTTTCTTTTTTGGTTTAATGTTTTTAGGTGGTTCAGCAGGTAGTACATCTGGAGGAATAAAAGTGGTCCGTCATTTAATTACTATTAAAAATGGTTTTATAGAGTTTAAACGTACGTTACACCCAAATGCAGTTTTGCCAGTACGTTATAATAAAAGAGGAGTCTCTGGAGACATTGTATTTAATATTTTAGGATTCTTTATATTATATATGTTGTCTTTTATTGTGGGGGCTTTAGTATTTTCTATGATGGAAATAGATTTCGAATCGGCCATAGGCTTAGCAGCTTCTAGTTTAGGAAATGTTGGTCCTGCTCTTGGAGATTTCGGCCCTGTAAATAATTATGCTGGATTACCAGCTATTGGTAAATGGTGGGCTTCGTTTTTAATGCTTATTGGTAGACTAGAATTGTTTACTGTTTTAATTTTATTGACACCTTTTTTCTGGAGAAATAGATAATAGTTTCTGTTTTTTTATTCTCTAAAGCATCATATTTTAAAGCTGTTTCGCTAATTTATAGAGCTTTATGTGAAAATGATGTGTTACATTTTTATAACTGAGTCGTTGTAATTATATAACCACAAAACGTCAATCATCATGAAATCATTAGTTAAATCTCAACCTTTAGAGTCATTTCCTCAAACACAGGCATTATATCATAATTCGCCTCTAGGTATTTTAAATTCTAATTACAAAGCTGTTGCAAAACAGAATTTTAATAGTCTTAAAAAGCCGTCACTTTTTAGTATTAAACAACGTTTAAAAAGTAAACAATATAATACAAGCTATGCTGTAGCAGGTATGCTTAAAGTAGCAGTATTTGTAGTAGGTTTGTTAATTGCTTTCAACTAATTTATTATTAAGTCAAATAAATATTCTTCTGTGTAAGTGTAACAAGTATATAAATTATACTACATATATATAAAGCCGCTTTTTTATTGGAAGACAGATTAGGAGTTTAACTCCTGATATAGAATTTCCATTTCATAACTATACTTGTTTCACTTTAAAATTCAGAAATTATGGGAGGAGAAGGCGCAATGATGGCTGCAATACAGTCTATTCGTAATAATAAAAAATTAAGATCTAAGCGTAAATCTAAAGGCATTAGTTTTGTAACTAATTCTACCGAGAAAACGGAATATAATTTGCCAAAAGCTACGCCCGAGAAGTTGCAGGAAATTAAAACCCGATTGCAAAAAGAGAATAAAAAACGTAGAGTAAAACAACTTTTATTGTTGGGAGTTTCTTTAACTATTATCGTTTCTGTATTAATTTATTTTGCTTAGAGGTATGAGTTTTGGAGTTGTACAAAATGCTATTGTCTCTATTAAAAGTAATAGAAACCTGTTATCTAAACGAGATCGGTTAAAAAACACATTAAGCGGTTCAAGACTTGATAGAGTTGACTATAATTTACCAAAAGCAACGCCTAGCATGTTGTTGAAAATAAAAACACGATTACAAGAAGAGAATAAACAGCTTAAGACTATACGGTTTGTAGTATTAACTATAATCATGTTTGTTATTGTTTTTACAATACTTTATTTTGTATAAAGTCTCTTCGAATATATTACATTGAATACTATTCGAGGAGACTTAAATCTATTTTTTTAAGACTAATAAAAATAGGTGTTTATTGTTTTATAAATTTTATAGGCTTTGTGTTTTCTAATGCTATATAGTAAAGTCCATTTTTGTAACCTGTAATGTTAATAGTCTTATTTTGGATTGTTTTATTCTTTTCAATTATTCTTCCTAAAGCATCATAAATGGAGTATGTTTTAGTTGTTTCAATTCCAGAAATTGTAATAAAATCACTTGAAGGATTTGGGTAAATAGTAATCTTTGGATTTAAGTTGAATTCAGAAGTACTTAAACTAGAATTTACGAATCTATAAATAGTACCATTTGGTATTGTTCCATCTATAAAATTATCGTCAAGAAGACTAGAAGATATTATATTAGGGTTTGTTGGAGTGCCATTTACAACACTAGCATTTCCAGAAAGTGTTTCTGTATTACAATTATAACTATTAGCAAATTCTATACTTGTTCCTGTTTCTGCATCGTAAGCTAAATCTGGCTGTGTTATACTATTGGGACCAAAGTGTATTTCGATTGCATTAGAGCCTTCAAATAGCCATAATTGAAAGTTAGTAAAATCTGTTGATATACCATTGTCTTCTATATCTGAATGAAATCCAACATTTTTCCATTCTATTTTTAGTATCCTACTTCCAGGTGCACCTTCAAGTTTATAAGAAATATTAGATAAGGCTCCTGTTGTTGCTGTTGTGTTATTAAAATCGTAACCGCGATCTATAATGTCGGCACCGTAAGCAGTTAGTATTTGTGAGTTTACATTATCTACGGGATTAGGTTTTAGTCCAGCCCCAAAAGTACAATCGTCTATGTAAATTTGACTTATCGTAGTATTAAAGTATTGAAAATTAAATCCGATAGGGATTAAAAACTCTGGGTCGTCCCAAGGCGCATCGTTGTTTAAAGACGTACTATTTACTAGGTCTGTATATGTTCCTGTAGTTGTAGTTATAGTATAATCTTGAGCGTTAAGGCTAAGTGCTACTATTAAAAATATAATAAATGTAGTTTTTATTTTCATAATTAATGCTTTTAAAAAAAAAAAGAAACCTCTGAATAATTCTAGATTAAAACCAATAAGTGATAGTATTAATCCAAAACACTTTTAAAACACTTGAGGTTTTACAATGTTTAGACAAAGGTTCTTTTTTATGAAACTTAATATTAGTTAAATTGTGATGTAAATTCCCAAGAGTTTGAGTTTTTAGAAATACCAATAGTTAATTGGTCTTCATCTAAATCACGTAAAACAATACCTTCATCACTATCGTTAGACGCGGCATGTATGTACTGTCCATTTATTAAAACAAAACGAATATTAGTTAAATTGGGAACCCCATTATTAAATGAAATGGTATAATTAGAACTGTTTCCCGAAATTGTTGCTGTGCCAGAGATAACATCTATTATTTCATTGCCACTTGCAGGATTGTAAACCAAAATGCCTGTGTAGGTTTTTAAAAGATTGTTTGGCAAGGATACATAATTAACAGCAGCTAAAGGTGCATTATCATCGTCATCTTTGCTACAAGACGTTAAAATGAAAATTAGACTTAATACTATAACAGTAGGAAATGCTTTGGCAATTGTTTTCTTTAGATTTTTCATGATTTTAAATTTTAAAAGTTTGGATTAATATTAATACCAAATGTAAAATCTAAATGAATGAAAAATAATGTGTTGAGTCTTAGTAACGTATAGTTGAGGACGAGTAACAGATATTAGAGGACATGTCTATAAAATGTGCAGTCTTTTATATACATTGTCCTTGTAGGTTCTTCCTAATGGTATAGTATGTCCTTTTATTTCAATAGATTGCGTGCCTTCGTAAAACACATCAACCTTTTGCCAGTTAATAATGTAAGAGCGATGTGTTTGTATAAACTGGGTGTGTGTTAGGAGCTGTTTTAAGCCAATAATAGAATTTCTTACTGTAAGTTTTTGTTCATCTTCTGTAACAATAGTACAGTAGTTTTTAGTGTCTGTATATGCAAATAGAATACTATCTATAGTTATTTTTATAAGTTTATTTTTATTCTTAATAAAAATAGCATTTAAATTTGATGTTGCTTCTTCTGTATTTATTACTTTCTTTTCGGCTAAAATTAGTGCGGCCATTAAATCATTGTTAGCAACTGGTTTTGTTAGGTAGCTAATTGGGTTAGTGTCTGCAGCTTCTGCTATAACTTCTTTTGTAATATCAGACGAGGTATAAATTATTGGTGTTTGCGTACTCTTTTTTATGCGTCTTGCTAATGCGATACCGTCTTGTTTTCCATTAAGGTGTATATCCATTAAAACAACATCAGGCTTTAATGTCTCTATTTGTTCAAGAGCTTCAAATGGATTTCCGGAGTGACCAACGCATTCATGATTAAGCTCTTCTATAGTTATAAGAATGTCATCTAGCTGTATTATCTCGTCTTCAACTACATATATTTTCATAGCATTAATTTAAGCAGATAACGATTTAGAATTACTGTCTTGCAATGCTTCTAATATAGGAAAAGTTATTTCAAACTTTGTGCCTAGTCGTTCTTTAGAAGACACTGAGATTGTACCTTTATTCATTTCAACAAATCTATAGACTAAATTTAGCCCAAGACCAATACCTTTTTCTCCCTGAGTTCCTACGGTAGATTTTTTATCATCTAAACTAAATAGTTTTTCTACTTGTGTTTCATTCATTCCAACTCCTGTATCTGCAACAGAAAAATATAACCTGTTGTGTTGGTTTTTAAAATCTATACGTATAGTACCGTTATCTGTAAATTTTAAAGCATTACCAATTAAGTTTCTAAAAATAACATGAAAAGCACCTTCGTCTATATAAGTTGTAATATCTTCTTTAGTGAGAATATTAATTGTTGTGTTTTTATAGATGGCTTGTTGTTTGTAGCCTTCTATTATATTCTTTAACTCTGTATTAATAGAAATTTGAGTTGGATTAGGTGCATAGCCATTCATTTGGTTTAATGACCAATTTAAAAGGTTATCTAACATTGAAGAGAGGCTTTGCGAATTTTTGTCTAGCTCGGTGGCTATTTCTACGGCTCTTTCAGTATTGTTTTTGTCTATATGATGTTTTATTATTCTTCCTGTGCGTTGAAAAGGGATGAGCATGCCTCTTAAATCATGAGATATTATAGAAAATAATCTGTTTTTAATAGCATTAGTTTCTGCTAATTTAATGTTAGATTCTGCTAAGGCTTTCTTTTGTTTTCTTAATTTAGAATAGATCCATAGGCCTAATAACAATAGAAAGGCTAATAATAATGCTGAAAAAAGATATAGATTTCGCTTAAAATTTGCTTCCTGAATTTGTTTTTCTTGGACGTTTTTTTCTTGGTTTAAGTTAGCTATCTCTAGTTCTTTATTTTTTGTGTCATACTTTTTTTCTAAGTCTGCTACTTCCTTTTTTAAATCGATACTAGAAATAGAATCTTTTAGTTTGTAATACTTTTTTAAATTTAAAATGGCAGCTTCGTTTTGCCCAGTGTTTTCTAGATAAGTAGCATAATCTCGATGAAAGGACATTGTATGATAATCTGTTTTTACAGCTTTATTTAACGTTTTTAAGTTTAATAAATATGGTTTTGCTTTGCTGTAAGAATTTGTGTTAAAATATAGTGTAATTAATGATTGATTAGCATAAAATAAAGTTAGCGCATCTTTTGCTGTATTAATAGCTTCTTTAAAATGAGCTTCAGCTTTAGTATTGTCTTTAAAATATACATAAGAGAGTAGCCCTTTTTCAATAAGGCTTTCTGCATACTGAGATGTTGTATTTAAAGCTTTTGCAATGTTACTTGCAGCTTCTATAGCTTTAGAAGCTTCTTTATATTGCTTTAATAAACGTTGCGACTTACCAAGCCTTAAATAGGAAAGCATTACATTGAAATCATTGCCTTCATCTTTTGCATTTTGTATGGCTTCTTTGTAATAGATACAGGCTGTTTCATTTTGTGATAATCTAGAATAGCAGTTGGCTAATAAAAAATTAGAGCTAGAGACGTCATCTAGTACATTGTATTTTTTCTTTAATTCAATAGCTTGTAAAAAATTTATGATAGCGCTTTTGTAATCAGAGGTTTTAATTTGATAATACCCTATTTGGTGATAATACTGAGGGAGGTCGTTGTTTAGGTTATTTGCTTTAATGATTTTTAAAATAGAATCCTGATAACTCATTCCAGCGTCGTAATCTAGAGCTTTAATAGCAATATTTTCTCGTGCTTCAAGGTAGTCTCTCCATTTTGGACTAGTGGGGTAGCGTTTTAAAAGATTACGAGCCTTTTTTAAGAAAGGTTTTGCTTTGTCATCTTCATCTTCTTCTATTAAAAAATAAGCTTTATTTGAGTATGCACTGGAAAGTAACTCTTCTTCGTTAATTTTTTTTCCTAAAGCTATTGCTTTATCAAAGTAAAAAAACGAAGAATCTATTTGTTGTTCGTAATAGTGAACAATTCCTAATTCTATGTAGATGTCTATTTTACAGGGTGGTTTTGCGTGTTTTATAAATTTCCAGCAGACTTTTAATTGATCTGCATTATTTATGTTTTCGAGTAATGCTTCTTCCCATTCATTGCAATAGTCGTCTATAGTTTGGCCATATATGGCAATGTTGCAGAAAAAAGCAAATAGTAGAGGGATTAACGTTTTTTTCATAAGAGATAAAGTTACTAAAAAAAGAGAAGCCGCTAGTAAAATTAGCGGCTTCTCTTTTTTTAGTATTGTGAAAGTTTAACTCACAACTTCTTTTATTCTTTTAATGGCTTCAATAATTTGTTCCTGAGATGCTGCATACGAAATGCGTATACAGTCTGGATTTCCAAAGGCATCACCTGTAACTGTAGCTACTAAAGCTTCTTCTAGTAAATATAGAGAGAAATCGGTAGCATTATTTATGGTTTTTCCACGTAATGTTTTTCCGAAGAAATGAGAAATATCTGGAAATACGTAAAAAGCACCTTCTGGTATATTTGTTTTAAAACCGTCTATATCATTAAGTAGACTTAGTATTAAATCACGGCGTGTTTTAAACTCGTCTATCATGTATTTTACTACACTAGGGTCTGCATTTAATGCTGTAATAACGGCACGTTGTGCAATGCAATTAGCGCCGCTTGTAACTTGACCTTGCATTTTATTGCAAGCACGAGCAATCCAATCTGGAGCGCCTATAAATCCAATTCTCCACCCAGTCATAGCAAAAGCTTTAGAAACACCATTTACGGTTATGGTGCGTTCATGCATACCATCTATGCTAGCCATACTTGCGTGAGGTTTTCCTGTATAATTTATATGTTCGTATATCTCATCGGAAACAACATAAATATTAGGATGTTTCTTTAATACATTTGCTAACGCTTGTAGTTCTTCTTTGCTATACAAAGATCCGCTAGGATTACATGGTGAGCTAAACCAAAGCATTTTAGTTTTTGGTGTAATGGCAGCTTCAAGTTGATCGGCTGTCATTTTAAAATCTGTATCAATAGATGTTTTTACCTCTACTGGTACACCACCAGCTACTTTAACAATATCGCTATAGCTAACCCAATACGGACAAGGTATAACAACTTCGTCTCCTTTATTTAGCATAACCATCGCTACATTATATAACGATTGTTTTGCTCCTGTTGATACAACAATTTCTGGTAAGGTATAGTTTAATCCGTTATCACGTTTAAATTTCGTAATTATGGCTTCTTTTAATTCTCCATAGCCATCTACGGGTGTGTACGAATTGTAATCGTCGTTTACTGCCTGTATAGCGGCGTCTTTAATAAAGTCTGGAGTGTTAAAATCTGGTTCTCCTAAACTTAATCCGATAATGTCTTTGCCTTCGCCTCTTAATTCTCTGGCTTTAGCTGCCATAGCTAAAGTCGCAGAAGTGGCCATGTTTAAAATGCGTTCTGAAAGTTGTTGACTCATTAATTGTGTTGTTAAGCTTGTAAAGCTGGCTTCATTCCCATTTCACGTAAATATCTAAAATGGGCAATAATGGCTTTACGTGTGGTTTTATATTCGTTGTATGGTAAGTTAAATTCTAATGCGGTTGCTTTAACAATTTCGGCAATTTTCCCATAGTGAATATGACTAATATGAGGGAAAATATGATGCTCTACTTGGTGGTTTAATCCTCCAGTAAACCAGTTTGCAATTTTACTTTTACGACCAAAGTTAACAGTGGTTTTAAGTTGGTGGATAGCCCAAGTGTTTTTCATAGTGCCGTTTTCTGCTGGTAATGGCATTTCTGCTTCTTCCATAACATGCGCCAATTGGAATACAACACTTAAGATTAAACCTGCTGTGTAATGCATAATGAAAAAACCTAATAAGATTTTCCACCAAGCTTCATCTAAAATTAGCATTGGTAATACAATCCACATTGATATATAAATTAGTTTAGAAACTACTAATTTACTCCAATTTGCAACAGGGTTAGGGAATTCTCCATAAGATAACTTACGTTTCATGTAGCGTTTCATCTGTTGAAAGTCTGTAGTAATTGCCCAGTTTATTGTTAATAAACCGTATAATAAAACTGAATAATAGTGTTGAAATCTATGGTGCGAACGCCATTCTGCATGTTTAGAAAAACGTAAAATACGCCCTGCTTCTAAATCTTCATCGTGTCCATGAATGTTTGTGTATGTATGGTGTAATACATTGTGTTGTACTTTCCAGTTGTATACATTTCCTGCTAAAATATAAATACTACTTCCCATTAAACGGTTAATCCAAGTCTTGTTAGAAAAGGACCCATGGTTACCATCGTGCATAACATTCATACCTACTCCGGCCATACCAATACCCATAACAACGGTAAGTAATAGTTTGGCCCAACCTGGCATATCTAATGTTAATAATAAAAAATAAGGACTTAAAAATATGGTAAACATAATCACGGTTTTTAACCATAATTTCCAGTTACCTGTACGCTTAATATTATTATCTTTAAAGTAAGAATTTACACGTTTATTTAGAGTTCTAAAAAACTTAGCAGAATCTGTTCTTGAAAAGGATAATGTTTGTTCTGTCATAATATGCTTTTTTTTAATATGATAACGTTTAAATTGTACGAATCATATATTGGCGCAAATATAATTAATAAAAGCATCTTAACTAATATCCGAAATCATAATTTTATGATTTCAAATTGTATATTTTTGCAAAAATTTTACAACTATGGAACTCATCTTAAAATACTTTCCAAATCTTACTCAGGATCAAATTGAGAAATTCACGAAATTAGAAGCGCTATATCAAGATTGGAATCTTAAAATTAACGTTGTCTCTAGAAAAGATATAGATGAGTTGTACATGCGGCATGTGTTACACTCATTGGCAATAGCTAAGGTTCTTGAGTTTAAAGATGGGAGTAATATTATGGATGTTGGTACTGGTGGCGGTTTCCCTGGGGTGCCGTTAGCTATTTTGTTTCCAGAATGTCAATTTCATTTAGTAGATAGTATTGCTAAAAAACTAAAAGTAGTTAATGAGGTTGTTGAAGGTTTAGGTATAACTAACGTAAAAACGACACATACGAGAGTTGAAGAAATAGATGAAACTTGCGATTTTATAGTGAGTAGGGCAGTTGCTGCTATGCCAACTTTTGTACATTGGGTAAAAGGTAAAATTAAGAAGACGAGTAATCATGATTTAAAAAACGGAATATTATATTTAAAAGGTGGAGATCTTTCTGAAGAATTAAAAGATTATAGAACTGCAACGTTATATAATTTAAGCGATTTTTATACAGAAGATTTTTATGAAACTAAAAAAGTAGTACATCTGCCTTTAAAATTTAAGAAATAAAAAAAGCAGCCACTGGCTGCTTTTTTTATTTAAAGTTGTTTCTTAATTATTTGCGCCTTCTGGAAGTTGCTGTATAAAAGTGAAAGTACCAGTGGGAGGTCCTCCAAATACCGAATTTGATGGATTATTAAAAATATTATCTCTAATAATTAAAACATCTGTAGTAGGTCCAGAATATACAGTATATCTATCCATGTTAATATCTGTAGGGTTGTAACCTAGAGATAAGTAAGCTGCTGCTGGTGGGCCTCCAAATACTGAGTTATCTGGGTCATTAAAAACTTGAAATCTTATATCAGGGATGTCAGATAATGCACCTAAATAATTTAAACGTCCATCTCCGTTGGCATCTCCAGCCCACATAGCTACTGTGTTTGTTGGTACTCCAAATGTAGTTTGCGCATCTGTTCCAAAAGTAATTTGATTATTGGCATCTGTAAAATCTACTGTTGTAGTAATTCTAGACAATGGTATGGCGGTATTAGACATGATACCTAAATGATTTCTATGCTTTATAACTACAAAGTAGTTGTTAGCAGAAATGCCATTAAAAGGAAGGCTTGAAACTCCGTCTATGTCTACAATGTCTCCATCTCTTTGTAGTAATGCAGATTGGCTTGCTACTACAGTTGTATTGGTAGTTGCGTCTCTAAGTTCTACAAAAACCCAGTCCACTATAGCATCACTTCCCGTTATTGTTAAAAGTGATGGGGCGAAAGTTAATCCATCGCTAAAAGGACTTGTTGTTGGTAGTATAGCAGCTACACGTAAATCGTCTTTCATCATCCCATCTGTACTGCCTAATAAAGGACCTTGTAAATAAGCTTTAGCAGACAAGCTAGATCGTATTATAATTTCATCTAGAGCAAAATTTACATTAGCACTTGTTAAGGTAACATGCCCTTCGTTATTATCTGGCATATACCAAGCATCAAAAGGTGTTACATTATTTACAGTAAATGATGATGATGTTGTTAAATTATTAGGAATATGAAACCAATCGATATCTCCATCATTTTCTAAAGCCATAGCACTCACAGTAGGAATGAAATTAAAGAAATCGGTTTGTAACCCTGCTAAAAAACCTGTAACTAAAGGGTCTGTTCCTAAGGATCCTGTTAAACCTCCAATATCAAATAATCCTCCAGGAGCTGCGTCTATTCCATCTGAAAAAGATTCGGCTTCTACAGTTGCGTTTGCACTAAAATCGCAAAAACATAAAAAAGGTGCATCTATATCTATAGATCCTGTAATATTTTGTTGTCCAGCAAATGGTGTAAATCTAGAAGTGAAATCTCCGTCTGCAGATGTTAAACCAGATCCAATTTGTAAGTTGTCTATGTTTAAAGACAGGAAATTTGGGTCAATATCCATTCCATTTTTATCTTGATATTTACTGCCAATACCACTACCATTTATTATAGAAATTTTTCTTAAATTTTCAGGAAAACCAGAAGTTGTTAATCCATTTATACCACTCATTCCATCCGTGCCATTAAAAAAGATGTCACTCCAAGGGTGTTTTTGAGGTAGCATTAAACTAGTATCAAAATCGGTTCCACTGGTAATATGCGCATCGAAATGATCTGTTAACATCTGTTTAGCTGCTGGAGACCTTAAAAAGTCATCTACCAAAGGACGAAGAGATTCTATACTTTGGTCTCCTCCTAAACCACCTACTTGTAATCCATAAGCTAATTTGTTAAATAAGTATTGAAATCCAATAGGTACATTAGCACCATAATGTGGAGAGTCGAAAGATAACCATAAACGCGTTTCATGATTCATAGTTTGATTTTCCATAAAGTTTAAGGCATAACGCGAAATTAATCCGCCCATACTTGGCCCGATAACAACATTTTCTTCCGATCCTACTTTTTGTCCATTTATAATATTAATTAGCTCTACCAGTAGCATTGCATTACGTTCAATAAAATCGGCACCCCCATCTACTACAACGCCATCTGATGTTCTTGTGTAGACAGGAAAGTTTAAAATAACAACATCAAACCCTTCCGCTCTAACAACATCTGCTAGATTAGAGGTTGTACCATTATCATCAAAACTTAATAAATCGTATAATCCAGTAATATCTCTTCCATCTCCAGGATCAAAACCATCAATTAAAAAAATAGGTTTATCCAGAATATTATCTGCACTTAAAAATATTTCGTATTCTCCAGTACCAATATCATTTGCTATTCCGTAAGGTGTTAAGTTTGGTGCTGTCGTATTATCAGACTCAAAAGTAGTTACAGCACGATTAAAAAGAGTGTTTAAATCCGTTTTAGAGTATTTTATGTCTATTGTCGATTTGCTAATAGCAATTGTCCCGTCTGTGAATGTTAACTCAGAAATTAAAGTTTTAGAGCCATCTATCGCATAATTAATAATGGTATTACTGTTTTGGGTTAAAGTTTTAAAACCTTCCCCATTTCCAAAATCTACTCTTATAGTTTCGATTGTTTTCGATGAGGCATTAAAAATATTAGCTTCTGAAAGGTTGAAGTTAACCTCAAGGCCTTTGTGTTTTATTTGTAATGGTGCTACAATAGCTAATTCGTGCTTATTGTATATTGAAGCATTTGAAGCTTTAATTAAATGACCTTCAGAATCTATACTAATGTCTCCATTATTATATGCATCAGGTTTTAAAACTTCGAACTCACTATTTAAAATACCTAATGATACTATGTTGTTTGAAAAGTCTTTTTTTGCATTAGCTTTTAAGCTTTCTGTAGAAACAGTCAAACGGCCTTGTAAGTCTTTTTCGGCAATAGCATTATAGGCTTGATAAAATGAATAAGTGGAATTTACATTGGTTTGGTAATTGTTAATGTCTATAATAGGGAAGGATGTAAATAAAGTAGATGTTTCCATATCCGACATATCTAATTTGCTAAGTTTATCTTGTGCAAATAGAGAGGAGCTAACTGTTAAACACAGTAAGAAGTAGATTTTTTTCATTCAATAATAGTTTTGAGATATTCACAAATATAAACTTTTTAGAGTTTTTTTAATGATATCATAAAAAAATCAACAGAATATTAGTGATAATTTAATTTAAACAGTTTTTTAATTCACTTTATCGATTTAAAAATGAAAAAGCCTCAAGTTGTAAAACTTGAGGCTTTTTTTGTTTAATATAATAGATATTACTATTCTCCTAAAAAAGGATAGCGGTAATCTGTTGGTGTTACAAATGTTTCTTTTATCATTCTAGGAGATACCCAGCGTAATAAATTTAAAGCACTACCGGCTTTATCATTTGTTCCAGAACCTCTAGCGCCTCCAAATGGTTGTTGTCCTACAACGGCACCAGTTGGTTTATCATTAATGTAGAAGTTTCCAGCACAGTTTTCTAAAGCTTTTGTAGCTTCAACAATAGCATAACGGTCTTGAGCTAAAATCGCTCCTGTTAAGGCATAATCACTGGTTGAATCTACAACTTTTAAAGTTTCAGAATATTGGTCATCTTCAAATACATAAATAGTAATTACTGGGCCAAATAACTCGTCGCACATTGTCGTGTATTTAGGGTCGTTTGTTACAATTACTGTAGGCTCAATAAAGTAACCTTTACTTTTATCGTAACCACCACCAACTATAATATCTGCGTTACTATCTGCTTTTGCCTGGTCTAAGTATTTAGCTAACTTATCAAAAGAACCTTCATGTATAACAGCTGTTATAAAGTTACTCATGTCTTCTGGTGATCCCATTTTAAATGAGTTAACATCTTCTATAACGTGTTTTTTTACGTCATCCCAGATGTTCTTAGATATATAAGCACGAGAAGCAGCACTACATTTTTGTCCTTGGAATTCGAAAGCACCACGAACAATAGCAGTTGCTACTTGTTTTGCGTTAGCAGATTTATGTGCTACAATAAAATCTTTACCACCTGTTTCTCCAACTATTTTTGGGTATGTTTTATAATTATGAATGTTATTTCCAATTTGTTTCCAAAGTTCTTTAAATATATAAGTAGAGCCTGTAAAGTGTAATCCAGAGAAGTCTGGACTAGCTAATACAGTTTCTGTAATCATTACTGGGTCTCCAAAAACAACGTTGATTACACCTGGAGGTACACCTGCTTCTTCAAAAACATCCATAATTACTTTTGCAGAATAGATTTGAGAATCACTAGGCTTCCAAACTACAACATTCCCCATCATTGCCATACAAGCTGGTAGGTTTGCTGCAATAGCAGTAAAATTAAATGGTGTTACAGCGTAAACAAAACCTTCAAGAGGTCTGTATTCTAATCTGTTCCATGCATCGCTAGTACTTTCTGGTTGTTCATGATAGATGTCTGTCATGTACTGTACATTAAAACGTAAAAAGTCTATTAACTCACAAGCTGCGTCAATTTCTGCTTGGTGTATTGTTTTAGACTGTGCCATCATTGTAGCCGCATTTATTTTAGCTCTGTATGGTCCAGCAATTAATTCGGCAGCTTTTAAAAATATTCCTGCTCTGTGCTCCCAAGGCATTTGAGACCACATTTTTCTTGCTTCTAAAGCTGTAGCAATAGCTTCGTCTACATGAGATTTTTCGGCTAAATGGTATTGGCCAACTACATGTTGGTGATCGTGTGGTGGAGACATTGTTCTAGTGTTTCCAGTAGTAACGTTTTTACCATTAATGTACATAGGTACATCCAAGTTGCCATTATACATTTCCTTATAGGCTTTTGCTATAGCTTCTCTGTGTTCGCATCCTGGAGCATAACCTCTAACGGGTTCATTTACTGCAACTGGTACATTGAAAAATCCTTTTCCCATGATTATTTTGATTTTTTTGTTTTAAAATTTCGAAGTTCAAAGTTACAACTTTTTTGGTGATTCTTTAAGTAAGAAACGAATAGTAAGTGTATTCTGAAATCTTACTATTTTTTTGTAAGTTGCCATTCTATTTTTAGACTACAACATTTATGTGTACAGTAACTATTTTCTCAAAAGGAGATAATGATTTTGTGTTAACATCTAATAGAGATGAAGCACCAAATAGAACAGCATTAAATCCTGATTTTTATACTATAAATAACACTAAAATGTTATTGCCAAAAGATGAATTGTCTGGAGGGTCTTGGATAGGTGTTAGCGATAAAAATCGATTAATATGTTTATTAAACGGCGGTTTTGTTATTCATAAACGTCAAGAACAATACAAGTTAAGTAGAGGTATTGTAGTAAGTGATTTATTAGCTGCTGAAGATATTGAAGCCTCAGTTGAAACTTATAACTTTAATGAGATAGAACCATTTACTATTGTTATAGCAGATTGGAATATAACACTTCAGTTTTATGAGCTGGTATGGAATGGTGTAGAAAAGTACTTTACAAAGTTGCCTTTAGAGCCTAAAATTTGGTCGTCGACTACCTTATATTCCGAAGATAAAAAACAAACACGTTTACAGTGGTTTAATACGTTTAGGTCTGAAAAACAGTTGACGCGAGAATCTGCTTTAGAGTTTCATAAAACCGCAGGAGAAGGAAATTTAGATTTTGGAGTAGTCATGAATCGTGGGCATGTAAAAACGACGAGTATTACACAAGTTGAAAAAAATAAAGATGATTTGAGTATGCGATTCGAAAATTTAAACACTTCTGAAACCGTAACAGAAGTATTTAGTCTTTTACAGGTTATAAATGAGTAGTACAGGTATTATTTTAACATTAGCTTATCCTGATACTATTGTAATGGTTGCAGAAGAATGGTATTCTCCATTACTACGCTTTGTAGGAATAGGTAAGAAGAATTATGTGCGAGCAGGACATGCGGCATTAGTGCTTATTAATAAAGAAACGGGTGTTTTAGAATATCATGATTTTGGACGTTATATTACACCAGAACCTAATGGTAGAGTTCGAGGAAGAGATACAGATAATGAATTGATTTTTCCTATAAAAGCAGAAATAGAAAAGGATACAATAACCAATCTAGATGCTGTTTTAAAGTTTCTAGCTACACATCCTAAATTAACACATGGCGATGGAGATATGGTGGCTTCTTTTTGTGATGCTGTAGATTATAATCGTGCTCGACAACATATTACAGCTATGCAGAATAAGCACTTTATATACTATGCTGCATTTAAAAAAGGTGCTTGTAATTGCGCACGTTTTGTAACAGATACTTTAATAGCATCTGTAGAGAATTTAAATATTAAAAAGAAGTTAATACAATCTAAGTGGTTTACACCAAGTACAGTTGGTAATGTGTTGTTAGCTAATACTGGGATGTATCCATTTTTAGTTTCTGAAACAGGAGTTATTTCAGAATTTAAAGGCAGTCAAACTAGCGAAAATTTACGCTGTTTCTTAGATCGATTAAAAGAACATACTCCAAATTTTATAGGAACTCAAGAACCTAAAGTTGTTGATGGTTTGGGTGAGCATGCACAATGGTTATCTGGTATTGCAGCTGGAGCTTGGTATGAATTATATATTACTGAAATTGCAAACGAATATAGTTACAGGCGTATTTCTCCTTATGGAAATATAGATGTAGATACTATTTATTTAGTTGAAGATACGTCTTTTGATTATAGTCAATCATATCAATTTGTACATTATTCAAACTGTAGCTTTTTCCATGTAGAGCAACATGGGAAAATTTATAGGTTTAATAGAAAAGAAACGTTTTAATTAAGAGCAAAAGGCGCTCCTAATTTAAATGAAGGGATGGCAACATTAAACTTTTTTGTTGTAGTAAAATTTACCATACTGTAATGGCCACGCATGGCTCCAAAAGGAGAGGTTAATAAACAGCCAGAAGTGTATGTGTGCGACTCACCTGGTTTAATAACAGGTTTCTTCCCAATAACACCTTCTCCAGTAACAGTTTCTACATTATTTAAGGCATCAAGAATTACCCAATGTCTTGCATTGAGTTGCACAGAGTCTTTACTCTGGTTTTCGATAGTTACTTTATAGCCAAATGCAAAGTGAATTTTATAGTTTTTATAAAATGTACCTTCAAAATTGGTTTCTACCGAAATTTTTATGCCTCTTGTAACTTGTTGAACCATTAATCGTTAATGCGTTTTAATGCTGCAAAAATAATAAATATTACGCTAATAATTACAGATGTCTTGCAATGTACTTATAAATTTAACGAATTTATAAGAGTTTTAGTTTGTTATGTTAACAGAATTTGCTTCGCCAATACCTATTAGTCTATCATAACGTGCGCCAAGGTCTCTATAGTATACTAACACTTTATAATTATTTTCTGTTTGATAAAAACTACCGCTAATCGTGTTTTCATCTAAAGTGCCATCTTCTTTTTTAATAACATACTTGTAATTGTAAAATCCTTGTTTTAGTAATAAAGAAGATTCGTAAGTGTTCTTTTCAGTATTATATTCCATTTTAGTAGAATTGTCAACACTATAATTATTGAAATTACCATATACGTGTACAGATTCTCCTTCCGGAAGTTGATCCAATTCTAATGCAAAGTGGATTTTAGCGTAATCTGCTTCTATTCTAGGTTTGTCTCTATCTAATGCAGTAATTAAAAAATTACCATTTATATCTGGATTATAGGTGTAAGGTAAATCTGCTCTAGAAATATTTGTAAATAAATAGTGGTTGTAAATATCGTCTAAGTCTATAAATTGTATGGCATTATTTGCAGCTCTTAAATCTTTATTTTCAAAAAAGAAGAACTCATTTCCTCCAAAAAAACTTGATTCTTCCACATAGCGATATTGCAATTCGTTACCTAATATATATTGTGGTTTTAAATCTGTTATGGCAGTTTTTAAATTATTGTTTTTAACAATAGCTGTTTTTATAGTCTCTTTAGGGTTGTTAAATCTTATAGTCGATGAATTAATAGCAACATCTATAGATTGTTTTTCGTTTACAAATGCTACATCACGAGAACGCCTTACAGCAACACCTACATTTGCATAATCTTCAAAAACCATAAATTTTCTAGTAAATTCAATTTCATCATCATCATTATATATAGTAATCATATAATTTCCAGATATTTTTAAACCACGAGTCTGTCTATTTGGTATTGTTAATAGGTAGTGAGAATACATTTGGAAGGTATTAAATGAATTTTCATAATATCGAATACGTTGTTCATTAAATCCATTTAAATATTCAGATTCTACTAAAATAGAAGGTGTCCAATCAAAATTATAATGTCTTATTTCGTAATAAAAATCTGCTTCATCTCCATTTAAAACATCAAACTCTAAAGTTAATTGTTGTCCAAGCCTTAAAATAGGAAGTTGACTTTCGGGAGTATCTCCTTTAAAAGTAATCGTTTTTATGTACTCTTGAGGCTCAATTTCTTCCTCTTGGGCAAATAATGAACATGGCAAAAGAAATAGAATTAATAAATTTAGTTTAAAGCGCATATTGAATTTTTATTACAATGTAAAGATACGCAAATTCTATGCCTAATGCATTTTTGTTATTTAGAATAATTATAAATAAATAACAAGCCTAGTTTTAGACCTTAAAATTGCATTATTAATTCGTATTTTTGCACCGATTTTTTGTATTCAGAAAATCATATCACTAAACTATTAACAAATAGATTTATACGTATGTCAAACGACATTAAGATTAAGAAAGGTCTAGACATTAAGTTAAAAGGTAAAGCAGAATTAGCAACAGAGAATGCTATAGTAAGCAACTTTTATACGGTTAGACCAGAAGACTTTCACAGTGTAATTCCTAAATTATCAGTTAAAGTTGGAGAAAAAGTAAAAGCAGGAGACGCTTTATTTTATGATAAATCCAACGAAGCCGTTAAATTTGCTTCACCAGTTTCTGGAGAAGTTATCGAAATCACTCGTGGAGAAAAACGTAAAATATTAGCTGTTAAACTTCAAGCAGACAAACAACAATCACATCACGATTTTGGTGCTTTAAATGTAGATTCGGCGAAAGCAGAAGATATAAAAGCAAAATTATTAGCATCTGGATGTTGGGCTTTTGTAAAACAACGTCCTTACGATGTTATTGCAAACCCAGAGGTAGCGCCTAAAGCTATTTTTGTTTCTGCTTATGCAAGTGCGCCTTTAGCTGCAGATTTAGATTACACACTAAAAGGTAAAGAAGCAGAGTTACAAGCAGCAGTTACCGCATTAGGAAAGTTAACAGAAGGACAATTACATGTAAGTGTTGCTAAAAATGGTGATTCACCATTAGCAGGTTTGTCTGGTGTAACACTACACAAAGTTTCTGGCCCGCACCCATCTGGAAATGTTGGGACTCAAATAAATAAAATAGACCCTGTTAATAAAGGAGAAGTTGTTTGGACGGTTAACGCCCAAGATCTTGTTATAATGGGAGAGTTATTGTTAACAGGTAAGTTTAATGCAGAACGTACAGTAGCATTAGTAGGCTCGTCTGTAAAAAAACCAAGATATTTTAAAACTGTAATTGGTAGCGAAATAGCAACAATGGTTTACGATAATGGTGTAGATAAAGATGGTAATGATCGTATAATTTCTGGAAATGTATTATCTGGAAAACAAATTAAACCAGATGGTAGTTTAGACTATTACAGTAATGTTATTACTGTAATTCCAGAAGGAGACGATTATGAATTTTTTGGATGGAACAAGCCAATCTTTAATAAAGTGTCTACATCTAGAGCATTCACTTTTTCTTGGTTAAATCCTAAAAAAGAGTATGCATTAAACACCAATACAAATGGTGAGCATCGTGCTTTTGTAACTACGGGAACTTACGAGCAAGTATTTCCTTTAGATATTTTTCCAATGCAAATTCTAAAAGCTTGTATGTATCAAGATTTAGATGAAATGGAAGCCTTAGGAATGTACGAAGTTGCACCAGAAGATTTTGCTTTAACAGAATTTGTATGTGTGTCTAAACAACCACATCAAGATATTATTAGAAAAGGTTTAGACTTAATGCTTAAGGAAATTGGATAATTATTCATTGCACGAAGTAAAATGAAAAATAAAACAGATGGGTTTAAAAAGTAATTTACACAATTTAAAAGAGAAGTATAAAGGAACAAAAATGGCTCCTGCGTTTAACGCAATCCATACCTTTTTATACTTGCCTAATGAGACAACACATAATGGAACTCATATAAAGGCAGCCGATGATTTAAAACGTACTATGAACATAGTAATTATGGCATTAGTACCGTGTTTAATTTTCGGAATATTTAATGCAGGTTACCAACATTATGCAGCTATAGATGCAGCAGCGGGTACTGTGCGTGAAGCTTCCTTATTTGGAAACTTCTTAACATGGGATAATTTTGTTATTGGCGCATGGACAGTATTACCTTTAGTTATTGTTTCTTATGGTGTTGGACTTATTGTTGAGTTTATATTCGCAGTAATAAAAGGACACGAAGTAGAAGAAGGATACTTAGTAACAGGAATGTTAGTGCCATTAATTGTACCAGTAGACATTCCATTATGGATGTTAGCGGTTGCAGTAATTTTTGGTGTAGTAATAGGTAAAGAAGTGTTTGGAGGAACAGGAATGAATATTCTTAATCCAGCATTAACTATTCGAGCATTTTTATTCTTCGCATATCCTACTTGGATGTCTGGAGATAAAGTATGGGTACACAAAGCTACTGAAATGGCAGGAACACCAGATGCTATTTCTGGAGAGACATTACTTGGAGCTTATGCGCAAGGTAATACCTTACCAAATATAGATATGATGGATATGTTCTTCGGTTTTATTCCAGGTTCTGTTGGAGAAACATCAAAGCTATTAATATTAGTTGGAGCTGGACTTTTAATTTTCTCTAAAGTAGGAAGCTGGAGAATTATACTTTCAACTTTAATAGGTGCTTTAACGATGGGGTTAATTTTCAATGGCGTTGTTTCAGCAGAGTGGATAGGAGAATCTAGTAAGTTTTATGGATTAATGAATATACCATTCTGGCAACACCTAATAATAGGAAGTATATTATTCGGTGCAGTTTATATGGCAACAGATCCAGTAACAGCATCGCAAACTAATAAGGGGAAATGGATTTATGGTTTCTTAATTGGTTTTATATCAATTATGATTCGTGTATTTAACCCAGCATACCCAGAAGGAGTATTCTTAGCGATTTTATTAATGAACGTTTTCGCACCAACAATCGATCACTATGTCGTACAAGGAAATGTGAAACGTAGAATGAAACGTTTAAAAGTTAAAACAGCGTAATTATGGCAGTTAATACAGATAAAAATTCATATACAATACTATTTGCAATAGCAATGGTACTTGTGGTAGGTTCATTATTAGCGTTTACAGCGTCTTCTTTAAAACCTACAATTACAGAAAATGAACGAATGGAAAAGCAGCAGAATATTCTGTATGCTATGGGAGTAAACGAAAATGAAGGAACAAGTAGAGAATTTATCTCTACAGATAAGGTTGCTGGAGAGTTTTCAAAATATATTAAGAAGCAATTAATTGTAGATGCCAATGGTAACACTACAGAAGATGATAAAGCTTACTTGATAGATGTTAAAAAAGAACAGGCAAAAGCTAAAAATGGAGGAACAAGACGTTTGCCTTTATTTGTGGGAGATAAGGATGGTAAAACATTTTATATCGCTCCAATAAGAGGAAAAGGACTTTGGGATGCTATTTGGGCATATGTAGCTTTAGATAAAGATATGGTAGTTCAAGGCGTGTTTTTTGATCACAAAGGAGAAACACCAGGTTTAGGAGCTAATATTAATCAACGTTTCTTTATGGACGATTTTACTGGAGAACGTTTATTAAATGCTTCAGGTACTTTTAAAGGTATTGCTGTAGCAAAAGGAAATAATGATCCTAAAAATTTAATTAAAGACGATCATGAAGTAGATGCATTAGCTGGAGCAACAATTACAGGAGACGGTGTTTCTGCGATGATTAAATCGGATTTAAAATTGTACTTACCTTACTTTAAAACATTAGAATAATATGGGACTACTTTCAAAAAAAGACGCAAAGTTAATTACAGACCCGTTAGCAGATAATAACCCAATTACAATTCAAGTATTAGGTATTTGTTCTGCATTAGCAATTACAGCAGAGCTTAAGGCTTCTTTAGTAATGGGAATCGCAGTAATGTTTGTTTTAGGAATTGGTAATGTTGTTATCTCTTTAATGAGAAATATTATACCTTCAAAAATTAGAATTATTGTACAACTAATTGTTGTAGCTGCTTTAGTAATTATAGTAGATCAAGTACTAAAAGCTTTTGCTTATGAGCTAAGTAAAACACTAGCAGTATTTGTAGGGTTAATTATTACGAACTGTATTATAATGGGACGTTTTGAAGCGTTTGCATTAGGAAACGGACCATGGAAATCATTTTTAGATGGTATAGGTAATGCTCTAGGATATGCCGTAATACTTTTAATCGTTGGGTTTTTTAGAGAACTTTTAGGATCAGGGACTTTATTTGGAGTACCAGTTTTAGGAGACGCTATAGAAAAAACAGGAGTCTACAAATATGGCTATGAAAACAACGGGTTTATGTTAATGCCGCCAATGGCATTAATAGTTGTAGGATTAATCATTTGGGTACAGCGTAGCAGAAACAAAGATTTAATTGAAGATTAATATTCTTTCTAAAGAATTTAAAATAAAAGACAATGATAGAACACATAGAATTATTTTTCAAGTCAATCTTTATTGACAATATGGTGTTTTCGGTATTCTTAGGTATGTGTTCATACTTAGCAGTATCTAAAAAAGTAGCAACAGCAGTAGGTCTAGGTGCAGCAGTAATATTTGTATTAGCGATTACAGTACCTTTAAACTGGCTATTAGATCAGTATTTATTACAACCAGGAGCATTATCTTGGCTAGGTGCAGAATATGCTGATTACGATTTAAGCTTCCTTTCGTTTATTATGTTTATTGCTACTATTGCAACCATGGTACAATTAGTAGAAATTGTGGTAGAGAAATTTTCTCCATCATTATATAACTCACTTGGTATATTCTTACCACTTATTGCAGTAAACTGTGCCATCTTAGGAGGGTCGTTATTTATGCAATCTCGTGAAATAGAAACATTAGGTTTAGCCTTTAATTATGGAATATCTTCAGGGATAGGATGGTTTTTAGCAATTCTAGCTATAGCAGCAATTCGTGAGAAGATTAGATATTCTAATGTGCCAGCACCATTAAGAGGTTTAGGAATTACATTTATCGTTACAGGATTAATGGGAATAGGGTTCTTAAGTTTTGGAGGGATGTTAACTGGAGGAGAAGAAGAAGCAGAAGCTAAACCAGCAGCAGCACAAATAGAACAAGCACAAACTGAGAATGCTAAAGAATTAGCAGAAAATACTAAAACTATAGAATAATATGATTTTAGCAGCAGGAACAACAGGAACAGTAATAGCTACAGTAGTTGCGTTTTTACTAATTACGTTAGTATTAGTAAGCTTATTACTATTTGTAAAACAAAAATTATCACCATCCGGACCAGTAAAAATTACTATAAATGGTGAAAGAGAAATAGAAGTAGCATCTGGAGCTACATTATTATCTACATTAGGTGGAGAAAAAATATTCTTACCATCTGCATGTGGTGGTGGTGGAACATGTATTCAATGTGAATGTCATGTATTATCTGGAGGAGGAGAAGCTCTACCTACAGAAACACCTCACTTTTCAAGAAAAGAATTAGCACATGGTGCGCGTTTATCTTGCCAAGTAAAGGTGAAACAGGATATGGAAATTACCATTCCAGAAGAAGTATTTGGTATTAAAAAATGGGAAGCAACTGTAGTTTCAAACTATAACGTAGCGACATTTATTAAGGAATTTGTTGTGGAAATTCCTGAAGATATGAACTATAAAGCAGGAGGGTATATTCAAATTGAAATACCTAATTGTGAAATAAAGTATTCAGATATGGATGTTTCTGCTCACCCAGAAGATCATCCAGGAGAACCAGATAAATTTAAAGCAGATTGGGAGAAGTTTGGATTATGGCCTTTAGTTATGAAAAACGAAGAGCTAGTTGAAAGAGCTTATTCAATGGCTTCTTATCCAGCAGAGGGAAGAAGGATTATGCTTAATGTTCGTGTAGCAACTCCTCCTTTTGATCGCGCTAAAGGCGGTTGGATGGATGTAAACCCTGGTGTAGCTTCATCTTATATTTTTAATCAAAAAGTTGGAGATAAAGTAACCATTTCTGGACCTTATGGAGAGTTCTTTATAAACGAATCTGAATCAGAAATGTTGTATGTTGGAGGTGGTGCTGGTATGGCGCCAATGCGTTCACATTTATACGAATTATTTAGAACTATAAAAACAGGACGTAAAGTAACGTATTGGTATGGAGGACGATCTAAAGCAGAATTGTTTTATATCCATTACTTTAGAGCTTTAGAAAAAGATTTTCCAAACTTTAAATTCTACTTGGCATTATCTGAACCAATGGAAAGTGATAATTGGAAAATTAAGAAAGATATTAATGATGAAGAAGGAGATGGTTTCGTAGGGTTTATCCACAACTGTGTAATAGACAATTATTTAAAACACCATGAGTCTCCTGAAGATATAGAATTATACTTCTGTGGACCTCCATTAATGAACCAAGCTGTGCAGAAAATGGGAGAAGATTTTGGTATACCAGATGAGCACATTAGATTCGATGATTTTGGTGGATAAAAGCTAATAATTATCTAACATATTCTTAACCCTAACACAATCGTGTTAGGGTTTTTTGCTTATTAATAGTATTATTTTTTGTTAAAAAAAGGCATGTTTTCCCCGAATACTATAGTGGTTAATGTCTAATGGTATGTAATTAAATAGCTTATAATCAATGTTTTAATTTTTTAAATCGTGCATTTCGTCGAAAATATCCACAAAATGTGTTAAAAGTCCGTTAAAATGCTAATTTTGAGGAAATTGAAATTTCATAGTTCAATTGTGCATATTATCAGATTTACTAACCACTAAAACTAATTCATTATTATGAGGAATAATTACCTCTCATTTAGCGTGTGCAAACTATTTAGCCTCAAGGCTTTATTTGCATTTACTTTATTGTCGTTATCGAGCGTTCAACTAAATGCGCAAGCAAAAAAAAGTGTTTTAAAGCAAAATGGAACAGTAGTTTCAGCTAAGCCTAACGAAACACTATCTGTAAAAGGAAGTGAAGCACCAGGTTCAAGAATTAAATCTAGAGCGTTTTTAGAACAACTAGTTAGTGCTAAAAAAACTTCAGATTATGTTGTTACTTCAGAGCATGTTAGTTCTGTAAGTGGAATTCATCACGTATATATTAGACAAGCAATAGATAATATTGAAGTGATGGGAACTGCGTCTAGTTTACATACCGATAAAAATGGTGAAATAATAGTAAGTCATGTAAACTTTGTAAAAGATATAGACAATACTATACACAATCGTTCTGCTTCAATTACTCCAGAACAAGCCATAGTATCTGTTTCTCAAAAAATGGGTTATGGAGAAGTTGTAGGTTTAAAAAGGAGGACTAATATAAATCAAGCGGGTAGAACTGCATATCAAAATAGAGCAGTTTTATATAATAAAGGAGGTATTTCTAATACTGATATTCCTGTAAAGCAAATCTATTATTACGAAGATGGTGTAGGTGCTAAATTAGCATGGGAATTATCTATAGAAGATAAACAATCTTCAGATTGGTATAACTTTATAGTTGATGCTAATACAGGTGAAATTTTAACTAAGTATAATTTTACAACGTCTTGTAATGTGCTAGGAGATCATAGTGATCATAATCATACTGAAGCGGTTAACTTAGATAGTGATTGTGAAGAAGAATATAATACAGAATATAATTCAAATAAAACGAGCACAACTGCAGCTTATGTAGGTGGAGGAAGTTACAATGTTTATGCAATGCCTGTAGAATCTCCAGGGCATGGAGGTCGTTCTGTAGTTACAGATCCTGCTGATGCAACAGGATCACCTTATGGTTGGCATGATACTAATGGTGTAGCGGGAGCAGAATCTAATTATACTATAGGAAATAATTGTGACGCTTACGATGATAGAACAAGTACGCAAACTGGAACTGGTTCTGGTACTAATGCTGAAAGGGCAAATGGAGGAGCTGCTTTAGATTTTGACTTTACTGTAGACACCAACGTTAATAATAACGGAGGTAGTATAGATGCAGCAGTTACAAATCTATTTTATTGGACAAACATAATCCATGATTTGTGGTATATATATGGTTTTGATGAAGCATCAGGAAATTTCCAAGTGAATAATTATGGTAATGGAGGAGCAGGTAACGATAGTGTACGTGCAGAGGCTCAAGATGGTTCAGGAACATGTAATGCAAATTTTGCAACACCTACAGATGGAGGTAGAGGAAGGATGCAAATGTATGTGTGTAACACAAGAGATGGAGATTTTGATAATGCAGTAATAGTACATGAGTACGGGCATGGTTTATCTACGCGTTTAACTGGTGGAGCAGGAAACTCAGGTTGTCTTAATAATAATGAGCAAATGGGCGAAGGCTGGGGAGATTTTATAGGTTTAATGATGACTATGGAGCCAGGAGATCAAGGAACAGACCAAAGAGGAATTGGTACTTGGTTAGTAGGACAAGGACCTAATGGAGCAGGAATTAGGCCACAACCTTACAGTACAACAAATACACAAAGTTATGCAGACCTTGGATCTGCAGTAGTACCACACGGTGTAGGGTCAATTTGGTCAGCTATTTTATGGAAATTAAACTGGGCATTAATAGATGTTCACGGTTGGGATGCAGATTTATATTATGGTACAGGAGGAAATAATATTTGTTTACGCCTAGTTGTAGAATCTCTAAAGTTACAACCTTGTAGCCCAGGTTTCGTAGACGGTCGTGATGCTATTTTAGCAGCTGATCAGGCTATATACGGAGGTGCTAATACAGATACTATTTGGCAAGTATTTGCTGATGCAGGATTAGGTGTGGGAGCAAGCCAAGGAACTAATAATAGCAATAATACAACAGACAATACAACACCAGCACCATCTGTGCCAACAATAGCTTTTAGTTCTTCAACAGGAACTCAAGCAGAAGGGTCAGACTGTTCTTTTACAGATGTTATTGTACCATTAACTATAGGTATTGGGCCTTCGGATTCAGCTGTAGCAACATTTTCTGTATCCTCTACAACAGGAACAGATGGAGTAGATTTTCAGCTAATGACAACAAATGCAACTTTTGCAGCTGGAGCAACAGTTGCTCAAGATGTAACTATTAGAGTATTTAATGATAGCTTTATTGAAGGTGATGAAACATTTACTATAGGTTTTACACTTGCTACCGATGGAGATGCAGTAGCAGGAACAAGTTCTTATACATTAACTGTTACTGATGACGATTTTGATCCATTAGTTTCTGGACCTGCGATACCCGTTTTTGAAGATGATTTTGAGGTAGATTTAACGAATTGGACAGTTACTGGAAATGGAACTTCTAATTTTGCAATAACTAATAATGGAACATTCCCAGATGCAGGATACTTTAACACTGATCAATCAAATACGACAAATTATGTTTTTGTAAATGACGATCAATGTAATTGTACTATGGATGCAGAACGTATAGCATCTCCAGGAATTTCATTAATAGGCGGGGTAACATATACTATTGCATTCGAATATGCTTTCGATAATCAATATGCTAATGATACTGCAAGAATTGAATTATCAAACGATAATCAGGCAACTTGGCCAATAGGAGCAGATTTAGCAAAGACAGCTACAGGAACAGGACAAGCAGCTGCTTCTAACTTACCATGGGTACCTGTATCGTTTACATATACACCTACAGCCGATGAAACAACATATATTTCTTTCCTTTATGGAGATGCTGGAGCATGGGGGCAAGGGTTAATACTTGATAATTTTTCGGTAACAGAACCAGGGCCGTTAGAAATACAGACTGTAGTTAATAACACTTTAACGAATGCTATAGATTTACCTAGTGCTGGAACAGCTTATCTTTATGATAATGCTAGCGGGAATTTAATGCTTAACTATAATAATACTAATGGTTTTAATTATGGATGTATTGATGCGTCTATTGAAAGAGCAGGTGAAAATGCGCAAAGTTATAACGGGAGCAATACGCCAGGTTTTGTAACAGATAAGACTTATAAAATAACACCAACTAATACAACGACAAATACAGATACAGATGTCACTTTTTATTTTACAAGTGAAGAAATTGTTGGATGGGAGACTGCTACAGGATTGTCTAGAAATGAATTATTCGCTAAAAGAGAAGGTTCGGAAGATGTTGTGCCATTAACGGTAACATCTTATGGCACAGATATAGCATTAACTGGAACTTTTAAAGGACTAAGTGGTGATTATTATTTTGGAGCAGAATCTGCATTTAGAGTAAGGTTATCTCCAAAAGTATATTTACAAGGAGCAGCATTAAACCCAAATAGTGGAGAAGAGAGTTTAATGAGAGACAATTTACGTGTAGCAGGTATAATACCAACAATAAGTCCATACGATAGTAGTACTTGCGATGCTTCAGTTTTTAATGTTACTGGAACAGATGCTATTGTAGATTGGATTTTAGTAGAACTTAGAGATGCAGTTACAAATACTACAGTAATAGCAAGTCAATCTGCATTATTACAGAGAGATGGTGATATTGTTGATGTAGATGGTGTTTCAAGTTTACTATTTGATATTTCAGGTAGAGATGCTTATGTAGTGGTTAAACACAGAAATCACCTAGGTGTTATGACAAATGCTTTAATTTCATTAACTGCTACAACATCAACTATAGATTTCACAAATGGGGCTGCACCTATTACTTTTGGAACAGATGCGCAAACAGATTTTGGTATGCAAACAGGTGTGCTAGGTATGTGGTCAGGAGATGCAACAGGAAATGGTTTGTTAAATTATTTAGGAGCACAATCAGAAATACCAAGTATAAGAGCTCAAGTATTTAATGATCCAAATAATTCTGTGTTCGGTGGACCACCAGCAGCAGGTTATTTATCTCTTGGTTATAATGCAACAGATATTAATATGGATGGATATACAGTTTATTCAGGGCCTACAACAGATGTTTTAATTGTTAGAAATAACATATTTAATAATCCATCTAACTCTGTATTTGGAGGACCTCCATCAGGAAGTTATAATTTCGTACAACAATTACCTGAAGGGACTAATTAAAAAATACTGAAGTAAAAAGTTATAAAAGCCTAAACAAAAATATAAATTGTTTAGGCTTTTACTTTCAATTGAAATTGATAAAATGTTAATTTTTTAGTTCTTTTATCGGGAATACGATAAAAAAAGCCGATAAAAGGTTGTTAAATAGCGATAAAGTGTTATATTTGAAACAGTGTAATTAAAATTCCCAAATGTTATGAATAAAACTACTTTAAAAGGTTTCTTGACCTTTTTATGTGTTTTTTGTGTGTCTGTAGTAAGCGCGCAACAACAATTAAAGAAAAATACTAAAAGTATTGAGGATAACAATACTACATTAGTAGCTCCTTTACAATTAACAGAAGATAACCAACGATCTCTTGAAGAAACAGGTTATGTTAGATGTGTTTCAGTAGAAATGCATGAAAGGAGACAACAAAAAGCAGGTACATCTGGTTATGATGATGCTTTCGAGAATTGGATAGAACCATTAATTGAAGCTAAAAGACTAGAAATTGAACAAGCAAAAGCTAATGGAACATTCCAAAAAGCAGTAGTTAATGTCCCAATTATTTTTCATGTTATTACTAGCGGAACTGGACCTACAAACTTATCTGATGCAATAATTCAATCACAAATAGATCAATTAAATTTAGATTTTAGTGACCAAGGAGGTGTTAACGGTACTCAAAGTGCTTATGCAGTTTCTGCAGATGCAGAAATTGTATTTGTTCCAGCTACTATGGATCCAGATGGTAATCCTTTAGCAGTACCAGGAGTGAACAGAGTAACTACTTTTGGAGCTGGTCCTTTTGCAGATACAGATTTCGATTTAGGAGATGGTGGTTTAGAAATAAAGCCTGCAACTATATGGGATCGTAGTGTTTATGCAAATGTTTGGACAGCAGATTTACAAGGCGGTTTATTAGGTTATGCACAATTTCCTAGTAACTCTACTTTACCAGGTTTTCCAGCAGATGGAGGAAGTGCTTTAAATGATGGAGTAGTATGTGGATACGGAACTATAGGTTCTAGAGATTTACCAGGTTCTGCACCTCCGTACAATTTAGGAAGAACATTAACACACGAGGTAGGTCACTGGATAGGATTAAGACATATCTGGGGAGATGGAAATTGTAATGCAGACGATTTTGTAGATGATACACCAAATGCAGGTAGTTCTAATTTTGGTTGTCCTACAGGTACAAATTCATGTACTGGAGGTCAGAATCCAGGGGATGATATGATTGAAAATTATATGGATTATACAGACGATAGTTGTATGGATTTATTTACAGCAGGTCAGGTTTTAAGAATAGAAACTGTTTTAACTAATGCAGACGGTATTTCAAATTTACCAAACTCTACAGCAGCAGATCCAGTACCACCAACTATATTTTATCCTAATCAAGCAGTTACAACTGTAGAAGGTTCAGATTGTAGTTTTACAGATATAGCTGTTGAATTATCATTATTACCAGAAGGCCCATCTGCAATTGCAACAGCTAATTTAAGTGTTGTAGGAGGAACTGCAGTAGCAGGAGCAGATTTTGATTTAATAACACCAACAGTGAATTTTGCTGCAGGAGTAACAGCATCTCAAAATATGACAATAAGAATTTATAATGATGGATTTATTGAAGGAGACGAAACGGTAATAATTAATTTCACAGTAAGTGGAGGGAATGCAGTAGCAGGAACTAATAACACATTAACTTTAACAATACAAGATGATGATATGTTACCTAATTCTACGTCTGTTACCAACACAACAGTGCTAGATTCAGATTTTGAAACAGCAGATACTACAGTATGGACAAATTTAAGTGAAGATGGTGAAGCAGCTAACGATTGGGCTACATTTAACGGCTTAAACTATACTGGTATTGATGGTGTTTTTGGAGGGTCTTTATCTAATGATCTTTTAGGAGGCGGAGCTAACTACAGTCCTGATAATTTTAATATCAGTCCAGCAATAGTAGTTTCAGCAGATGCAACAAATATTACATTTAATTATGGTATAGGTGCTTTTTCAGATAGCGAACCTTATGAGGTTTATTGGACTACAAATATTTCAAATGCAGCTGGTATAACAGGAGGAACCTTATTAGATAGCGGAAATGCTATTTCTGGAGGAGGTGAGATTAAAAATATAAGTTCTAATAGTATAAGTAATCAAACAGGTTATTTTGTTGTTAGACACAATAGTCAAGGTAATGGTGCTGCACAAACAAATGGAGCATTACTTTTAGATAACGTTACTATAGTTATAGAAGAAACAATATCTAGTACCGTACAAACTTCAATAAATACGGGAGCTAATAGTTATGAAACAAATTTATCAGGAACTGGAACTATTTATACTTCAAATAGTAGTACCGGAGATGTTATGTTAAACATTACTAATAATGATACATTCGATTATGGTTGTACAAATATAGCTGTTTCTAGAGAAGGTACAGGAGCACAAGCTTATGGCACAAGTGTAGCGCCTAATTTAGTAATGGATAAAACATTTACAATTACACCTACAAATACAGCAACCTCAGGAGATACAAATATTACCTTCTATTTTGATGCCAGTGAAATTAATGGATGGCAAACAGCTACTGGGTTAACAAGTACAGATTTAGTGGCTTTAAGAGAAGGAGATGGAGAAGTGGTGTCATTAACTGTAAGTGCTTTTGGAAGTGATACTACGCTAACAGGTAATTTTACAGGTCTTGCAGGTACTTACTATTTTGGACCAGCAGATGCTTTTAGAATCTCAGTAGCACCAGTTGTATATTTACAAGGTGCAGCATTAAACCCAAATACTGGGGAAGAAACACTTATGAGAGACGATTTACGTGTTGAAGGTTTAATACCAACAACAAGCCCTTATGTTGATAATTTAACATGTAATGCTTCAGTATTTAATGTTACAGGTGCTAATGCAATTGTAGACTGGGTATATGTAGAATTAAGAGATGAACTAACAAATACATTAGTTGCAGCTTCAACTTCTGCATTGTTACAGAGAGATGGAGATGTGGTAGATGTTGATGGAGTATCACCATTAAGTTTTGGAATCGCTTCGGCAAATTATTATGTTACAATTAAACATAGAAATCACTTAGGAGTGATGTCTAAAGACACTATTCTATTAGATGCAACAACGAAAACAGTAGATTTTACAGATGGTTCAATCTCAACTTTTGGAACAGATGGACAAACTACATTTGGAATGACTGGAGGGAAATCTGGTATGTGGTCAGGAGATGCAACAGGAAATGGTTTGTTAAATTATTTAGGAGCACAATCAGAAACCCCAAGCATAAGAGCTCAAGTATTTAATGATCCAAATAATTCTGTGTTCGGTGGGCCACCAGCAGCAGGTTATTTATCTCTTGGTTATAATGCAACAGATATTAATATGGATGGATATACAGTTTATTCAGGGCCTACAACAGATGTTTTAATTGTTAGAAATAACATATTTAATAATCCATCTAACTCTGTATTTGGAGGGCCTCCATCAGCAAGTTATAATTTTATACAACAATTACCTGAAGGAACTAACTAAAAACACAAAAAAAATGATATATTTGTTAACTCTAAGATATAAAATAAACAAAATGAAAACAAAACTACTATTATTACTAGCTTTAACGTTAGGATTAACGATTCAAGCACAAACTTACCAATTCTCGTTACAACAGAATACGGGTTACAATTTTTCTATTATAGCTACTCCAGACTATTCTAAAACGGCTCCATTTCCAACAATTAGCCAAATAGCATTTACAATTATGGTACCAGACGGAGTAACAGCTTCAGATGCTACTTTTGTAGGAGGAAATGTAGGGTCAGCAGCTGTCTTTACTGCTTTAGATGCAGCAGATTCAGAACCAGGAAGAGATGCTCTTAACTTCAGTAATAACTATGATCCAAGAATAGCATTAAGTGAGCATGTAGCGGGAACACCTTTCGTAGTTGCTACTTTCGATATTTTGGGTTCGCCTACAACAGGTAATATTACATTACTAGATAATGGTTCTACATTAGCAACAGCTCCTGCAGCAGGAGGTATTTTCGATAGTTTTATGTTAGTTGAGCCAACAGGTAGTACTACAGCATCTGCTACAGATTTATATGTAGGGCAAACAGGAACTGTTTCTTACAGCTTTGCTACGTTAAGTATACCAGAACAAGAATTAACAGGATATTCAATTTTCCCTAATCCAGCAACAGACGTTGTTACTATTAAAGGTTTAGAAAATACATTATCTTCTGTAGAAGTTTATAACATTGCTGGACAAAGAGTATATAACAGTACTTCTAACATGGAAACAATTAATGTTAATGCTTTAGAAACTGGTGTGTATTTTGTAAAGCTATCAACAGAAACAGCTAGTTTAACAACAAAATTAATAAAACAATAATTATTCTTTAATTGAGTTAATTATCAATAAATAGTTAAAAGCCAATACGAAAGTATTGGCTTTTTACGTTTGTATAGTTATGAAAAAAGCAATACTACTTATATGTGTTTTAGTTTCTATTTGCGCCTTAGCCTTACAATTTAGACCCGTAAAACAAACCGTACAACAAACCATAAATGCTGTTACAGTTAAAACCAATCTTTTAAATAAAGACAGTTTAACTATTAAGACTAGAGTTAATGTGCCTGATGGATTTAAACGAGTAGAATATAATTCAGGGTCATTTCAGGAGTATTTGCGTAACTATACATTGAAACCATTTAATACTAAAATCATCAATTATGATGGTAGTGAGTATTATTGGCAATTAGGACATATAGGAATATTAGAAATCCCTGTTCCTAAAAATGGTTTACAGCAATGTGCAGATGCTTTAATTAGAATTAGAAGTGAGTATCTATGGGATCAAAATAGAAAGGAAGAAATAGGCTTTAATTTTACAAGTGGACATTACTGTTCTTGGGTAAAATATGCAGAAGGATATAGACCAAAAATAAATGGGAATAAAGTTACGTTTAATAAAATAGCAAAGAAAAATCATGCTAAAAGTAATTTCTATAAGTACTTAAATTTAATTTATACTTATTCTGGAACACTATCACTTTACAACGAATTGCCAAAAATAACGTCTATTAAAGACCTTAAAATAGGGGATATGTTAATAAGAGGAGGTTCTCCAGGACATATTGTAATGATTACAGATGAAATTATTAATGAGCAAGGCGAAAAACGATTTCTTTTGTTTCAAGGTAACACGCCGGCGCAAAGTGTACATTTAGTTAAAAATTTAGAAGACACAGAAATATCACCTTGGTATAATTTAAAGTTAGATGCAGAAATAGGCGTTTCTAATTATACATTTAGTAGTTCTAAATTTGTAAGATTTAAATAGTATCTATTTTCAATACAATACTATTTTTAAGTAGTAATGATTATTGTATTTTTGTAGTATGAGTAAAGCATTAACAGCGCAAGAGTTACACAATTTAGCAATGAATCATGTAGGAAAGGATCTCGAAAAACGAGGATTCGAATTTATTGCTATTAATAGTAAATTAAAAAAACACCCACAATTTGTATGTATGGATGCTAACAAACAATACTTCTTTGTTATAGTAAAAGCAGTTATACTTCCCGAGAATGCTAATAATTACGATATTGTTTGGATGGAATCCTTTAAAGCCCACGCTAGAGAACATAATGCTAAAGTATTATACGCTGGAGTAGGATTAGGTAACCCAAACGGAGAATCGTTACCTGTGTTTTTAGATCAAGAATATCTTATAGAATATAATGGTATTCAGGTTTTAGAAACTAATTTAAATTAAAATAATACGTGCTCAATATAGTTTTATGATGCTTAAAAAAACATTTCTATTAGTTGCGATATCTTTACTAATAGTGTCTTGTAAAAAAGAACTTAAAAAAGTAAAACTTTCAGGACCTATATTCGGAACATTTTATGACATCAATTATTTTTCAGAAGACAATGCTACTTACCAAAGAGAGGTAGATAGCTTATTTACCGTTATAAATAAATCGATGTCTAATTATCAAGACAATTCAGACATATCAAAAGTTAATAAACACATATTAGATAGTGTAGATAAACATTTTATAAATGTTTTTAAGACTTCGAAAACAATATATAAAGAAACTAAAGGTGTTTTTGATCCCACTATTGGTAAGTTGGTAAACGCTTGGAACTTTGGTTCAGAATACAATAAAACACGATTAGATAGCCTTAAAATAGATAGTTTAATGCGTTATGTCGGTTTCGATAAAATTAGTTTAAAAGACAATAAGCTTACTAAACAATCCCCAAAGCCTTACATAGATTTTAATGCTATAGCTAAAGGATATGCTGTAGATGTAATAGGCGAATTTTTAGAATCTAAAGATATTGAGAATTACTTAGTTAATATAGGTGGAGAATTAAGAGGCAAAGGTATTAATGTAGAAAAGAAATCTGGATGGACAGTAGGTATAGAGAATCCTAATTTTGATGGAACACAGAGCTATGATCAAATTTTTGTTTTAAAAGATAAGTCTATGGCCACATCTGGTACTTATAGAAAGTTTAAAATAGATGAAAAAGGTAATAGGTATGCTCATATTATAAACACAAAAACAGGATACCCTACTAAAACAAATATTTTAAGTGTTTCTATTATAGCAGACACATGTGCAGAAGCAGATGGTTATGCTACAGCATTTCAAGCCATGGGAATAGAAACTGTAAAACGATTTCTTGAAAAACACCCAGAATTAAAAGCATATCTAATTTTCGAGAATAATGAAAATAAACTCGAAACACTTGTTTTAAATAACTTTCCATTAAACTAAACACTTGTTTAGCAATTGAAATCAATATTTTAGAAGTCGATAAATACATTAACAGAAACTAAAGTGTATTTTTAGGGTTTAATAGCTTCAAAATTGATAAAAAAACTTTTAATACCCTTCTTTTGCTTTTTTGCTTCAGTTGTAATACAAGCTCAAGCTCCTTTATCTATTCACCTTAGTGAAGATGATGGTGTGCCAGAGAAAGTTGTTTATAGAATATTAGAAGATAAAAATGGTTTAATCTGGTTAGCAACTAATTCTGGATTATTCAGTTTTGATGGAGAAAAATACAAATCATATAGACATCCTAAGCAAGTAAGGCCTTCAGTATTTGGATTATATTTAGATCAGCATGAAAGAGTGTGGTATACTAACATGGGGGGAGAGTTTTACTATGTAGAAAATGGTAAGGTCGTTCTTTTTCTAAATTTAAAAGAGCGTATTGGGGCTAGATTGATTGATTATAAAATAATTGAAAATAATCTTGTGTTTACAGATAATAAAGACCTCTATGAAATAGACATAAACACCAAAAAGATAAATAAAAGTAAGTTGTTTAATAAAGAAACAGCAGCCTTTATAAAAGATGAGAATAATTATTACTATTATCAAAACAACGAGTTCAATGAAATTAATGGAGACTCTCACATAAGGCATTTTAAATCTAAAATAACAGAGAATGAAGAACATCCGTTATATATATTTAATTATGGAGAAAAATTATACCTACAATTTATAACGGGTAATATCTACACTTTTTATGAAGTAAATGAAACAGGAATTAAACGCGTAAATACGTTTGATACTATTACCCATACTTCAATATCTCATTTAAAAAAAATAGGAGAATCTTTATGGTTTTTTACTGTAAATGGGGCGTATGAATATCATTATATTAATCATGAAATAGTTTTAAAAAATCATTATTTAAAAGGAAAGCGAATAACAGATTTAATAATAAACCGAAACAAAAATTATATATTCTCTACATTAAATGATGGACTCTACATATTACCAGATGTTACAGTAAAAGAATATGGAAACCTAACTTTTAAACAAAGTTTAATATCTCATTTTACAGCTATTAATGACTCTGTATTTAATTATATTTCTAATAATAATAAATTGCATTCTGCAAATTTTAACTCAGGAAAGGACATTTCTAGAGACATAGATTATTTTAAAGAACAGTTTGTTTATTATGATAACATAAAAAATAAAGGACTATTCTTTAATGGAGGTTTTTTAGAATTTTATAACCCACTAACATTAAAAGTTTCAAAAAAATCCTTTGAGCATTCCCCTAAAGATATAAAACGGTTAAATGATAGTTTATATATGACTACCAGTCATATAAAAACAAGAATATTAGATAATAACTTTGAAGATAAAGTAATTTATAAAGGTCGAGCTGGGGCTTTTATTACTACAAAATCTGGGCACTATTATGTAAATACACAAGAAGGGCTTAAATGGGGTACTGTAAAAGAAAATAATTTTGAAAATATTTTATCAAACGGTAAAAAAATATACATGCGCCATTTTGTTAATAAGACGAATGGGGATAGTGTATGGATTAGTCGACCAAATTGGGGAATTTATTTATTTGAAAAAGGGGTTATACTTAAAACCATTTTTAAATCAGAAAAAGGCTTGTTAGATAAAAATATTAGAGCAATGGATTCTGATGATAAAAGTCTGTGGCTAGCTACTAATAAAGGTATACAACAGTATGACTATAAAACAGAAGCATTTACAAACTTTAGTGTAGGAGATGAAATAAGTAGACCTAGAATACTAAAGCTTCAAGTAACAGATAAGTATGTATGGTACCAGACATCACGCGGTGTTTACAGGTTTCCTAAAACTAAAAAAAGGAAAAGTGAATACATTCCAGATATTTATTTTTCAGAAATAAAAATAGGGAATCAAGAACAAGATATAAAGGATAATTATGTTATAGACTATAATGCCAATGCATTAGCCATAAAATTTATGATTAATGGGTTTAATACTCTACAAGAATATCAATTTGAATATAAAATAGATGGATTAAACCCAAAGTGGGTAACTTTAGAATTGGGTAAACATCAATTAGATTTTAATAGCTTACCAAGTCGTAAATATATCGTAAATGTAAGAGCAAAAAGTATATTAAAGGGAACGTATACAAATACAATACAATTTAAAGCTAATGTAACATTGCCATTTTGGAAACGTTGGTGGTTTAGTACACTAATTGCTCTAATTGGTGTAATAAGTGTAATTGTTTTTTTTAAAATTAAAGCAAGGCATAAAGAAAAACAGAAACAAAAAGAATTAGAGCAGATAGAAATAAAACACCAATTAGTAGCTTTAAAATTAGAGAATTTACGTTCGCAAATGAACCCTCATTTTATATTCAATGCATTAAATTCTATACAAGAGTATATTATGTTAAATCAAAAAAAACTGGCAAGTGACTACCTTGGTAAATTTGCAGATTTAATGAGAACATACTTACATCATAGCTCTAAAGGAAAAATTACACTACAAGAAGAAATAGATTGCTTAGATATGTATCTAGAGCTAGAAAAACTACGTTTTGAAGACAAGTTAACTTATAATATTGATAATAAATTTTTACAATCTAATGATATATGTATTCCCACAATGTTGATACAGCCTTATGTAGAAAATGCCTTAAAGCATGGATTGTTGCATAGAAAGGATAATAGAAATTTAAAAATTAGTTTTCAAATAAATGAAGACTCTAAAACAATAAAATGTAGGGTTACAGATAATGGTGTTGGTAGAATTAAAGCAGAAGAATATAAAGCGAGAAGCCATAAACAGCATAGCTCTTTTGCTAGTAAAGCAAATCAAGATAGATTAAATTTATTAAACTATGGAAAGGAGCGGCAAATAGGAGTAACTATTACAGATTTAATAAATGAAGAAATAGCAATAGGAACACAAGTAGATATTGTAATTCCTTATGAAAATATATAGAAATGACAGTATTAATTATAGACGACGAACCAAAAGCAAGGCGCTTATTAAAATTATTAATAGAAGAAAATTGCTCTAAAATTGAAACAGTATTTACAGCAGAAGATTTATTAAGTGGTATTGAAATTATAAAAAAAGAAGCGCCACAAATAGTCTTTCTAGACATAGAGATGCCAGAACATTCGGGATTAGAAATTTTAGATTTTATAGATAAAGAACATCATAATTTTGAAGTCATCTTTACAACTGCTTATAGTGAATATGCTATTCAAGCTTTTGAGTTATCAGCAATAGACTATTTGTTAAAGCCAATTAGATTAGACAAACTTCAATTAGCGATAGAAAAAGCGATATTAAGTCTAGGGAAGTCGCAAATAAATATAAAAATAGAAGAACTCCGAAAAAGCTTAAACAATTTAAACTTTAAAAAAATTGCCTTACCAATAGCCGATGGTATTAAGTTTGTGAATTTTGAAGATATAGTAATGCTAAAAGCAGATGGTATGTACACTAATATTTCGTTACAATCTAAAGACGAAATACTAATAAGTAAACCATTAAAGCATTTTGTTGAATTATTGGGGGCAAATTCAACATTCTATAAACCACATCGGTCATACCTAATAAACTTAAAATACATACAAGAGTATTCTAAAAAAGACGGTGGTTACATTGTTATGGATAATAATGAAACCGTATCTATTTCAAAAGATAAAAAAGAAGAGTTTTTAGCAATAGTGCAGAGTATAGGATAACGGTGTATTAAATACAAGATTCTTTATTTTTTTTCAGTTTAGAAACTGAAAACAGCATTTCAGCAATTAGTAGTTATTTTCTTGTTAATAAGGCGATAGTTTTACATTATAAACTACAAACTTTAACTCCCTTATGAAAACAAGATTACTATTTTTAATGCTATGTATTAACGCTATAACTTATGCTCAATACCCTACAAATGGACTCGTTGCTGCATACGAGTTAAATGGAAACTTGGTAGATCAAGCTACCGGATCTAGTTTAGCGCCAACAGGTATAATGTTGTACGCTTTTGATAGATTTAATAATTCAGGACAAGCTGGAAACCTGCTTTTTGGAAGTGCATCAAGAAGCGATATAGATTTCCCTTCAGGAGGTTTTAATAATCAATCTAAAGATCAACTAGCTTATAGTTTTTGGATTAAAACAACTATCAACGATTCTAATAGAAGAGTTATTATAGAAGACAGTGATCGTTCTAGTGATACAGATACTGATTGGTATGGTTATTTCTTTTATTTAAAAGATGGAAAAGTAGGAAGTCGATATAGAATGGAACATACAGGAGGGGATTTTGAAAACGGATCGTTGGCTCCTAATTTTATTGCAGATGGAGAATGGCATCACATAACCATTGTTATGAGGCATTTTACAACATTTTTAAATGGAGGAACAACAGATGTCAATACTTTTATAGGGATAGATGGTGTAGAAGTTGTTTCGGCTACCGCAGTCTTACCAAATAGCTTAGGTAACATCTCAATATCTTACGATACAGTTGGAGATATTGCTATAGGTAATAATAGAACTCATAATTTACCAGCGGCTAATAAATATCCTAATATAATAGATAATATTTTAATTTATAATAGACTTTTTGTTGCAGGAGAAGTAGAAACTATATGTAATTATAATAATTATTGTTTTGTTCCAAACTCATCTATACTATCGGCTACAACTATTAATAATAATGATGCTACTATTACAATTTCAGAAACTGGGACTTTCGATGTAGCATATGTAAAGGCATCAGAACCTTTCTCTAGTGCAACAATAGTTACAGGTGTGTCTTCTGGCTCTACTCAAATAACAGGTTTAGAGCCTAACACAGATTATAATGTTTTTGTAAGAGAGCAATGTGCCATTACAACATCTTGGTCTACAACTGCTCTTGGTTTTACAACTACAAGAACAATAGGAACACTCTATGTAAATGAAGCAGCAACAGGATTAAATAATGGAACAAATTGGACAGATGCCTATACTAATTTACAAGATGCGGTAGCGATAGTAACTCCAAACGAGGCTATCTGGATAGCAGGTGGAACATATAAGCCAACAATAAGTGGAGGAGATAGAGCAGAGACATTTAATATAACAACATTTAATGTAAAATTATACGGTGGATTTGTTGGAACTGAAGCAAATATATCTGACCGCGTTTTTGGAACTAACGAAACAATACTTTCTGGAGATTTAAATAATAATGATGCAACAATTCCCTTATATGGAGATACTACAAGGGAAGATAATAGTTATCATGTAATAAGTTCTGCATCTACTTTGTTACTAGATAGAATAACTATTACAGGAGGAAACGCAAATGTAAGTGGTCATTATTCTGGAGCAGCTATTTTAAAAAACGTATTGTCAAGAGGATTAACACTTAGAGAATGTAAAATATCTAACAATACTGGAGGTAATAATATTATCTCAACTTCATTTGCAAGTTCTGGAGGCAGTGCAACCCTAAATGTTTCAAATTCTATTATTGAAAATAATATAAGTAGATTGGGAACACTATATTCAGTATCAGACGGTGTTGTTGATGTTATGCTTTCTAACACTTTGTTTAAAGGAAATAAAACAGAAGATAATTCTGTTGGGACAGGAACAGCTGGGAGTAGTGTTTTTTATAAAACATTAAGTGGTTCGTCTTCTAATATGGCAACTACGATCTCTAATTGTACGTTTGTAGATAATGAAGATGTAGGAACTACATCTGGTTATAACAATTTTAATCGCTCAACTGTAGTACTGTCTAATACAATTAACGTTCCTGGTAATAGACCAAAAAGCCAAGGTTATGTATATAATTCTATATTCTATAATAATACAACTTTAGGTGGTATTACAGGTAAAGCTATAAATGGCGGAAATCAGGCTTTAGCATCTATGACTGTTTCTAACTGTATAGATGAAGATAATTTTTCTCAAGTAGCAGGATCTAATGTTAATAATTCAAGTAATGCAAATCCACAATTTATAAATGAAGCAAGTGGAAATTATGAGTTAATGTCTAGTTCTCCAGCTATAGATGGAGGGGATTTTACATTAGTAAGCGGTGTTACCGATTTACTAAATATGCCAAGAATAATTAATACTAATCCAGATTTAGGAGTATATGAGTATATAGGAACTTGTGGAGACTTCTTTAAAACAGAATTAATACCTAGTGATACAGTGTCTACAGAGGCAACTTTTACATGGGAACATCCAAGTATAGCAACAGGGTACGATGTCGTATATGTGGAAACGGGACAATCAATAGCTTCAGGTACGCTAATAAACGTACCATCAGGTAATACAAATGCATTAGTAATAGCAGGGCTAGTACCTAATACTATTTATGATATTTATATAAGAGCCTATTGTAATGGAACACCGTCTGTTTATACTCAAGTCACTTTTGGATTTAGAAATACTATTTATGTTAACGATAATGCAACTGGAGGAAATACAGGATTCGATTGGACAAATGCTTTTACAAGCTTAGAAACGGCATTGTCAGCATCTTATGATGGAAGTGAAATCTGGATTGCAGATGGAATCTATAAACCTACAGGTGGTAGTCGTAACAGTACTTTCTTAGTAGCTAGAAATGATATAAAACTATTTGGGGGATTCAACGGAACTGAAACTAACATTACTGAAAGAGATTTAATATCTAATGAGTCTATTCTTTCGGGAGATTTAAATGGAGATGATACGGGAGTAGCCTTTACAGGAAATGGTCGCGCAGAGAATGTATATCATGTTTTAACAATTGGTGGTAATAGGTTAATAATTGACGGAGTTGTTGTAGAAGGAGGACAAGCAGATGCTACAGCAGCAGATGAAAGATTTGGTGCTGGTATATTTTGGGTAAACTCAATACAACAAGGGCAATTTACTATTAGTAATTCGAAATTTAGAAATAATGTAGCAGTAGGTGGAGCAGGAATATATTCAAGATATGCAGCTGGTGCAGGAGGAGATGTGAATTTAAATTTTATAAAGGTGTTAGGTTGTACATTTAATAATAATGTTGCGACATATGGAGCTGGTGTTTATACCATAAATGGAAGTTCTAGATATGGTGTTACTATAGCTAATAGTCTATTCTATGCTAATACAACAATGGACAGAGGAACAGATTTAGGATTTACAGGAAGCTCTGCATGGGTTAGAGCTAATAGTGTAGCAAGTAGTGTAACTTCAAAGTTTTTCAATAATACATTTGTAGATAATTTAGATATAGGAACAAGAGCTTCAACTGAGAGAGGAACATTATCTGTTTCTAAAAATTCACAGTTTCAAACAACACACATTACCAGACTGTCTAATAATATATTTTATAATAATAGAGGAACTAGTAATGTAATTACTAAAGCTCTTACTAGAGGGCATACTACCGCTGCAAATAATATTTTTATAAAAAATTCTATAGACGAAGATAATTTTTCTAATGTAGCATCGGGGTCTAAAATAAATATAAGTAACGCAAATCCATTATTTGTAAATTCAGCTAGTAATGATTACGCATTAACCAGCGGATCACCAGCAATAGATATGGGAGAAAATGCAGATGTTGAAGGTGTTACAGATCTTTTAGGGAGCCAAAGAATCTTTAATACAACAGTAGATATTGGAGCTTATGAATACTCTACTACATTACAAGTTTCTATTAAAGTACTACTCCAAGGCGCTATGTTAAGTTCTAGTTCAACGATTATGAATGATGATTTAAGAGTAGCTAACTACATTCCTACAACATCTCCTTATCCAGATGCAGTAACTTGTAATAGTTCAGTTTTCTCAGTAACAGGAAATAATGCTATTGTAGATTGGGTATTAGTAGAATTAAGAGATGCAACTACAAATACAACAATAGTAGCATCGCAATCGGCATTAATACAAAGAGGTGGAGATATTGTAGCAGTAGATGGAATCTCCTCTTTAATATTTAGCGTTCCAAATGGTAACTATTATGTAGCTATAAAACATAGAAACCATTTAGGAATCATGACTTTAAATACGTTTACATTAGGGCAGTCTGTAACAACTATAGATTTTACAAATGCAAACGCACCAATTACTTTTGGTACAGATGCACAAACTACTTTTGGTATGCCTTCAGGGCTTCTAGGTATGTGGGCAGGAGATGCTAATGGAGATGGGCGATTAAATTATTTAGGAGCGCAGTCAGACATTCCGTCTATTAGGTCTCAAGTATTTAGTGATCCAGCGAATTCGGTATTTGGTGGACCGCCAGTGGGAACTTATGGTTCTATGGGCTACCATGCAACAGATATAAATATGGATGGCTTAACCTATTATTCAGGAGTAACAAGTGATGTTTTGTTTGTTAGAGATAATATATTTAATAACCCATCTAATTCAGTATTTGGAGGGCCACCTGTAGGTACTTATATATTTATACAACAATTACCAGAAGGTGCTAACAACTAATTAATGCATATAAAAAGACACTCTTAAACGATAGTTTGTGGTTTTAATTATTGTTTGCAATCCCGTTAAAGATATTTTCTTTATCGGGATTCTTTTTGCTTTAGCAATTCAAAAGGGTATTTCAGAAACTTGGGAATTATCATATGCTAATAAGTTGTTTATTTCGTAGCTAAGTAAATATAAATACGTTATTAATGAATACTACGCTTTCTATAACCAATACCATTTTTTTATCTACAGATTTACATATATCTAAAGCCCCTTTTTATAAGCATAAAGAAGCGGAACTTATTTTAGAGAAAGCAAAGACAACCTCAAACTTGTTAGGAATTGTTGATGAAACATTGTATCGTGATCACACCACGATGACGAATTATTTATATGTTAATGGTTCTATACAAAAAATGACAAACGTTCTGGTTACTTACGATACATTATATTTTTTGGATGATTTTTTTGGAGAAGATACAGTTAAAGAAGATGTAGCCGATTTAAAAACCATTCTAGCATTATGGGAAGGGAAGGCTATAGCACTAGCTGTTAAAAATGATAAACTGAAAAAGCTTTACCAAGCTATAAAATATATAGGTGAAGTTATAAGAGAAGACAGCCCTACCCACTTTTTTAAGAAGTATACAGCATCAGTTAAAGAACACTTATACTATGCTTTAGAAAGTCCTTCATATAAAACAGTTAATGAGTATATAAAAGTCCGATTATATACTTCAGGTATGATGCCTGTAATAGATTTAATAGAGTATGTAAACGATAATTATATTTCAGAAACAATAGAAAGTAAGTTGCCTCTTTTATATAGGCTAAAACAAACTTGTGCTTTAATAGGTGGATTGTCTAACGATTTGTTTTCTTATGCGAAAGAAAAGCATAGTAATTTTAATTTAATAAATGCATTCTTACTTACTAAAGAAGCGAATACTTACGAAGAAGCCGTCTCTAAATCTATAAACTTAGTTAATAAGTTGTCTGAAGACTTTGAACAAGATTTGAAGGAGATTAGAAATGAAATACACTCTATGGATTATATGAGTAAATCTATAATTGAAAAACATCTAAAAGGATTAGAAGTTATAGTGTCAGCCTGTTATCACTGGCAATTTGAAACAAAAAGGTACAAACATTCCGAAGCTGTTTTTGAAGATATAAAATTTAACTAAAAAAATAAATTAATGAAAACCTCTTTATTTATAACCTGTTTTTTCGCATTTATATTCACAATACCTACTGTTTATAGTCAGAGTTTTACAGAAGAAACAAATACGCCTTTTGTTGGAGTTAATGGATTGAGATCAATCCAACTTGGAGATATTGATGATGATGGAGATTTAGATTTAGCAGGAATCACAGATGGTACAACTGCAAAGTTGTTTAAAAATAATGGAGCTGGAACTTATACAGAAGAACTAAACGGATTTATTAATGACCCTATAGAAAACATGAGATTTGTAGATATAGAAGGCGATGACGATTTAGATGTTTTTGTTATTAGAAATACGAGTACAACAGGAATAAATAGAGTCTATGATATCTATGAAAATAATGGACTAGGTATTTTTACAAAACATGAAGTAACAGGTTTAACAACTAGTTTTAATAATGTTACTTCTATACTTCAATTTGCTTTTGGAGATGTCGATGGCGATAATGATATGGACATGACATTATCTGGGTTAACAACTCAATTTTCTGCTAAAATATGGAGGTATGATGGAAACTATTCTTTTTCACAACTATTTTCAGGAATACTACAAGTATCAGATGGGAAAACGGAATTTGCTGATTTAGATAATGACGGAGATCAAGATTTACTAGTTATTGGGCAAACACCCAACGGTGAGTTTTATCATAAATATATCAATACAGGAACAGGAACATTTACGCTTGGAAATGTAGATAGTTTAGAAGGAGCTTTCTTTGGGGATTTCGATTTAGGCGATGTAGACGGTGATGGCGATTTAGATGTCGTTCAAGTAGGTTCTAATCGTTCTACTGGCGTAATGGCAACTCACCGTAATAATGGAGTAGGTCATTACTCTTCTTATTTTGGAGTTCCAGCGGCAAACTACACCGTGTTTTCAACAGTTAAGTTTGCAGATTTTGATAATGATGGAGATCTTGATATTGTAGGAGCGTGTATGAACGCGACTCCAGATATGAATGTTTTTTTAAACTCAGGAACAGGACAGTTTTCTCCAATGAATGGACAACCTTTTGGGGCAATTAGCTTTCGTCCAGAAATTCAAGTAGGAGATATAGATGGAGATACAGATATGGATATTGTGCTTACTTATCAAATTTCAGGAGTAAATATGTACACGACCAAAATCTTTAAAAATAGTATAGCTACATTATCTATAGAGGAAAACGTAATAGAAAATATAGCATTATATCCAAACCCCACAAATTCCATTTTAAATATACAGACCTCTTTAGTAATTAAAGAAGCAAGTATCTATTCAATACTAGGGGAAGAAATTTTGAAATCAAAATTAAAAACAATAGATGTTTCAAACTTACAAAACGGTCTGTATTTACTTAAAGTTGAAACAGAAAATAACCTTAGTAAAACCTTTCGATTTATTAAACATTAAATTATAACAACTATGAAATTATTAATGATTACCGTAAGCTTACTTGTTGTAAGTTTTACTTCAGAAACAACAATAACTACCATTGAAACACAACCATATTCTGAAGCTATAGGAAGTAGTTTTTCTTTAGTAAACGATACAAAAGCAAAAGTATCTATACATACAGGAAGTGGCTTTGTAAGTTTAAATAAAGGGTCTAAAACAAGTATTTCTTGTAACACAGGAAAAGAAGTGCGTTGGGCTAATAAAGGCAAAAAGGGAGATGTTATTTTTAAAATAGCATCTAAACATTGCGGTAAAACAATTAAACTGTCTGAAGTTATAAAGTAATAATTAAAGAGGCTATTAATGTTCTAATATATAAGGCTGTCTTAAAAGTGTAAATCTATGTCATATTAAATCTTTTTTAACTTGACAAAATGAATGGTAATGACTTTTTAGGCAGCCTAATAAAAATTTACGAACCCTATGAAAATTTATAAGCACTATTTAGTATTTATTTGTCTCACTTTGTTTTCTTTAATTCGTGTATATGGACAGAGTACATTTAAACCGCTATCGCAAAAAGAAAAAATAAGTGATTTTTTGTATTTATATGAAGAGTTAAAAGAGAGCTATCCTTATTTCGAAATAAATAAAAGAGTGAATAAACTAGATTGGCTATCTAAAAAAGAAAGCTATATCGCAAAGATTAAAAACTCTAAAACAGATTTAGAATATTATAATACTATAGTTAGTATTCTTAATGATTTAAATAATGGACATACAGATACTTATCCAACTATAATTTATAATTATTGTTATGATGGATATAAGGGGTTGGAGAAAACCTATCCCATCATTAAACCCTACATAACCGAATTAGAGAAGTCTTCTAAAGAGAGAACTCTATACTGGAAGCAACTTCTAGAAAACACGCCAAAAAACAATAGAGATGTTGTAGTGGAAGATTCTAAAAAAGTATCTAACGAAACCAAAGAGTTATCGAATGTAGAAATACAATTCTCTGAAATAGAATCCATTGCGTATGTAAAAATAAAATCATTTAGTTACGATCTATTGGAACATGATAAAAATATGCTTGAAACTTTTTTTGTTAAATCTCATAACTATAAAAATTTAATAATTGATGTTCAAGGGAATGAAGGAGGGAGTGATATGTATTGGATGGAGCATATTGTATCTTATTTAATAGATGAAGACATCACATTTCCTATAGTTTATGCCTTTAAAAAGTCTGATAGAATAAATAAATTTAAGCCAGATTATAAAACTAATATTAAATACAACGAAATTAAACTGCCTAACTTACCTGAAGAATTAAAATCGGGAACTTATTCTTTTTTAAGTGATATTAGTACTGTTGAATCTAGTAGTTTTGGAAAACGATTTAAAGGGGAAATATATGTTTTAATAGACGAAGCAGTATTCTCCTCGTCAGACACTTTTGCATATTTCTGTAAAGTAACAAACTTCGCAACCTTAATAGGAGAAAAAACATCAGGAGATGGTATTGGAACAGATCCATTACTATTAACACTACCCAAAAGCGGTATAGTAATACGCTTTACAGGAGAAATGGCATTGAATCCAGATGGAAGTGCTAACGAAGAATATAAGACAACTCCTCATTATGTGGTTAAAGAACTTCAGAATGAGAAATCAGTATCTGCAAAATATAACCTTATAAAAACAACCTTAGCTTTAAGTAAAAAATAATATGAAATATATTCTATACACGCTATTCCTATTTATAGTAAATACAGTATGTGCTCAACAAGAAATAACGCCAGAAACAGTTAACGAAACCTATCATTTATTTATGGAAGAACGTGGTGTATCTGGACCAACAAAAACGAAATTTATAGAGTTTGGAGAAAATAACGGGACTAAATTATTGGCAATAGCTGCTTGCGAAAAATGCATGCCAGCTATCTATACTTATCAAGAAAATGACAGTAAACGATTAGGAGTTTCTGTGTTTTTTAATAGTACAGGGCTTTACGTTTTTCAATATGATATGGATAGTTTTGTAATCGTTATGGCAACAAGTAAATTAGGCGATAGTGCATGGAGTAAATTTGCATTTAGTAACTTTTACAGTAAAACTAAAAGTAAAGCAGATAGTATAACTAAAGCAGAAATTGAAGCTTACGCTATAAAACTATCCAAACAATAATAAAAAGATTATTTATAAACCACAGGAATAATCTCTCCCTTGGCTAAACAATAATGTTCTACGTCGCTTTCTGAAAGTTTTGAGGTATAATCAATCGCTTCAACAGTAAAACCAATACTGCGTAACTTATCAAAATAATCTTTACCGTAAATACGAACGTGATCATATTGCCCAAAAATTGCTGCACGCTCTTTCTTGTCAGTAATAGAATCATCCTCGAAAGTTGTTTCACGATTTAAGTCTTGCGGAATTTGAAATATACCCATGCCCCCAACTTTAAGCACGCGATATAGCTCTTGCATTGCTTTAGTATCATCAGGGATATGTTCTAAAACATGATTACAAAGAATAATATCATAGCTATTATCTTCAAAAGGTAAATTGCAGATATCAGCTTTAACATCCGCTAAAGGTGATAGCAAATCTGTAGTAGTGTAATCGAGATGTTTTAACTGTCTAAATCGTTTATAAAAAGCTTGTTCTGGAGCAAAATGAAGCACTTTCTTTTTAGCAGAAAAGAAATCAGTTTCATTTTTTAAATATAACCATAACAGTCTGTGGCGTTCTAAAGATAGCGTAGAAGGCGATAATACGTTATTACGTTGGTTGCCATAACCGTATGGTAAAAACGTTCTAAAACTTTTACCATCTATAGGGTCTGTAAACCTTTTTCCTTTTAAAAACAATACTAAAATGGGACGAGCAACATAACTTAACCTAATTAATAAAGGTCTTGGAATAGTGTTTAATATGAATTTAAAGAGTTTCTTCATTGTTTATTTACACAGAGGTTAATAGGGTCGCAGAGTTTCGCTGAGAGATTATTAGATTGTATTTATAAAGCGTTTTATTCCGTTTTTTAAAAGTTTAGTATTGAAATTTAATAATAACCCTAATGGATAATCTTCTAATTTCATGTAAGTTAAAATTTGAGCAGAATGTACGTCGGTAAATCTTTCAACAGTCTTTAATTCAATAACAATTTTATTATAATTCATAATATAAATTGAAGAATATAGTCTCTGTGAATCTCAGCGTAAACTCAATGATTCTCAGTGTTATAATTATAACTTAAAGCACTAAAGCCTTCTGTCTAAATTCATTCTCTTCGTTAGATACAATACCTAAAGCTTCATATATATAAGCGAAAGTAGATAGTAATTCTGGTTTACCATCTAAAACAGCAACATCATGCTCAAAATGCGCACTAGGTTTACCATCTAGAGTTGTAATAGTCCAACCATCTTTATGTTGTTTAATACGTTGCGTTCCCATATTTATCATAGGCTCGATAGCAACGACCATACCTTCTATAAATTTTTTGCCACGACCACGTTTTCCGTAGTTAGGCATTTCTGGATCTTCGTGCATAACACGACCTAAACCATGTCCTACTAATTCTCGTACAACACCATAACCATGATCTTCGCAATATTTCTGTATAGCATAACCAACGTCTCCTACACGTTTTCCAACTTTTAGCTCTCTTATACCAACGTAAAGCGACTCTTTAGTGACTTGTAATAGTTTTTCGGTGTCGGCATCTATTTCTCCTACAGGAAATGTGTAGGCATGATCACCATAAAAGCCATGTTTTATAGCGCCACAATCTATAGAAATAATATCACCTTCAACCAAAGGTGTGTTATTTGGTATACCATGTACTACTTGAGAGTTAGGACTCATACATAGTGTGTTAGGGAAATCGTATAAACCTAAAAAGCCAGGTATAGCACCTTGGTCTCTAATACATTCTTCCGCAATTTTGTCTAATTCTAAAGTGGTTATTCCTGGAGTAACAGCCTTAGCAACTTCACCTAAAGTTTTAGAAACTACTAAAGCAGCCTCTCTCATTAACTCTATTTCTTCTCTTGTTTTTGCAATTATCATAACCTTTTATTTAAAAACGGAAAAATCCTTTTTTCTTTTTTTGTTTTGGTAGCTGAGGTGTTTCTTTTGTTAGCATCTGATAAACTTCTCCCCAACCTAGAATACCACCAATATTTCTATCATCTATAAATAAATCTGCGTGAATTTTACGGCTAACCTCTTCTACAGAATCCTCCTCAGGATAACTTCTGTTAACAGCATAAAACTCAATACCATTTGTTTTACAATACGCAACAGCTTCATCTAGTTTTTTACCATGGCGATAGGTCCATAATATTAAACGATGACCATCTGCTTGAAGTCGTTTTAATGTTTCAAAAGCAAATAGTCTAGGGTCTCCAATACCTGGATATCCGTCTTCTACTATAGTGCCATCAAAATCTACAGCAATTATAAGTCCTTTAGAAATATTCATTTAAATAATAAAATAGAATGCAAAAATACAATTTTTATTATGGTAAGTTTACATAGAAGAGTGTTCGTTATTAAATTAATGAGTCTTGCGTCATGGCTTCAGGTTTGTTAACTCCAATAAGTTTTAGAATAGTTGGTGCAATATCTCCTAGTATTCCATCTTTTATAGATGTTAAATCGTTATCTATTAAAATAATAGGAACAGGGTTTGTGGTGTGCGCAGTGTGTGGCGAACCATCAGGATTTATCATGGTTTCACAATTACCATGGTCTGCAATTAATAATGTAGTATAATTATTATTTAAAGCCGTAGTTATCACTTTTTCTACGCAGTTATCTACAGCTTCGCAGGCTTTAATAGCAGCTTCCATAGAACCTGTATGACCTACCATATCTCCATTTGCAAAATTTAAACACACAAAATCTACGTCTCCTTTTTGTAATTCTGGTACTAAAGCATCTGTAAGTTCGTAAGCACTCATTTCTGGTTTTAAATCATAAGTAGCTACTTTAGGAGAGTTTTTAAGAATTCTAGATTCACCTTTAAAAGGTGTTTCTCTTCCACCAGAGAAGAAAAACGTAACATGAGGATATTTCTCGGTTTCGGCTATTCTAATTTGTGTTTTATTATGCAGTTCTAAAACTTCACCTAAAGTTTCAGTAATATTATCTTTATTAAAAATAACGTTAATACCTTTAAACGTTTCGTCATAATTAGTCATAGTAACATAATACAAATTTAATTTCTTCATATTATGTTCTAAAAAATCTCGTTGCGATAAAGCATCTGTTAATTCACGACCACGATCGGTTCTAAAATTAAAGAATATTATAACATCGTCTTCTTTTATGGTAGCTAAAGGTTGACCTTCAGAATTTGTATTAATAATAGGTTTTATAAATTCGTCTGTAATGTCATTGTCATAACTCTTTTGTATACTTTCTAACAGGTTAGATGAGTACTCTCCAGTAGCATTAACAAGCGCTTCGTAAGCTAATTTTACACGTTCCCAACGGTTATCTCTATCCATTGCATAGTAACGTCCAGTTATAGAAGCTATTTGCGTGTTTTTACCCTCTATATGCTGTTGTAACTCTTGTATAAAACCTTTTCCAGATTTAGGATCTACATCTCTACCATCTGTAAATCCATGAATGTAAGCTTTTTCTACTCCACTACTATTTGCAGCATCTACTAATGCTTTTACATGGTTAATGTGAGAATGTACACCACCATTACTAACTAAACCTAAAAAATGTACAGATTTACCTTCGGTTTTAGCATAATTAAAGGCATCTATTAAAACACGTTCTTCACTTAGCGTATTATTGTCTACAGCTAAATTAATTTTAGCTAAATCCTGATACACAATACGTCCAGCGCCTAAGTTCATGTGTCCTACTTCACTGTTTCCCATTTGACCCTCTGGTAAACCTACATGTAAGCCATCTGTTCTAAGCTGTGCGTGCCCATATTTTGTATATAAGTTATCAATAAATGGTGTTTGCGCATTATCTATAGCAGATACTTTTGGGTCTGGAGATTTACCCCAACCATCCAGTATCATTAAAATTACCTTTTTGTTCATTTCTAAATGTTTAGTGTAGCAAATATAAAAACTAAAGTGCCTAAACGATAGGATAATACCTTATAAAATAACGAAATCGTTTTAGTGATTTCGCATAACTGAAGTGTAGCATTTTACTTTTATGTTAAATTAACATATTTAGTATTAAATAGTTAAAGAAATGTTATTTGAGTAAAAAAGACGTAACGATTATGAATACGTGTCGTCTTTAATACATAATCAAAAAACAAAAATCATTAATTAACAAACATTCATCATGAAAAAAACAATCATTATCGCAGTCGCTTTTGTATGCTCTTTAACAAGTGTAAATGCAATGACACCAACAGAAACTTTAACAATCCCTACAACTTTTCAAGTACAGCCAGAATATAACGTAAGCGCGTTTTGTGTGGCTGTTGTAAAAGGGGATATAGCAACTGTTAAGAAACTTATTGAATTAGGAGAAGATGTTAATAAAATGTCTCAAGGAATGACGCCAGCTATGTACGCTGCGAAATTTAATAGAGTAGAAGTGTTAAAAGTATTAATTGCAGAAGGCGCAAATTTAAAAAAGCGTTCTGCAAAAGGAAAAACAGCAAAGCAATATGCTAAGCTTACTAATGCAAACGATACTTATACTTTAATAGAAAACACTTTAAAAAAGAAATAATAGTTTTACTAGCTTATTAATAACAAAGCCTTGCGTATTGCAAGGTTTTGTTTATTTAATTCTGACTGTATTTTTCTATAGATTCTCTTATATGCTCTATCCTATTATCTGGGTCGGGATGCGAACTTTGAAATTCTGGAACCCTATTTGGTCCAGCTGCAGATTTTAAAATTTGCATAACACCTATCATTTCTTCTGGGTTATAACCAGCTTTAATCATAAACTTAACACCAAGATCATCACTTTCTAGTTCATCGCCACGTCCATTTTTTAATAGCGTACCATTACCTATTTGTGAAACTAAACCTCCCATATCTCCACCAACACTTCCAGCAGTACTTAATCCTTGCCATAATTCACTATTAGCAATACGTTCTGCCGAGTGTCTACCTAAAACATGACCAATTTCATGTCCTAAAACACCGGCAAGTTGATCTTCGTTTTTTAGTTGAGCGAATAAAGCATAGGTAATACAAATTTGACCTCCAGGAAGTGCAAATGCATTAATAGTTCTTTCGTCTGCTAACAAATCGAAATTGTATTGATATGGCGTTTCTCTGGCGATACTATTATTTACTAACTTATTACCAACATCATCTACCAATGCTTGATAACTTTGATTGGGATGTAAGCCACCATGTTGTTGTCGCATTTGGTTTATACTAGCTAATCCCATTTGTACTTCTTCTTGAGGTGTCATAGAAATAGCCTGTCTTTTCTGAGTATATGGATTGGTTTCCATTTTGCTAAAGTGCATAATTAAATAAAATGCCGCTACAGCAACTCCAATTAATAATCTACCTTTAAATCCTCTACTTTTTCTTCTCATGATTAGTTGGTTTTATGGTTTAGAATTTCAATTTACAAAAGTTCTGGGTTAATGTCTAAAATATTTTCCGAGATATAGCTGTTTATAAACTGTTCCGTAAAGGCATTACTGCCTTCTAGTTTATCATTTTTTAGAATTGTTTTTATGTCTAAAGTTTTGTATTGTTTTAAGTAAGAACTAGAAAGTGGTTTGTAAGTATAATGCCACGGTTCGTATTTAAAACCTTTTCTATTTTCACGTGCTGTATATACCAAATAAAAACCATATTTTCCTGCATTAGTATCCATCCATTCTTTGAGTTTGCAAAATGGTCCTAAGGAATTAAAATGTTTAGTATTTAATACATTACTTGGTTGTTTTACATTAGCATCTATAATATCTAAGTCAGTACCCCAATGATGTCTTGAGGTTCCGGGAATTGTAGAGTATTCTATTATTTTTTTAATACTTTGCTGCGGTGTCAATCCTTGATTAATATAACGATTGTATTTGCGTTCCCATATGCGTTTTTGATGGTCGAAATTACGATAACTTGAAACTACTTGTATTTTAATACCGTCTTTTAAAGCATCAGCTTTTAATTTTAAAAAAGCCAAATGTGCTTCTTTTCTTAATTTATAACCACTACCAAATAACTTTGGAGAACCTTTACCCATTAATTCTTGAGTAGAAAGCTCTTGTTGTGAGAAGGCTAATTGTGGTAATGTTATAAAAACAGTTAAACATAACATTAAAATATATGTGAAAAAAGGATGCTTCATAGTTATTCTACTTAAGAAAAGTTATAGTGTTTTATACATTACAAAATGTGTTCCAACCTTTGGGATTTCAAAAGAATTTCCAATAATAGTATAACCATTCCGTTTATAAAATGGAACTGCAATTACTCTAGCGTTAAACCAAAGTAGAGTTGTGTCTTTCTTTTTTAATAATGTTTCCCCATATTTTAATAAGGCTTCTCCAAATCGTTTACCTTGATGCTTTTCTAACACAGCCATACCCCTTAATTGGTATTGGAGAGAAGCATTAAAAAGTGTGTTGTTTTGTTTTAAAAATGTAGCTACACCAGCTAAAGTATTATCTAAGTATAAACCTAAATGTATTGTTGCTTCTAAATCGTCTCCATTAAATTCACACTCTTCGATAGGGCGTCCCGCTCTTAAAACAGGATGTCTTACGGGGTATGTTTCTTTAGTAGTAATTTGTTTAATGTTAATATTAGGAGTTTCCACCTTATAGAGTTTTGCAGGCATACCGTCATAATTATCTTGATGAATAAATTGCAGTCCACATTTTTCTAATACCTTTAAAGAGGCTATATTTTCTATATGGGCATGTGCATAAATCGTTTTTAAATTAAGGGTGTTAAAACCATAATATATAGCCGCTTTGGTACTTTCAGTTGCATAACCTTTACCCCAATGTGTTTTATAAAAACGATAGCCTACTTCTACAAAAGTGTTATCAATAGTACTTTCAGGATGGTGTTTTAAGCCACACCAGCCTAAAAATTCATCTGTATTTTTATCGCATACAGCCCAACGGCCCATATTATGTAATTTATACTGGTCGTAATTAGTAAGAAACGTTCTGGCTTCAGCTTCAGAAGAAAATGCAGTATCCCCTGTATATTTTATAACATCTTCATCTAAATTCATGTTATAAAAATGAATAGCATCATCGAGAGAAAATTCACGAAGGTAAAGTCTTCTAGTCTGTGTTATGATTTTCATGTGTTTATATGTATTGACTTTCAATGGTCACATGCTGTTCGCCATTTAATCATTCCTTTGGGTGATAAAAAAATTAACATGCTCGTTTCATAAAGGAATAAACTATCCTTCAAAATTAATTAAATTTGTTAAAAAATATACGAGAATGCCTTTTACGTTTAAAATTATTAATCCTTCCGAAATTAATTCGATTATACCATTAATCCAAAAATTAACTAATAACGCTAATAGCGAAGCCATTTTAAAAGAACGTTTTGCCGAAATGGTGACTCAAAATTATGAGTGTGCAGGTGTTTTCGATGACGATAAATTAATTGGTATTTCTGGCATGTGGTTTCAAACGCGTCATTACTCAGGGAAATCTATGGAAGTAGATCATGTTTACATAGATGATAATTATCGTGGTAAAGGTTTAGGAAAGCAATTTTTTAAATGGTTGTATGATTATGCAAAAAGTAAAGGATGTAATACTTCGGAACTAAATACTTACGTACAAAATTACCCTTCTCATAAGTTTTATTATAATGAAGGGTACGAGATTTATGGATATCACTTTTATAAAACCTTATAATTTTTTGCAATAGATTATTCAATTGTTATGCTGAAAATGAGCATGTTATTTTTTTGAAATTATAATAGCTAAAAATAGTTCAATTTTTATTGGTAAAAAGTTTTGGGAATTAAGATTTATGTTTAAATTTGCATCCGGAAATGCGAGAGTAGCTCAGTTGGTAGAGCGTCAGCCTTCCAAGCTGAATGTCGCCGGTTCGAACCCGGTCTCTCGCTCTAAAACCTTATCATATCGATAAGGTTTTTTTATGCCTATAATTTAAATGATAAGATAGAGAGAGGGTGAGAAGTTTATGCTGAGCGTAGACGAAGTAAACCCGGTCTCTCGCTCTAAAAGCCTTATCATATTGATGAGGCTTTTTTATGTTTAATAATGTCCCGTCCTGAAATAAGTTGACACAAATTCAACTTATTTATGAAGTATTCAGAAAACCCAAGGAATAAGCGGACTCAGCGCGATTACAATTTAGGCTTTAAATTAGCTGTAATCTCTCAAGTAGAAAAAGGCGAGATGACTTACAAGCAAGCCCAAAAAGCATATGGCATCCAAGGAAGGAGCACCGTTTTGGTTTGGTTGAGAAAACATGGTACCTTAGACTGGAGCAAACCAAGACCAAAGATTATTACCATTAAAATGAAAGAAACTCCTGCCCAAAGAATAAAAAGACTAGAGAGAGAACTATCAGACGAGAAACTTAAAAACAAAGTACTCAATACGATGATTGATATCTCAGATCAACAACATGGTACCTCCATTAGAAAAAAGTATTTACCCAAGCAATCCAACGAATCCGACAACAACAAGGGCTAAGTCTGTCTCGTTGCTGTAGATTGTTTGGGATAAGTAGACAGGCTATTTATCAATCAGAAAAACGAGCAAGCAAAAGAGCTAAGGAATTAGCTTTAATCAAACCACTAGTTTTAAAGATACGTCAAGACATGCCTAGACTTGGTACACGTAAATTATATTATCTTCTTAAAATTGAATTTAAAAAGTTAGGAATCAAAATAGGTAGAGATGCACTTTTTAAACACCTAAGGTCTGAATCAATGCTCATTAAACCAAGGAAGAATTATACAAAAACAACCCATTCTAAACATTGGTTAAGGAAATACCCAAATCTAATGAAAGATGTTACACCTGTAAGGCCAGAGGAATATTTTGTAAGCGATATTACTTATATTAAAAGTAGGGAAAGAACTCATTACCTATCTTTAGTAACTGATGCTTTTAGCAGAAAAATAATGGGGTATCATTTAAGTGATGACATGAGTGCAGAAAATGTAGTAATGGCAATCAAGATGGCTACAAATAACAGGGTAACTTCTAAAGAAATCATACATCATTCTGATAGAGGTTTACAATATTGTTCTTCAGTATATCAAAATGAATTAAGGAAATCTAATATCATACCATCTATGACTGATGGGTATGACTGCTATCAGAATGCACTAGCTGAACGTATAAACGGTATTCTAAAAGGAGAATTCCTTATCAATATATGTAATACAGGAAACGAATTAAAACAATTAATCAAAGAATCTATTAAAACTTATAACAATAAAAGACCTCATTTGAGTCTTAATATGAAAACACCTAACTTTATACACAACAAAAAACCAGAGCTGTTTAATGCTCTGGTTTAATTTATTTTAAATCTGTCAACCTATTTTAGGACGACTCATAATTTATGAAGAAAATAGATTTAAAACTTATTTTAATTCATTTAAATAAGTATTTGTTTCCACTTCGTAAGCTTCAGAGTTATATTCAAAAATGCGTGCTTGCAAAGTTCCTTTTAATTGTATAGACTGTCCTTTAACTTCTAGCCAACTTCCTTCTCTTAGACCAACAACAGGTTGCGTATTAAACTTGTGAAATTCCTTTATTCTGGTAGCTCTAGTTTCTCCCATATGTTTGCTATTGGTATCGGGGTCTAAATAATGCGGATTAATATTAAAAGGGACAAAACCTAAAGTTTTAAAACTAGGAGGGTATACTACAGGCATATCGTTAGTAGTCTTCATTGTTAGTCCACAAATGTTACTTCCTGCACTGGTACCTATATATGGAGTGCCAGTATCTACAGCATCTTTTAAAGCATTTATACAATTGTTTTTATAGAGCTGATTAACTAAAACAAAGGTATTGCCACCGCCAACATAAATGCCTTTTGCTTGCTTTATGGCTTCAACAGGATTTTCAAATTCATGTATGCCAACAACCGATTTATTAATAGCTTTAAAAGCTATTTTTATTTTATCGGTATAAGCATCATGAGAGATACCACTTGGTCTTGCATAGGGAATAAAAAGAATCTCATTAGTGTCTTTAAATAAAGAAGCCAGAGCTTCCATAATATATTCTAAAGGTTTTCCGTTATAAACTGTAGAAGTGCTTGCTATAATTAAGTGTTTCATTCTATTAACTATTTATGTAATCCTATAAAAACAAAATTGATTTTAAATTGTTTTTGTTGTAAATTTATAGAAACGGATGTTTTAACAAAAGTTTATAGCTGTTTTTAATTTTAATTAAGATTATAAATCCGAACTTTATAGTATTAGAATTCTCATGTTAAGGAATTTTAGATAAATGACTATTTTAAAGCAAACTAACTCTATGAAACAATATTTGCTAATAACTGTTTTAATGCTGTCAGTATCAACTCTGTTCTCACAAAGTGTTAATAGAATTGAAATTGAAGGTAGCATAGTAGTAAAATCGAACGATTTAGAAGGTGTTACTATATTTAATACATCATCTAACAAAGGAACCATTACAGATATAGAAGGGAGGTTTAAAATAAAAGTAGCTTTAAACGATAAAATAGAAGTATCTGCATTACAATTTACCCCTTCTAAATTAACCATAACGCAAACCATTATAGATGCAAAAGAACTAAATGTGTTTTTAGTAGATCGTCTTAATAATTTAGATGAAATTGTCGTGTTGCAAAACGATCTTACAGGAATATTAACATCCGATGTAGAAAATGTAAAAGTATTAGAACCCGTAAATTTTAGTTTCGGAAGCTTTAATGATTACGATATGTCTGCAGATAATAAAAGTGGTGTGGTAAATACAGCTATACGCCAACCACAACAATTACAAGCAAATTTTATAGGTATTATAAAATTAATAGTTCCTTCACTTTTCGAAGTAAAAAGTAGAGAGCTAAAACGCGGTGTTACACAAAGTGATTTGTCTAAGTTGTACGGAACTAAATTGGCAGAAGCTTTTACACACGATTATTACACAACAAACTATAATATTCCAGAAACTAAAGTAAATAGCTTTATTGCTTATGTCGAAGATGAAGGGTTTAATGTAGAATTACTGCAAGAAAAAAATGAACTTCGTTTAATAGAACATCTTCAAGAAAAAAGTAAACAATATTTAAAGTCCGAAAATTGAGATTTTTTAATATTATAGCCTGTTTTCTACTGTTTTCAGGAATAAGTTACGCTCAAACTACAGAATTATCAGGAACCATAAAAGGCGCTGAAGGCGTAGATGGTATTCATATAGTTAATAAGTCTAGAAAAGAATTTGCAACAACTAATAAGGATGGTGTATTTAAAATTAATGCAGCTGTAAAGGACACTTTAGTTATTTCTTCCATACAATACAAGCTAGAAACGTTAATAATAACAGAACAAAATATTAGTACAAAAGCACTAGATATTACTTTGGAAACCCTAGTAAATGAGTTAGATGAGGTAACTGTTGGTAAAGTGCTAACAGGTAATTTGTTAGACGATATGGACAACCTAGGTATAAAAAAAGATATTAATTTTTATGATGTAGGTATTCCTGGTTACAGAGGTGTTCGTAAAACAAAAAGCGAACGATTATTACATGAAGCAGGAGAATTTAAACCGAAAATGCTTTTAGGTGTATTAATGGGAGGTATACCATTAAATCCTATTTTAAATGGTATTTCAGGAAGAACCAAAGAGTTGAAACAACGTGTTAAATTAGAAGCTCAAGAAGAATTAATGTATACTATAAAAAGTAAGTTTTCTGAAGATTTTTTTAATAATAATCCTCTAGAAGATAATCTTAAGATGGAATTCTTTTATTTCTGTTCGGAAGACGAAACATTTACCGAACGTTGTTCGGGTAACGATATTGAAACCTTAGAGTTTTTACAAGAAAAATATACACAATATCAAGCTAATAGGACAACTAAAGAATAATTTGTTTTTTGGAATGCTTTTTGAATCATTTCATTAGTTTTGAAATCTTAAATACAATAATTAATAATCATGTCTATAAAAAAACTTTTAATCCTTTTAATACTTCCGCTATTTGCATTCACAACTGCGCATAAATATTATGTAAGTGTAACGCAAGTAGACTATATAAAAGAAAAAAAAGCAATACAAATGACCTCTAGAATATTTATAGATGATTTTGAGCGTTTATTACAAGAACGTTACAATGATAAAATAATATTAGATACAGGTAAAGACGAAAAGCAAATAGACCTTTACATAGAAAAATATATTAAATCTAAGTTTCTAATTAAACTTAATGGAGAAGCTGTTGCTTATAAGTTTTTAGGAAAAGAATATGAGAATGATATAGTATACTGCTATATGGAAATTGAAAATGTAGAAGAAGTAAAGTCTTTTGAAGTGGAAAACAGAGTGCTCTTCGATTTATTTAGTGATCAAAAAAATCTGGTACGAACCTATATAAATTCAAAACATAAAACATTCGTTTTAATTCCTGAAAACGATAAAGGTTTGTTAAACTTCTAATAAATAACCTATATAAATCTTAAAAATTGTTAATTTGAGCAACTATTTTATTTCAAAACAACAATTTTAAAAGATGACTAAATTTAAGTATTATTTTCTTTCAATTATGTTCGTTTCTCTAGGGGCATTTGCCCAAGAGGACAAGAAAGAAAGTGCGGAAAAAAAACAAGGACACACTAACAACAACAAGTTTAAGCAGTTGTACGATGAGTTCTCTACACCAAATATGTATCGTTCTGCATCAGGAGCGCCAGGCGCAGCATATTACCAACAGCAAGCAGATTACAAGATGGATCTAGTATTAGATGACGTAAATGCTAAGCTTTCAGGTAACGAAACTATTACTTATACTAATAACTCTCCAGATGCTCTAAAGTACCTTTGGGTACAATTAGACCAAAACATGAGAGCTAAGGATTCTAAAACACCATTAATTCAAGGTAGCGGAATTCCACCAGCACAGCAAGCATCAACTTTTGCTGGAACTTACATGACAGAAAAGTTCGACGGAGGATTCAATATACAAGAAGTAAAAGATGCTAATGGAAACGCATTACCTCACATGATTAATAGAACCATGATGAGAGTAGAGTTGCCAAAAGCATTAAAAACAGGAGAAAAATTCTCTTTTTCAATTAAATGGTGGTACAATATTAATGATCACGTAAATGGAAGAGGACGTTCTGGATACGAATATTTCCCAGATTCAGATAACAGAAATTACGTTATCGCTCAGTTTTACCCAAGAATGGCTGTATACAGTGATGTAGAAGGATGGCAAAACTCTCAATTTTGGGGACGAGATGAGTTTGCTTTACCATTTGGAAATTTTGAAGTAAATATTACAGTACCTGCAGATCACATATTAGATGGAACAGGTAAGTTAACAAATAGAAAAGACGTTTTCTCTAAAGAGATGATGAAGCGTTACAACAAAGCAAAAAAATCATTCGATAAGCCAGTTGTAATAGTATCTCAAAAAGAAGCAGAAGAAAAAGAAAAAACAAAGTCTACAAAAACAAAAACATGGAAGCTATATGCAGAAAATGTACGTGATTTTGGTTTTGCTACTTCTAGAAAGTATATCTGGGATATGATGGCTGTTAAAATTGGTGGAAAAGACATCATGGCAGTATCTTTATACCCAAAAGAAGGAAACCCATTATGGGAACAATGGTCTACTAAAGCAGTAGCAAGTACGTTAAAATCATACTCTCGTATGACGTTCGATTATCCTTACCATAAAGCAATCTCTGTACATGCTAAGCAACAGGGGATGGAGTATCCAATGATTTGCTGGAACTATGGTCGTCCAGATAAAGATGGAAACTATAGCGATAGAACTAAGTTTGGAATGATGAGTGTAATTATACACGAAGTAGGACACAACTTCTTCCCAATGATTGTAAATAGTGATGAGCGCCAGTGGACATGGATGGACGAAGGATTAAATACTTTTGTACAATATGTTGCAGAGCAAGATTTTGGTAAATGGTATCCAGATGCTTTATCTCCAGGACAAACAGCTTATCCTTCTCGTAGAGGGCCGGCAGCAAATATTGTAAATTACATGGGAGGAGATCAAGATTTTATTGCTCCAATTATGACTAAAGGTTTAAACACACACCAATTCGGGAATAATGCATACGGTAAGCCAGGAACAGCGTTAAACATATTACGTGAAACTGTAATGGGACCAGAATTATTCGATTACGCTTTTAGAGAATATGCACAACGTTGGATGTTTAAGCACCCAACACCAGAAGATTTTTTCCGTACTATGGAAGATGCATCAGCATTCGATTTAGATTGGTATTGGAGAGGATGGTTCTACACTACAGATTATGTAGATATAGGAGTGAAAGAAGTGAAGAAATATTATGTGTCTAGCGAGCCAACACAAGAAATGAAAGATAGGCTTAAATCTAGAGGTATGAAATTGAGCGATTTACCTCCATTAGTATTTATGGTTGAAGAAGGTAGCGACCAGTATAAAGAAGAAATGAAAAAAGGGACACTTTTAGATAATTCACCAACGCTTAAAGAGTATGTAATGGATAACTTTACTGCTGAAGAAAGAGCGAAAATGAAAGAACCTAAGTTTTTCTATAATATTACTTTCGAAAAACCAGGTGGACTTGTAATGCCAATCATCGTAGAATATACTTATGCAGATGGAACGTCTAAAACAGAAAAGTACCCAGCGCAAATATGGAGGCTTAATGATAAAGAAGTTAGTAAAGCTGTAGCATCAGATAAAGAAATTGTAAGCATTAAAGTAGATCCTAAATTAGAAACTGCAGATGTAGACACGTCAAATAACTCTTGGCCAAAAGAAATGAAGCAAAGTAAATTTGATAAATTTAAAAAAGAAGTAAAAAACTAAATTAGACTTACTTTTAAAATAGTTAAAACCTACTCTAAATTTTAGAGTAGGTTTTTTTATGTCTTAAAAGGAAGTAAATCAGTCGTTTATGAAGTTGATTTTTTGAAAAGAGTTTAATCGCTTGAAAATCAACAATGACGTGATTTTGTGTTATCAAATTGTTATTTTTTTTATTAAAAAAATGTCACTTTCAAAATATTTTTTACTTCACACTGAATTTATTACATTAGCGTTCATTAAAAACTAATCAAACAAAAAATAATATGGAAGCAATGATGATTTATATGCCACTAGTCATGGCAGTTTTAGGTTTAATCTATATGCTGATTAAACGCTCTTGGGTAATGAAACAAGATGCGGGAGACGGAAAGATGAAAGAGATTTCAGATCACATATACGAAGGCGCCTTAGCATTCTTAAATGCAGAATACAAACTCTTAGCTATTTTTGTTGTGGTAGTTGCTATTGCTTTAACAGGAGTCTCTTTTGTTGTCCCAACAACACATTGGACAATAGCAATCGCTTTTATTTTTGGAGCTATCTTTTCTGCATACGCAGGAAATGTAGGTATGAAAATAGCAACAAAAACAAATGTAAGAACAACACAAGCTGCACGTACAAGTTTACCTAATGCCTTAAAAATCTCTTTTGGAGGAGGTACAGTAATGGGACTTGGAGTAGCAGGTTTAGCTGTTTTAGGACTAACATTATTCTTCATTATCTTTTTCAATATGTTTATGGGTGGTGAATGGGCCGCAGCAGAATTTGGAGGTGTTTCTAAAACGCCAAGTGAATTAATGACTATAGTATTAGAAACCTTAGCTGGGTTTTCATTAGGAGCTGAGTCTATTGCATTATTTGCAAGAGTCGGTGGAGGTATTTATACTAAGGCAGCAGATGTTGGAGCCGATTTAGTAGGTAAAGTAGAAGCAGGGATTCCAGAAGATGATCCAAGAAACCCAGCTACAATTGCAGATAATGTTGGTGATAACGTTGGTGATGTAGCAGGAATGGGAGCCGATTTATTTGGGTCTTATGTGGCAACAGTATTAGCAGCAATGGTATTAGGGAACTATATCATTAGAGATATGGGTGGAGATATTGTAAGCGAAGGTTTTGGCGGTATTGGACCGGTACTATTACCTATGGCCATTGCAGGAGCTGGAATTATTATTTCTGTAATAGGAACCATGCTAGTAAAAATAAAAAATAATGACGCTAAAGAAGCTCAAGTTATGGGAGCTTTAAATGTTGGGAACTGGACCTCTATTGTTTTAGTTGCAGTAGCTTGTTTCGGGTTAATCTCTTACATGTTACCTAGTGAGATTTCAATGGTATTCTTTGGTGAGAATGGAGGAGAACCAGTAACTATTTCTTCTATGCGTGTATTCTATGCAACACTAGTTGGGTTATTTGTAGGAGGCGTTATTTCTTCTATAACAGAATACTACACAGGATTAGGTAAAAAACCTATTTTAGAAATAGTACAAAAATCAAGTACAGGAGCAGGAACAAACATTATTGCAGGTTTAGCAACAGGTATGATTTCTACATTCCCATCTGTAATATTATTTGCAGCAGCAATATGGGGGTCTTATGCATTAGCTGGATTTTATGGAGTAGCATTAGCTGCTTCTGCAATGATGGCAACAACGGCAATGCAATTAGCGATAGATGCTTTTGGACCTATTGCAGATAATGCAGGAGGAATTGCAGAAATGAGTGAGCAAGAGCCAATAGTTAGAGAACGTACAGATATTTTAGATTCAGTAGGTAATACTACAGCTGCAACAGGAAAAGGATTTGCTATCGCATCTGCAGCATTAACATCATTAGCTTTATTTGCTGCTTATGTAACATTTACAGAAATTGATGGTATTAATATTTTTAAAGCACCAGTATTAGCAATGCTATTTGTTGGAGGAATGGTACCAGTAGTGTTCTCTGCATTAGCAATGAATGCAGTAGGTAAAGCAGCTATGGAAATGGTTTACGAAGTACGTAGACAATTTAAAGAAATACCTGGGATTATGGAAGGTACTGGGAAACCAGAATACGATAAATGTGTTGCAATTTCTACAAAAGCCTCTTTAAAAGAAATGATGCTGCCAGGAATCTTAACTATAGGGTTCCCATTAGTGATTGCTTTCGTTCCAATGTTATTTGGTATGGATAATCAAGCGATTGCAGAAATGTTAGGTGGTTACATGGCTGGAGTTACTGTAAGTGGTGTATTATGGGCAATCTTCCAAAACAATGCTGGAGGTGCTTGGGATAACGCTAAAAAATCTTTTGAAGCAGGAGTAGAGATTAATGGAGAAATGACGTTTAAAGGATCTGATGCGCATAAAGCAGCAGTAACAGGAGATACAGTTGGAGATCCATTTAAAGATACATCTGGACCATCTATGAATATCTTAATTAAACTAACGTGTTTAATAGGATTAGTAATAGCACCTATTTTAGGAGGGCATACAGAAGAAGGTGTAGCAATGTTAGATACTAAAACAGAAATAACAAAAGAGATTTCTGCTGAAATTAATGATGATAAGGTAACAGAAGCTAAAGGAATAGTTACATCTATGACTACAGATGCTAATGGAGATGTTAAAATAGCTAAGCAAGAAGTAGTTGGAACTTTAGAAGAAGTTACTGCAAAAACTGATGAAATTGTAAAAGAATTAGAACTTAAAGAATAAAAGAATTAGTTTTAAAATAGATACATTTTAATAAGAATAAAACCACGCTGAATAGGCGTGGTTTTATTTTTTTAACAAACAACATTGCTAATTTTAGTTTTTATTAAATGCACTCTATCTGTGCTACAAAATTGATTATAGGTACTCTTCTTAGACTCTATTATATCATTTAGCATCTAAGAGTGTAGCCAATTCTTTACCATAATCTATAAAAGCTATGGTTTCGTCTGTACGTGCTAATTTAATTTTATCAAAAATGATTAGTGCCTCTCCATTACTTTCTAAATGATAAATTTGATGGTTTTCGAAAAATCTAATGATCTCATCTGTAAAAAATGAACGAATCTCAGATTCATTATTCCCCATAAGTAGAAACTTTTTAGAAAAATCTGGATACATGGCAAAATCAATGTCTTTATAACCCGTAAATGCCATCACTCGGTCAAATATTTTTTCTAATACGGCTTCCTTCTCCATGGTGAAAACGGGTATTCGTTTATTCAATTTTAAAACCATTAGAGTTGTATTAAATGTTTCGGCTGTAAAAGCCTGGCCTTCATTGAATGTGACATCTGCAATCTCCCAAGACACATCTAAATCTTTAAACGTTCCTTTAAGGCAATTGTATTTGCGTTCAATAGGTCTAATTTCAAAAAAGTGAAACTTTTTTAGATAAATCGTATTCCAATCTACTTGACTCGCGTATTGATAATCTTTCTCAGTTGCTAAATTTCGTAATCGTTTTTGCCTTTGCGATAATTTATCAGTAGAGCCGGTTAAACTAATTTTTAAAGCTTTATTATACGTAGATGATGAAACATGCGAATCTAATCCAGTTATAAAGACTTTTCCGCCTGTAGATCGTTGTGTCTTTAAGTATTCTACCAAATAATCCATATAGGTCATGCCTACCAATCTGGTTTCAGATAAATCAATATTAACATCTGCTCCAGAAGGAATTTGAGCGACCAGTTTATCAATTTTTATAATGCCTAAAAAATTAGCAATCCCTCTAATTTTTAAATCGAAACTATCATCCGATAGCTTTATTAATTTTGTACGTGATTTATAAACCATTTTAAAAAATTGAGAGATGGGCACCTTAGCCAATAACATGTGTGAGACTAGAGCCAATAATAACCCGCCAAGTAAACCAATTAATAAATTGGTGTACAGGGTTAAGATCATCGTTGCAATGAAGAATATGAGTTGCTCAGTGCCTTGATTGTAAACTTGTTTAAAAACAGCAGGTGATGCCAACTTAAACCCAGTATATACTAATAAAATAGCGAAAGCGCATAGTGGTACCTGTCTCATTATTGGGCTTAATACCACTATAAAAAGCAGTAATAAAAGTCCTTGATACATATTAGACCACTTTGTTTTTGCACCATTATGAATATTTACAGTACTTCGAATAATTACAGCAATGATTGGTAAACCTCCAATTAAACCAGCAGCCATTGTGCTTAATCCAATACCAGTTAAATCTTTGTTTAAATCTGTCTTTCGTTTGTAAGGGTCAATTTTGTCTACTGCCTTTGCTATGGCTAAAGACTCAATACTTGTTATGATTAAAATGGAAAATACGGTAGTCCAGAATTCTAATGTATTAATTTTACTAAAGTTGGGGTGCATTATCGAATCTGTAATAGTATCGGGAATGTCTAACAATAGATGAGGTCCTACTTCGTATGCTTTTCCAAAGAATGAAAGTGTTTGTTGATCAAAGAAATTAAATCCATAGACAAAAGGTATAGAAAGGGCTATAACCCACATTGGTGCAGGCAAAAGATGAAAAAAGCGATTACTAATTTTAGACTGAAACAATAATAAAAGTAACCCAGTTAAAGCAATAATTAATACAAAAGGATTAGCTTGGGGTAAGTATAAAACAGCATCGATAAGATTTTGTACAATGTTCGGACTATCTGAATGTGTACCCATTGCAACATGGATTTGTTTTGCAAATATGATGATTCCGATGGCTGCCAAAATTCCGTGAATTACAGAGCTATGAAAGATATCTGCTAATCGCCCCAACTTTAATAGTCCCAATAGCATTTGCAATGCACCAGAAACAACCACTGCCGCCAATACATAATTAAAAGCTTGGCCCGAACCATCATCCATTAATGCAATGCCTAAAAGTATAACGCCTATAACGCCTTTTGCAGGACCGTTGACAGATATGTGCCCTCCTCGATAAAAAGTGGTGACAACACCTCCAACAATTGCTGAAAAGATACCAGCCATTGCTGGGGCTCCAGCTGCTAAAGCAATACCTAGTGAAAGGGGTAAAGCAATAAGAGCTACACTTACCGCTGCAATTAAATCACTTTGCCAATTTTCTATTAATCCCTGAAGACCTTTTTTTGGTGTGTTTTCCATTTATATTATTATCCAATGGTTTATAAATATTAACTAAATCAACTAAAATAGTAAATATTTGTAATTATTTAGGGTGAGTAGAGATTCTTGTTTTATTTTTTCAGTTTAATCTCAAATTTCCATTCAAGAATTGGTTCAGGAAAAGTAGCAATTTTTTACCAGTTTTTATTTTTCAGATTTGTGACAACTAATTCCCCAAATATTTAATTTATTCAAAGAATAGTCTATCTCAATGGTGTTTTTATTAATAATTTTAAATTCATTTCCTTCTTTATAACTTGAGTCAAAAAGGTCATTTAAATTCAGTGTGTCTTTTTTTCGTTCCGCAAAGTTTAGCGATAAAGTTTTTTCATTTCCGTTCCAAGTTCCGTTTGAGTTTATTAAGTCAGATTCAGGTTCAGAGTCCTGCATAGGTTCAGAATAAATACTCATATAAAAATCAAAAGTTCCATTTGGAATTAAAGTCAGTTTTATTAGAGCTAAGTCATTATCTCCACTTAAATAAACAATGGTATCGTTAAGCACTAATTTTTTAGGTTTGATAATTTCCATTTTAGTATTCGATTCCATATTTTTAGATGTCTTACTTTGGCAAGAAAGAATTACTAAAATTAAAGCTAAAAATATTGGTTTTCTCATTGCCGTTCTCAAATTGGTACGAACTATAATATACTTGTTTTTTATTCACTAAACTTGATACAAAGTCTTCTTTAAATCTTCAAAAGCATCCGAAAGATAAAAAGAACATAAACTTCTAATTCTAATAATTAACTCTTGGTAGCGGAAACTACCATCTTCATTTTTACGATCTAATACATTGTACAAACCATAACTTTTTATGGTTTCCAATTCTTTTTGAAGAGGTGAATAACTTAGTATAATTCCTTTTATAGCAGCCTGTAAATCATTACAGAATAATAACGCAACCTTATCTGCTATAATTTCCATTAATCTAGAGGTAATTAGTAAGTTTTGCGACTGGTTTTCATCGTTAGAGCTACTTCCCATTAAATTAATATTTAGCTTTTCGCTAACATCAAGAATATTTTGTCCTTTTTCTGCAATATTGGTAGCCTTTTCTACATTTTTAATAATTTTAGCATACTTATCTACATTAGATAGGTTCCCTAATAAATTACCAATACTACCAGCAAATGGAATAATACTTAATACCGTTGTAAGAAAAGAAAAACCTTTTTCAGCAGCACCACGCCAAACATCTGTAGACGTTATTTTGGTATGTTCAAAGTAAATATGAGCTAACTCTATAGCTACTAAGAATTTAAGTTCATTAGTGTTTAACTGCTTAGAGCTTTCAGCTTCAATAAAATCAACACCAATAATTAAGTAAGGCGGTTTACCTTCAACACCTATAATAGCATCAGAATAATTTGCGCGTCCTATATAACATTCAGGGGTATCTATGCTAAGTGCATAACACATGTTTGTTATTGTTTTATATACATTAGGATAATTAGTCGCAGTTAGTTTATCGGAAAAAGAAATAACAGCATCATAATTAGGCGATTGAATAGAGGCAATATAACCGTTTAAAGAATCGAAGAAACCAGTAGCATATTTAAAACATTCAGGTACAACATCTTTTAATATTTCATTTTTTACTAAACGGTTATAACTAGCCTTTGTGTACTTTAAATCATGATATTTTAAATCTTTAAAATACAGTGTTTCCTCAATAATTATTGCTTTTTGTTTAATCGTATCATTAGTATGTAATGCACGTAATCTATTGTTTAAAAGCGGTTGTAATTGCGCGAGTTTTAAATCAGTATCACGAGTACTTACGTTTTGTTTTTGTTGCCAATTTAAAATAGACTCCAAAAGTATAATCTTTAATTGTTGTCCGCCTTCACCTTGTAATATATTTGTTGTGTCGGTAGGTAGCAAGTCTGCAATACTATCGTCTGGTAGGGTCTCGTAAATACTTTTGTATGTGTAAATAGCATCTTCATAACGCTCTGCTGTAGCTAGAAGTTTTCCGTAGGTTAAATTAAATTCGAATATAGCATCTGCTTTGGATTCTTCTTTTAAAAATAGAGGTTTAAAATAATCGCAAAAAGTTATAGAATTTTGAATGGCTATTTGGTCTTTTAAATCTAGTAAGAGATTAAAAAGTTTGTGTTGTTCTTTATAATTTAAATCCCAATCGATACAGGTTTGAATTAAATCATTGCCAAAAGACGCCTTAGAGCTAAAGGTTTTTATTACTGAAAGTAAAGCCTCGGTATCTTCTTTCTTAATTTGAAAACTCTTTAAATGCGTAATGCAATTACTCTTTAAATCATCAATAGTATTTGAAGTTGTATTATATGTAATAGCATAGCATTTTGAAGCTAAATCTAAAACCTTCGCTTTGGCTTTAGAGTCCTTTAGAATACAATCTGCAAAAACTGAAAGACGCTGCCCTTCGGTTAGTACAGCAGGAAATATAGCAACGTACTGGCTGTCGTTCATAAATTCGGTATAGAAAGAAAATGTTTTAGATTCTATTAAATCTTTACCTCTCTTTTCATGCAGTAGCAAGTTATCGTTAGAAATATCGATAGTTTGCATAGCAGTATTGTTATTACCAATAAGCAAAACTCTATGAGATGTTAATACAAAATACCAAATAGTGTCCTTTGAATGCTCTACAGTATCTTGAAACGTTATAGAACTAATATTTAGGATACTTAGTACATATTCATCAGGTAGTAATTGATGAAAAATATAATTTTTAGTAAATGCATCTGGATTTTGAACGTAGGCTAATGCATTACTATTATGTAAAGCATACAAATCATCATCTTGAAGATTTAAAATATGGTCTTGTATAGCTTTAAAAATACTATTGTTTTTTATTTCGGACTTAGATGGGATGCTAGTCTCTTTATATGTGGCTAACTCTAATGTAGATTGTTCTTCGGTAACATAAATAACATTGTCGTTTTTTATAAACTGAAGTCTGTTAGAGCTTATGGTCTCTTTATCTTCCTTTATATTGTAATCTAAAATAAGTTTGTTTGAAGCAATAGTACATTTATAATGTGTATTGTTTAATAGCTGAATAGTTGTTTCTATAATTGACTTTAAATCTTTTAAATTGAAGTTTAAGGTTACAAAAATTGGTGCGGGAGTTGAAGGTATTTTCTTTAAAAGATTGAGCATAAACAGTAGTTAAATTTAGAAAGCATAAATTATTTAAAATATACTAGAAATAAAAGTGTAAGATGAAAATTGTTTTGCGACTTATTTTTATATAGATTTATAATTAATTAGCTATACAAACTTAAAGAGTAGTTATTATTTAAACTGAAAAAAGAGCATGCCCATTTTTAAAAGAGACCCTCTTCAAATTATAACTTTTAATAGTTATGGAAGCGATGCGCATTTTTACCTAAGAGGCAGAGCTTTAGAAGATGAATCTATAGATTTAGAAGATAAAAGCTGGTTTAGACTTTTAATAAATACATGGAAACGTTTAGAGAGTGATGAAGTTAGAAATACACCATTGGAGATAACATTGCCAAACGGTAGTATTGTTAAAACGAAAACAAACTATAAAGGCTATTTTAAAGTTAAAGCAGACTTAGAAAATTTAAAGGAATATGTGTGTAATGAAGGCTGGTTAACATGTGAAATTGCATACAGTGATTTAAATTTAAAAAGAGAAATCCAGAATAATAATAAGTTTCCTGTTAAGGTTTTAATTCCTTCGAAAGCAGCAGAGTTTGGTGTTATTAGCGATATTGATGATACTATATTGTATACCGGTGTTGCTTCTACTTTAAAATGGCGTTTATTATTTAATACTTTTTTTAAGGCTGCAAAAAGTAGATTACCGCTTGAGGGTGCTGCTAAGTTTTACCAAATGTTACATCGTGGCGTTTCTAAAAATAGTATTAATCCTATTTTTTACGTAAGCCATAGTCCATGGAACTTGTATAGATATTTAGAGTTGTTTTTAAAACAAAATGATTTTCCTAAAGGGCCCATTTTATTAAGGAGTTTTGGAGATATTTTAAAACGAAAACCAAGCTCGGAAAAACCAAGAAAACAGAGAGAGATTTTAAATGTGCTAAAAACGTATCCAGATTTATCGTTTATATTAATTGGAGATAGTGGCGAACATGATCCAGATATTTATATTGAAATAGCAGAACAGTTTCCTGATAGAATTAAAGCTATTTACTTAAGAAGCGTTAACCATAAAAAGAAAATTATTAGGGTTAAAGGTTTGTTAGATAATTATAAAACAACACCTGCGTTATTGGTGGAGAATAGCGAGCAGGCTATTGCACATGCTAGAAACAGTGGCTTTATAAAATAAAATGTATGCACTATTATACTAAGTACTGCGTTAGCGATTACTCATCTATATTATTTAGAAAGAAATCGTGATTGCTTCGTAGTTGTAGCGGTATCCTTTTTTGTGTGCGCTTATGCACAAAAAAGATATAGTGGATAGCGTGACCCTTGTGGTAACGCCCAAATAATAGTGTAATGTTTAGAAGAGTCCGTTAATTTCGGCATCGATTCTATTAATAATGCTTCCTAAGTCTTCTGGATTAGAAACAAAGTCTAAATTATCTACATCTATAATAAGTAAATTGCCTTTGTTATAGCCAGTAATCCAAGCTTCGTAACGTTCGTTTAAACGACTTAAATAATCGATACTTATGGAGTTCTCGTAATCGCGTCCACGTTTATGAATTTGTGAGACTAAATTAGAAATAGAGCTACGTAAATAAATTAATAAGTCTGGTCCTTGTACAAACCCTTCCATTAAATCGAAAAGTGATTTATAGTTTTCGAAGTCGCGATTTGTCATTAAACCCATAGCATGAAGATTGGGTGCAAAAATATGCGCATCTTCGTAAATAGTACGGTCTTGTATAATGTCTTTTCCGCTTTCTCGTATTTGTGATACTTGACGAAAACGACTGTTTAAGAAATAAACTTGTAGGTTAAAACTCCAACGTTCCATTTGGTTGTAGAAATCATCTAAGTAAGGATTGTCTACTACATCTTCTAATTGAGCTTCCCAGTTATAGTGTTTTGCTAATAGTTTAGTAAGCGTAGTTTTTCCTGCTCCTATATTTCCGGCAATGGCAACGTGCATATTTATTTCTTTTTTAATTGGTAGCGATGAAGAAATTCATCGGCGTAAATATAAAGGATTTCGTTGGTTACAAAAAACTGTTTTATTAACAAATTAGGATGCGAAATAGGGATTATGTTATTGGTGTCTCTATCGCGATAAAATAGGCTGTTGTCTTTTTGTAAAACGAGATTGTCGTTGTTTTCCTTTAATGTTGTGAATCCGTCGTTTTCTATTTTATATAATAGACTTCCAAAATAATTGTATGCATATAAATAGTCTTTGGTAAGCAACCAACAATTGTTATAATTACTCGCTATGTCTAGTACTTTACTTTTTATCGGTAGTGTAACGGCTCTTGTTTTATTTATTTTATAATCGAAGAGTTCTAAAATTTGAGTGTCTTGATTAAAAAGCCATAGTGTATTGTCGCTTCCTGTAGAGATATGCGTTACGTTTTTGTATGGTGTAAGGGTGTTAAAGTCTAATTTATAGATTTCGGCTAATCTATTATCTAGAATGATAACGGTATTAAAGTTTTTATAAAATAGATTTATTTTTAAAGGATTAAAGGTGTTTATAGAGCTAATATTACCAAGTTGAATGTTACTGTATTTTAAATCGCCTTGTGTTCTTTTAGCTATAAATGTATTATCTTGAATGTAAAACTGAGTTTTAAAATTATCTACGCTAACAATATTATCTCCAGAGAATGCGGTTTTATCTAAGGGTTCTACTGTTAGTGTTTCTTGGCTAAAAGCGAAACAGGCTACAAATAATAGTATGTATGTAATTTTCATGGTTAGGCAAATTACAAAAACTAAACCAATTTTTAATAATCTGAGTTTGATGTGAGAATATTAAGTTAATAGACTAATTTATAACCAAAGCCACGCACATTAATTATTTGTATAGTATCGTCTTGTTTTAGTTTTTTTCGTAGCTTACTTATAAATACGTCCATACTTCTGGCGCTGAAAAAATCATCGTTTCCCCATAGTTTTGTAAGTATTAGAGAGCGGTCTAATACTTGATTTTTATTTTTAATAAGATGAAATAATAAATGAGCTTCGCGATGGGTTAATTGGTTTGTCTCTTCGTTTTTGTATTGTAATGTTTGTTTTGGGAAATCGAAGGTGAAATGACTAATTTTTAGTATTTCGGACGTTTTTTGAATGACTGTACGTTGCAATAAATTATTAATACGCACAATTAATTCTTCCATGCTAAAAGGCTTTTTTAAATAATCGTTACCGCCAATAGTAAAGCCTTCTACAACATCTTGTGTTTGCGATTTTGCAGTTAAAAATATAATAGGAATATTATTGTCTATGGCTCTAACATCTTTAGCTAATGTAAAACCATCTTTTTTAGGCATCATAACATCTAATACTAAAAGTTCTGGTTGCTCGCTTTTGTATGTTGCCAGTGCTTTCTCGCCATCTTTGCAAAGTAGTACGTTAAAGTTTCTGGTTTCTAAACTTTCTTTTATAATCTGGCCTAAAGCAGGTTCGTCTTCTGCTAAAAGTATAGTGGTTTTGTGTTGTGTGTTCATAATAATGTTAATGGCTAGATGCTTTATGTTTTGGGTATAATTACTTTAAATGTGGTATTGTCTTTTAAATAAACAGCTATAGAGCCATCGTGTTTTTCGATAATCTTCTTAGTATAATAAAGTCCAATCCCGAATCCTTTTATATCGTGAGTGTTTCCTTTTGGTACGCGATAGAATTTTTCGAAAATCTGATTAATATTGGCTTGCGTAAGTGTGTTACCGTTATCGGTTATTAAAATGTCTATTGTGTTGTCTTGTTCTAGAATATTTACTTCAATAACATCTCCTCCATATTTAATAGCATTGTCAATGATATTATTTATAGCGTTTTCAAAGTGAAAGCTATCTACTTTGGTTAAAACCGTTTCTGTAGAGGTCTTAAATTGTATTGTTTTGTTTTGGGTTTGCATTTTGTGCTTTTCTACAATAAGCTGTAAAATATTAGCAATATCTATGGTTTCTTTTTTCAACTCTAAATTGTCGCTATCTAACGTGGCGGTTTCTAGAAGTTTTTCTACCATAAGCGTTAGTTTAGAAAGCTGATTGGTAGATAAGTCTAAATAAGATTTTGTTTTAATCTTGTCGTCTATAACATTAAAGTTTTTAATGCCTTCTAGCGCAACACTAATGGTAGCTATTGGTGTTTTAAACTCGTGCGTTATATTACTGATTAGATCGTTTTTTACTTCGGCAAGTTCTTTTTGATGCTTAATAATTTTAAGCATATATATAAGACAGCTAATAACGGCTAAAATCAGTAGTATAGAAATTAGAATGCCAGAAAGAATGCGTTTTAGTATAATTTTGGTTTCGTTGTTAAAATAAACCTTTAAAGTGCTAGACTCTGGTAAAAACATAGACTTAGATGTTGTTTGCAGTGCAGTAGAATCTATTGCCGGAGTATTAAAAAACTGATGATTATGGAATTGTGACTCTTTAAAACTTAATCCATGATTTAAATTAAGGTTTTTACGTTGCAACTCTAATTTTAATAGAGAATCTATACGTTTTAGCTGTAAAGTATCATTAGTAATAGAAATAACAATTTTAGAGGTTAACTGTTCAAATTTAGAACTCATAGAATCTTTATAAGTATTCCATAGCGTATCTGTTTCTATACTTTCAAAGCTAAAAGGAGATTTACTGTGACTAATTCTTGCGAAAATAGAATCGTTAGTTTCTGTTTGGAAAATATTAAAATTTTCGCCCATGTTAAAACCAGTGATAGAGTCTGTAATAATATTTAAATTATTTATTATAGTGTCAAGCTGTTTATGGTTACAAGTAGAATCGCAATAATGGTCACTACGCATAATAAAACTAGTCGTTTGCTCCTTTGCTAAATTTTCGAAATACCCATCTACGGCATTGTCTAAACTAATTTGTACATCGTTTATAAGCTGCTGTTTATTGGTTTGGTAATTTTTGTAATTCCAGAATACTTGAATACCTATTGTACTTATTATGACAACTATAATTACATAAAGAATCCATTTTAGTTTTTTGCTATTCATAGGTCAAAAGTAAGTGTTAAAAGTAAAGAAAACCAACGGCTTAACACACGTTAACACTGGTTAACTATCTACATAAGATAACATTGACATCTTTGTAGTGTAATAATTAAAATATAAAAAAATGAAACAAACAGTATTATTAATAGTAACAGTATTATGCTCTACGGTTCTTTTTGCACAAGATTTTCAAGGTGTTGCAACGTATAAATCACACAGAAAGTTAGATATTAAATTAGACAGTACACAAGTAGATTCAGGAATGAAAGAGATGTTAATGGCTCAGCTAAAAAAGCAGTTTGAAAAAACCTATACATTAACGTTTAATAAAGAAGCTTCTATTTATAAAGAAGATGAACAATTAGAAGCTCCGCAACCATCAGGAATACAGGTGGTAATGGTAACTACTGGAGGCTCGGATGTCTTGTATAAAAACACAAAAGAAGGTCGCTTTACAAATCAGAATGAATCCTTTAGTAAATTGTTTTTAGTAAAAGATGCTTTAAAGCCATTGGATTGGAAATTAACAGGTGAAACTAAAAATATAGGAGAGTATACTTGTTATAAAGCGACATTAACAAGAGAACGAGAAGTTATTAAAACGAGTTTTAGTTATAATGGAAGTAAAAATGAAGAAGAGGAAGAAGATGCAACTCCAGAAATGGAAGAATACATTACTACAGCTTGGTATACTACAGAAATACCTGTAAATAACGGCCCAAGTAATTATCATGGTTTACCAGGTTTAATATTAGAAGTTAATGATGGAAGAGAAACTTTAATTTGTAGTAAAATAGTATTGAACCCAAAGAAAAGAATAGACATTACCGAACCTAAAAAAGGTAAAGAAATAACACAAGAAAAATATGATGCTATTATAGAGAAAAAAATGGAGGAAATGAGTAATCAGTACTCTAGAGAGCAAGATGGTGGAAATAGTTTTAGTATTAGTATAGGAGGATAATAATTTTTGGTTTTAAAAAATTAAGAATATTTTAACGTATTAAGATTAAACCCTCTGTAACATAAAGAGTCTAAATGAGTCTAACGGTTATTAATAGTCGTATTTTTGAAAATAATAAACTTAAGACTCAATCTAATACTTAATACAATGAGATTAAATTTTACTAAAACGCTAATTGCTTGTTTAGCACTTTTTGCATCAACTTTTACATTTGCCCAAGATAGCTTTCAAGGTGTAGCTACTTACCAATCTAAAACAACTATGGATTTAGATGGTTGGGGCGGACGAAAAATGAGCCCTGAGCGTAAGAAAATGATAATGGAAAGAATGAAAAGTATGTTTGAAAAAACATTCATTTTAACATTTAACAAAACAGAATCTATTTACAAAGAAGAAGAAAAACTAGAAGCTCCAGGAGGTAGAGGAGGTTTTGGAAGAATGATGGGGAGTTTTACAGCAGGAGCACAATATAAAAATGTAAAAGAGAATCAGTTTTTACAAGATCAAGAGTTTTTTGGAAAACAGTTTTTAATTAAAGAAGACTTGCAAAAGCTTGAGTGGAAAATGACTGGAGAAACCAAGCAAATTGGTCAGTATATGTGTATGAAGGCTACAGCAATGAAGAAAGTAGATGAAATGGATTTTTCTAATATGCGTAGAAAACGTAAAAAAGACGAAGACAAGAAAGACGAAGATAAGGCAGAGAAAAAAGGAAATAGAAGTGTAGCTGCTAGTGGAAGTACAGGTAAAGATGACGTAAAAGAAACTACAGAAGAAGCTAAGGAAGAAGGAGTAACAGGAAAAGCTGTAGAAGCGACTGCAGATGGAGAAAATAAAGCAAAAGATTTTATGTCTGAAATAGAAGTGCCAAAAGAAATAGAAGTTACAGCTTGGTACACTATGCAAATTCCAGTTAATCAAGGTCCAGGAGAATACTGGGGGCTTCCAGGTTTAATATTAGAAGTTAATGCAGGGCGTACAACATTATTATGCTCAAAAATAGTAATGAATCCAGCGGAGAAAACTGAGATTAAGCAACCAGAAAAAGGAAAAGAAGTTACAAAACAAGAATACAACGATATCATCAAGAAGAAAATGGAAGAAATGCGTGAGATGTACGGTGGTAGAAACCGTGGCGGAAGAGGTAGACGTAACTAATCTCATTTTAATTCTCTAACAAACCAATTAGATCAATGAAAAAAATAATTATAGTGTTGCTTTTAATAGCGACTAGTACAACGTTTGCCCAAGTGAAACTGGAAGGTGTTGTTAAAGATAGTTTAGGAGCGCCTTTAGAATTAGCAAATGTAGTTGCTATTAATCAAGTAACTAATATTTTAGATTCTTATGGCATTACTAACGAGCAAGGAAAGTATAAACTGTCATTAGAAAAAAATACCAAATACAAAGTACAGATTAGTTACATTGGTATGAAAACTAGAGAAGAGTTTATAGACACCAAGGATGAGGCAATTTTAAAAGACTTTACCTTGCAAAATGATTCTGCTTTAGATGAGATTGAGTTAACTTACGAAATGCCAGTGACTATAAAAGGTGATACGCTAATTTATAATGCGGATTCTTTTAAAAATGGTACCGAGCGGAAATTAGAAGATGTATTAGAGAAATTACCGGGAGTAGAGATTAACACAGATGGACAGATAGAAGTAGAAGGAAAAGTTGTGTCTAAAGTATTAGTTGAAGGAAAAGAGTTTTTTGATGGTGATTCTAAATTAGCTACTAAAAATATTCCAGCAAATGCTGTAGATAAAGTACAGGTTTTAAAGAATTTTTCTGAAGTTGGACAATTAAAAGGCGTACAAAATAATCAAGATAATATAGCTATAAACATTAAGTTAAAAGAAGGTAAAAAGAATTTCTGGTTTGGAGATATTACTGCAGGAGGAGGTACAGCAGACGATAATAAATTGTATATAGCGCAACCAAAATTATTCTATTACAGTCCAGAGAAAAGTATCAACTTTATTGGTGATTTAAATAATATAGGCGAATTAGCATTTACACGTCGAGACTTCTTCAATTTTAGTGGTGGATTTAATGCGCCTAGCCAAAGTAGTGGAACCAATATTAATATTGGTAATACAGGGTTAAATTTTGCAAGTCTTCAAAATAACAGAGCAAAAGATATTAATACTAAGTTTGGTGCAGCTAACTTTAATGTATCACCAAACAAGGCTTTAGATGTTGGTGGATTTGCCATATTTACGAGTAGTAGAACGAGACTTCAGGAAAATAGAAGTGTACAGTATACAGATGCTGATTTAAATATTCCTAATGAAAATACCGAAACTAATACGAGACAAAGTAGTGATCAAGGTTTATTAAAGTTTAATGCTAGATACCAGCCAAATACTAATAACCAATTAGATTACGATATTTTAGGAAAATTATCTAACGAAAGTCAGAATCAAAATGTGTTCTCAACCGTAATAGGTAATATTGATCAAATTGAAAACGCTAAGCCTTTTAGTGTGAACCAGAGCTTAAACTATTATTACACCTTAGATGAGAAAAATATTTTTGCTTTTGAAGGATTACATAAAATAGCAGACGAGGATCCTTTTTATAATGCTGTTCTAGATAATGATCCAGCTAATAACAATTTGCCTCCAGACATGCAAGATTCATACGATTCTACTGCTACAGGTTTGGGCTTAGATGGTTTACAGTCTAATTATAATATAGCACAAAACAAACGTGTAAAATCTAATCAATTAGATGCTAAGGTCGATTACTGGAATGTATTAAATGCAAAAAGTAATATTAATTTTACGTTAGGTACTATATTAAGTAATCAGAAATTTAATACCAATATCTTTCAGTTTTTAGATAGTGGAGTCGAGTTTGACCCAACACCTACCGTTAATGACGGCTTAGATACAAATGCTGCAGAATATACATTTAGTGATGTGTATTTAGGAGCACACTACCGTTTTAAAACAGGAATCTTTACGTTTACTCCTGGGGTTTCTGCACATACTTATAGTGCCGTTAACAGACAGTTTGGAACAAAAGTTACCGATAATTTCTTTAGAGTGCTACCAGATTTTAATATGCGAATACAACTTAAAAAGAGTGAAACGATTCAGTTTAACTACCGTATGCAAACGCAGTTTACAGATATTTCTAATTTAGCACGTGGATTGGTATTAAATAATTACAATTCGCTATATTCTGGTAATCCTAATTTAGAAAGTGCATTAGCGCATAATGTTAGTTTAAACTACTTTAGTTTTAATCTGTTTAATTATACTAACGTATTTGGTATATTATCGTATACTAAAAATATAGACCGTATTAGAAATACCTCTTTATTTCAACCAGGAAGTGTTGTTAATGTAAGTTCTTCTATAAATTCAGATTTTGCAGATGAAAGCTTTAATGCTTCAGGTAGATTTCAACGTACTTTTGGTAAAATTAAGGCGTCTATTAGAGGAAGCTTTAACTATTCTAAGTTTAATCAATTAATTAATAATAGAGTATCTAGTAATGAGAATTTTACTCAGAACTATATATTAGGAATTAGTTCTAATTTTAGAAAAGCACCAAATTTCGATATTAGATATAACTATAGAATCAATGATAATAATCAAGGAACAACAAGTTCTAAGTTTTATACACACGCACCTTCTGTAAATTTTGATGCATTAATCTTTAAAACATTAACCTTTAAAACAGATTACACGTTTAATGATTTTAGAGACGAAGAGAAATCCATTAATACTTACGAGTTTTGGAATGCCTCTTTAGCGTATAGAAAAAATGCAGATAGTAAGTTAGAATATGAGCTAAAAGCAACCAACCTATTAAATACAAAAGCGCAAAACAATACAAATGTAGGAGCCTTTTCTGTAAGTGCAACAGAGTACTTTATACAGCCTAGATTTTTAACGTTTAGAGTTATTTATAGCTTATAATGTTTTCTATTTAATACAATATATAACGTTTTTTAAAAGAGCCTTTCGTACAAAAGGCTCTTTTTTATTTTTAAGTAATTCATTATCAATAGCTATTAAAATTTATTTAAAAAAGGTGCTATTTTTATTTTGCACACTTATAAATCTAAACTATATTTGCATCCGGTTTTGGGGAGATACTCAAGCGGCCAACGAGGGCAGACTGTAAATCTGCTGACTATGTCTTCGCAGGTTCGAATCCTGCTCTCCCCACTTTAACTTAAAAAGTCTACATGAAAATGTAGACTTTTTGTTTTTTGAAAATGTTTTGAAACAGCGTTTCTAAATAAGTTTTAATAATGATATTAATATTAATCGGAAGATTAATTCCCTATAAGTTCGTTAAATAGAGCTTTAGATTGATCTCCTTTAATTAAAATATAATCAGCACTTTCTTCATACTTTGAAACTTCAATAAGTTTACTGTCTTTAATTTTATATAGTTTTTCAAAACCATAACTCATTATAATATTAATAATATCTTGGCAGGCTTGCGCTTCGTTATTACCACTTACCAATTCTATACTTAAAACAATATCCTTAGTGTTGCTTAATACGTTAATAGCACCTTCAATAACTTCTTTTTCGTAACCTTCTACATCTATTTTAACAAACAGATCACTCGAGTTTATATTGTTCTCGAAAGTATCTAATGTAGAAATTGGTATTACCACTTTGCTATTAGTTGAAAACTGGTTTTTAAGGGAATGTTTTCCTTTGTTCCATGCTTCATTTATATATAATGTTTCATTTTTTATTACATTACCAAGCCCCATCATAAAAGGTCTAATAGACTTAAATTTATTTAGAGTAATGTTATTTAAAAAATCTTGAAAATTTGTAGGTTCAGGTTCAAAAGAAAATATTTCGATATTTGGGTTTGAACTAGCGGCTGTTAAAGAGTGTAATCCAATATTTGCACCAATATCTATAAAATTATAATTGTTTCTGCTGTAAAGCTCAATAAGGTTTAAAATTATAGCTTCATCATATTCATCGAAAAGAACCTTTAACTCTACAGCCGAACTAGAACTAACATTAACTGAAAACGATCTGTATTTTAAATCTATTTTTCGGTCTTTTAAAAACGTTTTAATTATAGTTCTTAGTTTGGTGCTTTTTTTAGTTTTATAAATTTGTAATAATACCCTAATAAAATAGTCTTTCATTCTTTTATTAACCTTAAGTAATTATTTAATGCCTTTAACCAATAATTCATCGATTGATTTGTCTTAATAGACTACCTAATTATGTTAATGAGTTTTCTATAGCATCAATTCTATAACAAACCATTAGATGTAGGGATGCTAAACAAAGATACGATAGAAATGGAGACAGAGTGATACTTTACAAACTTAAACTGGTATGTAATGATATCAACTACTAGCGAAATCACAGTTTGATTAAAGTTTTTAGTTAGAAATGAGGTAAGTAACTGTTATAGAAAATAGTGTTTTATTAAGATTCCTAAACGCATTGTAAAAAACAAATACCTATGCTAACAGTACAATATTAGCATTATCGCTAAATACCTTAGTTAACTATTTAACACCTGCAATTTATAAATCACAGGAAGGTTCTCTTGGTTCTAACTCAGTTTTTTTCCTAAATTTAATGTAAGTTATTAATTAATAATGTGTTGCAACGAAGGCGGAAACTGAAAAGCCTTTATAATAGAGTAGGTGGAATTTTTTAAATAAATAAAAATGAAAAAAACGATTAATTCATTAGTATTCATATTTGTGTTGTTTCTATTACAATCATGTAGTACAGAAGACAAAAGTATTTTAACAGAAGAGAATACAGTATCCCTTAACCAAAAAATGTTGAGTTTTAATAGTGTACATGATTATTCTGATATTTTTGATAATTATAATGAACAGAGATTTAACGCCTTTGTTAGTTCCTCATCATTTACCTCTTTAAAAAATGCTAAGTTGGAAGGAGTTACTAATTCAAAATTAGTTAACTATGTAGAAGATGATGATTTAGATTATAAGATATACGACCTTATTAATGAAGAAGGTTTTATTAGTTTAGGTAAATATATTGTAAAGTTGGATCTTATTTCTAAAAAGGTTTTTGTCTCAGAATATTCAGATGAAAAAACAATTGAAAATATGCTTATAGGTAATGATAGTTACGTAGGAATATTTGTATTGCCTTTTAGTTATGATGTAGTGGAGTTATTAGAACTTTGTGAAGAGAATAATACAAAACTTGCAGAAGGTATAAAACTACATGGAACAAACAATAACTCAAGAGCTGCTTGCCCAGCAGCTAGCGGGCGAGAAGATAAAAGAGAGAACTGTAATGATTTAGATTACTCATACAATGATGATGCTTATTCCGCAAAAGTTAAGTTGGAATACGAAAAATTTGGAATATACTTTGCTGTAAAGTCTAAAGTGAAAAATTATATTATTAGTAACGCTACAGGAGTCTGTAACCCTCATCGAACAGGTTTTCAGTCTATTAGATATATTAGATGTGATATTAATAAAAAGAAAAAAACCTGTAGATGGTTTAGGTGCGAATGTAAAAATGATTGGCAATACAATTGGGCAGCAGCTGGAGTGACAGTTACAGAGGGTTCTACTTACGATCAAAATTCTGAGGATTTTGTAACAACTCATAAAGCGTACGAAAGTACTAGAGGATTACAGGCTTACTCTGTAAGTGTTTTAATAACATATAGCCCAACTTCTGGCACTACTGGGGCTAAAACAAAAACATTATCTATTTCAGATAATATGTAAGTATATTATTAAAATTTAAAGGAGGCTATTTTTGAAAGTAAAAACATAAAGCTCACTAAAGCAATCTATATCATTTATAGATTGATATGATTGTAGGTGGTAAAACTGTTTGTATAACCTCTTTGACTATCACAGGATTTATTTAGATAGTTTATAAAACCAAAAAGACCTTTCATTTTATGAAAGGTCTTTTTTAATGTTATTTATATTTTAATAAAGATTACAATCCAAATTCAGCTTTAACAGCATCAACAAAGTCAAGTTTTTCCCATGTAAATAATTCTACATCCATTGTTTTAGGAGCCCCGTTAGGCTGAGAGAATGTTTTGGTAACCGTTTCGTTTTGTCTACCCATGTGTCCGTATGCAGCAGTTTCGCTATACATTGGACTACGTAATTTTAAACGAGACTCAATAGCAGCAGGACGCATATCGAAAATTTTAGCAATTTTATCAGCAATCTCACCATCCGTCATATTAAAAGGGCAAGTTCCATAAGTATCTACAAAAATTCCCATAGGCTCAACAACGCCAATAGCATAAGAAACCTGTACTAAAATTTCGTCACAAACACCAGCAGCGACTAAATTTTTAGCAACATGTCTAGTAGCGTAAGCTGCACTACGGTCTACCTTACTTGGGTCTTTACCAGAAAAAGCACCACCACCATGTGCGCCTTTCCCACCGTAAGTATCTACAATAATTTTACGTCCAGTTAAACCAGTATCTCCGTGAGGTCCACCAATTACAAACTTTCCAGTAGGGTTAATATGGTATTTAATATCGTTATTAAATAATGGTCTTAAATGTTCAGGTAACTTTGCTATTACACGTGGTATTAAAATATCCACGATGTCTTTTCTAATCTTAGCAAGCATGGCTTCATCCGTATCAAAATCGTCATGCTGTGTAGACACTACTATAGCTTCGATACGCTGTGGTACATTATCATCACTATACTCAATAGTAACCTGACTTTTAGAATCTGGTCTTAAATATGTAATGTCTTTGTTTTCACGACGTAATTCGGCAAGTTCAATTAATATTTTGTGAGACAAATCTAAAGCCAAAGGCATATAGTTTTCAGTCTCTTTGGTAGCGTAACCAAACATCATACCTTGGTCTCCAGCACCTTGCTCTTCTTTAGTCTCTCTATCTACACCACGATTAATATCGTCTGACTGTTCGTGGATAGCACTAAAAACACCACAAGAATTACCATCAAACATATATTCGCTTTTCGTGTAGCCAATTTTATTAATAGTATCTCTAGCTATTTTTTGTACATCTAAATACGTTTGCGATTTTACTTCTCCAGCCAATACAACTTGTCCGGTAGTTACTAAAGTTTCGCAAGCTACTTTAGAGTTAGCATCGAATGCTAAAAAATTATCAATTAAAGCATCACTAATTTGATCTGCTACTTTATCTGGGTGTCCTTCAGAAACACTTTCCGAAGTAAATAAATATGCCATTCTATAAAATTATTTTAGTCAGAGGATTTGACGAAAACGTCGAAGGAAGTTTACACTGCCTTTAGCATTTTTTAATTTCGAATGCAATTTCGAAACCGTTTCTTAATTATTTAGAAACTAGAGGTTGCAATCAGTCAAATCCTTCCTCTTTTTATTATTCGCTTGCAAAAATACGGATAAAATTAAAACTATAAATAACATTATAATTAAAAATTTAAATAGTAGTAATAAAGATTAAATTTAGAAACAAAAAAAGCCTTTGTATGTACAAAGGCTTTTCTATAATTATGTAAAGAAAAATTACTCTTTCTTTAATCCGTCTAATTTTTTCTTAGCATCGTCTACAGCTTTGTCAGCAGCATCAGTAGCTTTATCTGCAGCATCAACAGCAGCATCTTTAGCATCTCCAACAGCTTTGTCAGCAGCGTCTACAGCCTTATCAGCAGCATCTTTAGTTGCATCTACAGCATCACCAGCCATATTTTTAGCATCTTCCACAACATTTCCAGCAGCATCTACAGCTTTATCAGCAGCATCAGCAGCATTGTCTACAGCTTCACCAGCGGCATCAGCAGCATTATCTACAGCTTCTCCAGCAGCATCAGCAGCATTTTCAATAGCATCACCAGCAGCATCTGCATTGTCTTTTACGTCTCTACATGATGTGAATGATACACTTAGTGCTAGTAATAAAGCAGCACTTAATAATAATTTTTTCATTGGTCTAAGTTTTTAATGAGCCGTGAAATTAACATTTTGAAAATTAAAAACGGCCTTTTTTTTTAACAAATTTTAACATTTAGTCGATAAAGGACAAATATTATAGTTTAAATACGTAAAAAATTAAGAATTTGGACTACAGCACCCTTATTTTTTTTTATGTAGAGTTCATTTTGCTTTCCAAAAGACAAGCGCTTTTCTGTGTTAGAAACAAAAGCGTTAAGTGCGCTATTTAGTTCTGTTTGATTGCTTATAGATAGCAATCCATTATGGTTTATCATTTCTTGTGCCTCAGGAAATTTTTCATGATTATTACCTATAATGATAGGGACTCCAAAAACAGCAGCTTCTAAAGTGTTATGTAAACCTGTAGACCCCATTGCACCGCCAATGTAAGCAATGTCGGCATAATTATACACCTTACTCAATAAACCAATAGTGTCTAGAATTAAAACTTGGTAGTTGCTTAAATCTTTTCCTTCCTTTTCAGAAAATAAAATACAAGACCTATTAATACTTTCTTTTAAATGATTAATCTGATTTGTTTTAATATTATGAGGCGCAATAATAAATTTAGTGCTAGTTAAAGCCTCTGTATTAATATGGCTCACTAATAATTTTTCGTCTTCAGGCCAAGAACTACCAACTACAACACATAATTTATTTTGTTTAAAGTCTTCAATAAAACCAATAGTATTATTCTGGTTTAATTGATTTGTAACTCTATCAAAGCGCGTATCTCCAGAGACTGAAGTTGTTGTGTAATTTATTTGCTCTAAAAGCACTTTAGAATGTTCATTTTGTGTAAAAATATGGTCGAAAGCAAATAACGCTTCTCGAGTTTGTTTGCCATACCATTTAAAAAACGATTGGTTCGCTCTAAAAGCAGCAGAAATTAAAATCGCTTTTAATTCACGTTTTTTTAATTCCTTTAAAACATTAGGCCAGATATCATACTTAACAAAAACGGTTAATTCAGGATGTACTATATTTAAAAAACGTTTAGCATTACTAGGTGTATCCAATGGAAGGTAAATAACCACATCGGCAATAGGAGAGTTCTTTCGTATTTCGTAACCCGAAGGTGAGAAAAACGATAACACAATTTTATGGGTAGCATACTGTTGTCTCAAGGCTTCAAAAACAGGAAGTCCCTGTTCGTACTCACCAAGCGAAGCACAATGAAACCATAATGTTTTATCGGTTTTAGATAATTCAGATTCTAAAGCATTAAATGCTTTTTTACGGCCTTCAACCCCTAGTTTTATCTTAATGTTAAACAAGGCAATAAAAGGCAGTACAAAGCCAGCAAGATAAACCCCTAAAGTATAAAGTATATTCAATTTTAAAAACGTTTGCGCTAAAATACATAATTCATTGTTTAACATTTATGAATTTTGTAATTTCGTATGGTATGAAAAAAATTCAAATGGTTGACCTTAAAGGTCAGTATGCAGGTATAAAAGATGTTGTAAACGAATCTATACAAGAAGTTTTAGAAACTACAGCATTTGTAAATGGGCCAAAGGTTCATCAATTTCAAAAAAATCTAGAAACCTATTTAGGCGTAAAACATGTTATTCCATGTGCTAACGGAACCGATGCATTGCAGATAGCAATGATGGGACTAGGCTTAAAACCCGGAGACGAAGTTATTACTGCCGATTTTACTTTTGCGGCTACCGTAGAAGTTATTGCGCTATTAAACCTAACACCAGTATTAGTAGATGTAGATGCAGAAACGTTTAATATAGATATAGATGCTGTAAAAAAAGCAATCACTCCAAAAACTAAAGCTATAGTTCCTGTGCATTTATTTGGACAATGTGCTAATATGGAAGCCTTAATGGCTATTGCAGAAGAGCACAACCTTTATATTATAGAAGATAATGCTCAAGGAATAGGAGCAAAATATAAATACAGTGACGGTAAAAAAGCCATGTCTGGCACAATAGGACATGTGGCATCAACATCGTTTTTTCCATCTAAAAATCTAGGGTGTTATGGTGATGGCGGTGCTATTTTTACAAACGACGACGATTTAGCACATACCATTAGAGGTATTGTAAATCACGGGATGTACAAACGTTATCATCACGATGTAGTAGGTGTAAATTCGCGTTTAGATTCTATACAAGCAGCAGTTTTAGATGCCAAATTACCAAATCTAGATACGTATAATAATGCTAGACGAGAAGCCGCTAGAAAATATACAGCAGCATTTGTTAATCATCCAAAAATAATAACGCCAAAAACAGTAAATGGTTGTGAAGGTATTTGCGATACCTGCGACTGTCATGTATTTCATCAATACACACTTAAAATAGTAGGAAGTGATAGAGATGCTCTAGTACAACATTTAAATGAGCAAGGTATTCCGTGTGGTGTGTATTATCCAATACCATTACACAAACAAAAAGCCTATATTGACACACGTTATAAAGAAGAAGACTTTACGGTAACAAATCAATTAGTAAAAGAAGTTATTTCTCTGCCAATGCATACCGAGTTAGATGATGAGCAAATAGCGTTTATAACAAAAACAGTAATAGATTTTATAGATAATAATTAGGGCGAGTCTTTTGCTCGAAAAAAGCAAAAGTCAGGCTGTCCGCTGTATCTTTTAAATGCACTATTTTTCGTAGAAACTCAAAATAGTGCATTTAAAAGGATGCCGCTTCCATCCTTCTCGCAAGTTCTAGACCAATTAACTATTGGCAAGTTCCATGTAACACCTAAAACAGTATTATAAATACATGAAAATAGTAGTAACAGGCGGATTAGGATTTATAGGCTCACACACAGTAGTAGAACTTCAAAACTCAGGATTCGAGGTAGTTATAATAGATAATCTTTCCAATGCCTCCATAAAAGTATTAGAAAATATAATATCTATAACAAATCAAGCCCCAACTTTTATTAAGCTGGATTTAAAAGATAAAGCCAAAGTACAAGATTTTTTTAGAGCACATCAAGATATAAAAGGTGTTATACACTTTGCTGCAAGTAAAGCCGTTGGCGAAAGTGTAGAGAATCCATTAATGTACTACGAAAATAATATTAACACTTTGGTTTATGTATTACAAGAACTAAATAAATTAGAGCACTCTAATTTTATCTTTAGTTCCTCCTGTACAGTTTACGGTCAAGCAGACACTATGCCTATAACAGAAAACGCACCAATTAAACCAGCAGAGTCACCTTACGGTAATACAAAAAAAATAGGAGAGAATATTATAGAAGATATTTGTAAAGTAACGCCAGATTTTAAAGCAATAGCCTTGCGTTATTTTAACCCAATAGGTGCACACAAATCGGCAAAAATAGGAGAATTACCAATAGGAGTACCACAAAATTTAGTGCCCTATATTACACAAACAGGACAAGGTATAAGAGAAGAACTCTCAGTATTCGGTAACGATTACCCAACCGAAGATGGTACCTGTATTAGAGATTATATTCATGTAGTAGATTTAGCAAAAGCACATGTAGTAGCTTTACAAAGATTACTAAACGATAACAATGAAACCAATTTTGAAGTCTTTAACTTAGGAACAGGAACTGGAAGTTCTGTTTTACAAGTCATAAAGTCTTTTGAACGTGTTTCAAATAAAAAATTGAATTATAAAATTGTAGACAGACGTAAAGGCGATGTTATTTCTGCCTATGCCGATACTACAAAAGCAAATACCGTTTTAGGTTGGACAGCAGAATCGTCTTTAGACGATGCTATGAAATCCGCCTGGAACTGGCAACAAAAACTATAACTCTATGCAACGTTTAATTTTATTTTTAGCAGTATTATTTTCAATAACTATTAATGCACAAGACACGTATTTGCATTGTGGTAAACTAATAAATACCGAAAAAGGAACAGTAGAAACGAATAAAACAATAGTCGTTTCAGGCAATAAAATTATAGCCATTAATAATGGTTATACCCAACCTAAAGATGCTAATGCTATAGTAATAGACTTAAAATCTAAAACAGTTATGCCAGGTCTTATAGATATGCATGTGCATTTAGAAGGCGAAAGTAACCCCAAACGTTATTTAGAAAAATACACATTAGATGAAGCAGATATTGCATTCAATTCTACAGTTTTTGCAAAAGAAACGCTGTATTCAGGATTTACAACGGTAAGAGACTTAGGCGGAAGTGGTGTTAATATCGCTTTAAGAAATGCTATTAACTCAGGTAAAGTAGAAGGTCCAAGAGTGTTTACAGCAGGAAAATCTCTAGCAACTACAGGAGGACATGCCGATCCAACTAACGGCAATAGGAAAGATTTAATGGGAAACCCAGGCCCAAAAGAAGGTGTTGTTAATAGTGTAGACGATGCTAAAAAAGCAGTAAGACAACGTTATAAAAACGGAGCAGATTGCATTAAAATAACAGCAACAGGAGGTGTTTTAAGTGTGGCTAAAAGCGGAAGTAATCCACAATTTACATTAGAAGAAGTTAAAGCTATTTGCGAAACAGCAAAAGACTACGGAATGCATGTAGCAGCACATGCCCATGGAGATGAAGGTATGCAACGCGCCATTTTAGGAGGCGTTAAAACTATAGAACATGGTACATATATGAGCGATGAAACTATGGAGCTTATGAAAAAACATGATGCCTATTTGGTGCCAACTATAACAGCAGGAAAAGAAGTAGAAGAGAAGGCGAAAATAAAAGGGTTTTACCCAGATATTATTGTACCTAAAGCATTAGCAGTAGGACCAAAAATACAGGGCACTTTTGGAAAAGCCTATAAAAAAGGTGTAGGAATTGCTTTTGGTACAGATGCAGGAGTATTTAAACATGGAAATAACGGTAAAGAATTTGGTTATATGATGGAAGCAGGAATGCCAGCGATAGAAACGATACAAAGCGCAACCATTACCAATGCTAAACTATTAGGTATGGAAAACGAAATAGGTAAACTTAAAGTTGGTTTTATTGCAGATATAGTTGCAACTAACGATAATCCTTTAGAAAAAATAAAAACTATGGAGACCATAGTTTTTGTAATGAAAGAAGGTAAGGTCTATAAAAAATAAATGATGGCTTCTGTATTATAGAATAGTGTAGACCATTTTGAAAATAGAATATAAAAAACCTCGATATCAATCGAGGTTTTTTATATTCTAAAATACATGCTTATTAAGCAATACTTTCTTCTTCTTGAGGCTTCTTTTTTCTGTTCCTAAAACTAGACAATAATAAACAGCCCATTCCAACCATTACAGACATATCTGCAACATTAAAAATTCCTGTTCTAAAAACACCACCTAAATCAATATGTAGAAAATCGGTAACAGAACCGTATAATATTCTATCGTAAATGTTAGCAACACCACCACCAATAATGCAAGCAAAACCAATTACAGAAGCCTTGTCTAAGTCTTTATTCTTAAAAATATGAATGAGTACAAACAGTAATACGACTATTGGTAATACATTAAGTAATATTATTTTTAATACAGGACTAAAATCACCGCCTAAACCTAAAAAGGCGCCATCGTTTTCTACATTATGTAATGATAAGTATTGTCCTAAAAGCTCTGTTCTACTACCTGCAATAACATCTGCTCGAACCCAAATTTTAGACACTTGGTCTAATACAATATTTAAAACAATAAGGAAACTTATAAAAAGAGATCTAGAGCTCATTAAGAATTACTTTGAAATGTTGCCGAAGCCGTTTGTGCCTCTCTATTTATTTTTCTAACCAAACCTTGTAATACTTTACCAGGACCAACTTCTGTAAATAAGCTTGCGCCATCAGTAATCATTTGCTGTACAGATTGCGTCCAACGAACAGGAGCAGTTAATTGAGATATTAAATTTGCCTTAATTTCCGATTCATCTATAATAGCACTTGCTGTTACATTTTGATAAATAGGACAGTTTGGTTTACTAAATGTTGTGTTTTCAATAGCAGCCGCTAGTTCTTCTCTTGCAGGTTCCATCATTGGTGAATGAAACGCACCACCAACAGGTAATACTAAAGCACGACGTGCACCTTCAGATTTTAAAGTTTCGCAAGCAGCATTAATAGCGTCAATTTCTCCAGAGATTACTAATTGCCCAGGGCAGTTGTAATTTGCAGCAACTACAATACCGTCTGTTGTAGCACATACTTTTTCAACAATATCGTCTTCTAGACCTAAAACAGCAGCCATAGTACTTGGTTGCATTTCGCAAGCCTTTTGCATAGCTAAAGCACGTTGTGATACTAATTTTAAACCATCTTGAAATGTTAAAGCGCCATTAGCAACTAATGCGGAAAATTCACCTAAAGAGTGTCCTGCAACCATATCTGGTTTAAAAGATTCTCCTAATGTTTTAGCTAATATTACAGAATGTAAAAAGATAGCAGGTTGTGTTACTTTAGTTTCTTTTAAAGCTTCTGCAGTGCCTTCAAACATAATATCTGTAATATGAAATCCTAAAATTTCATTAGCGTCTTCAAATAAATGTTGAGCTTCTGGAGAATTCTCGTATAAGTCTAAGCCCATTCCTGAGAATTGAGCACCTTGACCTGGAAATATATATGCGTTCATTAGTTTTTAATTTAGTGCTGCAAAAATAGGAATAATATCTTTAAAACAGTTTTTAACGTCTTTTAAGGCAAAATATTTTTTTAAATTTTAATTGAAGGATAAAATGATACCAAACAAACATAATATGGGAAATAATAAATAGCATACAAATATTATTGTGTTAAATATAAGTAGATTGTAAAATTGCTTTTTTTTATGAGTATAGTAAATTAGAGAACTTATACCCACTAAGGCAATTAATACTATTAACGATAGTAGAAGATTATCAAATACAATTGAGATAAATTCAAATACATTAGAGAACGTTAAGACCCAAAATAAAGGAATTGCAGATAGTACTGTAATGGCTATAGCTTTAAAATAATCATTTGTCATTTCTATAATCCAACTATAGCAGCCTCAGCACAGCGTTCTCCATCCATAGCAGCAGAAACAATACCACCAGCATAACCACCCCCTTCTCCACAAGGAAATAGGTTTGAAATTTGTGGATGTTCTAAAGTTTCTGTTCTTGGAATATTTACAGGAGATGAGGTTCTAGATTCTACACCTACAATATTAGCTTCTTCAGTGTAATACCCTTTCATTTTTTTACCAAAAGCAGCAAAACCTTTGCGTAATCTCCCTCCTATTAATTTAGGTAATAACGAATGCATAGGAGCTGATTTCAATCCTGGTTGATAAGAGGTTTCATTTAAATTGTTAGACAAACGTCCTTCAACAAAATCGGTTAAACGTTGCGCTGGAGCTACTTGACTTCTTCCACCAGCGGTAAAGGCTAAACGTTCTAAATCTTTTTGAAATTCTAAGCCTTTTAATTCGCCAAATTGCTCATATTTCTTTAAATCCTTTTCAGCATTTATTTCAACTACAATTCCAGAGTTTGCGAACTTATTATTACGTCTTGAAGGAGACATACCATTTACTACAACTTCTCCATTTGCTGTTGCTGCAGGTACAATAAATCCACCGGGACACATGCAGAAAGAATACACACCACGTTCGTTTACTTGTTGTACTAAACTGTAGGCAGCGGCAGGTAATATTTCATGACGATCTCCAGAACAATGGTACTGTATAGAATCTATAATGTGTTGCGGATGTTCTACACGAACGCCCATGGCAAACGATTTTGATTTTATAGCTATATCTTTATCTTTTAATAAATAAAAAATATCTCTAGCAGAATGACCAGTTGCTAATATAACACGTTCAGTATCTAGCTCATTTCCATTTTGAAGAATAACAGATTTTATAGTATTATTTTTAATATTAAAATCTACAACTCGTGTTTCAAAATGAACTTCTCCTCCATATTTTATAATGTTTTCGCGAATATTTTGAATGATTTTAGGGAGTTTGTTTGTTCCAATATGAGGGTGTGCATCAACTAAAATCTGATCTGTTGCTCCATGGTACACTAGATTTTCAAAAATTCTACGCACATCGCCACGTTTTAAACTACGAGTATATAGTTTTCCATCACTGTATGTTCCTGCTCCACCTTCCCCAAAACAGTAATTAGAATCATCATTTACAATATGATCCTGGTTTATGGCTTTTAAGTCTCGTCGTCTTTGCTGTACATTTTTTCCACGTTCTAATACAATGGGTTTATAGCCTAATTCTATACAACGTAATGCCGCATACATGCCAGCTGGTCCAAAACCTATAATGTGTACTGGTTTTGCTTTAGAAACATCTTTATAATCGAATTGGTACTCGGATTGTTTTGGTAAAGCTTCTCTAATATATACAGCAACTTTATAATTAAGTATAATTTTAGGTTTACGTGCATCTATAGATTTACGTAATACTTTAATACCAGTAATATCTTCTTTAGGAATATCTAGCCATTTTGCAGCTTTGGAAATTAAAATGTCTTTAAATTCTTCTTCTTTTAAAGTAACACGTAATTGTAGTTCTTTTACCATGCTGCAAAATTAGGAAAAATTTAAAGGTTTATGCTTTCCAGTCGTTTTTTAAATATTTCAATGCTTTAATTAATGCTACTTTTGAATCGGTAGGATTAAAATCTAAGTCTTTAATAGATTTACTAATATCGTAGTCTTGTTTTAGACCATAAAACATATCTAGATAATGTTTTTGTAATAGAGGTTCTTTTTTTGTTATCTTACTTGTAAATTCCATTATAAAAGCAATACAGTAGAGTAGGGGTTTGGGAATTTTTTTAGGCGTTTTTAGTTTTAGTTTGGGGTATAGTTTAGCTGCTATTTTAACGCTGTCTTGTATTGAAGTATGTTGTTTGTTAGCTAAGATATAGCGTTCTCTGTTTTTACCTTTTGTCATCGCATTGTAAGCACCTAGGGCGACATCTTTAACATCAATCCAATTTAAAGTAATATTAGTGTCTACAGGTATTTCTCCTTTTAATATTTGTAATACCAACGTATTAGAATAACTTAATTTATAAGCCTCACTACCAATCATAGCAGAAGGTAAAATGAGTACAGTTCTTATATTATATTTTGCACTTAATTCTATCGCTAATTTATCGGAGTCATTTTTAGAGTTATAGTACCAATTTCTTCGGTCTTTATTGTAACCATTACTTTCTTTTGCTGGAAGTTTTGTGAAATCTAGAGCAGCAACAGAACTTACATATACTATATTTTTTACACCGCAAATATGGGCAGCTTCAAATAAATTTTTAGTGCCTATTACGTTATTGTTATAAATCTCTTCTTTAGGGTTTCTAGCCCACATTTTAAAATTAGCACCTACTGCATATAAATTAGTAATACCTTTAAATGCATTTATTAAAGACTTTTTATCCATTAAATCTGCTTGTGTAAGTTCGCAGTCTAATCCTTTAAAAGGAATAGTATTATTTATGTCTCTAACAGAAGCTTTTGTTTTTATATTTTTTGAGAGTAATAATCTTACTAGGTTGTTTCCTAAATGTCCATTTGCTCCAGTTACTAATGAAATCTCTGTATTCATCTATATTTAAATTAAAATTTAAACAAAGATTAAATACTATCTTATTTATAAAAATAACATTTGTTAGATAGTGATTTGTTTTCTTATGCGACTTAAAGATTGCGGTTCCATTCCTAAAAAGGAAGCAATATTTTCTATAGAAACATTTAAAGCCAAATGAGGTGAGTTTTTTAAGAATTTTAAATAACGTTCCTTTGCTGTTAATGTTTGAAAATCATTAACTCGTTCCATTTTACAGCGTAAATTTTCGTGAGTTATAGTTTCTATTAAATTACTCCATTTTTTTGAAGACGCTTTTAAAATATTTAAATCGGTAATAGAGATTTTACAAATTGAACAGTTTGTAATAGTTTCAAAGTATTCTTTGGAAACGGTACGACTTATAAAACTATCTATCGAGGTAAAGAAACTATTATTTTCGACTAAATGTTCTATAACTATTTTACCATTATTAATCTTATAACCTTTAACAATTCCGTTTGTTAAAAAATATAAATGATTTTCAATTTTACCTTCTTTAATTAAGATGGTTTTAGGAAGTGTTTCTGCAGTTGTAGTTATTTTTTTAAGCAAATCTAGATCATCTGAATGTAATGGGATTCTCTGTTGAAAATAAGCTATAAGTTGTTCCATCGGTTTTATTTTCTAAACAAACGCACAATTGGCTTTAAAAATGATAAGGTGTTTTTCATAAAATGAATAGAGTGTTTATAAGCAATATTGTATAGTTTTAATTGACTTTGATGTATTTGAAGCTGAGTAGAACGTTTTTCTGCCAACATAATAATCAATGCTAATCCTCCCCACATTTGTCGGTTTAAATTGTCGGGATTAAAAACACCAGAAATAAAATCTAACTCAACATAATGAACCTGTTTGTTATTATTATAGTTATAGATTTTCATGCCTTTTCTACACCTAGGATTAAAGCTATCATGTAATAGAATATGTAAACTTTTTACGGGTTTATAGTCTAATAGATTTTTTATATCTGCAGCTACACCTTCCGAACTATGATCGCCATCTATTAAGGCAAATTCTATAGAATCTCCTTTGGCTTGTAAGTCTTGTATTAACTGAGGAACGATGGCTTTAGAATCGCCTATTAAGAATTCTACATTTTTAAATTTAGAGCCTAAACGCTCTACTATTGTAGGATCTGTGTCTATGGCATATACTTTTTCGGAATATTTACTTATTACTTGTAAACTACCACCATTATATGTGCCTATTTCAATAGAAATTTTAGGTTTAATATGTTGTAATACATGAATAAAACCATAACGTTCATTTCTTGTCATAGACCAATCTAACGGAAAATCACTTTCTGTAAATGCTGGGGTGTTAGTGTCTGAAGTAATTAAGAGGTCTTTGTAATGATTCATCTTGAATATTATTTCCTCTTATAAGTTAAAAATGTAAACGCATGTTTATGGTTGTCATCCATACCATGATAGATGTTAGCAGTTTCCTCCCAAATAGTTTCATCTATTTCAGGAAAAAAGGTATCCGCTTCAAAATCGTCATGTACCCGGGTTAGTTCTATAGAGTCTGCAACAGACATGGCTTGTTTGTATATTTCCCCTCCGCCTATAATAAAAGGCCTATCGTCATTTTTAGAAACTTCTATTGCTTCTTTTAGTGAGTTAACAATAATAACACCATCTGGTGCTTTATAATCACTTTGTCTAGTAATAACAACATGTGTTCTGTTTGGTAAAGGTTTTGGAAAGCTTTCAAATGTTTTACGTCCCATAATAATATGGTGCCCAGAAGTTAATGCTTTAAAACGTTTAAGATCATCTTTTAAGTGCCAAATTAATTGATTGTCTTTACCTATAGCATCATTCTTAGCAGCTGCTACTATTATAGTTATGTTTTGTTGCATTTTGCTTATTTCGTCATTATAAACTTCGGTTTTAGCAATATGAATGTCTTCTTTTTCCAATTGCGTTTTTAGTTTATTAATTCTAATCTTTTGTTTTGCTACAAGTTTGTCTAACTGTATCTTTTCCCATTCTTTCCCCATAAATTTATGAGTAACAAAGACATTAAAAATATGGTATAGTAAAAAGAATAACCAAATAAATATGGCGAAAACAAACCAATCTATATCGAAGAATTTTACGGTATCTCCAATGCCTAAAACGGTATTAGCTAGTACTAAAAATAATGCGCCAATTAAGAATATAACGAAATGACTATATAAACGTTTTTTTTGTTTTACACGACGTTGCGCATTCTTAATAAGTTCTAACTGCTCTTGATCTATTTGCGGTTTTACTTTTTTCTTTCCGAACATATGTTTTTGTTATGATGTAAAGTTAAAGAATTTAAGGATACAAGAAAAAAGGCTTTTTAGTGAAAGTCTTTTGCTATTTATAAAGCATTTAGCTTTTCTTTTTTGCAGCTTTCTTCGCTTTCTTTTCTGCTCGTTTTAAGGCTTTAAGCTCCTTTTTAGTTAAAGGTTTTGGTTCTTCTTTTTCAACTACAAAATTTATAGGCAAGTAATAAGGTACAGTAACAGGTTTTCCTCTTTGAACACCCGGTTGCATTTTTGGAATTAAGCTAACAACACGAATAGCTTCTGTTTCCATAACTTTATAATCGGTCTTTGCTTCAATATCTTTAATATTTCCATCTTTACCAATTTTAAAGAAAACACCAATTTTAATGCGACCAGATAACCCGTTTTGTTTTGCTAGATTCGAATTAAAATTTGCTCTTATAAGGTTTCCTAATTTTTTATTCATACATTTTTTTCTTGCAAAATTACCTTGAAGGTTTTCACAGCCTGAATAAACGGGAACTTCTTCAATAATAGCAAAAGAAACTTCTGTGTCTTCCGTTTCATTTTCAGTAGCTGTTACTTCTTGAGCATTAGCTATTGAAAAACATGATATAAAAAGTAATAAAATAAAATTTTTCATAGTGTAGATTAAGTCATTAATTAAGGAGAGAAAATACATTTTAAGATTGTCCAAAAATAAAAGAATAATTAGAATTTAAAAATAAATAGTCATTAGTATTCCCATAGGAACATTAACAGCTTTTCCGTCTTTATACCCAGGCTTTTTTAATTTAGGAAGTCGTTTTAAAACTCGTATAGCTTCTTTTGCTATTTCTTTATTATAAGCTTTTGCTGTAATTTTTTCAACCTTTCCTTTTTTATTAATTATAAAATTAACTTGAAACTTAGTCGTTTTAGCTTGTGGTAATAATTTGCTTGCTAATATACCATCGAAGCTAAGTTGTACAAAATCACTTATTTTTTGTGTTGTACATTTTTTTATTTCTGCATTAGTAAGTCCATCTTCGCATCCTTTATAGATAGGATAGATGTCTGGTTCTGTAGTTATTTCAATGTTATTTTTTCTATTTCTTTTGCTCTGCTTTTCAATCATAAAGTTAATTGGTAAGTAATAGGGTACAATAACAGCTTTGCCTTTTTGCATTCCTGGTTTTTTAAACTTAGGAATTAATTTTAAAACACGAATGGCTTCTGCTTCTACTTTAGGGTGCGGGCCACGTATTTTTATAGCTATAATATCTCCATTAGTATCTATTTTAAAAAAACAGGAGACTTTAGTCTTTCCAGGTTCTAAACCTAATCCTTTTGCAATATTGGTATTAAAGTTTTCAGAGACAATAAACGTTACATTCTGATTCATGCATTTTTTTAACCCTCGATTATCTAATCTCTCATCGCAGCCTTTATATATTGGAACACGTTCAACCTCCTCTAGGGTTATCTCTTCAGTATCACTCGTGTTTAGTTCTTGTGTTTCAATAGGTTTATTATCTTCAGGAGTCTTCTCTTGGGCAAAAGTCGTTAAGGTTAAAAAGCATAAGAGAAAGGGTACTGTTAATTTCATGAATAGGGTGCTGTTTTGTTTTATATTGAAGGTGTAAATTTTAAAAGGCTCTTCTTTTATAGTAAAAGAAAAGCCTTTTTATAATTATTAAAGTACAAAAGCTTAAACTGCTACTGCGCCTTTAATATGTGGATGTGGATTATAATTCTCTAGAGTAAAATCTTCAAATTTAAAATCAAGAATGTCTTTAACTTCAGGATTAATTCTCATGGTTGGTAATGGTCTAGGCTCACGAGATAATTGAAGCTCTAATTGTTCGAAATGATTACTATAAATATGCGCATCTCCAAAAGTATGAATAAAGTCTCCTGCTTCGTAACCACAAACTTGTGCCATCATCATGGTTAATAATGCATAAGACGCAATATTAAATGGAACACCTAAAAAGATGTCTGCACTACGTTGGTATAATTGACACGATAATTTACCATCTGCTACATAAAACTGAAAAAAAGCATGGCAAGGTGGTAATGCAGCTTTACCATTTGCTACATTGTCGCTAAATGATTTTGAAGTATCTGGTAATACTGATGGGTTCCAAGCCGAAACTAGCATACGTCTGCTATTTGGGTTGGTTTTAAGCGTCTCTATAACATCTTTTAGTTGGTCTATTTCATCACTATTCCAATTACGCCATTGGTGACCATAAACAGGACCTAAATCTCCATTTTCGTCTGCCCAACTGTTCCAAATTTTAACACCATTTTCGGTAAGATAATTAATATTAGTATCGCCTTTTATAAACCAAAGTAATTCGTAAATAATAGATTTTAAGTGTAACTTCTTAGTAGTTACCATTGGAAAACCTTCACTTAAATCAAATCGCATTTGGTGACCAAATACACTTTTTGTTCCTGTTCCTGTTCTATCTCCTTTTTCGTTCCCGTTTTCTAAAACGTGTTTTACTAAATCGTGATATTGCTTCATAGTCTTTCCCAAGGAAATGGGAATCTCATTAAATTAAACGCTTATTTTTCAGTGGTTAAAAATAAAAAATAAGGACTGAATCTAGTAGACTCAGTCCTTTATAATATTAAAAGTTATTAACTAAGTTTATGCTTAACCAATATCTTTATTTTATCCAATAATCATTCCTGCAATCGTTGCAGAAATAAGAGAGGCTATTGTACCTCCAATTAAAGCTTTCATACCAAACTTAGATAATACCTTACGTTGCCCAGGCGCTAAAGATCCAATACCACCAATTTGTATTCCTATAGAAGCAAAGTTGGCAAAACCACAAAGCATATAAGTTGCCATAATTATAGACTTGTTATAGGTTAGATGTGTTGCACTTGCTACATTTTTAAGTTCTGCTAATTGTATATAACCAATAAATTCACTGGCAGCCAATTTAATACCTAATAATTGTCCCATTAAAGCCATATCTTCTTTAGCAACTCCCATTAACCACATTAAAGGTGCGAAAATATAACCTAAAATAAACTCTAAAGATAAACTGTCGTAAGGCGTATTGTTTGCAATAACTTCGTTTAAAGAAGTAAAGTGCCAATCGATATTTAATGCAGCTATTTCAAAACCGTCAAAACTAGCTAAGCCACCTAAAATACCATTTATCATGGCTATAAAAGCAACAAAAACTAAAAGCATAGCACCTACATTAACGGCTAATTTTAAACCTTCGGTAGTACCATTTGCAATAGCGTCTAATATGTTAGAACCAATTTTTTCTTGAGAAACTTCTACTTCAGTCTCAATAGATTCTGTTTGTGGGTATAATATTTTTGAAATCACTATAGCTCCAGGAGCTGCCATTACAGATGCAGCTAATAAGTGTTTGGCGAATTTCAGCTTTAAAACAGGATCATCACCACCTAAAAAGCCAATATATGCAGCTAGAACAGCTCCGGCAACTGTTGCCATACCACCAATCATAACTAGAAGCATTTCAGACTTATTCATTTTCTATAAATAAGCTTTAATAAGTAAAGGCGCTTCAGTTTGTCCTAAAAAGATATTTCCAGCAACACTTAAACTTTCGGCTCCAGAAATCTTTAATACTTTAGATAATAACCAAGCCATCGCTTTTACCACTTTCTGAATAATGCCTAAGTAGAATAATACAGAGGTAAGTGCCGAGAAGAATAAAATAGTTGGTAGTACTTGAAAAGCGAATATAAATCCAAACTTATCCATGTCTACAACCAAGCCTTCAAATAAAAATTTACTTCCTGCTCTTGTAAAATCTAGTACACTAATGAATAATTGTCCTACTTTCTCAAAAGCAGTTTGAATAAAACCTACTTTTAAAACCCCTACAGCAATAATTAGCTGAAAAGCAAGCCCTATTGCTACTGTTCTCCAGTTTACTGCTCTTCTATTACTACTAAATAAAAAGGCAATAAATATAAGTGTAATCATTCCTAAAACGCCTCTCCACAAACTGTTGAAAGAAAATCCTTGACTTGGAATAATTGTATTTTCTGTATCTGCTGTAACAATAACTTCTTCTGTAGTATCCGATTTAGGAGCAGAAAAAGAATACTTAATATTTTTTTCTTTAAACACTAAGGTAGAATCTGTAAACTCAGTTATTTTGTATCTACGAATAGTATCGTTAGGTGTATTGTAATAAAAGACTAATAGATTATTCTGAAAAATGTAGTCTCCTGAAGCTTTTAAATTGTCTTTGGCTTCTAATGAATAGTTAAACTCTCCGTTTTTTAATTCTAAAACATCATTTTCATTAACCGAAAATAATGAAGTCCCTGTTTCGTCTTGAATATTCTCAAACTGCCAAGATTTATTAATGTCCTGAGCCGAAAGCGTATGTATTCCAAAAAAAATAGCTGCAATAGCTAATATAAAATGCTTCATAATAGTTAGTTATCGTTTAGATATCTCGTCTCGAATTTTTGCGGCTTTTTCGTAATCTTCATTGTTTACCGCTTCATCAAGTAAATTGTGTAAGTCTTCAAGAGAGTGTTTAGTGTAGCTGTCCTGCACTGGAGTTGGTTCTAAATCTTCGTTTAGAATATCTTCTACTAAAATGCTATCTTCTTTATCTTCGTCATCTTCTTTAGTAGGGTCTACTTTTAAATATATTCCAGCTTTGTCTAAAATATTTTTATAAGTAAAAATAGGCGCTTGAAAACGTAATGCTAATGCAATAGCATCGCTAGTTCTAGCGTCTATAATTTCTTCTATTTTATCGCGTTCGCAAATTAAACTAGAATAAAATACACCGTCTACAAGTTTATGTATAATAACTTGTTTAACGACAATGTCGAAACGGTCTGAAAAGTTTTTAAATAAATCGTGAGTTAAAGGTCTTGGAGGTCTAATTTCTTTCTCTAATGCAATAGCAATAGATTGGGCTTCGAAAGCACCAATAACAATAGGGAGTTTGCGATCTCCATCTACTTCGTTTAATATCAATGCATAAGCGCCATTTTGCGTCTGGCTGTATGATATTCCCTTAATATTTAGTCGGACTAGACTCATAGTTTATAAAACACAAAGAACTGTTTAAATTTGGACTTTACCAACTGTATATTACAGATTTGGTTTTTTGTCACTGTAATTTTACAAAATTTAAATGGATTTAAAGTTTGTAAAATCAAATTTAAACAGCCCTTCGATAATTGTATCTTAAAGTTATAAAAAAATTATGCGTTTGCAGCTTTAAAAGCTTTTAATTTTTCTATAAGTTGAGGAATAACTTCAAAAGCATCACCAACGACACCATAATCTGCAGCCTTAAAGAAAGGAGCTTCTGGATCTGTGTTAACAACTACTTTTACTTTAGAAGCATTAATTCCTGCTAAATGCTGAATTGCTCCTGAAATTCCTATGGCAATGTATAAGTTAGACGCTACTGGCTTTCCAGTTTGTCCTACGTGCTCTCCGTGTGGTCTCCATCCTAAATCACTAACAGGTTTAGAACATGCTGTTGCAGCTCCTAAAACATCTGCTAATTCCTCAATCATTCCCCAGTTTTCTGGTCCTTTCATTCCACGTCCTGCAGATACTACTACTTCTGCATCGGCAATAGTTACCTTATCTGTTGCTTTATCAATAGATTCTACTTTTACTCCAGAGGTTGGTAATGCAGGCGAGAAATCTTCAGCAGCAGCGCTACCACTATTTTCTACTAATCCGAAAGCATTGTTAGAAACACCAACTACCTTTACATCTGTATCTATAGTCGTTAAGTTAAACGCTTTGTTTGTAAAAGCGGTACGCTTTACTGTAAATGGTGCTGTACTCGATGGTGCTTCAACAACATTAGAAGCATATCCTGCATTTAAGCCTACTGCTAAAACTGGCGCTAAATATTTACTGTCTGCACTCTGGCTAACAATAACAACTTTAGCATCTTCTTTTTCTGCAGCTTGTTTTACAACAGCGGCGTAAGATTTTGCGTTAAAGTCATTTAAATCGGCGTTAGATACGTTTAATACTTTATCTACACCATATTGTCCTAATTCTGAACTATCGTTTGCGTTAACAGCTACTGCAGTTACAGTAGTCCCTAATTGGTCTGCTACTGCTTTTGCATAAGAAGCTACTTCGAAAGCTGTTTTTTTAAATTTTCCGTTTTCTGATTCTGTATATACTAAAACTGACATAATTTTTTCTTTTATTATTCCCACAAAAGCAGGAATCTCATTTAATGTTTTCGTAAACTTTAAAAAAGCCCAAATCAAGTTTGGGATTATTTAGTTTACAACTAAATTACTTTAGCTTCGTTATGAAGTAAGTTTACTAATTCATCTAAATTATCTGCATCTACTAAAGTTACAGCACCTTTAGGAGCTGGTTTTTCAAACTTAACGGTAGTAGTTTCCGAACTAGAAGTACTAGGTTCTAAAACCGTTAAAGGTTTTTTACGAGCCATCATAATTCCTCTCATGTTAGGAATACGTAAATCACTTTCTTCAACTAATCCTTTTTGTCCAGCAATAATTAAAGGTAATGCTGTAGAAACAGTTTCTTTACCTCCATCAATTTCTCTCACAGCTGTAGCGTTAGTACCATCTACCTCTAAACTAATACAGTTAGTTACAAAATTAGCATCTGTTAATTCTGCTAACATACCCGGTACCATTCCGCCATTATAATCAATAGATTCACGACCAGCAATTACTAAATCGTAACCTCCATCTTTAACTACTTTAGCTAATTCCTTAGCAACTTGAAAACCATCTGTTGCAGGAGTGTTTACTCTAATAGCGCTATCTGCACCAATAGCTAAAGCTTTACGAAGTGTTGGTTCTGTTTCCGCACCACCAACATTTATAACATCTACACTCGCGCCTTGTTTTTCTTTAAACCACATAGCACGTGTTAAACCAAATTCGTCATTTGGATTAATAACAAATTGAACACCATTGGTATCAAATTTAGAATCACCATCAGTGAAATTAATTTTCGATGTAGTGTCCGGAACGTGACTAATACACACTAAGATTTTCATATTTTTTGAATTTTATTTTATTTTTTTTAGCTAAAAAAGTTTACTAAAACGTTATAGTTAGTGCTATTTCAAGCTAATTTTTATTTTTTTTCACCTCCAAAAGAGGTCTAATTTATTGAGGTTACGAAGATAATTATTTTATTTTGAATAAATACTATGCGTGCATAATAAATTTTAAATAAATCTTTGATTATTAGTTTTTATTAATTCTTATTTTTGCTTTTCAATTAAAAAGAGTAGATGAAGACAATTCAATTTAGAGAAGCGATAGCTGAGGCGATGAGTGAAGAAATGCGCAGAGATGAAAGCATTTATTTAATGGGGGAGGAAGTAGCTGAATATAATGGTGCGTATAAAGCATCTAAAGGAATGTTAGACGAGTTTGGTGCTAAACGTGTTATAGATACACCAATAGCAGAACTTGGTTTTGCTGGTATAGCCATTGGGTCTACAATGACAGGGAATAGACCTATTGTAGAATACATGACGTTTAACTTCTCGTTAGTTGGTATTGATCAAATTATAAATAATGCCGCTAAAATTAGACAAATGTCTGGAGGACAATTTAAATGTCCAATTGTGTTTCGTGGGCCTACAGCATCTGCAGGACAATTAGCCGCAACACACTCGCAAGCTTTTGAAAACTGGTTTGCAAACACACCAGGTTTAAAAGTAGTAGTGCCATCTAACCCATATGATGCTAAAGGACTTTTAAAGTCTGCCATTCGTGATGATGATCCAGTAATTTTTATGGAGAGTGAGCAAATGTATGGTGATAAAGGAGAAGTGCCAGAAGGAGAATACACGATTCCATTAGGCGTTGCCGAATTAAAAAGAGAAGGAACAGATGTTACAATTGTTTCTTTCGGAAAAATTATAAAAGAAGCTTACAAAGCAGCAGACGAATTAGCTAAAGATGGTATTTCGTGCGAAATTATAGATTTACGTACGGTAAGACCTTTAGATAAGGAAGCTGTTTTGAAATCTGTTAAGAAAACAAACCGTTTAGTGGTTCTAGAAGAAGCTTGGCCATTTGGAAATGTCTCTACAGAATTAACATACATTGTACAGTCTGAAGCCTTTGATTATTTAGATGCACCTGTTGTAAAAATAAACACAGCAGATACACCTGCACCATACTCACCAGTATTATTAGCAGAGTGGTTACCAGATAGCAAAGAGGTTGTTAAAGCTGTTAAAAAAGTAATGTACAGATAAAATTGTACCAATAAATACTTTTTTTTTACGTTATTGGAACTTCATTAGCACGATTGTTGATGAAGTTTTTTCTTTTTAATACAATTACATGAATAAATATATATTACTGTTTTTCTTTTTTTGCTTCGGAAGTCTTTCCGTTTTAGCGCAAACAAAAGTTAGTGGCTACGTTTTCGATGAGTACGATTTACCTGTAGCTTATGCCAATATTATTTTTAAAGGAACAAGTAAAGGAACGATTACAGACGAAAACGGAAAGTTCTATTTAGAAAGTGATGACAATCACGAAACACTTGAAATTTCCTTTCTTAGTTACGAAACCCAAGTAGTAACATTAGAAAAACGTGTAAATTATAACTTAAAGTTTGTTTTAAAAGAAGCAGTTGCTGCTTTAGAAGAAGTCGTTATTGTGTCTGGTAGACAACCCAAAAAGAATAATCCAGCCATAGATATTTTAAGAAAAATATGGGCCAATAAGCGTAGTAACGGATTAAAACAGTACAAACAATACCAATACGATAAATACGAAAAAGTAGAATTCGATTTAAATACCATAGACAGTTCGGTTATTAAAAGTAAACTGTTTAGAGGAATGGAGTTTGTATTTAATCAAGTAGATACCTCGAAAGTTACAGGAAAAACCTACTTGCCTATGTTTATAAATGAAAAATCTAGTGAGGTATATGGCGATAATATAATCAAGGAAAATCGAGAAATATTAAAAGGAAATAAAAACTCAGGATTTAGTAATAATCAAGTGATTATCGATTTTGTAGACGATTTATATTCCGATTACGATGTATATGATAATTACTTAAAGTTTTTCGATAAAAGTTTTACAAGCCCAATTTCTAGAACAGGAATACAAACCTATAACTATGTGTTGTCTGACAGTACATTTATAGACAATAAATGGTGTTATAACATTATATATTACCCAAGACGTAAAAACGAATTAACCTTTAAAGGTGATTTCTGGGTTGCAGATACCACGTTTGCTATTAAGAGTATTAACATGCAAGCCTCTAAAAGCGCCAATATAAACTGGGTAAAAGAAATTTATATAGAACAAGAGTTCGATGTTCTTAACGATTCTGTGTTTTTAATAAAGCGTGACTATTTTATGTCGGACTTTGCTTTTAATAAAAAGGAAAAGTCTAAAGGAATCTATGGAAAACGAACAACTTTATATAATAACTATAAGTTCGATATAGAAAAAGAGCAAAAGTTTTACAAAGAAAAAGTATACAGTTTCGATGAGGACCTTTACAACCAAAGTGATGAATTCTGGGCAGAAAACAGAATGGAATCTTTAAGTAAAGATGAAAAAGGCGTGTATACCATGCTAGACTCTTTAAAGAAAACAAAGAAGTTTAAACGCTTATATAACCTAGGTAGTATTTTAGCATCAGGTTACATTGAATTTCCAGAGTTAAAATTAGATTATGGTCCAATATTTTCAACCTTTGGTTATAACGATGTGGAAGGCTTAAGATTACGTGGTGGTGGAAGAACGTATTTTGGACAAAACGATTTATGGAGAATTGAAGGGTTTTTAGCTTACGGATTTAAAGACAATAAGTTTAAATACGGTATCTCTGGGAAATGGTTACTCGATAAAAAGAGTCGTTTTATAATCTCTGGTGGTAATAGAAGAGATGTAGAGCAAATAGGAGCTAGTTTAACAACCTCTACAGATGTTTTAGGTCGTAGTTTGGCGTCATCATCTGTTGTTGGAACAGGTGTTAACGATAAGTTGACTAATGTTAACTTAACAACATTAGCTATAGAAGCAGAACCGTTTAGAAACTTTATTACACGATTGAGCGGAACGTATAGAACTTTAGAATCGGCATCGCCAACCTTTAGTTTAGATTATTTTACCGATGCCAGTAGAACAACAACAGCCTCTGAAATAAAACAATTTGAAACCGCTTTTTCATTATCCTATTTTCCGAAACGAGAAATGACAGGTTTTGGAGTAGAACGTCGTACTAAAAATGATGATTTTGCACGCTTATTTGCACAAGTAACAAAAGGAGATAAAAACATATTAAATGGTGATTTCGATTATACTAAATTACAATTCTCCTATTTACAACCCTGGGCTATTGGAGGTTTTGGTAGACTATATACTACAGTAGAAGTAGGTAAAACCTATGGAGAAGTACCATTAGGATTAATGAGTGTTGTGCCTGGAAACCAAACGTATTTCTCTATTTATAATACCTTTTCTCAGTTAGATTTTTACGAATTTGTTACCGATGAGTATGCAACACTACACGTAGAGCATAATTTTAACGGCCGTTTGTTTTCTAGAATACCATTCTTAAAAAAGTATAACCTAAGAGCCATTGCTGGTTTTAGAGCAGTAGTAGGAGACATTTCTCAAGAAAATAGAGATTTAAATGCTTCTGGATTAATTTATAAAGCACCAACAAAAGAGGCGTATTACGAATACAGTATTGGAGTAGGTAATATTTTTAAAGTGTTTAGATTAGACTTTAATTTTAGAGGGAATTACTTAAACCCACAAACCAATCCAGAGGCTAGAAAATTTGGTGTTACTGGGAGTTTTGGGTTTTATTTTTAAATGTGATAATTTATAAAGATTAACTCTCTTTCTCTATAAGTGCATTTCCAAAGGCTTTAATTTGCTCTATAATAGGAAGAACCTTATAGCCGTATTCCGTTAAGGAATATTCTACCCTTGGTGGGATTTCTTTATAAGCCTTTCTGTGTAAAATATTAGAAGCAACTAGACGTTTCAATTCTTGAATTAGCATTTTCTCACTAATTTCTGGGATTAACCGTTTCATTTCCCCAAAACGCCTTTTTTCTGTTCCAATTTGATAAATAATTTGTAGACTCCATTTGCCGCCAATCACTTTTAAACCTTCGTGAACAGGACAAATATTAGAATTAATAGTATTTGAAAAAATATTTTTTTCTTTTTTATTCATTTTTAAAATATTGAAAATCAATAAAACTAACTTTTAGGTATGTACCTTACTAAAAGGTTAGTACTTGTAAAAAGTTAGGTAAAGATATAATTTTACGACTGAATACTAAAATTATATAAAAATGAAAAATAGAATATTTGTATCCGGGGCTAATGGATTTCAGGGCAGTAGTATTGCAAACGCATTATTATTAAATGGAAATGAAGTAATAACACTGTCGAGAACAAGTGAAAGTAAATCTGAAAATAAAAATGAATTACAAATTGTGTCTGGAGGACTTGAAGATAAGACAGCCCTGTCTAAAGCTCTAGAAAATACAGATAAAGCCGTTTTTACATTACCTTTAATTTTTGATAAAAAAGAAGCTAAAACCTATGTTAAAAACTTTATCTCGGCAGCCGAAGAAACTAAAACATTATCTTTAGTTGTTTTTAATTCAGGTTTCGATTTGCCAAAAGAAACAACAGGCTACTTAGGGCAAGATTTAAAAGCAGAAATTAAAACACTTTTCGATAATTCAAGTCTAAATGTTATTACATTAATGCCAGATATTTATATTGATAACTTGGCAGCACCTTGGTCTATACCAGTAATACAAGAACATAATATTTTGCCTTACCCTGTAGCTTCTGGACAGAGAGTCCCATGGGTTAGCCATACAGATTTAGCTAAATACACGGTAAGCGCTATAAACAAACCTGAACTAGCAAATAAAACGCTACCTATTGGTGGTAACGTTGTCACAGGAGAAGAGATTGCGTCTGCTATTTCTAACGCTATAGGAAAACAAATTAATTTTGTAAGTGTAGCACCAGATGACTTTGAAAAACAACTTGCGCCAGCTTTTGGGGATTTAGCAGCAAAAGAAATTTCTAATTTATATAGATATGTAGATACTAATAAAGAAAATCTAGTAGCTAAAGATTTTAAAAACACGCAAGACCTATTAGGTGTTACACCACAAACAATTCAAGATTGGGCGACATCTATTAATTGGAATAATTAGTAAGAAAAAGGAACTATAAAATCCACTTAGATTACCAAAACGTAATCAAATCCTAATTTTCTTGTACAAACTCAAATGTTTAAGTACTTTTGCACCCCGAAAAACACTAGTTTTTTGAATTAGTCTAAAGTAAATAATAATAGATTCCCGATGTCTCGGGAATGAAAAATAAATTTTTCAATGAGTCCAAAAGGAAAATTAACGTTCGACGTTTTAATAGAAATACCAAAAGGAAGTAGAAATAAATATGAATATGATTTCGAATTAGGAAAAATTCGTTTTGATCGTATGTTATTCTCTTCTATGATGTACCCAGGAGATTATGGTTTTATTCCAGAAACATTAGCGTTAGATGGAGATCCATTAGATGTATTAGTAATGGGAGCAGAGCCAACATTTCCAATGTGTGTAGTAGAAGTTAAGCCTATTGGTGTATTTCATATGGCAGACGAAAAAGGGCCAGACGAAAAATTAATCTGTGTACCAGTTACAGATCCTGTTTGGAATAGTTATAATGATCTTAAAGATTTAAACCCACACCGAATTAAAGAAATTACACACTTCTTCCAAGTATATAAAGATTTAGAAAAAAAGAAAGTAGATGTTGGTGGATGGGGAGATGCAGAAGAAGCATACGATATTCTTAATAAATGTGTGGAGCGTTATGAAAACAGTGAGCACAAAGCAAAAGGAGATTTTACAATTTAGTAGAACTTCTATAAGATAATGTTAAACCCTTTAAAGTATTCACTTTAAAGGGTTTTTTATTAGCACTTTTTTTAAAGTATTAAAAACAACTTAGTATATTTGCAATGTGATGCAGTTAACAACATTTTTATTTATTAGTGGTGCCGAAATAGGAATTATTCTTGTTATTGTGCTTTTGGTTTTTGGAGCAGATAAAGTACCCGAAATTGCACGTGGACTAGGTAAAGGTATGCGTACGCTTAAAGATGCTACTAACGACATTAAAGGGGAAATTACCAAAAGTGTGGAAGAACACGGTATAGATACCAGCATTACTAAAGATGTAAACGAAGAGCTTAATAAGGTAAAGGACGATCTTGAGGATTTTACAGGCTCAGTTAGACGTAAATTTTAAAACACTTTTTTTTTAGATATCGAACAACTATATAATTATTAGTTGTAGATTGAGTATTCATTCAATTTAACATTCATTTTGTCGATTAAAGTGTTATGTGTGCATAGTATTTGAGAATATTTAATATATTTAGGCGAATATTAATAAATCAACAAAATATTATGAAAAAAACCATCACATCCTTATTTGTATTGTTTGTGTTGTTTTCTTGTTCTAAAGAAGATAACAACGAAATCATTGAAGCAGTACAGCAGGATCCCTCAAAACCCCTCACTATCAATGAAATTAATTCAAAAATTGAATCTCAATTAAATGAAGGTGCTACTTTCGATTGGAAAAATGAAAGTGATCATATGTTATGGAGTGCTGTGCATCATGGTAACAACATTCTAACTATTGGCTACGGAGAAGACGGTCAGAGTTTTAGTGAAGTTCGTACTTCAAAATTAGACACTACTAAGGACAATATTTTAAAATTAGTAGAAACTAGCGAAAATTATACACGCTCTAAAGAGACAGTAGTAGAACACGAAATTATAAACGTTATAGATGTTAAAGTAGAAAGTTATAAAACCATACAAGAGTTACGTAAAACAAAAGGTGTGCGTTATTTAGAGCCAAACGGTTATAATCATTATAATCCAGGACAGGTAAGTCGATCAGGTTCTGGGTGTAGTAAAGATAATGATAACATTAATACTGCTCATTATACAACAGCAGCACCTAATAATGTACAAGTTGCTTGGAACTTTACAAACCATAATATTCCACAAGCATGGAACCAAAGTACAGGAGCAGGTGTTACTATTGGATTAATAGATACAGGTGTATCACAGTCTCAATCTCTTTTAAATACTTCAGGATTTAACGACGGATTTTCTAATGGTCGTACAGTAGAGAAAAAAGGAACGTATATAGATTCGCCTTGGTGGTGGTCTAATAATTACGATGGACCACACGATAAATGTGGACATGGAACACAAATGGCATCTGCAATGGCAGCACCTAGAAATGATAACGGCATGCCTGTTGGTGTAGCTTATAACTCTAATTTAGTAGCTTATAGAGCAACTTCAGATGTGTTATTAAATGATTATCATGAACGTAAAGGAGTGTCTGACGCTTTAAGACAATTAGGGAATAGAAATGATGTTAAAATTATTTCTATGTCTATAGGTTATGTTTGGTCTATAGGTAATGTAAGAGACGCTGTTAAATTTGCGCACAGTAAAGGGAAATTAATTTTTGCAGCAGCTGGGACATCAACAAGTGTTACTAATTTTGTAGGTGTAATTTTTCCTGCAAATATGAATGAAACTGTTGCAGTAACTGGTGTAAGAGACGGTTCTAATTATGATAATTGTAGTAACTGTCACGATGGGAGTAAAGTAGAATTTACTATCATCATGGAAGGTGCTAATAATAATAGTAAAAAACCACCAGTACTAGGCTTTTATAATAATGAAAGAATATACACAGGAGGGTCTTCTGTAGCAACAGCTACTACAGCAGGAATTGCCGCTTTAGTATGGTCTAAATATCCAAACTGGTCTCGTTCGCAAGTATTAAGTCGATTAAGACAATCGTCGGATTTATATCCAAATAAGAGTAATTATTTTGGTTATGGAAATATTGATGCACTACAAGCAGTGCAATAGCCAAGAACTTTAAAAATCAATAAAATAAAGTCCTTTCAATACTAATTTGAAAGGACTTTTTTGTAATCATTTAAAATACCATTACAAATCCAATTTGCTAAAGCCTCTCTGTTTTCGTAGTTAAGAATACGTTTCTGGTCTTTAGCATTTCTAATATTACCTAACTCTATATAAACCATAGCAGGTAATGTATTCCTTACTAAATATAATCCTCTAGAACCAACTGTACCAGAATAGGTTCTGTTAGGTTGATACTTAGCATATTTTTGTTTAAACGAATTATGGATGTGTTCTGCTAATCGTTTTCCTTTTTTACTGTTTTTATGATGATAGAAAAACACATCTATATTTTTACCCTCACTTCTACTGTCTACATGCGTAACAATTAAGCGCTGGTATTTGCCACCATGTTTTAAAAACAAAGTATTAACGGCTTGTGTACGTTGTTTTAATCGTAATTTCTGACTTTTAGATATTTTTTTATTGGGATAAGTTACTTCATCATAATCTACTTCTAAAACGCGCTTATCTCTAATGCCATCATTGGCATCTTGGATTATAATATAGACTTTAGCACCATGCGATAATAAACGTTTTGCTAAACGTAAGGTCACATCGTAAGCATATTCATCTTCAGTAATTAATTTACCATTGTATAAGGTTGTGGCTCCTGGGTCTGGTCCACCATGACCAGAGATTAAGTAATATATTGCACCTTTTAAATCATTATCTTTTATGTCTACTTTTGCATGTTCTTTTCCAAAAATAGCATGTTCTTCCGTTTTTGTTGCTATGGTATTTGTAGTAGTAGTTTTAGAACTAGTTTTAGTCTTTTTTTCGGGAGTAACTATTTTTATTTTGCTTGAAGTAGTTGTGTCATTTTTACTTACAGTAGCTTCTTTTTTAGGTAAGATATAAGTTTTACCTATTACTAAACCATTTACTTTAGTTAGGTTTTTCTTATTTATAGCTATAAAGGCTTTGTAATATTGCCTAGGGTTTAAATTATGTTTTCTAAGTATAGAATAAACGCCATCACCAGGAGTGGCAATAACGGTTTGTCCTGAGGTCTGAGCAACAGAAGTAAAGCTTATTAATAAAAAAAGTATAAGTAAATGTTTATGCATAGTTATAGAAAACAGTGATTATATAACGTAAATATTACAAGTTTAATATGTTTTATTAACGATAGAAATAAAAATGTTTAAAAATGGGTGCTTTTATAGCCTATTTATTTTGAGCTTGCTAAAGCAAATATCCTATTAAGATAAAATAATTTAAGCAAGCTCAATATTACTATTAAACGACATATTTTATAGTGTGCCTATTTAATAACAACTTTTTTTGAAAGATTACCTTGATTAGTTGAAATATTAAATATGTATAATCCAGAAGATAAGTTAGACGCATCAAACGTAGAAAAATCATCAGAAGTTTCAATATTTTGTTTAGTCCCCATAATTGAAAATACAGAAACTTCTGTAATATCAATTTGAGAAGGCTTTTTTAAGCTTACTATATTATCTTCAGACATTATTAATTTTAGAGTGTCCTCTAAATTAAAATCGGGCGTATTTAAGGTCGTTTTTTCAACAATTCTAATATCATCAAATACAACTTGATATTCAGAGTCTGGTCCTTCAATATATACTTCAACAGAATAATCTGGGTCAGTTACTGTTGGTGTAAATTCTGTCGTAACTGTATTCCAGTTACTATCTTGAATATTTACAGTGTTAATAAAAGGGTTGCTAATTGTAGCTACAGATAATATTCTAAACCTAATATTGTCTTCTGTGTCAAAATTGCTTCCTAAATATCTGTAACTGTATTGTACTGTATAAGTAATACCAGCTTGTAAAGGGATGTCTACTGTAGTAAACATAAACAGTTCAGAGAAGAACTCGGCATTTAATTGTGCACTATTATTACCTTCTAAAACGGTAGTTGTGTTTTGGTTAAAAGAACCAAAGTCACTTGCAGACGACCATCCGTTAGGGGTAGAGTTAGGGTTAGACCATTGTTCGAAGTTTCCATTAGAAACTAAATTTTGAGAATGACTTAAAAAAGTAATAGCGAGGGATGCTAAAAGTAATACGTTTTTCATTATTATGAGGATTAAATTAATTGAAGTAAAAATACTACGAATTAAGTTGCCTTATAAGCGAAAACATAAAATAATTTACAGAAACTATTCATCTAAACTTTTAGACTAGTAACTTAATTTACTTTTTTCTACTAATAGTTAAACCATCTCTAATCGGTAATACTACCGTTTCTACTCTGTCGTCTTCTTTTAATAAAGTGTTGTATTCTAAAACTGCTTTAGTCATTTTATCTTTTGGGTTTAACGGTTCAATAACTTTACCACTCCACAATACATTATCTGATAAAATAATGCCACCTACATTCATTTTATCAATAATCAAATTAAAGTAATTAACATAGTTATCCTTATCTGCGTCAATAAACACTAAATCGAAAGTAGTATCCAGTTCTGGAATAATGTCTAAGGCATTACCTAAATGCTGAATGATTTTGGAGCCAAATTCCGAGGCATCGAAATATTTACGCTGAAAATCGAATAATTCCTCATTAACATCTATAGTATGAAGCTGTCCGTCTGCTTGCATACCTTCTGCTAAACATAAAGTAGAATACCCTGTAAAGGTGCCAATCTCCAATATGTTTTTAGGATTAATTAACTTAGAGATAATACTTAGCACACGACCTTGATATGGACCGCTAGACATTCTGGGTTGTAATATCTTCTGAAAGGTTTCTCGTGTTAATTTTTGTAATAATTCTGGTTCATCTTCAGTATGTTTTACAACATAATCGTCTAAAGCTTCAGGTATAAAATGCATGCGTATGTATTAAAAAGTTAATTAATTCCAAACATTAATTTTTTAATGATTGGTGAAATTAATATCGCAAATATACCAACAATAGCGCTAATGACACCAAAACTTGCGTAAACTGATAAATAAGAATATAACTGTTGAAAGTTCTCACTATGCTGTGAAGCTATTTCAGGTGTTATACCTGTAAAGAATGTTGTTATGTCACCAAAAACACCTTCGGTGAACGGATTTGTTTTTCCATTAGACACTGTGGTTAACTTGGCTATTTTTCCTGCAAAGTAATGGCCATAGAAATTTGCAGAAAACCAGACCCCCATAATAAAAGCGACATATTTTAAAGGTGATAACTCTGTCATTTTAGACAATCCTATAGGTGATAAAAATAATTCGCCTATAGTATATACCATATAGCCTATAACTAGATAAGTCATAGACGTTTTTGCAAATTCATCTACACTATGCGCAGATAAGGCGAAAATGAGAAACCCTAAGCCTAAAAAGAGCAATCCTAATCCAAATTTAATAGCAGAATTGGGATTTTTATTAACACGACTTAAATAGGTCCATAACATAGAAAACGGAATGGCAAATAGTATAATAAATCCAGCATTTATACTATTGGTACCTGCGGCGTCCATGCCCACTAAGTTTACATTTCTATCGGCAAACAGGGTTAAAGAGCTCCCTGCTTGTTCGAAAATAGCCGCAAATAGAGTGTATAAAAGCGTAAAATAAACAATAACCACTAATCGCTTTTTTTCAGTTTTAGTTACTGTAATAAATATGTAAGTGATGTAACAGATTAAAAATAGAGAAACAATCCAAACGATGTAATGCTCAAACTCATTAAAACGTATAATTAATGCAAATAGGGGTACGGTTAAAAATGCAATAACAGTTATGAGTTGCCCTTTGTTTAGACCAAAGGTTTTTGAGTTGTAGTTGTCTAAATTGGGGATTAATCCTTTGTTTTCAAAAACATCCTTTTTTAAACCCTGTCTAAATACTAATAAACCCACAAGCATTCCAATACCAGCTAGTACAAAACCATAATGCCAACCATAAGCTTCGGCAAACCAGGCACAAGCTAAAGGGGCTACAGCAGCGCCTATATTTATACCTAAATAGAAAATGGTAAAACCTGCATCTCGTCTAGCGTCTCCTTGTTGGTATAAATCGCCCACAAAAGAAGAAATATTAGGTTTAAAAAAACCATTCCCAACTATAACTAAAGCCAAAGAACCGTAAAAGAAGATTGGGGTTTCAAAAGTTAAAAAGAAATGTCCCAATGCCATTAATATACCACCTAATAAAATGGCTTTTCTAAAACCGAGAATTTTATCTGCAAGGATGCCTCCAATCATAGGTGTAACATAAACTAAAGACATATAAGCTGCGTAAACACCAAAAGCCATGTCGTCTGTAAACAACAATTGCTTCGTCATATACAGCACTAAAAGAGCTCGCATACCATAGAAAGAGAAGCGTTCCCAAAGTTCTGCAAAGAATAAATAGAATAATCCTTTTGGATGCCCAAAGGCTTGATTTGTTTTAGTACTACCGTTCATCTGTTCTGTGTTTTTAGATTGAGTTGCAATCTATTTACAGATAAACTTATAGGTAAGCGATGTAACTAATTATACTAAAAAATAACCCATTGTGTGTTATTGTAATTGTGGTTACAAAGAGTTACAAATTGTTTTGTACTCTTTGTTTTCGGGGCTTTTATTAAATTCCTCAAGTAACGTCTTATCTATTGTTATGTGATTTGGAATCATACGTAAACGATAACGTCCCTCACCAATAAAGGTTACCAAATCTCTTCGTTCTAGTAATTGGGTGTCGTCTAAATCTAGAATAGTATTAATATTATCAATAATTCTAGTAAGGTAGGTTTGGTTTTTAATTTCTCCAGATAATCCAACGGCTAAACTTTGCGATTTACCATCGCCATACTTTCTTCTAATAGCAAATTTTAATAGGTTTTTATACTGTGTTGTTTTAGAACCAAAATCTATAGTTTGCTCAAAAACATTTTTAGTAGGAATGCTAATTTTTACTAAACTCCAATCCATAAAACTAATGGTCATTTCATTAGGTTTGGGCATACTTGCCAAACGAATAACCCAAGTAGTTGCTAATACTAAGAAAATGGAAATTAAAGAGGTTTTAGCAATTATTTTAATAAGGTTATTGCTAAATTCATTACCATAGTTTATAAACACGTCTGAGAGTTGAGACGAGAACATTAAAAGAATAATAAGAATAGAAATAATACCAACTATTTTTAGTCCTCTAAAGGCAAATGTTCTGTATAACGAAATCCCTAATAAATAACATAGAAAACCTGATAATAATAAATCTGGAATACCGCTAATATTAAGTCCGTTAACGGTATCGTTCTCTTTTAAAAAATATGAAAGTCCAAACGTTGCTATGGAAGTGATAATGATAACAACTAATATGGTTTTAATATTTTTTTTATTGTTGTAAATAAACCGTGGCGCGTAATAAAAGTAAAACAATGCTAGAAGCAGAAACATATTATTTACAATAGATAAAAAATGAATCCCTAATAAATAAGCATTTGTAGCTTTAAAACTAAAGACTTGCCCAGTATACGCCCATATGCCAGAAACGACCCAAACAAACATGGCAAAACTTAAATAGAGTAGGCCTTTGTCTACACGTTTTTGAGTGTCATTCTCTTCTAAAATAACTTTAAAGCGTTGCCTTATATTATACCAAATTGCAATTAATAGTATTGCGCCTATTAACGAAATAAAAATATGCGATAAAGTATAAAACTCAGCAACCTCTACCATTCTAGCCGTTTGTAATTCTATTAATTAGTTTTTGTTTCGCAGCGTCGTCATTACCGCATAACCATTGTATTACGTTGTTTTCCCAAATATCATCATATTCGGTACTATTAATAATATTACGTTCCTTGGCTAAATCTAATATTTTACCTGGATACGAACTTTGGTTCTCACTTTCCATTTCTCCTAAAGGATATGGGTCGTCTAACCCCATAATAACCTGTTTAGAACCTTGGTTTTCTACTAAAAGTTTTAGTGATCCTGTATCATGTACTAAGGTGTCGAAAAATATATTTTTATGTCCAACCGATTTTCTTGGGTGTGTTTTACCTTCAAATAAATCTGGTCTACCATCAAACCCTTGAATACGTCTTCCTAAATTTATTTGTGCTAATTGTCCACCATGTGCAAAACACACACGCATGTTAGGGTATTTGTCTGGGTACCCATTTAATGTTAAAAAGTGATACGCATCTGCACATTGTGCTAACATCCAAATTAAGTGAAAACGCCAGCTTGTGTTTTCTAACTTAATGAATTTTTCACCATCATATGGATGAATTTCCACTGCTAGATTGTATTTGTTGGCTAGTTCAAAAATGGGCTCGTTTTCTTCATCAAAAATACAACGCCAAGTTCCAATGGTATCCATATAATGCGTTGGTAAGCATAATAATTGCATACCTAATTCTTCAACACAACGTTCTATTTCCCAGCAGGCACCACGAACAAAACCAGGGTGCACAACAAAGCCGCAAGTAAATTTACTGGGGTGATCACGTTGTACTTTAGCATTAAAATCGTTTTGAAAACGTAGTGCTTGTTTCATTTCTTCAACACGTAATCCGTTTCCGTATAACTGAGACAAGTTTAAAACTACAGCATGATCTAGTTTGTTGCGTTCCATCCACTCTAATTTTTCATCTAAGAAAAAACTAGAATCTGTTACTGGGCGACTCCAATCTTTTTGAAGCATGAATTTACGATCTTTATCTACCCAGAAAATACCTTTATCCTTCATAAATTGAGGGATTTCTTCTGGGTAAGGTAATAAATGCGAGTGTCCGTTTATTCTTAGTTTACGTTTTTCCATAGTATTCCCTGTAATAACAGGACTATTTTAAAGTGAGCTTTAAACTCAGTTATTTAATTATAAATCAACTTTTGTGGTACCGAAAGTGTACTACTCAATTTTCACTTTAGTTGGTGGTTGCATAATATTTCCGCAGTTAGGACAAGAACGTTTGTCCTTATCACTGTAATACTGATCGAAAATTTTAGGCATATCTGTTTCTATATTTTCTACAGTAAAATCTTCTTCGTATAATTTAGTTGTACAATTCTCACAGAACCAGAGTAAGGCATCTTTCATGCCTTCTGGGCGTTTATATTCTATAACTAAACCAACTGTATTTGCGCCACGTTGAGGTGAATGCGGTACTTTAGGAGGTAATAAATAAATATCTCCTTCTTTAATATGTACATCTTTTGGTTCACCATTATCAATGATTTTTAAAACAATATCCCCTTCTATTTGATAAAAGAACTCTGGTGTTTCGTTATAATGGTAGTCTTTTCTATTATTTGGGCCGCCAACAACCATAACAATAAAATCACCGTCTTTCCATACACATTTGTTTCCTACTGGAGGTTTTAGTAAATGTCTGTTTTCTTCAATCCAAGCTTTAAAATTTAGGGGCGATACTAAATTACTCATTGTCTTTGTTTTTGTTATTCTTGCCTTTTGTCTTCATTAAGGATTGACTATGGTAAGAATCGATTAGTTGATTGTATTTAGAATTCCTGCTAACACAGGAGTGTATATCAATATATTATAAATTTACTAATTCCTTTTTATATTGTTTAGAAGCTTAAAATTATAAACTTTTGGTTCTCCCACCATCTACAGGAAGGTTTATACCATTGATGTAACTAGCGGCTTCACTTGTTAAAAATGTTATGGCATTTGCAATTTCTTCTGGTTTAGCAAAACGTTTTGCAGGTACTGCGTTTTTCATGGCTTGGCTTGCATCGTCTACACTAACTCCTGTTTTTGCCGATTTATTTTTAATAATTTCACTTAAACGTTCCGTTCCTGTTGCGCCTGGTAATACATTATTTACCGTAATACCAAAACCACCTAACTCATTAGCTAAAGTTTTACTCCAATTGGCAACAGCGCCACGAATAGTATTACTAACACCTAAACCATCTAAAGGTTGTTTTACAGATGTAGAAATAACATTAACTATACGACCAAATCCTTCTTCTTTCATAAAGGGAACAAGCGTTTGTGCTAATACATGATTACATTTTAAATGTTGTGTAAAAGCAGCTTCAAATTCGCTCACTTCGGCAGCAAAAACAGGACCTCCTTTTGGTCCTCCTGTATTGTTTACTAGTATATGGAATCCGTTGTGGTTTGCTATATGCTCTGCGACTTTAGTTTTTAAAGCTTCAGGATTAGAGAAATCTGCAACAATATAATTATGGTTTCTATGTCCTGGTAATTCAGAAAGGGTTTGTTTTAACTTATCTTCGTTTCTAGCAATTAAAGTTACGTTTACGCCTTCTTCTGCTAAAACCATAGCTGTAGCTTTACCTATACCTTGTGTGCTACCGCAAACTAATGCGTTTTTATTGTTTAAGTTTAAGTTCATAACATGTCCTGCAGAGGCAGGAATCTTTTAAAATTAGTAATTCCGTTTTATCTAGTTGTCTGGTCGAGCCTTTCGTCTTCGCTCAAGACAGGCTAAAGTCGAGACCTTTTTAATTTTCTTCTATTTATGAGATTCCCATCTGCATGGGAATTAATATTTTATACATACATTTTTTGCTTCTGTGAAAAAACGCAAAGCTTCAAAGCCGCCTTCTCGTCCAACTCCTGAAGCTTTTACTCCTCCAAAAGGTGTGCGTAAATCACGCATCATCCATGTGTTTACCCAAACAATACCCGCTTGTAATTGATTACTCATGCGCATGGTACGTTTTAAGTTGTTCGTCCATAGTGTGGCAGACAAACCATACTTTACTTTATTAGCCATAACTAATACATCATCCTCGGTTTTAAATGACATAATAGTAACTACGGGCCCAAAAATTTCTTCTTGATTTACTCTGCATTCATCATTGGGTACTTCTATAACTGTTGGTTCTAAATAATATCCGTTTTCGTAACCACTAACTGAGACTTCATTACCGCCGCAAAGTACTTTACCTTGTTCTTCTTTTGCAATAGCAATGTATTCTTTTACTTTTTCTAAATGAGATTTAGAGACTAAAGCTCCTATATTGGTTTCTTTTTGAGATGGATGTCCAACCTTTAAAGTTTTTACTCTAGCTACAAAATCGGTTTTAAACTGTTCGTATATTGTTTCTTCTACAAATATGCGACTGCCGCAAAGACAAATTTGCCCTTGATTAGCAAATGATGAACGCACGGTGGTATTTAGCATGTCGTCGTAATCGCAATCTGCAAAAATGATGTTTGGGTTTTTTCCGCCTAATTCTAAAGATAGTTTTTTAAACATTGGCGCAGCTACTCTTGCAATATGCGCTCCAGTTGCTGTCCCACCAGTAAAAGAAATAGCTTTAATGTCTGGATGTTCTACAATGGCTTGTCCGGTAGAACCGCCAAGTCCATGAACAATGTTTAATACACCATTTGGTAAGCCTGCTTCTGTACAAATCTCACCTAGTAAATAAGCTGTCATAGGCGTAACTTCACTAGGTTTTGCGACTACACAATTCCCTGCTGCAATTGCTGGTGCTATTTTCCAAGTAAATAAATAGAGTGGAAGGTTCCATGGCGAAATGCATCCTACAACACTAATAGGTTGACGGAGTGTATAATTTACTGCATTTTGGCCTACACTTTCATGGCTTTCGCTAGCAAACTGCGTAATGGCATTTCCGAAAAAGCGAAAATTACTTGCTGCTCTTGGTATATCTACGGCTTTTGCTAGACTAACGGGTTTACCATTATCCTTACTTTCTGCTTCTGCAAAACGATCTAGGTTAGCTTCTAGTAATTCCGATATTTTTATTAGTATTCTACTTCGTTCTTCTAAAGTGGTTTGAGACCACTGCTTAAAAGCAGATTTGGCAGCAGTATATGCGTTTTCAACATCGGCTTTAGAGGAGTTTGGAATTTGTCCATAAACTTCTCCATTAGCAGGACAATAGTTGTCTATCCAATGATTGTCTATTGGATTATGAAATTTGCCGTTTATGTAATTCTGTATGGTCATAATTATAAAAGTCTAGTTCTGCATTTCATATATGCTAATAATTTTGTTGTTAGCATTTAGCATCATAAAAATTTTTAAATCAAAGTTTTTGAATTTATCTGATTTATTTTTCTTAGTCTGGTAGTCTAATTTTAAAGTTACTTTCTTTTTTCCATCTTTTCTTTCTTCAACTTTAATAGAATTATCAACGACATTAATGCGTTGATATTTCCATCTTTCGTAATATGCTACTTGTTTTTTCTTTAATGCTTCACTAGTAAGATTTCTTGAGTCAAAATATCTTTCTATTGGGAACTCATAAAATGATAGAATATCTTCATAGTCTTGACGCATTGCTGAATCATAATAGTTTTCTACTAATATTGTTATTTCTTTTTCTTTTTTAGGATTTGATTGCCATTGGTTAATTCCTAAAACTATTGCTACTATTAATCCAATAACTCCTGAAATTTCAGCAGCACTTGTTAAGATTCTTTTTCTACCCATTTTTATGTAAATATTTATTTACGTTCTAGTAGGGGAGAACTTAAATTATTTAATAGTTATTTATCTCTTCTATTTTTTATAAGCCATCACTTTTATTTCCACAACTAAATCTGGATGTGGTAATTGGTGTACTGCTACTGTTGTTCGCGTTGGGCCTGTTTCTTTTTCAAAAAACTCTCCATAAGCTTTATTGTACCCTGCAAAGTCATTCATGTTTACTAAAAAAGAGGTTACATCTACAACATCTTTTAAAGTAGCGCCTTCTTTGGCTAAGTTGCGTTCTATGTTTTTAATCACTTCTTGTGTTTGTACATAAGCATCTAAACGTTTTGTACCCATTTCGTCTATAACTTCTACTCCTGCAATTGTATTATCTGGTCTACGAGAACTGGTTCCCGATACAAAAATAAAATCGCCTACACGTTTAACATGTGGGTAAGCGCCTCTTGGTGTTACTTTATCACTCATATCTATTTGTCATTCCTGCGAAGGCAAGGAATCTTTGATTTAACTTAATTCTTATTTAAAATCTTCTACTGTACCCAGACTTACATTTGTTTCTGATGAGTCTAGATTCTCACTGTTTATTTTATTTAAAATAAGCTTCGCTATTTTTTGAAAAACCATCCGAATTTTTCGTTTGAAAAATCCACCTTCCTTTGTTTAAAGGAAGGAACTCGTGCTCATTTTATTTTTTTACTTTAATCCTGCAATTTTATCTTCTTCTAGTATATTATTCGTTTCGTCTTGCACTTTTTTAAGTAGTACTTTTAAATCTTCTTCCTTATTTATTTCATTATCTGCTAACATATTTAAAATCGCCTTGTCTTGCGCTCTTCCTTTTTTCATGGCCTTATTATAAGGGATGTTTTCATTAAATGTTACCATAGAGTATTTAGAGAAATAAGCTTCGGGAAATGTTTTCTCTAAAGCCATTTCTAAGATACGCTTTTCTTTAAATATTGGGTTTGCGACATGATCGCGCATTTCGTAATAGTTATCTATTGCTAAATCGGCAATAGCATCGGTATCTGCTTTTCTAGTTTTTTCGTAGGTTTTAAAAATAGTTTCCCAATCGCCTTCGTGTTGTTCTAAAATACTATCAAAAACGGTAACATCTTCAAAAGAAGCATTCATACCTTGGCCATAAAAAGGAACTATGGCATGTGCCGCATCTCCCATAATTAGTGTTTTGTTTTTATAATGCCAAGGAGAACATTTTACAGTACCTAATGGTCCTGTTGGGTTATTTGCGAATTCCTCTGCTATATTTGGAATTAAGGCTAAGGCATCTGGAAACTTTGTTTCAAAAAAGGTTTTTATATCGGTTTCTGTTTTTAAGTTTTTAAAGTTGTATTCGCCTTCTTCATAACTTAAAAATAGGGTTACTGTAAAGCTTCCGTCTAAGTTTGGTAATGCAATAACCATATAATCACCTCTTGGCCAGATATGTAAATAGTCTTTACTTATTTGGTGTTCGCCGTTTTCTGCGGCAGGAATTTCTAATTCTTTATAACCGTGTGTTAAATAATTTTGCGAATAGCTGAATAAGAATTTACGCTCTAAATAATAACTTTTACGTAATGCAGAACCTGCGCCATCTGCTCCAAAAATAACATCGGCAGAGACTTTAAAATCTGTTTTGGTTTCGTAATCGTAAAAAGAGGCTTCATTATTGTCTATATCTACACCATTACATTTTTTATTAAAATGAATAGTTAAATTATCGTAAGCATCTGCTTCTGTTAATAGTAATCCGTTAAGGGCACCTCGCGAGATGGAATTTATATATTCGCCGTCTCTTCCAGAATAGTTTGAAGGAAACGTATTGCCTTCTACATCATGAATTAAACGTCCATACATAGGGATGCAAAGTGGTTTTACTTTATCTTCTACACCTGCTAGACGCATAGCTTTTAATCCGCGGTCTGATAGCGCTAAATTTATAGAGCGACCTGCAGAAATATCTGTAGTTCTTAAATCTGGCCTGCCTTCATATACATTTACTTTGTAACCTCTTTGTGCTAAACGTAATGCTAATAATGAGCCACATAGTCCAGCTCCAATTATAAGTATGTTGTCTTTTTTAGGCATTTAATATCTTTTTAATGTTTTGAATTTCTTCATAAGTTAATCTTATAAAAGATAATCCAATTGTTATGTTGTTGTTCTCTAAATCTAATCCAGTAATTTCTGATTTTATAGAGTTAAAGATTAGTTTTTTATCTGTTTTGTATTCAACATTAGTGAGTACTTTATTTCTCCTAATGGTTACTATTCTTCGATTTGTTATTATTAAATAATCATAGTCGTTTCCTTTTATAAGATAGACCATAAACCCTAGAATAAATGAATCTAAGAAACCTGGTTCCGATTGCTTTTTTAAGAAAAATACTTGATTTTCGTTTTTAAGTATTTTTCTTATCTCTTTATTAATCACTTAATAATACTTTCAGTTTTTCAACCATATTAAACACATCTTCAAACGAATTATATAGTGGTACTGGTGCGCAACGTATAACATCTGGTTCTCTCCAATCGCTTATTACCCCGGCTTCTGTTAATTTATTATGAAGCGCTCTATCTGCATTTTTAACTTGTATAGACAATTGGCAACCGCGTTCGTCTGGATTGCTTGGTGTTATTATTTTTATGTCTGAATTATTTAACTCGTTTATTAAAAACTCGAAGTAACCAGTTAGCTTTTTAGATTTTTCTATAAGCTTGTCCATACCTACTTCGTTAAATAGATCTGCTGATGCTTTTATGGCTGCCATAGATAATATTGGTGGATTGGATAATTGCCAACCTTCTGCGCCTGGTAATACATCGAATTCTCCACGCATATTAAAACGTGTTTCTTTATTATGACTCCACCAACCTGCAAAACGATTTAGGTTTTTATCGTGTGCGTGGCGTTCGTGAACGAAGCAGCCCGATAAACTTCCTGGTCCGGAATTCATATATTTATAAGTACACCATACGGCGAAATCTGCGCCTGAGTTATGTAAATCTAAATTAACGTTACCAGCACCGTGTGCACAATCGAAACCAACAACGCAGCCGTGTTTATGCCCTAAGTTTGTAATGCGTTTTAAATCGAAAAATTGTCCTGTGTAATAGTTTACACCACCTATCATAATTAAAGCAATCTCATCGCCTTGCGCTTCCATTATGGTTTCTAAATCTTCGTAGCGTGCTAATTCTTCACCATCTCTGGCTTTCCAAAGTACAACACCAGCTTTGTCATCGTAACCATGATGACGTAGTTGTGACTCTACAGCATACTTATCACTTGGAAAAGCATCGGCTTCTATTAAAATTTTATAGCGTTTTGGTGTTGGTTTATAAAAACTAACCATCATAAAGTGAAGGTTTGCAGTTAATGTATTCATAACCACAACCTCTATAGGTTTTGCACCTACAACTTTTGCCATGCTTTCAGTTAAAAACTCATGGTATGGTAGCCATGGGTTTTTTGCTTCGGTATGTCCTTCAACACCTAAATTTGCCCAGTCTTCTAATTCTTGGTTTATATAGGTTTTGGTTGACTTAGGTTGTAAACCAAGCGAATTGCCACAGAGATAAATTAATTCGTTTCCATTTTTATCTTTTGGAATATGAAATTGATTCCTGTAATGCGATAATTCGTCTAATTCGTCCTGTTGTTTAGCGTAACTTAAAGTGGCTTTGTTCATTTTTTAGTAAAATAAAAGGGTCGTTTTATTTGAATTTATTCAAAAGTGTTTCATATATTGAAACGCTGTTTCAAAAATAAGCATTATTATTGAATTATAAAATGACTATTATAAAGTTTAACTAAGATTTTATGGTCTTTTTTAAACTGATTTTAAAATAATTATTAGAATTATGAATAACGATACTAAAGATTTAAATGGTTCTGTTGTAAAGGCGTTTACACTTTTAGATGCTTTTATTGGAGATAAAAAAGAGTGGGGAGTACGCGAATTGGCTAAAAAAACGGGCTATAATAAAAGTACAACGTATCGTTTATTAAGTACTTTAGAAACTTTAGGTGCATTACAAAAGAATGATGAGGATAAGTATTTGCTAGGGTTAAAATTATTTGAATTAGGGAATTTAGTATCTATACATAAAGCATTACGAAAGCAGTCTAGAGTTCCTTTAGAGCAAATTGCTAGTGAAATTAAAGAAACTGTACATTTTGGAGTTTTAGATAAAAACCAAGTCTTGTATTTAAATAAAACCGAAAGCCCTCAAGGTTTAAAAGTAAGTACTCAAATTGGGTCTTATCAAAAAGCATATTGTACAGCTATAGGAAAAGTGTTGTTAGCGTTTTCTACTGAAAAAGTATTGACTAATTATATGCATACAGTTGTTTTAGAACAGTGTACTGAGCATACTATTACCGATAAGGGTTTACTATTAAAAGAACTCCAAAAAATAAAAGCGCAGCATTATGCTTTAGATATGGAAGAATTGGAGTTGGGTTTAATTTGTATTGCGATTCCTGTATTTAATAAACAAAAGGAAATAGTAGCGAGTATTAGCGTTTCTGGACCGTCTAGTCGTTTTAAGTTGGAAAAGATTAATGACTATTTAGCAATTATTGAAAAGGGTGCGCGGGATATTGAAGAACGTATAGGGTTTGGTGGATAGTTCTGAATATTTAATTATTCATATACTGAAGCTCCCATAAGAATAGTTTTGAAGTTTTCCCAGGTCGCTTTATTTGCATCTACGTTTAAATTGTTATTGTCATAATATCCTTGAATATCTTCAGTGTATGAAATCATTGATTCTAAAAAATCTTCAAGAGTTTTGTTTTCCCATGCGCTAGTATTTTCATGAAAATCTTGTTTGAATTCTATTAAAAATGTTATAAAATCTTTTCTTGTCATGTTTCTTCTATTTGAATAATATTTCTCCATAATTCAGTTGGATTAACACCGCAATAACCACTTTCTTGGGCATCATTACATTCAATAATAATCCATTTATTGGTTACTGTTAATGCTAAATCTATTGCTACAAAAGGTAAGTTTAATAATTCTACAGCAGAACGGGCTACTTTTATAGCTTCTTCTGCTTCGTTTTCTGTCCAATTATATTTTGAGTATTGAGACCAGTAATGCCCAGCTCCAACAAGTTCTTTTTTCCACCAAAAGGTTCGAAATTCATAAGAGAGTTGGACTTTGTCTTTAGCAGAGTTTTCAATTGGTTTTAAATTTATAAACTCTCTAATAACTATTTTTTGCCAATGTAAAATAGAGTCTTTTTTGTACGCTTCTTTTATATTTAATAATTCGTCTTCTGTTTTTGCTACCGATAATTTAAAGTTATGTTTAGAGGTTTGTCTATTACCTTTTATAAAGACAGGAAATGTAAAGTTTTTATAAAATTCTTCAAGAGAAGGGAATTCTTCATAAACTTTGCTTTTTGGAGTTAAGTTAGCGATTAAAGGATACCAAGACTCTAGTTCACTAGCAAGTATGTGTTGTTGAGGTGTATTAATTAATTTGTAGCCATAACCTAAAAAGGTTTTATAAGTTTTAGTATAATCACTTACAGCACCAATTCTACCAATAGTATTTACATTATTTTCGATTCTTGGACGACTTACTTTAAATAAAGGTTCAAATTTAAAGTCGTAAGCTGGAACGTGTATTTCTTTATTAGCAATCCATATACTAGATTCTAGATTAAAGAAATCAATGTTTTTTAATTCTTCCATTACATCGTTATTTCATCTTCACGATAACATCACTAAAATATAAATTTTAGTTGTTTTTAGGGTATAAAAAAGCCTTTCGGAAATGAAAGGCTTGTATGTGATTCTATAATTAGTCGACTTTTATACAACCGTCTTTTATTGTAATTTTATCTCCTGATTTTACTTTAACCTCTCCACATTTGTCAAAAATCACAGCATCACTACAGCCGCTTTGTATGGTAACTGAAGTTGTTTTGCTTTTGTCAAATTTAACTTTTTTAGTCGATCCGCAAGTCTTTACTTTAAATTCATGGTCCTTAGAGTCTTTATTGTAATATCTAAGCGTAATTGCAAAAGCCATGTTTTCCACCTCAATAGATTCTTTTTCTGTAGTAGAAGTATTTTGTTCTACTGTAGTAAAAGCACTAAAACTAAAACATAGCGCAATCATTAAAATAAATGGAATTGTTTTTTTCATAATTAATAATAATTTGGGGTTATGTCTCAAATATAGTTATTTTAGATAAAACGAATATAACATGTTCTTTTTAATACCTTTTACTTTTATAGTAGTGCGGTAAATACTTGAAATTAATCTATAGTTTTTATAGCTATGTTTGTAAAATACAAGTTCCAATTACCATCAGCTTTTTTATGTTCTGAAGCTATTTTAATTCCATTTAAATCTTGATAGTTTTCAAACGTATTAATAATGTCGGCTTTAGTTTTGTTTCCTTCTCTAAATATCCATTCTTTAATACTGTAATTATCGTCGTAAAAAATATCGTAAGCATCACCGGGTGTATAACCGCCTTCTTTAGTATAGGTTAGTGTTGTTTTGTTTAATTGTAATTTGCTAATTGGTGCTTCTGCTTTAGTTGGTTCGCTTAAGTTTGCTGTAGTGTCCCAAACCAATTGAAATGGAAATAGAGCCCAGTATTTATCGTTAATAAAACCTTGGTCTGCTCTTATGCTTGTACTATCTACTTTGTTTGTGTAATAAGATATGGTGTCTTTTGAGGTGATCATAGTTACAGCATTGGTTTTGGGTTGCCACGTCCAAGAGCGCTCGTAATGTTTATCGTTATTGTCTACGTTAAAGGTGAATTGTATTTCTGAAACTTTATGCCATTGTTCGTAGCCATGCGCATTGGCAATTTTTTCTGCTAAGGTTAATGGTTTTGTAGGGATGGTTTGTTCTGTTTTGTTTTCAGATTTACAAGAGGATAGAACAACTAATAAAATAATAAGTAAACGGTACATATTTTGGTTTTTTTTCAAAGCTATGAAATATTGATTAGTTTTGAAGAAAACTAATATGCTATGAACAATAATTTAGAATACTTTAACGCTAATAAAGCCACCTGGAACGAAAAAGTAAAAGTACATGCTAAAAGCGATATGTACGATATGGAGGCTTTTAAAAAAGGAAAATCATCTTTAATGGCATACGAAACTAATGCTTTAGGCGATGTTAAAGGAAAATCGTTATTGCACTTGCAATGTCATTTTGGGCAAGATACATTAAGTTGGGCGAGGCAAGGCGCTAAGTGTGTTGGTGTAGATTTAAGCGATGAAGGAATAAAATTGGCTAAGTCTTTAAATGAGGAATTACATTTAGATGCTGAGTTTGTGTGTTGTAATGTGTTAGATACCTCTAAATATGTTAAGGATACTTTCGATATTGTATTTACAAGTTATGGTGTTGTGGGTTGGTTGCCCAATTTAAAACCTTGGGGACGTATGATTGCTGAACGGTTAAATACCGGAGGTGTGTTTTATATTGCCGAATTTCATCCTATTGTTTGGATGTTCGATTATTTAAACGATAAGCCTATTATGCGTTATGGATATATGCAAGACGATGTTATTTATGAGGAATACGAAGGAACGTATGCAGACACAGATTCTAAAATGATAACTAAAGAGTATGGATGGAATCATGGTTTAAGTGAAGTAGTTAATGCACTAACAGAAGCAGGATTAAAAATAGAGTATTTGAATGAGTATCATGAGGCACCTTATAACGTATTGCCCGATCTAGTAAAAACCAAATCGGGCAATTATACAACTAAGGATCAATTATATCCTCTTATTTTTGAAATTAAAGCGACTAAACTTTAAAACTAGTGCGCGTTCTTTTTTAAGACTTCTGGCATTTTAGCTTGAAAGCGTCTTAATCTAGGAATAGAAACATTACGTATATAGCCTTGATTTGGATGTAACCTTTCATAATTTTGATGGTAATCTTCACCTATCCAGAATTTTTGAAAAGGATATACTTCGGCTGCTATTGTTTGACCTAATTTTTCTGCTAATGCAGCTTTTTTCTCTTTTATAATCTTCTTTTGGGTTTCATTTTGATAAAAGATAATAGAGCGGTATTGCGATCCTCTGTCTGGGCCTTGACCGTTAACTTGTGTTGGATTCTGAGATGCAAAATAAACGTCTACTAAGGTTTCAAAACTTACAACTTTTGGGTCGTAAATTATTTCTACAGCTTCGGCGTGTCCTGTTCTTCCTGTATTGCTTGCTTCGTACGTTGGGTTTTTTGTGTGACCTCCAGAGTAACCGCTTATAGATTCTTTTACGCCATTTACACTTTCGTATATAGCTTCTACGCACCAAAAGCAACCGCTAGCAAAATAGGCTTTAGCGAATCCGTTTTCCATAGGAACTTCAACTGGAGTAGCATTTTTAACAGCGTCTTGTTTCGGCGTTTGCGCTGTGTTTTGACAGCTAAACAATAAAAGGACAATTAATGCTGGAATTATTTTTTTCATGTATTTATATGTATTGATTTTTAATGGCCACATGCAGTTTGCTATTAATCATTCTCTTGGCTGATAAATATTTTAGCATGCTCGTTTTATACTATTCATTATTTTGCTGTTTGGTCGTATAAAAATACGAAAACTTAAAAAGAGCTTAGGTTAAATTTCTATTAAAGAGTTCAAAATAAAAAAGCCTTTACATATTCTGTAAAGGCTTTAAAATATAGTTTAAAAATGGAGTTATAGTCTTTTAAATAACTTTGCCATTTTCTCTTTTTGTTCCATAGCTAATAGCTCGTCTACTAAAATACGTCCACTATGTTCATCTGTAATAATCTTTTTACGAGCACCAATTTCCATTTGTACTTGTGGTGGAATTGTAAAGTAAGATCCTCCAGATGCTCCTCTTTCGATTGGTACAACTGCTAGTCCATTCTTTACATTTTTACGAATTCTGTCGTAAGCTTTTACTAAACGGTCTTCAATTTTCTTTTTGTAATCGTCAGACTTTTTAATTAATGCTTCTTCTTCTTTAGCTGTTTCTGCTAAGATAGCGTCTAACTCACTCTTTTTATGTTTAAGGTGTGTTTCTCTATCTTTTACGTGTTGTTTAGTTTTTTCAACAACTTCTTTCTTTTGCTCTATCTGCGCTCTAAACTCTCTAATATGTTTTTCAGCTAATTCAATTTCAAGTTCTTGATATTCAATTTCTTTTGTAATAGAGTTGTATTCTCTGTTATTTCTAACATTTTTTTGCTGCTCGCTATACTTTTTTATTAGCGCTTTAGATTCTTCAATGCTATTTTTTCTAGCACTAATTTCGCTGTCTACAGATTCTAAACTAGCGATAAGTTTTTCTAATCTTGCATTTAATCCAGCAACTTCATCTTCTAAATCGCTTACTTCTAAAGGTAGCTCTCCACGAACGTTTCTTATCTCATCAATTCTTGAGTCGATTAATTGTAAGTCGTATAAAGATCTTAGACGTTCTTCTACAGTTACTTCTTTGCTTTTTGCCATAGTTTAAAAATACTTAACCGGATTGGTATTTATGTTTGATAAAATGATTGCAAAATTAGTAAATTTTTTCGTAAGATGTGCTACTAAACCGTTTTTTGTGTACTGTTCGCTTTCATAATGCCCAATATCTGCTAGAACAATTTGTTTTTCGGCCATAAAGAAATCATGATATTTTAAGTCTGCTGTTATAAAAATATCTGCTCCTGCTGCTTTAGCTGCATTAATAGCGAAACTTCCAGAGCCTCCTAAAACAGCGACTCTTTTAATAGGTTTGTTAAGTAGTTGAGAATGCCTTATGGCTTCGGTATTCATTTTTTCTTTTAGGTATTTTAGAAAATCTAGTTCTGCCATAGGTGTTTCTAATGTTCCAATCATTCCCATCCCTATATTTTGATTCTTATTTTCTAGGGTAATAATTTCGTAAGCTACTTCCTCGTAGGAATGATTTTTTAATAGCGTACTTACTATTTTAGATTCTAAATGCTTCGCAAAGGTAACCGTAATTTTAGTTTCGGTTTCATAGTGTGTTTTTCCTATGTCTCCTTTTGTAGGGTTTGCATTTTCATTACCATTGTATGTTCCTGTGCCTTCTGTATTAAAGCTACAATTACTGTAATTGCCTATGCTACCAGCGCCTGCTGTAAAAAGAGCAGTTCGTAAATGTTCTGCTTCGTCTTTAGGGACATAAGTGGTTAGTTTTTTTATAGTTTGTTTTTGTGGGATAAGAATTTTTTTATGTTGTAGGCCTAATTGATTACTTATTATATCGTTTACACCATTAACATGGTTGTCTAAAGCTGTATGTATAGCGTAAATAGCAATATCATGTTTTATAGCTTTTAGTACCACGCGTTCCACATAGTTTTTTCCTGTTATTTTTTTTAAGCCTTTAAAGATAATAGGGTGGAAGCTAACAATTAAGTTACAGTTTTTTTCAATGGCTTCATCTACTACAGCTTCTAAGGTGTCTAATGTAACTAAAACACCTGTTACAGTATTTTTTTTATCACCTACTAATAACCCAACATTATCAAAGTCTTCTGCATAAGCTAGAGGTGCGTATGTTTCTAAATGGTTAATGACGTCTTGAACAATCATATTATTTTGTGAATTGATTTAGAAACAAATATAAAATATTTACTTTCGTTATGTTGAAACTGTTTAAATGAAGTTATTAAGATATATCGCTTTTCCTCTTGTTCCTATTTATTATTTAGTGACTTGGTTTCGTAATTTGCTCTATGATAATAATATTAAATCTTCTAAGTCGTATGATTTACCAGTAATATGTGTAGGTAATTTAAGTACTGGTGGTACAGGGAAAACGCCTATGGTAGAGTATTTAATTCGTTTACTAAAAACGGATTACAAATTAGCAACCTTAAGTAGAGGTTATGGCAGAAAAACTAAAGGGTTTTATATAGGAAATGAATCTGCTTCTGCGGAAGTGCTTGGTGATGAGCCTTTTCAGTTTTATAATAAATTTAAATCTTCTATTTCGGTTGCTGTTGACGGGGATAGGCAAAATGGAATGTCTAACCTTTTAAATTTAAAACCTGCTCCAGAGGTTGTTATATTAGATGATGCATTTCAGCATAGAAAGGTAAAAGCAGGATTTAATATTTTACTAACCACATATTCTAATTTATATTTTAAGGATTGGGTATTGCCATCAGGTAATTTAAGAGAGCCAAGGCAAGGTGCTAAACGTGCACAACTTATTGTTGTAACGAAATGTCCAGAGACATTAACCGAAGTAGAAAAACAGGATATTGTAAGAGGAATAAACCCAAAAGCACAGCAACACGTCTTTTTTAGTACTATTGCTTATAGTGAAACTGTGGTGTCTAAAGCGGAGTCTAGACCATTACATACATTACCAAAGTTTACATTGGTTACAGGTATTGCTAATGCGAGTACCTTAACAACCTTTTTGAAGAATAAACAATTAGAATTTAACCATTTAGAGTTTAAGGATCATCATCATTTTTCTGATGCAGATATTAAAGTTATTGCGAATAATGATTTAATTATTACTACAGAGAAAGATTATGTTCGATTAAAGGATTATAAGCAATTAGAGGGCAAGTTATTCTATTTGCCAATAGAAACACAAATAGAGAATGCTAGAGCATTTAACAGCGCTGTAAAAGCTTATGTAAACGAAATAATATAATTATTACTCTTCGTCTGGTATTAAAGCATTAAATAATTTACGCTCAAAATCTTCTTGTTTAAATGGCTTAGAAATAATATCATTAAATCCAGCATCTTCAAACTCCTGCATTTTGTCTTCTATAGTAACTGCTGTTAAGGCAAATATAGTAAGTTCTTGATCAAATGTTCGTATAATTTTTGTGGCTTCTATACCGCTTATTCCAGGCATGTGAATATCCATTAAAACAACATTGTAATCTATTGTTTTTACTCTATCTACGGCTTCTTCGCCATTATCGACAACATCACAATTAAGATTCATTTTATTTAGAATCTTCTTTGTAATCATCTGATTAATCTTGTTGTCTTCTACTACTAAAATTTTAATATTGCTTAAGTCCAAGTCATTAACATCATTAAAATAATTAACCTTTTTTTCTTTTACTACCTCGTCTGTATATTGCATTGGGAGTTCAAATATAAACGTTGAACCTTTACCAAGCTCACTTTTAAGATAAATTTTTCCTTTTAATATATCAATTAACCCTTTTACGATAGATAGTCCTAATCCTGTACCACCGTATTTACGATTAATTTGTATAGAGCCTTGAGAGAAACTTTCAAATAAATGTTCTTGTTTTTCTTTGCCAATACCTATACCATTATCTTCAACTTCAAAGCGTATATTGTAAACACCATCTTGTTCTGCAATTTTATTAGCTCTTATCCAAATATCTCCATCTTTGGTGAATTTTATAGAGTTACCAATTAAATTGATTAATATTTGAGAGATTTTTAATTGATCTGCATTATAGTTTAAAGGTAGTGCCTTATCGTATTCTAAATGAAGTTTTATGTTGTTGTCTAATGCCGAATTATTTAATGCCGAAATAACATTAGATATTTTCTTTTTTAAGTTGAACGTTTCTGGTTCTATGTCTACTTTGTTAGCTTCAATCTTATTAATTTGAAGGATATCGTTTATAAACGTTAATAGATAGTCTCCCGAAAATTTAAGTGATTTTAAATGTTGTATTTGTTCAGGTTTTGGATCTTCGTCTAATAGCATATTTGTTAAACCTGTAACAGCATACAAAGGTGTTCTAAGTTCGTGTGTAACAGTAGATAAAAAGTTAGCTTTTGTTCTAGAAGCTAATTCTGCTTTTTCTTTTGCTACTATTAGTTCTGCATTTTTTTTGTGCAAAACATTGTTAGACTTTAATCTAATATTATTGTTTTTGTATAACGATAATGTTAATAACGATAATATTGTAATTAAGGCTATACTTAGTATTGTAGTCAATTGATTAAAAGTAGTATTGTTCTTTTTCTCAACAATTGGTTGAAGTTGATTTTTAACAACCTTGTCTTCATTTGGTTTTACTATAACTGGTTTTTTTGTAAAAACACTTTGTTTAGTGGCAGTTAACGAATCTGTTAGTTTAATATACTGTCTTAAGTAGTCGTTAGATAGTTTTAAATTGCCATCACTTTGGTGTAAATTACTTAATACCATACTACCTTCTTGTAGAATAGTACTATAGTTATTGGTTTTTGCAATATCGTAACCATCATTAGCATTTTCTAATGCACTACCTAAATAGTTTAGTTGATGAAGTGTTTTTCCTAATTGGATTAAGCTACTACTTAGTATGGGATTTAATTGTTGTTGTTTAGCTACTCTAACTGCTTTTTTTAAGGTTTTTTGTGCCTTTTCGAAAGCTTTATTACTTAATTGCGCTTTTCCTTTATTTAATAACACTTCTGCTTCTAAATCAGGCGTGCTTTTTTGTCTAAATAATGTTTCGGCAGATTCGTAATAAGCAATAGCTTGTTCATAATCTTCTTTATCTGCATAAACGTTTCCTATAATATTATAGGTTTCAGCTAAATTTACAATATCTTCAGTAGAGCGTTGTATATCTATAGCTTTAATTAGCGTATTTACGGCATTGTCTGTTTCTTTAATTTTATGCTGTAATTCACCAATCTTAGCATAAATAAAACCAATGTTTTTTTTATTGTTAATGGTGTTAGCATGGTTTAGTGCAGACTCTAAATCTAATAATGCTTGGTAGTCATTATTGTTAGCTATATTTTTTTGATATGATCCAAGAGCAAAATCAATTTTAGCTTGAGTGGATTCAATGGTACTTTTAGGAGTATTTTGAGCTTTTATGGTAACACTCAATACTAATAAAAAGACACAAATAAATTTGTTATAATAGGGCATTTAGTGAGTTGTTTACTCAACAAATATAATTATTTATCGACTAAAGGTGTCTTTTTTTTGTACAAATTGAGTATCAAGTCTATTACTCTGTTAGAATAACCTGTCTCATTATCGTACCAACCTATAATTTTAACCATGTTACCAATTACAGATGTCATTTGCGCATCGAAAATACAAGAATGTGGATTTCCTACAATATCTATAGACACAATTGGATCTTCGGTGTATTCCAAAATACCTTTATATTTTGTTTTAGATGCTGCCTTAAAGGCTGAATTAATATCATCTATAGAAACAGTTTCCTTTACATTAAATGTAATATCTGTTAAGGATCCATTGGGTACAGGAACTCTAATACCGCACCCTCCAATAACGTCTGCTAAATCTGGAAATATTTTAGTTAATGCTTTGGCTGCCCCCGTAGTTGTTGGTACAATAGATTGTCCTGCAGCTCTTGCTCTACGTAGGTCTCTATGAGGTTGGTCGTGTAAACTTTGATCTGTTGTATACGAATGTATTGTTGTTATGTAAGCTTGGTTTATGCCACAAAGATCGTTTATAATAGCAATCATAGGTGCAGCATTATTTGTGGTACATGATGCGTTTGAGATTATAGTTTCATCTCCATTTAATATGCTTTCGTTAGTTCCTAGAACAATGGTTTTAATATCGTCTTCTAAAGGCGGAACGCTTAAAATAACGCGTTTTGCTCCGTTTTCTATATGGTATTGAAGATCTTTAGATGTTTTAAACTTTCCAGAAGCTTCAATAACTAGGTCAACATTAAAAGGATTCCAGTTTATTGTTTTAGGATGTGTTTCGTTTAAAAGCGGAACAGAGGTGTTGTCAACAATAATATGGTCTTCATTATGAGTAATGTTGGTTTTAAATACACCGTGAATACTATCGTATTTTAATAAGTGACTTAATGTTCTAGCATCTGCTAAATCATTAATAGCAACAACGGTAATATCTTTATGCTCATGTAATAAACGAAAAACGCGTCTACCAATTCGGCCAAACCCATTAATGGCAACTTTAATCATTAATTAATATGTTTTTGTGCTTTGTAAGATGAACGTACTAATGCACTACTTTCTACATGGCGGAATCCTAAATCTAAACCAATAGCTTTGTATTCTGCAAATTGGTCTGGAGTAATAAACTGTTTTACTGGTAAGTGCTTTTTACTAGGTTGTAAATATTGTCCTATAGTAACGACGTCTACATCATTATTACGCAAATCATGAAGCGTTTCTATAACTTCTTCGCGAGTTTCTCCCAATCCTAACATAATTCCCGATTTAGTACGACGTTGTCCTTGTTGTTTTAAGTATTTTAAAACGCCCATACTTCTGTCGTATTTAGCTTGTATACGCACCTCACGAGTTAGTCGTCTTACGGTTTCAATATTATGCGAAACAACTTCTGGAGCAACTTCAACAATACGATCTATATGTCTTTCTACACCTTGAAAATCTGGAATAAGTGTTTCTAGAGTTGTGTTTGGGTTCATTCTACGGACAGCTTTTACTGTTTCTGCCCACATAATACTTCCCATATCTTTTAAATCATCACGATCTACACTGGTTAAAACAGCATGTTTGATGTCCATAATTTTTATAGAACGTGCTACTTTTTCTGGTTCATCCCAGTCTACAGTTTCTGGTCTCCCAGTTTTTACACCGCAGAATCCACAAGAACGTGTGCAAACGTTTCCTAAAATCATGAAAGTTGCAGTACCTTCTCCCCAACATTCTCCCATATTAGGGCAACTTCCAGAGGTGCAAATTGTATTTAATTTATACTTGTCTACTAAACTTCTTAGTTCAGTGTATTTTTTACCTGTTGGTAATTTTACACGTAACCATTTTGGTTTTGGTTGTCTTTGTTCTGGTAGTATTACAGACTGTGTTTCACTCTTCATAAAAAGCAATTATTTTAGAACAACAAAGATACGAAGTAAATGTTAGTTTTTTACAGTAATTTTAAATGGGAAATAAAGCTATATTATGGTAAGATACCAAATACTGAATCCTATAAGAAAAAGAATACCGAGTATGCTTAAAATATGTAATCCTTTTGATGGTCTCCAAGATTTCGGTGTATGTTTTCCACTAATTAATAAATAATTAATTATGGCATAAAAAGGAGCCGTTATAAACGATAGAATTGTTGCAATCTCTATAAGACGTCCCATTCCAGAAAGGAAAAAGAAAAATATAATGATTGTGCCAAAAACTAGTAATAGAATCCAGAATAAATAGCCTCGTTTTAAAGTTGTATGTCCTAGTAACTCTGTTGTTTTATGCATTGCCCTTGGAGAAGCGTCTAAAGTGGTTAAAGTAGTACTAAACATTGTTGTAAAAGCTGCAATGCCTATTATAATATAAGACCAATTGCCTAAACTATTGGTATACATTTGTATTAACTGATTAGAAAAAACACCTGCTTTATTACTAAATGTCTCACCACTGTTATACATCACTAAAGCTCCTAAGAGTACAAAGCCAGCACCTAAAATTATAGTAGCTATGTAACCAATATTAAAATCGAGTAGTGCAGATTTTGGTGTAAAATCTGTAGTATCTTTTTTCTTTTCTACTGCCCAAAGTGAATGCCATATAGAAATATCTAAAGGAGCAGGCATCCAGCCCATAAATGCAATAAGGAAACCTATCTCCATAGTTGTTAAAGCATTTGGTAATTTTTGGGTTAACGAAATAGAGGTTTCATTTTTTAGTAAAGCCATAGTAACAGCAATCAACGTGCTAATAGTAAGCGTTATAATTATAATTTTTATAAGCTTGTCTAATACTTTATATTTTCCAATAAACAAAATGGCTAAACAAATAGACAGAATAATAACCGTCCATATTTGTATACTGTTAATGGTAATATTACCTACAGTTATAGGCGAAAAATCACCAAACAAACTAGAGGCCAAACCTGCGGTAACAATAGTAACTGCTGTTTGTATAGTAAACATGGTTGCAAACGTGACTATAAAATAGGCTATTAAAACACCTTTACCCATTTTTTTATAACCTTGCAATAAGCTTTCTCCTGTTGCAGCGGCATAGCGTGGACCAAATTGAAAAAAAGGATACTTAAAAAGATTTACTAATAATAACGCCCAAAGCAATCCTAAACCAAAATCAGCACCAGCCCTTGTAGATTGTACTAAATGAGAGACACCAATAGCAGCGCCAGCAAATAATAACCCAGGACCTAACTTTTTAATTGAAATCATTTAATCTTTTTTAATAATCTCGGCTAGTAGTTTTTTTGCGCGAAGTAATTTTACTTTTACATTATTCATAGGTTCTTCAAGTTCTTCACTAATTTCCTTATAGCTTAATTCTTGAAAATAACGAAGATTAATAACTTCTTGATAGTGTGGTTTTAATTTTTTTATATCACGAAGTAGCTTTGCTAAATTTTGTTCTGTGATTAATTTATCTTCAGGAGTAGGAGATTCATCAGCAACCTTATAAACAGTATCATCTTCATGATCTGTTATTTTTGAGTTTATAGAGCTTTTAGCTTTTCGTAATAAATCAATATGAATATTCTTAGAAATGGTAATTAACCATGTTTTAAAAGCATATTGTTCGTTATATGTATTAATGCGATCGAATGCTCTTGAGAATGTTTGGATTGTAATATCCTCAGCATCGTTTTCGTTTTTAATACGTTTTAATTGAAAACCATAAACGCTATCCCAAAACTCATCTAGTAAAAAATTAAATGCTTTTTGATTGTTTTGTTTTGCTTTTTTTATGGCGTCTTCTATTTCCAATGTTTAGGTTTTGCAATAAGATTGGATATAAATATAGTTAATTGAAACACAATTAAAAATAATTCTAGAAATGGAAGTAGAAATAAAATATCGACTTCATTTAGTTTTTTTGCTGAAAAACCTATGGAAAGATATTGTGTTACTAGTCTTACAATAATTAATGCAGTTACTATTTGCCATTGAAATAAAACAAGTAGAAGTATTATAGATAATAACCAAAATAATAGTTGCGAAGAATAAAATATGGCTAATAAACTTTTGTGTATAAACTTATAATTATTTGCTGTAGATACGTGTCTTCGTTTTTGTATAAACCAATTTTTAAAACTCTTTTTTGGAATGGAATAAGTAAAACTATCTTGAGAGATACAAATACTAGTGTTTTTAGAATTAGCTGCTTCGTTTATAAATAAATCATCATCGCCAGAACGGATGTCTATATGTTTTATAAATCCGTTAGTTTTAAAAAATTCTGAACGATTATAGGCTAAATTCCGTCCAACGCCCATATAAGGTATACCTACTTTTGCGAAAGAAAAGTATTGTATAGCAGTTAAAAGCGTTTCGTATCGTACTAATTTATTTAATAGAGAGTACTTAACTTTATTATATGCGCCATAACCAAGAATTATTGTACTAGTATTAGAGAAATTACTAATCATAGTTTTTATCCATTGGTTAGAAACGGGTACACAATCGGCATCTGTAAATAATAAATGTTCGTTTGTGGCTGCTTTTATACCTAATGTAAGGGCATATTTTTTATTTCCCCAAAAGGCTTCAATATTTCTAACATTAACAATCTTTATATTGCTGTATTGTTCTGCAAAGGTTTCCATAATTTCCAGTGAATCATCTGAAGACGCATCGTTAATTAAAACAACTTCAAAATCTGGATAATCTTGTTCTAGAATGGAAGGTAAGTAGCGTTTTAAGTTGTCGGCTTCGCTTTTGGCACAGATAATAACTGAAACACTGTGATATTTACCTTTTTTAGATTTTAGCTTATTAAAAGCGAAATTTCCAAATAGGAAACCATAAAACACAACTTGTATACAAACTATAGCAATAAAGCTATAGAATACAATATCAAGTATTAGCATATTGTATTACGAGTGTTGAGGTTCATTGCAATCTCCAAATTGTTCAGGAGACTTTCCGCAAAAACCACAAGCTTCTCCTTCTTTATTTAGCATTGGGTTTTGACTTGCGCAAGTTCCAGCAAATTTGCCATCTTTTTTTGCCCAGATTTTAATAGCAATTCCTGCAACTGCTATTCCTAATAATGCTAATGTGAGTAATAAGAGTTTCACGTGTTTTTAAATTTAATGTATTGGGAGTACAAAGATAATGGTTTTTAAGTATTATTTAAACAAAGTCTTAATTATAGTTGAAACGTTGTTTAGCAGGTTTTTCTTACTGTTTGTCTAAAGTTGCTCATAATAACCGAATAAATTTATTTGTAAAATAACATAATTTATACCTTTTACTATTATTAACCAATTAGTTACATTTTTATGAAAAAATTATTTGCAGAATTTTTTGGAACCTTCTGGCTTGTTTTTGGAGGTTGTGGTAGTGCTGTTTTTGCTGCTGCTTTTCCAGAATTAGGTATTGGATTTGCTGGTGTAGCACTAGCATTTGGATTAACGGTTTTAACGATGGCTTATGCAGTAGGACATATTTCTGGAGGGCATTTTAATCCCGCTGTGTCTTTTGGCCTTTGGGCAGGAGGTAAGTTTCCTGCTAAAGAGTTGTTAGGTTATATTATAGCTCAGGTTGTTGGAGCAGTTGCAGCTGCTGGAGCTTTATATTTAATTGTCTCTGGTAAGGATGGCTTTACAGGTGTTGGTGGTTTTGCCGCTAACGGATATGGAGCACTATCTCCTGGAGGCTATTCGATGACATCTGGATTAATTGCGGAGTTTTTACTAACCCTTTTTTTCTTACTTATTATATTAGGAAGTACCAACAGCAGAGCGCCTAAAGGTTTTGCTCCAATTGCTATTGGTCTAGGTTTAACACTTATACATTTAATTAGTATTCCTATAACTAACACTTCTGTAAATCCTGCACGATCAACAAGTCAGGCTTTATTTGCAGGAGGAGATTACCCTGCTCAATTATGGTTGTTTTGGTTAGCACCAATAGCTGGTGCCCTTGTAGCAGGTTTTATCCATAAAGCATTATTCGATAAAGAATAATGGTTTATATATATGCGAAAAATCCTCGTTTAATTTAAACGAGGATTTTTTATGTTTTATAAATATTATGATTAAGTTTTTTTATTAAAAAAACTTAATCATTAATCTTTAATTCTATTTCGGCAACTGGAGTATCTCCCGAAATATTTTCGCTACCGCCTTTTGGTTCTATAGTAATAGAAAGTGCTGTAGCATTTTCTGTATAAGGTAGTTTTTGTAAACGTCTATCTGTTACGCTTAAAATACCTAAGTTAACCATCTTATCTTGCATTTCTGCCCACATTTGGTAACATTGTTCTTTTGGTAAAGTTGGCAGAGTAACCACATCTATCATAGATGTTTTTTCTTTAGGGTTTATATAAGCAACTGTTTTTAAGTTTTTAGCTCTTTTGTTACCTTTAATAATATACTTTTCAGTTTCAGGATTGTTTAATTGAGCAAATTGCTCCATTAAAGATTCTAACTTAGAGTTGTTATTATCTATATCATTTCTTAAATCGAAAAGCTCATCAACAACAATTTGATTTTCGTTAGCTAATTTCAGATTCTGATTAAAGAAATAAAATGAAGCACTAGCAAATAATAGTGCTACAACACTTGCTGCTACTCCATAATTAAACCATGATTTTTTTGTTTTTTCGTTTAAAGCAATCACAGGCTTGTCGTCTAGAGTTTCTAAAATAGAACCTAGTAGGTGTACTGGAGCATCTTCTGCATTAGCTTGAGCTACAAGTTCTAATTGATCTTGCATGGTGTCGTACGCAGATTTTACTTCTGGGTATTTATTTATGTAATCTTCAACCTTACGAGTCTCGTCTGGTGAAGTCTGACCTATTAGATACTTATCTAATAAGTTAGAATTTAAAAAAGTAGTTATATCAACATTCATCATACTTTACTTTAAGGATTGTAAATTTTCTTTAATTCACGTAACCCTATTTTTAATCTCGATTTAATAGTCCCTAATGGGATTTCTAATTCATCACTTGCTTCTTGTTGTGTCATTCCCTCGAAAAAAAGCGCGTTAATAACCGCCTGATATTTTAAATCTAGGCTGCTCATATGTCGTTTTATGTCCAGAGTATCCTCGTTTAAGCTATCGGTAGTTAATTTATATACGTTAGAAGCTTCAATTTGGATTTCCTTACTTGTTTTATTTGTTACAGATCGTACTTTATCTATGGCTGTATTATAAGCAATTCTATACAACCAAGTAAATAATTTTGCTTTTTCAGGATTATAAGTTTTACCTTTTTTCCAAACTTTAACAAAGCTTTCTTGTAATACGTCTTGTGCTAAATCGTTGTCTGTAATTACTTTTTTTATAACACCTAAAAGCGCACCAGAATAATTTTCATATAATAGTGAAATGGCTTTTTTATCGCCAACCTTCATAAATGCTACAATATCTTTTTCTACTGTCCTGTTCAATTGTTAGAGGGATTATTTATTGTTAGTTTAACAGTTGCTTGCTTGAGTTATTGTGTTGAATTATAAAATATTAACTTCAGCTTCTATCGATATATCAAAGATACGATAAATAGTTTTTTGAATCAATTTCGAGAGAGATAAGATGTCTTCTCCTTGTGCACCTCCATAATTTACAAGTACTAATGCTTGCTTTTTATGAACGCCATAGTTTCCAAATGTTTTGCCTTTAAACCCTGCTTGTTCTATAAGCCATCCTGCAGGAACTTTTACTTCTTGTTCAGAAACAGGATAACTAGGAACTTTTGGGAAATTAGATTGTAATTGCTTAAAATGATTTTTAGAAATAATTGGATTTTTAAAGAAACTACCACTGTTTCCTATTTCTTTTGGGTTTGGTAATTTACTTTCGCGAATAGCAATAACAGCATCAGAGATGCTTTTTATAGTTGGCTTACTAATATTCATTACTTCTAATTGCGATTGTATAGCGCCATAATTAGTTTGTAATAGATGGTTGTGTTTAGTAAGTTTAAATAGAACATTAACAATTATATATTGTCCTTTAGCATGCTGTTTAAAAATAGAATTGCGATAGCCAAAATGACACTCTGCATTACTAAAAGTCTCTATCTGTAACGTTTCTAAGTTTAATACTTCGCAAGACACAAAATGGTCTTTTAACTCTACACCATAGGCTCCAATATTTTGAATGGGAGAGGTTCCAACATTTCCGGGAATTAGTGACATGTTTTCTAATCCTCCAAAATCGTTTTCTAAACACCACAATACAAATTCATGCCAATTTTCACCAGCTTCTGCTTTTACTAAAACAGAACTATTGTCTTGAGAAACAATAGCTATACCTTTTAAATTAATATGTATTACTAAAGCATTAACGTCTTTAGTAAGTAGCATATTACTGCCACCACCAAGAATTAATTTATTAGGGTATTCTTTTAATTTTAAAACCGTTTTTAATTCTGTTGCAGAGGTTACCGAAACAAAATGTTTCGCGTTAACATCTATACCAAACGTATTATACGGCTTTAAAGATATGTCTGTTTTAATGTGCACTAATCTTTATAGACTTTTAAAGCTTCTTTAATAATATTTACCGCTTTTATTAAACTATCTTTATTAAGTACGTATGCAATACGTATTTGGTTCATTCCAACTCCAGGAGTAGAATAAAATCCAGCTGCGGGAGCAACCATAACTGTCTCTCCGTCAACGTCAAAAGACTCTAAAAGCCATTGTGCAAATTTATCACTATTTTTTATAGGTAGTTCTGCAATACAGTAAAAAGCACCTTTTGGATTGGCAACTTTTAAGCCTTCAATTTTATTAAGTTCTGTTATTAGTGTATTTCTTCTTTCTACATATTCTTCAATAACATCCTCAAAATAACTCTGTGGTGTATCTAAAGCAGCCTCACTTGCAATTTGCGCTAGTGTTGGAGGACTTAATCTAGCTTGAGCAAATTTTAAAGCGGTTTGTATTACGTCCTTGTTTTTAGAAACCATACAACCTATTCTTGCACCACACATACTGTAACGCTTAGAAACAGAATCTATAATTATAGCATGGTCACTTAAACTGTCTTCTTGTAAAATAGAGTAGTGGGTAGCCCCATCATATGCAAACTCACGATATACTTCGTCTGCAATTAAAAATAAATCATGCTTTTTTACTATTTCAGCAAGTTTTTGTATTTCTTCTTTAGAGTATAAATAGCCTGTAGGGTTTCCAGGGTTACAGATTAATATAGCTTTTGTTTTAGGTGATATTAATTTTTCGAACTCTTCAATTGGAGGTAAAGCAAAATTATCTTCAATTTTAGAAATTACCGGTACTACTTTTACTCCAGAAGCTGTAGAAAAACCATTGTAATTTGCATAAAAGGGTTCTGGTATTATAACTTCATCATCTACATCCATAATACTACCAAAAGTAAACAGTAATGCTTCACTTCCTCCAGTAGTTACAATAATATCATTGTGTGCAACATTAATATCATTTTTAGCATAGTATGTTGCTAGTTTTTGTCTGTATTCCTCAGAACCTTCAGATCTTGAGTAAGATAAAACATCTATAGTACTATCTTTTATAGCTTGCATGGCAACTTCAGGTGTTTTAATATCTGGTTGGCCGATGTTTAAATAATATATAGATTTTCCTTTTTTTGCTGCATTTTCAGCAAATGGAACTAGTTTTCTTATAGGGGATTGCGGCATTAATCCTCCTTTTTTTGAAATAGATGGCATAAGATTAATTTTAAAAAGCAAAGTTGCAAAAAAATATCTTAAAATTTATTTAAAAATAAGCTTTTATACGTCTAATTTATAAAAGTTGTTTAACTTGAAATCTGCTATATCTTTACTTATGCTATTGAAACAGTTTTTTTCTTTGTTTTTCTTTTTATTTATAATGGTAACGTCTTGTTATTCACAAGGTAAATATGAAATAAAAAATAAAAAAGGAACGGACAAAATTAAATTTCAACTTATAAATAATGTTATTATTATTCCTGTTGAAGTGAATGGCGTTCCTTTATCTTTTTTATTAGATACAGGTGTAGCAAGACCTATTGTCTTTAATTTTTTAAAAGCGTCAGACTCTTTAGAAATATTAAATGCAGAACGAATTTATTTAAAAGGCTTAGGAAACGATGGACTAGTTGAAGCGCTAAAATCTTCGAATAATGAATTTAAAATAGGAGATGCAGTAAATAATAGTCAAAGTTTTTATGTCATTTTTGATTCTTCAATAAATTTTGCACCAAGATTAGGTGTTCCTATTCATGGTATTATAGGTTATGATTTGTTTAAAGATTTTATTGTAGATATTAATTATAGAAGCAAATACATAAAACTAACAGATCCCGAAAAATATAAACAAAAATCTTGTAAAAGATGTGAAACCTATAATTTAGAGTTTTATAATAATAAACCTTATTTTAATGTTGAAACTGTAGTGAACAAAAAAACAGTTCCTGTTAAGTTGTTAATAGATTCTGGTAGTAGTGATGCTTTATGGTTGTTTGAGAATGATAGTATAGGACTTACAATTGGAGATAATTATTTTAAAGATTTTCTAGGTTATGGATTAAGTGGTGTTGTACATGGAAAACGTTCTAAAATAGATGAAATTAAATTGAATTCTTTTCGTTTAAAGAAACCTAAAGTTGCGTTTCCAGATTCTACTATTATAGCAGCATTTAAAAAAATAAAAGGGAGGAACGGTAGTATTGGTGGAGAAATATTGAAACGATTTAATGTTACGGTAAATTATAAGAAAGCTAAAATAACATTAAAAAAGAACGCTAACTTTAAAGAACCGTTTGCATATAATAAAAGCGGGATAGAGCTAGAGCATGATGGCGTACGTTTAGTAACCGAAATAAACAACATTCCTTCTGCACCAGTAAATAATTCTAGTGGAGGTGCGATTAAAGTACAAGCTGTAGTTGCAAAACCACGATATGTGGTTAAACCAGCATATAGTATTGCTAGTGTTAGACCTGGGTCGCCTGCTGAACGTGTGGGGCTTGTAAAAGGAGATGTTGTTATAGGTATTAATGGAAGAGATACAAAAAGTTATAGTCTACACGATATAATGAGTCGATTTTTCGAAGAAGAAGGAAAACGTATACGTTTAAAAGTAGAGCGTAATGGTATTATTATGAATGTTTCGTTTTACTTAGAATCTCTTTTAAATTAGCCTAGGTATATATAGAAAATAGCCATAAAAAAAGCCGAAGTATTTACTTCGGCTTTTTAATTATTTTAGAAATGGATTATTGTTCCATCACACTTTTCTTTTTATTATTTAGTACGCTTGTTTTAGAAGGATCAATAACCTTTCCTTTAATTTTTAAAGCGACTGTTGGAGTTTTAGCATTAGATACAACAGTAATTGTTTTTCTAATTGGGTTTACTCTATTAGTATCGTACTTTACTTCGATTTCTCCAGTTTTTCCAGGCATAATTGGTCCTTCTGGTTTTTTAGGAACTGTACAACCACAACTTGAACTTACTTTGCTTATTATTAAAGGAGCATCTCCTGTATTTGTAAATTCAAAAGTTCTAACACCATTAGATCCTTTTTCAATAGTTCCGTAATCTATAGTGGTCTGCTTAAATTCAATTTCTGCAACTTTGTCTTGTGCATTAACAGAAAGGCTAATAAGACCTATAAATAATATTGTTATAAAATTTTTCATCATTCTTCTTTTTAATTATATGTGTAAATCTAACTACTTTTTATTCGTCCTGCAAAAATATTAGATGTAATACACTCTTGCAAATGCATATAGCATATTTAACTGTATATTAATATCTGTTATAATTTCGCAGAAACAGAAATATAAGTATTTTTGCTAATTAATATTCAAAAACTATTCCAAAGTATGAGCATTCCATCGCAATATGATGCAAAACAGGTAGAAAGCAAGTGGTACGACTACTGGATGAAACATAATTATTTTCATTCTACACCAGACGAGAGAGAACCGTATACAATCGTTATACCACCACCAAACGTCACAGGAGTGCTACATATGGGACATATGTTAAATAATACAATTCAAGATGTATTAATTCGTCGTGCACGATTACAGGGTAAAAATGCATGTTGGGTACCAGGTACAGATCACGCCTCAATTGCTACTGAAGCTAAAGTTGTAGCTAAATTAAAATCGCAAGGTATAGATAAAAATGACTTAACAAGAGAAGAGTTTTTAAAGCATGCTTGGGATTGGACAGAAGAATATGGTGGTGTTATTTTAGAACAACTTAAAAAGTTAGGCTGTTCTTGCGATTGGGACCGTACAAAGTTTACAATGGATGACGATATGTCTGAAGCTGTAATAAAGGTGTTTGTCGATTTACATGAAAAAGGATTAATCTACAGGGGTTACCGTATGGTAAACTGGGATCCAGAAGCAAAAACAACATTATCTGACGAGGAAGTAATACACGAAGAGCGTCAAGGATTATTATACTATTTAAATTATAAAATAGAAGGTAGCGAGGACACATTAACGATTGCTACTACAAGACCAGAAACTATTTTTGGAGATACCGCAATCTGTATTAATCCTAACGATGAGCGTTTTACGCATTTAAAAGGAAAGAAAGCTATAGTGCCAATATGTAATCGTGTTATTCCTATTATAGAAGACGAGTATGTAGATGTAGAGTTTGGAACAGGATGTTTAAAAGTAACACCTGCACACGATGAAAATGATAAAGTTTTAGGAGATAAACACAAGCTAGAAGTAATAGATATCTTTAATGAGGATGCGTCTTTAAATAGCTTTGGTTTACATTTTGAAGGGCAAGATCGTTTTGTTGCCAGAAAGTCGGTAGTAAAAGAATTAGAAGCTACGGGAGTTATAGCAAAAACGGAAACGCATATTAATAAAGTAGGTACATCTGAAAGAACAAAGGCAGTTATAGAACCAAGATTAAGTGATCAATGGTTTCTTAAAATGGAAGAGTTGGTAAAGCCAGCTATAAAAGCCGTTTTAGAAGATGAAGATGTAAAGTTATTTCCTAAAAAGTTTGAAAACACATACAGACACTGGATGGAGAATATTCGCGATTGGAATATTTCTAGACAGTTACTATGGGGACAACAAATTCCAGCTTATTTCTATGGTGATGGTAAAGAAGATTTTGTTGTAGCAGAAAACATAGACGCTGCAGTAGAAAAAGCAAGAATAAAAACCAACAACCAAGAGCTAACAGCTAATAGCCTACGTCAAGATACCGATGCCTTAGATACATGGTTCTCATCTTGGTTATGGCCAATGAGTGTTTTCGATGGGATAAGAAATCCTGAAAACGAAGAAATAAAGTATTATTACCCAACCAACGATTTAGTTACTGGGCCAGATATTTTATTCTTTTGGGTAGCTCGAATGATTATTGCTGGTTACGAATATAAGGACGAAAAACCGTTTAGTAATGTTTACTTAACTGGCTTAGTACGCGATAAGCAACGTCGTAAAATGAGTAAACAATTAGGGAATTCTCCAGATGCTTTAAAATTAATAGAAGAATATGGAGCAGGAGGTGTACGTGTTGGTTTATTATTAAGTAGTGCAGCAGGAAACGATTTAATGTTTGATGAAGCGTTATGTGACCAAGGAAAAAAATTCGGAAATAAGATTTGGAATGCGTACCGTTTAATTGATGGTTGGGAAGTAGATGAAACTATACCGCAGCCCAACTCGAGTAAGATTGCTATAGAATGGTATGAAGCTAAGTTTCAAAAAGCATTAATAGAGATTGAAGATCATTTTAATAAGTACAGATTAAGTGATGCTTTAATGACTACTTATAAATTAATTTGGGATGATTTCTGTGGTTGGATGTTAGAAATGGTAAAGCCAGGCTATCAACAACCTATAGATGCTAAAACATTACAAAACGTTATTGCGATTTTTGAAGATAATTTAAAAATAGTACATCCGTTTATGCCATTTTTAACAGAAGATTTATGGCATTACATTTCTGAAAGAAGTCCTGAAGAAGCTTTAATAGTTGCTAAATGGCCAGAAGCTAAACCAATACATGAAGTTTTGATTACTGAGTTCGATTTTGCTTCGGAAGTAATTTCTGGTATTAGAAACATTAGAAAACAAAAAAATATAGCTAATAAAGACGCTATAGGTTTTTCAGTAATAAATAATGAAAAAGCTAATACTACATTCGATGAGGTTATTGCTAAGCTTGGTAATTTAGAAGCTATAAACTATGTTTCTGAAACTGTAGAAGGTGCATTAACGTTTAGAGTAAAATCTAACGAATACTTTGTGCCAATGGCAGGAAGCATAGATGTTAAGGCTGAGGTTGAAAAACTAACAAAAGAATTAGAATATACTGAAGGTTCTTTAAAAATAGCACAGAAGAAATTATCTAATGAGCGTTTTGTAGCGGGAGCTCCAGAGAAAGTTATTGCTAATGAACGAAAAAAAGAAGCAGATGCTTTATCTAAAATAGAAACATTAAAAGCGAGTTTAGCGAGTTTGCAGTAAAAGCTTGAATATAATAAATTAAAAGCCTTTCTAATTTAGAAAGGCTTTTTTGTATAAATCAGTAAATAATTTATTCTTAATAATCTTCAGGGTCGTAACAGCAGTATATTTCGGCACATCTATGGCTATATGTTTCGCATGTACCATCTTTGTCGATATCACATTTCATTCGGCCACCTTGGATTGTTTGTTGTTCAACTTTAGTTAAAACGTTTCCTAAGTTTTTTAAATTTTTCATAATTAAAAATTTTGTAAATTATATTGGCCCTGATCATTTTAAGACATTCAAGGTTTCTGTCTATTCCTCGCGAGAGAATATCGTTATTCACATATTTTTTATTTGTCAAAACCTCATACCTTATTTAAAAGTACTATTTTATTGTAAGATATTATTAATGTGTCTAGAAATTGTAGTATAAAAAAATTAGCGAATATAGATTTGCTAGATTAATTTATAGTTATTGGGTTGAGCTATTTTAGGAGGGCTTAGGTAAGTTAAAAGCCTTTCTACAAGAGCATAGAAAGGCTTTTTTAGTTTGATTAATAGCAATGGGATTTAACAACTGTTAGTTTTTTAAAGGATGTTTCTATTTATATGGTTCTAAAAAGTGATTTTTGTTACCCAAATAATTATAAAGTTCTATTATCTTTTAAAAACATCTTTAAGCTGATAGAAAAAGCGTTCAATTAGTCTTAAATCTTCAGTTATAATTTCTGCACTACCTGCCATTTCTTGTTTAAAAACAATGTCTTTATTGTAAGATGTTGTAAGTTTATTTGGAAGTTTTACTTTTATTCTATAAAAACCTTCTTTATCTTGAACAAGAGAGATAGATTCTATAGCGCCTTTTAAAATCCCGAATTCTGCATCTGGATAATTTTCTAATTTAATATTAACAACTTGGCCTATTTTTAGTTTTCCTGAATTAGCAGGTGGTGTTTTTAACTTTGCTATAAAGTTAGAATTCTCAATAGGTATAATAGTAAATACTAAATCTCCTTGATTTACAGTTTCATTATTTTTCCAGTAATTTGAGAATGATACTTTTCCATCAATATTAGTTTTTAATAGGTAACGTTGTTCCCAGTCTTTAATACTGCTTTTTAATTGATTAAAAGATTGAATAACATTTTTGAGTAATATTAATTCTTCTTTAACTTGGTTAATCTCATTGCCTTTAGATACTTTATTCGCATTACTTAACGCTTCTCTTACTTGAGATATGGAGCTTTTAAAGGTAATAAAATTACGTTGCGCTTGTTTGTATTCTAATTCTTTTTGTTCGTACTCTAATCGCGCAATATTACCGCTATTTAATAATGTTTTATAGCGATTTAAATCTCTTTCTTTTAAAAGTAATTCAGATTCGCTAATTGCTAATTGTTGTTTTGAGGTTTGTAAGCGTCTGGTAAGTTCAGATATCGATGTTTTATTCGCTATAGCTTCATTAGAAAATGGTTTTAATTGTGAATTAAGTTTATATTGAATATAGCTGTTTTCGAATAAAGCATAACTAGCATCTATATTTCCAAGAAATAAAATAGGCATTTCATCTATAGGGAAAGAGAAACTTTTTCTATTTACCTTTAAGGTGTCTATTATTGCTTTTAGTTTAAAAACGTCTTCATAATTTGCAGTATTCTCAATAATAGCCAAAGGTGTATTTGAAGATACTACCTCATTATCTTTTATTAAAATAGCACTTAGTTTACCAGTACTTTTAGCGTATTCTTTTTGAGGTGAAATTTCTGTAGTTAGTAATGCTTCTGAGGTTATAATATCTGGATATTTAACAAACCAAGATAAGAGTAAAACCAAAGCAATTAAACTAAAAAACAGAACATTGCCATAACGTATCATCCAATGGGGTACATAAGATAAAATATCCTGTACTTGCTCGCTTCTTAATTCTATGTCTTCTAATGTATTTGGCATTTTAATCTTGTAATTTTGCTTCTAATTTTATGTCCCACTTTGCGGTATAAGGATCGTAACCACAGTTTAGAGGTTTTGAATATAAATCGCCTTGTTCTGTGAACGCTCTACAGTCTGAACAGATGTAACGAAACTCGCAATCTTTACATTTATCTACACTATCTTTAGTAATAGTCCAAAGATGTTTTAAGTCTGAATTGTTTATAGTTTCTATTAGTGTTTCCGATTTTATATTACCATAACTATTTTTAAACGAAGGACAGTTCTTTATATCTCCATTGGTATCTATAGCTATTTTTTTATTTAAACAATTGTTAAATGAAAGCGACTCTAAAAAGAAACTTGTATTGTATCTAAAGGTGTTTGGCGATATATAGCCGCAGTGCGTTGTTGGTTTTAGTGTTTCTTTTGTATAGTTAAGATCAAAAGCATCTGGGTCTTTGTTTATGTCTTTTATTGGTGAGTTGTAAACAATTACAGTTGTTAATCTTGGAAAGTCTTTTTTTAGTGTTTCAAAAACAGATTTATCACTAAAAATAGTAGTATGTTTTACGTTTATTTCTACTTTTTCTATAGTAGATTCATTTAATAATGTTAGAATGTTTTCTATAAGAGAGACTTCAATGTTATTATAAAAACGAATGGCTAGATGTATACAACCTAAATCTATTAATTGATTAAAAATAGCATTAAAATCGTAATCACTATTGCTATCATAATCAATTATAGCATCAGAAATAATTGAAGGAGACTCCCATGATAAATCCATTTCTGGAAATAGTTTTAACTCTTCTTTTGTGCATAAAAAAATAAACTCATGATCTAATAAATAATTAAAATACTCTTGTATAGTATCTTCATTATCTTTTCCGTATTTCTCTTTAATTTCTCCTATAGTTAGTGTTTTGTCTTGACTTAAAATAGTATTTATATCCTCTGTAATTAAGTGTGCTCTTTTACGTTCTGTATCGCATATTATAGTACGTTTAGCTCCTTTAACAATTCTGCAGCTTTCATACGTTCTAAAATGAGAGTTATTGATGTCTTGTTCTTTAATCATAGCTTAAAACTTTTACAGATTGGTTTAAGTATTTTATAATCTTCTAATTGTGCTATTTTGGTTTGATATGCCTTTATTTTCACCTCTTTAACTTTAACGATATAAGGATCTGCTTTTTCACTTTCTAGTATAGGATTAAAATAGAATACAGGTAGTTCTCCTAAATTAATTCTCTCTAATTTTTTTTGTTTTGTTGACATATGAGACTGGTTTTATAGATAATTAGCTATTTTTTGTTCTATTTTATAATTACAAGGATGAGAGGTCATACCAAATTGTCCTACAGGGTTTACTTCTAAAAACACATAATCATTATTCTTAGTAACTACCATGTCTACAGAGCCACAGTTTAAATTAGCTTTTTCCATAAAAACACTTATTTTATGTTCTAAATCTTTGGTTAGCTTAAAAGGAGCTGTACGATTGGGTTTGTTACTTTTGTAGTTTCTAAAATCAACTTCGGTTTGCGAATCACTTTGAGAAAATATAGCCATAGAGTAGCATTGTCCTAAGAAATAAAAAATACGTAGTTCATACTTTTTGTTTAAACAATTTTGAAATAGAGACATGAAAAAAGTATCTGGAAAAGTATCTAAAGCTTCTGTTGTTAATACAGATGTATAATATTTTTCGGATTCTTCTGTAAATAAGGGTGTTTCAAAAGCAGGTTTTGTAATTACTTTTTTATGAGTATTTATAAAGGCTTTAAGCTCTGTTTTGTGTGATGTAACAATAGTTTCTGGAATTAATAAACCAGCACTTTTAGCCATTTCTAAAGCTTTTAGTTTATTAATTGAAGTTGTATCGTAATTGTTAAGTTGTCTTTTTTTTGGTATTATATAATGAATGTAATCTTTTACTGTTTTTATTTCTTTTTCTAAGTAGAGTCTTTCAAGCTTATTAGTATTATCAGGTAGTATAACTTCTTCTACAAAATTTATATTCCCTCTTCTATACCAAACAGATTCTACATCTTTGAAATTAACCGTTTTACCTTCAGTTTTAAGTACAATGCCATCGGTGTTAATGTGTACTTGATTTAATTCTAAAGCTTGTTCACCATTTATTCTTACAAATGGCTTTTTATTAAGAATTAACCATTGTATCACATCTGATGTGCTTCCGTCTGTACTATCTGAAATAATTAATATCATTGTATTGGTTTTCTTATTTTGTTAACATATTCTATAGTATATTTTTTACCAAAACCATCTATCCATTTTACTAATGTTTCTTTTCCTAAATGCTCATAAATTAGCTCATATAAGCGCCTCACAGCATTACTTACTGTTTCTGTAATTTCTGGGTCCTTATTTTCTAAACCATCAATAATATTTAGTTTATCTTTTCTAATAGTGATATTGTGGTCTATCATACCATTAAAGTAAGTTTCACAAAACTCTCGATAATCTTTAGAGAATAATATAAAGGTGTGCCACATTTCATCTATAATCCAAAGTGGCTCATGTGTAAAAATATATTCTTCACCTCCACAGATATCCATGAGTTTAAATAGATTTTTCATCTCGTGAAATATATCTTTAGCTTCATCCATTGTTACATCAAACATATCGGTAAACCTTAGTATGGTCTCTTCATGCATGTAATCGTCTAATGTTATTGTTTCCATGTAAAATGAGTTTTTAATAAGCATCTTATTGTTCTACACAATAAGATGCTTACATTAATAATTAGGTGATTTACCTTCTAGGGTTGATAACAAGACCATCTAATGTTCCGTCATTGTTAGTTCCTCCATTGGTACTATACCAAGTTACTTTACAACAACCACCTTTAACTGTATCTTGCATTAACTCAGAGATTAAGTTCTCTTTAGACATTTTTTCAAATTTTTTCATAATAAAAATTTTAATAATTAAATAAAACTGCAATCATTTATAAGACACTTGCAGGTTATGTCTGCATTTAAGTAATAGAGTTTTCTTAATACTCAATACAATTGTATTGAGTACCAAGAAAACATGGACCCTATTATTTCTGAATAATAATAAGTTCATCTGCTACAGAGTCTAATGTTAAAGACTTAATAGTTGTAGCAGTTGTAGGAATACAACATCCACCTTTTACAGTATCTTGCATTAACTCAGAGATTAAGTTCTCTTTAGACATTTTTTCAAATTTTTTCATAATAAAAATTTTTAATAATTAATTAAAAGCTGCGATCATTTAGAGACTCTCACAGGTTGAGTCTGCTCCTCGCGAAGGGATATTATTTACCAAGTTCTAATTGGTTTTTTACTAGGTTGTAGTAGTTGCCTTTTTTATCAACTAATTCTTTATGGTTTCCTATTTCTACTATTTTACCTTGATCTAGTACCACTATTTGGTGCGCATTTTTTACTGTACTTAATCTATGTGCAATAACTACTACCGTTTTATCTTTAAAAAAGGTGTCTAGGTTTTTCATAATTACCTTTTCGTTATTAGCGTCTAGAGCACTAGTAGCTTCATCAAAGAATAAAAACTTAGGATTTTTATAAACGGCTCTAGCAATAAGTAAACGTTGTTTTTGTCCTGTACTTAAACCTATACCCTCCATTCCTATTTTTGTATTATAGGCTAAAGGAAGTGATTCTATGTATTCTCTAATATTAGCAACATCTATAGCATGCGCTAATCGTTTTTTATCAATATGATCTTCTCCTATAGCAATGTTATTAACAATGGTATCATTAAAAATGTAGCCTTCTTGCATAACGACTCCGTAGTTATCTCTCCATGCTTTTTGTGAGATGTTCTTTAGAGAGAATTTATTTAAATAGATGTCTCCTTTATTGGGAGTATAGAATTTTAAAAGTAATTTCATTAAAGTAGTCTTTCCACTACCACTAGTTCCAACAATAGCTGTTGTTTTGTTTGCAGGAATAGTAAGGTTTAAATCTTTTAATACTTTTATTTCTGATCCAGTATATCTAAACGTTACATTTTGAAGTGAAATGTCTGCATCACTAGAGATGTCATTAATTTTATTTTCGGGTTCAATTTCTTCATTTTCCATGTTATGGATTTCCCCTAATCTGTCTAATGAAATTTTAGCATCTTGTAATTCTCTAATAAAACTAACTAATTGTTGTACTGGCGCATTTAATTGTCCAACGATATATGAAATAGCCAACATCATTCCTAGAGTAATGCTGCCTTGAATAACTAATTTCGCGGCAAGGATGGTAATAAATATATTTTTAAGTTCGTTTATAAAAGAGGAACCAACGGTTTGCGATTGCTCTAATGCGAGGCTTTTTATAGAGATTTTAAATAACTTAGCTTGGGTATGCTCCCAATGCCAGCGTTTTTGTTTTTCGGCATTATGAAGCTTAATATCCTGCATTCCGTTAATAAGCTCGATAACTTTACTTTGTTCTTCACTTATGGCTGAGAAATGTTTATAATCTAATTCGGCTCTTTTTTTTAGAAATATTTTAATCCAAATAAAGTAGATGATACTCCCAATAATGAAAATGCTGAAAATTTGTAAACTATAATATGCTAATACTAAGCTGAAAATAATGAAACTGACCATTGAGAATAAAACGTTTAGAGAAGCAGTGGTTAATATACTTTCAATACGCTTGTGATCATTTATACGCTGTAATATATCTCCTGTCATCTTTACATCGAAATAAGAAATAGGAAGATTCATTAACTTAATAAAGAAATCGGAGATTAATGAGATGTTTATTCTTGTACTAATGTGTAGTAAAATCCAGCTTCTAATAATTTCTATAGCAGTTCTACCAACAAATAATGAGATTTGAGCAAAAAGAATAAGATATATAAAGTTTATATCTTGATTTTTTATCCCGACGTCTACAACGCTTTGTGTTAAAAACGGAATGATTAATTGTAATAAACTTGCAGCTATTAATCCAATGCAGAGTTGTATTATGAATTTTTTATATTTAAAAAGGTATTTTGAGATGTAAGTAAAATTGAAGTCTATAGCTTTATCTTCTTCAAATTCTTTATCATAAAAAGAAGGAGATGGGTCTACTATTAAAGCAATACCTTCTTTACTGTTTTCGTTAGCATTATTACCTATCCATAATTTTATAAATTCGTCTTTACTATAAGTTAGTAAACCATGTGCAGGGTCAGAGACATAAACTTTTCCTTTTTTTATTTTATAAACAACTACGTAGTGTTTTTTATTCCAGTGTACTATGCAAGGAAATGGGGCTTCTAGTAAGGTGTTAAAATCTATTTGTATTCCCGTAGAACGAAGCCCAATACTTTCGCAAGCATGACTTAAATTTAAAAGGCTGCTACCTTCTCTTGTGGTTTCGCTTAGCGTTCTTAATTGCTGTGCACTAATTGTTTTCCCAAAATGTTTGGCAATTATTTTAATACATGTTGGGCCACAATCTTTGGCTTCTGCTTGTTTATATGAGGGGAACTTTTTCAACTTTTTTCTATATACTAAATGACAGGTGTGTTTAGTAAATGTAGTTAAGAGGAGGTTGGTTTTCTATAGCAGATTCATATTCGGATTTAACTGATTCATATTTGTAGAGAAGAAAATGATATTAGTTTTTTTAGTCTTTATATATCATGAAAAAAGACTGCCTTTTTTAAGGACAGCCTTTTTTTATTGATTAATAATGATGGGTGATTTAACTATTAGTTTAAAAAATATTACCTTTTATTTATATTAAATTAGGAGTAATATTTACTGTAATTATAAATCTCTATATACTTGTCTTTTACAGTGATCATAAGGATTGCTACTTTCATAATAAAGATCGAGATATATTCTCGCTGGAGGAGAAAAAACTGGAAGTTCAATATTTGTAGTTAATGAAGCTCCATGACCTAAAAAGGTTGAAGTGTCTCCTATAACTAAACTCCACTGAAATGTATATCCTGAAAAACATGGGCTATCTAAAACAGTTTCCTCTACATATAAGGTATATGTTCCGTTTTCATTATTAACATAATTAAAAATACTACCAGCAAATTTACATGGGTTTTGGCAAAGAGGATTAGTTATAATGTCGTCACAATCTGTATTAAATGGTAAAACAATATTACTACATGGTGTACTGTTTTCTAAGCTTGTAATAACAGCTTTAATTTTATATGTGTTTTCAGGATTAAAGTTTATTTCGTTAATCTCTGTGAGATTAACCCCGGAAAATTGAAAACTATTATTTGTAAAATAATCTAAATCAATTAAATATTCATTACCAGTTTGGTCATTAATGTTCCCTCCTTGTTCAATTTCTACTATATATAATGATATTTGTGTACTACTTTCTATGGTAGTTTCAAAAGTACCACTGATATCAAAATTATCTGAGTAACAGAAGGGGCTCATGCTATCTATAGATATAACACCTGCTTCTACTGTAGTATATATACCATCATTACAATCGTATAAATACTCTAGTGCTAAAAAGTCGTTTGGGATAAGTCCTACTATGTCATCACTTCTTTCAACTATATTTTCCATCATAATAGAACTGTCTCCATAAAATACTAAATCTGGTATTTCAGGATATGCGTTAGCCGATTCATGTTTAAACCCTATAGCATGACCTAATTCATGAGCTAATATTTTACGTTTTTGATTCTCTGTAGCGTATTCAATTATATTATCATCAGGGTTAATATCAAATTCTAAATTGATGAGTGTAAGGCTATGATAGTTTCCTAAATATTGAGAAGGTAAAGGGTGTACAGTATTTGTAGGGTCTATATCTAATCCTTGATAAGGGTTATTGTGTAAGGTTTCAGGAAATGCAGTAGAAAAGGATTCTATTCTAATATCTGCATCATTAACATTATTTACTATAACAAAATTGATGCATGTGTCTATACTATTCCAGTAACCTATAGCTGTTTCTAGGTAGCTGTCCCAGTTTTCGCCTTGGGTAGTAGAGCTTTCTAAGTAACTATAAACTTTTATTTCACCGCCGTTAGGGAATATTCTAAATGGGTCATATCGGTATAAATTTGTCGATGAATTATTTGTTAATGTTGAGCATGCAGAACTAAACACATCGTTAACGCCAAGAGTGTCATCATTAAATTTAAAATGAGTTTCAGTATCTTTAATACCACATCCTTTTCCATAAATGTTGTCGAATTGTTCTGTAGTTGTTTTAGGTGATTGCTCTATATTTTCATTAGAACAGCTTTGAAATATTAATATCGCAATTAGTACAATCAAATAATAGCTTAGTTTAAAATAGTTTTTCATAATTAATTGAGTTTATTATTTACACACTACCCTGTTCCTGTTAAATTGAAAAGGTTACCCTTAGGGAGTGGCTTTTTATCATAAAAAAACCACATTATAAATTTTATAATGTGGTTTTAAGGTTTGCTTGCTTTTGTTGAAGTATAAGTTCTAAACTCGAGTTAGTCAGAGATTTACATGTGGTATAATTAATAAAAAAAAACAGCCATAATTAAATATGATTGCTTTTACTTATTAAATATTATATGTATTTAATTTTAATATATTAAGAAGTTTTTTTTCGATAAATTAAAAAACATAAAATTAAAAGTAGTAAAGCAATTATTATGTAATAATATATTGTATAACTAGGAATTATTACTGTTTCATAATCACCAATAAGTGTAAAAGAAGCCCAATAATAAGGAGAAGTTTCAGATAACGAATGCTTTTGTAAGTAATAACGTTTAGCGTTATTAAGTGCTTCTGTTTTTGTTTGCCCTTTGTTTAAGTTTTTATAAAATACTTCCATTAAAAATGCTGTAGATTTATCATTGGCATTCCAAAGAGATGCTACTACAGAATTTGCCCCAGAATAGAAAAAACCTCTTGCTAAACTTAAAGTACCTTCACCATTAGCAATCTCTCCTATGGAAGTATTGCAAGCACTTAAGGTTACTAAATCAGCACTGTTTTTATAGGTGTATAATTCGTATAAATTTAATTTCTCATCAGAAAATGCAACCCAAGGATTTTTAGAAGCATCTGCATGTGTTGCTAAATGTATAATCTTAGCATTATTACTTCTATTTAAAAAATTATTTTTTGTAGCATTTTCATTTAAAATAACATCGCCATTAATAATATTATTAATGGTTTTAACTTCTTTAGTTGCGTTCTTTAAAATATTTAAAGAATCATCACTATAAGTAGAGTTTGTAGCGTAACCAATAAAGTTGTTTTTTGTTATTCTTTTTCTTCTGTTATTATGCTCTAAAAAAGAAAAAGAGTAGGCATAACTTATATCATTCGATAATATAAAATAGTTATCTGTATCTTTTTTCGTAATTAAAGATTCAAAAGGAATATTTAAGAGTTCTCCATCTGCAACGATTACTATTGTTTTATTTTGGATACTATTTTTAATTGTTTCTGTAGGAAATAGTTTTGAATATAGATTAAATGCTACAGATTTAAATTCAGTTTTATCACTTTTGTTTTTTAAAGGAGCAGAAAGTAATGTTTTATAACGTTTTAAAAGTGTTCTAAGTTCAGTAATATCTTCTAATTTAAATAAGGTGCTATTACTTTTATCTGCGATTAATGAATAAAGATTGTCTTCTTCTTCGGTAGTGTTCCACATGTAAGATATTAAAACAGTATTCGGTGCTAACTGTTTTTTAATACTATCTAAAGTAACTTGTTTAATATTTAAGGTTTTTTTTAAGTAATTAGGGTGTGTAACTCTTACCGAATCTACATAGTTTTGATAACTTTCCTTAGCATTAAATAAAGAATCAGCTATTTTAATGTTTGTTTCTGAAGCTTGTTGTTTTAAATATTCTAAATGAAGTATTTTTTTCTTTAAAGCCATCCCTCTTTTATAGAGTTCTCCGGGAAGTTTAGTCTCTTCAGTGTTTTGTATTACACTTTCAGTGAGTAATATGGCTTTATTACGTTCCATAAAGTAGAATGCGGTTGCTTCATCATTTAACAATAAAGCACTATTAAGTCCTATATTATAAGCAGTAGAGGCTTCATTGCGCCACAAGAACTTACTTTTACTCTCAATGCTATTTTGCTGAATTATATCTATAAGGTCATCAGCAGATTTTATAGTGTTAATAGCAGTCTTTAAATAAATAGAATCTTTAGCCCCGTTTTTATAGACACTATTAAGTATTTTTGCTTTTTTTGTTAATGCGTCTAAAACATAAATTTTATTTTTAGCTAATGCTAAATCAATTTTGTTTGGAGTTTTTTTCCAGTTTTCAGCATCTATATCTATACCATAAGATAATGCTTTTTGAATATTTTCTAAAGCTTCTAGATAGTTTCCTTTTTGAGAGAGATGTAATGATTTATTTAAGTTAGAACCTAAAATATATAACGAATCTTTATTAGCATATTTTAACTCCTGATTTATGTAGTACAATGTACTATCTTTTTTTTCTTCTAAATAAAGAACACTTAAATTATGATATGCATTTGCAATATAAATACTGTCTTTTAGTTTAAAAGTATTTAAAAGCACTTTATTATAGTATTGCTTAGCTTTTTTAAAATCGAAAAACAATTTACTATTGTATAAATTACCATAAGCTAAGTCATTCGTTAAATTATTTATTATAGTATTTAAACTAGGATATTTCTTTATAAGTTCTGTCGATTTATCCAAATATAATAACTCTTTTTTTAAACTTTCTTTTGTGTTTATGTAATGATAAGCTATGGCTATATTGTTATAGTATGTTATTAATAATTCGTAATTTTTCTCTTTTTTAATAAGGTTAATACATTTTTTATAGATTTCAATTTCTCTATAATAATCTCCTTTTACACCATAGTATCTTCCTAGCCCTGCATAACTTTGTATAGTACTTGTAATACTTATCTTACTATCTATTACTTTATTGTAATAGGTAATCATATTATCGTATTCAGCAAGGCGAAAATAAGCCAAGCCGGCATTGTAAATAGCATTGGCATACTCTTCGGTTTTGGTTTTCTTTGCTATTTCATAGACATCTATTTCAAGAAGAGTATACTTTAAATAGTCTTCATAATTTCTAGAATAAGAATGGATTGCATATGTATGGCATATCTCTATGTAATTGTCATAGTCCTTTTTACTTTTTAAAGTATTAAGAATTTCATTGACTTCTTTTTTTTCTATTTTTGGGGAATCTTTCCTATCTATTATTTTTTGATATGCTTCCATATAGTTTTGGCTGTTTAAATAGGAGAGCCCTCCTAAAATAAACAGCCAAAAAAATACTATTGTTTTATTAATTTTAATCAAAGATTGTTAGTTTGGTGAAAAAACAGAGTTACAAGTATCTCCTATTTGCATAATGTTTAATCTTATGTTTGGTAAATCTTCTTCTTTAGGCGGAGCATCATTGTGAATTGGTATTGTCCTGTTTAGTATTTCCGCCTCAGTTCCTGGATTTAAAACCCAAACTTCTGCATGTGGAGTGTTAGGACAAGTGTACCAAGAAATCATCCCTACTAAAGGTCCCTTCTTATTTCTGTAGAGCTCTTTTTGAAAGGTACTTGTAATTGGTGCATACTGGACGGTAACGCGATCCACCATATCTACATCTCCTGCTCTAAAGGCATTTAAATTCATTTCAACTTCACTGATTCCCTCATTAGCAAGTTCTAAATTGTCATCATTTTTTTCGCAAGCAGCCAATGTTAAAACTGCTAATAGCACAAATACTAATTTCTTCATAATTTATAATTGTTTGTTAATATAATAACAACTTGTTCCTAAAAAAGTAAATTTGTTACCCTTCAAATATAAATTTTTATTTTTGTTTTTTCTAACCTACACTAATGAAAGATAATTCCCTATACCTAAACGCATTGTTGAATGATGATTCTCAGGTTATTAAGGAGATTTATGAAAATAATTTCCCTAATGTCTTGCGATTTGTTTTTCAAAATAAAGGACTACAAGCTGATGCTGAAGATATTTTTCAGAAAGTATTAATACAAATAACTGTTAGATATCGGCGAGAACCTTTCGAAATTAAAACCAGTTTTAATGCTTATATATTTACAGCTTGTAAAAATTTATGGAGAAGACAATTAAATAAATCGAAATATGAGGTAACAAATGATAAGATTGTTGAACTACGTAGTGAAGCACGCGAATTAGCACTATCGGTTCTAGAGCAAGAACGTTGGGAGTTTTTTCAAGAAAAATTAGAATTAATCTCAGAGAACTGTAAAGAAATCTTGAAGCGTTTTTTTAAAAAAATACCTTATAAGGCGATAGCTGAAGAATTGGATTATAACGATGAAAGAGTGGTTAGACAGCGTGTTTTTAAATGTAAAACTAAACTAACTAACATGATACAACAGGACTTAAGATTTAAAGAATTAAAGGAATTATGAGTTTTTCTAATAACACACTAGAGCAAGCAGAACTTTACTTAGATGGTAAAATGACTGCGGAAGAACTTAAGGTATTCGAAAAAGAAATTGAGAATAACGAAGCACTGCAAAACTATATTGAAACCAATAAGCAAATGCGTTTACAGTATAGTGAAGATAATTGGGGTTTTGCAAAAGATATAAACCAAAATACTAAAGTAGAAGAGCTAGAAGTTTTATTTAATTCGGAAGACACAAAAAAAACAAAAGAAGCGATTAGTAAAGCAAGTCAGTCTTATTTTAATACTACAAGTAAAACAACTAAAGGCGGTAAAACTGGTAAGTATAAAATATATTTTACATTAGCCATGGCAGCATGTATAACACTATTGGTTGGGTATTTTATTAATAATAAAAGTCAAACTGCCACAGAGCTTTATGCAACTTATAGTAGTTGGGAAGAACTACCATCGTTAGCCGAACGTGGAGATTCACAAGGCACATTATTATACAAAGGAGAACAAGCTTTTTTAGCTAAAGACTATAAAGAAGCAAAGAATGCTTTTCTAGAAGCTATAAAAGCATCGAATAATTTTGATGCTAATACATTACTGTATCTAGGAATAGCGCAACTTGAACTCAATGAATACGAAGCTGCACTTTCTAATTTTAGTAAAGTAACTAAAAGCGACAGTTTAGATGCCTCTAAAGGTTATTGGTATACAGGTTTAACGTATTTAAAACAAAGAGCTAAAACAAAAGCTATTAAAACTTTTGAATTAATAGCTGCTAATGCTACTTATTATAATAATGATAAAGCGAAAACTATTTTAGAAGCTTTAAAGTAAAATAATGTCCAAAAAAACACTCTATTCAATACTGTCTGCTATTCTTTTAATAGCAATATATTCTTATAACTTATATTCTGAAAAAGAAGAAGAACAACAAGTAGTAACAGCCGGTGCATCTCAAAAAGATAATACAAACGAATACTTCTTGCCAACTAGCACTACAGGACAAATTGTACACCATGAAGGCTATTCTTTGAGTTATAGTGAGCCTCATGAGCAAGCAGAATGGGTAGCTTATGAGTTAAAAAAAACGCATTTAAGTAATACGAACTTTAAACGACCTTATTTTGAGATAGATAATGCCGTGAAAACAAAAGCAGCACATTGGCGTAATTATAAAAAATCGGGTTACGATCGTGGACATTTGTGTCCTGCGGGCGATAGAAAATACAGTAAAGCAGCACATGACGAAACCTTTTTAACTAGTAATGTTAGTCCGCAAATTCATGCTTTTAATGCAGGGATTTGGAATAGATTAGAACAAAAAACAAGATATTGGGCAAGAAAATACGATGGTGTTTTTGTGGTTTCAGGAGGCGTTTTAAAAGGTAATATGAAAACCATAGGAGAAGAAAAAGTATCAGTGCCAAATCAGTTTTATAAAGTTATCATAGATAATAATTCTGGTAAAACTAAATTATTAGCATTTTTGTTACCGCATAAAGAATCTAATAAACCATTATATGAGTATGTGGTTTCTGTAGATAAAATAGAAGCACTAACAGGAATAGATTTTTTTCCTGAATTAGATGACGCCAAAGAAAAAAGATTAGAAGCCTCTAATAGTTATAAAAATTGGAGCTTTAATTAGTTTTATTTAAAATACCTTGCCAGCGTAATCGGCGTATAAATTGTCCTTGAGCTTTGGTAACTAAGCGGTTTGGTTTATTAATAACGGCTTTACAATAGCCAATAATATAATTGTTAAAATAAATAACGCTCTTCTTTTTAACTCCCATTTTTAAAGCCGTTAAAAAATTTAAAATAAAGCCATAACGCATTTTGTACATAGCTTCACCTTGTAAGTGCTTTGCTGATTTGTTGTAGCTAATTCCAGTAGGTTTTAAGTGTTTTACATGCAAAGTCTCGTCTGTAAGTAGTTCCCAATCGTAATATTTTGCTAATAACTCGTCTACAGTATCCCAACCCATAGCAGGCTTTAATTGACCTATAGCTTTAAAACACTCTTTTCTGTAGGCTTTTAAAGCGCCTCTAATGTGGTCTTTTCTGGTTAAGTTTTCTAAAACCCATTGTTCATTTTTATTAATGTAGCAAAAACCAGCAGCCATACCTAGTTTTGGGTTTGTTTTGAAATGACTTACAATGTGTTCTAAATAGTGTTTAGGGAAGATTAAATCGGCATCGAATTTACAGATAATATCATAATCTTCATCTAAAGAATCAAACCCTTTATAAAATGCATTTATAATTTTTGAACCTGGTAAGTGTTTATTCGAGGATTTTGAATTTATAAGCGTAATCCAAGAGTGTTTTTCTGCAAAGTCGTTAACAATAGCTTCTGTATTGTCTGTAGAATTATCATTAACAATAACTAATTGCTTTGGTTTAAGTGTTTGGTTTACCAAAGATTCTATAGTTAAACCAATACAGTCGGCTTCATTATGTGCAGGAATAACAATGTATATATTCAAAATCTAAAAATTATAAATCCAAAGTTACAGTCTTTTAAATAAACTTGAGCCTTAAATTTTTCCAAAGTTGTTTTCGTATAAAATTACCTTCATGTTCGGTGACTATATAATGCATAGCATTTCGTTTAGATTTTATAAAACCTATAATGGTATTAAAAAAGTAAGATGGACTACGTTTACTAATGGTATTACGTAATGAAAATATACAGGCTAATACAAAGCCAAATCGCATTTTATATAAAGCTTCTCCTTGTAAATAACGACTGTTTTTATTGTAGGTTTTACCAGTAGGTTTTAAATGTTTTACTTTAAGCGTTTTATCTGTTTTAATATGCCAACCATGGTATTGTGCTAGCAATACATCTACAGTATCCCAACCAATACTTTCTTTTAAGCCGCCAATGGCTTTAAAGCACGCTTTCCTATAAGCTTTAAAAGGGCCTCTTACATGATTTTTAGAAGAAATAGTTTCATAGATCCAAGCGTTTTCTTTTTTTATATAAGCTAATCCACCAGCTATACCGATAGTTTTATCTGAGTTAAATAGAGATACTATATTTTCTAAATAGTTTTTTGGCAGTATTATATCGGCGTCGAATTTGCAGATAATATCGTATGCATCATCCAATACATTTAATCCTTGATTAAATGCATTTATAACTTTACTACCAGGAATGTGCTCTTGCGAGGATGTAATAGAAAGGCTCGTAATCCAATGGTATTTCTTTGTAAAACTTGTTATTATATTTAGCGTGTTATCTGTAGAATGGTCATTAACAACTACAACCTTTTTAGGTTGTAATGTTTGCTCAACTAAAGCCTCTAACATTAATGCAATGTTATCCTCTTCGTTGTGTGCAGGAATGACGATATAGATATTCAATAAAACTAAGTTTAAAAACCAAAGTTAAACTTTAAAGATCAAAATAGGAAGAATAATCTAGGGGTATCTTTATTTTATGCGTTCTGCGTAAACAATATAATATCGAGGCGTAAACCATCTTAAAATAGGTCTAATCCCAATTTTTTTAGTTGGATTTGTCCATTTTTGTTGGTCAATAATTTTCCAACCTGCTTTCTCTAAAAGCCAATCGAATTGCCAATCTTCAAATTCATGATAATGTCTGTCCCATTTATCGGTTTTGCTTCTGTATGCAGGAGAAAACCATAAACGCATAGGGATACTAGCAACTAATTTATCAGTTTTTATAGATTTAAGAACTGTTAAAGGAGATAATAAATGTTCGAAAATTTCAAATGCAGTTACAACGCTAGCATTAGATTTTTCTATTGTAGACGTATCAGTATCTAAATCTTCACCCGATGTGTTTTCTACTTTATATCCATTAGTTATCATAATATCCGTAAACGGATTAGTAACACCTAGGTCTAAAATAATTTCAGATTTAGAAATATGTTTTTCTAAAAACTGATACGTGTATTTATATCTTTTGTGTGGAAATTGTCCTTCGTACATATCTATTTCCCATGTAAATGGGAATCTTTTTTCTATCTCACAATACGTGTGAGGCTATAATTAAATTCAAAAAACGAATATAAAAAAACGCTAATTAATATCTATAAACAATAGCATTAATATGCATACCACTACCAACACTGGCTAACATAATAACATCCCCTTTTTTAATGTCTTGATTTTCTATTTTATGATTTCTTATTAAATCGAAAAGAGTAGGGACTGTAGCAACAGAGCTATTCCCTAATTTATGAATACTCATGGGCATAATACCTTCAGGAACTGGCGTTTTGTATAATCTGTAAAAACGTTTTATAATGGCCTCGTCCATTTTTTCGTTAGCTTGATGTATAAGTATCTTTTTTAGATCTTTAATGTTAATACCACTTTTGTCTAGGCAAGATTTCATGGCAAGTGGTACATTGTTTAACGCAAACTCATATATTTTGCGCCCATGCATTTTAAGATATTTTGTGTTTTTTTTAGACTCTTGATTGTTTGAATTTCCGTAGAATAAATAATAAGCCTCATCGTAAGTATAACTTGCACTTTCATGAGCCAATATATTGCTGTCTTCATTCGTAACTTCAAGTACAGCAGCGCCAGCACCATCACTATAAATCATTGAATCTCTATCGTGTTTGTCTACAACTCTAGATAGTGTTTCTGAGCCAACAACTAGACATTTTTTTGCAATGCCAGCTTTTATAAAGGCTTGTGCTTGTATTACACCTTCTATCCAACCAGGACAACCAAATAAAATGTCGTAGGCAACACATTTAGGATTTTTAATACGTAAGCTATGTTTTACTTTAGATGCTAAGCAAGGTAAAACATCTCCTTGATTAGAGTCTGAGCTAACATCTCCAAAATTATGAGCAACAATAATATAGTCTAAAGTTTCTGGATCTACATTAGCGTTCTCTATGGCTTTTTCTGCAGCGAAAAAAGCTAAATCGGAAGAGTTTAAATGTGCTTTTGCATACCGACGTTCAGAGATGCCTGTAATAGCTTTAAACTTTTCTACTATAACTTCATTAGGGTGTTCTATTTTAGAACCATCTGCATTTAGAAATTCATGTTGATGAAAATCTTCATTCTTTTCTATGGTAGCAGGAATGTAGCTTCCTGTGCCAGTAAACTTTATATTCATATAAAAGGATTTGCCTTTAATTAATTGGGACTTTTTGCTAATGTAGCGAATATAAATCCAAAAAATTAAAGGCAAATTTTATTTTATCCTTTTTTACGATGTTCAACCGTAAAAATTATGCTTCTACGTATGCTTCAATTGGTGCGCAAGTACAGATTAAGTTTCTGTCTCCATAAGCATCATCTACACGGCGTACTGTTGGCCAAAATTTAGTGTCTCTAACATAGTCTAAAGGAAATGCAGCTGCTTCACGACTGTATGGAAAATACCATTCATCGCTTGTAAGCATTGCCATAGTATGTGGTGCATTTTTTAGTACATTATTAGTGTCTTCTTTAGTCGCTGCATCAATTTCATGTCTAATAGAAATCATAGCATCACAGAAACGATCCATTTCTTGTTTACTTTCGCTTTCTGTAGGCTCAATCATCATAGTTCCTGCTACAGGGAAGGATACAGTTGGTGCATGAAAACCATAATCCATTAAACGTTTAGCTATATCTACAACTTCAATACCATGCACCTTAAATGGACGACAATCTATAATCATCTCGTGTGCTGCACGGCCACGCTCTCCAGAATATAAGGTTTCGAAAGCGCCTTGTAACCTTTCTTTTATATAATTAGCATTTAAAATGGCAATCTCTGTAGATTGTTTTAATCCTTTAGCGCCTAACATTTTTATGTAACCGTAAGATATTAAGCAAGCTAATGCCGATCCAAAAGGTGCCGCAGAAATTGCTGTAATAGCTTGTTCTCCTCCTGTTTTTATAATTGGGTTTCCAGGTAAAAACGGTACTAATTGTTTGGCTACACAAATTGGTCCAACACCAGGTCCACCACCCCCATGAGGTATAGCAAAGGTTTTGTGTAAGTTAAGGTGACATACATCTGCGCCAATATTTCCAGGGTTAGTTAAACCTACTTGGGCATTCATATTTGCACCATCCATATAGACTTGTCCTCCGTTATCGTGAACAAGTTGTGTGATTTCTTTAATGGCAGATTCGTACACACCATGTGTTGATGGGTACGTTACCATTAGGGCAGCTAAGTTATCTTTATGTAATTCTGCTTTTGTACGTAAATCGTCAACATCTATATTTCCTTCTTCAGTAGCTTTAGTAACGACTACTTTCATTCCTGCCATTACTGCACTTGCAGGATTGGTTCCGTGTGCAGAAGATGGAATTAAACAAATGTTTCTATGGTGGTCTCCACGAGATTCGTGGTATGCTTTTATAACCATTAAACCAGCATATTCCCCTTGCGCACCAGAATTTGGCTGTAACGAAGTGCCTGCAAAACCAGTAATTTCAGTTAATTGATCTTCTAGTTCTTTAAGTACAGTTAAATAGCCTTTTGCTTGTTCTACAGGAACAAATGGATGAATAGCGCCCCAGTTTGGTGAACTTAAAGGTAACATTTCTGCTGCTGCATTTAACTTCATTGTACAAGATCCTAAAGAAATCATTGAGTGATTTAATGATAAATCTTTACGTTCTAAGGATTTTATGTAACGCATTAATTCTGTTTCAGAATGGTGTGCGTTAAATACATCTAAGGTTAAAAATTCGGTATTACGTTGTAATGTGTCTTCTATATTATTTGCTTCAGAAATGCTTTCAATTGTAATGGTATCTTTTACTAATGCCTCAGCAAAAATGGCAACTATTTGGTTTACATCTGAAAGTGATGTAGTTTCATTTATAGAAATCGTTACTGTTTCTGCATCTGGATAATAAAAGTTTACTTGATGCTTTTCAGCAATAGCTTTTACATTTACTGCATTTGCTTTTAATTGAATGGTATCGAAGAAAGATGTATTTATTTGTTCTATCCCTAATGTTGTTAAAGTCTTAGCTAGGGTAGAGGCTGTATTGTGTACTTGGTTGGCTATGTATGTTAAACCTTTTGGTCCATGATACACTGCATACATTCCTGCCATAACCGCTAATAAAACTTGTGCTGTACAAATATTAGAGGTGGCACGATCACGTTTAATATGTTGCTCACGTGTTTGTAATGCCATACGTAAGGCTCTATTACCATTCATATCTTTGGTAACACCTATAATACGTCCTGGTATATCACGTTTGTATGCTTCTTTTGTGGCAAAATAAGCTGCGTGAGGTCCTCCGTAACCTAATGGAATTCCAAAGCGTTGTGTTGTTCCTACTACTACATCTGCTCCAAATTTACCTGGTGCCTCAAGTTTTACTAAACTTAAAATATCTGCAGCTACAGCAGTTTTAATACCAGCATCTTTAGCTTTAGATATAAATGTTTTAATGTCGCTAACCTGTCCGTTTTTTCCCGGATATTGTAAAATAGCTCCAAAAAAATCTGATGAAAAATCAAAATCTGCTTCGTTACCAATTACAAGTTCAACACCAATTGGAGTAGAACGCGTTTGTAATAATGATAAGGTTTGTGGTAATATGGTTTCAGAAACAAAGAATTTATTAACACCAGCTTTTTTCTGTGCACGTTCACGAACTGCAAAGAGTAAACTCATGGCTTCTGCCGCAGCTGTACTTTCATCTAAAAGAGAGGCATTGGCTAATTCCATACCAGTAAGGTCGGTAACCATAGTTTGGTAATTTAGTAATGCTTCTAAACGACCTTGAGCAATTTCTGCTTGGTAAGGTGTGTAGGCAGTATACCAACCTGGATTTTCTAATATATTACGTTGTATTACTGCAGGTAATATTGTTGCATGATAGCCTAAGCCTATGTATGTTTTATAAACACTATTTAATTTAGACAACTCATTAATGTGCGACGAGTACTCATACTCACTCATTGCAGCATCTAAGTTTAAGTCTTGTTTTAAACGAATGTCATCTGGCACTGTTTCGTATATAAGTTGCTCCATAGAGTCTACACCAATAGCCTTAAGCATTTGGTTTTGATCGTTTTCTCTAGGGCCAATGTGGCGCAGTGCAAAAGCGTTTGTATTCATTATATTGTAGTTGTTGTTTGTTTTCCGCAAAAATAATGAAAACTTAAAGTATTATATGTGTTAAAATTGAAAGTTTTTAACCATTTAAAGTGGTTATTAACAGTTTGCGTATTTTTGTTTAATGCAAATATTAAAACAGCTTTTTAATTTTTATCTTAATAGTAGTGTGCATGTAGCTTTAGCGGTGTATGCTTTGTCATGGATAACCTTGCAAACATTCAACATTAACTACGATGAAAATGTGCTGTATTTTAATTTCTATGCGACTATTACTGGTTATAATTTTGTGAAGTATTTTGGAGTTGCTAAATTTCATCATAGAAGTTTAGCAAGACGGTTAAGAGTAATACAGATATTCTCTCTCTTATGCTTTATTATGTTATGTTATTATGCTTTACAGTTAGAGACTAGAATTTTAATGTATATAGGTGTTTTTGCTGTTATTACTTTTTTATATGCCATTCCTTTTTTACCGAAACATTTGTATATGGATAACCAGCAAAACTTAAGAAGTATAAGTGGGTTAAAAGTATATATTATTGCTTTAGTATGGGCTGGGGTTACTGTGTTATTACCTCTTGTAAATAATAATGTGTTGTTGAGTGCAGATGTCTGGATTCTATTATTACAGCAATTTATATTTGTTATTGTTTTAATGCTTCCTTTTGAAATTCGCGATTTACGTTACGACAGTTTAAAATTATCTACTATACCACAAAGAATAGGGGTTAAGAGCACTAAAATAATTGGTCTTTTTCTTTTAGTATTATTTTTTCTATTAGAATTTTTTAAAGATGAATTGTTTAGTCAATTGCTATGGATACGCTTATCTATTACAATTATAACAGGCTTGTTTTTAATTTTTGCAAACGAAAAAAGGAGCAAATATTATAGCTCCTTTTGGGTTGAAAGTATTCCTTTATTCTGGTTGCTAATCTTTATAGTTAGCTAATTCTTTTTCGAAAGCAGACCTTAAATCTTCTTTTGCCTCAACATTTAATGTTTGAGGTTTTTCTCTTTTAAAGAGTTTAGTTAAAGCTGTATTATTTTTAGTGTACTTTCTACACGCACTGCAATATGCTAAGTGAATGTTTAATTTTATTTTTTCCCATAGCGTAGCTTCTTTGTATTGCGTTTTATCACAAACATGGTTTGCTTCTTCACAAGGGATGAAAATTTTATTTTTACTCATAATTAAAACCAATTTTTTTCTAAGCAACTTGCCATAGCCGTTCTTGCTCTATGGATAATTACCCATAGGTTAGACGCAGTAATATTTAATTCATTACAAATTGCTTCAGTTTCATAGTTTAAAATTGTTTTCATTTCGAAAACATTGGCTTGTTTTTCAGGTAATTTACCTAAACAACTTTGTATTGCTGCTGATAATTCTGTATTCTCAATAGTGTCTTCCGCAGTTTTGTCAAAAGGGTCTGCAACGCGCTCTTCAAGCCAATCGCCTTCAGTTTCTGAGTCGCTATTGTAACTCATTCTAACTTCTGCTTTACCTTTATTAGAGTTTATTTTACGATAATAATCAATAATTTTTCGTTTTAAAATAGAAATTAGCCATGTACGTTCGCTAGCTTCTCCTTTAAAATTTTTCATTGATTTTAAACCCGCCAAGAATGTTTCGGAAACTAAATCTTGAGCCATTTCTCTATCGCTTACACGAGAAACTGTGTAATTGAATAGATAATCGGAATACAAAGTAATCCATTGGTTTGGATCTATTTTGTGGTTTGGCATCTTATAGTAATTTTTCTCAAAAGTAGCTAAAATAGATTTAATTTTTGTTTCTTTTTTCAAAAATACAATTGTCATTAGATTTCTCGAAATCCATTGAGTCTATTATGTACTGTAAAATATGGTTAATTAGAGGGAATCTCATAAACCAACCTAATGAAGCATACATTAAATTAATATGTTCTAAAGCGTGTGCTATGGCTTTAATACTTTTATATTCGATACCCAAATAGTCTACATAAGTTACTTGTAATAATGTGGAGTTATTGTATTCGCTAGAGAATTTAATATATAATTGTTGTGTTGTTTTATTGCTAAACCAAGATTTTATTTGTTCGCACTGATTGCAATGTTTTCTAAAATAAATAGTGCCTTTAGGCATTGCTTTCGGTGTCCATGAAAATCGCCAACTTGGTACCGTTTTTTTGTAGTTAATCCATTCCATACCAAATCTTACGTTCATATCATTATACTCTTGTGGGTTAGATATACCAATGCTGTATGCAATTGAAATAATGATTCCTGAAAGCATTAGATAAGATTCATAGTAAATACTTAAAGGAATAAATAATAATGTAAAAGACCATTGTATGGGATTTTTACAATAAGCATAGACTCCGTGTTTTACTAATCTTGATGTTTTATCGAATGGAAAAGGTGTGCCTTTGCCTTTATAAGTTAAGTCCATTACAGCGGTTAATGCTGGTAAGGCGATAATAAAAATAATTTGAAAAAGGTAAGGGTTAAATGGTTTTAAATGAAATGAAATATTTGTGTATGTAATAGCTACAAAAGGAATAACAATAAATATAAGTAGTGTCATTATTATTACTTGAAAGAAACTCCTGTACTTTAAATGTGTATTGTTATAATAAAATTTAGCCCAAAGATAGGAGGGCAGCCAGACTAGTAAAACTAAAACAAGATCTCCAATAATCCAATATTTGCTAAGTTTTAAAATGCCGATTTTTTCTAATTCTGGCATGAGAAGTAAATCTAACCAGAATATAAGTAATGCTAAAAGAAAAGTATACTTTCCTTTAAAAAAATATATTGGCAGAACACCCCAAAACACTATCCATATAAAGAATAAGTCTAAAGGCATATTTATAATTAAAGGATTAGTATCTGTAAAATACCAAAGCTTATTTTCAACTGCGATATAATTTAATATTGCTAACGAAAATGTAGTCCATAATAAAGCGTAAAACACAGCCCAATTATCTTTTGCTTTAGGAGTTTTTATAATAAATAAAGCGATTAATACAAGGAAGCAAAGTCCTAACAAACTATGTCTAATGATTACAGATAATGCCATGGTTTAATCTAGAAAATAGCTGTTAATTAGATGTTCGTTCATAATTTGTACACCGTATTTCTCTGTTGGTTTAAAATACCATGATGGACCAAGGTCGCAAGTAAAGTAAGTATCCCAAATTATGGAAGATGTTCCATTATCGTTATGTTGTATAGTTGCTTTCATTGTTTTCCAACTTAGCCAATGGTGTATATGTGTATTATCGCTTACTACATTAAAAGTGATACTGTTTTCTGTTCTGTTTTTAATTTCTAAGTGTAAAATACCGACGCCTTTAGTTTTCGATTTAAACTGTATTTTTCTATAATTCCCTATTTGTATGCCTTGTCCGTCAATAGCAATAGGTTCAGGAAAACCAATTTTAAAAAAGTTTGGGTAGTTTTTTAAAAAGTTAGGTGTTTTATTAAAATCAGTTAAGGTTTTATGTCCTTCGACTTCTATACTAGTTGTTACTTTTAATAATTCTGGTTCTGCATTTATTTCATAACCTTGACCTATTACAAATAAAATTGGGATAATAATATAGGCGTTTAATTTACTCTTATCACGTTTTTTTAGAAGGTTAATTATTAAAACTATAATTCCTGCAATCATGTAAAATATTGGTGCCATAATAATAATACAGACCATACCTTCCCCAAGTAGAATAGATGCTAATAATAAAAAAATAGTTACTGTTGTAAAAACAACTCCAGCGGCAGATTTAGGCGTTTGGGAGTATTTTATCACTAATATTGTTATTAGACTTGGTATACCCACAAATAAAATAGAGGTTTGCTCTATTCGCATTTCATTTAGTAGTTTAAAAGCAATATTTGCAATAGCCATTGCTACGACTATGCCATATAAAATATTTTTTCTGTTCTTTACTTTTTTAGTATCCATAATACTGTATTTAATTTTATAATAAATCTTGTAGAGCTAAATCGATATCTTCATATAGAAATTGAAATCCTTCATGTAGTAAGCGTTCAGGTATAACATTTCTACTTTTTAATACCAATTCAGCTTCTGTACCAATTAACCAAGCACCTAATTTAATCAACCATGTTGGGTGAGAAATACCAAAAGGAATACCTAAGGTTTTTCTTAAAGTTGCCATTAATGTTTTATTATTGGTTGGGTTTTTTACTGAAAGATTGAAGTTCCCCTTTAACGTTTTATCTTCTAATAAAAATTGAACAGCTCTAGCAAAATCCAGTTCGTGAATCCAACTTACTTTTTGTTCTCCAGAAGCTTGTTTACCACCTAGACCAAATTGCGTTAATCGTTTTAAGGGAATTAAACCACCGCCATGTTTCCCCATAACTATAGAAGTACGTAATGCAATTTTTCTGGTTTTAGGATTAGTAATGCTGTAAAAAGCTTTTTCCCAAGATTTAGCAATGTTCATAGAAAAATCATCGCCGATGTCTCCATTCGTTTCCGTCATTTGTTTTTGTAACGAATGTTGATATATAGTTGCTGTAGAAGAATTAATCCAAACTTTAGGAGGTGTTTCACATAAATTAATAGCTAAACCTAATAGATTGGTAGAATCTACTCTAGAATTATAAATAGCTTTTTTATTGCTGTCATTATAACGACAATCTACAGATTTTCCTGTAAGATTAATTAAAGCATCTATTCCGTTAAGGTGATCTGTTAAATCGCCTAAATCTTTTGCATTCCAATACACATCATTTTCGCGAATAGGATTACGTGTTAATATATTTACATGGTATCCTTCTTTTGTAAAATAAGTTTCTAATACTTTTCCTAAAAAACCACTACCTCCTGCTATAACTATTGTTTTCATGTGTTTATATTTATTGATTTTCAATGGTCACATGCTCTTCGCTATTAATCATTCCTTTAGGTGATAAAGATTTTAGCATGCTTGTTTCATTGTTTTAAATTTTAATAAGTGATTATAATTAATACTAGTATTCTAAAAAACACCCATGTATACGAGAGGTAATTAGGGAGTTGTAATAGTTTTACACGTCTGTAATGTTCTAAAAACATTATAATTACTACACTTCCAAAACCTATTAAAAGTAACCATTCTGAAAGATTTATAACACTATTAACAAGTAATAAGGGGATTAATAATAACGATCCCATTAAAGACACCGTCATCAAATTCCCAATATAATTTAGCCTATCTTTTTTATTATAATTAATAAGAAATAATGATTGAAAGACTATTTGCCCAAGTATTAATACCGTTTCTCTTCCTGTAGAAAATTTTGGTAATAGACTCATAGATTCTGAAAAATTAAACAAAACCAATAGGGTAACTAATGAAGCAAATAATATATAAAGTAAGCGATATTTAACATTGAAACTGGGTACACATTGTAATCTAGTTTCGTTGCTTGGAGTATTTGGTATAATTACTTTTCTATTATATGAAATGAAAGAATACAACTTTTTTAAACCATATTTTACAGGTTTAAAATGACCTATTTTCTCTATCCAAGGGAAAGAATGTCCTAACACTTTTAATAAGCTATCTATACCGTACGTTACTGTTTTTGTTTCTGTATCTACTAAAGCAATCTCGTTAGAAGCACGATTAATATCTATAAACTCTTCCTCATCGTTAGAAATTTTATGAAATGGTTTTCTACCATTTTGATCTAACATATTCGTTTTTAAAAAGCCCGAAGTGTATACTTGGCAAAGAGGACAATCTTCATCGTAAAGTATAACGTTATTGTTTAGTGTTCTCATTTGTTTTTATAATTATATCGTTAATACATTCCTACTATATACATGCTGTTTAATGAGAATATAGGTGAGAATTAAATAGAACCGTTATTAATTTAGTTAATTAGTAGAAGGCATTTTAAATGTTCTTTTTGTTTCTTTAGATTTACGCTTGCCTCTAAAAAATAAAAACAAGTTAACAAATAGCATCAACCCTAAATAAATGGTAAATCCTCCAATTTTTTTACTTAATATTTCAGTAAGTGTTTGATAATTAATTGGGTTTACGCTATTGTTGTAAATCTTCATAATGAATAATGCAAAACCGATATTTATAAGGTAAAACCCAACTTCAAAAAGTTTATTTGTTGCTAAAGCAATATCTTCTTTTCCCTTGAAAATATCTATCATAAATAGTTTCCCATTTTTGAATAATATCTTAGATACATAGATAGTTAATACTATAACTATTGGTAAATAGATAAGGTACCCGATTAAAATTTTAGAATTTTCCATAATTTATTGTTTTAAAGTTTTATAGTGTGTAATATATTTTAGCCAAAAAATGTTATTAAAATGCATGATTGAAAGTATTAACAGAATCTTTCCAAGTTTTAAAGAAAGAGAGTTTATAAGATCTATATAATTATTAATAGATTCCCAATAGGATATAGAGAGTATAGCATAACCCACATTTAGGAGATAGTAACCTACTAATAAGAGTGTGTTTACATTTTTTACTATTTCCATTTCTCCATTAAATATGGCCATTAAAAAAAGTTCTCCATTTTTATAAAAAATCCAACCTATCTTAATCATGATAAAAACTATGATTGGGAGATATATGATGTATGTTAGAATATTTAATTTCATTTTTATTATTTTGAACTTTCAGAAATTATTGAAAGTTAAGTTTAAATTTTTTTATTTCAGAAACTTAAGTAATGATTTAGTAAGCCAGTTCTGTTCTTGGTTTACAATTTTGTTTACCATAGTGTCTGCATTTTCAGATAAATCGTGTAAAGCCTTAGTTTGTTTTATTAGCTCTTTTGTTTTTGCAGTGTTGTCGTCTTTAATACTTGAAATTTCTTTTAATACTTTTAGTACAGGTTTAATTTCTCTTCTACTACGTTCTTTAGCAATAATTCTTGCTAATTCTTGTACATCTTTTTCAGTAGTAAAAAACTCTTTACGTTCTCCAGCCACTAATGTTTTAGAAACAATACCCCAATCCATTAATTGTCTTAAATTCATACTGGTATTACCACGAGAAATTTTAAGGTCTTCCATTATGTCTTCCATAGATAATGGCTTAGTAGAAATAAAAAGAAGGGCTTGTATTTGCGCCATAGCTTTATTAATACCCCAAAGACTACCTAGACTTCCCCAGGTACTTATAAACTTTTCTTTTGCTTCTTGATATTCCATACAGCAAAGGTAATTAAATATTCTGAACTTTCAATAATTATTGAAAGTTTATTTTGTTTAGCTTGAAATTAATAAATAATACTTTAATTAATAACCTCTTTTTTCTTAGGTCTAACTCAGATAACCTGTAAATGAATATGATCATCATGTCTAACAGCTTTGCAGCCATGAAATCTTATTTTACGGTGGTTTAGATTCATGCTTTGTTTTAAATAAGGTTCTATAAAAACCTTTTCTGTTTTTGGGTGTTTAAGAAAAGTTGCTATAATTTTCCTTGTATTACTGTTGTCAAACTGTAGAGATTTATTTGTTCCTAATGTTAAATATTTAGGGAAATCGTATTGCCAATACCCTTTTTTAAGGCAGCTATTTGTAGTAGTATTATTAGGTTTTACATAAGCGCCATACCCAGAAGTTGCAGGTTTTTTAGTAGTAGTTTCTCCTTTAGCGTTTAAATACATGAAAGAAATATCTATTTTTTTACCATCGTTATGACTTCTATGCGGTAGTAAAGGAAACCCATTTGTAAAGGGAAAATTTGCATCTAAATAGGTGATTTGAATGTTGTGTTTCGAGAGGTCTTTAGCAGAATATTCTAAAACAGAATATAATTCTTTGGTAACATAGTTTCTAAATAATAGTGGATAAAAAATATGCTTAGGCTTTATATCTGCATTAAAAACAGGTAATTGTTTTCTTCCAAATTTAGAAGCTATAGGTGGTATAATTACAATATTAAATAGTAGATATATAATAGGAAAGATATAACGCTTTTTCTGTTTTAATTTAAAAGCAATACTTACGGCTATAAGCCATAGTATTCCTCCAACTTGTGTTAACACTGTTAAAATTACAATGCAAACAATGTGGAAGAATACTATTTTAATTTTTACCATATATGTAAAACATATAATGAGTAAAAATATTGCTATAACTATACAATAGGTTTTATTTTATTAAACCTGCACGTTTTAATAAAGCTTCTGGTTTAGGTTCTTGACCTCTAAAGCGTTTGTATAGAACCATTGGGTTTTCTGTTCCTCCTTTAGATAAAATATGATCTTTAAATTTTGTGGCTATCGTTTTATTAAAAATGCCCTCTTGTTTAAAATAATCGAAAGCATCTGCATCTAAAACTTCGGCCCATTTATAACTATAGTAACCAGAAGAATAACCACCTTGAAAAATATGAGAGAACATTGTACTCATACAGCTAGTAGGGACGTTAGGAAATAAACTAGTGTTTTTAAACATTTCCTTTTCGTAGGCTTTAACATCTATTATCTCTTCAGGGTTTATACCATGCCACCCCATATCTAACAATCCATAACTTACTTGTCCTAATGTACGCATGCCTTCATGAAAAGAAGCCGATTCTTTAATCTTATTTACTAACTCCATAGGTATAACTTCGCCAGTTTTGTAATGTTTAGCAAATAACTCTAAAGTTTCTTTTTCGTAACACCAATTTTCTAAAACTTGACTTGGTAATTCTACAAAATCCCAAAATACACTTGTTCCAGATAAACCGGCATAAGTTGTATTGGCTAACATACCGTGTAATGCATGACCAAATTCGTGAAATAAAGTAGTAACTTCATTAAATGTTAAAAGCGAAGGTTTGCTTTTAGTTGGTTTTGTAAAGTTGCATACCATAGAAATGTGTGGTCGTTCGTTAATATTATTTTCTATGTATTGATCTTTGTAGGTAGTCATCCATGCACCATTACGCTTCCCTTCTCTAGGAAAGAAATCGGCATAGAGTATAGAGATAAAATCCCCGTTTGCATCTGTAACTTTATAAGTAGAAACATCTTCATGGTATGTGTCTATATCTGTAATAGTTTCAAAAGATAAATCGAATAGTTTATTAGCAACGGTAAAAGCACCATCTATAACATTTTCTAATTTAAAATATGGTTTAAGTAGCTCGTCGTCTAGATTAAATAATTTTTGTTTTAATTTTTCAGAATAATAAGCAGAATCCCATTTTTGTAAAGTATCTATATTATCTAGGTCTTTAGCAAACTGTTCTAAGTTTTTAAATTCACGTTGTGCAGCTGGCTTTGCTTTTTCTAATAAATCGTTTAAAAAATTAGTGACATTTTCTGGTGTTTCAGCCATACGTTCTTGTAAAACAAAATGAGCATGTGTTTTATAGCCTAATAATTGTGCGCGCTCGTAACGTAATTTTACAATGTCTAGAATAATATCGGTATTATCTAATTCGTTATTTTTAAAAGCCCTACTACCAGAAGCTAAAGCTAGTGTTTTTCGTAGTTCCCGATTATCTATATAAGTCATAAAAGGAATATAACTTGGGTAATTTAAAGTAATAATCCAACCCGTTTTATTTTTACTTTCTGCTAAAAGTTTGGCAGCTTCTTTAGCGCCTTCAGGCAAACCAGATAAATCAGCTTCATCTGTAATATGTAATTCGTAATTATTAGTTTCTGCTAAGGCATTTTCACCAAACTTAAGTGTTAACTTAGATAATTTTTTATCAATTTCTCTTAAGGTAAGTTTATCATCATCGTTTAAATTTGCACCATTTCTTGAAAAGTTTTTATAGTTTTTATCTAATAATGTCGTTTGCTCTGCTGTAAGATTAAGCGAATCTTTTTTTTCGTAAACGGCTTTTACACGTTTAAATAAAGCTTCATTTAATTTAATATCATTTGCAAATTCTGATATTAACGGTGAAATTTCTTGTGCGATTTTCTGAATTTCATCATTTGTCTCGGCAGAATTAAGGTTAAAAAACAAACTTTTAACACGACTATACTGTTTTCCAGAAAAATCTAAAGCCTCAATAGTGTTTTCAAAAGTTGGTGCTTCAGTATTGTCTGTAATAGCATTAATTTCTGCTTTTGCGTCTTTAATTAGCTGATTTATAGCAGGTTTAAAGTCTTTGTTTTGTATTTCTGAAAACGGTGCAGTATTGTATTTAGATTGAAAAAGATTAACTAAATTTTTCATAATGAATGTTAAATTTTAATTTTTTTTTATAAAAAAACGAAATTAATTATGTGTAACTAATTAATTTCATTAATTTTGACTCGATTTTTTCTTGTGAGCTGGTTACTCACTTAAAAATTATTGATTAATAGCGATGAAAAGCCTCAACATTCTGTTGGGGCTTTTTTTATACCTTAAAAAGTGTATTTTATCGATAATATTTGCTTTTAATCGAATATCTGTATTTTTTTTATCTCTAGTATCTCATTTAGTATGATTATACTGACATTTGCTATAAGTTTTTTTGTTGTGAGCATTTTAGCTCATATATAGAAGATTAATAGCGACTAAAAGCCCTGGAGACAGGGCTTTTTTGGTTATATATGCTATTGTTTTAAATCTTTAGCAGCGTTTTCTACTTTAAGCTTTAAACCTTCTTTATATGTTATTACCTTATCTAGAACACATTTGTCGCTAGTTCCTACTATTTGTGCAGCCAATATTCCAGCATTTTTTGCGCCATCAAGAGCAACAGTTGCAACAGGAACACCTCCAGGCATTTGTAAAATAGATAATACAGAATCCCAACCATCTATAGAGTTTCTACTTTTTACAGGAACACCAATAACAGGTAATGGAGATAAAGAAGCTACCATACCAGGTAAGTGAGCTGCTCCACCAGCGCCAGCTATAATAACCGAGATTCCCCTAGTGTGTGCATGCTTACTATAATCGAATAGTTTTTCGGGAGTACGATGCGCAGATACAATATCTACTTCTACTTCAATATCAAACCCCTTTAAAATATCTATAGCATCTTGCATTACAGGAAGATCACTAATGCTTCCCATGATTACGCCTACTTTACTCATGTGTTGTGTTTTTATATTTTATAATTGATGTTTCGAAAGTATAAAAAACTCTTTATTCCGAAATCACTTTTATTGTCTTTTTAACATCTTCGGCAATCTGCCTTGCTTTATTTAAATCTTCATTAACAATGGTTACATGTCCCATTTTACGAAATGGACGTGTCATTGTTTTACCATAAATGTGAGGTGTAACACCTTCCATTTGCATAATTTGTTCTATGTTTTCATAGACAACGTTACCAGTATAGCCTTCTGCACCAACTAAATTAACCATAACACCACCAACTTTACTATCTGTTCTACCTAATGGTAAATTTAAAATAGCACGAAGGTGTTGTTCAAACTGAGATGTGTAGCTCGCTTCAATAGTTTGGTGACCAGAGTTATGAGGTCTTGGTGCTACTTCATTTATTAGTATCTCATCGTCTTGCGTTTGAAATAACTCTACAGCCAATAACCCAACATGATTAAATGCTTTAGAAACGTTTAAAGCCACCTCTTGTGCTTTTTTAGCAACAGCTTCTGGTATTCTTCCTGGGCAAATAACATACTCTACTTGGTTGGCTTCTGGATGAAACTCCATTTCTACTACAGGATATGTTTTTACTTCTCCGTTAGGGGTTCTAGAGACTATAACAGCTAACTCATTTTTAAAATCTACTAATTGCTCTGCAATACATTCGCCAGCAGGTAACCCTTTTAAGTCTTCTATAGAACGAACAATTTTTACACCATTACCATCATAACCAAACTGTGCACTTTTCCATACAAAAGGCAATTGTAATCCGCCATTTGTAATAGCATCTTCAATTTCTGATGTATAAGCAAAACGCGAAAAAGGAGACGTTGGTAAATTATTATCTAAGTAAAATAGTTTTTGAGCAGCTTTATTTTGAATGATTCTTAAATTGTTAGACGAAGGATAGACTTTTATACCTTCTTTTTCTAGAGCTTCAAGCGCATCTACATTAACATTTTCAATTTCAAAAGTTAACACATCTACCTGTTTTCCGAAGTTGTAAACAGTATCAAAATCCATTAAATCTCCTTTTGTAAAAGCGTTACAAGCAATTTTACAAGGTGCTTCGTCGCTAGGATCTAAAACATGTGTTTTAATGTCGAATTTTCGTGTGTCGTTTAGAAGCATTTTTCCTAATTGGCCGCCTCCAAGTATACCTAATTTAAAATGGGATGAGAAGTAGTTCATTTTGTGTGTTGAAATTAGTAGCACAAAAATACATTTTAAAACCCAAATTAGTAAGAAAATGCTAGAGTAAAAATCGTATATCTTTTAACAAATCCGTATCTTTGCCCCTTTCATAAAACTAAAGCTATGATTAAGCTTCACGATAAATATTTTAAGCCTTTTATTTCTGCTCAAGAAATTGACGATGCGGTTACGCAAATGGCAAATGATGTTGCAAACGATTTAGGAGATGAAATCCCTATGTTTATTGGAATTTTAAACGGTTCTTTTATGCTGGTTAGCGATTTTGTGAAAAAATACCCTAAACCATGCGAAGTTACTTTTATAAAACTGGCCTCTTACGAAGGTGTTAAGTCTACCGAAGATATCCAGAGACTTATTGGTTTAACGCAAGATTTAACTGGGCGTACTGTTGTTATTTTAGAAGATATTATCGATACTGGTAATACATTACACGAAGTACACAGAATATTTAAAAATGAAGGGGTAAAGCAACTACTAATTGCCACTTTATTTTACAAGCCCGAAGCTTATAAAAAAGATTTTAAACTACACTATGTAGGTAAAGAGATTCCTAATAAATTTATTGTAGGCTACGGTCTGGATTACGATGGACTAGGGAGAGATTTACCCGAAGTATACCAATTAAAAACAACACAACACATGACAAATATTGTATTATTTGGTCCTCCGGGAGCAGGTAAAGGAACTCAAGCTAATTTTTTAAAGGAAAAATATAATCTAGTGCATATTTCTACAGGAGATGTTTTTAGATATAATATGAAAAACGATACTGCTTTAGGAACTTTAGCAAAATCGTACATAGATAAAGGACAATTAGTACCAGATCAAGTAACTATAGATATGCTTGAAGCTGAGGTTGAAAAAAATGCAGATGCTAAAGGATTTATTTTTGATGGGTTTCCACGTACCAATGCACAAGCAGAAGCGTTAGATCAATTAATGCAAAGTAAAGATTCGCAAATTAACGCAATGATAGCTTTAGAGGTTGAAGATGAAGTGTTAGTAGAACGTTTATTAGAGCGTGGAAAATCTAGCGGAAGAGCAGATGATGCTAACGAATCTGTAATTAGAGATAGAATTACAGAATATTATAAGAAAACAGCAATATTAAAAGACTTCTACGCAGAACAGAGTAAATACTATGGTGTAGATGGTATAGGAAGCATAGACGCCATTACAGAGCGTTTATGTAATGCTATAGATAAACTATAATAGTTTTTATGAGTTTAAGTTTTGTATCACCAATTGCAATCATATTAGTTATTCTAATAATAGCAATGATAGTAGTTTTACCTTTATTTGCCATTGTTAGTATTCTTAAAAACGATTTTAAAAATAACGATAAGTTAATATGGGTTTTAGTAACCTTACTAATACCATTTTTTGGACCAATATTATATTTCGTTATAGGGCGAAAAAAGAGATTACAATAATAGAAAAAGATTCCCGCATTTGCGGGAATAATAAATAAGTGATTTATGACTGAAGGAAATTTTGTCGATTATGTAAAAATGCACGTTACTTCTGGAAATGGAGGTAAAGGATCTACGCATTTACATCGCGAAAAATACATAGCAAAAGGTGGACCAGATGGAGGAGATGGTGGACGCGGAGGACACATTATTATTAGAGGAAACTCTAACCTTTGGACATTATTACACTTAAAATTTAAACGCCATATTCGTGCAGGACATGGAGCACACGGAAGTAGCGGTAGAAGTTCTGGTGCCGATGGTGAGGATGCTTATGTTGAAGTGCCATTAGGGACTGTAGTTAGAGATACTGAAACCAATAATATTCTCTTTGAAATTACAGAACATGACGAAGAAGTTATTATTGCCCAAGGTGGAAAAGGAGGCCGTGGAAACTGGCATTTTAAAAGTTCTACAAACCAAACACCGCGTTATGCACAACCAGGTATTCCGTTAGAAGAAAAAGATATTACTTTGGAACTTAAAGTTCTTGCAGACGTTGGTTTAGTAGGTTTCCCAAATGCGGGTAAATCTACTTTATTATCTGTAGTAAGTTCTGCAAAACCTAAAATTGCAGATTACGAGTTCACGACTTTAAAGCCTAATTTAGGTATTGTAAAGTATAGAGATTACCAAACCTTTGTAATGGCAGACATCCCTGGGATTATTGAAGGTGCTGCTGAAGGTAAAGGTCTTGGACATTACTTTTTAAGACATATAGAGCGTAATTCTATTTTATTGTTTATGATTCCGGCTGATGCGCCAGATATTAAAAAACAGTACGATATTCTGTTAGACGAATTACGTCGTTATAACCCAGAAATGTTAGATAAGGAACGTATTATAGCTATTACTAAATGTGATATGCTAGACGATGAACTACAAGCAGAACTAAAAGTAGAGTTAGATAACGAATTACCGATTCCTTATACATTTATTTCGTCTGTAGCACAACAAGGTATTACAGAGTTAAAAGATATGCTTTGGAAGCTGTTGAATGATTAACACATATTCCTGCGAAGGCAGGAATCTTCTTGAATATTGAGTTACGATTAACGATTTTTGATTTAAGAATTTGCTTACTGTTAAGTAATTAGATTCCTGCCTGCGCAGGAATTTGGTTAAAACTCTAAATCTTGTTTAAATTTTTGAGACTGTCGTCTAGAAACTTCAACGTCCAAGTTGTTAGTTAAAGTCATTTTAAGTTTACCACTAAACCATGGCACCACATTTTTAATACTTTTTAAGTTTATTATTTGTTGTCGGTTTACTCTAAAGAAATCGTGTTCTGGTAATTTGGCTTCAATTTGATTAAGCGATTTGTAAATAAGTGGTTTTTTGTCTTCAAAATAGACTCTAGTATAATTCCCTACAATTTCAAAAAGCGTAATATCCTTTAAAGCTACCATCCAACAGTGTTCATTTTCTTTTATAAATATTTGAGAATTTAAAGTTAACGTTTTGCCTTCCGAAGACACATTCTGTTCTTCTAAAGTTGGTAATAGTTTTTGTATAGATTTAGCAAAACGTTCTTTATTTATAGGTTTTAATAAATAGTCGAAAGCATTATATTCAAAAGATTTTATAGCATACTCATCGTAAGCTGTAGTAAAGATAACTGTTGGGACTTCATCAAGTAATTCTAATAATTGAAACCCATCTTTTTCAGGCATGTTAATATCTAAAAACAGTAATACAGGATTTGTTTTAGTTATTAATTTAAGAGCATCGTCTACATTTTCGGCTTCGCCGATAATTTCAATTTCTGGGTGTTCTTTTACCAATTCTTTTAATTCTTGTCTCGCTAAACGCGAATCTTCAACGATTACAGCACTAATTTTTTGCATTATAATGGTAGTTTTATGGTTGCTATAACGGTATTGTTTTCAGCCTTTAAGTTAAAGGAAGCCTTGTTTTTGTATAATAGCGCTAATCTCTTTTTTATGTTCTGTAATCCAACATGTGTAGAGGCACTATTTTCTACCAATGTTCCTGAATTATTAACCTCTATATAAAGTTGTTTCTGTGCTTCGGAAACTGATAAATGTATGTTTCCGCCTTCTCGTAAATTAGAAATACCATGTTTTATAGCATTTTCAATTAGCATTTGAATAATCATCGGAGGAATATCTACAGCTAATAAATTGTCGTCTATTTGCGAGCTAAACTGTAAACGGTCTTCGAATTGAATTTTAGACAATTCAATATAATTACCTACCATGTCTAGCTCTTCTTTTAAAGCAATGGTATCTACTTTGTTTTTTGTTAAAGAGTAACGTAGCATTTCGGAAAGACGTGTAATCATATCCCGAGATTTTTCGACATCTTCAAGCATTAAACCGCGAATGTTATTTAAGCTATTAAACATAAAATGCGGATTAATTTGTCCTTTTAAGGTGTTTAATTCCGAATCTTTAAGTGCTGCTTCTAATTGTAAATTTTTAATTTGATTATTTCTATATTGGCGTGTTAATTTTATAGAGAGGTAGAGCACTAACCAGAAAAATATAAAAACAAAAGCATTAACAATAGAACTTATAACGGCTATTGTGGATATTGGTTTTGGCGCATCGTTAAATGCATTATTTAACGGAACGGCAAAAAACATAAGAGCAGAAAATAGTATGGATGCTACGATATAACCAATACTAATATGTTTCCATTCTTTTGTGTTGAATTTGTTAAAACTGATATTACGTTTTAAATACACTCTCAATGCTGTAGAGACTATAATTCCCGATAGTATTAATAACAGTGTTTCTAATGTTACATAGGTATTGTTAAGTTTTACATTACTGTATTTTGCAGAGGCATTAATTAGAACAGGAATTCCCCAGCCCATGCATTGTAAAATCCAAAAAAGAATGGTGTTAGAAATCTTCATATATGGCCTAAAGTTACTGCTTTTCTGTTTTTAAACTGTTGAGAATACTATTGATTTTTTCGAAATCTTCTGTACCAACAAAAAAGGTTTTAGTATCTGTTTTTATTTTAATAGCATGCCCAATACTAACATTATACAACCAACCATGTGGTGTTAACCTAATACCAATACCATAAAGAGCAGGAACTTTAATTTTTTCTATAGACTCGTAATTTATATCCTTAATGTTTAGAACTCGTTTTATAATGCCAATTCCAAACTTAGCTTCTATAGTCTCTTTTGTTATTGTAATGGTTAATTTATAGAAAGACAATAAAGTAAATAGAAATAAAAGAGCGAGTGTAGTTATTACTGGCCAAGGGATTTGTTTGGAGTCTGCTTGCCATATAAAAACAGAAAGTATAGCTATTAGTATAACACCTAAAATAGCTGTAATTATTATTCCAGATTGTGTTCGCTTATAAAGTACCATAAGTATTCGTTTAAAATGGGCTGTCTAAAAAAAGTAGTTTTAAATTTAAATGTCATATTGATCCTTTCGCCTGCGCTCAAGACAAGCTAAAGTCGAAATGCTTTGTTTTCAGAATATTAAAACTTCAACAGCGCTCAGTTAGACAAGAGGGCGTTACTTTTTTTAGACAGCCTCATAGATGATATTGGTTAAAAGTCTCGGTTGGTTATTTAAATCTTTTTTTAAGTTGTGTCTCTGTATTATAAAATAATATAACTAAAGTTAAAACAATTAAAATAATACTGCTATAAATACTTGCAGGTTTTTCTATAGTTATTACTGTAGAAATAAGTCCAGCTATACTTAAAAATAAACCACAAAATAATAATTGTTTAGAGGAATACTTTTGAGCGAAATCCCAGTGGTCTTGAGTTTTCATAGATGCTTTTGTTCTGTAACCATATAAATGATTTATTTTTTTTGGAGGAAATTGCATTGTAATTAAAGCAACAATTATAAAAGGTAAGCCCGTAGTTATAGTTAATAGTAAAAACGTGTTTTCTGTCCAGTCCATAAATTGTATATTTAAAAGCGTTTATTAATCCAATCGGTTATTAAGTTTAAAGAGACAGATGCGTGTGTTTCTTTAATAGTACCATATTCTTGCATACTACCAGTTTCTGCAGTTTGCATAAGGTGGTTTAAACCTTCTATTTCTTTAATAGTAAAATCTGTATTGCCTGCAGCTTCAAGTCCTTTTCTAATGCCTTCTAAATTAATGTCTGGTAGTACTTGAAAATCTTTACTTCCATTTATTGCTAGTACAGGGCAAGTTGTTTTAGATAAAAAATGGTGAGGCTCGGTTCTAATAAAATACAATAACCACTTCGATTTTAAAATGCCTAATTGTTGGGTAATCATTTGTGGCGTTATAGCCGGTGCTAGTACAGAGTTTGGGTTGTTTGTTTTATAATCGTTTAACCCTTTAGTAATAACCTCTGTAATTTTAGTTTCATCTTTATGTTTTATAATAGCACCGTAAATGATAGTTGTTAATTTTTCGTTTTCATCTAATTGTGCTTTAGGAGCTCCCATTAATTCGGCTGCTTTTCTAGATTGTGTTTCTAGAACAGTAGCACCATTTACGCCTGTTCCGGCAACCAATACAGCAAAAGCAACATCTTTGTTATTCGCTGCCACCATAGGAGCTATGAGTCCGCCTTCGCTATGACCAATTAATCCAATTTTAGAAGTATCTATATCGTTTCTAGTTTTTAAATATGAAATTGCTGCTTCTACATCTGTAGCAAAATCTGCAGAGGTAGCTGTACTATGATTACCCTCGCTTTCTGCAGTACCTCTATCATCGTAACGTAAAACAGCGATTCCGTTTCTTGTTAAATGGTCTGAGAGTACTAAAAATGGCCTGTGATTAAAAGGTTTTAAATTAGCATCTCTGTCTTGTGCCCCAGATCCAGAAATTAAAATAGCTACCGCTGGTTTTGTTTTATTGTTAGGAAGTGTTAAGGTTCCTGCTAATTTAATATTATCTGCTGTCGAGTTTGTAAAATAGACGTTCTCCGACTTATAATCTAAAGGCAATTTGGGGTCTTGTGGTCTTGGAGACTCTTGTGCAATAGCCGTAATGATAAAAAGTAGAGACGGAATAACGATTTTAAAAATAAAACGGATCATAACTGTTTGTTTTTTGATTACACTACGAAAGTACATTACAAGTCTATGTTAAAAGTTAAAATTATGACGAACGGTTTCTAAGCCATACTAAATGGTTTAATTTTCATTATTTTTATAAAAAAAGAAATACTATGAAATTTATAAAAATCCTTATTCTTGTTTTGTGTCTAGCATCATGTGCTCCTATTTATGTTAATTACGATTACGAAAAGCGTACCGATTTTTCAACATACAAAACTTACAACTTCTATGATGATATGAAAACAGGATTATCTGGATTAGATGAGAAACGATTATTATCTATTCTAGAAACGAAGTTAAATACTATGGGATTTTCTAAATCTGAAACTCCAGACTTTTTAATAGATATTGCTAGTAACGAATTTCAAGAGAACAGAAATAGTACTATTGGAGTAGGTGTTGGCGGTGGTGGAGGAAGAGGAGGCATTGGTGGTGGCCTCTCTATAGGTATTCCTGTGGGACAATCTAAAGTAAATAGAGAGATTATTATAGAGTTTGTAGACGATTCTAAAACAGGATTATTTTGGCAAGCAAAAAGCGAAAGTGCATATAATCCAAAAGCAAAACCACAAAAACGAGAAGCTAAACTAAAAGCAATTGTAGATAAAGTATTAGCAGAGTATCCGCCGCAAGAATAGATTGTTGTTAAATTATTAAAACGACCTTAATTAGTGTTAAGAGGTTGTTAGTGACTTATTAAAAAGTCTCATTCTCTTACATTGAAACTAAAAGAAAACTATTATAAAGAATGATGACGATTATAAACTATTAAGGTTTAAAACGGTCCAATTATTTTTAATAAATATCCAAAAGGAAACTTTCGTTGGGTAAATAAAACATACTTATCAGTAATTTGAAAGTATACAAATGATAACATTGTCATTCGGCTGGAGAAAAAAAGATTTAATAGATAAAACTATAAAATCTTTTTTTGAATATTAACTAGTAATGTTAGATTTGTTAAGCATAACCAAAAGAATAAATAAAACCAATACAAATACAATGAAAAAACCAATGTTAATACTGTTTCTTTTTGCTAGTCTAGCAACTATGGGGCAATCGAGTAAAGGAATCACTAGAGATTGGACAGCATTTAGTCAGTTTTTAGAAATTGAATCTGAATCGAAAAAGAAGTTTAAAGTCATAGCATCTGTTAAAGTAGATACTGAAGACGAAGCTGGTAGTGCCAGCCTTTGGGCAAGAGTAGATAATAAAAATACAGAAGTTGGTTTTTTCGATAATATGGGAGATAGACTAATAACAATAAATACCTGGAAGAGTTATACTATAGAAGGGTTTATAGATAAAAACTCGAAGAGATTAAACTTCGGAGGTATTTGTATCGCTAATGGTAAATTCTATTTTGACGATTTTCAATTGTACATAGAAAATGATAAAGGTGATTTAGAGTTAGTAGAAGTCGATAATAGCAGTTTCGAGACAAGAGTAAGTTTAGGCGAAATTCCAAATTGGAAGCAAGGAAAAGTTAAAAATTACAAGTCCTTTGCTGTAGAAGATGCAACCAACGGTAAACTTGCGTTATTAGTTGAAGGAGATGGTGTAAAAGCACGACCAAAAGCTGTTATTGGAAATATAGAGGATACCTCTCCACAAATAGGTGCTATGATTTCTATGTTAGAAGATTTAAAAACACGTGTTGAGTATACTGTACAAAACATGAGTCAATACGAGATAGACCATTTACATGATGAGAAGGCCAATAGAATAGGTGCTTTAATAATGCATTTAGCTGCGGCTGAAGCATATTATCAGGTGTTTACTTTTGAAGGCAGAGGATTTAATGAAGAAGAAAAAAAGAAATGGGATGTTGCTTTAAATCTTGGAGAAACAGCTAGAGGTGAATTTAAAGGAAAAGATGTACAGCATTATTTAGATATTTATAATGAAGTAAGAGCGAAAACTATAGCAGAATTAAAGAAGCGAGATGATAAATGGTTTGAAGAAATGCAACCTAGTTATGGTATGAGTAATCATTATGCTTGGTTTCATGTTATGGAACACCAATCGAGCCACTTAGGGCAAATTTTGTTCCTAAGAAAAAGGATACCACCTGAAGCAGAGTTAAAAATTCCTGAAACTATTAAGGATTAAAAAAAAATAGACTTCAATTTGAAGTCTATTTTTTTTTGAGTTTTAACTAAGCAATGCTTTGTATTTATCTTTATAACCAAAGATAACAGCTATATTTAGTATTAATAAAACAACAGCTCCAGCACTATTAGCAGGATCTAAAACAGCATGAAATAATAATGCGTTAACAGAAACACTCATTAAAATTAAAGCAAATAAAGCTCCAAATTTATTAAAGATAAGTGCTAAACCAGCTACGATTTCTACAATAGCAACTAGTGTTAATGTTTTTGAACTTATTAAAGCCCCAAAATAAGCACCGGCATCTCCTGTTGGTGCTTCCATAGGAATAAAGCTATAAAACTTGTTAATACCGAATACTAAAACAAAGATTCCAAGTAAGATTCTTAGAACCATAAAAACTTTTGAATTCATAATTTATTTAATTTTGGTTAGTTATTAAATGTATGAATTTTTTTTTATAATGCTGTTTGTCAGTAATTAATCAGTTTGTTATTTAGTGATTTGAAAATGATTGTTTTTATACATTAAAATAAATTTGTTATAGTTTATTCTAAATTCTTTTGATGCATACTTTATATATGTAATTATATTATTAATTTATTTAAAAATGAGCTTCGCTATTTTAGGTAAAAACCATCCGATTTTTCCTTCGAAAAACCACCTTCCTTTTTTAAAGGAATGAACTACTATAACTAGGTAGCTTTAATCGCTAATCCCCAATAGAAACTCTAATCCCTTCACTATGGCTAGTAAATTCTGGTGCGTACATACTCTGTATCGTTGTAATACCATTACTCATATTTCCGGCATTATTAACGCGTAAATCGTATTCAAAGACATAAACACCTTTTGGTAATTTGTCGAAAAAGAAATCTGTAGAAGCATCTTTTGTACTCTCGTAATAGCCTAAACCATCTTGGTATTTGTATTCAGATAGTACATTTATTGGTTCTAAACCTGCGGCACGCATATCTTTCATGTGCACAAATTCCATAGTGCGGTCGCTTCTTAATTCTATACGAACGCGAACCAAATCTCCAACTTCTAATTTTGTGCCTTTTGTTATTTCAGTAATAACATCACTAGTATTTGTTTTCTTGAACAATTTTTTCTTTAATTTAAGTGGTGTTTCTGCTGAAGTTATTTTATCTAAATTTTCAAAATATTGCCAGTAGACGCCTCCAAAACCGGGTGATTTTGAAGTGTTATTTATTTCAATTGTTGCTTTATTTGGATTAATTTCTTTTTCAGAATAAACAATTGAATGATGTCCTAAAGGATTATTTTTAATAGTATCACTACCTATTTTAATCTTAGAATTCTGCTTTATTGTAATCCAATCGCTTCCTTGTAACATTAATGCGTAAACGGCTTCTGTTGTTGCTTTTGTTGTTTTCCAGTTGTTCGTTTGTTTTTGGTTAAGTAACCAAAGTTTCATATTATCAATACGCTTTTTATCATTATTTATTTCAGCAAAAGCTTCAATAAGTAGGGCTTGTGTTTCAATAGGTGATTTATACCAATATATTGAACTTGTATTTGCTTTCCAATACATACCAAATGTTTCGCTTGTTATACTGCTTTGGTCTAATGCTTTAATTACTTTTTTTGCACTATTTGTTTTATTAAACCTATTAAATATTAATGCTATTAAACCTTGATTATATAGCTCTTGAGTAATCCAGTTTTTTTCTAGTTTTTCTAGATATTTAAAAATGGTTTTTTCATGTTTATCATCAAGCGTATTCGTTTCTAAAAAGAAACTTCTGGCATATAAATAATGGATAATATTTACATTTTCAATACTATTTTTTGCTTTTATTCTTTTTGAAAACTCAAGATCTAAATACCCGATTGCTTTTTTTGTAATGGCTTCTAAGCGATATTGGTTTTTTGAGGTTACCCCTAATTTTTTAAGATGCCCATAAGAGGCCACAATATGATTCGTAATAAATGTATTTGGACTTCCATTAGTGCTAAACCAAGAAAAAGCACCATTACTTAATTGTAATTCTTTCAATTTAATTAGCGTATTATTTTCTTGCTCTTTTAATTTGTTTTCATCAAATAAGAATGCAAGTTTTCCATTTATATCTTTTCTAAAAGGTGTTTCTTCTCCTGTACTTGTTTTATTTTTTTTGTTAGTATTTAAAACACTATCTGTATTAATAGTTTTTAAATATGCTTTTATTTTAGGATTACTATTTAGTATATGAGTCCCTAAAGCATTTGCATAATATTTAGAGAAGGTTTGTTCTGCACAATCATAAGGATATTCCATTAAATAAGGCAGTGATTGAAAAGTAAACCAAACGGGGTTAGAAGAATATTCTATAGTTAATTTATCGTGTTGTAGTGTCGATGAATTGTGCTCTATTAACTTTTTAAATTGAAATTCTTTTTTAGTGTTTCCTTTTACATAAAGAGGTAATGTTTCTGTTACTAATATTTTCTGCTTTAAAACCTCTAAATATCCTTCTTCTCCATCTGAGAAGTCTTCAGTTTTCGCTATCATTTTATAACGAAGTTTAGAAACGTTTTCTGGTATAGTAACTTGCCATTTTAGCTCTTTGCTAGCTTGTTTTTGTAGACTGAAACGCCTATTATTTAATGTAACTATCTTTTTATTTGTTTCTACATTATATAATTCTAAATAAGCATTTCCGTTTAATTTGCCCTCGGATAAATTGGTGATTTTTCCTGTTATAGTAATGGTGTCTCCCTCCCTTAAAAAACGAGGTAAATTAGGAGTAATTACTAACTTTTTTTGAGTAATTGCATTTAATTTAAGGTAACCATATTTATACGCTTTAGTATGTGCTAGTAATTGAAATTTCCATCGCGTTAATGCCTGTGGAGCAGTAAACTTAATATTCACTTCGTTGTTACTATTTGTTTTTAAATGCGGATAGAAAAAAGCGGTTTCTTTTAAGTTTTTACGAACTTCTATGGTATTGATATCTTTTTCTGTAAGATCTACAATTTTTTTCCCTTCATCAGTATCTAAAACCTTACTTCCAAATTTAGTTGTTATTACAACAACACCATTAGCTCCTTGATTTCCGTAAAGTGCAGCCCCACTAGCACCTTTAATAACTTGCACAGTATCTAGACTATTTGGGTTTAAACTTGTAAATGTATTGCTATCTACAATAATACCATCTACAATTATAAGAGCTTGACTATTGTTGTTTACAGTTGTATTCCCTCTTAAAATTATTTTGGTAGCATAAGAATAAGTACCGCTAATTTGTAATCCAGATACTTTACCTTTTAATTTTCTTATAACATCGTTATTAAAATCGGCTACAGTATTATAAGTAACATGTATAGATGAAGAAATGGCTGATCTTCTTTTAACTCCTAATGCGGTAATTACAACTTCATCTATTGCAGTTACATCAACTTCTAAACCTAAGTTTATGGAGTTTGAACTCATATAGGTAATTTCTTCTGTTTTATAACCAATAGAACTAAATTGTAGTATATCTCCTCCTTTGGCATTTATAGAGTAGAACCCATCGAAATCTGTTTGTGTTCCATTATTAGTTCCTACCACTAGAATGCTAACGCCTGGCATAGGTAATCCGTTTTCATCTGAAACGACACCAGAAATATTACCTAATTTCTTTAGTTCTCCTTTAAGTTTTCGTTTCTTTTTTATACGCTTTAAATAGTTGTTATTGCTATATTTTGAGTAGGAAAAATTTAAACCAAAATAATGTAATTTAAGGTATTTGTTTTTAGTTATTGTATAGACGAATTTATTTTTATCACGTTTGTTATGATTTAGATTCTCACTTAAATTTGTAATGTCATATCCATAATAACTTCTGTAATAATCTTCTGGTTCTATTTTAGAATTCCAATCTAAAGTATAATCATCGTCTTCATAATTGCCATAGCCTTTGTCTTTAAAAAAAGTATCTAAAGATTCATCGTACATAGAGGCTAAGACTTCAACATTTTTATCTAAAGCTTGTATTTTAAAATTCCAAGTTTCCTTTAAACCTGGTTCTAGTTTACTTCTAAAGGTTTGTGTATCTATTTTAAAAGTGTCATTATTTTCTGTTATCTTAAAATCAAAAGATTTTGAATCGAAAACTCCTAATGTATTGCTAGTTAAAAATACACTTAAAGTACCTGTGCTTTTTTCTGGTATTGGAATGTTTAAAATATAATCCCCATTTATGGTAAAGGCTTTAGTATCTATTTCTTTATTTTTATAATGTATCCTAGCATTAACATAGACATTTTTAAAAGCGGTAGTTAATTTTATAATGGCTTTACCATCTTTTTTAAAATCATAATTTAGAATGTCGTAGTTAAATAAAGTGCTTTTATCTTCCTCTTCTATATTTTTAAAATTAAAATATTCGTCTATTTTTGTTGTGCTATTTAATTTGTCTTTAGCATAACCTTCTACTACATAGCCTCCAGATTTCCATTGTTTAGAATCTAATGTTAGTGTTAAAGAATCTTTTGTTTTAAACGTAGTTTTATAGACCAACTCTTTTTTCTCATCATTTAATGGGCTGTATTCTAAATTAGGAAAATAAGCCGAAAAGGTGTCTTTATGTACAAGTTGAAATTCAGGTGATTGCCATGGCCTTTTAAATAATCTAGAATAGTTTTCACCTACTTTATAAATGAATAATTCCCCACTAGATTCTACATAACCTTCATTAAGGTTTTTTGATACCAATTCAATAGTTGTTCCGTCTTTATTTGTTGGGTTATAAGGAATGTGTACATTAAGATTGAAGTTGTAATTGCCAATTGTAATCTCTTTTTTTGAAGTTCTTGTTTCTCCATTTATATCTGTTATATCTACATTAACGGTGTAATTAGATTTTATTTTTTGTGTTGCTTTATGAGTATTCTCAATTACAAAAGGGATGATGAAAATGCCTAAACTATCAGTACTAACTTCTCCAGAAATAATTGCTTTTTTCTTATAATCATTTGTTCTTGTAATAGAGTACTTTACTTGTGCATTGGTTATCTTACTTTTAAAAAAAGAAATAGCTTTTCCTTTAACAAAAACAGAATCTCCTAATCTATAGTTTTCTGTTATTTTATCGAATTGTATTTCAAACGTTGGTCTTTTATAGTTTTCAACAAAAAAGTCTTTTTCTACATACTCAAAATCATCTACGTTATCCCAAAAAGGGTGTTCGTCTTCTTCGTAATCATAATCTTCATCTAATTCTATACTAAATTCTCCAGTAAGGATATCTTTAGGCAATGTGTAACTACCGCTAACTGTTCCAAATGTATTGGTTTTTAAACGAAACTCTTTTAACTCATTACCTTTAGAATCTGAAATTACAATACTGCAAAATATATTCTGTACAGCACTTCGCTTACCATCCTTTTCTTGATATATATAACCTTTAAAATGGATGTCTTGCCCAGGACGATAAATGTTTCTATCTAAAACTAACTTTGAATAGGCATTCCATTCTTCATCCTCGTCCTCATCAAATTCATCTAAATAGACATTATTAAGAAATAAGCTATCTTTTTTATAGGTTACTAATGCTTCTAACTTTCCTAAATAATCTTCAGATTTTAGTTCTCTAGCAAAACCATTGGTATTTGTTGTTTTTATTATTTTATAATCATCACCTTTAGAATAAATAGTAATACGAGCTTTTTCTATAGGAAACCCTGTTTCTCTATTCGTTACTAAAAATTCATTAACATCGCTTTTGTTAGCGCTTGTTACAAATAAATTAGAACGGGCACTTGTTTGGTATGCGAAATCCTTTTTTGATATAATATTTTTAGTATTGGAAACTATTATTAAATAATTACCTAATTCTAATTTAGGAATTAAAACCTCAGCAGAATGTTTATAATAGTCTTTTGTATTAACAAGTTTATGCGTTATATTAAATACTGTTTTTTTAGTTTTTATAGTTTGTAATATAATTGAATCGCGGTTAATTGAATAGTTATTAAGTTGATTTAGAAAATCTATAGGTATTTTATAAGCAGATAAATGGACTGTATCTACATTAGCGTATGTGATTTTTGCTAAAGCAGGTTTTAAACTAGAGGTAACTTTGTTAGTTTCTATGCTTAAAAATTGACTTTCTAAACTTTTATTTAAGTTTTTACATTTTATTGCACTTTCTGAATTTGGGAATTTAGAAATAGTAGCATTACAAAGTTTATAGGTGAGTTTTCTATAGTTTTTTAGTGTTGATTTTGCTTTTGAAGTTACATATTTTAAATTGAATGTTCGCAGGTAATAATAATTAGCTAAGTAAAAGTATAAATGAGAAATCGCTTCTTCAGATTTGTAATTTAATATTGTTTGTTCTATAACATTTTCAAAATACTCATGTTCAGTTGTTACTTTTGTTTTGCCTTTTAGAAAAGTTAATCGATTTATTAACGTATTAAATAAAGGGTAATAATTTTCTTTTTTTAGATGGAAACGTTCTAAATCTTGGTATAATTTTAAAGCATACGTTTTTGAAAGGCTATCTTCTATTTTAATATTTAAAGCAATAAATTCATTAGTAGTTTTAAAGTAGTCATTAACATTCTCTATTGCATTTTGTGTATTGCCTCTAGAAACAATATAACCTCGGTAAAAAGAGATCGCATTATTAACTAAAAAATCGTATAAAGTGGGGGTGTATTTTAAAGTGTTTGTTTGGCCTTCTAAAATTTCAATATAGTTTTTAAGTTGTATGTCTTTTAAACCATCTGGATTAGAAATTGAATTTTGAAGATGTTTATGTATTTCGACTTTAAGGCTATATAAATCCCAAGTATAAATGTCATTATTGTTATCTTCTATGCGAGTTCTATTCTTGAATTTGTACTTATTCTTATTGTAAAAATCGATTAAAAAATTGGCGTAAATACTTTCTAAAATAGCATTAGTAGGAAATGAATTGCTTTCTATTTCATTTAATATGTCTTCAACAAATTGATTTTCTCCATCTTCAAGTAGTATAAGGTTGAATTTAGATTTATAAATAAAACTTTTAATAATGGCTTTACTATTATTGTTACGTTTTTCTTTTTTGAAAATTTTAGTAACTAAAGCATTGGCTTTTTTCACCTCTCCTTTTAATTCTAAAATTTCAACTTTTTCCCAAAGTTTAGTATTGTCTTGTGCCTGTACATTACTAATACATAGGCATAAGAATAGTAATAGCGTTGTGATGGTTTTCATGGTCGTTAGTTTTATTCTTCTGTAAAGAGAGCGTATTACGCATTATAATAAAACTACTAATTAGGATAACAGGCTTTCCAATGAGTAAAGGATTCGTTTACATTAGTGTTTATTTAAAATAAGCTTCGCTATTTTGCATAAAACCATCCAATTTTTCTTCTAAAAAAGTCACGATCCTTTTTTTAAGGAAGGAGTACTACTATGATTGTAATTTTGTAGCTTTTAACAGCTAACAGCTAACAGCTAACAGCTAACAGCTAACAGCTAACAGCTAACAGCTAACAGCTAACAGCTAACAGCTAATCCCCAACAGAAACTCTAATCCCTTCACTATGGCTAGTAAATTCTGGGGCATACATACTCTGTATCGTTGTAATACCATTACTCATATTGCCGGCATTATTAACGCGTAAATCGTATTCAAAGACATAAACACCTTTTGGTAAATAATCGAAAAAGAAATTTGTTGAAGCATCTTTTGTACTCTCGTAATACCCTAAACCATCTTGATACTTGTATCTAGAAAGCACATTTATAGGTTCCATTCCTGCAGCGCGCATATCTTTCATATGAACAAATTCCATAGCACGGTCGCTTCTTAATTCTATGCGTACTCTTACCAAATCCCCCACTTTTAAAGGTGTGTTTTTTGTTATCTCTGTAATAACTTCACCTTTATCTCCGTTTGTTTTTTTAAAGAGTTTTTTCTTTAATTTAAGCGGTGTTTCAGCAGAAGTAATTTTATCTAAATCTTCAAAATATTGCCAATATAGACTTCCCCATGCAATCCCTTTTCCTTTTTTGGTTAGTGTTACTTCTGCTAGTTCGGATTTAATTTCAGGACCATTCCATGCGGTTTTATAATAGCCTGTGCCTGCTTCAATTTTTACGTTTTCTAACTTGCTAGGTTCTATTGGTTGCCCACCAATTATAACATCTACTATGTCGGTAACACTTAACCAATCGCTACCTTGTAATAGTAAAGCATAAATAGCATCGGTGGTTGCTTTTGTTGTTTTCCATTGGTTTGTCTGTTTATTTTTTAATAACCATATTTTTAGATTATCTATGGTTTCTGTATCGTTTTCAATTTCAGAAAACGCTTCAATTAGTAAAGCATGTGTTTCTATTGGTGCTTGATACCAATGCCAAGAACTCGTGTTTGCTTTCCAATACATGCCTAATTCTTCGGAAGTAATACTATTTTCTTTTAACGATTTTAAAATTTTATTTGCAGCTATTTTTTCGTCTGCACGATGCATAATTAAAGCCATCATGCCTTTAGAATATAGAGAACGTTTTAACCAGTATTTTTTAATTTGCGATTGATAATATGCTATAATCGTATCGACTTCTTTAGATGTTTTTATATCACTGAAAAAACTTCGCATATATAAATAATGCAATTGAGTATAGCTTAAATGATCTAGGCTTAAATCCACATCTTTATTATACTTTCTAATGTCTTTGTATTCTTGCACAAATTCAGCATCTAGATAGCGTAATGCTTTTTCAATCATTTGATCTGTTCCATTGCTAGAAGGAGAAACCTTAAGTTGTTTTAAATGTCCAAACCCCGTAATAATATGTTGTGTAATAAATCTATTTTCTCGTTTATTAGAGAACCAAGACCAAGCGCCAGATGCCATTTGATTGGCTTCCAATTTGCGTTTCGCCCTAGAGAGTTCGCTATTCATTTTATTTAAATCGAATAGCAGTGCAATACGTTTTTTCTGTTCTGTTTCGCTTTGCGCATCACGTAACCAAGGTGTTTCTTGTATTAAAAGCGATTTTAATTCTTGATTTTTTTCTAAGTTGCTTAGTAAGGCATCGGTGTTTTTCCATTGATTAAAAACCTCTTGAATGCGCGGATTAGAATTTGCTATATGGCTTGCTAGCGCATTGGCATAATAACGCGAAAAAGTTTGCTCATTACAATCGTAAGGGTATTCCATTAAATAGGGTAGTGCTTGTACAGCATACCATGCAGGATTGCTTGTAATTTCTAATGTTAGTTTATGGTTTTTAAGTGTTGTTGAGGTATTGGTTTTTAATTTATTTAAAGTGAATGTTTTAGTTTCGTTACTTTTAATCCACATGGGTAAGGTTTCGGTAACCAATAGTCTATTGGTTAATACTGGCATAGCATTTTGTTCGCCATCGCTATAATCGCCAGATTTAGCTAGTATTTTATATTGTATGGCTTGTACGTTACTTGGTACGTCTAAACTCCAAGTAACTTGTGTATTCCCTTTAGCATCTACACTAAAATCTTTTCTATTGTTAGCATTATTAAAATTGGTATCTACTGCATTGCCTGAAATGGCATCGAATAGTTGTAAAATAGCTTGTCCCGATAATTGCTTTTTAGACAAATTAGCAATTTTGGTGCTTATTTTAATGTTATCACTTTCCCGTAAAAAACGAGGTGCATTTGGTAATACCATTAATTCTTTTTGTGTTACTGCTTCTAGGGTTTTAGTGGTGCTTTCTAATGTTTTAGTATGCGCTAACAATTGTAGTTTCCATTTGGTTAATGCTTCGGGCGTTGTAAAATTAAAACTCACATTACCGTCTTTATCGGTTTGTAATTGCGGAAAGAAAAAAGCGGTTTCTTGTAGGTTTTTTCTAATGGTAATATTATTGAAAGATTCTTGTTCTGTGTTATTATCTTCTGAGCTTTCTTTAAGTTCTTGATAAGCTTTTGTTTCTTTATCATCTGAAGTAATTAAGAACACTTCATCTTCGGTAATATCTAGTTCAAGTTCTTCAACTTGTTCATCAGCTAAATTACTCATTGCAGCTGGAGTACTCTTCATTCTTTTAGTAGAACTATCTCTACGTGCTACTAGATTTACTTCATTTATACTACTACTATCTACAATTAAATTAATAATATAATAGTTATCCTTAGAGACTTTTAAATTTAAGGCTTTATAGCCAATAGTAGAAAAATTTAATATATCACTTTCTTTAACTTGTAATGTAAAAACACCATCAAAATCGGTTTGTGTACCATTAGTAGTTCCTTTTAGTGTGATATTTATTCCAGGCATAGGAAGATTGTTTTCATCGTAAACAACTCCTTTAATGAATCCGTTTTTTATACCAGATTTAATAGAACTTGTATACGAAGAAGGTATTTTTGCTTGTATAGAACGTAAATATTGTTGTCTAGCATAATGGAAGTTCCTAAAATCAAACCCAAACCAATTCCAAGTATCGTATTGCTGAGTTGGTGCATATTGTAAGTTATATCTACTACGGTTGGTTCTAAAGTTTTGAGTAGAGTAACTTAATCGTGCATTTTTAATAAATGATGGACGATAGGTATTATGCGTTATAGGATTAAAACTCCAATTGTGTGTTTTAAATTCATCTAAAGAGGCATCGTACATACTGGCTAATAACTCGGCAGATGCTTTTTCGCCTTTTGAACCTTTAATTTTAAAAGACCATGTTTCGTCTGTACCTGGCTGTAATTTATCTCTAAAGGTTTTAGTTTCTATATCTAATTCTGTTTTAGGATAAGGTACATTTATAATAGCAACGCCATTTTGAAAGCTATTAAATGCCGAAAAACTATAGGTGATAGCAAAGCCACCTAAGTCTCCTTTTTCTACAGGTAACGTTATTGTTTTTTTATTATTATTTAGAGTAATAACGCGAGTGTCTATAATTTTTTGGTCTTTTTCTATAATAACAGTTACTTCTAGATGTTCTGCCGCAGAAGCTAAAGTAACAACTGCATTATCTCCAAATTTGTATGCGGCTTTATCTGTTGTTATACTAAAGAGTTGCTTGTCTGCTAATGTTTTATCGTTAGTACTATAGAGTGTTGTTTTGGTTTGGTCTGTAACTATTTGTCCAAATTTATCTTTGGTTTCTAGTGCTATAATATATTGGCCAGATTCCCAACGTTTCATATTACCTAAAGCTAATATCTTAGACTTACCAGTATTAAAGGTGTCTTCTAAAACAAGTGTACCTTTTTTCCAATTATTGCTATTGTCTTCATCGTTATAGGCATCATGCGGAAATAAGGTTTTAAATTCAGTTTTAGAATAATTATAATAATCTGGAGCCGCCCAAGGTCTTGGCCTTAATACATAGTCTGGAGCTAACAATTTATATACTTTTATAGTTCCTTTTGCAGCAACGAACTCACCATTTAAGTTTTTAGTATCTATAATTAATGCCTGTTTCTTGTTATCCTTATCTAATTTAGCATCAATACTTACAGTTGCTGTAAGGGCATGATAACCTACTTTTACTATAGTTGTAGTGCTTCTGGTTTCTCCATTAATGTCGGTAACATCTGCAGAGACTTCATAATTAAAAATGGGTAAATTAGCTTTGTCTACACTTTCGTCTGGGATGGCCTTAAATGTAATCTCGTAATGTCCTTTGGCATCTGTAGAGGTTTCTCCTTTTGTAATTTCTTGTGCTTCGCTAGTATATGCATAACGATTATACCAATAATACCAATTGGGATATTGTACATTTCGTTTTACACGATAAACTACCTTTGCATTTGTGATAGTACTACCAGCAAAGGCTATAGCTTCTCCTTTTACTGTAACACTATCGTTTATTTTTATGGTTTCGGTAATGGGTTTAAAGGTGGTTTCAAATTTAGGACGTTTATATTCTTCTACGCTAAACGATTGGTATGCGCTTACATTGTTTCCACTTAATCTAATACTAAAGTTCCCTGTTAATCCGTCGTTTGGTAGTATAAACGTTTCAGAAATAGAACCAAAAGCGTTAGTAACTAAGTCGAATGTTTTTACTATTTCTCCGTTAGCGTTATAAAGTGTTGCAGCTATTTTTTCTTTAGCTAAAATTTTAGAGGTTTCATTTTCAGTTTCCATAACAATACCTTTAAAATAAACAGTTTGCCCTGGACGATAGATGCTTCGGTCTGTAAAAATGAATCCGCTTTTAAAAGGTTTTCTCGTATTGCTATTATGCCTGTAGCCTCTATACACGTTATAGTTTCCAAAATAGCCAACATCATCTTTGTTAGTTATTTTAATTTTTAAATTATTCCTATGTTTTATAGAATGTTTTATTTGTATACTCCCTAATGTATTAGTAGTAATCTTTTCTGTCAGATCTTTTTCGCTACGCTTATAATATGTTAACTCTACTGGAGCATTAGCTATAGGTTTTCCTGTGTTTCTATCTATAAACTGAAAGTATTTATAGTCGTCATCTTGGTATTCTACAGTAGCAATATTAGTCACTTGTATTGTAGCTGTAGATAAGAAATTAGCTTCTATAGCTTTTGTTTTAGCTGTAATAATGTAACGCCCATTATCTAACTTAGGAATACGAACTTCTAAAGCATGTTTTTGGTAATCGCCTTCGTTTTTTAATGCGCCTTCCCAATCTTTTACAGCATTTAGTTTAGTAATAAATTCTTGTTGTTCTTCTAATCTGTATAGCTTTCTGTAGGCTTCATATTGTTTTTCAGAAATTTTATAAGCTTGAAATAAAAGACCATCTAAATTACTATACTTTAATAATAGTTTAGCGTTGGTTTGTATGGGTAAAAAGCCTTCGGTTATAATGTTTAAACTTGGGTTTTGTATGCGCGCTTTTAAAATTTTACATTTTTCGGCGCCTTTACTTTTCGGGAATGCTTCAATAGCAGTATTACATCTTGTTACTGCATCTCTTTGTTTTAATTGATGTTTTGGTGCTGTTTTAGGATTGTATTCTAAACCTTGCTGATAATATTTTTCAGCAATTTGAAAACTATATAAAGTAGACACCTCATGAGATTTGTAAGTCGCTCTCTCCGCATATAAGGTTTCTAAATATAGTGTGTCTTTATCATTAAAAATAGCATGTTGTAATATGTAATTTAAACGTTTAATATTTACATCTGCTAGTGCATACGGTGTGTTGTCTTTTAAATGGAATGCAATTAAATCTTGATATATTTTAATGGCATTTAACTCTTGAGATGTAACATCTTTAGTACGAATGTTTAATGTCGAGAATACTTCAGCTTCAGCTAAAAACTTAGGGTTATCTATTTCAAATTTATAAGCGGGCTTTGTAATTTGATGCTCTGTAGTACTGTAAAATGATAACGCATTATGACTTAAAAAGTCAAATAATGTTGGTCTGTAAATTTTCGATTCTTTTTGTGTTACCAGTAATTCATCAAAACCCTCTAATTTGGTTTGCTGTAATATTAAACCATTTTTTAAGGAATTAGAAAAATGAAGGTGAATCTCGTTAAATAGGGTTTTTAAATCCCAAGTTCTAAAATCTTCGGTATCTACTTTTGTTTTGGTTTGTGTACGGTTGTAAAACTTATAACGGTTTTGTTGGTAATATTGCCAATATAAGTTTGCTAATAGATTTTCTAATACATTTTTAACGGGTATCTCGCTAGAATTAATTTCTGCTCTAAAATCTTTAATAACTGTTAATTGCGCATCTTCCTCTAATATTAAAGTGTATTTACTTTTATATAGTAATGTTTTTATATGCTGTGTCGTATTATTTTCGGCTTTAGCTTGCTTAGCAATTACTGTTACTTTCTCTAAAGCAGATTTTGGTAAACCTTCTAACTCTAAAACTTCTACTTCTTTCCATAATTTGGAATAGTTATTGTTTTGAGCCTGTAATGTATTAGCAAAAAGAATAATCATTAGTATTGTTATGTACTGTTTCATTTATATAAGTTTTTTACTGTAAACGCTAACATCTGTAAATAGAGATAATAAATCATTTTTATTAATTTTACGAATGTAAGTTTAAAGTGACTGCTGTAAAACACTAAATGCGTAAGTGCTACGTTTTAATGAGTAAACAAAAGTGTTTTTAAAGTTAGCGAAAACTTTTTTAAACAAATCAAAAACAATACCAATAGAATATTATTTTTGCGTTAATAAAATTAGTCTATGCGATTATTACTCTGTTTATTACTTTTTCCGTTGTTGTGTATTGGGCAAACGTCCTACGAAAAAGCCGAAACATTAATTACACAAAAAAAATTTAATGAAGCAGAGACTGTTTTAATCGATTTTGTAGCAGATAATCCCAAAGATTTAAAAGGTGTTGAATTATTAGGAGATGCTTATGGTCACCAAAAAAAATGGGATGAAGCAGCAGCAGAATATAAAAAATTAGTAGACGCAAAACCGAAAACTGCAAATTACCATTATAAGTATGGTGGAGCTTTAGGGATGAAAGCCTTAACAATAAGCAAGTTTAAAGCTTTAGGTATTATAGGTGATGTAAAATCTTCTTTTATTAAAGCTGCCGAGTTAGATGCTAAACATATAGATACACGCTGGGCATTGGTAGAATTATATATGCAATTACCAGGTATTGTTGGCGGAAGCAAAAAGAAATCGTTTAAATATGCTAATGAATTAGAAGCGTTGTCTAAAGTAGATGGGTATTTAGCAAAAGGTTATATTTATGAGTATGATGATGAACCTGAGCTTGCCGAAAAGTATTACAAGTTAGCAATTAATGAAGGTGGCTCGGTAACTTGTTACGATAAGTTAACCAAATTGTATGAAAGCAAGAATAATCCAGAAAAAGCTATAGAAACAATTGAAGAAGCACATAAAAAACACAAACGCAATGCCATGCATTACCAGATAGGGAAAGTTTGTGCAGAATATAATTTACATTTAAATAAAGGCGAACAATGCTTAAAAACCTATTTAAAACATCATAGCGCAAAAGATGGTGTGCCAAAATCTTGGGCATACTATAGATTAGCTCAAATATATAAGCATAAAAAGAATAAGGTTGAAGCTTTAAAGTGGATTGATAAAGCCATAGCTGAAAAGGATTTAAAACCTTTTCAAAAAGAAAGAGAAACGATTGAGGATTTATAACCGGGCACACATTTTCAATGCTATAACAGCTATAATAACAATAATGATAATTACATAATTAGGCTTTTTCTTTTCCTTAGCTTCAATACTACCTTTTTTAGTTTCAGTTGTACGCTCTCCTTTTTTTGGCAAGTATTTTATTTTTTCATGTGGTTTATAGCTCTCTATTTTTTTTAGTTTATCGTCTATAAACTTATGGGTATCGTATAGTTTTTTATAATGTCTAGGATTAAGGTCTTGAAATGCTTCTGAAAGGTAAAGACAATATGAGATAAGACTTGTTTTTTGTTCTCTAACAATTTCAGACCTATCTAATTTATTACAAATATTTATCACAGTATTATTAAGTGCACTATGTACAGCTTTTGGACTTAGTGTTGTAATATTTTCATCCGCTAATTCTTTACAGCTTTTTAATAACTTTACAGATCTTGTTAATTTAGGGTTAACAATATTGGTTATAGTATTAATAGTTTCATCTGTAGCTAAAAAATCTAAAGACCTTAATAAAGCATTGCTTTTTGCATCGTTAGGGGAGTCAACAGTATATTTTACATAAAGTAATTTAAAAGCATCAACATAACGATTCTGAATGTAATCTTTAAATTCAGGACCATAATTTACTACTTTAGAAAAATCACTAAAACCTGTAATATCTTTTTCATTTAAAAGAGTATTTAATTCTTCGTTATTATTAATTACGGTCTCGAATTTTTGATTTTTCATATAAATAATTTTAATTGATAAATATAGTATAAGTTTAAATGGAGAAAAAGAATATTTAGTTATTTAAATTATACCTCAATTAGTATCTTTGAAACATCTTCAAAATAAAACAATGAACGTACATTTTATAGCTATTGGCGGAAGTGCCATGCACAATTTAGCTTTAGCACTACATAACAAAGGATACCAAGTAACAGGAAGTGACGATACTATTTTTGAGCCATCTAAATCTAGATTAGAAGTCAAAGGTTTATTACCTGAAAGCTTTGGTTGGTTTCCAGAAAAAATTACAAATACACTAGATGCTATTGTTTTAGGAATGCACGCCAAGGAAGACAATCCAGAGTTATTAAAAGCGCAAGAGCTAGGCCTTAAAATATACAGTTATCCAGAGTTTTTATACGAGCAGTCTAAGCATAAAACTAGAGTGGTTATTGGCGGAAGCCATGGTAAAACAACTATAACTTCTATGATTTTACATGTTATGCATTATCATGATCGCGATGTCGATTATATGGTAGGTGCACAACTAGAAGGGTTTGATGTTATGGTGAAATTAACCGAGGATAACGATTTTATAGTTCTAGAAGGAGATGAGTACTTAAGTTCGCCAATAGATAGACGACCTAAGTTTCATTTATATAAACCTAATATTGCATTATTAAGCGGAATCGCTTGGGATCATATTAATGTGTTTCCTACTTACGAAAACTATGTAGAGCAGTTTAGCATTTTTGTAGATAGTATTGTTAATGGCGGAAGCATTAATTATAATGAAGAAGATGCTGAGGTAAAACGAGTTGTAGAAGCTAGTGCAAACCCGATTCGTAAAATAGCATACCAAACACCTGAGTATACTGTAGAACAAGGGGAAACATTATTAGAAACCCCAGAAGGTGCATTACCAATAGAAGTTTTTGGAAAGCATAATCTTAATAATTTAGCAGGCGCAAAATGGATTTGCCAACACATGGGTATCGATGAAGACGATTTCTATGAAGCGATTTCTACTTTTAAAGGCGCTAGTAAACGTTTAGAAAAAATTGCAGAAAGTACTACCAGTGTAGCATATAAAGATTTTGCGCATTCGCCAAGTAAAGTAGAAGCAACTACTAATGCTGTAAAGGAACAGTATAAAGATAGAGACTTAGTAGCATGTCTAGAGTTACATACTTACAGTAGTTTAAATGCCGAATTTTTAAAAGAATATAAAGGCGCCTTAGATGCTGCAGATATAGCAGTTGTATTTTACTCACCGCATGCTGTAGAGATTAAAAAACTAGAAGAAGTAACACAAGAGCAAATTGCTACTGCTTTTAAACGAGACGATTTAATTATTTATACTAACCCTGAAGAATTTAAACACTTTTTATTTGCACAAGACTTCAGTAATAAATCACTGTTATTGATGAGTTCTGGAAATTATGGCGGACTTGATTTTGAAGCAGTAAAAGGTTTAATTAAATAAGGTTAAGTAAAAATCAAAATTGAAATATAACCTACAATAGCTGCAAAAATACTAACAGGCATTATGGTTTTTAATGAGATATTAAAATTAACATCATTAGAAATTTTAGCTTTAAATTTTTCTGAAATTTTTAAACCAACGGTCTAATCAAAAATACCAGCGAGTAGACTAGAAGATACACCTATAATCGTATTTCCATATTTATAAGCGTAGATTCCAATTAAACCATAAATTATAATAGAACCTAATAATAACCAAGCATAATTAAAATTAAGTGTTCTTGAAAGTATAGAACCTATAGCATCGAATAGAGCTATAATTATAAAACCTATTACAACAACTATAAGTACATTCATTTAAGACTTACTACTATTACAATTCAAACTTATTTTTTTTAAAATAGTTTCTACATGAATTAATTCTTCTAAAGTGATATCATCTAGTGCTTTACGTCTGTTTTTTATAATAACAGGAGCTAAGGTCTCTAACACAGATTTACCTTGTTCGGTGATGCTTATATTAGCATTAGAATTAGTAGATTGATTTAAATATCCTTTTTCTACCATAGTATTAATTATTTGAATAATTGCCGAATCGGTGTCATCTGTAAACGTTAAAGTAGCAATATCTTCAAGAGGTAATTCTGGATTTTCTTCTATAAAAGTTAGAATATTAACTTGATCTATAGTTATGTCCTGTATCTCTTCAGAAAGCATTTTTTGAGCAAATTTTCTATAAGATTTAATTGCCTTTTCTATGCTGTAAAAAAGAGTTCTAGATGGTAATGTGCGCATGGGGTTCGTGTATTGAGTACAATGATAATTGATACTTTAATTATTTGCAAGTGTTTTCATAATTTATACGTTTTTAAGGAGTTATAAAAAAACAAGATTTGTAACTTTTATTAAAAATACTACACACATTAGTATAACTTTTTGTGTATGAAATTTAAAAGACGCTTTTATGACGATTCAATAAATTATAAAGATTTTTCTAGAAGAAGATTAGTTGTAGCTGTTATTATAGGTCTAGTTTTTTCGATGTCTATCTATAGTTTTTTTATTGTTTTAAATGAATCGTTTCGAGTTATCTTTTTTTCAAATTATGCAGTACCAAATATTTTAGAAGGCTATCAAAAACAGTTTTTACACCTGTTCTATGCTATAATGAGTACTATTTTTGGAAACTCTATAGCTATAAGTTTTCTATTCACTAAAAAAGAGACAATATCCTCAAGAAGAAACCCAAAGCGTAAACGTATAATTAACGATCAGGTTTTTCTTAATTCTTTTTTTCTACACTGGTTTGCAAAACTAGGGCTCACATTTGGAGTGCTTTCTATTTATATGATAGAACTGGAATATTCTAAACTATATAGTGTTTTTGCTGTATTACTATTTATAGTGCTCTATTTGGAAACATGGAAAACCCTAAATCTAGCTCTTGGTAAAAAACGATATAAGTTTATGTTTCTTAATATTCTTATTATAAGCTGTGTCGCTTTTAGTATTTCTAGAATAGATGTTGTTGATTACACTAAACACGATAAGGCCTTGTTATTTAATAAACCAGTATATAAGTTACCTAAATCTTTTTTTGATAATAAAACAGAACAGTCGAACCCTGTTTTTATAGACGTGCAATTAAAACTAAATGAAAATAAAATACCTTACTTAATTATAGATAATAAACGTACTTACGATTTCTATCATTTAAAAGGTTTTTTTATTGCTGAACGAAATAGCATGCCAGAATATCGTTATTATAAACTTATGGTTAGAATATATGCTGATCAAGATGTTAAAATGGAATATATAAAAGCAATTGAAGCGCAATGCTACACTTCAAGCATATATAGAATAGCTTATGTATTATATAATGAAGATTATCGTTCTAGACGGTTTAAAGAGAATACATTAAATACTTATATTAAGGAATCTAGTGTTATGAGTTTAGAACGGTCGTCAAAATACCCTTTACCGCCACCGCCGCCAGGCCCTTTGTTTGAATTTGAATATAAGGATACCATTAAAGTGGATATAGGAAAGCACATTACGTTTAACAATAAACTTGTAGCACCAGAAATGCTGGTTTCAAAGTTTCAACAATATATTAATGCTTCTACAGGTTTTGAGTACGCATTATCTACAGAATCCAGTTATCAATTATATATAAATGTGCTTTCTGCTCATTATAAAGCTGCAGACAATCTTAGACAAATTGCAACTAAAGGATTTAATATTAATAAAGAAAGATATCTTTTCTCTGAATACGAGAAAGAAGAGTATTATAAACTAAAACAAAAATATCCTGTATTAATAAGTGAAAAATTAAAGTAGCTGTATAATAAAAGAAGCGTATAAACGTTCGTTAGTGTAATTAACTTAACTATCCATAAATTTTTATGAAACGTATCCTTTTATCTATTTGCACTGCTGTACTATTTTTTTCATGTTCTAATGATGATAATAGCTCAGGAATTAACGACGTAAATGCTCAAGCCGAAGCTAATTTTTATGCTTTAAAAGTAGGGAATAGTTGGAATTACAAAAATTACACATACAATAATAACACACAAGAGTATGACTATTCTGGAGTTATAGATTCCGTTAAAATAACGGGAATACAAATTATTAATGACAATACTTATTTTGAATTTACAACGAGAACTTCTGGTAACGATAATGGGAACTTATTGCTAAACGCGAATGGTGTTTCTACTGAGTTATTAAGAGATTCTTTAGGTAACCTTGTATGGGAAACTGGTAAAATTAAATTTACACATAGCGATTTTTCAGAGCGTACACTTAATGAACAATCTTGGGGTACTACTTTTGAAACCTTACAAACTGGAATAAATAATTTTGAGGTAGAAGCAGGAACGTTTCCATGCATAAATTCTGAACGTTATGCTAAAAGCAACCCCGATGAAACATTATTGCCAGGATTAGATAAAATATATTATACAGATGGTGTAGGTCTAGTTTATGAAACATTATCTTTCGTAAGTTCTAATATTCCTGTTGTAGAACGACGTCTCGACACATATTCCATAGAATAATTATCTTTGTAATATTATTTGAAATACAATATCTTAATTAGGGGTGAGATTTTTGCTATCATGATAAAATTAAAAAATCATATATTTAGAAACTTTTGTTCCCTAATCAATGAATTACTTAGAAACGCATTTAGCTATAGTTAAGCACCTCGTAGAGCATACATTTAACCACACTTATAAAAAAAATAGTGTAGATGATGTACTATGGGACATCGTTACTAATTGTGTAGACTCTTTAGATCTTGAAGACTGTGTAATATATATATACGACAAATCCATAGACCGATTAGTGCAAAAAGCCGCCTATGGACCCAAAGTTATAGACGCAGGCATTGTAAGCAATCCAATATATTTAAAACTAGGAGAAGGGATTGCTGGATATGTTGGTAAATCTGGTGTGGCAGAAATAGTAGAAGACTGTACAAAAGATGAACGCTATATTGTAGATGATTTAGAACGAAATTCGGAAATAGCAGTGCCGCTTATTTTCGAAGGAAATCTAATAGGTGTTATAGATTCTGAGCACACAGAAAAAAACTTTTTTACCCAAGAACATTTAGATATTTTTAAAAGTATATCCTCTATCTGTGCTATAAAAATAGCAGAGATGAGAGCGAGCCAGAAAAACGAAGTACTGGCACGTTTTTTTAACGAAAGTTCACACCCAACCATACGTATAGATGAGTTTGGAACAGTATTGAATAAGAATAAAGCTTCAGAAGATGTTTTAATACAGTGGAATATTTCAAAAGGAAAAATAGGAAATAAAAATATATTAAAACTTATAGATACTGTAATAACGAATAATGTTGAAAAAACACTAGAAATTATTTTACTAGACAAAACGTATAACTTACGATTTAACCCCGTAGTAGGGCGTAATTATGTAAATGTATATTCTAGTAATATTACAGATTTAAAAAAAGCAAAACTGGAAGCAGAAAAAGCAAATGAAATAAAAGATAAATTTTTATCTGTAATAAGTCATGAAATAAGAACACCACTAAATGCCATAGTAGGGACTTTAAATTTATTAAAGTCTGAAGACTTAAGTGAAAAACAATTAGAATATTTAAAAACTACAGATTATGCGAGTGATAAATTATTAACGCTTTTAACTAATGTTCTAGATGTTGAAAAAATTAAAGCAAACAAAATTCAAGTAGAAAATATTCATTTTAATTTAGGTACGTTACTTAATAATTTGAACAATGCTTTTACTTTCGACACTCAGTCTAAAAATAATGAATTAAAGTTTTTAGTAGATAAAGACATCCCGAAGCAATTATTTGGAGACGAAACAAAACTCTATCAAATTTTAATAAACTTACTTAACAATGCTGTAAAGTTTACTAACGATGGGCATATCTTTTTAAGAGTAAAACAAGAAGCGTTAACTCCAGAGAGTAGTACTATACGATTCGAAATATCAGACACAGGTATTGGTATACCTGAGGATAAAATAGAAAGTATTTTTAATCCTTTTCAGCAAGCAGAAAGCTCTATTACTAGACGATTTGGAGGTACTGGATTAGGTTTGTCTATAGCAAAAGACTTGGTAGCACTATTAGATGGAGATTTAAGTGTTAAAAGTAAAGTAGGTGAGGGGACAACTTTTATTGTGTTATTACAAATGTCTATAAGTAAGAAAACTATAGAAAATAATAACACAAACGTTTTTAATTTTAATAAAACAGTTCTTAAGGATATAAAGATTTTATTAGTAGACGACAATAAAATCAATTTAAAAATAGGCGAACAATTTTTAAAGAAATGGGGAGCAACTATTGTAAAAGCAGAAAACGGTATAGAGGCAGTTAATGCTTTTAAAGCGGAAGTATTCGATTTAATATTAATGGATATACATATGCCTATTTGTAATGGTTATGAGGCCACAAAAAAAATAAGAGCAACCAATAAAGCGAATAAAGATTTACCAATTATAGCTATTACTGCTGATGTAACAGAACATAGTAAACTACTTGCAAAAGAAGTTGGGATTAATGCTATTATATCTAAACCATATAAACCAGAAGATTTTATTTCTAAAATTACAGGAGTACTCTTTAAAAACTTGAGCTCTATATAAAAATAGAAGACGGTGTTATATTTAGTGTTTTAACTATTTAAAAACAGAGTCTAAAAATGAAGCAATACTCTCTTGATTAGCTTTAATTAAAGTTCGTCTAGCACTTTCAATATCGCTAGGTTTTTTGTCTTGAGATAATTTAAATTTACCTTCCCAATCTGTAATGTTAACCTCAAAGCCTTTTATATACTGTACCAAACTATCCATTCTAGAGTTATTAATATCCAAACGATATTTAGGGTTAGGCTGTTCTAGAAAATCTGTCATATCAACCATAGATTGCTTTACTATACTAAAGTCCTTAATTGTTTTAACTGTACCTTTTAAATGTACTTTTACATAGTTCCAAGTTGGTAGTTGAGTTGTACTGTAAATACTAGGTGAAATATAACATTGTGGTCCAGAAAAAATAACAGTTACTGAGCTATCATTACATAATAATTCTGCTTGTGGATTATTACAATCTATGTGCCCAATAAGGGTATTCTCTTTATTATAAATTAAAGGCAAATGTGTAATTAACGGAGTGTTATCTTTAACCGAAATAATGGTTGCTAAAGGGTAAGCTTTTATAACATTAATTAAGTTATTAATATCGTTATCTTGATGATGCTTAGGTGGATATTTCATCTTTTCAATATATTTTATACTCCAAATTGTTTTAAATGGTGATCTAAATGCTTGTACTGCATTTGTCCCCATTGTTGAGGTGTAAACGTTCCAAAAATAGGATGCGGTTGCCAGTCGGTTTTATTTTTATGAAGATGTAGTTCTTTAACTAGATTTACAAGTTCTTCTTTTTCAGTATTAAAAACTTTAGAATCCAAAACTTTTAAAGGAGGTGCAGTAGGTAAGTTTTTTCGCCAAGGTTTATCGTTGTATAGCGATTTTTTAAAAAATGTTTTAATTAACCAATTCGGTTTTAAATTATAATCCTTTTTCTGCATCATAACATTTAAAGGAGCTTGGCAATGGTAGGCCATTTGTGCAACATCCATTTTACCCCAAAGCGCAGATGAGTTTTCGTTTAAAGATTCAATTCTGTTTAAAATATTTTGATGAGCATCAGTATTAAAGATAGATTGCATAATTAATTAGATTATAGAGTTGTATTGTACCCGAAATTTACAACATTTTTTAGCTAGAATAATGTAATTTAAACTTACTTTTTTAATCGGTAGATTTAGAAATAATAAAAAAAGGTGTAGATTTATGAAATGCATAAAAAACTAGCCTCATTTTCAATAAAAAATTGGTCGGAAGACGATCAGCCTAGAGAAAAACTATTAAATAAAGGGAAAGAAGTATTAAGCGATGCCGAACTGGTAGCTATTTTAATAGGCTCGGGTAATAGAAATGAAAGCGCAGTAGACTTATGCAAACGTATTTTGTCTAGTACCAATAATAATTTAAGTGAACTGGGTAAGTTAACAACTACTCAGCTTATGAGCTTTAATGGTATTGGACAAGCAAAAGCAGTATCGATTGTCGCAGCATTAGAATTAGGAAGACGAAGAAGAGGTAGTGAAGCCTTAGAACGAAAAAAAATTACATCTAGTCGTTCTGTTTTCGAACTGATGCAACCTATTATTGGAGAATTACCACATGAAGAGTTTTGGATAATTTATGTTAATAATTCTAATAAAGTTATCCAGAAAAACCAATTAAGTAAAGGTGGTATTACTGGAACTTTAGTCGATATACGTCTTGCACTTAAAATAGCTTTAGAAGTTGGTGCAGTAGGACTCGTATTGGCACATAATCATCCTTCTGGAACACTAAATCCAAGTAAGGCAGACCGAGAATTAACAAGGAAATTAAAATTAGCTTCCGAAAGTTTAGATATAAAAGTTTTAGATCATCTTGTTATAACAGAGAAATCTTATTTTAGTTTTGCCGACGAAAATCTTTTATAAGGAGACAATAACACAATAAAGAATAATCAAATTCCTTATTTTTGAATAGAGGAACAATAGTAGTGTCCTTAAAAATATGCTTTTAGTTTACTCACATAAAATAACACCAAGATTAAAATATACATTTAAACAAATATGTACTAGAATTCTTGGTATCCCTGTTAGTTTTACAACAACAATAGAAGCGTTTATTGCGCACGATAGTTTAAAAATGTCGTATACTAGACAACCACTAAGCAGTGAAATTTTTATTCGCTCTCATGAACTACTATTTGAAGAAGGATTAAACGATTTAGATATAAATGTTGCAGCATGGGAAGACACTAAGTGTTTTTTTGCAAATGGAGAAAAAAGTGCATTGCCATTCGATATTTTTGCTGCCTCCTTTTATTTACTAAGCCGTTATGAAGAGTATTTACCACATGTAAAAGACGAGTATGGGCGTTTTATGGCAAAAGAAAGTTTAGCATTTAAAGCTCAGTTTTTAGAACAACCAGTAGTAGATATTTGGGCATACAAATTTAGGGAGCTTCTAAAAACACAATATCCTGACTTTACTTTTCCAAGTAGACAGTACAAAATAGCACCCGTTATAGATGTGCCAACAGCTTACAATTACAAGTTAAAAGGAGTAATGCGTACTGTGGGAGGTACGTTTAGAGATTTTTTTAGTTTTAAATTCAAAGATTTGTACGTTCGCTATGTTGTATTATTTGGTTTAAAAAATGACCCTTTCGATACCTTTAAATATATCATTAACAAACAGAAGCAAACCAAGTTTAAATTTATAGTACTTTTTTTAATAGGAGATTTTTCAACGTACGATAAAAATATAAATGTCCAAAAACGAAAATTTGTTTCCTTAATAAAACAAGTTGCAGATTATTGTAATGTAGGTTTAAAAGCAAGTTATTTTGCGTTAGAAAATAAAGAGATTCTTAAAAAAGAAAAACTTAGGCTAGAAGCAATAACCAATAGACCTATTTTGACTTCCAGACAATCTTTTTCTAAATTAAACCTTCCAGAGTCTTATAGAAATCTTGTAGAATTAGAGATTCCAGAAGATTATACTATGGGGTATATAGATTACTTGGGATTTAGAGCAGGTACATGTACACCTTTTTTCTTTTACGATTTAGATTACGAAATACAAACACCCCTAAAAATTAATACTTATCATGTACTAGATAATGCCTTGTTAAAAACACAATCACTTTTAGATAAAAAAATGGTACTTAATAATTTGATTTCTGAAGTAAAAAAAGTGAATGGAACCTTTGTGTCCGTCTTTCATAATTATACATTTAGTGGAGACGAGAAGTGGAAAGGCTATAAAGACTTATTTAATATTATTATTAACTCTACAAATGAATAATAGCATAACCGACATATTTTTCGATTTAGATCACACCCTTTGGGATTTCGATAAAAATTCAGGATTAACTTTCGAATATATTTTTAAAAAGAATGCTTTAAATGTAAGCTTAGAAACCTTTTTAAAGCATTACGAGCCCATCAATTTAAAGTATTGGAAACTCTACAGAGAGGAGCAAATTGATAAAGAAAGCTTAAGATTTCAGAGATTAAATGAAACCTTCAATGCTATAAATGTAAAAGTTGAACCAGAATTAATTTATAAACTTTCTGAAGATTATATAAAGTATTTAACAACACATAACCATATATTCGAAGGTACTATAGAACTATTAGATTATTTAAAGCCAAAATATAGATTACATATTATTACTAATGGCTTTGAAGAAGTACAACAGCATAAATTAGAAAAATCTAAAATAGACCACTATTTTGAAACGGTAACAAATTCTGAAATGGTAGGCGTTAAAAAGCCAAATCCTTTAATGTTTAATTTCGCACTAGATTTAGCTAAAACGACCAAAGAAAATAGTATAATGATAGGTGATAATTATGAAGCAGATATATTAGGCGCGTTAAATATGGGGTTAGATGCTATATGCTTTAATTATCATAAAGTTTCTATAGACAGTTCTATTAAACAAGTAAACCATTTATTAGAACTAAAAGCCTTTTTCTAAAAATAGTATATTTACAATTCAAAACAATGAAAATGATTAAGAGAATAGTATTTGTAATAGCAATATTAAGTAGCGTAACATTAAGTTATGCGCAAAATTTAAATGATTATAAGTACGTAATAGTACCTAATAAATTTGAGTTTTTAAAAGAAGCGAATCAATACAGGTTAAATGAGTTAAGTCAGTTTTTATTTCAAAAACATGGTTTCACTGCTATAATGGATGAAGAAGCACTACCAAATGATGCTATAAATAATGGTTGTTTAGTATTAAACGCAGATGTATTAAACGATTCGGGGATGTTTAAAACAAAGCTAAAAGTCGAATTAAAAAATTGTAAAGGAGATGTTGTCTATACATCCTTAGAGGGGACTTCCAGAGAAAAGAAATATAGTGTGGCTTACAATGAAGCATTAAGAGCGGCTTTTAAATCGTTTGAAGCGTTAAATTACAAATATGTCCCAAACGAAAAAGCAATAGCTTTCGCGAAAGTTGAAGATGAAAAAGCTGAAGAAATTAAAAAATTAAAAGAGGAAATAAAAGCATTAAAAGTTACTGAGGCAGAGAAGGTTGATAATGTTGTTGAGAAAAAAGAAGAAGTAGTAAAGAAACCAGTAATAAAAGAAAGCGTTACTGAAAACACTATAACAAATAACATTCTTTATGCGCAACCTACAAACTCTGGATTTCAATTAGTAGACACTACACCAAAAGTTGTATACACAATATTCTCTTCAGGTAGAGAAGATGTGTACATTGTAAAAGGTATAGACGCAATAATTTACAAAGAAACAAGCCGTTGGATTATAGCTGAACAAAAAGGAAATACTTTAGAGAAGAAAACGTTAAATATTAAATTTTAATATCCGTATTTTTCTTTCCAACGCGTTCTTAAAAAATCTCGTTGCGCATTTTCACGAGCATTATTACCAGGTTGGTATAATGTTGTATTCTTTATTTCTTCAGGAAGGAACTCTTGATTAGCAAAATTATTCTCATAATCATGTGAGTATTTGTAATTGTCTCCGTAACCAATCTCTTTCATTAGCTTTGTTGGAGCGTTCCTAATAGCTAAAGGGATAGATAAATCACCAGTATTTTTAACTAATTGTTGCGCATTACCAATGGCCATATAAGCAGCATTACTTTTAGGCGAGCATGCTAAATAAGTAGCACATTGACTTAAAATTATTCTAGATTCTGGATAGCCTATGGTAGAAACTGCCTGAAATGTTGTGTTAGCCATAACTAAAGCTGTAGGGTTTGCATTACCTATATCTTCACTCGCTAAAATAAGTAAACGTCTAGCAATAAATTTAACATCCTCACCACCTTCAACCATTCGTGCCAAATAATAAACTGCGGCATTAGGATCACTACCTCTAATAGATTTTATAAATGCAGAAACAATATCGTAATGTTGTTCGCCAGTTTTATCATAACGAACAGTATTATTCTGGACCTTATTTAAAACACTCTCGTTAGTAATAGTAACCTTATCTGTGGCTTCAGAATTAATAACCAGTTCAAAAATATTTAATAGCTTTCTGGCATCACCACCAGAAAGACGAATTAAAGCTTCAGTTTCTTTTAAAACTATTGTTTTTTTTGCGAGTTGCTCATCCTCTTTTATAGCACGTTTTAAAAGTGTTTCTAAATCCTCTTTATTAAAAGGTTTTAAAATATATACCTGACATCGTGACAATAAAGCGGGTATAACTTCAAAACTAGGATTTTCAGTAGTTGCACCAATTAAAGTAACCCAACCTTTTTCTACAGCTTGTAATAGAGAATCTTGTTGAGATTTACTAAAACGATGTATTTCATCTATAAATAAAATGGGGTTTTTAGTGGTAAATAATCCACCACTACCTTTCGCTTTTTCAATAACTTCTCTTACATCTTTTACTCCAGAGCTAATGGCACTTAAAGTATAAAAAGGGCGCTTAGATTCTGTAGCTATAATATTTGCTAGCGTTGTTTTACCTATTCCTGGAGGTCCCCAAAGAATGAGGGAAGGGATTAAACCTTGTTCTATTTGTTTGGTTAATGTACCATGTTCTCCAACCAAATGTACCTGACTAATATAATCAGCTAAAGTTTTTGGTCTTAATCGTTCTGCTAGAGGTGCGTTCATGGCATAAAATTAAAGTAATTATTATAAAGTTTTACAGATATAGAATTAAAAATTATATAGATAATACTATCTTTTATCTGACATTGTAGCACTAAAACTATAATTGGAGGGTAATTTGTTATAATAAATAGAATATGAAAAAGCAGGAGGAACCTTTCAAGTTTTCAAAAGAAGTTATAGCATACCCATTATTATTTGTGTTATTAATATGGGCTGTATTTGTTTTCGAAATCCGTTTTAATTACCGATTTAATAAATATGGTATTTATCCGCAAACACTAAAAGGATTAAGAGGTGTTATATTTAGTCCTTTTATACATTCAGGAATAAAACATTTGTATTCTAATACTATTCCATTATTTATCTTATCCTCAGCACTATTTTATTTTTATAGAAATATTGCATGGAAAGTTATTGTTTATGGCATTCTACTATCAGGTTTTTTTACATGGTTAATAGGGCGACCATCCTATCATATAGGTGCTAGTGGATTAATATATGTGTTATTCAGTTTTAATTTCTTCAAGGGTATTTTTGCTAAACATTATCGTTTAATAGCCTTATCCTTATTAGTGATATTTATTTACGGAAGTATGTTTGTATATGCACTACCCATAGATGAAAAAATTTCTTGGGAAGGACACACAGGCGGTTTAGTGGCTGGATTATTATTTGCTCTAGTATTTAGAAAAGCCATTGCAAAACCTAAAAAGTATGTATGGGAAAGAGAAGATTATAATGAAGAAGATGATGAGTTTCTAAAACATTTTGATGAAAACGGAAATTTTGTAGAGCGATTAGAAGACGACAATACTATGGATGATATTCCATTAGAAAGTTCTCATAATACAAGAAATGTAATACAAGTTAACTATAATTTTAAGGAAAATAAAGAAGAATTATAGACGTTGTCTCACAGCTTCATAAAGAAAAGCACCACAAGCTACAGATACATTTAAAGACTCTATATCTCCTAGTAATGGCAATTTAGCTTTTGCATCTGCAAGTTTTAATACAGAAGGATTAATACCTCTACCCTCAGATCCCATTATTATAGCACAAGGTTCTTTAAATGAAACATCGTATATAGTATTATTTGTTTTTTCTGTAGCAGCTACAACTTTAATACCTGAAGCCTGAAGAAGAAACATAGCATCTTTAATATGGTCTACTTTACAAATAGGAACTTTAAAGACAGCACCTGCACTAGTTTTAATTGTGTCACCATTTACAGGAGCTCCTCCCTTTTTTTGTACTATAATACCATTTACACCTGTACACTCAGCAGTTCTTATAATAGCGCCAAAATTTCTAACATCACTTAATTGGTCTAATAGTAAAAATAGGGGAGTAGTAGTACTTTCTAAGGTAGTCTCTATTAACTGTTCTAAGTCATGAAAAGCAATAGGAGCAGTTTGTGCTACAGCACCTTGATGATTATTTTTAGTTAATTTGTTTAATTTTTCTACTGGTACATAAGAAAAATTAATTCCTTTTTTCCTTAATAAGGTTTCCAATTCGGTAAATAAATCACCTTTAAGCCCTTTTTGAAGAAATACCTTATCTATAGATTGTTCTGCACCAATAGCTTCTATAATAGCTCTTAAACCAAAAATTTGAGTGTTTTTTTCCATCATCGCAAAGGTATAAAAAAAGAGACTGAAAAAATCAGTCTCTTTAATGTATAATGCAGAAAGATTTAATTATTGCTTAATAATCTTTCTAGTTATTAAATTATCGTTAGAGAATAGTCTTACTAAATAAACGCCAGAATTAACTGTACTTAAATCTATAGTATTTCTATTTATAACAGATTTAACTTTTTGACCTTGTATATTATATACTTCTATTTTTTCAATTGCATTTTTAGAGTTTATTGTTAATAAGTTTTCTACTGGGTTTGGGTATAGAGTAGTAGAAGCGTCTAATAACTCATTCTCGGTAACACTTAAAAGATTACATCCTGTAGGGTTTTGTTCAACAGGAAGTCCTGGAGTTAAATCTCTACCTGTAAAAGCAGCATAATCCAAAGAATATTTGAAGGCTCTAAAAACAATATTTAAAGTAGGTGTTTCACCTTGAGATAATACACCAGATATTGTATCAGGATTTATATACTCCCAAACTATGGTATTAGTAGGGTCTATTTCAAAAAAGTAACCATTATCACCATCACAAATCAACGTATTCCCATTGGGAAGTCTTTGCCCACTAGATAGAATAGGAGAGAAAAAATCTGTTGCAGGAGTTTGCATATACCTCCATTCTGCTTCAGTTGGCCCATAGCCATCTGTACTATCATATACATACACACCAGAAGCACTAGTTGCTGGGTCTATAATGTCTACAGAAGAAGCAGCAGTCATATTACCATTATTATATATCATTATTTTTCCTGCATCTGTTAAACCATCTGGAATCCAATGTGGGTAATGTTGTCCGTCTAGAGTTCTATCTGCGGCTGTACCTTTATCATAAGACTCAGGATTACCCCATCTATATAAAAAATCACCACCTTTTCCATAAGTACCACCAGAGTGAGAAGATGATTCAGCTGTAGTTGTTGAATGGTCTATAATATAAATTTCACTTAGGTTACGTGAGCTTAAAATAATCTGATCTAATGTTGCATTATATTGAATAGAATTAACATGTAACCAGTTGGCAAGTGTTGTAGTTTGATTAAGAAAGTTTACATCTAGTAATTGTGGATTATCCGCTACTACACCAAAATTACTTTTAGTAGGATTAAAATCTTGAATAAGATGGTCTTTAACATTCCATTGCCAAACAATATTTGCTTGATTAGTACCTACAGGTTCTAATTCTAAAATCTGTTCGTTATATAATTTACTTTCACTTAGCATTGAAGGGTCTCTTCCCGCTTCTGTTGCTTCAGCCATACTCATAGTATCTACAGCTAACATTAAAACATTACCATTAGGCAGCGGGTATACATCATGGTGCTGAGATACTGTAGAGCTTGAGTATGTATACTCCCATAATAGATTTCCTTCCCAGTTGTATAATTCAACTTTACCGCCAACACCTCCAAAATTAACATCTGTATTAGCAACTTTACCTGCACGTAATAAATCCCCATTTTCTAATAAGTAAACCGAATTACCTGCATTCACAGTACTGGTCCACTCGTTAATAACTTCTCCACAGTTATTAATTAAATACGTTTTTTTAGAATTTATTGGAGCTAGAAGCGTTAAACCGTCATAAGCTAAATTCGAATCTAAGGATATAGTTCCTACTGTTTGAGCATTAAAAGTGTATGCTATAAATAAAAATATTAGAGTAATTATAGTTTTCATATTTTCAATTTTTTGTAAAAATAAAAAAACCACCTCTAATGAGGTGGTTTTATTACAAATATTTTGTTTTGCTACTTATGGGCAAACTACTTCTTGGAAACCATTTGTGATTTCTCCAACCGGTGGGTTAGGTCCAGCACTCCATGAATCTCCGTTTGGAGCAGTAAGTACGTAAGTTATCTCACCATCCCAGCTACCGCTAGCAAATGAGATTGAATAGTTATCTCCAGATTGAACAGGAATAGCTATAACACCTTCATTTCCATCATCTAAAGTATATCCAGTTGAAACACCACCTTGAGTTACAACAATTGCAGCTCCATTCCATCCGTCTCCGTAAGAATCAAATGCTTCTAAAGTCCATTCTACTAATGGGAAATCTGTTTGAGCAGAAGTAAGTGTTACGTCTACTAAGAAACCATCACTTGAAGGCGTTAATAAAGTTCTAACACCAGCAGCAGTAATTCTGTAAGTTCCGCTTTCTGATAATTGATCACCACATTCTACAGTTAAGTTATCGATAAGCCCAGTAACTGGGATATTGAAACTATCTGCATAAGCAGGAACAGTGATTTCATATCCTACGTGAGGAATCCCTGTATCTGCATCTGTATCTCCATCACCCATAGCTATATCTTCTTGGCTAATAGTACCAGAAACTTTTTCAATTTTAAATTGAGAAGGCTTGCTAATTGGTGTAGCAATAGTAAAAGGAATCATTTCAGTAGTACCTTCGGTAACAGTTATCGAAGTTACGGTTGTAGAAACAGTACCTTTAGGCTGTATTTCTAAACCTGGTAAATCATCATCAGTACAAGCCATAATACTTGTAAAAGCTAACGCTACTGATAATAGTCTTACGTTTGATTTTAATATATTTTTCATTTTATAATTTTTTTTTGTGATTATAGTGGAGTATAAGTTGTAGCACCTAGATCAAACCAGATTCCAGAAGATACATCCGAACCGTTGTAAATTTTTAAGAAATCGAAAGTAATCGCTCCTGTAGTTTCATCAAATGAACCAGGTCCAATAACTAGAGTTCCTAATTGCCATCCAGTCCATTCGATTTCTCCACATACGTTTTGGAAATCGATTTCTACTGGAGTAACACCTCCAAATCCTAAGAATGGCATAGCATCAATTCTGTAAGAGTTTGGCGCTAATTCAGTTATAGTTCCAACTCCATTAGCTCCAGATGGCATATCTGGGTTGCTATATTGACCAGCGTGGAAAGATTGACATCCTACGAAAGTAATTGTAAAAGTATCGTTAATAGTAGATACTGATGCAGCATTACTAGAAGTAGTTGTTAACTTTAAAACTAGTGTAGTAGGTTGATCTGGATCTAAACCACCTGTGTTAATTTGTATAGGTAAGTTACCAAAAGTTGTTCCTCCAGGGATAGTAAAAGAACTACCTGTAAGTGTGAACTCATTCCCTTCTACAGCAGTAGAAGATGGGTCTACAGTATAAGTTACAGAAACATCTGTAGGTAATACTATTCCAGAGTTACCTCCTAATACATTAACAGGTACATCTATATTAACAGCTCCTATATCTTCAAAATAACTTTGTAAAGTACTAGAAGAGTTAAAACCAACAGTATAAGCACTGTTTTGAATTCCCTGAAGTCCTTGGTCGTCTTCATCATCTACTAGACAAGAAACACATAAAAGTGGTAATACTAGTAAAAGAAATAATTTGTTTAATTTTTTCATTTTTTCAATTTTTATTTAGGTTAGTTAACGTCCCAGAAAATCTTAGTAGTAAACGCCTCAGATGCTGGCTGAGTAGGTACATTTGCTGAGTTCGTTGAAAATTCAGATGCTGGATATAACATTCTGTTTGGTCTAGATGTTTGCTCTGCTATACTTGGTAGTGGCACATCTGGGAATCCTGTTCTAGTGTAATCTATCCAAGATTCTACAGCATTAACTCCACACATAGCAATCCACTTTTGTGTCATAATTGCTTCTATTTTGTTTGCAGATCCATCCCATCCTATTAAGTTAACATTTTGAGATTGTGTTATATAACCTGCAGCAGATCCAGGAATACCTAGTAAGTTAAAAGATGCAGTAATACCATTTTCGAACATTGCTTTAGCATCTCCAGACATGTAACCTTTTTGTATCGCTTCAGATTGTAAAAAGAAACTTTCAGCAGCAGAAATAAAGTAACTGTCTTGAGAAGGTGCTTTTAATAAACCAGGACCTAGTTCTGATAATTCTACAGAAGAATCAACTTGACTATTTTCAAAACCTTGAGGAACACCTGTTACTTGACCATTACTTGGACTTGGTGCAAATAATGCAGTAAGTCTAGGGTCTGGTACACCAGTTTGAGTACCTCCACCGTTAGGATCTGTATCAGCTCCTTTTAAAAACTCTGCCATGTAGAAAGATGGTGTAATGAAGTCATTGTCGAACGTATCATTACTGTCAGCATCTTGACCATAGTTATTCCAGAAAGGATTTTGTTGTCCAGATCCTAAAATGAAACCAGGGTTGATAGTTGCATCGGCAGTTAAAAAGTTATTATCTAAAAGAGCAAATTGCTCGTTTAAGTAAGTAGCAGTTTCAGAATCTGTACCTGCTAACTCAGATTGTCTTAATAAAATTCTTAATTTTATAGTATTAGCAGCTTGAATCCAGCTACTGCTATCTCCATTAAATACAGTATCTTCAACTCCTACTGGACGGTAGTCTGCTGAGTTATTTAATGTTTCTATTGCAGCATCTAATTGTACAATTAAATCTCTGTAAATAGTTTGAGCATCATCATAAGCAGGAGTAAAGTTATCTCCAAATTGTAATGCTTGAGAGTAAGGTACGTTTCCAAAAATATCTACTAAATATTGTACATAGAAAGTTTTCATAATTCTAGAGATAGCCTTGTGGTTCCCAAAGCTAGCATCTTCAAAGTTGATGATAGACTGAAAAGTACCGCTTCCTCTATATAAATTGTTCCATGTAGCAGATGCTAATCCGTAATTTTGAGTGAAGTTTAATCTATACTCATCTTGGAATCCACCTGTAACATTGTTAATGTCACCTCCCCACTGGTTCATGAATATACTACCCATTTCTCCAGTAGTTACTTCAAAACTAGCTCTAGGAGAACTAATTGCTCCAGCTAATAGTAAGTCTGGTGCTACTCCATCGGTAGTAGCGCTCACTTCTGTTTGATTTACATCAAGTGTGCTTTCACACGAATTGAATAATACTGTACCTCCTATGGCAGCTAGTAATATTCCTTTATTAATATATTTTTTCATTTTTCTTTTTTTTTAAAATGTTACATTAAGACCAAGTCCAAAAGTTCTTGTAGCAGGAATACTTCCAGCTTGTGTAGTAATACCTTGTGCGTTACCTGTAGTGAAACTAGTTTCAGGATCATTGTATCCTCTATTTTCAGTAGGTAATACGATAAATGGATTTCTAGCTGTAGCGCTAATACTTACTCCACTAACAAATGTATTCTTTAAGAAATCTGGGTTTAAATCGTATCTTAATGATAATTCTCTTACTTTAAATGCAGTTGCATCTAATACATGGTTCTCTCCAATTCCTCTATATAAGTTAAAGAAGTTAATGTAAGAACCTGCGTTTGTTCCTCCTGAAGGTACAGAAGTGTTAGCTTCAAATACTCCTGGAGATGTTTCAATAGCAGAATTTGGCCATATAAATGCTCCACGTCCACCTTGTGCCGTTTCTACAGCGTGTCCAGACCAAGTTAAGTTAGACTTTGTATCTGAATAGAATACATGTCCTGTTCTGTAATCCATAGTTGCACTGAAAGTGAAATCTTTATATCTAAACGAAGTATTTAAGTTTACTGTATGCTTAGGTGTAGTTCTTCCTGCTATTTTTAAACCTGAAGCTTCTATTGGGTTACCATTATTTGGGTTAATTAAAACTCTTCCTTGAGGATCTCTCTCATAGTAGTTAGTTTGAATTACTGGATAATTTTCACCAGCTATAGCAAATACTTCAGCGAAACCTGTGAAACCACCTAATGATACTGAATCTGATTGATCAGATACAGAGATTACTTTGTTTTCGTTATTAGCATATCCAATATTTACATCAAAGTTAATATCATCAGTCTTAATTACTTTTAATCCTAAATCAAGTTCAATAGCCGAACCTTCAGATTCTGCAATGTTAAGTTGTATATTATTTAAACCTGAAGAAGCAGAAGTGTTAATTCTTGTAATTTGATCTCTACCTTGGAATGCAGAATAACTAGCGTCTAATGTTACACGGTCATTAAATAATCCTAAGTTTATACCAATTTCTTGAGTATCGATAAACTCTGGGTTAATAAAAGGATCTGTTACACTTCTATCAACTACGAAAGAGTTTTGTCCACCTAATGGGAAACCTGGTGCTTGATTTAATAACGGATTAATGTTAAAAGCAGCAACTTGAGAACCGTTACCTACAGAAGTATAAGCAGCAGTAATTTTCATGTAGTTTAATACATTACTCTTTAAACCATCAATAGCTTTTGTTGGTATGAAAGATACACTAGCACTTGGGTAGTTGAACGCTTGATTGCTTTTAGAAAGTACAGATACCCAGTCTCTTCTACCTGTAAGGTTTAAGTATAAGTAATCTTTATAACCGAAATCAATGTTTGCGAAAACACCAATACTAGAGCTTTGCCCTCTATTATCTGTTGAATTTACGTTAGCAACATTACTAATGTTACTTGAAGTATATAATCCAGGAATTGTTAAACCAGAACCTCCAGAGTTAACAGAACTGAATTTGCTGTATTGATTGTTTAAACCAATGTTTGCAGCAAAAGAGATGTCATCTGTAAGCATATAATCTAAGTTGATAAAAAAGTCAGTATAGTAGTTACTACTTCTTGACCCATTATAGTTGAAGTTAGATGCTAATGATCTGTTTGCTCCTGTATTGTCGATAATATCTTGTGGCTCATCATAAGCATTTTGATAGCTTAATCCGTTAGAATCATTAATTCTAGCATTACTTAAAAGTCTAAGTGAGATGTTATCGTTAACTTGATAATCTAATGTTCCTTGTAAACTTAATCTATTAGATTCTGTTTCTGATCTTTGATTTGCTAAATTCCAGTAAGGATTAGTAAAGTATGCATTCCAGTGACCTTCATTTCCAGAGTTAGCAAAAGCAGTAATTGGAATGTTAGAAGCAGATTGTAATAATTGAGTATATAAATCTCCATTATGTCTTTCAATAGAAGCATTAGTATAAATGATATCAGCTCCAACACTCCACTTTCCAGCAGTTTTCCCTGCGTTGAAAGTTAATGTATTTTGCTTACGGTTATCACCTTCTATAATGAATCCTCTATTAACATTTCTTGCTCCAAGCTTAACATATCCATTTGAATCACCAGAAGCGATAGAAAAAGAGTTTTGTCTTGTTAAACCAGTAGAAAAGAATTCTTTAATGTGATCGCTACCTCTAGAGCTATATGGTGCAGTAATAAAAGTACCATCTGCTTGTGGTAAACCTACAGGAACAATTTGTCCATCAAATTCAGGTCCCCATCCACCATTTTCGTAGATAACGTTTTCAAAACCATTTCCTAAATCCCATCCTTGTCCGTAACGAGTTTGTCTTTCTGGAACAAAAGAAACTGTTTCAAAATCTAATGAACTGTTAATAGAAACAGTCATTTTAGATGCGTCTTTAGATGTCTTTTTTGTTGTTACAACAATTACACCATTTGATCCTTGCTGACCATATAATGCAGAACCTGATGCACCTTTAATAACATTTACAGTTTCTATTTGGTTTGGATCTAATGCATTTAAGAATCCAGTATCAGAAATAGCTCCGTCAATTACAACTAAAGCTTGGTTGTTACCAGAAATAGATCTGTTACCACGTAAAACGATACGTGTTCCTCCAGAACCTACACCATTAGAGTTTTGTGTAATTTGTAATCCAGATACTTTACCAGCTAAACCTTTAACTACGTCTGGGTTGTTTGCTTTAGCAAGTTCTTCTGTTTTTACTTCTTGGTATGCACCTGTTACAGCGTCTTTCTTTCTTTTAATACCAAGTGCCGTAATTACAACTTCATCTATAGCTGTAACGTCAACCTCCATACCAAAACTGATATTATTTGATGCTCCTACTGTTTTATTTACTGATTTGTAACCGATTGAAGAGTATGCTATGACATCTCCTACACTTGCAGATAATGAGTAATTACCATCAAAATCTGTTTGTGTACCGTTACTTGTACCAACAACAAGAACACTTACTCCAGGCATCGGTAATCCGTTTTCATCGGATATCGTTCCTGAAATTGATTTTTCTTGTGCGAACGTTAGTTGCACAACAAACGCTAGAAATAGCGTTAAAATTCCACTAAACTTTGTTTTCATTTTATAATTTATTTGAATTAGTCTAGGCCAAAAATCCTAATTTAATGTTAATAAAACAATTTTTTTAGTACATTTTTTTAATATCAAGTGTTAATTTATGCAATAAGCATCAGTAATATGCCTAAAACTAGGTGCTATTTAGGGTTTGTTAAAGTTTTGAAAATAATTTAATTCTATAATTATTATTCTAATTAAGTGGCATTATTAGCTTCTTTATAGTGTGAAAATGTTAAATGTAGCTTAGGATTACCCTTGTTTTTTCATTCCTTGAGTAGGGTACTACTAAATTATCTTAAATATTTAATGTTATGTAAGGGTTAAATTTGTGCTAAATAAAAAGCCACTCCTATTTATCATAGAGTGGCTTTTTTAATAACTATAGTTTTTTAGTTTAAGGACAATTATTTATACCGTTTATTATTATGCCTTCCATTGGAATTGGTCCATCTGACCAACTTGTACCATCTGGAGCTGTTAACGTATATGTGTTTTCTTCTTCCCAGCCAGGAGCTTGTCCTGTTCCACCTCCAGAAGTATAAGTGATTTGATAATCTTCACCTTCTTCTATAGGAATTTCAAATGTAGCTGTAAAGTTGGTTGGTGCATAATCTGTAGATATACCTCCTGAAGTAACAGTTATGAAACCTCCATTCCATCCATCTCCGTATGCATCATTTGTAACTAATGTCCAGTTACAGAATGTGTAGTCGTCTATGTTTATAGTATAGGTTTGGTCTACTATAGCATAGCCTTTAGATGCCGAAAATAATTGAAGTTCAATTGTTTCTCTACCTTCAGTAATGTTATCTTGATTAATAGTAATAAAATCTGAAAGTACATAATCTGTAGTAAAAGGAGGTATTGTAGCGAAATAGCCTTCGCCTCCAAAGTAGCCTCCTCCAGCAGATTCTATTGTTTCTAAGTTTACGGTGTAATCTTCTCCTTCAATAGCAGTACCTCCAATTATTTCTACTCTCATGTGAGTCGTGTTTTTTATAGAGTAACTTAATGAGAATTCTATGTCTGGTTGCGCATTTTCCTGTACTGATATTCCTGAGTTTAAAACAGAAACAGTTGGTTTTCCTTTTCTTTCAAGTGTTTCGTCTTCATTACAAGATGATACTATTGCAACAATAGTTAATAATGAAGCTATAAAAAGAAACCTATGATATATAAATTTTTTCATGTCTATTATAATTTAATTTATTATTAATTAGGGACTAAATCAAAACTCATATCCTGAGCATTGTCTTCAATATCGAAATCATCAATTTGAATAGTGCCATTAGGTAGTAAAATTCCAGAACCTGTTACTAAATTACTAAAGTTAGATAAAGTACCTGTTAGTGTAATTGTATTATCCTCATTTAAGATAAAATCGAAAAATTGTACACTATTAAAATTAGGCAGATTACTAGCTTGATATGTATTACAGTTAATGGCAGTAACAACAACTGCTTCCCCATCACCATTAGAAGAACCTCCTACAGTGTTTGCTGCAGTATAGTCTCCTATTAAAAAAGGATTACATCTATTAACATTTACAACAAGTTGACCAAAAGGTAAACCTGCAACACTATTTGGGCCCGAAACATATATTAAGTTAATAATAAGAGATGCTTCTTCTCCTAGAGGTATATTTGTTGGAATGATTTCATAACTGAAAATTTCGTTGGCAACTTCACCATTAGCAGGAATCGTAAATATTTCAGAGGTACTAGTAATATTGTAGGCAGAATCTGAAAGCGTCGTAGCGCTGTCAATTTCGTATCTAAATACTACATCCGATGGTGGATTCACACCTTGATCTCCTCCAACTATCACAACATGTATGTCTCCAGAAGATTGCGGTTGAGTATCTGCTGGTGTAAATATGTAATTATCTGTAGCTCTTTCAAACCCTACTACAAAAGGTGTTTCGCCTAATATACTTGAGTCTACTTCATCGTCTACTAAACAGGATACACTTAAAAAAGAACCTATTAAAGTGACAAGTATTAATTTTATAGTTTTAATTTTCATAATATTTTTGTTTTTAATTAGTTATCCCAAAAAATAGAAGGATTAAATGCGTCTGCAGTTGTTTGGGAAGGTACATTTGCACTGTTTCCTTGTAATTCACTTAGTGGATATAATAGTTTTACAGGTCTAACGCCAGATGTTTGTGTTAACGATAATGGAGCATTAGGATAGCCTGTTCTTGTTTGCTCTATCCAACCTTCTATGCCACTAATACAGCTTAGAGCAAGCCATTTTTGAGTAATTATACCTTCAATTTGTTGTTCTTGAGAGCCTGTGTAACCAAATCCTGCTTGAGAAGCAATGGCGCTTTGATACGCATTGGCTCCGGAAGCACCAAGAAGATTAAAAGACGCTTCTATTCCGCTATTAAATAAACCTAGACCACTTCCTGAAATATAACCTCTTGTAACCGCTTCGGCTTGTAAAAAGAAACTTTCTGCTTCGGTAAAAATATTTAAATCCATAGAAGCTCCAGCATCACTTGCTTGGTCAACTCCTAAACCAGCTCCAAGCCCAGATAAAGAGGCGGAAGCTCCATTTGGTAAATCCCCTAATAGTTGTCCTTGTTGTATTCCTAAATAATCTCCTTGATTATTGGTTTTATATAATCGTATTAATCTATTATCGAATGTGCCTCCCGAGTTAGTGCCATCAAGCATTTGCACACTGTATTCAGATGCAACAACAGTATTTCCAACTTGATTCCCTGCTACATTAAATCCATAAGTAGCATAAAAAGGGTTTTGTCTGTTATTCTCGTTTGCGTAACCTGGATTAAGAGTTACGGCATCTCCAAAACCAATAAAATCTGATGTCGTTAAACCGGCTAATGCTGAAACAGCTTCTGATTGCGGAATTACGTTAGATTGACGTACTATAACTCTAAGTTTAAGCGTATTTGCAAATTTACGCCATTTGCTCATATCTCCTCCGTATATGATATCTTCATTGGTTACACTTAAGGTATTATTGCTAGCATTATCTATCATTTCTACAGCTTCATTAATTTCATTTAATATATCTGCATATACTAATGAATCCTCATCATAAGGTACTTGGAGTAATTGTGTGAATTGATGTCTTTGGAAATAGGGAATGTCTCCATAAATGTCTACTAAGTATTGAGAGTAAAAAGCTCTTAATATTTTGGCAATGGCTTTATGATTTGTGTAATCGGCTTCGCTTTCGTAGTTTATTATATTAGAATAATTGGCAGTTCTCGCCATTAAATTATCCCATATACCATTGTAGAAAGTAGAGGTTACATTGTATCTGAATTCATCATCAAAAGGACCAGCAGTTACTAATACATTTCCGCCCCATGCGCCAGACATTAAGTTTCCTAGTTGATTCATAGTGACAGCTAATGTTCCAGCAGGAACAGATTGGCTAGCCGCTAGCATTAAATCAGGAGAAACTTGTTCTAGTAAAGGGTTGTTAGGGTCTTCGTTTACGTCTAAATAGTCGTCACACCCAAAGGCTGTGGTAGCTACAATAGCTAGACATATTATTTTATTTATAAATTTCATTTTCTATATTTTTTTATTATTAAAAAGCAACGTTTAAACTTAAGGCAAAAGACCTTGTTGGTGGGGTTACACTGTAAAAGCCTAGACCTCCGCCAAATTCAGGGTCGTTATAACTTCTGTTTGCTCTAGGTAAAAATGTATATAGGTTTCTACCTGCAATAGCAAGACTTAATTTATTTAATCCTAATTGTTTTAAAGTCTCTTGATTTAAATCATAAGATAATGCAACTTCTCTTATTTTTAGTGCAGTAGCATCAATAATAAAGTTTTCATCAAAGTAACCGTAGTTATCTGTTACATAGCTTTGGAAAGCAGCTGGTGAAGCTCCTCCTGTTAAAACTGTAGTGTTGGTAACTCCAGAGCCTTGAACTGTGGAATTAGGAAATACAAAAGGTTCACGACCATTAATAGCCGATTCGACAGTGCCACCTATGCCATTTAAATTCCTTGCTACTCCAGAGTGAAATACATGGCCAGTTCTGTAATCTAGTGTTGCTCCTAGAGTAAACCCTTTATACTTAACAGAAGTGTTGAAGTTTAATATGTAGTCGGGAGCGATTTTTCCTAATATTTCTAAATCGTTAGAACGAATTGGGCTTCCGTTATCATCGATAATAACACGTCCTTGATCGTCTCTTTGGTATGCAGTACCTTGTATTGAAGGCCAAGCTTCTCCCACTTGTGCGACAATTCCAACAGTTCCTGTGCTTGCAGTTGTTACACTTTCAGAAATATCTGTAACTTTATTTACTCTTGTTTCATATGTTGAATAGCCAATACGTGCATTCCATTCGAAGTTCTCTGTTTTTATAGGAGTAAAACCTAAATCAAGTTCGAAAGAAGATGTTTCAGTTTCACCAACATTTACGGTTGCATTAAATAATCCTGAAGAACTTGATGGTGTAGTGCCTAAAATTTGATCTTTGTTCGTTTGAAAACTGTAAGCAAGATCTAAATTAATTCTTGGTCTACCATTAACTCTTAATAAATCGAAATTACCAACTAATTCATAAGTTGTTACAACTTCTGGTGTAATGTTTTCATCTGTTAAACTTGTTACTCCAATGAAAGAGTTTCCTGCTCCAGAAAATGGAAAACCATTTGGTGAAAATGCTCTTTCGTTTATGGCGAAAGCTCCAACCCCACCTACGTTAGCAACTTGTGTCCATCCTCCACGAATTATAGCACTAGTTAACCATTTGCTTTTTATGCTAGGGAATGCTTTTGTTGGGATAAAAGAAAAAGAAGCAGAAGGATAGAATATACTTCTTTCAGCTTTTGATAATTGACTAAACCAATCGTTACGTCCTGTAAATAATACAGTTAAATAGTTTTTATACCCAAATTCTGCACTAGCAAAAACCGATTGCCCTCTTAGTACAGATCTAGTCTCTGTAGGGTCATTTAGCTCTGCAGCATTACCAATATTATATAACCCTGGAATTGTTAGTTCTGTTCCGCTTATTGTTCCGCTATCAGATTTAGTGGCAGTCATGTTGTATCCAAGAAGTCCGTTAAAAGAAATGTTTTCTGATAAATCGTAATTTAGGTTTGTTAAAAGATCTGTATAAAGTTGTTGGAACCCATTTCTTGTAGAACTGTATGAGGAAACAATACTTCTATCAAAAAACTGATACATATTAGTATCTACAAAATCATTATTATAAGCACTACTATCTCCTCTAGTAGTATTCACCGAAGTCCTTAAAATTACATTAATATTGTCATTAATATCATATCCTAAATCTAAATTCCCTTCAAATCTCGCAGTATTACCAAGAGCTCTACTGTTTTTTAAATTCCAATATGGACTTCTTGCGTATAATGTCCAGTTATCTACATTGTCTCCTGAAGCAAATTGAGTAACATCTATATTTGTAGGTGTTTGAGATAAATTGAAATAGGTTCCACCAGTAACTATGTCAGATTTTGTTGTAGTGTAACGAGCTATACCTTTTATATTAAATTTACCTAACGTTTTTCCTGCACTAAAATTAAAGAAGTTACGAGTTCTTCTGTCTCCAGGAATTAATCCTTCCGTTTCTACAAAATTGTAAGAGAAATTTCCGTAGCCCTCACTATTACCTGCAGATAAAGTAATGCTTTGTTGTTTTTCTACACCAGTATCGAAAAAAGGTTTAATGTTATCTTCTATATGTTCGTATCTAGCAAATCTCCAGTCTGATGCTGTTGGGTAAGGTATTCCTGTAACTTGAGATGAGCCATCAAATTCTGGACCCCATGCTCCCTGATCTGTCCAGTCTAAATCACCTTCCCAACCTTGTCCAAAACGATCTTGGCGTTGTGGTAAAAACTGAATAGTTTCTATTGAAAGAGTAGATTTTAAATCTACAATTAATTTACCACCTTTACTTCCTTTTTTTGTGGTAACTATTATAACACCGTTACCCGCTCGAGAACCATATAATGCTGCTCCTACAGGGCCTTTTAAAACATTAACAGATTCTATTGAGTTTGGGTCAATATTGTTTAAAGTTGCTGTTGTTGATATAACATCATCAATAACAACTAAAGCGCTATTTCCACCTGATATAGAAGAGAACCCTCTTAATATGATGCTTTTGTTAGGGTTTACACCTGAGCCTGATGTATTAATTTGTAAACCTGATACCTTTCCAGCTAAAGCTTGAATTGCATTAGAGTTTGCGGCTTGATTAACTTGGTCTCCTTTAACAACCTCGTTGGCATAAGTAATATTTTCTTGTTTACGCTTTACACCTAAAGCTGTAACTACAATTTCGTCTAATTGGCCAGCTTCTTCTGGCATAGTAACATTAATTGTGTTGGTGTCTCCTACAGTTTGTTCAACTGTTTTGTAACCTAATGAGGAGAAGACAATTGTTTTTCCTACTTCTGCATTGAGTTTGTAGTTACCATCAAAGTCACTCTGGGTTCCATTACTTGTGTCTTTTTCAAAAATATTGACACCAATAAGTGGGACGCCATTTTGGTCCGAAATCGTTCCTGAGATTTCTTTTTCTTGCGCATAGGATAATTGCACAGCTAACGCTAGAAATAGCGTTAAAATTACACTAGTTTTTGTTTTCATATTTGTTTTTATTGTTTTTCTCGAGTTTGATTTACACAATAGATAATTGTATAAATAGGCAGTTTATATGTTTAAATTTTGAATAGAAACATGCAAACAGAAAATCTCTGTAGTTAAGATGTAATAAGATTTTAGAACAACACTATAAATGAATGGTTAAGGGTGTTTTTTAGTGTTGTAACTCGCTTTAAATTAATTGTTTAATTAATCAAACTCGGGTTTTATGTGAATTAGTCCAGGGAAAAATTACATATAATAACTAAATAAAACAAAGTTTTAGACGTTAAATTTGAAATTAAGAGGGATTTTTGAGTAATTCTTAAAAAATGGCCACTAAACTTAAGTGAATCTTAGAATTAGAAAATTTGAATCTTTGGTCTTGCGTTTTTCCATTTGCAAAATTAAATTTCAATAGTCCAGCCTTGGTAATAATGCCAAATCCAAGACCAAAACCATAAAGGTTTTCGTTTTGAGATGTAATTTTATTTTCTAGTCTAGAATAATCAATAATAGAATGTGCGTAAATACTATTGCTTAATTTGTAACGATACTCTGTGTTTAATACACCATATAGAGTTGCAGTTAGGCTGTTTTCTTGAAAACCTCTAATGGAATTGATACCTCCAAAACGAATTAACTCATTTTCTAAAAAAGAATCAGAAGTAAGGAGGGCTCCATTAAACCTTAAAAAAATACTGTTATTACGATTTAAATTAAAGATATGATGTGCATTTAGGGATACTTTAGTTTGTTCTTCTGTTGTATTATTTAAGTCTCGACTTCCGAAACCTGCTTCAATATTAACGAGAGAGTTTACTTGAAATAACCTGTTATAATTGCGTCTGTTTTCAAAATCATATTTTAAAATATAAAACCTAGATTTATAATCATCAACATTAAAAGCGCTTTCGTTATCAAGAAGATTGTTAGACTCTGTAGTATCGATTCCTAAAAACACTTTACTTTTTGCGTCTAATTGATAATAAAGTTTTGCTTTTTGGTTAATAGTTGTAAAAGAGGAATCTTTTTTAAAGATGTTTAATTCTAATTCTGTACCAATAGGTGTGTTAAATAAATAAGGAAGGTTTAGTCTAGCTTCAAAGTTTTTTTGCTCAAGTTCATCACTCTTATAAAGTAGTCTAAACGATTCGCCATAATTAAAATTGTTATTTAATTCTAAATTTAAATAGCCATTAAACTCTATATTATTAGTTTCTTCATTAGTACTAAAGCCTAAAAAACCATCAAAAGTGTTACTAAGTGTTTTTTCTATATAAAGATACAGTTGGGTGGAATCGTTTGTAAATAAAACTTCCGGCTCTTTAATTGTATTTGCGAATCGAAGATTGTCTAGAGTTTGTATACGTTTTTTTATGTCTTCAATATTAAAAATAGCTTCAGGTTTAATTTTTAAAAATCGTTTTAGGTAAGACTTAGGGAATTTCTCGTAACCTTTTATAACAATTTTGTCGAGGCCTCTTTGTTGTTTGTCTTTAATGATAACAATATTGGCTTCAAGTGTTTTATTGTCTTTTATTTTTATTTCAGAAAGCCTGAGTTTAGTAAATGGAAATCCTTTTTTTGCTATTTCAGAATTGATAAAGTTTAAAACGCTCTCTGTAGAAGTAAAAGGTATGGTGAAATGAGAATCTGAATTGTCATTTGAAACTAAATCAGTTATGCTCTTATCTATTTCGTTACTATTATAATGAAGAGTTATGGTCTCGTATTTTGTGTTGAGTGCTATGGTGGAGGTAAATAAACTGTCATTAGTTCTTTTTAAAGATAGAAGTCTGTTTTCAATATAACCAGTTTTAAAAAGTGTTTTTCTAAGAGAGTCAATTTCTATAGTGATTGCATTATAGTCTGTTAAAGTTTTATTGTAGTTGTAAGTATTTAGTAGTTTTGTTTCAGTTGTATCTTTTCCAATAATCTCTAGGTTTAGATTTTGGGAATATAATTTCTTAAAACAGAAAATAACAACGATAAATAAAAAGAAAGATTTTTTTTGCACTACAAAACTGTAAATTAAGGTTTGTAAAACTAACGCAAAAACAGTTCATATAATATATAGATTTAAGTAATTTTGAAAAACTACTGAAAATTAATCTTTTAGGATTTGAATTTTTAATTTTAATTACTACCTTTGCAGCCCTCTTAGAAGAGGTCAATTAAATTTATATATAAATATATATGCCAACAATTTCACAATTAGTAAGAAAAGGAAGAGCCAAAATAACCAAGAAGAGTAAATCGGCTGCTTTAGATTCTTGTCCACAAAGACGTGGTGTGTGTACTCGTGTGTATACAACGACACCTAAAAAACCTAACTCAGCAATGCGTAAGGTAGCAAGGGTTCGTTTAACAAACGGAAACGAGGTAAATGCATACATTGGCGGTGAAGGACATAATCTACAAGAGCACTCGATAGTATTGGTTAGAGGTGGAAGGGTAAAAGATTTACCAGGAGTTAGATACCACATTGTACGTGGAGCATTAGACACCGCTGGTGTAGATGGTCGTACGCAACGTAGATCTAAGTATGGTGCAAAACGCCCTAAGAAGTAATTTTAAAACTTTAAGAAGAAGACATGAGAAAAAGAGCAGCCAAAAAGAGACCGCTTTTGCCGGATCCACGTTTTAACGATCAGTTAGTAACTCGTTTCGTTAACATGATGATGTGGGATGGTAAGAAGTCAGTGGCTTTTAAAGTGTTTTACGATGCAATTGATATCGTAGATACAAAGAAAACAGACGAAGAAAAAACAGCATTAGAGATATGGAAAGATGCATTATCTAACGTTATGCCTCACGTAGAAGTACGTAGTCGTAGAGTTGGTGGTGCTACATTTCAAATTCCTAACCCAATACGTGCAGACCGTAAAGTTTCTACAGCAATGAAATGGTTAATTAGCTATTCAAGAAAAAGAAATGAAAAGTCTATGGCGCAACGTTTAGCTTCAGAGATTTTAGCAGCAGCTAAAGAAGAAGGAGCAGCGGTTAAGAAAAGAGTAGATACTCACAAAATGGCTGAAGCAAATAAAGCATTCTCTCACTTTAGATTTTAATTAGAAATGGCAAGAGATTTAAAATTCACAAGAAATATTGGAATTGCAGCTCATATTGATGCTGGTAAAACAACAACAACAGAGCGAGTTCTTTATTATACAGGTGTTTCTCACAAAATTGGTGAAGTACATGATGGTGCTGCAACAATGGACTGGATGGAGCAAGAGCAAGAACGTGGTATTACTATTACGTCTGCAGCTACAACATGTGAGTGGAAATTCCCAATTGAAAATGGGGAACCTACACCAGAAACAAAAGGATATCACTTTAACATTATTGATACTCCTGGTCACGTAGATTTTACTGTAGAGGTAAATAGATCGTTACGTGTATTAGATGGTTTAGTATTCTTATTTAGTGCAGTTGATGGTGTTGAGCCACAATCTGAAACTAACTGGAGATTAGCAGATAACTATAAAGTACCAAGAATCGGTTTTGTTAACAAAATGGATCGTCAAGGGTCAGACTTTTTAGGTGTTTGTCAACAAGTAAAAGACATGTTAAAATCTAACGCGGTGCCAATCGTTTTAAACATTGGTGATGAAGAGGATTTTAAAGGTGTTATCGACTTAGTAAAAAACCGTGCTATTGTATGGCATGATGCAACTCAAGGAGCAACTTTCGATGTTATCGATATTCCTGAGGATATGAAAGAAGAAGCTCGTAAGTACCGTGCACTTTTAATTGAAGAAGTAGCAAGTTACGATGAGAATCTTTTAGAAAAATTTATGGAAGATGAAGAGTCTATTACAGAAGAAGAAGTGCACGCTGCACTTAGAGCTGCTGTAATGGATATGGCTATCATTCCTATGATTTGTGGTTCTGCGTTTAAAAACAAAGGTGTACAGTTCTTATTAGATGCTGTATGTCGTTACTTACCATCTCCAGTAGATAAGGAAGGTATTGTTGGAGTGAACCCAGATACAGATCAAGAAGAAATTCGTAAGCCAGATGTAAAGGAGCCGTTTGCTGCTTTAGCATTTAAAATTGCTACAGATCCTTTTGTAGGGCGTTTAGCATTCTTTAGAGCATATTCTGGTCGTTTAGATGCAGGTTCTTATGTGTTAAATAATCGTTCTGGTAAGAAAGAGCGTATTTCACGTATTTACCAAATGCACGCTAACAAACAAAATGCAATTGAATATATAGAAGCTGGAGATATTGGAGCTGCTGTTGGATTTAAATCTATCAAAACAGGAGATACACTTTCTGCAGAGAAACATCCTATTGTTTTAGAATCTATGGACTTTCCAGATCCAGTAATTGGTATCGCGGTTGAGCCTAAAACTAAAGCAGATGTAGATAAATTAGGTATCGGTTTAGCAAAATTAGCTGAGGAAGATCCAACATTTACTGTGCGTTCAGACGAAGCTTCAGGGCAGACTATTATATCAGGAATGGGTGAGCTTCACTTAGATGTAATTGTTGATCGTTTAAAACGTGAGTTCAAAGTTGAAGTAAGTCAAGGTCAACCTCAAGTAGAGTACAAAGAGGCTATTACTCAAAGTGCAGATCATAGAGAGGTTTACAAGAAGCAATCTGGTGGTCGTGGTAAATTCGCAGATATTGTATTTACAGTTGAACCAGCAGATGAAGGTCAAGTAGGACTTCAATTTGAATCTACAATTAAAGGTGGTAATGTTCCTAAAGAATTTATCCCTTCTATTGAAAAAGGATTTAAAATGGCAATGGTAAATGGACCATTAGCAGGTTACGAAATCGATGCTATGAAAGTAACGTTAAAAGATGGGTCTTACCACGATGTGGATTCTGATCAATTATCTTTCGAATTAGCGGCTAAGTTAGGATTTAAAGCTTGTGCAAAAGCAGCAAAAGCTGTAATCATGGAACCTATTATGAAATTAGAAGTTATTACTCCAGAAGAAAATATGGGTGATATCGTAGGTGATTTAAATAGAAGAAGAGGTCAAGTAAGTGATATGGGAGATAGAGCAGGAGCAAAAACTGTAAAAGCTACCGTACCATTATCTGAGATGTTTGGATATGTAACAACATTAAGAACATTATCTTCAGGTAGAGCAACATCTACTATGGAATTTTCACACTATGCTGAAACTCCTTCTAATATTTCAGAAGAAGTAATTAAAGCAGCTAAAGGCGTAGAAGCTTAAAACTAAAGAAAATGAGTCAAAAAATTAGAATAAAATTAAAGTCTTACGATCACAATTTAGTTGATAAGTCTGCTGATAAGATTGTAAAAACAGTAAAGAGTACTGGTGCTGTAGTAACTGGACCAATTCCATTACCAACACACAAGAAAATTTTCACTGTATTACGTTCACCACACGTAAACAAGAAGTCTAGAGAACAATTTCAATTAAGCTCTTATAAGAGATTATTAGATATTTACTCTTCATCTTCTAAAACAATTGATGCTTTAATGAAACTTGAATTGCCAAGTGGAGTAGAAGTAGAAATTAAAGTTTAAGTAGAACTAACATGTCCTAAGCTGCGAGCGAAGGAAAAACGGTAAAAATACAATTCAAGGCTGAAACGTATTTTCAGCCTTGAATGTTTTTAATAAATAGTAACAATAAATAAATAATAATTATGTCTGGGTTAATTGGAAAAAAAATCGGTATGACCAGCATCTTCGATGAAAATGGAAAAAACATTCCATGTACAGTAATCGAAGCTGGACCATGTATCGTTACCCAAGTCAGAACTGAAGAAGTTGATGGCTATGAAGCTATTCAACTTGGTTTCGATGACGCGACAGAAAAAAGTGCTACTAAAGCGGACTTAGGTCACGCTAAAAAAGCAGGAACTTCTGTAAAACGCAAAATCGTAGAATTTCAAGGTTTTGATGAGGAGTACAAGTTAGGTGATGCTATCACTGTAGAGCACTTTGTAGAAGGTGAATTTGTTGATGTATCAGGTACATCAAAAGGAAAAGGATTCCAAGGGGTTGTAAAACGTCATGGGTTTGCTGGTGTAGGTCAAGCTACTCACGGTCAACACAACCGTTTAAGAGCGCCAGGTTCTATTGGAGCTGCATCTTACCCTGCAAGAGTTTTCAAAGGAATGAAGATGGCAGGAAGAATGGGAGGAGATACAATCAAAGTTCAAAATTTAAGAGTTTTAAAAGTAGTTGCAGATAAGAACTTACTTGTTGTGAAAGGTTGTGTACCAGGTCACAAAAACGCTTATGTAACGATTAGAAAATAATGAAAGTAGCAGTTTTAGATATAAACGGAAAAGACACAGGTAGAAAGGCAGACCTTTCTAACGATGTGTTTGCTATTGAGCCTAATAATCACGCTGTATATTTGGATGTTAAACAATATTTAGCAAACCAAAGACAAGGAACTCACAAATCGAAAGAAAGAGCTGAGATTACTGGAAGTACACGTAAGATTAAAAAGCAAAAAGGAACAGGTACAGCCAGAGCAGGAAGTATCAAGTCTGGAGTATTTAGAGGAGGAGGACGTATGTTCGGGCCAAGACCAAGAAATTACTCTATAAAACTTAATAAGAACTTAAAGCGTTTAGCACGTAGATCGGCATTAAGTATTAAAGCAAACGAGAAGTCATTAGTTGTTTTAGAAGACTTTAATTTTGAGTCTCCAAAGACTAAAAATTTCACTAATATTTTGAAAGCTTTAGACTTACAAAACAAAAAATCTCTGTTTGTGTTGGGTGCGTCAAATAATAATGTATATTTGTCGTCACGCAATTTAAAAGGCTCTGAAGTTGTAATTGCTTCAGAATTAAGTACTTACAAGATTTTAAATGCAAATCAAGTAGTGCTTTTAGAAGGAGCTTTAGAAGGAATTGTAACGAATTTAAGTAAATAAAGAAACGATGAATATCTTAATTAAACCGATAATCACAGAAAAAGCGACTGCAAATAGTGAGTTAAACAACTGTTTCAGTTTCTTCGTGAATACAAAGGCGAACAAGGTAGAAATTAAAAAAGCAGTTGAAGCTGCTTATGGAGTTTCTGTTGAAAAAGTTCGTACTATAAATGTCCGTCCAGATAGAAAAACTAAGTTTACAAAAACTGGTATTCAACATGGTAAAACAAATGCAATGAAAAAAGCAATTGTACAACTGGCGGAAGGTGAGATAATTGATTTATACACTAACATGTAATTAAAGACAAATGTCAGTAAGAAAATTAAAACCAATCACACCAGGACAGCGATTTAGAGTTGTTAATGGATTTGACGCCATTACAACTGATAAGCCGGAGAAGAGTTTATTAGCTCCGAAAAAACGTTCAGGTGGTAGAAACAGTCAAGGTCGTATGACTATGCGCTACAAAGGTGGTGGTCATAAGAAAAGGTACCGTATTATTGATTTCAAAAGAGCTAAAACAGGAGTTCCTGCAGAAGTTGCTTCAATCCAATACGATCCAAACAGAACAGCGTTTATCGCATTATTAAATTACCAAGATGGTGAGAAGGCTTATATCATTGCTCAAAATGGTTTAACAGTTGGACAAACTATTGTTTCAGGTGATAAAGTTGCTCCAGAAATTGGGAATGCAATGCCTTTAGCAAATATACCATTAGGTACAATTATTTCTTGTGTAGAGTTACGTCCAGGACAAGGAGCTGTTATGGCTCGTAGTGCTGGTGCTTTTGCTCAATTAATGGCAAGAGACGGTAAATTCGCAACTATCAAATTACCTTCAGGAGAAACTAGATTAATTTTAGTGACTTGTATGGCTACAATTGGAGTAGTATCTAACTCAGATCACCAATTATTAGTTTCTGGTAAAGCAGGTAGAAGTAGATGGTTAGGTAGAAGGCCAAGAACTAGACCAGTAGTAATGAATCCAGTTGATCACCCAATGGGTGGTGGTGAAGGTAAATCTTCAGGAGGACACCCTCGTTCTAGAAACGGTATACCAGCTAAAGGATTTAGAACACGTTCTAAGACTAAAGCAAGTAATAAATATATTGTAGAACGTAGAAAGAAATAAGACATGGCAAGATCATTAAAAAAAGGACCTTACGTTCATTATAAATTAGAAAAGAAAGTGGCTGTTAACGTTGAGAACAACAAAAAGACAGTAATCAAAACTTGGTCTAGAGCAAGTATGATTACTCCAGATTTTGTTGGGCAAACTATAGCGGTACACAATGGCCGTCAATTTGTGCCAGTATACGTTACTGAAAACATGGTAGGTCATAAATTAGGAGAATTTTCACCAACAAGATCTTTTAGAGGTCATGCAGGTGCTAAAAATAAAGGTAAAAAGTAGTAAGCTATGGGAAGTCGTAAAAAACAAATGGCAGACGCTATTAAGGAAGGTAAAAAGCAAGTTGCTTTCGCTAAACTTAATAACTGTCCTACATCACCGAGAAAAATGCGTTTAGTAGCCGATTTAGTAAGAGGTGAAAAAGTAGAAAAAGCACTTAACATTTTAAAGTTTAGTCAAAAAGAAGCTTCTAACCGTTTAGAGAAGTTGTTAGTTTCAGCAATTGCTAACTGGCAAGCTAAAAACGAAGATGCAAGCATCGAAGAAGCTGAACTTTTTGTTAAAGAAATTAGAGTTGACGGAGGATCTATGTTAAAAAGATTACGTCCAGCACCTCAAGGTCGTGCACACAGAATAAGAAAACGTTCTAACCACGTAACAATCGTAGTTGGAGCTAACAATAATACACAAAGCTAAGATAGATATGGGACAAAAGACAAATCCAATCGGAAATCGCTTAGGAATTATCAGAGGATGGGAATCTAACTGGTACGGAGGAAACGATTATGGTGATAAACTTGCCGAAGACGATAAGATTAGAAAATACGTTCACGCGCGTTTATCTAAAGCTAGTGTAAGTAGAGTAATCATCGAGAGAACTTTAAAACTTGTAACCGTTACTATCACTACGGCTCGTCCTGGTATTATTATTGGTAAAGGAGGTCAAGAGGTAGACAAGTTAAAAGAAGAGCTTAAGAAAATTACTGGAAAAGAAGTTCAGATTAACATCTTTGAAATTAAAAGACCTGAACTTGATTCGTTTTTAGTAGCATCTAGTATTGCTCGTCAAATTGAAAATAGAATTTCATACAGACGTGCTATCAAAATGGCTATTGCTGCTACAATGCGTATGAACGCTGAAGGAATTAAAATCCAGATTAGTGGTCGTTTAAATGGTGCTGAAATGGCACGTTCTGAACACTACAAAGAAGGACGTATTCCTTTATCAACTTTTAGAGCCGATATTGATTACGCACTTGTTGAGTCACATACTACTTATGGTAGATTAGGTGTGAAAGTGTGGATTATGAAAGGTGAAGTATATGGTAAAAGAGAACTTTCTCCTCTTGTTGGTTTATCTAAGAAGCAAGGAAAAGGTGGACGAGGACAAGGTGGAAATAATAAGAACCAATCTCGTCGTAGAAAGTAATTTTTTAAAGAAAAGAAAAAATGTTACAGCCTAAAAGAACAAAATTTCGTAAACAACAAAAAGGACGTATGAAAGGTAATGCCGGAAGAGGGCACCAACTTTCAAACGGTACTTTTGGAATAAAATCACTAGACTCGAACTTTTTAACTTCGCGTCAAATAGAAGCAGCACGTATTGCAGCTACTCGTTTCATGAAAAGAGAGGGGCAACTTTGGATTAAAATATTTCCAGACAAGCCTATTACAAAGAAACCTCTTGAAGTACGTATGGGTAAAGGTAAAGGTGCCGTAGAATATTGGGCAGCAGTAGTTAAACCAGGTAGAATGCTTTTTGAAGTAGGAGGTGTACCATTAGACGTAGCTAAAGAAGCATTACGTTTAGCAGCTCAAAAATTACCTGTAAAAACTAAGTTTGTAATCGCTAGAGATTACGAAGCATAATTTATTGATATTATGAAACAATCAGAAATTAAAGAATTATCTGTAGCTGAGTTACAAGATAAGCTTAGTGAGACAAAGAAGAGTTATTCAGACCTAAAAATGGCACATGCAATATCTCCTTTAGAGAACCCAATCCAATTACGTTCAGTAAGACGTGATGTAGCTAGATTGGCAACAGAAATAACTAAAAGAGAATTACAATAATTCTGCTTAATGATGGAAAAAAGAAACTTAAGAAAAGAACGTATAGGAATTGTTACAAGTAACAAAATGCAGAAATCTATTGTGGTTTCTGAGGTGAAAAAAGTAAAACACCCTATGTACGGAAAGTTCGTGTTAAAAACGAAAAAATACGTTGCACACGACGAGACAAACGATTGTAATATTGGAGATACTGTAAAGATCATGGAAACACGACCTATGAGTAAATCTAAATGTTGGAGATTAGTTGAAATAATTGAAAGAGCGAAGTAATTATGGTACAACAAGAATCAAGACTAAAAGTAGCAGATAACACTGGAGCAAAAGAAGTATTAACAATACGTGTTCTAGGTGGTACTAAGAGAAGATACGCTTCTGTAGGTGACAAAATAGTTGTTACAGTAAAAGATGCGACTCCTAATGGAAACATTAAAAAAGGAGCAGTTTCTACAGCAGTAGTTGTACGTACTAAAAAAGAAGTAAGACGTCCAGATGGATCTTATATTAGATTCGATGATAACGCTTGTGTACTTTTAAACCCAACTGGGGAAATGAGAGGAACACGTGTTTTTGGACCTGTTGCTAGAGAACTTCGTGATAAACAATTCATGAAAATTGTATCATTAGCACCAGAGGTGCTTTAATTGATAAAGTAAGATGACAAAGCTTAAAATAAAATCGGGAGATACAGTAAGAGTAATTGCTGGAGATCATAAAGGATCAGAAGGAGTTGTTCAAAAAGTATTTACAGATAAGAACAAAGTGATCGTTGAGGGAGTAAACATGGTTAAGAAACATACTAAACCAAGTGCACAAAGCCCACAAGGAGGAATCGTAGAAAAAGAAGCTCCAATTCAAGTATCTAACTTATCTTTGTTAACTTCTAAAGGAGAAGTAACAAGAATAGGATACAGAATGGAAGGAGATAAGAAAGTGAGATTTTCTAAAAAATCTAATGAAGTAATATAGTTATGGCATATTCACCTAGACTTAAAGAAGAGTATAAAAGCAAAGTAATTGCAGCTCTTACAGAAGAATTTGGTTATAAAAATGTAATGCAAGTACCTAAGCTTACTAAGATAGTTTTATCTAAAGGAGTTGGTGCAGCAGTATCAGACAAAAAGTTAGTGGACCACGCTGTGGAAGAATTAACAACTATAACTGGACAAAGAGCCATATCTACATTATCTAAAAAGGATGTTGCATCTTTCAAATTGCGTAAAGGTATGCCAATTGGCGCTAAAGTAACTTTACGTGGAGAAAGAATGTACGAGTTTTTAGATCGTTTAGTAACTTCAGCATTACCACGTGTAAGAGATTTTGGAGGGATTAAAGCAACTGGATTTGACGGTAGAGGTAACTACAATTTAGGAGTTACTGAACAAATTATATTCCCTGAGATAGATATCGATAAGATAAATAAAATCTCTGGTATGGATATTACATTTGTAACTACAGCAGATACAGATAAAGAAGCAAAATCATTATTAACTGAATTAGGATTACCTTTTCAAAAAAACTAAGTTATGGCTAAAGAATCAATGAAAGCCCGCGAGGTGAAAAGAGCTAAAACAGTAGCTAAATATGCTGAGAAACGTAAAGCTTTAAAAGAAGCTGGAGATTACGAAGCATTACAAAAGTTACCTAAAAATGCTTCTCCAGTTCGTATGCACAATAGATGTAAATTAACAGGAAGACCAAAAGGTTATATGCGTACATTTGGTATTTCTCGTGTTACATTTAGAGAAATGGCTAACCAAGGGTTAATCCCAGGTGTTAGAAAAGCAAGTTGGTAAAATTATAAATTGGTCTAAGGTTCATAAAAAATGAAAACCAAGGCCGCAATTAAATACATATGTATACAGATCCAATTGCAGATTACTTAACTAGAATTAGAAACGCAGTGCGTGCTAATCACAGAGTTGTAGAAATTCCTGCATCAAATTTAAAAAAGAACATTACTAAAATATTATTCGATCAAGGATATATTTTAAGTTATAAGTTCGAAGATTCTTCAGTACAAGGAACTATTAAAATAGCCCTTAAGTACAACAAAGAAACAAAAGAACCAGTTATCAGAAAAATAGAAAGACTTAGTAAGCCAGGTTTACGTAAGTATTCTGGTTCTGGTGAATTACCTAGAGTTCTTAATGGTCTTGGTATAGCTATCGTTTCTACTTCTCATGGAGTAATGACTGCTAAGCAAGCCAAAAGAGAGAACGTAGGTGGAGAAGTTTTATGTTACGTTTACTAATCTATAAAGGGAGAAAGAAATGTCAAGAATAGGAAATAACCCAGTTGGAATTCCAGAAGGAGTTACAGTAGAAGTAAAAGATAACGTAATCACAGTAAAAGGAAAGTTAGGAGAATTAACTCAATCTTTCGATACTGTAGAGGTTAAAGTTGAAGATGGAAATGTATTAGTTACACGTTCATCTGATAATAAAGAAAGTAAAGCTAAACACGGTTTATACAGATCACTAGTTAATAATATGATTAACGGAGTATCTAAAGGATGGACTAAAGAGTTAGAGCTTGTAGGAGTAGGGTATAGAGCAAGTAACCAAGGTAACAGATTAGAGTTAGCTTTAGGTTTCTCTCATAACATTGTAATGAGCATTGCACCAGAAGTAAAGGTGGAAACAGTATCAGACAAAGGTAAAAACCCTTTAATTAAGTTAACATCACACGATAAACAACTTGTTGGACAAGTAGCTGCGAAAATTCGCGGATTCAGACCACCAGAGCCGTATAAAGGAAAAGGTGTTAAGTTTGTAGGTGAAGAACTAAGAAGAAAAGCAGGTAAATCAGCTTAATAATTAAGTCATGGCGTTAACAAAGAACGAAAGAAGAATAAGAATTAAAAACAGAATCCGTAAGGTTGTTTCTGGTACAGAAGCAAGACCTAGATTAGCTGTTTTTAGAAGTAATAAAGAAATTTATGCTCAAGTTGTTGATGATGTTACAGGTAAAACTTTAGTAGCAGCATCTTCAAGAGATAAAGACATTAGTTCTGCAAAAGGTAATAAATCTGAAATTGCTACTTTAGTAGGAAAGTCTGTTGCCGAAAAAGCATTAAAAGCTGGTGTAAGTACTATCACTTTTGATAGAGGTGGATATTTATATCACGGTAGAATCAAATCGTTAGCTGAAGGAGCTAGAGAAGCAGGACTTAAATTCTAAGAAATTATGTATCAAAAATACAAAAGCGCAGAGTTAGTAAAACCAAGTGGGTTAGATCTTAAAGATCGTTTAGTTGGTGTACAAAGAGTTACTAAGGTAACTAAAGGTGGTAGAGCATTTGGTTTTTCAGCAATAGTAGTTGTTGGAGATGAAGCAGGTGTTGTAGGACACGGTTTAGGAAAATCTAAAGATGTAGCAAGTGCAATTGCAAAAGCTATTGAAGATGCTAAGAAAAACTTAGTACGTATTCCTATCGTGAAAGGTACAGTACCACATGAACAAAAAGGTAAATACGGTGGAGGAAGAGTAAACATCATCCCTGCATCTCCTGGTACAGGGGTAATTGCTGGTGGAGCTGTGAGAACAGTTTTGGAAGCAGTTGGTGTAAAAGACGTATTATCTAAATCTCAAGGGTCTTCAAACCCACATAACGTAGTAAAAGCTACTTTTGATGCACTATTGCAATTAAGAGATGCTAAAACTATTGCACGTGAGAGAGGTATTTCATTAGAGAAAGTTTTTAACGGTTAATATTTACAGAGATGGCAAAAATAAAAGTAACAAAAGTTAAGAGCGCAATCAATCGTACTAAAAGACAAAAGTTAACATTGTTAGCTTTAGGTTTAAAAAAGATTGGTCAAACTGTAGAGCACGAAGACACTCCTAATATTTTAGGAATGGTAAGAAAAGTTAATCACTTAGTCTCTGTTGAAGAAACTAAATAACAATATACTGAAATGAATTTAAGTAATTTAAAACCTGCAGAAGGTTCAGTAAAAAACCAAGGTAAGAGAATAGGTAGAGGACAAGGTTCTGGTAAAGGCGGTACTGCTACACGTGGTCACAAAGGAGCAAAATCTCGTTCTGGTTATTCTAAGAAACTAGGTTTTGAAGGAGGTCAAATGCCACTTCAAAGACGTGTTCCTAAGTTTGGTTTTACAAACATCAACCGTAAAGAGTACCAAGGTATTAACCTTGATACACTTCAAAAGTTAGTTGATGATAAGAAAATAACAGACACTATAGATTTTGATACAATCATTACTTTAGGATTAGCTGGTAAAAATGAATCAGTTAAAATTTTAGGAAGAGGAGAATTAAAAGCTAAATTAAGTGTAACAGCTCATAAATTTACTGCTACAGCAAAAGCTGCTATTGAAGCTGCAGGAGGTGAAGCCGTAACTTTATAAGACCGATATAAGAGTATGAAATTTATAGAGACTTTAAAAAATGTTTGGAAAATAGAGGAACTAAGAAATAGAATCATAGTAACACTAGGTCTATTATTAGTTTATCGTTTTGGAGCACAGGTTGTATTACCTGGTGTAGATGCCGCTCAATTAACTAGCCTTCAAGGGCAAGCTCAAAATGGTATATTAGGTATAATTAACGCATTTACTGGAGGTGCTTTTGCTAATGCTTCAGTGTTTGCGCTAGGTATTATGCCCTACATTTCAGCTTCCATTGTAGTTCAGTTAATGGGAATAGCAATTCCTTATTTACAGAAATTACAAAAGGAAGGTGCAAGTGGTCAAAAGAAGATTACTCAAATAACACGTTGGTTAACTATAGGTATTTGTTTAGTACAAGCACCAGGTTATTTAGCTAGTTTACCAACGATGTTTGGTATTCCAGAATCAGCATTTTTATTACCTACGGGTCAATTCTATTTCTCATCTATAGTAATTTTAGTAACGGGTTGTATTTTTGCAATGTGGTTAGGTGAAAAAATAACTGATAAAGGAATTGGTAATGGTATCTCTCTATTAATTATGGTAGGTATTATTGCTACATTACCAAAAGCATTTTTACAAAACTTCGCTTCTAGATGGGATGCTAGTCAAAACATGATGATTCTTTTCGAAGTTGTTATCTGGTTTGTAATTATAGCAGCGTCAATATTATTAGTTATGGCAGTTAGAAAAATTGCTGTACAATATGCAAGGCGTTCAGCAACTGGAGGTTACGAGAAAAATGTTTTTGGATCAAGACAATACATTCCTTTAAAGCTTAACGCTTCAGGAGTTATGCCAATTATATTTGCGCAAGCAATTATGTTTGTACCAGGTTTAATAGGTGGTGCAGCATTTCTAAAAGATACTAATACAGGATTATGGTTACAAAATAACTTTGGTACTGGAGATAGTATATTTGGATTTTGGTACAACTTAGTATTTGCCTTTTTAATTATAATATTCACATATTTTTATACTGCGATTACTGTACCAACAAACAAAATGGCAGATGATCTAAAAAGAAGTGGAGGATTTATACCAGGTATTCGTCCAGGTTCTGAAACTTCTGAGTATTTAGATAAGATAATGTCTCAAATAACATTACCAGGATCTATCTTTTTAGCATTAATAGCTGTGTTCCCAGCTGTTGTATTTAAGCTAATGGGTGTTCAATCTGGATGGGCTTTATTCTTTGGAGGTACATCATTATTAATTATGGTTGGAGTTGCAATAGACACTATGCAACAAGTAAACTCTTACTTGTTAAATAGGCACTATGATGGCTTAATGAAAACTGGTAAAAATAGAAAAGCAGTAGCTTAATTATTATACTATGGCAAAACAAGCAGCAATAGAGCAAGACGGTACGATTATAGAAGCATTATCTAATGCTATGTTTCGTGTTGAATTAGAAAATGGTCACATTGTGACTGCACATATATCTGGTAAGATGCGTATGCATTACATTAAGTTATTACCAGGGGATAAAGTAAAATTAGAAATGAGTCCTTACGATTTAACTAAGGCTCGTATAACTTATAGATATTAATTAGGATGTAACCGAAAGGTTCTATCTTATATTAATATGTAATTAATAAGACAAGATGAAAGTAAGAGCATCAGTTAAAAAGAGAAGTGCAGATTGCAAAATCGTGCGCAGAAAAGGTAGACTTTACGTCATTAACAAAAAGAATCCTAGATTCAAACAAAGACAAGGGTAATTATGGCAAGAATTGCAGGTGTAGACATACCAAAAAACAAAAGAGGAGTTATTTCATTAACTTATATCTACGGAGTAGGTAGAAGTAGAGCTCAAGAGATTTTATCTACTGCTAAAGTAGACGAAAGCATCAAAGTACAAGATTGGACAGATGACCAAATTGGAGCAATCCGTGAGGCTGTTGGAACTTATACTATTGAAGGAGAATTACGTTCTGAAACACAATTAAACATTAAGCGATTAATGGATATTGGATGTTACAGAGGTATTCGTCATAGAGCGAGTCTTCCTTTAAGAGGACAACGTACTAAAAACAACTCTAGAACCAGAAAAGGTAGAAGAAAAACTGTTGCTAACAAGAAAAAGGCAACTAAATAATAATTAGAAATTTAGTCTTTAGTGTTTAGACGTTGGAAAGAATCTGTTTGAAATTAATTTAGGTTTAGGATTCTAGCGACTATTAACTAATAAACTAAGAACTAGAAAACATGGCAAAGACAAGTACTAAAAAACGTAAAGTTATAGTAGACTCTGTTGGAGAAGCACACATTACTGCTTCATTTAACAACATTATCATTTCTCTTACCAACAAAAAAGGTGACGTTATTTCATGGTCATCTGCTGGTAAAATGGGATTTAGAGGTTCTAAAAAGAATACTCCTTATGCAGCACAATTAGCAGCAGAAGATGCTTCTGGTGTAGCTAAAGAAGCTGGATTAAAGAAAGTAAAAGTATACGTAAAAGGACCAGGTAATGGTAGAGAATCTGCTATCCGTTCTATCCATAATGCTGGAATTGAAGTAACAGAAATTATCGATGTTACTCCATTACCACACAATGGATGTCGTCCTCCAAAACGTAGAAGAGTATAATTTATACAACTTATAGAAATTAATATCAGCTATATAACATAGCTGATATTAATTTTTTTGTGTAAATTTGCAGACTGAAAAAAATATTTAACACAAGTATCAACTGAGAGGTTAACGATTATCGAAGGATAAGATTAAGACCTTAATTCATAATCACTCTCAAAACAAATTTAAAATGGCAAGATATACTGGTCCTAAAACTAAAATAGCTCGTAAATTTGGCGAAGCTATTTTCGGAGATGATAAAGCCTTCGAAAAAAGAAATTACCCTCCAGGTCAACACGGTAACAACAGAAGACGTGGAAAAAAATCTGAATATGCTATCCAATTAATGGAAAAGCAAAAAGCTAAATATACTTATGGTGTATTAGAAAAGCAATTCAGAAACATGTTTAAAAGAGCAACCGCAGCTCCTGGAATTACAGGTGAAGTTTTATTACAATTATGTGAGTCTAGATTAGACAACGTTGTATTTAGAATGGGAATAGCTCCAACAAGAAGTGCAGGTAGACAATTAGTATCTCACAGACACATTACTGTTAATGGAGAATTGGTAAATGTACCATCTTACCAATTAAAAGCAGGAGATGTTGTAGCTGTAAGAGAGAAGTCTAAATCACTTGAAGCTATCGAGAGATCATTATCAAATTCAAGTACAGTATTCGAATGGATCACTTGGAACAGTGATAAAAAGGAAGGAACTTATGTTTCTATTCCGGCAAGAATACAAATTCCTGAAAACATCAATGAGCAATTCATAGTCGAATTATACTCTAAATAATAAATTAACTACATTGGTATTTAGCCAAAGGGTTTATTTGTACTTCTTCAAACTTATAAACCGCGCAACTAAATAACAATTAAAACGAAGAAACAAAATATGGCAGTATTTAATTTTCAGAAGCCCGACAAAGTAATCATGATCGATTCAACCGATTTTGAAGGTAAATTTGAATTTAGACCTTTAGAACCTGGTTACGGATTAACAGTAGGAAACGCACTTAGAAGAGTTTTATTATCTTCTTTAGAAGGTTTTGCTATAACATCTGTTAGAATTGAAGGTGTAGATCACGAATTTTCAACAATTGCTGGTGTCGTAGAAGATGTAACTGAAATTATTCTGAATTTAAAACAAATGCGTTTTAAAAGACAAATAGAAGATGTAGACAATGAGTCTGTATCAATTTCTATTTCAGGACAAGATCAAATTACAGCAGGTGATTTTCAAAAATTTATTTCAGGATTCCAAGTATTAAATTCAGACTTAGTTGTTTGTAATTTAGATCCTAAAGTAAACATTAACATGGAAATTACTATTGAAAAAGGAAGAGGTTATGTTCCTGCAGAAGAAAACAAAAAAGCTTCAGCACCAATAGGAACAATCTTTACAGATTCAATTTACACACCTATAAAAAATGTTAAGTATAGCATTGAGAACTATCGTGTAGAACAAAAGACAGATTACGAAAAATTAGTTTTCGAAATCATTTCTGATGGTTCAATAACACCTCAAGATGCTTTAACAGAGGCTGCTAAAACATTAATTCACCACTTCATGTTATTCTCTGATGAGCGTATTACATTAGAAGCTGATGAAATTGCACAAACTGAAACTTATGATGAAGAATCACTTCACATGAGACAGTTACTTAAAACTAAGTTAGTAGATATGGATTTATCTGTACGTGCACTTAATTGTTTAAAAGCTGCTGAAGTAGATACTTTAGGAGACTTAGTATCATTCAACAAAAATGATTTAATGAAGTTCCGTAACTTCGGTAAAAAATCTTTAACAGAGCTAGAAGAACTAGTAAACGTGAAAGGATTAAATTTCGGAATGGATTTATCAAAATATAAACTAGATAAAGACTAATACATCATATTTTGCTCCTCAATAAGAGTAGAAGCAAGATGGTGATTAAAACAAAATGTCATGAGACACGGAAAAAAAGTAAACCACTTAGGTAGACAAACTGCTCACAGAAAAGCGATGTTAGCAAATATGGCTTGTTCTTTAATTCAGCACAAGCGTATTAACACTACAGTAGCAAAAGCAAAAGCTTTAAAGCAATTTGTAGAGCCAATGATTACTAAATCTAAATCTGATACAACTCACAACAGACGTATCGTATTTAGTCGTTTAAGACAAAAAGAAGCTGTTACAGAATTATTTAGAGATGTAGCTGCTAAAATTGGTGATAGACCAGGAGGTTACACAAGAATTATTAAGCTTGGTAATCGTTTAGGAGATAACGCTGATATGGCAATGATTGAGTTAGTAGACTACAACGAAATCTATAATGCTGACAAAGCTGCTAAGAAAACAACAAGAAGAAGTAGAAGAGGTGGAAGTAAACCAGCTGCTGCTGCTCCAGTTGAAACAAAAGCAACTAACGAAGAAGAATAAATGTTAATAAGCATTTTAAATATAAAGGATAAACTATTTTAGTTTATCCTTTTTTTTATGCAATTTTGCAAAACTTTTGTTGTCGCGGAAACGAAAACATAACACAACTACTACTACAATGAAATATCAAAAACTAAAAAAGGCACTCATTCTACTTGCAGACGGAACTATTTTTCACGGTAAAGCAGTAGGTAAAGAGGGAAGCGCATTTGGAGAAGTCTGTTTTAATACAGGAATGACAGGTTATCAAGAAATTTTTACAGACCCTTCTTATTACGGTCAGTTAATGGTAACGACTAATGCACACATTGGAAACTATGGCGTTAATGATAACGAAATGGAATCCGATTCTGTTAAAATAGCAGGATTAATCTGTAAAAACTTTAGTTACGAATATTCTCGTGATGATTCTAATGGTGCTTTAGAAGATTTTTTAAATGCTAATAATCTGTTAGCAATCTCAGATGTAGATACAAGAGCATTGGTAAGTTATATTAGAGATAATGGAGCTATGAATGCTGTTATTTCTACAGAAGTAGATAATATAGAAGGTTTAAAAAAGCAATTAGCAGAAACACCAGACATGAATGGTTTGGAGTTAGCCTCTAAAGTATCAACAAAAGAACCTTACTATGTTGGAGATGAGAATGCACCTATTAAAATTGCAGCTTTAGATATAGGAATAAAGAAGAATATCCTTAGAAATTTAGTTAAACGAGATGCTTATGTAAAAGTATTTCCATACAATGCTACTTTCGAAGAATTAAGCGCATGGAATCCTAATGGGTATTTTTTATCTAATGGACCTGGGGATCCAGAACCTTTAGTAGAAGCACAGAATCTTGCTAAAGAAATTATAAAAAGAGATTTACCATTATTTGGTATCTGTTTAGGACATCAAGTTATAGCATTAGCTAACGGTATTTCTACTTATAAAATGCATAACGGACATAGAGGGATTAATCATCCTGTAAAAAATATGTTAACTGGAAAAGGAGAAATAACTTCTCAAAACCATGGTTTCGCAATTAATAGAGAAGAAGCAGAAGCACATGAGGATTTAGAAATAACGCATGTACACTTAAATGATAATACAGTTGCTGGAATTAAAATGAAGTCTAAGAACTGTTTTTCGGTACAATACCACCCTGAAGCAAGTCCAGGACCACACGATTCATCGTACTTATTTGATGAATTTATAAACAATATTAAATCTAACTAATACAGAAAAGGCAATAAAAGAGAAGATTTATTGCCTTTTCAATTTTACTAAAACGTTTTAGCAATTATTTTATTCAATTCTGAAACAAATACTATTTACAACCCAGAATTTAACTGTAAATTTGAAGGTTATTAAAAATTTAAATCACTATTTATGAGTATTATTATCAATGTTCACGCAAGACAAATTTTCGATTCAAGAGGAAATCCAACAGTAGAAGTAGATGTAGAAACAGAAAATGGATTTTTAGGTAGAGCAGCAGTACCTTCTGGAGCTTCTACAGGAGAGCATGAAGCAGTAGAGTTACGAGATGGAGGAGACAAATACATGGGGAAAGGTGTTAGTAAAGCTGTAGATAATGTAAATTCTATTTTAGCAGAAGAACTTTTAGGTGTTAATGTATTCGAGCAAAACTATATAGATACTTTAATGTGTAAAATAGATGGAACACCAAACAAATCTAAACTAGGAGCAAATGCTATTTTAGGAGTATCCTTAGCCGTTGCAAAAGCAGCAGCAGCAGAATTAGGTATGCCATTATATCGTTATGTAGGAGGCGTAAGTGCAAATACACTTCCAGTACCAATGATGAATATTATAAATGGAGGGTCGCATAGTGATGCGCCAATAGCTTTTCAAGAGTTTATGGTAATGCCGGTAAAGGCAGAAAACTTTTCTCATGCATTACAGATGGGAACAGAAATATTCCATAATCTTAAAAAAGTATTACACGATAGAGGTCTAAGTACTGCAGTAGGTGATGAAGGTGGATTTGCACCTAACCTTGAAGGCGGAACAGAAGATGCTTTAGATACTATTAAAAAAGCTGTAGATAACGCAGGTTATACTTTAGGAGATGATGTTATGATTGCTTTAGATTGTGCAGCAGCAGAATTTTATGTAAACGGACAATATGATTACAGTAAATTTGAAGGCGATTCTGGTAAAGTAAGAACAAGTACTGAACAAGCAGATTACTTAGCAGAACTATCAGAGAAATATCCTATTATTTCTATTGAAGATGGAATGGATGAAAATGACTGGGAAGGTTGGAAATACTTAACCGAAAAAATTGGTGATAAAGTACAATTAGTAGGAGATGATTTATATGTAACTAATGTAGAGCGTCTATCTAAAGGTATTAAAAATGATATTGCGAATTCTATTTTAATAAAAGTAAACCAAATTGGTACATTAACTGAAACTATTGCAGCAGTTAACATGGCGCATAATGCAGGATATACATCTGTAATGTCTCACCGTTCTGGAGAAACAGAAGATAATACTATTGCAGATTTAGCAGTTGCTTTAAATTGTGGACAAATTAAAACTGGTTCTGCTTCACGTAGTGACCGTATGGCTAAATACAATCAATTATTAAGAATTGAAGAAGAGCTTGGTGATGTTGCATACTACCCAAAGCAAAACGCCTTTAAAATAAAGCAATAAAACACTTGTTTTAATATTACTATATAAATCTTGCCATTGTAAAAAGTGGCAAGATTTTTTTATTACTTTTAGTTCGTGAATATAAAACGAGCATTTAATACATTTCTACAATTTGTTTATAAGCTTTTTGCGGGCGTATTAACTATTGCTGCCATTATACTTATTATAGGAGTATTAATAGCCTTTGGTTTTAACCTAGTACATAATAAGTTCATTCTATACTTTTTAGGAGCTGTAGCTTTATTTTTATTGTTTTATGTTAGAAAAAATTATAATAAGATAAGTGAAGATGAAAATAAGAATACTTCTTTTCAAATTTTAAAAGAGCTTTTTAAATTAAGTTTAGGAATATTTCTATTTTGCTTCATAGTAGTTTCAATCGGTAAAGGAAAAATAGTGAATACTACTTTAGAAGAAACAAGCGAGCTAGTGTCTTTAGTTATAGATAGTTCTAAAGTACCTGTTCAGAAATATTATAAGAGTACTCAAACTTGGAGAGATTTTAATCGTAATACACATCGTTTACCGTTTAAAATAGATTATTCTAATGTAGAAACATCTAAAAATAATAGAGAAGCCTTCAGAATTACTAATCGCTTTTCTTGGGGCCCCTTTTATAAATATCTTGCCGATAATGATAAACCATTAGTAGAGGTTCTTGCCCAAACGTTTTTTAATTATCAAAAAGAGAAGCAAATGAATAGGCTAGAATTTGCTGAATTGATAATTACAGCAATACAAGATATTCCTTATAATTTAATTTTACATGATGTCTGTAAAACAACAGATGTACAACCGTGTTACGGTAATATACATATGGGGCTTCATGCACCTGCAGAATTTATTTCTAATTTAAGAGGGGATTGCGATACACGAACAGTATTACTGTTTACATTGTTGTCTCGTTTTAATTACGATGTCGCTATATTAAATAGTGTAGAGTACAGACATTCTGTATTAGGACTTAATATACCTGCTAGAGGAAAATTTAAAAGATATAACAACAAGAAGTATTATTTTATAGAAACAACAGCAAAAGGATGCCCAATAGGTTATTTAGATCCTCAGTTTACCAAAATAGAATTTTGGAATGTTGTTTTAACTCATCAATAAAAGCATTACAATGGAATTATTTTATTTAGCACTCAGTCAGATTATAATATCAATTATTTTATCGGTAATTATATTCTTTATATCATATAAAGTATTATTAAAAGCGTTTCAGTTAGAAGAAACTAAATTCGATAATAATAACTTAGCATTAAGTGTATTCTTTTCAGGAATTATATTTAGTATAGGCTATTTATTAAGTGGAATTATACCTACCATAATAAACGCCATTCAAATACTAAAAATACATACCGAAGGGAATCTTATAGCAGAAGTATTTAAATATTCATCATTAGCATTACTTATTGGGTTTTTAGCAGCATCAATAATTCAGTTTTCATCATTCTTTTTAGTAAAAGTATTAACGAAACATATAAAAGAAGTAGAGCAGTTAAAAAGTAATAATATGGCAGTTTCTATTCTTTTAGTAAGCATTTTAATTTCAATAACGCTAATTAGCAAAGACAGTCTAGTATTTTTATTAGAAACATTTTTACCTCGACCAGAGATTGTTCAGTTTAATTAATTTTCTGTTTTCGTTATTTAAAAAATCTAAAAGAAATTTAATAACAATACCTTAACTAGAAAAGTTGTAATTATATAATAATTATACCGACCATTGTATGGTTAATAATCACTTTTCTTTGCGATAAGTTTTAACAATTAAAATATTGTTAAAACCTTTGTTAATGAGTTTCATAAATCGGTACAGATTTTGTAATTTAGCAATCCGCAAAAACAAGTAAAAATTCAATAGAACATATGTCAAAAACTGCTACGTTAGAAATTAATGGACAAAAGCATGAGTTTCCTTTAATTACAGGAACAGAAAATGAAGTTGCAATAGATATAAAAACGCTTAGAGGCGCAACAGGAGGAGTTACAACAATAGATCCAGGATACAAAAATACCGGGTCTTGCGAGAGTGGAATAACTTTTTTAAATGGTGAAGAAGGAATTTTAAGGTATAGAGGTTATGCTATAGAAGATTTAGCAGATAAAGCAGATTTTTTAGAGGTAGCTTACCTTTTAATCTTTGGAGAATTACCTACAAAAGTAGAATTAGAAAAATTCCATGCAGATATTAAGGAAGAATCTGTAGTAGATGATGATATTAAAAAAATATTAGACGCTTTTCCAAAAGCAGCACACCCAATGGGCGTATTATCGTCTTTAACAAGTGCATTAACAGCATTTAATCCATCTTCAGTAAATGTAGATTCTGAAGAAGATATGTACAAGACTGTTGTTAAAATAATGGGTAAATTCCCAGTATTAGTCGCTTGGGCTATGCGTAAAAAGAGTGGGTTACCATTAAATTACGGAGACGACTCTTTAGGTTATGTAGAAAACATTTTAAAAATGATGTTTGGAAAGCCTAATGGAGAATATACACAAAACAAAATTTTAGTAAACGCATTAGATAAGTTATTAATTTTGCATGCAGATCACGAGCAAAACTGTTCTACATCTACAGTAAGAATAGTAGGATCATCACATGCAGGTTTATTTGCATCACTATCTGCAGGAATTTCTGCACTATGGGGGCCATTACATGGTGGAGCTAATCAGGCAGTTTTAGAAATGCTAGAGGCTATTAAGGAAGATGGAGGAGATACTAAAAAATTCATGGCTAAAGCTAAAGATAAAGCAGATCCTTTCCGTTTAATGGGATTCGGACATAGAGTTTATAAGAATTTTGATCCAAGAGCAAAAATTATTAAAGTTGCAGCAGACGAAGTATTAAGTGATTTAGGAATTGAAGATCCAGTATTAGATATTGCTAAAGGTTTAGCTTCTGAAGCATTAAGCGATGAGTACTTTGTAAAACGTAAACTATATCCAAATGTAGATTTCTATTCAGGAATTATTTACAGAGCAATGGGAATACCTGTAGAAATGTTTACTGTAATGTTTGCATTAGGTCGTTTACCAGGATGGATTGCGCAATGGAAAGAAATGAGAGCACGTAAAGAGCCTATTGGACGTCCAAGACAGATTTATATTGGTGAAAACCATAGAGAATTTAAAACAATCGATAATAGATAATATTTTTCGAACATTTATATACAAAGCTTCATAATAATTTATGAAGCTTTTTTTATATTTACCCTATGTTAAAACTAAATGTAAAAAACGAGACAGCAAGATTACGTGCTGTGGTTTTAGGAACAGCAAAAAGTAATGGTCCAACTCCAAAAGCAGAAGACTGTTATGATCCCAAAAGTAAATTACATGTACTAGCAGGAACTTATCCTACTGAAGCAGATATGGTTAAAGAAATGGAGGCAGTAGCAGCCGTTTTTAATAAATATGATGTACAAGTATTTAGACCAGAAATTATAGAAAACTATAATCAGATTTTTTCAAGAGATATCGCTTTTGTCATAGATGATAAATTAGTAAAAGCAAATATATTACCAGATCGCAATCGTGAATACGAAGCAATACAAGATGTTATAGACCAAATAGGATTAGACAATGTAATAGAATTACCTGAAGAATGCCATATAGAAGGTGGAGATGTGATGCCGTGGAATGATTACATTTTTGTGGGAACTTATACAGGAGAAGATTATTCTAGTTATATAACAGCTAGAACCAATGCAGATGCTGTAATTGCTTTACAAGAACACTTTCCTGACAAAACAGTAAAGGCTTTCGAATTAAGAAAGCATAACACAGACCCCAAAGAGAATGCATTACATTTAGATTGTTGTTTCCAACCAATAGGAAAAGATAAAGCTATAATTCATAAAAATGGTTTCCTTATAGAACGTGAATATGAATGGTTAGTAGAATATTTTGGGAAAGACAATATTTTTGAAATAACAAAAGATGAAATGTATAACATGAATAGTAATATTTTTTCTATTTCTGAAGATGTTATTATTTCTGAACAAAACTTCACACGATTAAACATTTGGTTACGAGACAAAGGATTTACAGTAGAAGAAGTCCCTTATGCAGAAATAGCTAAACAAGAAGGTTTATTACGATGTAGTACAATGCCTTTAATTAGAGATTAAATACAAATCGTAATTTAACTTATGGATTTGTATATTAATATAGAGCCTAGTGTTGAAGAGGTTGAAAATCTTTTTATTGATTATAAAGAGAAAGAAAATCTATATGAAAATATTGAGTTAACAGAAGTTGTAACCACTATAAAATATTCATATATTATAGTGTTGCCAATATTTTTGTTTGTTTTAATTAGTGCATTATTTTTAACCATATTAAGATTGCCTTTTATTCTTGTTACTAAGTTTCGGATTTTATTTTTAAGTTGGTGGGATAGAAAGAAACAGCTTCATTCTATCCGTAAAACGGGAGATAATAGAGGACCCTTTTATTCTTTCGATAAAAAGAAAACGGATAAAGAAGAAATTGAAACTTCGTATAAAAAAGTTGAAGATAAATTAAAAAAGGATTTAAAAAATGGAGACGTAAATTTAAATACTGTTTTAAATTATGCTAATTTAAATAGTCTGGTTAAAAACGAAAACCATTTAAAGAAAAGACTTTTTATTCTGCATCAATTAAAAGAATTACCAAAAGAGAATTCTAAATTAGATTACGGAATACTATACCAAAGTTTATGTAATACTTGTATACGTTTAGAATTGCCCAATCAATGTAAATATTATGAAGGTTTAGGAATTAAAGAGGGAAATAAATTACCTTCTAAGAAAGGTAGTATAGTATCGGGGTTAAAAACTACTTATGCTCAAATATTTTACTACGCATATATTGCATGGTCTTGTCTAAAAACAGATATATATAATAGTTTTAAATCTTATGCAATAAAATAACTACTAACAACAAATATAGATTTTTGCAAGAAAACTTATAGTTTTAGCAAAATATTTGAGAAGTAGAAAGTCTTATTACGTTATAATATGAAGCCTTTAATTAGAGATTAAAAATATTAAGAAACCAAAAATCCCTATAAGTAATATTACTTATAGGGATTTAGTTTTTATAGTAGTTAATTTAAGGAATACTAATGCTTGTAAAATGCGAATTAAATGTTGTTTTACAACATAAAACATATCGCTTATATAGATTAAACATTTTTATAATTAAATACCCTACTTTCCTGTTTTAAAAATTAACTCTAAAGCTAAGATTAGGTGTTATACCAAGAGATGCTGTCTCAACTTCCGAGACCGTATTATCATCTTCAAGAATATACAGTCTGTTTAAACTATTGTTTCTATTAAAGACATTCCAAATAGATAAACCAATTTTAGCTTTTGTTTTTTTAGTAAAATTAAAATCGTAAGTAGTAGAAAAATCAGTTCTAAAATAATCATCTAAATTACTGCTATTAGGGGAACTATAATTAATAGCACCATCAAAAACCTCATTTCCTTTAACAGGTTCTGTTATTGCTTTTCCAGAGCGCCAATTAACACCAAGCGCGAACTTTAAATTATTAATAGAATAAGTGCCTGCAAAGGTAACAGTATGCCTTATATCTAAATTGTTAGGAAACGCTTCTCCATTATTTAATGTGCTAAACGTATAATCATTATTACTTAACGAATAACTTAACCAAGCACTAGTATTAGTAAAACGTTTATTTACTAAAAAATCGATGCCCTTTACACGGTAACTACCAATAGCATTTATAAATTGAAATTGATTTTGAAACCCCTGACTTCTTGTTTTAATCCCATTTACCTGTTTATAAAAAGCCTCAGCACTTAAAAAAAGCTTGTTTTTATCGTAATGTAAACCAATAGAAGCTTGCTTACTTTGTATAACAGGAATAGTTGTGTTATTTGCTAAAACCCAACGTCTTTCATCTATACCTAAAAAATCATTTTGACTATTTACACGTTGCGAAGTTGTCTGGTTTTTATATTCACCAAGTACTTCAACTTTAACATGCTTAAATAACTGTTGCGTAAAACTTAATCTAGGTTCTAGAATTAGCTTATTAAATTTATCAAAATAATTACTTCTTAACCCAGCTCTAAGTACTGTTTTCTTACTGTTAGAAAGAAAGGAAATCTCACTATATTCAGAATGCGTTCTTAATACTTCTTTTATATTACTAGTAAAAGCAGGTGTATTAATATCTTGAAAATTAGTAATGCCAACTTCTGTATATTGGTAACCGTTAGTCCATTTTAAATTATCACTTAAAATATAATCTGCTTGGACCCTTATTCCAGTATCTAAAACTTCGTTTTGTTGAATTAAGCGCTGGTTATTAGTAACATCAGAATCGGTAGCATTTAACGTGTAGTTTGAAGAGTAAAAATGAATATCGGTAGATAAACGGTCGCTCCATTGCCTATTATAAGATAAACCAGCAGCTAAATTAGATTGAGAAATACCACTATTCGAGATGTTTTCGATAGCTGTAGAATTATCCTTTTCAAGATAATCTAAGGTATTGAACATAGTAATAAAATTGAAACGTAGTTTATCTTTCTCAGAAATATCGTGTAATATTTTTATGCCAAAATCATAAAAGTAAAATGTATCGTCTATAGAAATGGTTTTATCTGGATTGGTTTGCCCATCGGTAATATCCGAATTCTGAAGAATACGATCAAAAAACTGATCGTAAGTAGGTGTTTTAAGTCCAGTAACAGAATGTCGTAAAGAAGCCTGAATTTCTAAATTATGATTTAATGGAATTTTTACAAAACCGTCTGCATACAGTAAATTAACACCAAGGCCACTGGTGAAATCTGTATTAATATTATCGTCTAACTGAATATCTATAGTACTAGAAACGCCGTCTCCAAAAGCAGCACTAGTACCATTTTTAGCAACTAAAACACTTTTAGTTAAATAAGGGCTAAACCCAGAGATTAAACCAAAAAAATGTCCAGATTGATACATCTTTATACCATCCCATAATATTAAGTTTTGATTGTGTGTTCCTCCTCTAACATTTAAAGTAGATACTGTTTCATTATTACTTAAAATACCTGGGAGCGCTTGTATGGTTTGTAGAATGTCTGGCTCTATTAACCCTGGTAATATACCAAAACCTTTAGGCTTAATGTTTACGGTACCAGTACCTGTTTTAGAAATACCAGAAGTAAGAAAGTTAGAAATACTAACTTCATCTAACTCTTGTACATTTAATGCATTTAGTGCGTTTTGTTTGTTTTGCACATTTAATTGAGGAGATGTAATGGCTATAAAGCGATTATTTAAAATTTTAAATTTTAAACCGGTTTCTTTTTCTATAAGAGATAAAACTTCTTCTAAGCTTAATGCTTTACCAATAATAGCACTAGTTGTTTTATCTTTTACAATAGCATCTGCATACGAAAAACTAATATCGTAATTATGTTCAAGAATTTTTAAAATAGGAATAAGCGGTTGCTTTTCGGCTTTAGTTTCTTGCGAAAACACATTCGAAAAACTAAAAACAAACAGTATTATTAAAAGTAAAAGCGTACTTTTTTTATTCACTCTTTAGTATTATCGTACCATCCTTTTTTGCGTACGTTAAATTAAGAGGAAGCGTAATTGCTTTTAAAGCTAGGTCTATGTCATTATGAGTAAAACTTCCTGTAAATAGCTGCTCCTCGTTAATAGTATTAACATTAAAAGTTACATTATATTGTCTTTCAAATTCAGAAATAATAGTTTTAAAAGGCATACTCGTAAAGCTACTTTCATTATTTATCCAAGACGGCGTAGTACTAGTAACAGGAGTTTTTTCTATTGTTTTACCATCGATAACTAAAAAACTATCTCCAGGTTTTAATATTACAACGTTAGTATTGTATTCTACACTTACAGAACCTTCGTAGCAGATTACTTCAAAATAATTAGTACGTTGCTTCACATTAAATTCTGTACCAAGAACAGTAACTGTACCTACAGGTGTGTTTACTTTAAATTTAGAGCCTTTGGCAACTTTAAAATAGCCCTCTCCTTCAAGTGAAAGAGCTCTGTCATCGCTCCAAGAATGTTCGTTAAAAACAATAGAAGACAGCGCATTTATGGTAACAGTAGAAGTATCTGGTAATGCTATCGTTTCTTTTTGAGCCATTAACGTATCAATAGAAGTGTCTAAAGTAGTAGTATAGTAGTAACTACCTAAACAAATAGCTAATATTGCAGCAACACGAAGTAAAGGCTTAAACCAACTAGTAGCCTTTGCAGGTGTGTTTTTTAGTGAATTGGTAAGACGTTGTAACTCTAAATCAGTATTAAAGTCTTGAGCTTTAAACTGTTTTAAGCCATTATCTAATGCCATTAACTCATCATAGTCTTCAAGCTGTTTAAAAGCTTTAAACTCTTCTGTTGTTAGCGCATTGTCTAACCATTTTTGTATTAAATCTTCTCTGTTCATAATCTGTATTCAGCTATATAACAACCAAACTTTAAAAACTCCTACTGTAAAAAGTAAAAAATAATATTAAGTTCGTTTTTAAAGCTCTTTTATATCTTTTCGTAATTTTTTTAAAGCACCATAAATTCGTTTTTCAACAGCCTTAGTACTAATGTCTAAAAGTTCAGCGATTTCTTTATGTTTCTTACCTTCAATTCTGTTTAATAAAAAAGCGGTGCGTTGTGCTTCTGTTAAATTAGAGATTGCAGTCTGTAATTTATTTAAGTATTCGTTCTCCTCCATTAAAAACTCAGGATTCTCATTTGTATGGTGTTTTTGTGGTTTTTCACGATACTTTAACTTTACTTTCTGATGTTTTACTTCATTTAACATTAAATTATTACCAATAGTAAACAAATAACTTTTTGCTTTCTCTGGTTTAACTTTACCACAATTTTCCCAAAGCTTAATAAAGGCTTCCTGTACTTTATCCTTAGGATTTAAATGATCTCCAAATTTATAGTACAAAAAATCATGTAAGTCTTTAGAATGCTTCTTAAAAAACGTATTAAAACGTATTTCATCGCAAATAGTATCGTGTAAATTTTTTATCATACATGAATTAATAAGGTATTACAAAGAAGAAACAATTTTTTTTAATAGTCAAGGTAGGAATTCTTTTTATCCAGTTGTTTAATTATTGGAAGCCTAAAAATTTCTATGAAAAAGAAAAATAATTTTTGTAATACTCAACATTATGAAATCAATTTTAAAAAGGAAAAACTTGAAGAATCGCCCTTTTTTGCCCCTATCTATTATTTTGGTGTTTTTAATTGTTTTTTTACTTTTTACATCTTGTCAAGATGAAGTTATAGAAATTACAGGTCCAGATCAACAAGAAGTAATTATTCCTAATTCTAATTTAGCAAATTTAATCTCAGAAATAACGACTACAGATGCTACAATAGAAGATATTGGGTGTTATGAAGTAGTTTTCCCTATATGGGCTTCTCCTGGAGGGTTATTTGAACCAATTGAAACTCAAGAAGCTTTTGATAATATTATTGATGACTATGGTATAGAAGGCGCTTTAATTCAGTACCCTATAACTATTTTAGATTTAAATAATTATTCAATACATGTAGAGATTAATAATGCAGAAGAGTTAGAAACTTTAACAGCAGACTGTTTAAATACAGATAATGAAGATAACACAAATTGTATTAGTTTTCTGTATCCATTAACTCTCTCTTTATATAATACTAATTTTGAAATTATAGAAACAGTTACTATTGAAAATGATGTAATGTTAAATGATTTTATAGACAATTTAGATGGTTCTATTTTAGCAAGTTTAAACTTCCCTGTAACATTAATCTTGGGTGATGGTTCTACTGTAATAGTAAATAATAACGAAGCGTTAGAAACTGCTATTCAAGAAGCAGAAGAGATTTGTAATGAAGAGGTTAATAACACTACAGGTTGCACAGAAGAAGATGTTTCGGTGTTCTTAATGGATTGTCAGCAATTATTAACGCTAAATGGTTACACACCAGGAATAACAAATTTTACTTTTTTCGATAATGGTAATGTGTTTTCGTTGTTTGAGGGAGATCAATTTGCTAATGGTACATGGCAAGTAGATACAAACGAAATGGGGCCTATCGTGGTAATAAATTTTACACCGACTCCTTTTCCTTTTATTACCGATATTACTAAAGTTTGGCAAGTTATAGAATGTAATGACGAAATATTACAATTACAAGAAGGTGATAATATATTAATTATAGAAAAGCTTTGTAATAATGACTGTTACCCAGAAGGTATAGAAATTATTGAATGTGGAGAAAATGGTATTGCTACATTTGATTTAGAAGCTGCTTTCGAAGATTGTACAAGTGTATTTCCTACAGAAGGTTATTATGAAACGTTAGCAGATGCAGAAAATCAAACCAATCCGATAATAGTAAATAATTATACTAACCTTAGTAACCCGCAAACTATATATGCAGCTGTTTTTACTCCTCCAGCTGGAGCTTCAATACATGAAATAACTTTAGTAGTAGAAGATTGTACATCAACTTGTAACGAATTAGTAGTTGACGATTATTTACAAACTTGCATTTGGAACGTTGTAAATTATAATAATAGCGATGATTTGATTACTTTTGATTTCGATTTTAATGATAACGGAACAGTTATTATTACAGGAGATGGGCAAACCATAACAGCAATGTGGTCTACAACAGAAACAACAGATGGTGTTTGGGTAGAATTTTTAGATGTTAATGGTGCTAACATACAAGCCATAACAGGAAATTGGCTAATTGTAGAATGTAATGAAGATCGATTAGAAATGACTAAGGATACAGATACAATGGTGTTAGAACAAACTTGTAGTTAAAATATAAATAACGAAACCTCGTTAATATAATTGAAATGCTTATATTAGTAAGGAAAATTAAATTTTAAAAAAATATAACAATAAATCGTAATAGATTTTGTTTACAATACACTAATAATTCCCAATATTAGTTTTTATAGTAGTTAAGTAAAAAAGAGTTACTCCCAAGTAGCTCTTTTTTTATGGAATAGAATTAATATTAGCTGCCTTAATTATAGAGATTAAATTAACAAATTCTAAATAAAGACTTTAGTTTTTTTATAAAGTCGTAATTAATATAGTTTTCCTGTTAAAACGCTAGACTAAGTAAAGTAAAAAACAAAATATTTATTTACTTTTGCAGTTCTTAAAAAGTAAAGAAAACTATGTTTAATAATTTAAGTGAAAAGTTAGATAAAGCGTTACACGTATTAAAAGGGCATGGTAGCATTACAGAAGTAAATGTTGCCGAAACTTTAAAGGAAGTACGCCGTGCGTTATTAGATGCCGATGTTAACTTTAAAATTGCAAAAGAATTTACTAAAAAAGTAAAAGAAAAAGCAATTGGTGAAAACGTATTAACAACTTTACAGCCAGGACAATTAATGGTTAAAATCGTTAAAGACGAATTAACCGAATTAATGGGAGGAGATGCAGCTGGAGTTAACTTATCTGCAAAACCAAGTATTATTTTAATGTCTGGTTTACAAGGATCTGGTAAAACTACATTTTCTGGTAAGTTAGCCAACTACTTAAAAAATAAAAAAACAAAGAAACCCTTATTAGTTGCTTGTGATGTTTATCGTCCTGCAGCGATAGATCAATTACATGTAGTTGGTGAGCAAATAAAAGTAGATGTTTTTAGCGATAGAGGAAATAATGATCCTGTAGCTATAGCACAAGCAGGTATAGCGCACGCAAAAGAAAACGGACACAATGTAGTTATTATAGATACGGCGGGTCGTTTAGCTGTAGATGAGGCGATGATGACCGAAATCTCTAACATACACAAAGCAATCGAACCACAAGAAACACTTTTCGTAGTGGATTCTATGACAGGGCAAGATGCCGTTAATACAGCAAAAGCCTTTAACGATGTATTAAATTTCGATGGTGTTATTTTAACTAAATTAGATGGAGATACACGAGGTGGAGCTGCAATATCTATTAAATCTGTAGTTAATAAGCCAATTAAGTTTATAGGTACAGGAGAAAAAATGGAAGCGATAGATGTATTCTATCCTTCTCGTATGGCAGATCGTATTCTTGGAATGGGAGATGTTGTGTCTTTAGTAGAAAGAGCGCAAGAGCAGTTTGATGAAGAAGAAGCTAGAAAACTACAAAAGAAAATTGCTAAAAATCAATTTGGTTTCGATGATTTCTTAAAGCAAATCCAGCAAATAAAGAAAATGGGAAACATGAAAGATCTTGTTGGAATGATTCCTGGTGCTGGTAAAATGATGAAAGATATAGACATCGATGATGATGCTTTTAAGCATATTGAAGCGATTATACATTCTATGACAATTAAAGAACGTACAAATCCAGCAATAATTAATGCAAGTCGTAAAAAACGAATTGGGAAAGGTTCAGGAACTTCTGTAACGCAAGTAAATCAATTACTTAAGCAGTTTAATCAAATGAGCAAAATGATGAAGATGATGCAAGGCGGCGGCGGAAAACGTATGATGCAAGCTATGAAAAACATGAGGTAATTCCTCGTGTTTTTTTATTTACAACAACTAATTACTTCGTGTACAGACGATAAAAGTAACTAAAAATAAGAACCTACTGTACAATCTTATTTACTACTATACCAACAACAATACAACTAAAGATGACAATTTTAGACGGAAAAAAAGTAAGTAACGACATTAAAGACGAAATAGCTGAGGAAGTAAAAAAAATGAAAGCTAATGGTGAAAAAGTACCACACTTAGCTGCAGTTATAGTTGGAAATGATGGTGCAAGTTTAACGTATGTAGGAAGTAAAGTAAGAGCTTGCGAACGTGTAGGATTCGAATCTACAATGGTAAGACTATCTAATACAACCAGTGAAATAGAATTATTAGATAAAATTGAAGAGTTAAATAATAATGATGATATCGATGGTTTTATAATTCAACTACCATTACCACCACAAATTAATACACAAAAAGTATTAATGGCAGTACATCCAGATAAAGATGTAGATGGTTTCCATCCAATGAATTTTGGAAAAATGGCTTTAGATATGTCAACATTTATTCCTGCAACACCATTTGGTATATTAGAACTATTAGATCGTTATAATGTAGACACCAAAGGAAAGCATACTGTTGTTATTGGTCGTTCACATATTGTAGGAAGACCAATGAGTATTTTAATGGGAAGAAAAGGATTTCCAGGAAACTCTACGGTTACTTTAACGCATAGTCATACTAAAAATATAACACAGATTATTTCGCAAGCAGATATCGTAATTTCTGCATTAGGAGTTCCTAATTTCTTAAAAGCAGAAATGGTTAAAGACGACGTTGTAATTATAGATGTAGGTATTACTCGTGTACCAGATGATACAAAAGTAAAAGGTTATAGAATTACTGGAGACGTAGATTACGAGAACGTAAGTAAAAAAGCAAGCTATATAACCCCTGTACCCGGAGGCGTTGGACCTATGACGATTGCTATGTTATTAAAGAACACATTATTGGCAAGAGAGCGCCACAGATTAACGAAGTAGGAGTATACATATAATTATGTATATTGCATTATATGAAATATACATTTGTTCTATTGGAGAGAGTGCAAATAGGTTCGTTACAACATTTACTTCCTGTGTCTATAGGAATAATAGTTGGTATTATTTTAATTTATTATGCTCGTAATAGATGTAATGCTAAACAGCAGAAAACTATTTTTAATGTTATAGGGGCTTTTATATCTCTAACTATAGTAGCGTTTAATATTCATATTTACAGTTTAGGGAATTACGATGTAAGTAAAGATCTACCTCTATTTTTGTGTAGTTTCATGGCACTTATAATTCCAGTGTACACCTACTATAGAAAATACTGGATGTACGAAATACTATTTTTCTGGATTGTAGCAGGTACACTTCAAGGTGTCATTACCCCAGATATTGAAAAAGGATTTCCCGTATTTGATTACTTTAGGTATTGGATTGTACATTTAGGCTTATTAATAGCTATGTTCTATGCTACCTTTGTATTTAATGTTAGGCCAAAATTTAAAAGTGTTTTTAAATCTATAATAGCATTACAGTTCTATATTTTAATCATGTATGCAGTTAATTTGCTTTTAAATGCTAACTATACCTATTTGAATGCTAAACCAGAAGCCGCCTCTATATTAGATTATTTTGGTGATTGGCCTTATTATGTAGTAACGGCTCAATTTGCTATTATTCCGTATTTCTTATTAATTTATTTACCTTTTCATATAGAACATAAACGGAAAGAGCGATTTATTTAGCAAACAACTGATTATTATCTTTAAAAGCTTTAAACTCTAAAGCATTGCCAGCAGGATCTTTAAAAAACATAGTAGCCTGTTCTCCAACTAGACCTTCAAACCTAATATAAGGAGCGATTATAAATTGTATATCTTTTTGTTTTAACGTTTCGGCAAAAGTATGAAATACATCCCAGTCTAAAACAACACCATAATGTGGTACAGGCACTGCTTTTCCGTCTACAGCATTAGTAGTTGTATCTTCAAGAGATTTTGCTTTGTAATGAATAACTAATTGATGTCCGAAAAAGTTAAAATCAACCCAATGGTCACTGCTTCTTCCTTCTTCACAATTTAAAACCTCTCGATAAAATGTACGGCAAGCCTCTAAATTGTGAACAGGAATAGCAATGTGAAACGGTGATAATTGTGACATAAAGTAAAAATTAATATCTAGTGAAAATACTATTTAATTCTTACTTATTATTAGTTTTTGTACTATAATATATTGCAAAAATAATAGCAGCAAAAATGCTAATAGTAATAGCAATGATACTACCTAATGACATATTACTGCTTTTTAGGTCTTGTACATTCTATTTTCCATGTAGCGAACGTAATTGTTTCAGTTTTATCTACCCATTCTCCAATCCATTTATAACCCGTTTTACTAATGTCGTAAAAAGATAACTTGTAATAACCAGGAGTACCATTAGGAGCAGTTTGGTCTTTATAAAGAACAATTTTTCCATCCTTTTTATTACCAGTCCATGTAGATAAAGTGGTTGAAGGTGTTTTAGAGGCATAATAATGCACATACCATTTACTACTATCTGCTATAAATTGTCGTATACTACCAGAATGAGAGCCATCAGCTTTTAGAGTTTCATCTTGTACAGCTTTACCATTCATAATATATTTCCATTTCCAAACCATATCTACAGGTGTATTCCATGTACCATCTTGTTTTCTTGAAGTAGATTTACAATTACAAGTACCTATTAAAGGCGCATAATCTTTAATCTGTTCTGGAGCATCAGGATGAGGTAGACCGTAAGGTGAGGCTTTAGAGGCTTCATATTTAAAATTATCTTGGGCTTGTATAAGTGCTACTCCCATTGCAATAAAGCATAATGTTAGTATTGTTTTTTTCATAATGTTGTATTTGTTTTTTTGAGTTAATACTTCAAATCAAACAAAAAGGATACAGTCTAGCGTATACAATGCAGTAAAAAGCATACTATTTGCAGTAAAAAGCGTTAAGAAAAAACTAAAAGCTTCCATAAAAAACAATAGGTTATGTATTGAGAGTATGTTTATTATAATAAAATAGCCGAACAATCATTCAATTTATACTCATAACGTGCACTTAATCTAAAAGTTACCATTCGGAAGTGAAAAAAATAGCAAAAAAGGACTATGAGAAAAATCTTTCTTTATTTTTACAATGGGCAATTCTTAAATTAAAAGTGTAAATAACTATTTATATGGTTTTAACATCTATTATAGTAATAGATGTATAAAAGCATAAATCCACTCCTACATTAATTTAATGATTATGAGAAAACTACCCCTAATCGTTTTCCTATTGTCTTGCATGTCATATGCTCAAGTAGGAATCCAGACCACAGACCCACAAGGTGTGCTAGATGTAGAAAGTACTACAGAAGGCATATTAATTCCTAGAGTAGCACTAGTAGAGACTACACAACAAGCTCCCGTTTTAAACCCAAGAGGCGGCAATTTAGCCAATGGCACATTAGTCTATAACACAGCAAGAGTTAACGATGTGTTTCCTGGCTTTTATTATTGGAAAGATATTAGATGGCAACCTTTAATATCCGATGGGCAAATTCTTAATTTTACAAGTGTTACATTACCATCTCCCTCTGGTACAAATAACAATGCAGATTTTTTATTAGGTACAACCAATTACTTTTTTAATGTATTTAGAATAGTACATTCTGGTGCAGAACTCGGTGGTATTATAGATGGACAACATGGTAGAATAATTTACATTTATAACGAAAGTAATACCGATTTAAAAATATTAGCAGAGGATAATTCTGCCTCTGCACCAGCTAATAGGTTTTCTGCAGATGGTGACATTATTATAAAACCAGGTAACACACTAATAGTGGTTTACGATGCCATTTATGCTAATCGCTGGAGTGTAGTAAGATCCGATAATTAACACCCATTTTATTAATTTATAGCAACCTTAAAAGCGTAAACTTAGCTAATAGTTTACGCTTTTTTATTGCTGTAAACTCTTATTTAGTAGTATTTATTCAACTATAATCGTTTTATTTTATAATTTAGAAATATAAAAGAGAGACTATAGTCATGAAAATGTATATTCTAGTAAAAGATAGTGTGCCAGAAGGTTTTGCTATTCTAGCGGCTGCGCATGCGTCTTTAGCTACCTATTTAAAGTTTAAAGCAGATAAAGACACACAAGAGTGGGTGTCTGGACCATTTTATAAAGTAATCTGTAAAGTCAACGCAAAGGAATTTGAAAAAGCTAAAACCTTCGAAAACCATGTGGTGTTAACCGAATCTGCATTAAATAATACAGAAGTTGCTATAGCCTTTAAACCAAGATTAGAGTGGCCCAAACCATTTCAATTTTATAAACTCTATAAATAATTATGTGTAAATACGCTATGTATGCTTACAAACCACATTATGCCTGTTTTAACTGCCGAAAAACATTTAAACGGAAACTTTTGGTTGATATTAATAGAGATTTAGCATACAACGAGAACGTAAACGAGAAACCCTCTAAATGTCCAGAATGTAGTGCATTAATGGCAAACATGGGTTTAGATTTCGAATCACCAAAAAAGAATGATATTAAAGCGTGGGCGCATATACAAGATTTATATAAAAGCGGCATTACCTACCATTCCTGCGGCTGTTCTGGGCCTGGTTATATACCCAAAGATAGAACACAATTACTAGCCTTTTTAAACGAAAAACGAGATAACTATATAAAGCAACAACACTTTTGGGCCAATTGGGTAGCGCCAGAAACCACTAGCGAAAACCAAAGCGATTTAGCAAAACATGGTAATTATATTTATAATTTACCAAAGGGGTTTAGAACAGGAACTAAAAATAATAGAGTAGTAGATAAAGAAAAAGCAATTGTGTATTGGGCAAAGCGTGTAAAAGAAATAACAACTAAAATAAAGGCTCTTTAATTAAATAGTACTAAAAATGGCTTTTAAAACAATCGAGTTAATACAGAATATAAAAACAGTAAATGCTACAGATGAAACTACTGTAAATACTTTACTTAATACTATTTTGAATACGTTTTTAAAAGACTTAAACTATTTTAATATAAGGAATACAAGTATAGATAACTTTACTAAAGGTAAACTAATCTGCGAAACTTTAGAAGCCTACACTATATTAAGAAATCATATACTACAAGTTATAGATTGGTACACACAATTACATAGTATTGCTTCTACTATTGAATCTTGGATAACATTTTTAGAACAATTACCAACTATAGAACAAACCAGTAAAACTGAAGGTGAAATCTATAAACACTATAGTATTATTATTCACGAACTTTTTTTGTATTTAATAACCATAGGTTTAAAAAACGAAAACTTTAGGTTTGTAGCTCATTTGCTTCATGCACCTTATAATTTTCAAGATACTACTACACCAAAATCATTTACTAAGTTATTTAGAAATGCCAATATAATCCGTGAATATTACGAAAAACAATATGCACAGAAGTTTACAAAACCAATGGCAGATAGCATTATAAAAAGACGCCCAGAAAACATAACAACATATCATATAGTTGAAGCCGATTTATTATGCCATTATGTAGCAGAACTAAACCACCAAAAATGGTTTCCTAAAACCTATATCTACGACTCCCATAGCGAAAAAACTCTGTTTAGTAATTTAAATTCCCAGCAACATTTTAATAATACAAAAGCATTATACAATGTTACTACAGTAAACCAGTTAGAAAACCAGTTAAAAACCTTAAAAGAAAAAGATGAACAAGATGTAGCAGTTGGTTTTTCAGGATCATTTCATATACTCTACAAAGCATACCAAATAATACCTGTTAACACTTTGGCAACAATAACCTGAAAATAGATTAAAAAAAATTATATGTTAAATAAAAAAAGGCTGAATTATATTTTTGCTACTTTTCTAATACTAGCTATAGTACTTTATATTAAAGTAGATATTGATAGTATAAATTATAAAGAAAGTTATGTTGAATTTAAAACAGAAAAGAATCTTAAAATAAAATTATCTAAAGGAAAATATCTTCTTTTTACTGTAAATAAAACATCTAATAATTTAAATTATAAGGTAAATAAAAACTCTAATAAAGATTACACTTTCGACTTCGTTACCTCTAAGAATACTGAGCTTTTTAAAATAGGAGCGAAAATGAAAACTACAATTAATGAAAACGTATATGAAACTATTGGAAGTTTTATTATAGATAAAGACACCTTAGTCTCATTTAATTTTGAAAACTTAGATAAAGAAGTTAAAACCCTTGCGTATCATAATACAATGAATAATAGTTTAGTAGCTATTGTTATTTTTAATAATTTAATGTTTCTTTCTATTATTATTTCTGTTATTACAGGAATAGTTATTTTAATAAGGATATTGAGGAAAAAGAATAGTAAAGTATAGAGGAAATCTAGCAGAATTCATGGGAAATTACAATAACACCAAGATATTAGAGTCAAATAAAATATACGATGTTTTATATTTAATTGAAAAACACCCTGAAAGGTACCTTTCTAGTAAAACTATTACAGCTTTACAAGATTTTTTAAACGGTTATTTAACTGGAAATCCATATCCAAAAGATATGCCTCCTTTTGAGAATTTTTCTGGGTTTTTATTAATAACTACAGGTTTAGAATATACAGACAATAGAAATTTAATCGCTAGAATTCTATTACATGAATCTAATGGAGATGAATTAAAAGCGTTTAATAATTTTTTTAAATCTTTGGAAGATTATAAAACAGGAGTAGAATAGAAGCAAATCAAGTTAAAGTATAATAAAGTGAAGAAAGTAGTCAGGTCTTTTATATCGTTTGTTTTTTATGTAATGATTAACTTTAAAGCATGAAACTTGTAAGAACCAATTCAGAAAACAAAGATTTTATAGCATTAGTAAAACAATTAGATGCCTATTTAGCTGTAACAGATGGAGACGACCATGCGTTTTATAATCAGTTTAATAAGCTAGATAGTATAAAGTATGTAGTTATTGCTTACGAAAATGAAACGCCTATAGGTTGTGGCGCAATAAAGGCATTTAATAACCACACAGTAGAAGTTAAACGTATGTACACATCTCCACAAAGTAGAGGTAAAGGTATAGCGTCTTTATTGCTTTTAGAATTAGAGCAGTGGGCGGTAGAGTTGTCTTACAGTAAATGTATTTTAGAAACAGGAATAAGGCAAGTAGAGGCTATTGGGCTTTATCAAAAAAATGGTTATACTTTAATTCCTAATTATGGTCAATACACAGGCGTAAAAGATAGCAGGTGTTTTGAAAAGAATTTAGGTTGATTACCCAACAAAATCCCTAACCACTTTTAAATTAGGTTTAGAAATAGCCACTTCAACATTATTTTCTAAAATTAAAACAGGCGATTGCGATAAATTAACTTCTTTAGCAAATGCCATATTTACAATGGCTTTACGGTGTACACGTAAAAAATTACTATCTAACTTTTGTTCTAATGCTTTTAAGGAGCTTCGCATAGTATAACTTTGCACTGCTGAGGTGTGTACTTTAACACAATAATCGTCAGCTTCAATCCAGTAAATGTCTTTTACAGGAATAATCTTCCGTTTATTACCAATTTTAATATTTAAAATAGACGCTTTATCATCTATTTTAGTGCTTAATTGTTGGTATAAATCTTTGTTTTCTTGTTTTATATCGGCTAACGTTTGTACTTCAATTTGTAATTGGGCATTAACAAAATAAAAATGTAATATTATAGTAATGGCGATATAACCTAAAGTGTACATAGGCCCTTTTTGGAAGGTGAAAAAGGTAACATATTCTGTAATAAAAGCAGACACTGTAATTGGTTCTTCTGCCAGTAAAGCCTGAGCAAGCGAAATACAAATAATATTAAAAAAGACCAAACCTAAAATAACCAAACTGTACTTTATATAACTGGATAACGTTAGTACCTGTTTAGTAGCATTGGTTTTTACAAACCATACTAAAAGGATAGAAAGTACTAACCAAATAATCCAACGGTAGGTTTGTGTTTTTAGCAAGCTAAAAAAGGTAACATCGTTTCCTAAGTTAAAACGCTTAATATAAAAAAGTTGCTGTGCGGTTTCAAAAGTTATGGTAATAACTAATACTAAAGCAATAATAGCATAAATGCGTTTAGTGTTAGATATGTTATTAAACAATGCGCGCATTATCGTTTGCGTCTATTTACAGACTGTATGTTCTTGTTAGAAGGCTTAGTATTAAATGTTTTATCGGAGTCTTTTAAAAGGGCATTAAGCGTTTTTAATTCTTCTGCTGTAAACGCTCTGTATTTTCCAACGGGAACATCTAAAGGAATATTCATAATACGCGTACGCTTTAAAGACGTCACCTCGTAAGTTAAGTATTCGCACATTCTACGAATTTGTCTGTTTAACCCTTGCGTTAAAATAATTTTAAAGGTTAAAGAGTCTATTTTTTCTACTGTACATGGTTTAGTCGTTTTATCTAAGTCGGAAAGATAAATACCGCCAGCCATACGCTTTATAAAGGTTTGCGAAATAGGTTTGTCTACAGTAACTACATATTCTTTTTCGTGGTTGTTACTAGCTCTTAATATTTTATTTACAATATCTCCATCATCGGTTAAAAAAATTAAACCCTCACTCGGTTTATCTAAACGACCAATAGGGAAAATACGTTTTGGGTAGTTTATAAAATCTATAATATTGTCCTTTTCCACACGCGTATCTGTAGTACAAACAATCCCGACAGGTTTGTTAAAGGCTAGATATACAAAATCGGCTTTACGCTCGGTAATGGGTTTACTATCTACTTCAACAATATCGCTCTCCTTTACTTTGGTTCCCATTTCTGGTACTGTACCATTAATAGTAACACGTCCGGCATCTATAAGTCTATCGGCTTCACGACGCGAGCAATAACCAGCTTCGCTTAGGTATTTATTAAGTCTAGTTAATTTTTCTTCCATGGTGCAAAATTACAGTTTTATAATTGATACTGATATAAGCTTGTTTTAAAAATTTAAAAAGCAATATAAACCTATTGTTTATTTTGATGAAAATCATTTAAACTGGTGTAGTATTTTGAAATGAATCTAATACGTCACTTCAAGTGCTTCGACGTAGGAGAAGTGTACCGAGAAGCTTTACATCCAAAATCGTTCTCGATACAAAATTCCAGAAAAGAAATTCCACTTGAACAGACGTTTAAGTGTTGATTGACTTAAAAGACAAAATGAATATGCGGGATGCTTTTTATACAATGAAATAAACACTTTATACAATCGAAATGCATTTCAGTAAAGCATTCAATTATATTTATGATGCTATATTTAAAAATCCATACAGTTTTTAAATAATTAAATGATAGCAAAAGGGTAATTCACCTCAGTTTAGTTTTTTAGGAAGTTGTTTTATTTAAAATAACTTCCTTTCTAATGTTTAAGTTTCTCTATTTTAAAAACTCTAAAATGTGTTCATAAACTGGAGGTTTGCGTAACCCATGACCAAAACCACTGGTAGTAACAAATGCTGCATTGTTATGATTTGCTACAATAAGTTCGGCATCGTTATACGGAATAATTTTATCCTCGGTATCGTGAATAACCAACGTTTTAGTAGTAATCGTTTTGGCGAAATCGGCTGTAGAAAAATAGGATGGTTGTTTATTAAAACGTTTTACAACAAGTGCATTTAGTCCGTTTTCTATACGTTTGTTATATCCCATCATGTCTACATAGCGTTTAAAAACACCTACAAAATGAGCCGGAGCCCCCAATAATATAAGCTTTTTAATAGACTCGTTTTGATACTTATGTTGGTAAAATGCTGTAGACATACCACCAACAGAATGCCCAACAATAATTTCTGGATTAAAATTATTAACTATAACGTTAATACATTCAGAATATAATACAGCATTAAACTGTTTACCGCTAGACGCTCCATGTGCAGGTGCATCTACAGCAATAATGTTATAGTCTAAAGGTTTTAAAAGCGAAATTAGATCTTCCCAACGTTGTGCATTACTTTCCCAACCGTGTGCTAATAAAATAGTAGGCCCACTACCTTGCCAATGGTAGGACATTACAGAATACTCATTATATGTAAACGATTGTTTTTTTGCTGTATTTAAAAATAAGTCTTGCTTTGGTGTAATACGTCCTTTTCTAGGTGTAGAAAAAAGGGCTAAAGCTTTTGTGTTAGCATACCTTGGCGCAACATAACTTAATGCGTTTAGGGTACTACCAATAATTTTAATAATAGTATTCGACATTTAGTCTTCTCTATGTACCAAGTCCATTGAAAAAGCAGGTGTGCAAATAGCAATGTATTCGCAAGCTTCTGTAAATGGATTGGAGTATTGTACTCTTGTGTTTTTTTCTATTTTAATAGATTGTCCAGCTTCTAGTACTAGTAATTCGTCATCTATAATAAATTGCTTTTTGCCTCTAATAATATAGGTATACTCATCGAATTCTGGTGTTTGAAATGGTTCACTCCAACCAGCTGGGGCTACCATGTGTGCAATACTTATTTTAGAGTTCCCATCGGTAGCGTTTCCAAAATGTTCTTCTATAAGTTTTCCATCTGTTGTTGGTACAACAAAAGGCGCATTTTGTATTGTATATTTTTTAGACATAATATTGTTTTAAATAGATTATCAAAGCCTAGAGCTATTTTCTACCAATCTAACATAAAGAACTTAATCTTAGCAGTTTCAGGAATTTGAATCGCTTCAATTTTTTTAGACACATCGAAACGTAAATCGGCAGGTAGTTCCTTTTTATCTATTGTAAAATAGGTGTTGTTCTCATTAACAAAAATTACAATATTTCTTAGGGTATTTTGTATACTAGAAATGGTGTAGTTTGTTTTTAGATCTCCAAATGTGCTATTCAAATTAATACCTTTATCTGTTTTAAAACGAGCATCAAATATTTTAATATTACTAATTGTTGCTGTAGAGTCTAAAGCTTGGCTAGGGGATAGCTCTAAAAGTTTTTTGCCTCCTTTTTCATAGATTTCTATAGCGTTGATGCGTCCAGTAAATTCATCTCCAGCAATTTTTTTAACTACCGAATCGTTTGCATAAACTGCTTCTAAAGCACTAACTGTTGTAGAGTCTGTAAGTAATCCTATGTTTTGTTTAGAAATTAAAAAAGGATTAACTTCTTTTTTCTGGCAAGCAGTTACTAATGTTGCTAAAGCGATTAAGGAGAAAAATAGTTTCTTCATTTAGTTTTATATGGGTATTTATTAATTTGTTTTTTATGTAAATTTAAGTTCGTGTACTTATTTAATTACTTTTTTTAGTATTCCGAAAACGGCTCTTATAAATGTAGCACTAGTTAATACTTTTACAATTGGATTTTGTGCTGTGCTTCTGCGTCTTGTTGTCGTTCTTTTACTACTTGCTTTTTTAGCTTTAGCGGCTTCTTTTTCTTTAGCAATTTTAGCTTCTTCTTTAGCTTTTAAAGTTTCGGCTTTTTTTATTTTTTCATTTAGAATTTCGTAAGCACTTTTTCGGTCTATTTCCTCATTGTATTTCATGACTAATTTAGAATCATGAAATAAGTCTTGCAATTCGCTATCGGTTAATACATCCATTCTACTCATTGGCGCACGTAACATGGTTGCGGCCAATGGTGTTGGTCTTCCTTTTTCATCTAAAGCAGACACTAAAGCTTCTCCAATACCTAAAGAGGTTAATACTTCGGCAGTATCATAGTAGTCTGTGTCTGGGTAATTTTGTGCTGTTAGTTTTATTGCTTTTCTATCTTTAGCTGTAAACGCACGTAGCGCATGTTGAATTTTTAAACCTAACTGACTTAAAATAGCTTCTGGAACATCGGTAGGGTTTTGTGTTACAAAATATAAACCAATGCCCTTACTACGAATTAGTTTTACAATACTTTCAATTTGGTTTAATAAAGCTTTAGAGGCTTCATTAAATATTAAATGCGCTTCGTCTATAAACATGACTAACTCCGGCTTTCCAGAATCACCTTGTTCTGGGAATGTTTCATAGATTTCAGCCAATAGACTTAACATGAATGTTGAAAATAATTTGGGCTTATCTTGAATATCTGTTAAACGTATAATATTTATATAACCGCGACTGTCTCTAGTGGTACGCACTAAATCTTCTACTTCGAAACTTTTTTCGCCAAAAAATAAATCGCCACCTTGTTGTTCTATCTCTACTATTTTACGAAGAATAGCACCAGTTGAAGCAGAGGAAATTCTACCATATTCTTCTTCAAATTCTTCTTTACCTTCTTTAGTAGCGTATTGTAATATTTTTTTGAAATCTTTTAAATCTAAAAGCGGTAATTTATTATCATCACAATATTTAAAAACAACTGCTACTACACCAGATTGTGTTTCGGTTAGATCTAAAATTCTAGACAATAACACAGGCCCAAATTCGCTAACCGTAGCACGAAGTCTAACACCATCTTGTTCAGATAAAGACATGATTTCTACAGGAAAGCCTTTAGCTTCAAAATCTAATCCTATTTTTTCATGACGTTCATCAATTTTTGGATGCCCAGGACTTGGTTTTGCTAAACCACTTAAATCCCCTTTAATATCCATAAGTAAAACGGGAATACCTTTATCACTTAAATTTTCGGCTAATACTTGTAATGTTTTAGTTTTACCTGTACCTGTTGCTCCTGCAATTAAACCATGACGGTTCATTGTTTTTAAAGGAATTTTTACAAAAGCATCGGTTATAGTCTCTTCATCAAGTATAGCAGAACCTAAAGTAATAAAGTCTCCTTTTGTAGTATTACCTTCGGTGATGTGCTTAAAGAATGCGTCGCGTTTACTCATAATATTTAGTATTTGCCGTAAAAATAATAATCTTTAAGAGAATGTATTACTATTTCGTATACTTTTCACAATCTAAAAATTGGTGTGTATAGTCTATTCACTTCAAACTTTATAGCTATATTTGCAGGCTTATGACGCAGGAAATACAGGATTTAGTAAATCAAGGAAAAATGTTACCTCTAATGGAAGAGTTTTACACCATTCAGGGGGAAGGTTTCTACAAAGGAACAGCAGCTTATTTTGTAAGAATAGGCGGTTGCGATGTGGGATGCCATTGGTGTGATGTAAAAGAAAGTTGGATTGCTTCGTTACATCCACCTACAGAAACTGAAAAAATTGTAGCTAATGCTGCAAAGTATAGTGATACTATTGTAGTAACTGGAGGAGAGCCTTTAATGTGGGACATGACGGAATTAACATCGCAGTTAAAAGCGAAAGGCATGAAAGTACACATTGAAACTTCTGGTGCTTACGAATTGTCTGGGACTTGGGATTGGATTTGCTTATCGCCTAAAAAAATGAAGCTACCAACACAAGGTGTTTATGATAAAGCAAACGAATTGAAAACAATAATTTATAATAAAGATGATTTTCGTTTTGCCGAAGAACAAGCCGCTAAAGTGAATAAAGATTGTATTTTATATATGCAACCAGAATGGAGTAAACGAGATAAAATGATTCCAGAAATTGTAGATTACGTTATGGCTAATCCTAAATGGAAAGTCTCTTTACAAACACATAAATATTTAAATATACCGTAATGGCTATTAGCTGTTGGCCATTAGCTATTTACTATTGACAGCTAATGGCTTGGGGGCAAAAGCTAAAAGCACAAATAAAAAAGCTCGGATTTATGTAAAATCCGAGCTTTTTTTATTTGTAATAATGTCCCGTCCTGAAATAAGTTGACACAAATTCAACTTATTTATGAAATATTCAGAAAATCCAAGGAAAAAGCGAACACAGCGTGATTACAATTTAGGCTTTAAATTAGCAGTAGTATCTCAAGTAGAAAAGGGCGATATGACATACAAGCAAGCTCAAAAAGCATATGGCATCCAAGGAAGGAGCACCGTTTTGGTTTGGTTAAGAAAACATGGTACCTTAGACTGGAATAAACCCAAAACAAGGGTTGTCATCATTCAAATGAAAGAAACTCCTGCCCAAAAAATAAAAAGATTAGAAGCTGAACTATCTGATGAGAAACTTAAAAACAAAGTACTCAATACGATGATTGATATCTCAGATCAACAACATGGTACCTCCATTAGAAAAAAGTATTTACCCAAGCAATCCAACGAATCCGACAACAACAAGGGCTAAGTCTGTCTCGTTGCTGTAGATTGTTTGGGATAAGTAGACAGGCTATTTATCAATCAGAAAAACGCGCACGCAAAAGAGCTAAGGAATTAGCTTTAATCACACCACTAGTTTTAAAG